>CBDCTA010000029.1:620000-668600 GCA_965221955.1 Gammaproteobacteria bacterium | reverse complement strand
TACACCATCTTCAAAAAACATTTCAGGCTTTTCAGGAATAGTAGTTGTGATTACAGTGACTTTACCCTTTCCACTTCTTGATATTTCGGTAAGTAAGTCCCATACAACTATTTCCATGCCACCAATACCATGAAAAGGCAAAGTGCGTGAAAAAAATACAAAATGATTTTGGTCAGGCATGAGATTTTGAATACTAAAATACTTTTTCGATATATACAGGAGCTATAATGCTCTGTATAGGTCAAAAAAGGATGAAAATTAGCACTTCTTATTTCTAGCAGAAGCCCTTTGTACTCAATAAGCAAAAACACGTATATTAGTGTGTTTGCTTACTTACACCTAAACAAATGAAACAAATCAATATTCGTGGAGCACGAACACACAACCTGCAAAATATTGATGTAGACCTTCCAAGAGATAAACTCATTGTTATTACCGGTTTGTCAGGTTCTGGAAAATCCTCTTTAGCTTTTGACACCATCTTCGCTGAAGGCCAGCGACGCTATGTAGAGTCCCTTTCTGCCTATGCGCGTCAATTCCTAGCCCGTATGGACAAGCCAGACGTGGATTCTATTGATGGCTTGTCACCTTCCATCTCAATCGAACAAAAAGCCACCTCCCATAACCCACGCTCTACCGTAGGCACAATTACTGAAATCTACGATTATCTTCGCTTATTGTATGCTCGTGCCGGCACTCCAAGATGCCCGACTCACCATATTGATTTGCACGCTCAAACCATCAGCCAGATGGTAGATAAAGTGATCTCTTTCGAAGAAGGCAAAAAATACATGCTGCTTGCACCAGTGGTACAAAACCGCAAGGGTGAACATGTACAGCTGCTAGCCAAATTGCAAGCAGATGGCTTTATACGCGCTTGGATTGATGGCGAAATTTTTGAATTAGATGCACCCCCTAAGCTAGATTTACGCCGCAAACATAATATCGAAGTGGTTGTCGATCGTTTCAAAATCAAACAAGACTTAAAATCACGTTTAGCAGAGTCATTCGAAACCGCATTAAAACTTGCTGATGATTTGGCCATTATCCGTTCGATGGATGACCCAAATGAGTCAGAACTCGTATTTTCAGCCAAGTTTGCTTGTCCTAAATGTGGCTATAGCTTAAATGAGCTAGAACCGCGTTTATTTTCCTTTAACAACCCAGTTGGAGCTTGTAGTGATTGTGATGGACTTGGTGTAGAAGAATTTTTTGATCCTGAATTAGTTATCGTTAATGAAGACATTAGCCTTGCCGGCGGCGCGATTCGTGGTTGGGATCGCCGTAATGCTTATTATTTTAATTTGATCCAATCGCTCGCAGAGCATTACGAGTTCGATATCGAATCACCCTACAACGAATTAGATGAAGAAATACAAGACATTCTTCTTTATGGTAGTGAAGATGAAGAAATACAATTTAAATATACCAATGAGAATGGCAAATCGTATAAGCGTTGGCATACGTTTGAAGGCATCATCCCGAATATGGATCGGCGTTTTCACGAAACTGAATCAAGCGCGGTTCGTGAAGAATTAAGTAAATACCTTACAACCCAAACTTGCCAAACTTGTAATGGCGAGCGGTTAAATACCGAAGCAAGAAATGTATTTATCCAAAAAACCAACCTACCTACTGTCACCTCATGGTCCACTGAAGATGCATTAGCATTTTTTAAATCACTTAAGCTTCCTGGTCACCTAGAAAAAGTTGGTGAAAAAGTAATTAATGAAATAAACGAGCGTTTAAAGTTTTTAGTCAATGTTGGGCTTGACTACTTAACACTTGATCGCAGCGCAGAAACACTATCAGGAGGAGAAGCACAACGGATTAGACTCGCAAGCCAGATAGGTTCTGGCTTGGTTGGTGTTACTTACATTCTTGATGAACCTTCCATAGGCTTACATCAACGTGATAATCAGCGCTTAATTGGCACTCTGACTTATCTGAGAGATCTCGGTAATACTGTAATTGTGGTTGAACACGATGAAGAGGCCATATGCAGTGCAGATCATGTATTAGATATAGGCCCTGGAGCAGGAGTACACGGAGGCAAAGTCATTGCTCAAGGAACCCCTAAAGAAATTGAGTCGAATTGTGCATCGCTCACAGGTCAGTACTTGTCTGGCAATAGAACGATTCCACTTCCGGAAATGCGGCTACCTTTTCAGAAATCCAAAACAATCAAAATTGTCAAAGCCTCCGGTAATAACTTAAAAAATATTAATGTAGAAATACCTCTTGGTTTGCTCACGGTAATTTCAGGGGTATCAGGATCTGGTAAATCAACACTTATAAATGAAACGTTATATAAGTATTGTATGAGGCATTTACATGGCTCAGGCATTCTTCCTGCTGATTGCAAGGATATCAAAGGCTTGGATCAGATAGATAAAGTCATTGATATCAGCCAAAGTCCAATCGGGCGCACACCGCGTTCGAACCCTGCAACTTATACAGGTTTATTCACCCCAATTCGCGAGTTGTTTGCAAACACGCAAGAATCACGTTCACGGGGCTATACACCAGGAAGATTCAGCTTCAATGTTAAAGGTGGACGCTGTGAAGCGTGCCAGGGAGACGGTGTGATCAAAGTAGAGATGCATTTTTTACCAGATGTATACGTACCTTGTGATATTTGTCATGGCAAACGTTATAACCGCGAAACGCTTGAAATACTATTTAAAGGCAAAAGCATCCATGAAGTATTACAGATGACCGTTGAAGATGCTGTGCAGTTCTTCGATGCCATACCAATTGTAAAACGCAAATTGGATACATTAATGGATGTAGGGCTCTCTTACATCACACTGGGACAAAGTGCGACGACTTTATCGGGTGGTGAGGCACAACGCGTTAAACTCTCACGCGAACTCTCCAAACGCAGCACAGGTAGCACACTCTATATATTAGATGAACCTACAACTGGTTTACATTTTTATGATGTAGAGCAGCTTTTGAAAGTTTTACATCGACTTAGAGATCAAGGTAACACTGTCATTGTAATTGAACACAACCTGGATGTAATTAAAACAGCAGATTGGGTAATTGATCTTGGCCCTGAAGGTGGTCATCGTGGCGGCATGGTCGTTGCCGAAGGCACACCCGAGAATATTGCAATAACAAAACATTCCTGCACAGGAAAGTATTTAAAAGCATTGCTGTAAACTAGCTAAAATCAATTAATTGCTTTAAATACTCTATTCTTTAAACTATTAACAACTCTTTCAGCTGTTTTCCCATCCCAATAAGTAAGAGCAATCTTATCTGTTTTATACTCTGGCGTTGAAACATAATCTATACATTTATGTATTTCATTTGCTTTAATCAGTTTATTCGTTCCATCCGTTATTGTAATAGGCCTCTCAGTATTATCTCTCAATGTAAAACATGGAATACCTATATAAGTAGTCTCTTCTTGAATTCCACCTGAATCTGTAACCACAGCTACAGAAGAAAGCACTAGATTCATAAATTTTATATAATCCAAAGGCTCTAACAAAATAATTGAATCAATATCTTTTAACTTTGTTAATAACCCATATTTTTCCAAAGCACCTAACGTTCGCGGATGAATAGGAAACACAATCTTTATTTTTTCACTAGCCAGTATCACTTCAGAAATAATTTTTTCTAATTGAGTTTGATCATCCACATTTGATGGACGATGCAAAGTTAGTACACAATAACTTTCTTCATCAAGACCAAGGCTTGCTTTAGTATTGTCATTTGCAATTTTGTCACGTAGCATCTCGAATGAGTCAAGCATTATATTACCCACAAATTCGATCTTTTCCTCACTTATTCCTTCTTTTATTAAATTTTCATCTCCATCTTTCGAAGGTGTCCACAACAGCTCACATATTTGATCCGTTAATATACGATTTACTTCTTCGGGCATTTCTCGATCATAACTTCGCAGACCAGCTTCTAGATGCGCCACTGGAATCAATAGCTTTGACGCGACTAATGAGCATGCAAGTGTAGAATTAACGTCACCTACTACAATGATCCAATCTGGTATATCTTCTTCACATAATTTTTCATATGCAATCATAATCTTACCAGTTTGTTCTGCATGCTTCCCACTACCAATGTTTAGATTGAAATCTGGTTCTGGGAGATTAAGGTTTTTAAAAAACGAGTCAGACATTTTTTGATCATAGTGTTGGCCGGTGTGAACAATTTTAACGTTTAGCCAGTTTTCTTTAATAAGCGCATGATAAAGTGGCGCAATTTTCATAAAATTCGGCCTAGCACCCGCGATTAGATGAATATTTTTCTTCATAAATTTTAAAATATGTTAGCCCAATTTATAATAATTGCTAGTTTGGGAATTTTTTAAAAGATGAAAACTATGGGATGATGATTTAATCAACAATACAGCACTTATATGTATTACTAAAACAAGCTTTAAACTAAGAAGGTTTTGAATATATTAATTAGCACTGAACATGGCTTATTTATACAACATACAACATACAACATACAACATACAACATGTTATAAACTTATCTAGATTTAGAGTCGAATGCAGAAAACGTCTCGTTAATATGATTGTGGTTGGAAATCTCTAAAATATTACTTTTTTAATAGTATTATTCTAACGACTTCCAGAGAATGAGCCTGACGAAGAGCATGTATCACCGACTGTATCCATCCCTACATAATTTATTGAAAGTGTATCGATACTCAAACTCCCACTAAATGTTCCTTGATTTTGCGCAATCAAAACACCATTTAGTTGTCCATTAAGCGTATAGTCACCAACCGCATTTACATTTTGATTCACTGTTGCAGTAAATGGACCACTAGCTGTAACACCTGTGCCAAATAAAGGTACTCCATCAATTGTTAGAATATTTAGTGTTCCAACAAAAGAATTACCAGATTGACTTGCCACATTAAATATGCCGGTGTAACTCGAAGTGCCATTATCAGCAGGATCTTGACAACCTGTATCTGTTTGTAAGCCACTCACATTAAATTGACCGATAAATAATGTATCTGCAGTCACTTGTATTTCATCGACCACACTCCATATTCCATTCACTTGGTTCCATAGTTGAATAAACACCGGTTGCCCATTGGTAGGAAAACTATTAAATGTCGCACTACTCGCATTCCCCGGCACCGCACCAGAGTTGCCAAATGTATACGTGTTCGCACTCGGCCCTGCTGTCACGGCCCATTGTTGAGGACTGGTACCATTCGCATTCCAATCAATTTGCATGCTCGATCCACTTAACGTGCTTCCCGCTGTCGGACTGGTAATTTGAGGATCCATGCTCGGTGCATTAAATGCTGTCACTTGTATTTCATCGACCACACTCCATATTCCATTCACTTGGTTCCATAGTTGAATAAACACCGGTTGCCCATTGGTAGGAAAACTATTAAATGTCGCACTACTCGCATTCCCCGGCACCGCACCAGAGTTGCCAAATGTATACGTGTTCGCACTCGGGCCTGCTGTCACGGCCCATTGTTGAGGACTGGTACCATTCGCATTCCAATCAATTTGCATGCTCGATCCACTTAACGTGCTTCCCGCTGTCGGACTGGTAATTTGAGGATCCATGCTCGGTGCATTAAATGCTGTCACTTGTATTTCATCGACCACACTCCATATTCCATTCACTTGGTTCCATAGTTGAATAAACACCGGTTGACCATTGGTGGGAAAACTATTAAATGTCGCACTACTCGCATTCCCCGGCACCGCACCAGAGTTGCCAAATGTATACGTGTTCGCACTCGGGCCTGCTGTCACGGCCCATTGTTGAGGACTGGTACCATTCGCATTCCAATCAATTTGCATGCTCGATCCACTTAACGTGCTTCCCGCTGTCGGACTGGTAATTTGAGGATCCATGCTCGGTGCATTAAATGCTGTCACTTGTATTTCATCGACCACACTCCATATTCCATTCACTTGGTTCCATAGTTGAATAAACACCGGTTGACCATTGGTGGGAAAACTATTAAATGTCGCACTACTCGCATTCCCCGGCACCGCACCAGAGTTGCCAAATGTATACGTGTTCGCACTCGGGCCTGCTGTCACGGCCCATTGTTGAGGACTGGTACCATTCGCATTCCAATCAATTTGCATGCTCGATCCACTTAACGTGCTTCCCGCTGTCGGACTGGTAATTTGAGGATCCATGCTCGGTGCATTAAATGCTGTCACTTGTATTTCATCGACCACACTCCATATTCCATTCACTTGGTTCCATAGTTGAATAAACACCGGTTGACCATTGGTGGGAAAACTATTAAATGTCGCACTACTCGCATTCCCCGGCACCGCACCAGAGTTGCCAAATGTATACGTGTTCGCACTCGGGCCTGCTGTCACGGCCCATTGTTGAGGACTGGTACCATTCGCATTCCAATCAATTTGCATGCTCGATCCACTTAACGTGCTTCCCGCTGTCGGTGAGGTGATTTGGGGTGGTTTAACTATAGAAATAAGTTCTCTTGTATCTGTAACACCATCTAAAGTTGTAACCGCACGAATTTCTCCAATTCCAAGCGCTAACCACGATGAGCTTGTTTGAGTTGAAGTTACGAAAACACCGTTAATAAATCCACTTACCTCTATAAAGAGATCAACTTTTAAAGCTTCATATGTACCAAGTGGAACTGTAATTGTTTCAAGGCCTTGAACTGTTGATGAGAATGTATAATCTAATGGAAATGAACCATTGATTGGATCAAATAAAGTAAATGTTCCAGTTTGATTAATCACTTCACCAATTAAAGGTTGTGCTTCTAAAAATTTAACAGGAGGGGAAACGGTGCTTATCTGCCCATCAACAGTATCAAACGACCCATAATCCAGTAACCCGTTTACATCATTGGTGTAATATTCAATATCACCTTCATTATCTCTTACACCAAATGCTTGAACACCATTAAAAGCACTTTGTGGTAACACAGTTTCTGTTTCTTGAAACGAAGAATTAACTAAATAATTAAATGTAGTGCCAGGAATAAGAGGAAATAGTTCGACTGCTGCTGGGAGAGCATTAACAGTTACAGTAGCAGAATCACTATTATTAGACGCATCTATGTCATTTCCATTGACTGAAACATTTGCAGTATTATCAATACTCCCTGCTATATTACCAGTAACTACTAATGTAATTGTTGCAGAGTCACCAGCTACGATATTACCTAAATTACATGTAATAGTAGTGGTTCCACTACATGAACCTTGACTTGGTGTTGCAGATACAAAATCAAGACTAGAAGAAAGAATGTCTGTAACTACAACATCTTGAGCATTCGATGTTTGATTGTTCGAAACAATCATGTCATAAGTAATGTCTTCACCTACAGACACATCAGTTTGGCTAGTATCTTTTGATAGGGATAAATCTACTTCATTATCAATAATTTTGACCTCTACATTACTTTGGGTTGATATGGTTGCCCCTCCGATAGGATTATCCAGCCCAACATTGAACGTAACATCTTGGCTTAATAGTTGATTATCAATAATGGTTACAGCGAATGTTTTACATCCAGATTCTCCATCAGAAAACATGATGGATCCAGTAGATATTACATAATGTACACCTTCAATTGCGGTTCCGTCTGATGTAGAAAACGTTGCAGAAACATCACCTGTTGTTCCACCAATACGACAAACGTCGATTGTTATAGTTGATGAATTTTCATTAACATTAAAACCGCTTGATCCAAATTTAAGCAAACCATTAGGATTAAATTCATATGCACCTTGGTCGATTGTAACTATAGTGTCACTGTTACCATCTAACACTCTAGCGCTCCCATCAAAATCAGTAACGGGCAAATTAGGGTTAGTATTATCACCAGAATCAATACTGGCTGAAGACGCTGTTAGATGAAAATCATCATTCAAAGTGTTTGCAAACAGCGGGTCTGTTGAAATATTTCCGTTTAAACCTGTCTGATCAGTACAATTTCCACCATATAAACTTCCCGAATTACTAAAAACGTTATTATTAAATAACAGCAGTGACCAATAATTATTAGGGTCTTCACAATATACCGATACAACGTTGTCAGTGTGAAAAAGAATATTATTTAAAATAGCTGGTTCAATATCATTACTATTTCCAGGTTCAATATGGATCTGACTTCCCATCATTGCAGTATTATCAATTAATGTATTATTTGAAATTAGTGGTTGATTACCTGAGGGATTAGTAAAACCTCTAACGTAAATACCACCACCTTTAAATATTGCATTATTTCTAACAATAATATTATTAATGATTTGGTAGTCACTTCCCCAAGCAGCAATTCCACCGCCTGCTATATTAGATGTATTATCTGCAATATAGTTACCTTCTACTTTTAAAGACGAAAGTGTTACAAGGGATATCGCTCCGCTTAAAACTCCTGCATTAGAAATTGAATTTCCAACTATAATATTATTTGTTATTTCTGCACCAGAGCTCCCAAAGACTGTAATTGCCCCGCCAAAGTTTCCTGAAGATATGAAACCGATATTGTCGATTACTCGATTATTGCGAAAAATAGCAGCGCCACTATCTATATATACCGCTAGCGCCCTGCCACCAAAAATATTCTCAGTAATAATGTTATTTTCAACAATCGGTGATGCTCGCTCAATTACTACTCCTCCACCAGTATTCTCAGGTGATGCTCTCCCATTTCTTATAGTAAACCCTGAAATACTAGAACTATTATCTTCATCAGAATCAAATGTAACGACAGGACCTGCTTGATTTCCATCTATTACTGTTATGTTAGGTCCTTGTGAGCTGGTCACAACTATCCCCTTCCCATTAAAATTAATATTTTCGATATACGTTCCAGGCGCTACTAGAACTCGATCCCCAGTGTTTGCTGCATTAATTGCAGCTTGAATCGTTGAATATTGAGAAGGAACAAGTAAATCAGCAGCAAATACATTGCCACCACAAAGCATGAGAAGAATTCCAACTAATTTGAATTTTGAAAATAAATTCATGACCAACCCATAAATTTTTATTTTCCAATTCTACCTTATTACCCACCATTGAATAGTCGTTATATAAATTATTAATATTGAATTCGCTCAGTAACTAATTGATTTATTGATATGTAAATCTAATAACAGAAAATATTGTGCAATAGATCACAATTTGTACAGCATCAGTTAAAAACTAAATGGACACAAAAAAGCCAGGATAAACCTGGCTTTTTTATAAATATTTATAAATTTCTATTCTTCGATAGGACGATCCACGAGTTCAACAAGTGCCATGGGGGCATTATCACCTGGGCGAAAGCCGCATTTAAGAATGCGCGTGTAGCCACCAGGGCGCTCTTTATATCGTGGCCCTAATTCAGAAAATAATTTACCCACTGCTGCTTTATCACGTAAGCGTGAAAAAGCCAGTTGTCTTTTTGCTACGCTATCATCTTTGGCCAACGTAATTAAAGGTTCTGCATAACGACGCAACTCCTTTGCTTTAGGCAAAGTAGTACGAATCACTTCATGTGAAAATAATGAGGTCGCCATATTGCTCATCATCGCTTTACGATGAGAACTATTACGATTAAGTTGTCGACCTGATTTACGATGTCTCACTTTACTTTCCTATTCTAAACTCTGCAGCCAAATTAAATAATTACTTTACGCTCTTCACGTAAATTTGCAGGTGGCCAGTTTTCTAAGCGCATACCTAATGATAATCCATGAGTACCTAATACATCTTTAATTTCTGTTAAAGATTTCTTACCTAAGTTTGGTGTTTTTAATAATTCAACTTCAGTACGTTGAATAAGATCACCAATGTAGTAAATATTTTCTGCTTTCAAACAGTTTGCAGAACGAACCGTTAACTCTAGATCGTCTACAGGACGCACCAAGATCGGATCGATCTCTGTTTCAGTCTTCTCTTGTTCAACTTGCTCATCCCCTTGCAGATCGACAAATACTGAAAGCTGTTGTTGTAAAATTCCAGCAGCCTTACGAATAGTCTCTTCAGGATCTACTGTACCATTAGTTTCAAGATCAACAATCAGTTTATCCAAGTCAGTACGCTGTTCTACACGCGCACTATCCACAGAATACGCTACTTTGCGAACAGGGCTAAAGCTAGCATCTAATAATAAAGAACCTATTGCACGGTCATCTTCATTTCTTCTTTGCGTGGCAGGCTGATAACCACGACCTTTAGAGATCTTAAGCGTCATGTTTAGTGTGCCTTGCTCAGTCAAATGGGCAATTACATGATCCTTATTGATAATTTCTACATCATGATCCGCCTCAATATCTGCAGCCGTTGCTACACCAGGACCCGTTTTATGCAAAGTGAGCAAAGCTTCATTTTTATTATGCATCACTGCCGCAACCCCCTTGAGGTTTAACAAGATATCAACGACATCTTCCTGTACACCTTCAATTGCAGTGTATTCATGTAATACGCCATCTATTTGGGCTTCTACTACTGCACAACCTTGAATAGACGAAAGCAAAATTCGGCGCAGTGCATTGCCAAGAGTATGCCCAAAACCACGCTCAAGCGGCTCAAGTACAACTTTTGCATGACATTCATCTGTTACCTGAACATCGACAACTCTAGGCTTTAGTAATTCATTTGCTGCTACCATTGATAAAACCTCTTTAAAACTACAATTACTATTTAGCGATTACTTAGAATACAACTCGACCACGAGTGACTCATTGATATCTGGTGGTAAATCACCACGCTCCGGCACTGACTTAAAAGTGCCCTGCATTTTTTTAATATCTACCTCAACCCATTCCGGTAAACCAAGTTGTTCAGCCGTATTTAATGCGTCTTGAATACGCAACTGTTTCTTAGACTTTTCTCGAACTTCAACTACATCACTTGGCGATACATGATAAGAAGGAATATTTACAACCCCTCCGTTAACTGTAATGGCCTTGTGACTAATGAGTTGACGACACTCTGCTCGAGTTACACCAAACCCCATACGATAAAGAACATTATCTAATCTGCATTCTAATAATTGAAGCAAGTTCTCACCGGTTGAGCCCTTAATTTTAGAGGCTTTCTTATAATAATTTCTAAACTGACGCTCTAATACACCATAGATGCGACGCAACTTTTGTTTTTCACGCAATTGCATACCATAGTTCGATGGACGACCACGTTTATCACCATGTTGTCCAGGCTGTTTGTCAATTTTACATTTACTATCAAGCGGTCTTGCACGACCCTTTAACATCAGGTCAGTGCCTTCGCGACGACTTAATTTACATTTTGGTCCTAAATAACGTGCCATAACTTTAACCTCTACACACGGCGTCTTTTCGGAGGACGACAACCATTGTGTGGAATGGGTGTAATGTCGTTTATATTAGTAATTTTATAACCCACAGCGTGCAATGCACGAACTGCAGATTCACGACCTGGTCCTGGTCCTTTAATACGTACTTCTAAATTCTTCAAGCCATATTCAAGTGCAGCTTGTCCTGCACGATCTGCTGCCACCTGCGCTGCAAAGGGTGTACTTTTACGCGAACCACGAAAACCTGAGCCACCCGAAGTTGCCCAAGATAATGCATTACCTTGACGATCAGTGATCGTAACAATCGTGTTGTTAAAAGATGCATGCACGTGTGCAACACCGTCAGTAACAACGCGTTTTACTTTTTTTCGTGTTCTTGTAGGGGTTTTAGCCATAATAAAATTTTTTTAACTCTTTAAGTTTTACCTCTTAATTGGTCCTATCTTTTTATAGGTCTTCTGGGGCCTTTACGTGTACGCGCATTAGTACGTGTACGTTGCCCTCGTAGTGGTAAGCCACGACGATGACGAATGCCTCGGTACGTACCAAGATCCATTAATCGTTTAATATTTACAGTAATTTCTCTACGCAAGTCACCTTCAACACGATACTTTGCAACTTCAGTACGTAACCTGCCTACTTCATCTTCGCTAAGATCTTTAATCTTTACATCAGGCGAAATATTTGCACCTTCACAAATTTTAGAAGACAAGGTACGACCAATCCCATAAATTGAAGTCAACGCAATCACGGTATGCTTATGTACCGGTACATTAATTCCTGCTATACGTGCCATTTATTCTTGCCTTTTTACCTAACTCTTAACCTTGTCGCTGTTTGTGTCGTGGATCTTTACAGATCACACGCACTACACCATTACGGCGTATCACCTTACAATTGCGACACATTTTTTTAACCGATGCTCGTACTTTCATAACACTACCTTTAACAGTCTCTCGCTAACGAGCTGAACTACGACCCGAACCTTTCAGATTCGCTTTTTTCATCAAACCTTCGTATTGATGAGACATTAAATGGGCTTGTACCTGCGCCATAAAATCCATCACCACTACAACAATAATTAACAATGAAGTACCACCAAAATAAAACGGCACTCCAAATTTCAAAATAAGAAACTCTGGCAATAAACACACCAAAGTAATATAAATTGCACCCACCGCAGTTAAACGAGTGAGTACTGAATCAATATAACGCGCAGTTTGATCACCTGGACGAATACCCGGAATGAAGGCGCCTGAACGCTTTAAATTATCAGCCGTCTCGCGTGAATCAAAAACAATTGCAGTGTAAAAGAAGCAGAAAAACACAATCGCTAACGCATAAAGCATCACATATAAAGGCTGGCCGGGGGAAATTGCCGTAGCAATCTTATTCAACCACGAAAAACCACCTTCCGCACTGCTGGTCCACTGTAATAACGTGGCCGGAAATAAAATAATACTTGAAGCAAAAATAGGCGGAATTACCCCAGACATATTTAATTTCAAAGGTAGGTGTGTAGATTGTGCCGCATACATCTTTCTACCTTGTTGCCGACGTGCATAGTTAACTGTAATGCGCCGTTGTGCACGCTCTACAAAAATCACAAATGCAGTGACCAAAATTGCCATTAGGAATAAAAACAATGCAAAACCTTCACTCATAGCACCTTGTGAAACCAAATCTAACGTTCCACCAATTGCTGAAGGCAAGCCTGCCACAATCCCAGCAAAAATAATGATCGAAATACCATTTCCGATTCCATATTCTGTAATCTGTTCACCTAACCACATTAAAAAGATTGCACCAGTGACTAACGAGATCGTAGCGGTAAACATAAAACCTATACCAGGAGACAATGCAATTTGCTGGTTCTGCAATGCAATGGATACACCGATAGCCTGAAAGGTTGCGAGAAACAAAGTACCGTATCGTGTGTATTGGGTAATCTTTCTTCTACCTGCCTCACCTTCTTTTTTTAACTCTTTAAGTGAAGGCAGCACCGCACTCATTAACTGCATAATGATGGAAGCAGAAATGTAAGGCATGATACCTAAGGCAAAAATACTCAGGCGCTCAAGTGCTCCACCGGAAAACATATTAAACATTCCCAGAATCGTGCTGCTTTGCTGGTCAAAAAATCTAGACATTGCCCCTGGATCAATTCCAGGCACAGGAATAAAAGTACCGATGCGGTATACAATTAACGCAAACAATACAAACAATAAACGCTTACGTAGCTCGGTAACTTGACCTAAGCCTGCAAGAGAACCTACATTAGCAGCTGCACGTGACATTATTCTTCTATCGTGCCTCCGGCAGCTTCAACGGCTTTTTTTGCACCGGCAGTAAAATTCAAACCTTTGGTTTTAACTGCCTTTTCAATTTTTCCTGATTGAATCACTTTTACTTTTTTCGTTACTGCAGGCACAAGCTTTGCGTCTTTCAACGCATCTAAATCAATAACATCTTCTTCTACTAATTCAAGCTCATGTAGTCTAAGTTCTGCAGTTAATGGCGCTTTGCGAGAACGAAAACCTACTTTAGGTAAGCGTCTCTGCAAAGGCATTTGACCGCCTTCAAAACCGACCTTGTGGTAACCACCAGAACGAGAATGCTGGCCTTTGTGTCCACGACTACAGGTTTTACCTGAACCCGAACCCATACCACGACCCACACGTTTGCGATTAGGGCGACTTCCTTCGGCTGGTTTTAATGAATTTAAATTCATGGTTCTTTAATCTTTACTGTTAATCTTTCAAGTAATCCCTTAGGCTTCTTCGACTTTAAGCATGTAACTAATCTTATTGATCATGCCGCGATTTTCTGGAGTATCGATAACATTCACTGGATTATGAATGCGGCGAATTCCCAATCCACGCGCACAAGCTTTATGTGCCGCTAGACGGCCATTTAAACTTTTTACTAGTGTTACTTTTAACTGCTTACTCATACTTAAATATTATCTATGACAATACTTCTTCAACTGTTTTGCCACGTTTTGCAGCGATATAATCAGGTGATTGCATTTTGTTTAATGCATTGATTGTCGCTTTCACCACGTTAATTGGATTTCTTGAACCAATACATTTTGATAAAACGTTCTTAACACCCACGACTTCAAATACGGCACGCATCGCACCACCGGCAATAATTCCTGTACCGACTGAAGCTGGCTGCATAAACACCTTCGCAGCGCCATGAATGCCAACGATTGGATAATATAAAGTGCCTTCTTTAATGGGCACTTGAACCATATCTTTACGCGCTTTTTCCATTGCTTTTTGAATTGCCAAAGGCACTTCACGTGCTTTACCGTATCCTACGCCCACTTTACCATTGCCATCACCCACAACCGTTAATGCAGTAAAACCAAATTGACGACCACCTTTCACAACTTTGGCCACACGGTTTACTGAGACTAATCTTTCTTCAAGACCGTCTGATATTCTTGCGGGTTCATTTGCAGCCATATTTATTAGCCTTCGTTATTCTTTATTACTTAATTAAACTATCTAGTTAAAACTTGAGGCCTGCTTCTCGTGCAGCCACAGCAAGTGCCTTAACACGACCGTGATATCTAAAACCCGATCGATCAAAAGCAACTGTTTCAATACCTTTATCTTTTGCGCGTTGTGCAATTTTTTCGCCTACCGCTTTAGCTGCATCAACATTGCCACTGTATTTAACAGCACCGCGCACTTCGGGCTCCACAGATGAGGCCGCAACTAATGTTTGATCGCCAGTAGGTGCAATTACTTGAGCATAAATATGCTTAGAAGTACGGTGTACACATAAACGATGTGCATTTAGCTCAGCAATTTTACTGCGAGTTTTTCGTGCTCTGCGTAATCTTGACGTTGTTTTACTATTACTCATACCGGCTTACTTCTTCTTAGCTTCCTTACGAACAATGCGCTCGTCTGCATACTTTACACCTTTGCCTTTGTATGGCTCAGGTGGTCTAAAGGCTCTAATCTCAGCAGCCACTTGGCCTACTTTTTGTTTATCAGAACCACTCACCACAACTTCAGTCTGGCTAGGAGTTTCAATTTTTACCCCTTCAGGCACTGGATAATCTACAGGGTGTGAGAAACCCAAATTTAAATTCAAAGTTTTACCTTTAGCCTGGGCACGATAACCCACTCCAACAAGCTCTAACTTTTTCTCAAAACCATTACTTACACCAACCACTAAATTATTGATCAATGCTCGCATAGTTCCTGCCATAGCTATGTTCTTACTCTTTTCTACAAGCACATTAATTTCACTATCATTGTGCTCAACAACTACGTCATCGTGAATGTCCATAGACATTTCACCTTTTGAACCTTTAACGGCTAAATGCTGGCCATTGAGTTTTACATTCACTCCAGATGGCACAACAACAGGTTGACTCGCGACTCGTGACATAATTATTTAAATACTTTTCGTTCTCTTAATTTATTCGACTAATCTATTCAACGGTACATAACACTTCACCACCGCGCCCTGCAGCACGTGCAGCGCGATCACTCATTACACCATTAGAGGTTGAAATAATTGCAACACCCATCCCACCGATGACACGTGGCAATTCATCTACACTCTTATAGATACGCAAACCTGGGCGACTCACTCGTTTCAGTTTAGAAATCACAGGCTCACCCATATAATACTTAAGCGTTACAATGATAGTTGCCTTTGCACCTTCTTCATTCACAGCAAAGTCTTCTATAAAACCTTCATCTTTAAGCACACTAGCGATTGCTTTTTTAACTTTCGAAGCAGGAATTTCGACAGTCACCTTATTCGCACTTTGTCCATTACGAATACGCGTTAACATATCGGAAATGGGATCGCTCATACTCATAATAATTCCTTACTTTTTATTACCAGCTGGCTTTAACCAAACCTGGAACATCGCCTCGCATTGCCGCTTCACGCAATTTATTACGACCAAGACCAAATTTGCGGTAATAGCCTTTAGGTCGTCCGGTTAAATTACATCGGTTTCGCATACGCACAGGGCTAGCATTCTTAGGTAGCTTTTGCAGTTTTAACACTGCCGCTTCTTTCTCTTCGTAGCTGCTTGTAGGGCTTTTAATAATTGCCTTCAATTCAGCACGTTTTGTAGCATATCGACGCACGACTTTTTCACGTTTCACGTCGCGAGCAACCATTGAAAGCTTAGCCATAAATTAGATCTCTCGTTACTATTCGTTTATTTTCTAAAGGGGAAACTGAAGGCTTCTAACAATGCCTTAGCTTCTTCATCTGTTTTTGCACTCGTGGTAATCGCAATGTCCATTCCACGAATCGCATCAATTTTGTCGTAATCAATTTCAGGAAAAATAATCTGCTCGGTAATACCAAGACTATAATTTCCACGCCCATCAAAAGCTTTGCCATTAAGCCCTCGAAAATCACGTATGCGAGGGATCGCAATATTGATCAATCGATCTAAAAACTCATACATACGCGTTTTGCGTAATGTAACTTTGCAACCGATTGGATAGTTATCGCGAATACTAAATCCCGCAATTGATTTTTTTGCCTTAGTGACTACAACTTTTTGACCAGCAATTTGCTCCATATCAGCAACTACTTTTTCAATTAGTTTTTTGTCACGCACTGCTTCACCCATACCAGTATTGAGTGTAATTTTTTCAATGCGTGGTACTTGCATAACATTCTTGAAACCAAACTTTTCTTTAAGCTGATCTCGAACAGTGTTGTTATAGTATTCTTGTAGACGCGGTGTCATTATATTAATCTCAAATCTTAATCTTTAAACGTCAACTACTTCGCCGTTAGACTTAAAGTAACGAACTTTTTTATTGTCTTTAAGAATCTTAAAGCCAACACGATCGCCTTTGTTCGTAGACGGGTTAAAAATCATTACATTGGAAACATCAATTGGCATTTCACGATCCACAATCCCACCTGCAATACCTGCATTTGGGTTTGGCTTTTGATGCCTCTTAGCAATATTGATGCTTTCCACAACGACACGCTGGTCATCTAGCACTTTAAGCACAGTGCCACGTCGGCCTTTATCTTTGCCGGCGATTACGATGACATCGTCTCCTCTATGTATCTTATGCATGTCTTTTACTTTAAATAAATTCTTTACAATACTTTTTTTTATAAAACTTCTGGCGCTAAAGAAATAATTTTCATAAAACGCTCCGTTCTTAATTCGCGTGTAACAGGTCCAAAAATACGTGTTCCAATTGGTTGCAACTGAGTATTCAACAATACGGCCGCATTGGTATCAAAACGAATCAATGAACCATCAGTACGGCGCACACCTTTAGCAGTACGCACTACAACGGCGTTATACACCTCACCTTTTTTAACTTTGCCACGTGGAATCGCATCTTTAACGCTAACTTTAATAACGTCACCAATTCTGGCGTAACGCCGGTGCGATCCACCAAGTACTTTGATGCACTGCAGCTTGCGTGCACCACTGTTGTCTGCTGCTTCCAGCGTAGTTTGCATCTGAATCATAACTACCCCTTATCACACTTAGGTTTCTGCACCACGCTCAGTTATCTCAACCAAAGTCCACGACTTGGTTTTTGACATTGGACGACATTCGCGAATTGCAACCATATCTCCAATTGAGCACTCATTATTTTCATCATGCACATGTAACTTTGTAGAACGTCGAATGTATTTCTTATACAAAGGGTGCTTAACCTGACGCTCTAATAAGACGGTTATCGTCTTATTCATCTTGTCACTGATCACTTTACCTTGTAGGGTGCGGATCTTCTTATCTTCAGACATTTGCAACTCTCAATGACAAGTTTTGTAAATTAACCATATACATAAATTCCAAATTATTGATTTAGGCTTCCTGTTTAGCCTTCTCATTCATAACTGTTTTAACGCGAGCAATATTCTTTCTATTCAATTTGAACTGATGCACACGTGTTGCTTGGCCAACACCTTTTTGCATGCGCAGATTGAACTGTTCTTTTCGCAGCTCAAGCAATTCATCATTCAGCTCTTTAACTGATTTGCCTCTTAACTCTTCTGCTTTCATAGTACTAACTTAGCCATTTGCTCTTACATTACTGTTCTAGATACAAATGCTGTTCGAATAGGTAATTTAGCATCTGCCAAACGAAAGGCTTCACGAGCAATTTCTTCATCAACGCCTTCCATTTCATATAACATTTTTCCAGGCTGAATCTTAGCAACCCAATATTCAACATTTCCTTTACCTTTACCCTGTCTAACCTCTAAAGGTTTTTTAGTGACAGGTACATCAGGGAAAATACGAATCCAAATTTTTCCACCACGCTTAACATGACGTGTCATCGCACGTCTTGCAGCTTCAATTTGGCGTGCAGTGATGCGCCCACGCGACACAGCTTTCAAACCATACTCACCAAAACTGACCTTATTTCCATTTAAAGCCAAGCCACGATTACGTCCTTTCTGCTGTTTGCGAAATTTTGTTCTTTTTGGTTGTAACATGACGAATACTTAATTGTTTGTAATTAAATTTAAATTAGTTCGCTTTCGATTTAGCTGTTTTTGCTGTAGCGGGTTTTTTATCTTCTTCGCTTTCTTTAGCATTCAGATCAAAAACATCACCTTTATAAATCCAAGTCTTAATACCAATGATTCCATAGGTGGTTAACGCTTCTGCAAATCCGTAGTCAATATTGGCGCGCAATGTATGTAACGGTACACGTCCTTCACGGTACCACTCACTGCGTGCAATCTCAGCACCATTCAATCGACCACCAACATTAACTTTTACACCTAAAGCACCTAAACGCATTGCATTACTCACTGCTCGCTTCATCGCGCGTCTAAACATAATGCGGCGCTCCAACTGTTGCGCAATACTTTCTGCAACTAATTGTGAGTCAATTTCAGGTTTGCGAATTTCTTCAATGTTAATTTTCACATTGTTAACATTTAATCCTGTTCTTCGCGCAACCTCATGGCGTAACGCTTCAATTTCTTCACCTTTCTTACCAATCACAATGCCAGGTCGTGCAGTATGAATGGTGATAAATGCTGCTCGAGCAGGACGATCAATTTGAATTCTACTTACCGATGCCTGCGATAATTTTTTCTTTAAATATTCTCTAATTTCTAAATCACTTTGTAGAAATTCTGCATAACCTTTGCCTTCCGCATACCACCGCGACGTCCAGTCGGTGGAGATTCCTAAACGCATTCCAGTTGGATGTACTTTTTGTCCCATCGTTTAGCACTCACCTTTGGTTAAATATTTTACTGTTTTGGTTTCGCACATATCACTACTCGATAATTTAAAAATTAACTATCACTAACCTCAACTGTTATATGACTGGTACGTTTCAAAATCTTAGCTGCACGCCCTTTTGCACGCGCTCTAAAGCGACGATGTGTAGGACCATCATCTACGCAAATCTTTGAAACTTTTAGCTCGTCAATATCTGCACCTTCATTGTGCTCAGCATTCGCAATCGCTGACTCAAGCACTTTCTTAATTAAAGCTGCGCCTTTTTTAGGGCTAAACTTTAAAATCTCTAAAGCACGATCCACATTCTTACCGCGAATCTGATCGGCAACCAAACGTGCCTTTTGCGGTGCAATACGAATAAACGTTAATTTTGCTGAAGTTTGCATAATGATTACGCCTTACGATCTCCAGAATGACCTTTGAAAGTTCGAGTAATCGCAAATTCACCAAGCTTGTGACCCACCATGTTTTCACTGACTAAAACAGGAACATGTTGACGCCCGTTATGCACTGCAATCGTTAATCCGACCATATCGGGGATTACAAGTGATCGGCGCGACCAAGTTTTAATTGGTTTGCGATCATTATTCGCCGCAGCTTGCTCGACCTTTTGCATCAAGTGATGATCAATATAGGGTCCTTTGCGTAACGATCTTGGCATTTTCTTTGTCTCTAAAAACTTTATCTAAAAAACTAATTAATTATTTCTTATGCTTTATTTCTTATTTCTGCGACGCACGATCAAGCGATCTGTACGATGATTCTTACGTGTCTTATACCCTTTAGTTGGCATTGCCCAAGGTGAAACTGGATGTCTACCACCAGAAGTTCTGCCTTCACCACCACCATGCGGGTGATCAACTGGGTTCATTGCAACACCACGAACGGTTGGACGTACACCGCGCCAACGTTTTGCTCCTGCTTTACCTAATTTACGCAAGTTGTGTTCAGCATTACCGACTTCACCAATGGTTGCTCGACAATCTGATAGCACTTTACGCATCTCACCTGAACGCAAACGCAAGGTTGCATAATTTCCTTCACGCGCGACAATTTGCACTGCAGCTCCAGCACTTCTAGCCATTTGCGCACCTTTACCAGCTTTCATTTCAATACAGTGAACAATTGTTCCCACAGGTATATTTCTGATCGGTGAAGTATTGCCAACTTTGATTGGCACCTGATTACCCGAAACAATTTGATCTTTCACCTGTAAATTCTTCGGCGCAATAATGTAACGACGTTCACCATCTGCATATTTCAATAACGCGATGTTTGCACTTCTATTTGGATCGTATTCAATACGCTCTACTTCTGCAGTGATTTCATCTTTATTACGCTTGAAATCAATAACGCGATAACGTTTCTTATGGCCACCACCACGATGGCGTGTAGTGATTCTTCCAGCGTTATTTCTACCACCCGTTCTGCGCTTTTCATCTAGCAGTGGTTTATAAGGCCCACCCTGATGCAAACCAGGCGTAGTGACTTGCACTACAAATCTGCGTCCTGGGGAAGTAGGTTTTGCTTTTGCTATAGCCATAACGTTAATTTATTCGAACCCACCAAAATCAATATCGTGCCCTTCTTCTAAGGTCACAACCGCTTTTTTCCAATCTGCACGTTTGCCTGCATGGCGGCCAAAACGTTTACGCTTACCCTTCATATTAATGGTATTAACTGCAGCTACTTTTACATCAAATAATTTCTCAACTGCTTTTTTAATTTCTTCTTTTTTTGCACCACGAATAACTTTAAAAGAATGCTGATTATTTCTGTCAGCAATCGTTGCCGTTTTCTCTGAGATATGCGGGCCCAGCAAGATAGTCATTAAACGTTCTTGATTCATTGCAACCACTCCTCAATTGCACCTAACGCATCTTTAGTTACAACAACATGCTCATACTTCAGCAAACTCACCGGATCTAAACCACCTACTTCTGTTACATCCACATGCGGTAAATTACGCACAGATAAATAAAGATTTTTATCAGCTTCTTCGGTGATCACTAAAGCGGAAGAAATAGAAAGTTTGTTTAAATGCTCTAGCGCTTGTTTAGTCTTAGGCCCTGTAACAGAAAAATCTTCTACTACATGCACGCGCTCTTGACGAATTAATTCAGAAAACATCGATGCATACGCTGCGCGCAACATTTTCTTATTAAGCTTTTGTTTATAGCTTCTTGGCCTTGCCGCAAACGTAACACCACCTGAACGCCAGATAGGACTATTTGATGTACCCGCACGTGCACGACCGGTGCCTTTTTGTCGCCATGGTTTAGCACCACCGCCTTTCACATCACTACGACTCTTTTGAGCTTTTGTACCTTGTCGCCCACCTGCAAGATAAGCTGTAACCGCTTGATGCACTAAATCTTCGTTATATTCGCAAGCAAAAATATCATCCGATACTTTTACTTTTGCTTTTGAATTTGCGAGTGATAGGTCCATGATATTTATCTTTATGATTCGGTGTTGTCTTCTTGTGGTGCATCTGCAGTTTCTTGTTGCTCTTCTACAGGCACTTCATCAGTTGGCAAATTCACTTCTTCCGCATTCACGGGCTTAACAATGACGTCACCACCAGGTGCACCAGGCACTGCACCTTTGATAAGTAATAAATCTTTTTCCGAATCAATTTGCACAACTTCAAGGTTCTTTGTAGTCACACGAACATTACCCATCTGACCCGCCATCTTTTTGCCTTTAAATACACGACCTGGATCTTGACATTGACCCGTTGAGCCGTGTGCACGATGCGAGATTGAGTTGCCGTGTGTCGCATCTTGCATATGAAAGTTATGACGTTTTACAGGGCCCGCAAAACCTTTACCTTTAGTAATCCCCGCAACAGAAACTTTTTGTCCAACCGAAAATAACGTAGCGTTTAATTCTGTTCCTATTTTTAATGTATCAGGAACATCTTTTTCTAATCTAAATTCGCGTAATCCTCTTCCCGCAGCTACACCGTTTTTTGCAAACTGCCCTGCTGTCGCTTTGTTAATTCGCGATGCTTTTTTCTCACCATAGGTCACTTGCACTGCGTGATAACCATCAACATCAGGCGTGCGGACTTGAGTAATCCGATTTGCAGGCGCATGTACAACGGTCACGGGCACTGACACACCTGCCTCTGTAAAGACACGCGTCATACCAACTTTTTTACCTACTAAACCTAATGACATAATTCGTTACTACTCATCTGCTCTAATGAGCTGAGATTGTGATTTCTATAGTCCTGGATAACCAAGGCCCGGCATGAGTTACCTCATAGCCGGGCCATAGTGAGCCGTGCATTATCACAAAAATCAGCGGGTTAGAAAACCATTTTCTCTATTCAAAAAGCTATATTTTTCCAATATTTTTAGCCAAATTTGCGCGGTTAATACCGTCTATTCAACATGTACTTATAAGGCCGATTAATTCAGCTTAATTTGCACATCCACGCCCGCTGCTAAATCCAGTTTCATCAAAGCATCTACGGTTTTATCGGTGGGCTCAACGATATCCATAATGCGTTTATGAGTACGAATCTCATATTGATCACGAGCATTTTTATCCACATGAGGAGAAATCAAAATTGTGAAGCGCTCCTTCTTGGTAGGCAATGGAATAGGACCCTTTACCCTTGCGCCGGTACGCTTGGCAGTCTCAACAATCTCGCTTGCGGAACGGTCAATCAATCGATGATCAAACGCTTTTAAGCGTATACGTATAGTTTGTCCTGCTGGCATATTCTTAACTCTTCTCTTTTGATAAATACTCTATGTAACTGAATTTACTTTTAAAGTTATTCTATAATCTTGGCTACGACTCCTGCACCGACCGTACGTCCACCTTCTCGAATCGCAAAGCGTAAGCCTTCGTCCATCGCAATCGGGGCGATCATGGAGACGGTCATCTTGACGTTGTCACCCGGCATGACCATTTCGGTGCCTTCGGGAAGTTCACATGCGCCGGTTACGTCGGTGGTTCTGAAGTAGAACTGGGGACGATAGCCATTGAAGAATGGGGTATGGCGTCCGCCTTCTTCTTTGCTGAGGATGTAGACTTCGGCTTCGAATTTGGTGTGTGGGGTGATGCTGCCAGGTTTACATAGGACTTGGCCACGTTCGACTTCGTCGCGTTTGGTGCCACGTAGTAGTACGCCGACGTTGTCTCCGGCTTGGCCTTGGTCGAGTAGTTTTCTGAACATTTCGACTCCGGTACAGGTGGTGCTGGTGGTGTCTTTGATGCCAACGATTTCGATTTCGTCACCGACGTTGATGATGCCACGTTCGATACGACCGGTTACTACGGTACCGCGTCCTGAGATGGAGAAGACGTCTTCGACGGGCATGATGAAGTCGCCGTCGATGGCGCGTTCGGGTTCGGGAATAAAGGCGTCCATTTCTTCTACGAGTTTGACGATCGAGGGAATACCGATATCTGATGTATCGCCTTCAAGTGCCTTTAGTGCGGATCCGGTTACGATGGGAGTGTCGTCGCCTGGGAATTCGTAGGTAGAAAGAAGGTCACGAATTTCCATTTCAACGAGTTCGAGGAGTTCGGCGTCGTCGACTTGGTCGGCTTTGTTCATGTAGACGAGGATGTAGGGTACGCCTACTTGTCTGGCGAGTAGAATGTGTTCACGCGTTTGAGGCATGGGACCGTCTGCAGCACTCACGACAAGGATGGCGCCGTCCATTTGGGCCGCACCGGTGATCATGTTCTTTACGTAGTCGGCGTGTCCGGGACAGTCGACGTGGGCGTAGTGTCGATTGGGGCTTTCGTATTCGACGTGGGCGGTGGCAATGGTGATGCCGCGTTCACGTTCTTCAGGAGCGTTGTCGATTTGGTCATAGGCTTTGAATTCGCCTCCGTGGGTCTCGCCCATGACTTTGGTTAACGCCGCCGTTAACGTGGTCTTACCATGATCCACGTGACCAATCGTGCCTACATTCACATGCGGTTTATTACGCTCAAACTTCTCTTTCGACATTTTCTTTTACCTCTATGACCTCGATTCAGTAGCCAATTCACTAACAAATTTTTAATGGAGCCCACAGTCAGAATTGAACTGACGACCTCATCCTTACCATGGATGTGCTCTACCAACTGAGCTATGTGGGCAAATAAATATTGAGCGCATTGTAAACGTTGAAATTATCTGTTGCAGCACTATTTTAGTAGTGCGATTGGGGTAGCTAGGTTGGTAATTTGAATGACAAGCTTTTTAACTTTTGTATGCGCTAAATTCGTGCGCCGAAATTGAGATGAGATATTATTTACTTCCACACCTGCAAACCAATAAATCTCTAGTATAAAAAAAGATCGTGCAGGTATTTTGGTGTAGGCCCAAAAAAATTAGACATAGCACAGGCCTTGAGAGCTTTTCATGTAGACCTTAGCAGGCTTGCATATCGTATTTTTCCTGCAAACCGTTGGAGCGGGTGATCGGGATCGAACCGACATCATCAGCTTGGAAGGCTGAGGTTCTACCATTGAACTACACCCGCGTAAGAATAGAAAAAACAAAAGCTGGATTACTCCGGGCTATCCTTGCCCTTCACCCTTCAGGCCGTCGCAGTTTTACCGCAACGTTCAAATTTGTTCCCAACAAATTTTACTCGCTACATCCATGTCGCTCGCTTGCAGGCAGACTTCGTCTGTGCAAATTAGCTTTCCTGCCAATTTGTCGAACCACCCTTGCGTGTGGCGTATTACACGCAAACTAATGATCGCCCTGCGATACCAGGTTCAAACCGTACCATCTCTAAATATTTTTATCACATACCAAGACATAGATTTCCTATGTCTTGGTATGTGATAAAAATGGTGGAGGGGGCTGGATTCGAACCAGCGTACTCAGAGAGAACGGATTTACAGTCCGTCGCCTTTAACCACTCGGCCACCCCTCCAGGGCAAAGCATTTTGCTCGACTCTACAGTTAGCTGTCAATATTGTGATCGAGTAGGTAATTCAAACTAAAAAATTACACGCTGGTAGCTAAATGCATTGTTAAGCGTCCGTAAAACGATTACGTTAGCATTCAGAATCCTGCCAACAATTACTCATTGGCTACAGGTAAATTTTTTAATCAATAGCTCTCTCAAAAATGAATGTAACAATTTATGGTTCTGGCTATGTAGGCTTAGTAACTGCAGCTTGTTTAGCTCAAGTTGGCAATAATGTTCTATGCGTGGATATCGATGCAGATAGAATTAAAAAGCTTAAGCAATGCATTGTTCCAATCCATGAGCCAGGATTGCAAGAACTCATTCAAACTAACGTGGAAGCAACACGAATTGATTTTACCCTAGATGCCGAAGAAGGTATTCAACACGGCTTGTTTCAATTTATTGCTGTCGGCACACCGCCCGATGAAGATGGCTCCGCTGATTTACAACACGTATTAAAAGTGGCTGAGACCATCGGCCAAGGCATGGATGAATATAAAATTATTGTCAATAAATCCACAGTTCCGGTTGGTACTGCTGAAAAAGTTTCCAATGCTGTTAGAGGCGAATTAGAAAAAAGAGATGTATCGTTAGAATATGACGTCGTCTCAAACCCTGAATTTTTAAAAGAAGGCGCTGCGATCGAAGACTTTATGAAGCCAGATCGTATTATCGTAGGAGTTGAAAAAAATCCACGCACAGCAGAACTAATGCGTGCGCTTTACGCACCCTTCAACCGTAGTCGTGATCGCATGCATTTCATGGAACCAGCTTCTGCAGAACTTACCAAGTATGCCGCCAACGCTATTTTAGCAACTAAAATTAGTTTTATGAACGAACTAGCAAATATTGCTGAGCGTTTAGGTGCTGACATTGAAGAAGTTCGCTTAGGTATTGGTTCCGATCCACGTATCGGTTATCAATTTATTTATCCGGGCTGTGGTTATGGAGGTTCTTGTTTTCCTAAAGACGTAAAAGCACTTCAGCATATCGCTAAAGATGCTGATTATGAACCCACACTGGTTGCTGCAGTTGATCAAGTTAACCAAAATCAAAAACAAGTGCTGTTTAATAAAATCAATAACTATTTCAATGGCAATCTAAAAAATAAAGTCATTGCGCTTTGGGGACTTGCTTTCAAACCAAACACCGACGACATGCGCGAAGCTTCTAGTCGAGTATTAATGGAAGCTTTATGGGAAGCAGGTGCAACTGTACAAGCTTATGACCCTGTTGCGATGGATGAGTGTAGACGCATCTATGCTGATCATCCTGCACTTACGCTATGTGATGAGAAAGATGAAACCCTCGAAAATGCAGATGCCCTCGCGTTAGTTACTGAATGGAGTGAATTTAAAAGCCCTAATTTTGAGGCGATAAAAAAATCACTTTCACATCCGGTCGTTTTTGATGGACGCAACCTATATGAACCCGGATTAATGCAACAACTTGGTTTTAAATACTATGCTATCGGACGAGGCGAAACACTTTCCGGTTAATTACCTAAGCTTCTAACGCCTGATGTAAATAAGCAGCTAGCGGCTTCTCTACAAAGTTAATCCCCAAACCATTCTTTTGCTCACTATTCATTGTATTAAGTGCAGTCATTAAGTCTTCAGCTATCGCAGGATGCTCTTTAACAATACTTATTGGCTCAACGTAAACCTTGATACCAAATGCAATATGCTTTGTATTTTTCAGTCTGCGAAAAGTTTGTCTTTCACTGCGTAAGAATAATTTTGTTTCGATATTTTCTAAATCGACTCCAGTCATCTCAGTATAAAAATCAAAGCTATTTGGAAATACACAAAGATTAGGGCTTGTAAATAAGAACCAATTAGAGCGTTGATAACAATCTTCAGCCTTTAAATTTTGTAGGAAATGTCGAATCATCCGTCCAATCTTATTTTCCAGATTGGGAATCGGCGCATGAATACTCGTGAGTGGTTTGCCTATTTTTTCAGACAGATCCCACCAAGTAGGCGCACAAACCGATGCTGCCACTAACTTATAATCATCTCCACTTGCCCTGAGCAAACAAATATCATCTGCAATCAAATAACTTGCTAATTCAAGTGGACATTTCTCAAATTCAGAAAATAAATAAGTAAAGTTTTCCACTTTACTGAGAATGCGATCCTTTGAAACTTCGAATTTATCTAAATGATACTTCTGAAGATGTTCTGTCAATACACCCAAACACTCTTTCTGCGCCTCAACACTTTCTGGCAAAGCATCTAAAACTCGTTTTCCCTCAGTTTGAGTAAGATATTTTTTTTCTTTTACTCTATCTGCAAAATCATTTTCGTACTGCAACCATTCAGAAAATGCTATAGAACTTAAACCAAGACGCAATCGGCCTCGCTCACCATTAAAAGGATAAAATTTCGCGACTGACATCGCAGATTATTTATGTAGCAAAGTTATGTTTATTTTCGATCGAACGCATAGAACAATGCGTACTGAGAATTTGCAATTTGCACAGTTAATGTACTATCTGCAATAAAAGATACACCTTCGTACTCACCATTAGCCGAGCTGCATTCTTTGATCTCAACTTTTATACGATAAGCATTTTGCTTTGGATTTATAATATCCATATATCCAAGAAACTCACATCCGTCTGAATCACTGCCGACAATCGTTCCTTGCTTATCGACGGAGAAATTTGTGGTCAAATTATCTCGATCCGTATACGTCCACTCTCCCTGCGTTAATTCTAGTGACGAAGGTTGGTTATAAATTTCATTGTATGCAATATCTAACGCACCCGTATCACCACCATTTAAGGTTTTGAAATGTGAAGCCAACAAATTTTGATTTTGCTCATTCTTTTTTAGGGTTCCTGTAATGGTCGCCCAATCAAATGGGCCGCCATCTAATTCAAATAATATATATTTATGTATTGCATGCTCTCCATCAAATGCTAAGGTCCCAACACACATCGCTTTCGCTTTTAAACTATATGCATAGGCTTTTTCATTTAAGTGTATTGCGGTGAAATCGTATGGCCCTCTACCTCGAATATCGAATTCGCCTGTCCAGATACCATCAAGCGGACCTGCGTCAATCGTAGTTAAAGCATTTTCATCATCAACTTTTGTGCTTGCACAAGCGACAAATAAACCAAACAGCCCCGATAGAATAATAGCAGCTATTCTTTTTAACACGATCCTATACATAAGCTTCCTGAATGCACGATTTTGTTAGGTAAATGGTAGCATTCAATCCAAAGTATTGAGTAAACTAATAGCAGAAATATTGTTGGTAGCATATCTTTTTACAAAGCCTTGATTTGTAAACGCCGCAAAGGCAATATTCACCCCTTTTCTTGTCAAGCCACCTTAGCTCAGTTGGTAGAGCAACTGATTTGTAATCAGTAGGTCGTCAGTTCGAATCTGACAGGTGGCTCCATGTTCCTTCGCATTGTTTTTTTATGAATTGCTAGGTAGCGGATCGACACATGGCCGGGCTATTTTTTGTAGCGGATTATCCTCATCAATTTTATTCCAAATACTATCCTTAAGTGGTTTTGCGCTGCTTTCTTGAAAATCTAACCAGTGACGCGTTACATCATGATAGCGAGTTTGAACTTTGGCATTAAACCCGAGCTTCTTCAGCTTTCTTAGTCTAATTTTTGCTCGACGATATCCATTATAGAGCCCTAACGAAATGGCATGAGTGTATTCGCCTTTACGAACAATAAAGTAGTCATCCACCTCAGCAATTTGTAATTGATTCACTATAGCTTTTGCATCTTGCATAGATTTTTCTGGAGGAAAATATACCCAGTAAGATTTTGGCTCTTTACCAGTAATTGATTTACGTTTAGCTGTAATACCATTCTGTTGTAATTTTTGTTCTAGCTTTTTTACATCCTTATCATCCAATATCGGGCCCAAGGTGTAACAACTTCTTGACACTAGAGGCGCCTTATCAGCACTCTCAGTTTCATTTAATATTGGTTTATTTGTATCAGATACTTTTTTTACTTCGTTTGTTACTGAAGCTACGATTTGAGTTTCGCTCAGTAAAGTTAGAGTTTGTACACCTTCCGGCTGAACAAATACGGGCACAGTTTCAGCTTTTTCTGAAAAAGCCACCCCCCACACCAAGTAACTAATATTTACAACAAGTAATAATATAAATAACGAGCGCATATTCGTTTAATAATCTCTTTATATATTCTCAGCTACAATCTTTAGACCATCTAAAACAAACGTGGGCTCGATTTGCGCTTGCAGATCCACATGACCCTTAACGCCTTCAGCATTCCCACCCGTAAATACGATTTGATCAAAACCATCGTTATTTGATGACATCTTCTTTATAGCATATTCAATTCCACCTGCAACCGCACTAACACAACCAGTATAAATGGCTTGCTCAGTTGAACTTGCATGCGCATTAAACTCTACTTCAGCATCATCACAGGTGATTCTTGTGCATTCTAAAAGACCTTTTCGCATCGCTTTTTCACCTGGAAATATAACCCCACCCTGATGAGCTCCACTTGCATTCAGCACATCAATTGTTATTGCAGTACCACAGTCCACAACACAAGTGCTACCTGAATACTTCTCCTTTGCTGCAATCAAGGCAGCGACACGATCTACCCCCATTGCGCTCGGGTTCTCATAAGCAAGTTCTACCCCAAAACTGTTCTTTTCAGCCACGAGAAAATAAACATCACACCCATCCTTGTTTTGTAGTGTCTCTAATATATCTGCATTCATTTTTTCACTTAATACAGAACAAATAATTACCTTAGTAGCCTCATACGCGTCGCATAATGATTTAACAGTATAAAGTTTTCCAAACGGCTCATAATTCTTGTAGCCATACTCCATGATTCCGTTTTCGCCAAGCACAGCATATTTACAACGGCTATTGCCTAAATCGAATAATAATTTCATTCAGGTTTTCCAATTAATTTAATTTCACTAAGTTGTGAGCTATGCAAATGCATAACCTCTCCATTCATATTCAAAATAATTTGGCCCGACTCATCAATGCCTTTAACTTCCCCAACTCCAATTTCTCCATCATATAGAAACTGTACTTGTTCGTTTTTCAGCATGTCATAATCATTCCACCTAACCGCCAAGTCATTTAATTTCTCTTGCTCAAAATGAGTGAGTGTATTCATGAGGATCTCTATCAACTGCGCGGATAGTTCATTGCGTGAAACCTGCCAATTCGGTTTAATCGAAAGTAAATCAATCCAAGGTGTATTAATCCTCACATCATCTTTAAGCGACATTGCTACATTCAAACCCAACCCAATCACCAAATTGTGTTTGCTTTGCCCTATCTTTCGCTCTATTAGCACCCCGGCTAATTTTTTACCTTGCACACAGATATCATTAGGCCACTTGAGCTGAATATTTTGCAATTGATGTTTTTCCAATAATTCAGCAATGGCCAATAGCAACCAGAGACTAAGTACATCATATTTTTTTTGTGTATCGTGTAATGGCCATGACATGGATAAATATACATTTACTCCAGAAGGTGATTCCCATTGGTGTCCGTAGCGACCACGCCCTTGAGTTTGATGCTCGGCTAAACATATAACCACTTGCTTGGCACTCGCTTCATACCCAAGTAGGTACTTATTTGTAGACTCAATACTAGGAAAAACATGAATCTTTCCTATACTATTTATACTCTGCTCACATAAGTATTTATGAATCGTTTTCACTTGCAAAGGTGCAAGTATAGTTTCACTAACAATGGCTTGATCTAAAGTGGTAGTCATCAACTAAGGAAATAATAATTAAAAATCCACTTATTTCGCGATTTTACTCACTACTATATTCGTAACTAACGAGATAAATGGTAATATTCATTGCATAGAATGGAAATCAAAAGAATTCTTATTGGATACAATCATACCTTAACTTTTCTGAATCGCTGACATGCTCAAATCACAATACAGCTTGCTCGCCATCGCTATGACTTGTACGAGCATACTAGGCGCAATATTACCAATGAAGTTGCAAGCTGAGTTTTATGTATACAAAGAAAGTGATGGTACAAGCTGGATAACGGATCGAAAAATGCCTCAGGAAAGATACACTCTGATGGCAACTATCGGCCGACCTACTGCAGTGGTCTCATGCAGAAACATGACTGCTGCCAAACTCGACAAACGCGCCAGCACTTACATAGATGCGATAGAAGCCTATTCAATTGCATTTGAAGTAGACCCCAATCTAGTAAAAGCCATTATTGCAATTGAATCTTGTTTTGATCGCAAAGCAGTTTCATCCGTAGGCGCACGAGGCTTAATGCAGTTAATGCCTGCTACAGCCAAAGAACTAGGCGTGAAAGATTCTTTCAATGCTAACTCAAATATTCGAGGTGGTATTAAATATTTCAGTCAAATGCTAGAAAGATTTAACGACAACACTGAATTAGCCCTAGCAGCATACAATGCAGGCCCCCATGCGGTAGAAAAATACGGTGGCATCCCTCCCTATGCAGAAACGAAAGGCTACGTTAAAAAAGTCTTAAAACGCTATCAAAAGTACACAGCCAAAACTGCATCATCGTCTTAACAACTCCCTATTCATACTTAATACCTTTGTGCAAAATCCAGCCTTCGGCATGGCTTTTATTAGGGTCGTGATGGGTCCAATGCAATACTCCGCCTTTATGGTTCCACTCATATTGACCATAAATAGAAACTTGATCACCAACACGAAGCGGCACTCTAGCGGCTAGATCAATATTATGCGCAACGAGCAAAGACAACCCATCTGGAATATCAATCAAAAATCGTTGATGTCGACTCCCTTCATTATCATCCTTTAGAATTCGTGTAACATTACCTACTGTAGAAACCATCACTCCAGAGCGTTGCTCATTAAACAGTGAACGAATGTTGGATTGCTCAATAGAAGGTAATTGCGCTTCATTTGTGTGAACACCACCAGCAGCTTGCTCAGAGCTTTGCTGGTTTAAGCCAAAAGGATATTGAACAAAAAACCATACGCCAAAAATCAAAGCCAAAAGAATTAAACCAGCTATCCTAAAATTGTTTTTACCTCGAAACAGTTTTCGCAATAGTATTGGCGCACCAAGTATTAATATTTTCTTAAGCAATGGATTCAATGCATACTCCCTAAAAGTAATGAACGAAAATAATGGACGAATTTCTGATTTAATGTTGTCAATAAATATATAATATTAAAAATAACACTAACGATAAGCTAAATGAGCAATACACCTGCACCACCTTCTAATTTTATTCGTAATATCATTGACCAAGATATTGCGGACGGAAAAAATGACGGCAAAGTAATCACTCGATTCCCCCCAGAACCCAATGGCTATTTACATATCGGCCATGCCAAGTCTATCTGTTTAAATTTTGGAATTGCCCAAGACTATAACGGCCAGTGTAATTTGCGTTTTGACGACACCAACCCCGAAAAAGAAAGCCAAGAGTATATTGATGCAATAAAAAAAGATGTGCAGTGGTTAGGTTTTAATTGGTCAGAGCTAAAGCATGCGTCGGATTATTTCGAAAAGCTATATGAGTATGCCGTCAAGCTGATAAAACTTAACAAAGCTTATGTATGCAGTTTAGATGCAGAAGAGATTCGCAGACAACGCGGCACGTTAACTGAACCTGGAATTGAAAGCCCATTTCGCAATCGCAGCATTGAAGAAAACCTAGATCTATTTATGCGTATGCGCAATGGAGAATTCCAAGAAGGTGAGCATGTATTACGCGCCAAAATTGATATGGCTTCAGGCAATATCAACATGCGTGATCCTGTTTTATACCGCATTAAGTATGCGACACACCCAAGAACCCAAGATAAATGGTGTGTTTATCCTATGTATGACTATACACATTGTATATCTGACTCGTTAGAAAATATTACACATTCTTTATGCACGCTTGAGTTTGAGGATCATCGTCCTTTATATGATTGGGTACTCAACGAGTTAAAAACAGCTAGTCATCCGCAGCAAATTGAATTTGCCAGACTTTCTGTTGAATACACCATTAGCAGTAAGCGAAAACTCAATCTTTTAGTGTCAGAAAATTACGTGGATGGCTGGGATGATCCGCGTATGCCAACGATCTCTGGAATGCGTCGCCGTGGTATCACTCCAGAATCCATACGAGAGTTTTGCGATCGTATTGGGATTACCAAGAAAGATGCATTTATTGAAATGAGTGTATTAGAAAACTGTATCCGTGAAGATTTAGATCCACGCGCGAATAGACTCATGTGTGTAATTGATCCTCTAAAAGTGGTAATCGAAAATTACCTCGATGATAAAGAAGAAGAATTTTCTGCTAACAATCATCCTAAAGATCCTACACGCGGCAAACGTACCATTCCATTCTCCAAAGTCATTTATATTGAGCGTGATGATTTTATGGAAGATCCACCGAGCAAATTTTTCCGCCTAGCCCCCAACAAAGAAGTACGACTGCGTAATGCTTATGATATTAAATGCAATGAAGTCATCAAAAATGACGCTGGAGAAATAATCGAACTTCGCTGCGAATACGATCCTGATAGTGCGGGTAAAAATAAAAAGAAACTCAAAGGAATCATTCATTGGGTTTCCGCTGAGCATGCACTAACTGTTGAAACACGTTTATATGACCGACTATTTAATGTCCCCAACCCTGCGGCTGCAGATGACTTTACCTCAACACTAAATAAGGATTCACTTATTATTCATCAAGAATCTAAAATTGAACCACATGCAAAAACAATTGCATTACAAGATCATGTGCAATTTGAACGCCAAGGTTATTTCTGTCTAGATAGCAAACATTCGTCAAGTGACAAGTTTGTTTTTAATCGAGTCGCAACGTTACGTGATAGTTGGGCAAAAGCTGAAGCCAAAACGAATAAATAATTTTCGTAACCCGACACGACAAAGACAGAAGCTAAAAACAGGAAATAAAATAAAAACTCACTTTAGTACCGCTCCACAGACTAATTAGCACTCTTATTCGATCGATTAGACATAAGAGTCATAATCCCTCACAATTTAATTTTTTTCGGTATTAACCAACTGATAAATGGTCATACCACTAGTCTTTTTCAAATTGAATTATTTTTTCTAACTAGAAAAAATAAACATGGGTAATGAAAAAGGACTCTTTGTATGCTACTTAAACAGGAAAGCCTGCGTAATTACTTTCACGATTTTTTGCTTAGCTCTTTAAGCAAACAAAATATTCAAGCACAAGACCATACAGTCTCTTACCTTACCAATTTACTCACAACATTTTCACGCACTGAACGTTTCATCGATTGCGGGCATGGTCGCGCTACACATAAAGCATTAGCTTTATATTATTCTGATGCATTGAACTCGCCATCTTCTCATGAACGTGATATTGCATTACGAAGAATGGGCGACATTGCCTTGTTTATTTGCGGTCTATTTTCTGGAAACCTAAGTAAAAAAGCAGTTGATGTTGACTACTATGTTGCAATGGGCGGAACTGCGTATGGGTGCTTATCTGAATCAAACTCTTTGTCTTCTAGCTCCACTTCAAGTCTCGACGTTTTTTACGAATTATCCAGTAAGTTTGTTGATTTTGTAGATGTTTTATCTGATCTAAATAAAAACCAATCCGATAAAAACTTATTGCGCACTTATGAGCTATGGATACGCACACAAAGCAAAAAAGCCAAAAAAATACTTATAGAAAATAACATTCTTCCTATAGAACAAAACACAAGCATTCAATAGCTTCAACGCCAACTCATGACATCTCTACTCTCAGACATTCAAAGCAAGCTCGAAGCAATTTATGAAGTATCCGTGCACGAGAATGTAATTGATTTTGTCATAACTGATAAAAATTTTGCCGAAATTATTTCCAACAAAGAAATTAATAACAATGTTCTAGAGCAACTTTTAATATCTGAAAACGAAGAATATTTAGACGTTTCTCTTTACTTAAACAACGATCTTGTTGAACGTCTAGGCGATCAATACCCAACTGCTCATACACAGAAAAAGGATCTACATGATTTCTGGATTGCCCTAGAAGGCGTGAGCCATTTTTTATACTTGGCCTGGAATGCCTACTATGATCGCTCCGTATCTCAGCTTGAATTAGAACTACAAGCAGAAGTTGATAAATTTGTAAGCGCCACAAATGCAATCGCGAACAAAAAAGACATTACAAGTATGCAAGAAATTTGGTCATTATTATTTTCAAATCCACAATTTGTAAGTAATCTTGAACATGAAAACGTACAGCGTTATCAAAAAGCCAGCACCTATGCTTCCCAATATTGTTTAAAGCTGATGGAAATGTATAACTCAGCTACACAATCTGTACAAAATGAATTAAGAAGATTCTATCGCCTCGGTCAACAACAAAAAATTTCCCGCATCCATTCGGTTAGCGCTTGCTAAAAAAAGCCTCTTCAAAATTATTTGTAGAGGCTTTAAAAAGTTATGCTAGATCAGTCTAAGTATTTTTAAACTCAGCACTAAATTTGGACATAAACTTCAGCGCCTGTTGCACTTCTGGATCTTTCATGGTTTTCAACAATCCCATAATACCACCAGTAGATTGAACCTCATGACTTGCTTTTGCAGAAGCCGCCGCTTCACACATACTGGTCAACATATCAACCATATAATCACGTTCCAATAAATCTAAAAGTTTATGAAGATTCTCATTTCGAGAAATGCGATCAGCGATAATCATAAGAGCGTTAACCATTTCACCTAATCGACTAACAATATCATCACTCATTGCATCGCCGGCAGCTCCCAGTACACGAACAAGATTTGCAGCGCGTTCTAAATCACCTGTTTCCACAAGATGATCAATGAGTGGGATCGCTTTATCTAAATTACTACGACTTACTTGGTCTAACAGCATTAAGCCATCACCCATCGTAGCCCCAAGTCGGCCGACGATATCATCTGAAAGTGCATCTGCTGCACTTTCGAATATGCGTTCAGCCTCAGTTTGCATTGATTGAAGTTCGCTCATAACACTATCCCCTTATAAAAGACCGCGGGCACTGGCCCAATACATTTTGTTATAGGCTGTTTTAAACCAATGAATACCTTTGGTAGGCGCTTTGGGATCAGGCGGATTTTGGTAATTAAACATGGCATACGTTGCCTTACCTTCACCCGCTTCAATGAAACAAAATACTTTGCCATCATAGTCACGAACCGGTGTACCGATTTTAATTGTCGAGGCAATATTTTCTGCTAGCGCTTCAGCTTCAAAGTGAGCAGTAGAACCTGCTTTACTGATTGGCAAGTTAGTAGTATCACCAATTACAAATGCATTTTCATAGCCTTCTATATTCAAGCGCGTGCGATTGGTTGGTATAAACCCACCTGCGCCTAAATCACTATCTTCGATAACTTGCATACCTTTATGTGACGGTACAGTCACTAATAAATCGTACTCAGCTTCAGTGCCTTCTTCGCTAATCACTTTACCTGGGGTAACTTCTTTCATATTAAACAAAGTTTCATAAGTAATACCCAAACGATCAAACTCTGGCTGTGCCCATTTGGCAACGGGCTCTAAGCTATGAACTCGCCCAATTGGATAGGTGTAATGCATCTGCACTTTGTCCCAAATACCTCGCTCTCTAAAATAATCTGCAAGCATGAAAGTAATTTCCAATGGCGCCATTGGACATTTGTGCGGGACACCTACTGCAACAACTACTTTTCCACCTTCAAAGCTTTGCAACGTTTTATACATATTTACGGCATCGGCTTCTGTATAAAATTGCAAAGCGTTTTCTGCTAACCCAGGCGTACCTTCTGCAAAAGCACGCGAGCCAGTAGAAATTACGATAATGTCGTAGTCATATTGTTTACCACTTTCGGTGACTACATTATTTTCTTTTAGATTAAACTTAGTAACTGGGTCTACACGAAATGTAATACTTGATTCAAGCAAACTTACTTGATCTCGATACAACTCATCCGGCGTCATCTTGCCTACAGCAACATACAACAAACCTGGCTGATACATGTGTTTATCTGATGCAGATAGCATGGTGATGCTGGCCTTACCTGACTTTAATTCACCACTTAATCTTCTTGCTAAATTGTTGGCCAGAATAGTTCCGCCCATTCCACCACCTACAACGAGTATTTTCATGACTACCTCTCCTCTTATATTTCTTTATTAACTTGCTACTTAACTAAAGAGCCTATTTGGCTTTTTTAACTACAATATGCCAAACACCTGCTTCTTCAAAACTATCTATCATTTCGTGACCAACTTTGTTGATCCACTCAGGAATATCATTTGCCGACCCTTGATCAGTAGACAAAATTTCTAATTCGTCTCCTACTTCGGCCATTTTCATTTGCCCAATCAGCTCCATTAATGGTCCTGGACAAAACGTATTTTTAGCATCAACTACTTTTCTTTCTGCCACATTACTCTCCCTGAGAATATTTTATTAATAAAATTCTTAGACTCAATAAATCTTAAAAGTGCCAAACTTGGCCTTCAGATGCATCACCTAGAAACGCAGTTAGTCCTAACGGGTCTGAAACAAAGTCTTCTAGATCTTCTTGTTTTATATTCAGTATATCTACCGCCATGGAACAAGGGAAAATTTTTGCATCTCCGTACTCTACAGCTTGTGAAAACAATTCCATAAAGTCAGGTGCATTTTTTTCTTCCATTAATCTCCCCATCTCTCCTTCAGCAGGTGCTTTTTCACTAGAGTCTTTAAGAAAAAATTTCAGTGCATTCATAGATAAAAATACCGTTACATCTGATCCACTAACTGCACCAACCGATGCCACCATTGCAGCCATCTGCAATTGCTCACGGTTTCCAGAAGTCACCATGACACTTATCCGATCCGTAGACATATATAAACCTCACTTAAAATAAGCTTTTAATACAAAAGATTGACTAAAAATTAGAATGAAAAATTTGGCCTAAATTTACAGGAACGAGTCACGAACTAAAAGAAGTATTACTATGCAGCTCCTTTGCAATGCGTTTTCTTAAACAGCTATTACATTTTCCTACTAAGACAGTAGAAATGTTCTATTAATTAGTTGTCTTTTTCTCAAATCTTTTACCGCAGTAGTAACAAGTCACCTCTGATTTTTTACCAAAGGGCAAATAAACTTTTGGATGCCCTAAAACACCGGCTCCGCCATCACAAACGGCTTCATCGAGGCTTTGTCCTTTAGCAGTAGAAGTAGAGGTTCGATTTTTCATCTAATTCCAATTTAATTTTTTAATTACTACCCTAGCTCAAGCCGAAGGCATACTTTTAATGTAGACATCTTGTTTACTATATGGGATTTCAATATTGTGTTCGATGAACTTCTTATACACATCTGAATACAGCTGGTCTAATACTTGCCCACGTAGCACTGGTTGATCAATCCAGCATAGCAATTCGAAATCCACACTTGAAGGCCCAAAATTTCGTAGCCGCACACGAGGCTCTGGGAGCCCACAAACTTTTTCATTATCTTTAGCAACTTGCTCCAACACTTCTCGCACTTTATCAATGTCACTACCATACGCTACCCCAACTTTTACACGTATTCGCCGCTTACTGTATGGCCCACCTGCTTCATTGGTAATTTTTGCATTACCCATAACCGAGTTTGGAACCGTGATTTCGATATCATCGCGCGTCAGCATCCGTGTGCTTCGAATTCCAATATGGGTAACCTTGCCACGCTCACCTGAATCTAAAACAATATAATCACCTAACTTATAAGGTGTATCCGCTAAAATAAAAACGCCTGCAAATAAATTTGCCAAAGTGTCTTTAGCTGCAAAACTAAGTGCTAAACCAATAATTCCTGCAGACGCTAACCAGGCAGTGACATCAATCCCCCATGCTAAAAACAGCATGTATATTGTTGCAGCAACAATAATCAATAACGCAAGGTTACTAAATAACGGCAATGTACTGTGCTGTATAAGCTTATTTTTATTGTCCTCTTTTCTTGTACTGATTGCTGTCAGCAAAAATCTTGAGAACCTAATCGCAAAGGTTGCCCAAACAATAATGACAATGGTTTTTAAAACTGCAACAGTTGTAACCATAACGTTTTCAGGCATGTCCAAAACTTTAATTGCCTGCACAAAACCAAATATCATTAAGCTTACAAAAATCGGTTTTTGCACAAGATCAATAATATGATCATCGCCTTTAATAGCCGTCTTAGCAGTAAGACGTTTTAAAAAACGTATAATGATTAAATTAAAAACTAAGGCAAAAGCTACAAAAGCTAAAACAATTCCAAATGCTTTGAGATAGGGGTTGGGCCCAAAGATTGCGAGCCAAGAATCATATAGGGCTTGAAGATTTTCCATTTAAGTAGTTAGCTACAGCTTAGTAGGGTTGGGCGCGTCTCCATACACTTCAACAGGATCAAATACTTTTTCATACTCCTTAAATTCCATTTCAATTGGAGCGTCTTTTGGTTTATCGCCTGTAGGGATTGCACGATAAAAACATGAACGATAACCTACATGACAACTTGCATCACCAGCAACTTCTACACGCAACCACACCGCATCTTGGTCATCATCAATACGCAACTCAACCACTTTTTGCACCAAACCACTGGTTGCACCTTTGTGCCATAAACACTCCCGACTGCGACTCCAGTAATGTGCTTCACCCGTTTCAATAGTTTTCTCCAGAGCTTCCGCATTCATATAGCCCAACATCAACAACTCACCCGTTTGAGCAGCCGTAGTCACCGCAGGCACTAATCCGTGCTCGTCAAATTTAGGTGCAAGCAACTTACCTTCCTCCACCTCTTCAACGGATTCACGCTTTCCAAACCATTTAAAATGTGCCGACATACTGGGATACTATTTCCTAGAGATATATTATATGAGTATTTAAGTATACCGCTTTGATAAGACTAAAGAGTATATGCCTTAGGAAACATCACAAGACAATAATGAGCGAAAAATACTATCAATCTGCTCAAAATCTTCTTCAAATAAACCCAGCATTGCAAAATGCCCCATTAAAGATGGAATAACCTTTAATTCACTATCGGAAATTTGCTGCTGTTCACGTTTACAATCTAAAACAGGCACAAACATATCCTGCTCAAATGCGATTACATAAGTCTTAGCTTTAATTCTTTTCAAAGCTTGGACCAAGTCTCCATTTGCATGTTTGCTAGAATCACCTTGCTGCCATTTTTTTGCTTGTAACAATAGTGCATTTGGATCCATCGGCTGAAACCAAGCCTCCCAAAAACCGCTTAACATTTCTTGCATAGAATCAAAACCAATTCTTTTCCATTGCTCTTGCCGATAAAACTCGGTACACAAACCCATTAATGCAAAGACATGTGCCAAGCGTTTTAACCCAAGCTTACATGCATTTGGGTCAGAATAATTTCCATCGCGCCATTCTGGGTCAGATTTTAAAGCTTCATTAAATACGTCCACATATAACGCATCGTGAACCGTGCACTTCGCGGTTCCCGCAACCGGCGCCGCACGTTTGACCATGTTAGGATAACGTATTGCCCACTCATAGGTTTGCTGAGCTCCCATCGACCACCCCGTGACCAACTGTAATTCTTGTATTCCAAAATGTTCTGTCAGTAACTTGTGTTGTGCAATCACATCGTCTGCAATCGAAATTGCAGGAAATTTAGACATGCTTTGTGGCTCATCAGCGTTATGTGGTGAAGTTGATAAACCTGCTCCCAGTTGATTAGGCAAAATGATGCAATATTTGTCAGGATCTAATGCTTTCCCCTCTCCAATGTAATGCTCCATATTCTTGGAGGTACCTGAGAACATAATCGTAAACAAAACTGCATTGTCTTTGGCTTCATTAAGGTTGCCATGTATGGCATAAGCAAGTTGAGCATTTTGCAAGACCTCACCCGATTCGAGCTGAAAATCACCAAGCGCATAGAACTCAAAAGGCCCATGTTGGTCTTGTGTATAGTATTTGTTATCTAACATCAGTTGGGTTCCACTATAAAAGTAGCTTGCATTGAAAAAAGGATGATTATGCTAAATGCTAATAAAGTTATTTTAGCCTTATTTTTGGGCTTAATTTTCTATTATACAGCTGGCAGTTATGCGAGCACATCCAATTTTACTAAATTAACAATAGGTGAATTTAGCACAATGAATTTAGAGGGATGGAAAAATAAATCTTTTGTAGGCAAAACCAGCTATACCATTGTGCAAGAAAATGAAGAATATTTTTTAAAAGCTGAAAGTAAACACACTGCATCAGCTCTGTACAAAAAAACTAAGATTAATATAAATGAAACGCCATTTTTAAATTGGAGCTGGCGCATTGATCAAGCTCTACATGCATTAGACGAAAAAAGTAAAAACAATGATGATTATGCAGCACGAATTTATGTTGTATTTAAAACAGGCATTACACCTTTAAGCGCAAAAGCATTGAATTATGTTTGGTCTAGCAATGATGAAATTGACACATCTTGGCCCAACCCATATACGGGAAAAGCAATCATGATTCCAATTCGTCGTAATCTTGATGAAACTGGCATATGGAACTACGAAAAAGTAAATATAAAGGAAGATCTGTTTAAACATTTTGATAAAGTACCAAAATATATCGATGGTATTGCTATCATGACTGACACCGATAACTCAAAAAGCATAGCTAAAGCAAGTTATGGCGACATCTATTTCTCAAGCAAATAATTTACAGTGATCATGAAAGTTATCACTAACCATTATGCTGAATTATTTATCCATAACACACCCTTAATGGATGTTCGCGCACCTGTTGAATTTTTACGTGGCGCTTTTCCATCTGCAAAAAACTTACCTCTCATGGACGACCAGCAACGTGAAACAGTTGGTATCTGCTACAAAAATCACGGACAAGACCAAGCCATATTAAAAGGTAATGAGCTTGTACAAGGTGATATGCGTAAAACGCGTATTTCAGCATGGGTGCAATTTGCCAAACAAAACCCGAACGGCTATCTGTACTGCTTTCGTGGAGGATTGCGTTCCAAAATCACGCAACAATGGATGCAAGACGCAGGAGCTAATCTTCCTATCATAGAGGGGGGTTATAAAGCGATGCGCGCTTTCTTACTAAAAGAGTTAGAAACAACCGCCCAACAATGCTCCTTTAAACTGGTTGGAGGCAAAACCGGCTCTGCTAAAACAACCCTGATTAATGAACTTAATAATGGTGTCGATCTAGAGGCCGCAGCTTACCATCGTGGTTCAAGTTTTGGTCGTCACGCCAAAGAGCAAAATAACCAAATTAATTTTGAAAATATTTTAGCTATCGATTTTTTAAAACTAAGAAATAAAAATATTTTCAATATCACTCTAGAAGATGAAGCACGCACGATTGGAAAAGTTGGCTTACCTAAAAACTTATTTGAAAAAATGCGGAATTCGCCAATAGTAGTGATAGAAGAACCCTATGAAATTAGGCTAGAAAGGCTAGTACAAGAATACGTTGTCAACATGCTGACAGAATTTAAAAGCCAAAACACCGAAACTGCTTTTGAATGCTTTTCAGAATACTTATTACAGTGTTTAGAAAAAATTCAAAAAAGACTAGGCCCTGTACGTTACGAAACGGCACACAAAATGATGAAGAAAGCACTCAAACGCCAAAAAGAAACTGGCGAGACATCAGATCATTATGATTGGCTTAAAACGATATTAGATAATTACTACGACCCTATGTATGAAGACCAGCTAAGAAAACGTGAAGGATTTATTTGTTTTCGTGGAAATTACATTGAATGCAAAGAATATCTAGAAAGCTCTGATTTGTCTTGAATACTTCGTTAAAAAATTATCTCGAATACATTCGCGCATAAGTACATACATGTCACTCTTCTCGATATTTTTGCCTCATCTCATAACAAATCAGAGCTTTCTACAACATTCCCTCTAATTCAGACCACCTCTCCATCACTCGATCTAACTCCAGCTGTGCGATGGATAATTGCTCAAGCGTCTCGCTAGTTTCCTCATAAGGCTGATCATAAAAATCAGGTCTCTCAACTGTTTCGGTAAGGCTTTCGATGAATTTTTCCAGCTCTTCTATTTTTGCTGGCAAGTCATCTAACTCACGTTGTAATTTATAACTTAGCTTCTTTGGCTTCTTTTCTACTGGTATCAAAGAACTCTCAGAATCCCTCACAGAACTACGACTCTGAGGTGTATCCATTTCTAACAAATGCTTGCCACGCCGCGCCCAATCTTTATAACCACCTACATATTCCTGCAATTTACCATCTTCCTCGAACACTAAAGTGCTTGTGACAACATTATCTAAAAAATCGCGATCATGACTTACTAAAATTAAGGTTCCTGTAAATTCTACTAATCGCTGCTCGAGTACTTCTAACATTTCCACATCTAAATCATTAGTAGGCTCATCCAATACTAAAAGATTGGCAGGCTTAGTAAATAACTTAGCAAGAATGACACGATTTCGTTCACCACCTGACAATGCTTTTACCGGCGTCATGGCACGCTTGGGACTAAACAAAAAGTTTTTCAAATATCCAATCACATGTCGTTGCTTGCCATTCAAAGTTAAATAGTCTTTTCCTTCGCCAATATTTTCGGCAATAGTTTTATTTAACTCCAAGTCTTGTCTTAGCTGATCGAAATAGGCAATCTCCAAATTTGTACCTAGCTTCACAGTACCTTTATCAGGCTCAATCTCTCCCAATAAAATTTTTAACAAAGTACTTTTCCCAACACCATTATTACCAATTAATCCAATACGATCGCCACGTTGCACTTTTAATGAAAAATCTTTAATTAAAGCTCGACCTCCATAACCATGAGTAACATTTCGCACAGTGATTACTTTACGACCAGACTTTTCTGCAGTTTCAAGATGTATGCGCGCAGCACTTTCACGCTTAATTCGTTTTGCACGTTCTTCTCGCATCGCTTTAAGCGCTCTCACTCTCCCTTCATTACGGGTACGCCTTGCTTTAATTCCTTGCCGTATCCAGGACTCTTCTTGTGCTAATTTTTTATCAAATAACTTATTACTGGTTTCTTCCTCGTCTAAAGCTTTTTCTTTTAACTTGAGATAATTGCTGTAATTACCAGGCCAGCTGATGAGCTTGCCGCGATCAATTTCTACAATTCGTGTCGCAAGTTTTTGCAAGAATGTACGATCATGAGTAATAAAAATCACACTGCCTTGATAACCACGCACATGGTGCTCTAACCATTCGATAGTGCTGATATCTAGATGGTTAGTAGGCTCATCTAAAAGCAATAACTCAGGTTGAGAAACCAATGCTTTACCTAAGGCGACGCGCCTTCGCCACCCACCTGATAATTCACTTAACTTCTGTTCACCCGATAACTGTAATTGCGTCATGATGGTTTCAACACGCTGCTCTAATTGCCAACCACCACATGCATCGATAAGTTGTTGCAGTTCATGCAATTCATTTAGCCCATTATCATCTAAATCTTGTTTGGATAACGCATGGTATTGGTCTATTAATTTTTGTTGTTCAGTTAAACCATGCAATACAACGTTTTTCACCAACTCATCTGAACTCTCCAATAAGTTTTGCTCTAATGTGCTAATCCTCAAATTTCCTTTCCATTGAATTTCGCCATGATCTGAATCAAGTTCGTGAGCAATCATCTTTAACATCGACGACTTCCCCGCCCCATTACGACCAATCAGGCACACGCGTTCCTTTGCATCAATGGCAAAATTTGCTTCCACTAAAAGCGGAGTGTCACCAAACTCCAGCGACACCTCATCAAACCGAACTAAGGTCATATCAATTAATCAATAATTTACTGCGAAATAGCATAGCTAAATCAATGGCATACGCCATATGTAGAGAGTAGTAAGCAAGCCCCAATACCAGTACTATATACTCATAAAATACAAATAAATCTTTAAGAAGATTACGGAGTTTACAAAATGAAAATAATTAGCCTCATTTCAATTCTACTCGCAGCAATGTTTCTAACTGCATGTTCTTCCGAAGCACCAGACACATCGGTGTCAGTAGAAAGGTCTTTATACGAAAGAATTGGTGGTCGTGAAAAAGTAAAAGCAATTGTTGAAGACATCTGGAATAACCATACAAAAAATCCAATTGTTAAAGATCGTTTTGCAGCAAGCGACCCAGCTTACGTTAAAAAAAGAGTGTTTGAAATCTTTGCAGCTGCAACGGGCGCAACAGATGTTGAGTACAAAGGCATGGACATGAAAACCGCACACAAAGGCATGAACATAAACGAAATGGAATTCAATGCTGTAGTGGATGATGTATTAGCAGCATGTGAGATGCATAAAGTTGGTCAACAAGAACGCAATGAAGTACTCGCTATCCTTTGGTCTGCGCGTAAAGACATTGTGAATTCACATATCATTACAGACACATTAGTTAATTAAACTAAAGTTTATTTCTTCTTTAATTATTTAAGCCTAACAATTATCTGTTAGGCTTTTTTATTTATTCGTTTAGATATTTATTAATTTCTTTCTCACTAATTGTCCCATCAATTAGATCTCCAAGCTCATCAAGCCTTGACACAACCTCAACAATCCAGTCCTCGTCTTCTAATTTGTATTCTATGTCTATGGGAAAAATTGGCTTTCTGTTATCAGAAGGGAAGTTGCCCCATCGCAAAAAACAAGCCCACAGTTGCACATCTTCTTCGAGGGCATCCTTATTTTTTAATTGTATTAGAACAGACTTAACATCATCTTTATCAATTGTTATAGGGGAATTTTCAGCATATAGGCCCTCTAGCACTTCATGGTCCAAGTTTTTAAGCTTACTAGCTTCATCAATTTTACCTTTAACAAATTCTAGAAATGATTTAGCTGTTGGTGTATCCAATTCAAGATCCATAATTAGCAAATTAGCTTTTTATTAAATTACTTCATCAAAGAAGAATTTTCAAAACAGATTAATGCCTGGTTGGTGACTACAGGGATGTAGGAATGAAATTTAGCTGCATGGATGCGGCTCACATACCAGTAATTACACTGCGAGCTATAGTTTTGTTTTGTACATAAAAAAAAGCCCCGTAATAAATTACGAGGCTTTAATAATTAATGCCTGGCAGTGTCCTACTCTCACATGGGGAGACCCCACACTACCATCGGCGATACGCCGTTTCACTTCCGAGTTCGAGATGGGATCGGGTGGTACCAACGCTCTGTTGCCGCCAGGCAAATCGGTTGGTTTTATTGAGCAATCAATAAAACCGAATTTTGGAAATACAACTAAGCAATTATTTTGGCGTTTACCAAATAACGGCTCAATTCGCTTGAGTGTTATATGGTCAAGTCGCACGGGCAATTAGTACTGGTTAGCTTCACGCATTACTGCGCTTCCACACCCAGCCTATCAACCTGGTAGTCTTCCAGGGCCCTACAGGGGAATTAAATTCCCAGGTGAGATCTCATCTCAGGAGAGGCTTCCCGCTTAGATGCTTTCAGCGGTTATCCCTTCCGTACATAGCTACCCGGCAATGCCACTGGCGTGACAACCGGAACACCAGAGGTACGTCCACTCCGGTCCTCTCGTACTAGGAGCAGCTTCCTTCAAATCTCAAACGCCCACGGTAGATAGGGACCGAACTGTCTCACGACGTTCTAAACCCAGCTCGCGTACCACTTTAAATGGCGAACAGCCATACCCTTGGGACCTGCTTCAGCCCCAGGATGTGATGAGCCGACATCGAGGTGCCAAACACTGCCGTCGATATGGACTCTTGGGCAGTATCAGCCTGTTATCCCCGGCGTACCTTTTATCCGTTGAGCGATGGCCCTTCCATTCAGAACCACCGGATCACTAAGACCTGCTTTCGCACCTGCTCGACGTGTCTGTCTCGCAGTCAAGCACCCTTATGCCTTTGCACAAACCGCACGATTTCCGACCGTACTTAGGGTACCTTCGCGCTCCTCCGTTACTCTTTGGGAGGAGACCGCCCCAGTCAAACTACCCACCATACATGGTTCCCGATCCAGATAATGGACCTGGGTTAGAACTCCAAACATGCCAGGGTGGTATCTCAAGGTTGGCTCCACCATCACTGACGTGACAGTTTCAAAGCCTCCCACCTATCCTGCACAAGCAGGCTCAAAGTTCAATGTAAAGCTGTAGTAAAGGTGCACGGGGTCTTTCCGTCTAGCCGCGGGTACACTGCATCTTCACAGCGATTTCAATTTCACTGAGTCTCGGGTGGAGACAGTGTGGCCATCGTTACGCCATTCGTGCAGGTCGGAACTTACCCGACAAGGAATTTCGCTACCTTAGGACCGTTATAGTTACGGCCGCCGTTTACCGGGGCTTCGATCAAGAGCTTCGCACAAGTGCTAACCCCATCAATTAACCTTCCGGCACCGGGCAGGCGTCACACCCTATACGTCCACTTGCGTGTTTGCAGAGTGCTGTGTTTTTAGTAAACAGTCGCAGCCACCATGGTTATTGCAACCTCCACTAGCTTAGAGAGCAAGTCTCATCACCAGCAAAGGCGTACCTTCTCCCGAAGTTACGGTACCATTTTGCCTAGTTCCTTCACCCGAGTTCTCTCAAGCGCCTTAGAATTCTCATCCCACCCACCTGTGTTGGTTTGGGGTACGGTTCTGTATAACCTGAAGCTTAGAGGCTTTTCTTGGAAGCATGGCATCGACAACTTCTCGGTACAAAGACCGATGGTCTCGTGTCTCGACATTAAGATCCCGGATTTACCAAAGACCTCTGCCTACACACTTTTCCCGGAACAACCAATGTCCGGTATGTCTAGCCTTCTCCGTCCCCCCATCGCAGTTATACAAAGTACGGGAATGTTGACCCGTTTTCCATCGACTACGCCTTTCGGCCTCGCCTTAGGAACCGACTAACCCTGCGCCGATTAACGTTGCGCAGGAACCCTTGGGTTTTCGGCGTGCAGGTTTTTCACCTGCATTATCGTTACTCATGTCAGCATTCGCACTTCCGATACCTCCAGCATGCTTCTCAACACACCTTCGACGGCTTACGGAACGCTCCTCTACCATGCAATAAATTGCATCCGCAGTTTCGGTACACAGCTTAGCCCCGGTAAATCTTCCGCGCAGGCCGACTCGACCAGTGAGCTATTACGCTTTCTTTAAAGGATGG
>CBDCTA010000029.1:0-615000 GCA_965221955.1 Gammaproteobacteria bacterium | reverse complement strand
TCAACAAGTTCCGAAAGCTCTGCTTTAGTTTCTTCGGGCACCTCTATTTCAGTATTTTCTGATATTTCTACTTCAACAACTGCTTCATCACCTACATCTGCCATAGCATTTATCTCATACTCAATCTTTAACTAATCGTAACCTTTGCAAATTTACGCTTACCAACTTGAAACACAGCCGATATACCAGAAGTTAGAACCATTTTAGGATCTTCTACCTTCTGTCCATCAATCTTTACAGCACCTTGTTTAATCATACGTATCGCTTCAGAAGTGCTGTTGACAAGCCCTGCTTCTTTTAACAAAGCACCAATAAGTATTTCTTCTTCCTCTTCTTCTTCTCCTGATCCAAGATTTATAACCACCTCCTCTATGTCATCAGGTATCGCACCTTTTTGAAAACGCTGAATGAAATCTTGCTGTGCAGCTTCTGCAGCTTTTTGATCATGAAAACGTTCGATAATTTCTTTTGCGAGCTCAAATTTAACATCGCGTGGATTTTCACCATCACTCACTTGCTTTTTAAGCTCTTCAATTTCTTCAATTGAACGAAAGCTCAACACATCAAAATAGCGCCACATCTTTTCGTCATCAACGCTCATGATTTTGCCAAACATATCGTTGGGTGAATCTGTAATGCCAATATAATTATTTAACGACTTCGACATTTTTTCATTGCCTTGCGTGTATCCTTCAAGAATTGGCATCGTCATAATGACTTGTGGTTCTTGTCCACTTTCTTTTTGCAGCTCACGACCGACTAGCAAGTTAAATTTTTGATCGGTTCCACCCAGCTCCACATCGGCTTTTAATTCAACCGAGTCGTAACCTTGAATTAACGGATATAAAAATTCGTGTATAGCGATTGGTTTGCCGCCTTTATAACGCTTAGCGAAGTCATCACGTTCTAACATACGTGCCACAGTATGTTTTGAAGCGAGTTTCACCATATCGGCTGCGGTTTGTTTACTCATCCATGTAGAATTGAAGGCAATCGTGGTTTTTTCAGGATCTAAAATCTTGAAAATCTGCTCTTTATAGGTGGTTGCATTGGCCTGCACTTCTTTTTCTGATAAGGGCTGACGCATTACATTTTTACCAGTAGGATCGCCAATCATGCCAGTGAAATCCCCAATCAAAAAAATCACTTCATGCCCAGCTTGTTGGAATTGCCGCAATTTATTGATCAGTACAGTATGACCAATATGTAAATCAGGGGCAGTTGGGTCAAATCCAGCCTTCACCCTGAGCGGACGCCCTTGTTTTAGCTTAGATTTCAGCTCATCAAGCAATAGAACCTCTTGAGTTCCACGCACGAGCTCCTCAATAGATGTATTCTCAGACATACTGCCCTCTTGGCAACCGGCCACCCAAGGTCTGCGACCAGTTAGAGAACCACGGCTTCAGTTGATATTTGAGTCTTGTTAAATTCATTGACCAATGGGTACAAGGACGTTATTTTATGCCAAAAATTGAAGCAAATTCCGTGGATTACAATTCTTTGATAGGGGCTGACTTTAAAAATGTTGCGCCAACCGGTAAGGGCGCAAAGCATCATCTTCCCATCTATCTATCAATCGCGGTCGCTTTAATTGGAATTCTTATCGTAAGTGTTGTGTTAGGCCATTCTAATCAGAGTACGCCTGCTAGCTCAACCTTATCTACTACTGCAAATATTTCTGCTCTAGCAACACCTACGGATCAACATAGCATTGAATTAGAGCTAAAGCCTGTAGCAGAAAAAAGCCAAAGTCAAACATTAACACTACGCGTTGAAACAGAGTCTAGCACTCAAGAAATAATTCCCGAGAGTGAACTTCAAGCGGTTCCAAGTTCTACTCCAGATGCACAAGAAAGCGATGTGACTGTAGTCGTTAAAAAAGGTGACACACTTTCTTCAATTTTTAACAATCTTGATATTCATAGCGAACTGACACGAATTTTAAATCTAGGCAAGCAAGCTAAACCATTTAGAAAAATCTACCCAGGCCAAAAACTACACTTCACTTTTGGTCATGATGGGATTGAAAAATTAGAACTTGAAAAAACGATAACTCAATCGCTTTTCTTATATCGAGAGAATGACTCTTTCATTGTTGAAGAATCAAGCCGTGAACTAGATAAAATTTCTCAAGTTGCAAATGGTACCATTGATCAATCACTGTTTCTTGCGGGACAAGATGCAGGTATGTCTGATAGCTTAATCATGGCACTTGCGGGAATCTTTGGTTGGGACATCGATTTTGCCTTAGACATTCGTCAAGGCGACAGCTTCACCGTCATGTATGAAGAACTTTATTTAGATGGTGAAAAAGTAGGTGATGGAAATATCATTGCAGCTGAATTTATCAACGATAACCGCACCTATCGTGCTTACCGTTATACTGACAGCAAAGAAAAAACCGAATATTACGCCCCAGATGGTAAAAGTATGCGCAAACCTTTTATGCGCACACCTGTTGATCTTGCGCGCATCAGCTCACACTTTAATCTAAGAAGAAAACATCCTGTGCTTAATAAAATACGAGCACACAAAGGTGTGGATTATGCTGCATCAACTGGAACCCCCATTAAAGCTACAGGTGACGGCAAAGTTGTGCATCGCGGAAGAAAAGGTGGCTACGGCAACACCATTATTCTTCGGCATGGCAATACTTACACCACTTTATATGCACACATGTCTAAATATGCTCGCAAAACGGGGGTTGGATCACGCGTAAAACAAGGACAAATCATTGGTTACATTGGTAGCACGGGATTAGCGACTGGACCACATTTGCATTATGAATTTCGTGTAAATGGTGTACACCGTAATCCTTTAAAAGTGAAATTACCCAGCGCAAAACCATTACCGGATTCTGAAATGGATCGATTCCAAGCATCCATTCAACCTCTAATCGTGCAACTCGATGCGTATAGTCGCAGCGCATTAGTCATGCGCGATCTTTGATAACTCAATAATCAGCTTCAAAATAGTAGATAATGCGCCCAGACGAGGCGTAGATTTTTTTTCATAGCGGAGTTTACATCCAGTAAATGAGCATTTGAAAAAAATCTATAACGAAGTATCAGCGAATTAGATACATTTTGAGGTTGATTATTATATGTCTGAGTATTTTATCGGACTCATGTCTGGCACCAGCGTTGATGCCATCGACGCGGTATTGATGGATTTTGAACAATCCAACACTCATGTTGTTTCAAAGTATAGTCATTCAATAGATGCACAACTTCGAAATGACATTAATGCTTTAATTTCTGCTCGCCAACACCCAAAAGAAATTGACCTACTTGATAAAGAATTTGCCCAATCATCATGTGAAGCCATTCAGCAATTACTAAACCAAGCAAGCATTAATACAGAACAAGTGGTTGCAGTAGGCAGTCATGGTCAAACTGTATTTCATGATCCGAAAGGCATTCCTCCAGTTTCTATTCAAATAGGCAACCCTCAACTAATTGCTAACGTTTCAGGAATCCCAACCATAGGTAATTTCCGTCAAGCCGATATTGATGCTGGTGGAGAAGGTGCACCACTTGCCTGTGCTTACCATGCAGAAGTTTTACAAAGTACAGACGAAGAACGAGTAGTCATTAACTTAGGCGGCATTGCAAACATTACTAAATTGCCTCAAAACAAAACTGACCCCATTATTGGTTTTGATACAGGCCCTGCAAACACGCTCATGGATGCTTGGACACAGAAACATTTAAACCAAGCATTTGATAAAGATGGAGTTTGGGCAAAAAGTGGCAAGATAAACACAAAGTTACTTGAACAAATGTTGCAGGATAATTACTTTTCAGCATTGCCTCCTAAATCAACAGGACGCGAACATTTCAACCTAGAATGGCTTCAACGCTATATTGATACTCATAATTCTTCACTTACACCTGAAGATGTACAAGCAACCTTATTAGACTTAACGGTTTATACCATTGCAGACAGCATTGCAGCATGGTGCTCACAAACTAAAAAGATTTTGCTTTGTGGCGGCGGAAGTGAAAATAAATTTCTTGTTGAACGTTTAGAAAATATATTAGAAAAATTTACTCTACAACCAACCAGTAATTATGATGTTCCTTCTAAATGGATGGAGGCAATGGCCTTTTCGTGGTTAGCCAAACGACATATCGAGAACAAACCAGGAAATATTCCAAGTGTTACAGGGGCGGATAAGGCGGTTAGATTAGGAATACTATATGAGCCTAAATAAATGCCCGCTTTCGACCAAATACGGACGTTCAGTTAATTTACAGATCGTTCAATAACGACCTCTTCCATAGGAGTTTTAATGACTTCTTTACCATGACTATCGAAACAACTACAACTTTTCTCACCTGAATTTAGCGCAGGCATTCCACTTCCAGAATATCCTTTATCTCTGCAATATTCACTACATAAGACGCTATCTGATTTTGGCCCGATATTTCCTACACGCCACTGATAAAGGATCATTAATACAATGGGTATAATGGTGACACCGACTGACACCATAATATGTTGCTTGTTTAACTCCGATTCTTCTTCTAAGTTTTTCCCGATCACAAACCCTACAATAATTGAAGCACTCCACAGCCCCAAGAAGGATAGAATAAACAGAATAGGTAAAATTTTTTCGGTCGATGAAGGCCAAGGGTCGTCACCAAAAACATAAAGCCAAAGAAACCCAGCTGCAATACCAAAGATCACAAAAGCAATTAATAGTGAAACAAAAAAGCCAGGCACTCCAAATAATAATGAGTAGAGATACCTTTTTTTCATATCATGAATTTACAAGATTACTGTAAGTAAATTATGTCTGCTTTCGGCCAAAAGCGCCCATTCGACTTAAGCCTATTTTACAATTCTCTCATATAGACAGAACCTTGTTCCGCATTAAGAAACTCTACCTCATCGATTTGAGACCAACCTAATTTTTGGAATAAATTGCTTAATGTTGATGTACTAATATAGAGCTTGCGAAAACCAAACTGGCTTGCCCATTTTTCAGCTGTATTTATCAATGAAGTAGCAATGCCTCGACGTCGATACTCTGGTGCTACCATTAACCCAACTATAGATGGCGTAAGGTTTGTAGTTACATCTTTATCTATTGCAACAGTTCCAAGAACACCTCCATTTTCTATTGCTATTAAACCAATAGGCATTGTGTCATTGCATCGTGAGATAAGATCTGTTTGCGCATCTCCTGGCCCATCAACCCCATAATAAGATTCCCATTCCGACTCGTACCACTTAACAAGTGTTGGTATCACATCCTTATGGTTAACTAGTGGTTCAACAGTCATTATTAAAATATTATTAATGTCCGCTTTGGGTAGTAAGCAGTCATTCTATTAAAAGAAATATTGAATCTGAAGCAACCTCCATGTTGCACCTCATATTCGCCCATCCCTGGGCTCACACTTTGGGTCGGCAGAAAATTGCTCCTACATTTTCTGCACTTCCTACGTCCATGCCTGCACATCGTCCTTGCCCTTTCTAATTGCTAGCATCGAATTGATCAAACACGAAAATCTAGCAAGACATTCTTTTCTTAATTCTTCCTTAAACTCTAGGTTCTGCATAGCAGTTTCCATACAATACAACCATTGCTTTTGATGCAATTCGTTTAGCTCTACATTCCTGTGCCGCAATTCAAGCCAAGTTGAATTGACAAGGTCTGCATTAAAAATTTCTGGCCCTCCAGACCAATGCACGAGAAACCGATAAAGAATTTTTTTAGTAAAAAAAAGATTGTCAGGGTGCAAGTTACGCAATTCTTTTGCATTAGTATCACGATCCATTACATCGTAAAACTCTTCTGCTAGCTGTTGCACTTGATATTGACTATCAAACTTTTCAAATAAAGTACCCATCAATATTAATATCAATAAGCTTATTTGGATTTATCTTTTGCAAGCACATCTACCGTTTTCTTCAAGTTCTCAAGTTGCTTGAAAACAGCAGTTGATTTAGACCATTGACGCAAAGGAATTGGTGGCAAACCCGCATAGATGCCTGATTCATTAACATCATGTATCACCGCTGAACGATGAACAAATATTGTATCGTCACCAATTTCAACATGATCATAGGTTCCAGTTTGACCGCCAAAACGTACACGCTTACCAATTTTAGTAGAACCCGCCACACCACATTGAGCTGCCATGAGCGCATCCTCACCCACTTCAACGTTGTGTGCGATGTGAATTAAGTTATCAAACTTACAACCGTTACCTATTTTTGTGCTATTGAAAGTTGCGCGATCAATTGTGCAGTTTGCACCAATTACAACATCATCTCCGATCACTACGTTGCCAAGCTGTGGAACGCGATAACTTTTCTGATCTTGGTCTTGCGCAAAGCCAAATCCCTCAGCACCTATTACCGCACCAGACATCACAATACAGCGATCTCCAATGACACATTCATACGAAATCACTGCATTTGGATAAATTACAGAATCAGAACCGATGGACACGCTTTCTTCGATAACAGCATTTGCCATTACTATACTATTTTCACCTAAGACAGCATTTTTTGAGATGACTGCATTGGGTCCGACTGTAACATTGACCTTGAGTGTCGCTGTATCATGTATCACTGCTGAATCATGAATTTGTGGCCACCCATTTTCACGCAAATTACGATCCATATATTTTTGTCTTAACAATGCTTGCGCTAATTTCGCATTTTTACTGATTAAAATGGATGAATTTGTTAGAGCTGTAAACTGATCGACAAGCTTTTCGGTAGTGATCACTGCAGCGGGTTTACGCTTTAAAACATCTGCTACATAGTCTTCACTTTCAACAAAAACTAAATCTCCTTCACCACATTGCTTAATGTCTGGCATCCCTGTAATCAAATTGTCAGGACCATGCTGATCGATAAATAAATTCCACTCTGAAAACTCATTGACTATTTCTGAGATGTTTTTATGCATTTTTAGATACCAATTTGATGTATGGAGATTATGAGTTGCTCATTTTAAAACAATTTACTTTTTGACATAGCAATAATTAAGGTAATAATTAGAGCAAAAAAAAGCGCTCATGAGAGCGCTTTAAAATAAATGTATTCGTTATTGCTTAGCCTGGGGAAAACGATGAGCCACAACCACAAGTGGTTTGTGCATTTGGGTTGCGAATCACAAATTGCGCTCCCTCAAGACCTTCTGTGTAATCAATCTCGGCTCCCATTAGATACTGATAACTCATAGGATCCACCAACAATGTTACTCCACCATTTTCAACAGAGGTATCGCCATCTTGGAGATTTTCATCAAAAGTAAAGCCGTATTGAAATCCTGAACAACCTCCACCACTTACGAACACTCGTAACTTGAGATTGTCATTTTTTTCCTCTTCGATGAGCTGCTTTACTTTGTTCGCGGCCGCATCGGTAAAAATCAATGTTACCGGCGGAGCTGAAGGTGTTGTTGCTTCTGCAGTTGCTTGTCCACTATCAGATGTAGACATAGGATTCTCCAAATAATACGTTAGAACTTGCTAATATACTAACATTACCTTAGTAAATTAGTCAACTATTCCGAAGTAATAGTTAAACCCTCTAATTAGCTGGTTTCAACCTGTCCTCTTGAGCTTTGCTGATGCACAAGGCTACCATTTACTTCTGCACCGTTCGCCATTTCGAGTAAATTATAATAAACACTGCCGTTTATTTTTGCACCTGCAGCAAGTTCGATTGTACCCGTTGCATAAACATCGCCATTTACTGTTCCATAAACAATAATTGTTGGCCCACGAATTTCTCCTTTTACAAGTCCAGATTCGCTGACCACCACAAAGCCTTTATCGACTTCTTCTGCCATGAGGTTGCCCTCAATTTCACCTTCAACATGCACACCACCTGTATATAGAATATCGCCAACAATTTTAGAATGTTTACCCACCAGGGTATCCACTTGCATGGTTTTAATTTTTCTCTTTAACACAATTCAGACCTGTTATTAACTTTTTACAAAAATTTCATCCCAATTATAACTAACGGCTATCGGCTCCTTATTATTTTTATCACGCCGCACTTCCACGTGAACAGAAGATGGCACAAACTCTTCCGGTAATGAGAAGCTACCTGAAATTTTTTGAAAATATTTAAAAGAAAATTTCAAAGAAGTATCGGTAATTTCACTTGCATCTTCAAATACTAAACGTTTTAAAATTTCTTGCTCTTCGCCATCAACACTTAATCCTATGACTCCAGAAATTTTCCCTTCGCTTTTTTTAGCCACACCGGTTAATACTAATTCATAATTATATTTCCCAGTAACTAAATCTTTGTGCAAATTAAACGCCTTGATATGCACCAAGGTGTTATCCGTATTTGCGGTGTAAAGCGTATTATAAAAATGCAGTTCTTGATTAAGCTCTAATAATTCAAGATCTTTTTCTTGCAACGTTTCTTTCATTTTTTCCACTGCTGCAAGTTCAACTTTAGTTGAGCGTTTCACATAGGCTAATTCACGCTCTAATTCACGCACGCTTTTTTCTAAAAATTTTATTTTTTCATCACTATCTTTAAACTCGGGTGTACTATGAGATGAAATAAATGGAATCCTGAAACCATTCACACCAACCCAATACGCAAGATATAAAGACAACAAGAAAAATCCTGCAGTTACACCGAAGGAAATCAAATAGGAACCATTTTGTAATTTATTTGTTGTCATTAGGGAAACAGCCCTGGCTGCATTAAGCTTGTAGTCTCTTCTATCCCGAACATTAGATTCATATTTTGCACGGCTTGACCAGCAGCCCCTTTCACAAGATTGTCAATCACAGATAACACTACTACGGTATTACCAGAATAGGGTTTAGATACGGACAACATGCACTGATTAGAGGCACGAACATGCTTAGTTTCAGGTAACACACCCTCATCTAGCACTTGCACAAAAGCTTCATCTGCATAACGTTTTTGGTAAAGCGCATGCATATCATCAATATTGATATTGGTTAAATATAATGTGGCGAAAATTCCACGCACCATGGGCGTTAAATGCGGAGTAAACACAAAGTTAATTTCGTTTTTATTAACACCTTCTAGTTCTTGTTTAATTTCAGGCCAATGTCGGTGTGCGTTTACATTGTATGCTTTAAAATTTTCACCTGCTTCACTAAAAAGTGTTGGTACGTTAGCCGCTCGACCTGCACCGCTAACACCAGACTTTGCATCGGCAATGAGTTGCGAGCTTTCCGCAATTCCAGATTCAAGCAGTGGCAAGAAACCTAAAATAACAGCTGTAGGATAACAACCTGGGTTCGCTATTAACTGTGCATGCTTAATTTCTTCTCGATGAATTTCAGGTAATCCATATACGGCTGAATCTAATAATTCTGGGCACGCATGAGGTTGTTTATACCATTGCTCCCAAGTTGCAGAATCTTTAATACGAAAGTCCGCAGCAAGATCAATCACCTTTACACCTGCCTCTAATAACTCCGGCACTATTTGCATTGCGGTACCATTTGGAGCAGCAAAAAACACACAATCACAATCTTTTAAAACCGCAACTTCTGGTGCAGAAAAGACCAAATCAAGATTTGGCAATAGACTTGGGTATAGGTTGGAAACTTTATTACCGACTTCACTGCGCGAGGTAACTACTTTAATCTCAACCTTAGGGTGTGAAACCAAAATACGCAGCAACTCAATGCCGGTATAACCCGTTCCTCCTACTACTCCCACTGAAATCATGAATGCAATTTCCTAATTATGCTTAAATTAAATATCTAGCCATTCTATTGAAACGCTATTGGCTAGCTGTAATCTTGGTGCATCATACAAGCTAATAAGTTTCTTCAAAAGCAAATCACTAAAGTTTTTATTGGCTCCGATAGCACCTTACAACATAATTTTTCTAGCCAATCTCTGGCATAATCTGGCTTATGGGAAAGGAATCATCAATTCGGATTTTTATCACACGCGCATTGGAAAATTTACGCCTGCGAACCTCAAGGCCGGATGCGCTCATCCAGCTTGCAGTGCTTGGTACTTTAGCAGGCTTGATGACAGGTCTCGTCATCATTTCCTTTATACTTGTAATTGAAACTGCACAAACTGCATTTTTACCTTATGGGGATCCTGAAAATTATGAAGGATTGCCTAAGAACTTTCGTATTTTATTACCCATCGCAGGTGCAATTTTAATTGCCGCAATCTTTAAATTATTTGCTAATAAAGAGTCAGGAATCGGTGTAGGTGTTTCTCATGTCATGGAACGCCTCTCATATCATCAAGGTTATTTAAGGTTTCGCAGTTTAATCTTGCAATATGTAGGCGCTGCCATTGCAATCATCTCCGGACAATCTTTAGGTCGTGAAGGCCCCGCCATTCATCTTGGTGCTGCAACTAGCAGCATCATTGGTCAACAACTTGGTTTGCCTAACAACACCATTCGCACACTCGTCGCATGCGGGACTGCAGCAGCAATAGGAGCATCGTTTAATACGCCACTAGCTGGAGTGATCTTTGCACTTGAAGTCGTCATGATGGAATACACGCTTGCAAGTTTTTTACCAGTAATTTTATCTGCTGTCAGTGCCACAGCGTTAACTCGAGCAGTTTTTGGTGCCGAAACCGTTTTTTCAGTTCCTAACTTTCAACTCACCAATTTATTAGAACTCCCTTATGTGGTGCTTCTTGGTGTAGTCACTGGCATTGCCGCAGTTATTTTTATTTACATTACAAAGCTCACCTCAACTTCCAGCAAAAACTTGTCTATCTGGACTAAATTTATCCTTGCTGGTTCTATAACAGGACTGCTTGCATATTTTGCACCACAAATAATGGGAATCGGCTATGACACAGTAAACAACACTTTAGTAAACAACATAAGTTTGAATCTCTTGCTCGTCATTTTTGCAGCAAAATTGATTGCCACAGCATGCAGTGTTGGATTGGGATTACCAGCCGGTCTTATCGGCCCTACATTTGTAATTGGCGCAAGCTTAGGTGGAATAATGGGAATTATTGCACAACCTATTTTCCCAAACCTTTCGTCTTCGCCAGGCTTGTATGCACTAATGGGCATGGCAGCAATGATGGGCGCCACACTACAAGCACCTCTTGCAGCATTAACCGCTGTTTTTGAACTTACCAGCAACCCAAATATTATTTTGCCCGGCATGTTGGCCATAGTGACCGCACAACTTACTGCTAGCCAACTTTTTGGACAGCGCTCTATTTATCGAATGCTAATGCAACTCAAAGGTTTGGACTATCGTCACGAACCCATGTTACAAGCACTACGACGTGTAGGCGTTGCAAATGTGATGAATCGTAATATTCATCGAAGTTCTAACATCATTAGCTTTGAACAAGCAAAAGATTTAGTAGCTCTAAATAAAGAGTGGGTTGTTATTGAAGATGGTAAGCCGATCGCCATTCTACCTACATCCGATCTATGCAATTACTTAGAAGATGAGGAAGAAAAAGACGAAATAGATTTAATGGCAATCCCTGCAAAACGCTTGCAGGTGAGTTGCATTGATATACGTGCAACTGCGGATTCTGCGCGAGAACAATTCATAGAAGAAGGTGTAGAGGCCATCTGTATTAGTAGCTCGATAGGGCCTGATATAATAAAGGTCTACGGTGTTCTTACTAAAGAGAAATTCAAAAGTTCATATAACATTTAATCATAGGATTGAAATATGCTTTGGGTAAAAGCACTGCACATCATTTTTGTAATAACCTGGTTTGCAGGTTTATTTTATTTACCAAGGTTATTTGTGCATCACGCTATGACAGATGATCCAGCATGCCATGAACGTTTCAAAATTATGGAACGGAAACTTTATCGTTTCACAACACCTAGCATGGCACTGACAATTGTATTAGGAACAATATTATTAGTTCCAAATTGGAGCATCTATGCTTCGTTTGGATGGATCTACATTAAGTTAGTATTTGTAGTGTTGCTTATTATTTATCATTTATGGTGCGGGAAAATCGTTAAAATATTTGCAAATAATGCAAATACCAAATCACATACATGGTATCGCTGGTTTAATGAAGCACCAGTTTTGGCCTTATTCGCAATCGTAGTACTTGCAGTTGTAAAGCCTTTTTAATAGATCAATTTGACAGAAAAGCTATTGAAACGATCTTGTAGTTTTTATTTATCCTTAAACACTGCATTTTTTAATAAGAACAAAAGCCCTATCCATATCAAGAACGTAAGCACTAAAAGCTGGCATGCTATAGGACCAAATAATGCAGGCGCTTTCATCATGGTGCTCATTAGTGACTCTTCGTAATAAAAAAACCACTGATGATTATTTGGAAAAATTAACTCATGCCCTAAATAGAATACTTCTTTTGGCCCAATTATTAAAAGCAGTAAAATTAAAAGCACAATAAATACTATGCCACCCAATAACTGCTTTTTTATTTTTGCTATTGGGGTTTTTGTGATTCGCATAAAAGTTAACACTATTACTATCAGCACTAAACTAAAAATAGCTACCGTTTTAAATGTAGCAACTAAATTGGCTACATCTTGCAAATGAATAATTTCAGCATTAGTAAGTAAAGTTACATTTTTTTCTTTGTTTTTATAACTTAGTTGATTTAAACCTTCTCCATTTCTCTGAATTGCATGCACAATTCCTGAAAACAATTTCACTTGCTCAGTTTTCTGTGTTTGCTCAAAACCTAATTTGTATTTGTTTTTTGGACCATATGATTCAATGGTTTCACTTATGCCTAACAGCTCATACCAGAAGGAATAAAAAAAATTACTGCTTGCACTCAACTGCCAAGCTGCATAAAAACTTATACAAAACAGTGCAAGTGATAAAACTATATTCAGACTTATTATTTTTATCTTCATAATCATTACTTTATCCAAAAGCCGCTCAAAACGCTCGGCACCTAATCCCAGACGATTCTCACCCCCACCAATTTACTCACCTACCCTCAAGCTATCCTTATATGGATATACAAATGCGAATCATTCTCATTAGTATTAGTAAATACATCAAATTTGGAACCTAAGATAAGCCCGTATCCAGTCATACCGGCCAAACCAAACAACAAGGGAGTACACAATGGTTATCCAACTCATAAAAACAAGGCTAGTGCTGTTTTTAGTTACTTTAGCCTGCACTTTCCCCACCTATGCTGAACAAATTTCAGTAGATCGTGAGGAATATGAAAATCTCAAAAAAGCGGTTGAGTTCTTAATGTCTCAACAAAAAGAAGCGATGGAAAAAGCCACACGCGCTGAAGAAAAAGCCGATGAGGCCACTGAAATTGCTACAGCAACAGCCGAAGTCATTGAAGATAGCCCACTTGATGCTTTTGAAGGTATTTCTTTAGGGGGTTATGGTGAAGTGCATTACAACAACTTAAGTGCAGATGACAGCGATAGAGATTTAGAAGAAGTGGATCTACACCGCTTCGTTTTATTTGTAGGCAAAGAATTTACCGATGATCTACGTTTAGTAACCGAAATTGAAATCGAACATGGTGGTGTAGAACCTGACGGAGAACCTCTCGGTGGCGAAGTAGAAATTGAACAGGCTTATATAGAATATGATGTAAATAATAATGCACAAGTTCGTGGCGGTGTTTTTCTTGTACCCACTGGTATTTTAAACGAAACTCATGAGCCCCCTACTTTTTATGGTGTAGAACGAAACGATGTAGAGAACATCATTATTCCTTCCACTTGGTGGGAAGCAGGTGTTGGTTCAACTTTCCGCACAAACAATGGTTTTTCATTTGATGCTGCATTACATTCGGGCTTGAATTTTTCTGGAACAAGTGGCCGTATTAGAAGTGCTCGTGGTAAAACCTCTAATCAACGTTTGAGCGATCCAGCTATTACTGGCCGAGTGAAATACACTGGTATCCAAGGTCTTGAGTTAGCTGCTTCTATCAACCATCAAACTGATCCTACCCAAGATGATGATAGCGATGCAGAGGATGATTTTATTGATGATGCTACTTTATACCAGGCACATGCTATTTATAATCGAGGAGCTTTTGGTTTGCGCGCGCTCTATGCTCAATGGGACTTTAGTGGTGATATTGAAGATGCTGCAGGTGATATCGATGAGCAATTTGGTTGGTACATTGAACCAAGTTTCAAAGTAAATAATTGGCTTGGGTTGTATGCACGTTATGAAGAAGTTGAAGGAGCACGCATTCAAGATCAGTTTAGTCAATGGGAACTCGGGGCAAATTGGTGGCCACACAAAGATGTGGTTGTAAAATTCGATTATCGTGATCGTTCACATGACCCAGAAGCTGAAGCTCAAGGTCGTGACTTTGATGGCTTTGATCTAGGAATTGGTTATATGTTCTAGTTTTTTATTAGATTAAACTTACAAAAGCCCGTTTTGAAACAAAACCAATTCGGGCTTTTTAAGTCTTACAATTACACTAAATTTACATTCGCAGACAAACATCATTCACTATGAAATGGATTTTATCGATTCTCGTTTTCTTTTCGTCCAATTTAGCATTGGCAGCTGAAAGCGTCTATCAATCACCTGAAGATTTTTTAGCGAATACTTTCACCACCAAGCCTGAGCCTGAACGATTAATCTTGTCTGGAGATCTTGGCAAAGAAGTTAAATCAATTCTTGGACATCGATATAAAAAGATTCGTGTTCCTTATTGGCTAGAAGGTTGCCGATCTGCTTGGATTTTAGAAGAAATTGGAAAAGAACGTTACATCACCACAGGCTTTGTTGTGAATGGACAAGGTTTGGAAAAAGTTAAAGTATTAATCTTTCGTGAAAGCCGTGGTTGGGAGGTGAAACATGATTTTTTTGGTGAACAATTTGTAAACGCTAAACTAACCAAAAAAAACAGATTGGATAAAAACATTGATAATATTTCAGGCGCAACCATGTCGGTAGATGCAGTTACTAATATTTCTAGAATGGCTTTACTGCTACATAATCATGTGACAAAAGATTCATGCTAGAATCTCCGCCCCATGGCTGCCAAACTTCATAAATGGCATCGCAGAATTGGACTGCTTGCTGCATCTTTTATCATCTTCTTAGTTGTTACCGGAATTGTTTTACAACACAGTGATGAATTAGGCTTGCCTGCCAAACACCTTGCCAATACATGGTTGTTAACTCACTACGGCATTAAACCCAACCCTATCACTACTTATCAACTTGGTAACCAAACCATCTCACATGCAGGTGACTATCTTTATTTGTCTGGCAAACCCATTACCGAAAATGTAGATAACTTATTTGGCGCAATTAGACAGAGCAATCAAATTATTGTTGCCACAGCAAAATCATTAATCCTTTTTGATCACGAAGGAAACCTTATTGATGAAATCACTAAACTTGATGGTTTAATTGAGCATCCTTTAGGAATTTCTAAATCTGAACAAGGCAACCCCGTTATTAGAGGTGTGACCAAGTATTGGGAAAGTAATAGTGACCTGTTGAATTGGCACGAATATGTCGGACCTCACCCGAAATGGGTTGCTGCAAGTATTACCCTTCCAAGTTTAAAACAAGTCATTGAAAGCCATGATATGAGTCAACAAATCAACTTGGAAAGATTTTTACTCGACGCACACAGCGGTAGGATTTTTGGAAAATACGGTATATATATAATAGATGCTGCAGCGATATTGCTATTGATTTTATCGATTACAGGAATATGGTTATGGGTCGTTCGTAGATAACTACTACCTAGTGAACAGTTGAAAATAAAAATGGCTCAAACTCTTTCAGTGCTCGCTCATACACATTACGCTTAAAGAACACGACTTCTTCTAACGGGTGCCAATAATCTACCCAACGCCAATTATCGAACTCTGGATTTTTTGAAATGTTCAGATCGATATTGCTTTCATCAGTTTGTAGTCTAAGCAGGAACCAACGCTGCTTTTGACCAATGCACTTTGGCATACTGTTTTTACGAATTAGATGTGTGGGCAATTTATATCGAAGCCAATCTTTTGTACAAGTGAGAATTTCAACATGCTCATCGCCCAAGCCTGTTTCTTCTTTTAATTCTCGATACAAAGCTTGCTCAATCGTCTCATTTTGTTGCACGCCCCCCTGAGGAAATTGCCACGCATCTTGCCCACTACGTTTACACCAGACAACATTTCTAGTTTCATTACAGACAATGATGCCAACATTCTCCCGATACCCAGAAGCATCGATCACATGATGATTACCATCCATTCCTCACCCTCCTGCACAATATTGTTGCATAGGGCCCTATATGGAGCAATTTAGACTAGATCTAGATAAACGGACGTATTCATATACAATACAATCACTTAAGCCTTCCCTTGTGTGCAAACTTTAAACTAAAAATATCGATATTTATGGCTCTAGCATTATTTGATCTGGATGAAACACTCATTGCCGGCGACAGCGACTATGAGTGGGGCGCGCATTTAGTTTCTATTGGCAAAGTGGATGCCGAGTATTATGCAAGTGAAAACGAGCGTTTTTATCAAGAGTATTTAGCTGGCAAGCTCGACGTTTATGAATTTTTAAAATTTGCTTTACAACCTCTTGCCAACAATCCATATGAAGAACTATGTCTATGGCGAGATGATTATATTGAGCGACGTATTAAGCCTATTATTAAACCTAAAGCACTAGAACTCGTAAATAAACACAGAGAAGCAGGTGATCAACTTGTAATTATCACTGCAACCAATCGTTTTATTACTGAGCCAACTAAAGAAATTTTTAACACGCATGACTTAATCGCTACTGAGCCTGCCATGCAAGATGGAAGCTTCACGGGTGAAGTATATGGCACACCAAGTTTTGGTCCTGGGAAAGTCACTCGTCTTAAAGAGTGGTTAGAAAATACCTGCCACACTCTAGAAGGAAGCTATTTTTACTCTGATTCACGCAACGATATTCCACTGTTAGAACTCGTCACGCACCCTATCGCTGTAGATGCTGACGAAAAACTACGTGAACATGCAGAAAAAAATAGCTGGCAACAAATCAGTTTGAAGTGAATGGGCAACTTACTAAAAAGCTTGTCCAAATTCTTTCTTATACTGATCTTTAAATTCACTAAGAGAAAACTTATGGTTCTGGGTACCATTGTGAGCAACTTTAATCGCACCCATCAACGCTGCAATGCGACCTGTTACTTCCCAATCTAAGTGATTCATCAAACCGTAAATCAGGCCTCCACGGTAAGCATCTCCGCAACCCGTTGGATCTTGTACTGAACTTGCTTTGACTGCAGGAATTTCAATAGAACTGCTATTCGTATGAATGATGGACCCTTCCCCCCCACGCGTAACGATGGCAGCTTCAACTTTTTCCGCTATTTGTTGAATAGATAAACCCGTTCGTTCTTGTAGTAGTTGTGATTCATAGTCATTCACACAAACATAAGTTGCTTGCTCAACAAACTTTAGCAACTCTTCGCCGTCAAACATCGGCATGCCTTGCCCAGGATCAAACATAAATGGAATACCAGCATCCACACATTGTTGCGCATGTTGCACCATACCGTCTTTACCATCAGGTGAAATTAAGGCTAATGAAATTCCATCTTGAGCTGGAATACTATTTTCATGTGCATTGTTCATTGCACCAGGATGAAAAGCCGTAATTTGATTGTCGTCTAAATCAGTAGTGATAAAAGCCTGCGCCGTGTATTCACTATCAAGCTTTTTAATATATTTTTGATCAATCCCACAATCTGACATCCACTTCGCATAAGGATCAAAATCTTGTCCTACGGTTCCCATGGGGAAACCATCGCCACCCAGTAAATTTAAGTTATAGGCGATATTGCCAGAACAACCCCCAAACTCACGACGCATTTGTGGCACCATAAATGAAACGTTTAGTATATGTACCTTCTCTGGCAAGATATGCTCTTTGAAGCGATCTGGAAAAACCATGATCGTATCGAATGCAAGAGAACCACAGATTAGTGCTGACATTTTTATTCCTTTTTATGTATTCGTAAAATTATTTTGGCGCAGTAGCTTAGAATGTAGAGTATCAGTGAAATAACAAAAAAATAAAGTGTATTTATAAATGACGGCATTAAAACAAGAACTGGTTCAACATTATGGCTGGCTACGCAAGTATGGATATAACGACTCGCATAGTGGCAATGCTTCGGTCCGCGATGGCAACACTGTTTGGGTAACACCTACAGGGGCTTGTGCAGATACACTTCAAACAGATGATCTAATTGCTTGTTCAATAGATGGTACTTGTGGTGAAAATGCATCTTTTGATGCAAAACTGCATATCGAAATTTACAAACAAAATGCGAATGCTCGAGCGGTATTTCATAGCCATGGACCACATACAATTGCCTTAACTATGAATGGCGATGACTTTAGCCCTGAAGACTTTGAAGGCAAACTTTATTTTCCAACGGTTCCTGTACATAGCATTGCATTTGATGATTACTCAGAGTTATCCCCACAACTGGTTGCAAATACTTTAAGCGAGTATTGCATTACTGTTGTAAGCGGGCATGGTGTATATGCCTGCGCAGAGACAATTAACTTAGCCTATAAATGGACTTGCTCACTAGAACATTCAGCAAAAATTGCTTATTTAAATCGACAGCTAAAAAATTAAACCTCTACTCTCAAATTTCGACAAGCTGGAAATCATCTTTCATCGCCCCACATTCCGGACATTTCCAATTAAAAGGGATCTCTTCCCAGCGTGTACCGGGCGCGATACCTTCTTCCGGCGCACCTTTAGCTTCGTCATAAATCCAACCACATATCACACACATATATGTTTTATACTGCATAAATGTTTCTTACTTATATCCGTTAAGTTATGAATTCATTCATTAAACCACCTGTAGTAATGACCATTTCAGGAGCGGACCCTACAGGAGGCGCGGGTATTCAAGCTGACATAGAAACGATTGCAAGCCTCGGATGCCACGCTGCACCCGTTATAAGTTCTGTAACGGCTCAAGATACTACCAATGTCGTAGATACCACTCAAATCAATGAACATTTTATCATTCAACAAGCACGCATTATTTTAGAAGATATGAATATAGCTGCAATTAAGATCGGTTTAATTGTAAGTGATACGACCGCAATGGCGATTCACACTTTACTTACAGATTATGAAACCATTCCTGTGGTGTTAGACCCTATCATCGTTGCAGGTGGTGGCAAAGTGTTAGCCAATGAAGATGTCGTGGATGCCATCAACACTTTGTTAGTCCCACTCGCAACGATTGTTACGCCGAATAGTGATGAAGCAAGACGTTTAGCGCCTGAAGGTGACACCTTAAATGCATGCGCCATGGCGCTTTTAGAACGCGGTGCACATTATGCACTCATTACAGGTAGTCATGAAAAAACAAATGACGTGTGTAATGTTTTATATGGCAATAATCGTAAACTCGATACTCACACGTGGCCTCGTTTACCAGATAGCTACCATGGTTCTGGCTGCACACTCGCGGCTGCCATTGCCGCAAACATCGCACGTGGACAAGATATTGTCTCGGCTACGCATCAAGCCCAAGAATATACATGGAAATCCTTGGAAGATGCATATCAACTCGGCATGGGGCAAAAAATACCAAACCGTTTTCACTGGCTAAAATAATTAGCCAAGCAACAATCTTCATGCAAAAACTTCAAGGCTTATATGTAATTGTTGATGCTGCCTGTATCGGCACAGATGAAATTATTTCTAAAACACAAGAAGTATTGTCTGCAGGGGTACACATCATTCAGTATCGAGACAAAATAAACCAAGCAACTAAAAAATACGAAATTGCGAATCAATTACGAACTTTGACGAGCACTCATCAAAGCTTACTTATCATTAATGACGACTTAGAACTCGCGTCCACTATAGACGCAGACGGTGTGCACTTAGGAAAAGATGACACATCAATTGAATTGGCAAGAAAAAATTTAGGCAAAGATAAAATTATCGGCGCATCCTGTTACGCAAACTTCGAAAATGCCAAACCCGCAATTGATGCCTCTGCAGATTACATTGCCTTTGGTAGTTTTTTTCCATCGACCACTAAACCCAATGCACCTAGAGCTGAAATAGAATTACTTAAACACGCAAAATATACATTTTCGACTCCAATTTGTGCAATTGGAGGAATTACAGTAGACAATGCTTCTGATTTAATTACTGCAGGAGCTGATATGATTGCAGTAATTAGTAGTATTTTTAACGCTTCATCTCCAACGCAAGCTGTGCAAGAATATTTGTCACAAATTTAATCACCTAACGTTAAGTCAAACCTATGACTACTTCAGAACAGGCTTTTGAAGAAGCCCAAAAATATATTCCTGGTGGTGTGAATTCACCGGTTCGTGCATTCAAAGCCGTGGGCGGCGCCCCCGTGTTTATCAAACGTGCGCATGGCGCACATATTTATGATATCCATGATAAAGAATATATCGATTACGTTGGCTCCTGGGGGCCAATGATTTTAGGCCATGCCCACTCTGAAGTGATTGAAGCTGTACAACAAGCTGCACAGCATGGCTTAAGTTTTGGCACTCCAACCGAAATTGAAACTGAAATGGCCAAGCTCGTCTGTGAGCTGATTGAATCTATAGAGGTGGTCCGTATGACCAGCTCAGGCACAGAAGCTACTATGAGTGCGATACGTTTAGCGCGTGGACACACGGGTCGCAATAAAATCATTAAGTTTGAAGGCTGTTACCATGGACATGGAGATGCATTGTTAGTCAAAGCCGGTTCTGGAGCACTCACACTTGGTGTACCAAGTTCTCCGGGGGTACCAGACGAAACTGCAGAAAACACGATTACCCTCACCTACAACGATTTAGAAGAGGTTGAAAAGGTATTTGCAGATCTAGGCGAAGAAATTGCCTGCGTCATTGTCGAACCCATCGCGGGCAATATGAATTGCATCCCACCTATTAAAGGTTTCTTACAAGGCTTACGTAAACTATGTTCTGAATACAAATCAATATTAATTTTTGACGAGGTGATGACAGGGTTTCGTGTAGCCAAAGGTGGCGCACAACAACTTTATAAAGTGATACCTGATTTAACTACACTCGGTAAAATTTTAGGCGGCGGTATGCCAGTGGGAGCACTCGGCGGAGAACGTGCCATTATGGATTCTTTAGCACCTGTTGGTCCCGTGTATCAGGCAGGCACCTTGTCCGGAAACCCTATCGCTATGACCGCTGGGCTCACTACACTCAAACTACTTTCCGAACGCGGATTTCATGATCAATTAAATCGCAAAACAAGGTCACTCGTCGATGGCATGCTTGAGGCTGCAAGTAAAAACAATATTCCACTCACTACAAATTATGTAACCGGAATGTTTGGGTTATTTTTTACTGAAGAAGAAAAAATTACTTCTTTTTCTCAAGTTACTGCTTGCAACCAAGACCACTTCAATAAGTTCTTTCACAGCATGTTAGACCAAGGTGTATACCTTGCGCCTTCTTCTTATGAAGCGGGGTTCATGTCTGCCGCGCATACCGAAAAAGATATCGAAAAAACGATAGAAATGGCTGATAAAGCCTTTGCAAATATTTAATTTTTTAAAAAAGCACAAAGACAAAAAAAGCCTCGCATCGCGAGGCTTTTTAAAATAAGAAGAGAATGTATTTAGCTTAACTTTTTCAGCTTAATTTTCTTTTTCGGCGCGTTAGACCTAACCCAACTAAACCCAATCCCATCAATGCCATTGAAGTAGGTTCAGGTACTTCAGTAGTATCTCGCTCCCAATTAGAACAGACTAAATCACTTCCTTCAGTATCATCACCCAATGATTGAAAGCTTGTGCAGACTTGTCCACTATCTTCTCCACCGCCAAAGCCCATACCTGTGCTTTCATTTGAATCTGTAAACCAAGATAGCTGGGCAGGCCCAACACCTGCAAAATTCATTGTAAAAACAAGAGATTCACCAGAAGATAGTCTGTTTGCATTCATAGGTGCATTCACCGCATTGCCAACATAATCAAACTGAATGCCTCCACCTGCTTCAGAAAAAGTCCAACTAGGTGAAATGTTTTGTATAAATATAGTATCTAAGATGCCACAACAACTAAAAGTCGGTGTAGTGTTAAATGCAAACGCATCGATATTTGCATTTGAACCCATCGGCGAAGTATTAGTAAGCGTTGCATCTAAATCAAATGGATTACCTGTTGTTTCAATAGTAAATAAATAACTGTAATTATCCCCAAACATACTACCTGATCCAGTAGTTGAAATAGAAATAGCATGTGAATTTGCACTGAATCCGAGCAGGATTGCTGCAATTAATAAAGCCCCAAGATTTTCTATTTTCATAACTCCCTCACTCTCCGTTTATCTGGATTTCAATACCGGTGATTATACTTAAGTAAGTTAAAAAATCACTAAAAACGCCATTTAATTCATGCACTTATGTATTTAAATGTGTGAGCAAACAACTGCTCATAACTTATTGAAACAATGTGTGTTTATGTGGATATACCTCGTTACAATTCATTCTGAATTTAGATTCAATAATAATAATTGTGGAAATAAATACATATTTTGCCAACTCAGTCACACGAAAAATTCTTTCAACCTTCAAGACTCCTAAGACTGTTACATTCCACAATTATCTGAACCCGCAATAAGCCTAAGATATATTTTATGCTTACACTTCTAAATAATGTTTAAGCTTAAATTGGGGAGTACAGATTGCAAGAAAGACCAGGTCAGATAAACCATCATTCATAATTTTCTGCGCGCAATTTGCAGGGATAATGACAACATCTCCCTTTGTAACTTTCTGAGACAGTTGCTCACCTATCTCAACAATACCGGTACCTTCTAATATTACATAGCGCTCAACTATATTTAATAGTTTGTGTAATTTTGTAGTAACCCCTGGTTCAACACGCGCTCTTGCAATGGATAAACCTGGATCATCCTCAGAATTTGAAAGCTCTGTGATGTAACAACCTTCTTCAAAATAAAACTCATTTGCAAAATTATATTTTTTAATAATGGGTTGCATCAAGAACCACAAACTTTCTAGTTGAATTTATGCCGTCTGATGCTGACCATATAATTTTGCATAAAGCCCATTAGCAACAAGCAACTCATCATGTTCCCCTTGCTCGGTAATTTTCCCATCCTCAAATACATAAACAGTATCGGCTTGTTTCACTGCACTTAACCGATGCGCAACAATGATCATCGTGCGTCCTTGAAGATAATCCGCTAACGCAATATGTAATTTAGCTTCCGTTTCTGCATCTAAAGCTGAAGTGGCTTCGTCTAGAATTACTACTTGCGGATTCGTAAGTGCCATTCTTGCGATGGCTATACGTTGTCTTTGACCACCCGATAAACGAATACCATCCACACCGATCAAACTATCTAAACCTCTTGGCATAGTTTCTACAACATCTTTGATCTGAGCGACTTCTAATACACGCCACAAGACCGCATCGGGCACTTCTCGGCCCAAAGTTAAATTCATTCGCACGGTGTCATTAAACAAGGCTGGATGCTGTAAGACGCACGCCACATGCTCACGCACAATATCCATACCGATACGGGACACGGGTACTTGGTCGAACTTTATTTCTCCAAATAAAGGCGGATATAAACCTAACAACACTTGCACTAAAGTAGATTTTCCACCTCCACTGGCACCTACTAATGCTACTTTTTCTCCAGCTTGAATTGAAAGATTGACCCCATCTAATACATAAGGTCCATCTCCGTAAGCAAATTTAATATCATCCACTTGTACACTAACAGAATGTTTATCTACAAATGGATTTTCAATATGAGGGTACTGTGGTTCTCTGGGTAAGTGCATTAGTTCATTTATACGCCCCAATGCCGCCTTCGCTCCATAGAAAGAATATTGAATATTGAGTACTTCTTGCACTGGGCCCATCATGAACCAAAGGTATCCAAATACAGCAATCATTTCTCCAATACTCAGATCCGAAAGTAACACCATGGCCATACTTACCGCTCGGAAAATATCAAAACCAATTAAAAATACCGAGAATGAAAGACGATTGGCTGCATCACTCTTCCACGAAAATGCAGTCGAATGCTGTTTGACTTTTTCTGCATTTTTTCGAACCCGGTCCAAATAATAGCCTTCACGATTACTGGCACGAATTTGTTGAATTCCGTCTAGCGTTTCAGTCAATGATTGTTGAAATTTTTCAAAAGATTTATTTTCTTTTTTCTTAAGCTCTTTTACTTTTTTACCAATCAGCATCGTTATGTAAATCACTAATGGATTTACAAATAAAATAAATAGTGCGAGTTGCCAATGCAGCCAGATTAAAACTCCTGCCACACCCACAATAGTCAAAGCGGCGACTAAAAACTTACTTACGGTTTCCCCAGCAAACTGATCTACAGTATTAAGATCGGTTACAAACTTTGATGAAACCGCTCCACCACCTAGGGTTTCATATTCAGACATCGCGACAGATTTAAGTCGATTCAATAACTGATAACGAATGCGATATATAATATCTTTTGCAACTCCAACAAACTTTTTAGTTTGCCAAACATTTAACAATAGATAAGTTATACGCAAGACAATGCATACTGCTGTGAGCGCGATAATATAAAGAAATGGACTATGTAAGGACTCTGGAAAAAATTGACCAACCGTGGCAACCACTTTCCCTGGCTTATCCAGCAATACCTCATCTATTAAAAGCGGGATCAGCAAAGGGATTGGGATACTCGCAAGTACTGCAATAATTGCAATAACATGAGCTGAGACGAGTTCTTTTTTATGTGTAAGCGCCATGTTTAACACATGGCGCACTGTGTATCGCTCTGGAACGGTATCTGAAATCTCTTCAGAAGTTTTGTCGATACTACTAATTTGGGTCATTTATATCCTGATTATGTTATTAAGCTTCTTTAGATTCTTTATTTTGCTTTTCTATATCCGCCCTAACTTGATCCATATCCAGAGATTTCGTTTTATCGATAATATCTTCCAACTGCGCTGGGGGTAACGCACCTGCTTGTGAGTACAATAAGATTTGTTCACGAAATATCATTAAAGTTGGAATAGAACGAATATTACAGGCTTGAGCTAATTCTTGTTGTTCTTCTGTATTCACTTTGGCAAATACCACATCTTCGTGATTATCAGATGCCGTTTCAAAAGTAGGCGCAAATGATTTACACGGGCCACACCATGATGCCCAAAAATCGATAATAACTGTGTCGTTATTTTCAATCGTCTCGTTAAAGTTATCCTTAGTTAAGGCAATCGTTGCCACATTATTCTCCTTGGTTATAAAAATTTAGATTCCTGCATAGCTTCCTTAAGATGATATAAACGCACAATATGGTCGTCGATCTCTAAGAGCCGTTGTTTAGTTGCTGATTGTAGAGGTAACAGTTCCGTAAGACGAGCACCTACCCAACCCGCGTGATCATAATGGGCCGGGAGACTAGTATAGGGCTTACCTATTTGGGTAATGATGTCTTGCAGTATAGCGCGTAATTCTTCGAACTCTTCAGGCAGCTCTGAGTCAGGATTTTCTTCTAGATATTGAATATCACCCATCAGCAGCTGGTTGCTCTCAATATGGGTATCTTCAATATGAATTTTACGCTCTCCATAAGCGGTGATACCTAAAAGACCATCTGGCAAAGTTTCCCAATCCCCAATACGACATTCTGTTCCTGTTTTATACACTTTTGCCGCTTTACCGGATTCTTTACCATTTTTTATCAAGGCTATACCAAACCCATGTTCATTACGCATGCATTCTTTCACCATATCTAAATAACGCGGTTCAAAAATACGTAACGGCAATGCACCACCGGGAAAAATAACGGCATTCAGTGGAAATAAAGGCAGCTTCACTAAACTCGAAGACAACAGCTAAGCTCTTTTTCGGTAGAAAACTAGGATTTCTAAAAATGATTAAAATTATTTAAAAAAAGAATTTTACTTTAATTAGGCAGCTTTATCAGTGGAAACTTCATCATTCGCTAAACGATTGACAATTGAATGCGCTACTGCTTTATAAAATTGCGCCTGTAAGCTGGTTGACATTTTATCTAAGTCAGAAGTGGAAAGTTTCATGAGTAACATATCAGTATTTGCGATTATGCTCGTACTACTATTTTTATTACGTAACAATCCAACTTCTCCAAAACAATCACCTTCAGTAAGCGTTTTTACAGGTTCGTTTAGTTTATAGACAATGGCTCTACCACCAACAATTACATAAAATGTTTGATCAATCTCACCAGCAGAAATAATGGTTTCATCTGCTGCTATTCTCAACCAGGTTGCCAGATCAACAAATTCAGATAATTGCTTTTGATCAAATTCTTTAAAAAATCCAACCATTCCCACTTGATCTGCACTGATCTGCTTAATAATTTCTGATTCTTCATATCGCAAAGCAATATCAACACTGCGTATTGCAGCTGCGAAATCTGCTGCTGCAGGATAACGTTTGTCACGCTCTTTTTCTAATGCCTGATCAATAATTGGTTGTATCTTATCTGCATGTTCCACATCACATTGAGCAAGTGTTTTGGGTTTCTCATGCAAAATTTTATACATTAAAGTATGCACATTATCAGCTTCGAACATGCTACCACCCGTTAGCATTTCGTACAGCACTACACCAAGAGCATATAAATCTGTACTTGGGCCAACATCTTGCTCTTCAATTTGCTCAGGAGACATATATAAAGGTGAGCCAAATAAGCCGCTAGAAAATGTATCAATTTCACTACGCACTTTAGCCACACCAAAATCAACAATTTTGACATTGCCATCATCTGTGATCAGGATATTCCCTGGTTTGATATCGCGATGTACAATATTTTTGCTATGTGCATATTCAAGTGCCTTGCAACACTTAAAAGCAATATCAATTGCTTTAGCCACTTGAATCTTTCCTATAGCATCCATTATTGATGCCAAACTCTTCGCTTCAATATATTCCATTACGATAAAAGTTTGCCGATCCCCTACTCCTGCATCATAGACTGCGACAATATTTGGATGTTGTAATTGCCCTACTGCACGCGTTTCTAAGAAAAATGAATTACGAAGTTGCTGAGAATTTTCTTCGCCTTGCTGATCATCAGGGAACTGACTAACCTTAATCGCCACATCACGTTCCAAAAAAGGATCAAAAGCTTTGTAGATGGACCGATATTTTCCTTGATGGATAATTTTATCTAACTGGTATTTGCCAATCCGATCTCCAGAAGATAAATTACGACGCTTTCTTCTTTCAGTCATGATTACATTAAAATTTAATGTATCGCACCAGATTCGCGATTAGACATTTGCAAAACAAGTTTTGTAGATAAACCATCAAAACTGCCATTACTAAGAATTAAAATATTGTCACCTGGCTTCACTTCATTAAGTAAGTCTAAGATGACATCATCAACTGCAGAAAATACTTTAGTTTCAGCCACAATGTTTTTAGCCACATCGTTTACCGACCATTGCAAATCATTGGGGTCAAAGATAAAAACCTTGTCTGCATGATTAAACGCTTCAGCCAAATGCTCTATATGAATACCTAAACGCATTGAATTTGAACGTGGTTCAAATATTGTAATAATACGACCATCAGGACGTTGATCTTTAAAAGCAGAAATCGTAGCTGCTATTTCAGTTGGATGATGCGCAAAATCATCATAGATACTGATATTATTAAAAGTACCTTTATGTTCTAAACGCCGCTTTACGCCCGAAAACGTTGTTAATGCTTGTAATGCATCTTCAACATAAACTCCTGCATGTTGCGCTGCAGCTATCGCTGCAATTGCATTTGCAATGTTATGACGACCAAATAATCCTAGTGCCCCTAAACCACGTGGCTTACTATTTTGTTGTAATGTGAACTGAGAATTTTGCAAATCAATATCATCTGCAAACCAAGTGGCTGTAGAGTTGCTAGTGGAGAATGACTCGATTGGCGTCCAACATCCCATATCAATTACATCTTGTATGTTTTTGTCGTCTTGATTAATGATAAGTTTTCCATCGTTTGGCAGAATACGGATAAGATGGTGGAACTGGCGTTTTATTGCGTCTAGATCATCGAATATATCTGCGTGATCAAATTCTAAGTTATTTATTAATAAGGTATGAGGACAGTAGTGTATGAATTTTGACCGCTTATCAAAAAAAGCGGTGTCATATTCATCTGCCTCAATTACGAAGTATTTGGAATCACCTAACCGAGACGAATAATCAAAGTTTTCTGGCACCCCGCCAATTAAGAATCCTGGCTTTAAACCAGACGATTCAAGTATCCAAGCCAACATGCTACTGGTAGTCGTTTTACCATGCGTACCCGCTACTGCAAGCACCCAACGTTCTTGCAATACATGATCATGCAACCATGCAGGCCCAGAAGTGAATGGAATATGGTTATTTAATAAATATTCGGCAACTTCATTACCACGCGAAATAACATTACCAACGATAATCTGATCCGGCATTGGAAATAAATGATCCACAGAATAGCCACTCATGAGTTCGATACCTGCCATTTCTAATTGAGTGCTCATGGGCGGGTAGACATTTACGTCAGAGCCCGACACCGTATGACCAAGCTGTTTAGCGATAATGGCTAAACTACCCATAAAGGTTCCACAAATTCCAAGAATATGTATATGCATTAGCTTGGTACTTTTACAGTTAGAAGGAGCTCAAAAATAACAATACTTAAGAATACATACCCAACACTAATTGCAATCCCATAGCCAAACGTTGAGGAAATTGCTCGACTAAATATTGATCCGTATACTATTACCGCCCAAATCAAGAATGCAAAGCTAAGTAAACTGAGTAGAGTTGCTATGTTGTTATCCAAGTCTTCATTTGACAGTGGCGCAACAAATGGCAAGGAAATCAGATTAATTAAAGTAATGGCGCCGAGCATCGCACTGAAAGTTTGTATAAATCGTTCTGGTTTTTTACTCAATAAAATTTTTGTGAATACAAAAGAAAAAAATAATCCCAACACACTAGAGAAAATTGCAGTATGTGTGTCATAAATAATCATGCCTAAAAAAATAGACACCGTTAAACTCACTCCTACCAACCCCCACATTAAAGAACTATTTGCTGGCAAATCTTCTGGCCCTTTGCGCAACAGGCAGATATCAAATAGTATTTTTATTAATACAAACATTTAAACCCATTTAAAAAGTAAATTTGTCACAAAACTAAACTCAAATAGATTCTGATTTGTTCCCGACCGGTTTTTGCTCCTGCAAAACCGGCATACAATCCTTCCATGGACATAACCAGGCAAAAAATATCGAAGCTAACGATATGTATTGGTCACACATGGCGACGTTGAAATTATTTTTTACGAAGTATGAGGATAAATCAGATCTCATCCTCCTTTTAAAAATCCATATATTCCACGCTTAGAAGGCGCCAACATCCACTCGCGCAAATGATCAATCTCTGGCGTGCCTTGTTGATCTTCTACCGAAGCACCTTCTCTTAAATTACGAAAGGTTTGCTCAAGTTTTTTATATTGCTCACCCTTTACACCTGAACGGCGTAAACCAATAGTGTTTAAACGCATATGACGTACAGGATCACCCCCCAACAAACAATATGGCATTACATCCTTTCGTACAGGTGTATAACCTGCAATCATCGACATCTTACCGATACGAATAAATTGATGTGTACCTACGTGCCCACCCAAGTTAGCCTTGTCGCCGATTTCGATATGGCCACTTAAACCGACATAAGCAGTGAGAATCACTTCATTACCCAATTGGCAATCATGCGCAACATGTGCATAAGTCATTAAGTAACATTTGGAGCCCAAAGTAGTGGGAGCATCTTGATTGGTCGAACGATGCACTGTGCAGTATTCACGAATGATATTCTCATCGCCTATCTCGACCCAAGTCTCGTCACCGCTAAAGGATAAGTCTTGTGGCAAGCCACCTATCACAACCTGAGCATGCAGTTGGTTACTCTTGCCAAGCTTCACATGAGAATGCAACACACAATGCGGGCCAATCTCAGTCCCTGAACCGATCACGACATGATCTTCAACAACGCTATATGGACCGATTTTTACATCGGAATCGATTTCTGCTTTAGATGAGACAACCGCAGTTGGATGAATATTAGACAATTTATATGCTGCGAAATTTAGAAAGAATTATCAGGATTTTACCAATCACTAGGCCCTTTCTTTATTTTAGCAAAATATTGCTGTGTAGCATTGATTAATTTAATTTGTTCTTGATTAATAGGACTTTCCAGCTTCGCAATCTGCTCCATCAATTCAAGCAATGATAATATTTGGCTTGACGAAAATTTAGTACTACTTTTCTCAAGAATTTTATCAATATTATCGACGATATAAATTTCATCACGCAGCAAGTGCGAGCTCGCAAGCAGTTGATCTGAAGCGTCGTCTGCACTTAAGTGAAAATCCTTTTGAAAAATTTCAGTAAGCTGATTTTTTTGCTCAGTACTCACTTCACCTTCGCATTTAGCTATACCTAATAAAAGCAATGCAGCTACATCAAGAGGTTCAGATAATTTATAAATAGGTTTTGCATCATATTTTTTACGCCAAGAATTGCGACGATGCCAAAGGAATGGATTTAAGGAATTTATATCAAAACCAGATTTTTGTAACGATGTGAGCGCCCAAGCAAGTCCTGCCAAGGCAGTAATAATACTCAGAACAATATGCATTGAAGTTCCCTATTAATACTTTTGCAATCCGCTTTGAAGCTGACATTTTTATCTACTAATGCTTTATAGCAATGTATTCATGCCAACGTTCTTGCTCGCTAGCAGCAAACTCTATGATTTTAAACCCAACGATATAACTGTCTTGAGAAACACGGTTAACAGTGATTACTCTAGCAATACAACTCAGAGTATCTGATAAACCATTCGATTTTAGGGTCTTAATCTGGATATTCGCGGTAATATTCTCGCCAGGCGTTACCTGTATGTATTGACTAAATACTGACACAGCAACAGGACCTGCACATAAGATTCGCAAGCCTTGTAAAGATATTTCAGTGGTAGTAGCCTCAAATCGATAATCATCCATTTCAATCTGCACGGATAATTTTTCTCTATAGCGCGCTACCGCTCTACGTTCAGTCTTCAAGTTTTCGTACTCTAAATTTAGACAAGTTGAGTGTTAGCAAAGCATGATAAGCAAAACTATCTAATAGCCATAAACAGTTGTCAAACAATCTAGATTTTGAGCATTTTGAGCAAATCTTTCTCACCCAAAACTTCAACTCCCATGCTTTCAGCTTTGCTTATTTTAGAACCTGGATTAGCACCGGCTATGACCGCAGTTGTTTTCTTAGAAACACTGCTGGTAACTTTTGCACCCAGTTGCTTTAGCTTTTCAGATGCTTCTGTACGAGTAAATTTTTCTAAGCTACCTGTTAGCACATAAGTATTACCCGCAAGTGAAGTATTTTGTTTTTTCAGCTTAGGTTTTTTCTTCCAACTCACTCCCACTTCTATCAACGCATTGATCACATCTCGATTATGCTCTTGCGCAAAAAAAGCCATAATATTTTCCGCCACGACTGGCCCTACATCATCAATCTCTTGTAGCTCTTCGTGACTTGTAGCTAACAAGGCTTGCAAATCATTAAAATGATCTGCTAATGCGCTTGCTGTAGCCTCACCTACTTCGCGTATTCCTAACGAATAAATAAATTTTGAGAAAGTGGTTTGCTTACTCTTATCAATCGCGGTTAATAAATTCTTCGCAGACTTTTCACCCATACGCTCAAGAGCAACAATTTTTTCTTTTTTTAAATAAAAAAGATCCTGTACACTAGAAATTAATTTTTCATCGACTAACTGATCAACAAGTTTATCCCCCAAACCCTCAATATCCATTGCAGTGCGAGATGCAAAATGTTTGATCGCCCCTTTGCGTTGCGCTGGGCAAAATAATCCCGCACTACAGCGAATCACTGCTTCATCATCAATGCGTACAACTTCTGACTTACACTCTGGACATGTCGTTGGTTCTTGAATCGCTTTTTTTCGCTTAGTACCAGGCTTTAAAACAGTTTTTACCACTTCTGGAATTACATCACCCGCTCTGCGAATAATTACTTCATCACCAGGCCGCACATCTTTACGGCGCACTTCATCCATATTATGCAAAGTGGCATTACTCACTGTAACGCCGCCTACAAATACCGGCTCAAGTTTTGCCACGGGCGTTAAAGCACCTGTACGTCCTACTTGGAACTCTATTCGCTCCACTTTAGTAACGGCTTCTTGCGCTGGAAATTTATGCGCCACTGCCCATCTTGGTGCTCGCGACACAAACCCCAACTCTTCTTGCAAAGCTAAATCATTCACTTTGTATACTACACCATCGATTTCATAATCGAGCTTGTCGCGCTTTTCTAAAATCTCTTCATAAAAATTCAAGCAGCCTCTATATCCAGGCACCATTTTAATTTCTGGGCAAACTTTTAGACCAAGCTCTTTTAAAAATAGCAATGACTCGTACTGTGTTGTAATAGAAGTATATTTTTCAATATTTGTCGCACTATAAAAATAAATATCCAAAGGTCTTTGCGCAGTATTTCTTGGATCTAATTGACGCAAGCTACCAGCCGCTGCATTACGCGGGTTAACAAACGTTTTTTCTCCTTTGTTACGCGCTTTAGCATTCATTTTCTCAAACCCTTTTTTAGGCATGAACACTTCGCCACGCACCTCTAATTTAGCGGGTAGGTTTTTATGTTTGCGCAAACGTAGTGGTACTGACTTTATGGTACGCATATTTTCTGTTATATCTTCTCCTGTCATTCCATCACCACGTGTCGCACCGCGCACCAATAAACCCTTTTCATAAATTAAACTCACTGCCAAACCATCAAGTTTAGGCTCAGCAGTGTAATCGATATTGATATCTCGCTTTAACCGGTCCTTAATACGAACTTCAAAAGCTTCAAGCTCTTCAACGCTGAATACATTGCCAAGCGACAACATTGGCATTTCATGTTTAGCTGGTAAAAACGCCTCTAATGGTTGAGCGCCTACGCGTTGTGTAGGTGAATCAGGGGTGATGAGTTTGGGGTGGGCTTCTTCAAGTTCCTGCAGTCTGCGCATCAACTTATCATATTCCACATCAGGAATAGCAGGTTCATCTAAAACATAATAGGAATAATTATGCTGTTGAATTTCTTCACGGAGTTTTTTTATTTTTGATTGGACGCTTGCAGCCATAGCACACAATTATGCTATACAAATACTTTAAATTTGATACCAATCTCAAAGAAGCCCTGATTTATCTTGGGATGAGGCATAAAATGCCGAAAAGAGCGATGTGTATTAAGCATACATGAGTGAATTTGAGGCCATTATACAACGAAATAGCCAGGATAAATCAGGGTTTCCTTATGCTTGTACAGGGCGGGGATTTTTTAAACTGAATAATTGAATATCTTCTTGCAAATGAGCTGTCATCTGTGGGCTTAAACGACTACGTGACTCATCTAGTAAATCACCATTTAAACGCTCGGCAAATTTTTTTGCATCTTCAAGCATGATATTAAATGCTCGCAAACCTTCCTCAGGTCCTGGCAAATTTAATATGAAACTTAAACCGGGTGTTTCGAATTCGTCCATTGAATGCTTTTCAAAGGTGCCTGGTTTTACAATATTTACCATATGATAAAGGGCTTTTTTACCACTAAAACGTTCGACATTTTTATTAAAAATTTGCTTATCGCTAAGCTCAAGATCAAGTTCTTTACTTAAACTTTCGATACCTTTACCACTAAACTTTTGTGGTCGACGCGCCATAACATGTAACACCACAAGTTTTTCTTCTAATTCTAGTGGCTCGGGATCTTCATCTAACAGACTGGGCTGATGACTAAAAGAAGGCTTATCTTTAGGAATACTTATACGTGGCGATTCTATAATCTCTTCTCGTAACAGATCATTTAGCTCATTACCTGCATCACTAATTTGGCTCTTTTCATTGACAAGATCTGTTTCTAAATCTAGAGGTTGATCAATTTCAAGCGGATCAGGAAGGTCGTTACTGGAAAAGTCAAACTCACTATCTTCACGTTGATGCACTGCACGTTTGGATTTACCAAAAAAGTACAGCACCACGATCACTACTAAACCAATTAACAATAATGCAATGCGTAGCTCAAGTTCCATATAGTTTACGTAATCCTAAACAGACTAAACTTGCACAGAGTGTTTATATAGAAAGAAATAAAGCTAGGAAACCGCAACCATTTCAGCTGCAGCATCTACATCCACGGAAACAATTCGAGACACACCAGGCTCATGCATTGTGATTCCCAACAATTGGTTAGCATATTCCATAGTATTCTTATTATGCGTGATATAGATAAACTGCACTCGATCACTCATGTCTTTCAATAAATCGCAGAAGCGCGTCACGTTAGCATCATCCAACGGCGCGTCGACCTCGTCCAATAGACAAAACGGAGCTGGATTAAGTTCAAATAAGGAAAATACTAAAGCGACTGCAGTAAGTGCTTTTTCTCCACCTGACATGAGCTGAATCGAAGAAAGTCGTTTACCAGGAGGTCGTGCCATAATGGCTACTCCTGTAGTAAGCAAATCATCGCCTGTCATTTCAAGGAACGCTTTACCTCCACCGAATAAGCGCGGATACATCGCTTGTAGATGACTATTTACATTCTCAAAAATATCTTTGAATCGATCTTTTGTTTCTTTGTCGATTTTACGAATGGCATCTTCAAGCGTTTCTAGCGCATTAATTAGATCTTCATGTTGCTTGTCTAAATATTCTTTTCGTTCGTTATGTTCTTCAAACTCGCCAATGGCCGCGAGATTGATCGGCCCTAAACGATTAATTTTACGCTCAAGCGATTGTGTTTTTTCTTCCCACTTCTCTAGTGTTGCGTCTTCTTCTAGTTTTTCCAACACCTCCTCGGCAGCAACATCATATTCATGTAATTGTTCTTGCACTGTTTTACTACGCACATTGGCTTCTTGCCATGCAAGTTGAAGTTGATTTAACTCATTTCGATACTCTTCAAGATTACGTTGTGTTTCAACATTGTGCTCTTGTTTACTACGCACTAGTTCTTCTGTTTTTTGAGCAACACTGCGCGCCTCAGCAAGACTGTGTTCAATTTTAACGCGCTGATCAACATACTCTTTAAGACTCGCATTCAATTCAGTTAATGGAGTACTACTATCTTTTATTGACTCATGTAATGACTGCTCTCGTTGTTTGAGATGTTCAGCTTGTTCTCTCATACGTTCAAGCGATGCATGTGTTGCATTCAAAGAGCTTCGGTAGGATTCCAAATTTAGCGCTAAACGATGGGTTGACTCGCGTCGCTCAACCTCTTCACTCCGCACTCCATCTAGATGAAAAACAGTATTATCGCGTTGCTCTAGTAACGCCTTACGATCAACATTCAATACCTCAAGGATCGAATCTGCCTTTTGTTTAGACTCACGCGACTCAACGAGCTCTTCTTCTGATTGTTGTATTTGACGATTTACGTCTTCAAGATAATCACGTAGTTGCTCTTCTTGACGCTCAACATGCTCTTTTTCACTCTCCCAGCCTGACATTTCTGCTTCAGCTTGAGCATGCACTTTTTGTGCATTAGACAAACTAGCTTGAACTTGATCACGCTGTTTTTCATTTTCATACAGCTCACGTTGACAATTTTCCAAATCCGCGACCATTTTGACAATTGTGCTTTGCTGCGCTTCAACTTGCTTTTCAAGCGCAAGGATTTCTTTTTTACGCTGCAGAACATTGCCTTTGTTGGCAGCAATTCTTGAAACACGCAACCAACCTGGACCCATCCATACACCATCACGAGTTATCACTGACTGACCTGCTTCAAGCGAAGCAATTTTATTTAGCGCACTTTGCATATTGCTGGCAGTAAACACATTGCCTAACTTATCGGATAAATTTACGGGCGCAGTAACCTTACTCGCAAGCGTATTTTCTGCATGTTGCGATGTACCTGCACTACGATTCAACACCATCATACGACCAGTCTTAATTTCTCTTAAAGACTCCGCAACTTGTTGCAAATCTTTCACACAAACGGCTTCTAAATAATCACCCAACACTGTCTCTACCGCGGCTTCCCAACCTGCTTCTGTTTTTATTTGATCCATTAAGCGTGGCGCTTTACTTAAACCATGTTGGTCTAACCATTTGCTCACATCTTTACCTTCCTCACCCAACACCACACGCTGTAATGCATGCAACGAAGATAGCTCAGCTTGCAAGGTTTGTAGTTTTTCACGTGCTTTTTCTAATTGCACACCAAGCGCTTGACTAGCATCACGACCGGTGCTGATTTTTTTAGCCAACTCAACAATTTTAGGCGATATCGCCTGCAACGCAGTGCTGGTTTCATTCACTCGTGCAACAAAGTCTTCTGATTGCTTAGCATCTTTATGTTTACTGAACTGGCGCAAGTCTTCTAACAATTTGTCTTTGCGTTCAGCTAGCTGTTCTAGGTGATTTTCTAAGTGCTCAATGCGCGAGGCTTCGATTTCAACAATTTGCGCAGGCTCAGATATTTTCTCGCTCAATGCTTCCCATGCATCTTGCCATTTCGCCATCTTAGACTCGGCTTCACCTAACTTTTCAGAATTCGAGCTGAGCTCTTCGCGTGCAGCGGCTAAATTTGGTTCTATTTCTGCAATTTTATTTTCTAGATCGCTAGCCTTTGCTTGCTCATCGATCAAACTTTTCTCAGACTTTGCCCAAGCTTCTTGCACTTGAGTAAGCTCTTCGTCATAACGACTATTAAGTTCTTTAACATGTTGAATGGATTGTTCAATACGTGAAATTTCGCCACCCAACTTATAATAGTCACCTTGAACTTCATTAAACTTCTCAGTTTCATCCGCATGTTGTTGACGAAGCTTTTCGATCTCTGCTTCTATACCACGTATATCAGAAACTACTTTTTCAATTTCAGTCTCTTTATGCTCCATTGAATGCTTACGTTCTAGCACATCTTCTTGATGTGCTTGCCAACGCAAAGCTAATAACTCGGTCTTTGCTTGACGCTCTTCGGCTTTGAGTACTTTATATCTCTCAGCAGCCTTGGCTTGTCTTTGTAGATGTTCAATGCGTTTCGTGATCTCTTCAATGACATCATTCAGACGATCTAAATTTTCTCGTGTATGACGAATACGATTTTCGGTTTCACGTCGACGTTCTTTATATTTAGAAATTCCGGCTGCTTCTTCTAAATACACACGCAATTCATCAGGCTTGGCATCAATCAATCTTGAAATCATGCCTTGTTCAATAATTGCATAACTGCGCGGACCCAAACCTGTGCCTAGGAACAAGCCAACAATATCCTTACGTCTACATTTGGTTCCGTTGAGATAATATTTTGATTGCCCATCACGTGTAACTTGTCTGCGCACAGCAATCTCGGCAAAAGAAGAATATTCTCCACCTAATTTGCCATCACTATTATCAAACACTAATTCAATAGAGGCCTGACCAATTGGTTTACGTGTGGAAGAACCATTAAAAATTACGTCTTCCATAGTATCGCCACGGATATGTTTAGAACTCTCCCCCATCACCCAACGCACAGCATCGATAATGTTAGATTTACCACAGCCATTTGGCCCAACAATACCAACCATCGATGTAGGGAAATCTAAAGTGGTCGGATCTACAAAAGATTTAAAGCCCGCCATTTTAATTGATGTAAGACGCATCTATATATTCACTCGTTATTCGTTAAAATGAGTTAACCAAAAGGTACATTACAAAAGAGTAAACCCCAATGACGAACCTTCATACACAACATTTAGAAACTTTTGAAAATCCACAAACTGAAACCGATTACACCATTCGTATTCGTATTCCTGAATTTACTTGCTTGTGCCCGCTTACTGGCCAACCTGACTTTGCCAAATTTTTAATTGAGTATGTTCCCGACGAACTATGTGTAGAGCTAAAAGCACTCAAATTGTATATGACGTCATTTAGAGACAAAGGAGCATTTCACGAAGCAATAACTAATGAAATTCTAAGCGATATTGCAACTTTGCTAAAGCCCCGATTTATGCGGATTACAGGTGACTTTAATATCCGAGGCGGCATCTATACCTATGTTACCGTGGAACACCGTAAGCCTGGGTGGCAAGCAAGCGCACCAGTAGAACTTCCTAATTCACTTTAAGTTTAAATAGCAAGTTAAAGATATTTAAAGATCTCTCTGCATGGTTACGGACGCACTTAAAGGGGTTTCTCAAGTATTAAATGGCTTTCGTTTAATCAAATCGCGTGGGGTTAAACGTTATGTAGTGATGCCAACGTTAATTAATTTAATTTTATTTACAACGGCTTTTTGGTTCGGCTATACAAAATTAGACGCATATATAGAGCAATTATTACCCAATTGGCTTGCATGGTTGGAGTTTCTAATTTGGCCGCTTATTGTACTTGCTAGTTTAGTGGTGGTGTTTTTTGCATTTACGTTGATCGCAAATCTTTTAGGCGCACCGTTTAACAGTGTGTTGTCAGAAAAAATAGAACAGCAACTCACTAATCAAGGCTTTGAGAAAGAAATAAGCAGCAGTAGCTACATGGACTTGTTGAAAGGTGCCGGTTTGGGCTTAAGCAATGAAATGCGAAAGCTATTTTATATCATCAGCCGTGCAATCCCATTGCTCATCATATCCATTATTCCTGGCTTAAACGTATTCGCACCGTTTTTATGGTTTCTATTTGGTGCCTGGATGCTAGCAATAGAATATCTAGACTATCCTTTGGGTAATCGTGACATGAAATTTAAGGAACAATTAACACTGATTAAACAAAATCGATTCTTGTGCTTAGGTATGGGTGCGGCATTGATGTTTATGACGATTATTCCGGGACTGAACTTTTTTGCAATGCCTGTAGGCGTTGCAGCGGCAACCTCACTTTGGGTTGGCCACATAAAATCATAAGTTTTCCTATATCTACATTGTCCTCAACCGTATTAAGCGGAACCAATTTTATTTTTTCCACTCTAATTAGTAATAGTTAGATGACTGTTATTGTGCCTTTGATTAAGGGATTTAGCACCACTAATCAATGTGTTGTCTTCATACATTAATTATTAGGCACACAATGGTGTAGTAGTCATTCCTCAAATAAGGAGGCGAATGATGCAGGACGAACTCATGCTCGCCAGAGCAAAACGAGAAGCAAATAAGCTTGTTTCTTATTTTATGAAGCAACGCAATGGATTGTGGTACCTCATGACTGCTGCTTCACAAATCCCACGTTTTGAAGACCAATATCAAGAAGAAGTTCGCAAAACTCTTTGCAAGAAAGCTTCTACTTTGTATCACAACTCATCACTTGCGATGTAAGCGTAGAAATGTGCGAATGTGACTAAACCACATGAATGCTGTTACAGATTAAAGTTTAGAGATTTCAAAATTTCCGTAAAACCAATAACGGTTATGTCTGAAAAATTAGCCAACCTAACTTTAATCTGTTGCATCATCCTTGATAGACTTCATATTCGCACATTCTTGTGCTCACTCAGCAAGCCGCTGCATACCTATTTTTAAGTTTTCAAGATTAGTAGTATAGGCAAAACGCACATGTTGTTTTGCTCCAGCTTCTCCAAAATCTATACCTGGTGTAAATGCAACATACTTTTCTTGTAACGCTTTAGTTGCAAATTCATAACTGTCTTGAGTAAATGCTGTGCAATCAGCATAAATATAAAATGCACCTTCTGGTTTAACCGGTATCTCAAAACCCAAATCTAATAATGCTTGATACAGATAATCACGCCGCAGCTTGAATTCATCTCTTCTCTGAATAAGAATTTTTTGCGCATCATCTTGAAATGCAGCCAGAGCTGCATGTTGGCCTAATGTAGGTGCTGCCAAAAAAGTATGCTGTGCGAGTTTATTTACATCATCTAAATACGCTTTGGGCGAAACAATCCAACCTACTCGCCAACCTGTCATACCATAAAACTTTGAAAAACTATTAATCACAAAAGTATTATCGTTTAAGCCTGCTGCTGTTTTTGGTGCCTGTGCATAAACTAAACCGTGATAAATTTCATCCATTAACAAAAACACGCCTTTAGACTCGCAAAAATCTGCGATTTTTTGCAATTGCATATCATCAAGAATAGTTCCAGTAGGATTTGAAGGGCTCGCCAATAACACTGCATTAATGGAATCATTCCAATTTTCTTCAAGTATTTCAGCAGTAAGCTGCCACATCGAGCCTTCGTGCACTGGGATCTGTAAAACTTTGCCACCTAATAAACGCACTAAATTATGTGTGCTGGGATAAGCAGGATCTGCAAAAGCTACTGTATCTCCTTCAGAAACCATTAAATTCAACACGAGTTGTAATCCCGAAGCGGAGCCAGGTGTAATAATGATTTGCTCAGCTTCAACCGCAACTTGGTATTCTTTTGAATAGAACTCAGCTATCGCCTCACGTAATGCAGGTAAACCTAATGTAGGTGTGTATTGCGTAATACCCGATTGTAAAGTTCGAATGCCTGCATCAATAATTGGCTGCGGAGTAGAGAAATCGGGTTCACCCATCTCCATATGAATGACTTGGCGCCCTTGCGCGTCAAGCTTTTTAGCTTCAGCCATTAAGCTCATCACATGAAATGCGTTAACTTGCCGTAAACGTGTAGATACCTTGCACTTTGTCATTAATGAATCCTAGCAAGCTTCGCCGATCAACGGTATATGTACTCTTTTATAGCTCATTTTTAGAATTCAATTTATATAGCACCTAACCCTTTACCTCATCTAATTCGTTTATCTATATAGGAGAACACTATTGTAGACCCTATTGCACTAAACGATTGGCATCGCTAGGCTGCCTGCCATGGAGCAGATGCAACAGACAGATACAATAAGTGATGAAAACCTGATGTTGCAGTATCAGCAAGGCGAACAGTCTGCCTTTGAAATATTGTATAGAAGGCATAAAGATGTGTTGTACCGCTACTTCGTTAAACATTGCAGCGATACACAGCAATCAGAAGAACTCTACCAGGAGGTGTGGATTAAATTGATCAAGAGTGCGGCACGTTACAAGCCCAAAGCAAAATTTAAGACTTATCTATTTACCATCGCACACAATACTTTGGTGGATTTTTATCGCAAAGCAAAGCCTTCTCAAAGTGTTGAATTTGAAGATGCAGAGATAACTGAGGAATTTACTACTATATCTACGCCTTTAGCTTTACCCGAAGATGAGTTTACTTTGAAACAAAAAAGCAAACTCTTCATGCAAGCCTTAGAGGCATTACCTGCTGATCAAAAAGAAGCCGCCATTTTACATTTTGAACAAGAAATGACTGTGCAAGAAATTGCAGAGATTACTCAAGTAAAAACAGAAACTGCAAAAAGTCGTTTACGTTATGCAAAGAATAAACTTAAAGCCGCCATATTAGATTAAGACATGACAAACCATTCACAAAACGATGCTAATGATGATCAAGTCTTAGCTCGGCTGTATAAAGAAGGTGCCAAGGAAACGGCTTCGGCCAAGCTAAATTATGAAATTATTAATCATGCTGCTAAAGCAGAAAAATCTAGCGGCGTAAGCAGCCATTTTGGTGGCGGCTGGAAAGTGCCTCTATCACTTGCAGCCAGTGTTGTCGTTGTGTTTGGTTTAATTGTGCAATTAGATCAAAATCCAAAACAACTAAAACTACCCCCTATCCCAGATATCTCCGCACCTAGTGATTCACAACAAAGTAAATCTGGCAAAGATGAAAATAGAATTTTAAATCAAGCGGAAGAAATAACAGTTGACGATATTTCTTCATTTAATAAAAAATTAGACTTTGATGCTTCAAATGAGGTACCCATTGATGAAAGTGTCTCGAAAGGCGCTCTTTCCTCCAAAGAGCGTGAAGCTGAACCTGCCGCAAAGAAAAAGACACAACCAACTCAAACCATTTCACGCGACTTGTTAGAGTCAGAACCAGGTTTAGAAAAACCTGTAGGAGATATGGAGAATCTCCAAGATAAAGCAACAGAAAGTTTAATGAGACAAAGATCGACACAAAGTGAAAAACCGCGTTCAGAAAAAAATGCCGATACAACTGAAGATATGGCTTCAGAAAGTGGAAGATTAAGCAATGGTGTGTTAACTACAAAATCCAAACAAGAAAGAGAATCAGAATTTGCGCCGATTCCAGTTGAAGACTGGCTGCTGATGATCGAGAAGTTGGTGGCACGCAAAGACTATGCAGAAGCGGCTCGCCAATTACAAAAGTTCAAACAAGCACATCCTAAAGTGAATGTAGAGGATTTAGAGTCTAAAATTCCTTAAATAACTCTTTATATTTGTAACTATTGCTCAGAAGACTTGTCTATATTTAACTCAACACTATTCCAATTACTTTAGTGGATGAATCATTAATGAATGCGGTCAAATATTTTGTATTAGCAGCATCAAGCCTACTTTTTGCCTGCGCAACACCACAACCAGTTTTATACCCTAACGAACATGCGAAAGAAGTGGGTGATGAACAGGTACGTAAAGATATTAACGAATGCACACAACTGGCTAAAGATAGCGGTGCTTCTTCAAGCAGTGCGACTGAAACCGCGAAAGAGACTGCAGGCAGTGCGACTGAAGGTGCCGCTACAGGTGCTGCTACAGGTGCAGTAACTGGAAACGCTGGAACTGCTGCCGCAGTTGGAGCTATTAGCCGTGGTATGAACCGATTCTTCTCAGGCATGCGACGCAACAAAGGCCCTAGCCCTGCGTATAAAGAAATCGTTGAACGCTGTCTTATCGACAAAGGTTACGAACCCGTAGGTTGGAAATGACCCTTTTAGTGCAGCTATCGACTAGGTATAGCTGACCAATGACCTAGTCCAACTGCACATTTAAAGCTATGGTTATCGGCTAAGGACATAATAATGATGGTACCGACATCCAACACTGCTAAGCTTTCACAAGTCAATACCTCCCAAACCGATACTATCGATACGGTTATTGAGGGAGTATCAAAAGTTTTGTTGGGAAAAGATACTCAAATACGTTTGGCATTAGCATGCCTATTCGCAAGAGGACATTTGCTCATCGAAGACTTACCTGGGATGGGTAAAACATTGTTGTCCCATACTCTGGCACAGATTCTAGGACTCGAGTTTAATCGTATTCAGTTTACCAGTGACTTATTACCTAGTGATGTTATTGGCGTTTCTATTTTTGATAAAAACACTTCCACTTTTCGGTTCATGCCCGGACCCGTATTTTCTCAAGTGCTACTTGCAGATGAAATTAATCGTGCAACACCAAAAAGTCAAAGCGCATTATTAGAGGTCATGGAAGAACAAACCATTACAGTAGATGGTGAGACCCATCAACTCCCTCAACCTTTCTTTGTGATTGCCACACAAAATCCTGCCACTCAAACAGGCACCTACCCTTTACCCGAATCCCAAATGGATCGGTTTTTAATGCGTATCGAGCTAGGTTATCCAGATCAAGAAGCGGAACGTAAGTTGTTAACAGAAGGAGACCGACGCAAACAATTAGAAAAACTCCATGCTGTGATGAGTACAGAAAAGCTCATCGCCATCCAAGCAGAAGTCGAACAAATAAAAGTGGCAGACACTTTATTAGATTACGTTCAACGATTAGTGGATTACTCACGCAAACAAAATGAATTTGCTTTTGGTTTATCCCCACGTGGCGCACTGTCATTATTGCGAGCAGCAAAAGCTTGGGCATTAATTCATCGGCGCACTCATGTCGTTCCAGAAGATGTACAACAAGTGTTACCTAGTGTTGTCGAGCATCGTTTAAGAGGTAGTGCTGATTTTACCGGCCATGGCGGAATCTCTTTAGCCCAAAAACTACTTGCCGGTGTAGATGTCCTCACTTAGTAGCTCTAACAATAGTTCTATTTGGGCGCTACGGCCTTTCAAAAACCAATTTAAATATTGGTTAAACCGACGAATTCCCCCGCAAAAAAGTATCACACTCAATCAAAAATCTATTTTTATTTTCCCAACACGAGTTGGGTTCATATTTTCAATTTTATTACTAGCCTTACTATTAGCGGCTATCAATTATGAAAACTCCTTAGTTTTCGGCCTCACGTTTTGGTTAGCAAGCGTTTTTTTCGTTACTATTTTCTATACTTATAAGAACCTAGCCAATATAACGCTTGAATTACAAAATACTGGTACAGGGTTTGTAAATGAAGACATTGAATTCTCTATCAAGGTCATTCGACCTGAAAAATCTAAACGTGAAGGCATTCAAATCGGTTGGATAAATCAGGTAAAACAATGGGTTGAGTTATATGATAACACCTCCACAACTACACATTGTTTCGTAAAAGCCAAACAAAGAGGATGGCTTAACCCGAAAAGACTGTTGGTAGAAACTTATTATCCATTGGGTTTACTACGCGCCTGGACATGGATTGATTTAAATGCGAATGCCATCGTTTACCCAAAACCGCTTTTTCATGAACATCAATTTGAAAATACTGGCGATGATGATGAAGGACACCTAAGCCATCGAAGTGGCAGTGATGATTTTCATGATATGCGTAACTACCACCCTGGAGATTCTCCACGCCATATCCTTTGGCGAAGTTATGCTCGCCAAGATGAATTGTTGGTTAAACAATTTGCAGCGTATGCTGACTCCTTTCTGGTTTTAGATTGGTATCAACTCGAAGGTGACACAGAATTACGCTTGAGCCTGCTCACTGGAATGGCACTGAATGCATATAACCACGACAAAGAATTTGGGCTCAAACTCCCGCAGGTAGAAATTCCGCCTAACACCGGCAAAGTACATTTAGACCAAGTGTTAAAAGAGCTGGCTTTATATGGACTTCCTCATGACCTCCATAATTAAGCAACAAAAAAACCAGTGGCAACATGGCGTGGTCGCACAAATACCACGTAATAGTTTAATCATTTTAATGGGCGCATTTGTAATTGTAGTGGTGCCTCACGTTTCACAAGTGTCTATTTGGATTATCGTCGCCAGTTTATTTTGTGTGGCCTGGCGCTGGATGATTTTTTTAGGACGCAGAAATTTTTTATCCTTTTGGCACAAAGCAGCTTTAGTATTAGCGAGTGCAGCAGGAATTGTTATTTCGGAAGGTATTACACAAAACCTCGAAACCTGGGCCGCGTTATTGGTTATGGCGTTTGCACTCAAGTTGCTAGAAATGAAAACTCAACGCGACGCTTATGTCGTCATATTCATTGCCTATTTCGTAATCGCCATCCAATTCATCTTCAAACAAAGCATGGGAATCGTTGCTTATGAATTTTGTGCATTAATTCTAGTGACAGCTGCAATGGTGGGCATGAATCAATTCCACACGCGCGTAAAACCAGTAGAGTCTCTAAAAGTGGCCAGCAAAATATTGCTGCAAGCGGTTCCATTAATGGTGGTTTTATTTGTGTTATTCCCACGCATTGGCCCAATGTGGGCCATCTCCAGTCCTAATCTACAGGCTCGCACTGGCCTAGGTTCAGAAATTACACCTGGAGATATTTCAAAACTAGCACGTTCAGATGAAATTGCTTTTCGCGCCATTTTTAAAGATGCAGTACCCCCCACAAGTGAGCTCTACTGGCGTGGCAGAGTATTTGCTAATTTTGAAGACGGAAGATGGTCCGAAGCTACCATCCCCAGCAAGTTCAACAATATTCCGAAAACAAGCTGGGCACACAATCTCAATCAAGCTTGGTTTGTACCGAATGAGTTAAGCAAAAATAACAGTGAAAAAATTTCATATAGTATTTTATTAGAACCCACTTATGATCGAACACTTATTGGCATTGACCTGGCCATTCCTAGAACACGGTCCACTGGCTTAATGTGGAATTACAAACTCACCCATCAACAAACTGTACAATCGCTTTTACAGTACGAAGTCGACTCTTACCCTAACGCAACACTAAACACTTGGTTACCAGAATTTTTAAGAATTCAAGCAACACAAATAGATAAAAATGACAACCCACGTACCATTGCTTTTGCTCAAGATTTATATGCACAATCTTTAGACATAGAAGATTTTGTTAGCAAAGTACTCGATCATATTCGAAACCAACCTTATCACTACACACTTGAGCCACCGACTTTAGAAAAGCAAAATAGTATTGATCAATTTTGGTTTGATACACGCCAAGGTTTCTGCTCTCATTACGCGGGTGCGCTTGTGTATATGCTGCGTGCAGCAAAGATTCCAGCACGCATGGTCGGTGGCTATCAAGGTGGCGAAGTCAACCCGCTTACCGGTCATGTTGTCGTTCGACAATATTTAGCGCACGCTTGGGTAGAATATTGGCAAAAAAATAAGGGCTGGCAGCGCGTTGACCCTACCGCAGCGGTCGCACCCTCAAGAATTCATGACAGCTTGAGCGCCGCCTTACCTGAAAATGATCTTGACTCACTATCTGCATTCACTAATGTGCGACTCAATGGCGTACCAGGATTGCAAAAAATGATGTTTCTATTTGAATCTTTAGAGCATCGCTGGAATTTATTTATCCTTGGTTATAACTCAGAACGCCAGACAGATTTTTTACAAAAACTATTCGGAAAAATATCCACTATAAAAATTGCTTTTGTATTATTGCTAGGTGCTTTATTAAGCGCGACTTTTGTCGCCCTATCATTATTTTTATCAAACCATCGAAAACCAACACATCCAGTAATAAAAGTATTCCTGAGCTTTGTTTCAAAGCTGAACAAAAAAGGCTTTCAAAGAAATCTGCAAGAAACGCCTACTCAGTTTATTGAAAAAATCATCACGCAAAGCAATGGTATCTAGAGCTGAATATACACCAACAATACAAATGCTAAATACACTTCTCTATGATCCAAATGTTGGTAATTTCTAAACAAAAACTTACTGAACTCAAAGGCCAGCTAAACACCTTGCAACGTAAAATTGCTATACAAGCTTAACTTCATATTTTTACTGCTTTAACTCTTTTCTATTTCAACTTTTTTCTGGGCGTAGTGATTTTTACACACACTACATCTTCATTATTAAATGAACTACTGGAGGTTCGTCTTTCAACCGACACTATCTGTTTATCAAAATCACAATATTTCGCCACGTCTTCAGAAAGACTCAAAATTAAAATATCGCCTCCAGTACATTTATCTGGTTCTTGATAACAGTAATTATCTTCAGCATGCAAAGTCATTATTGTGCTGAGCAAAACCAGCACTGATAGCATTATTTTTTTAATCATTTTCCAGCCTTTTAAGAAACCTATATCGCAGGAGATGGTAATGTTCCATCAACTAAAAATTGCTTAAGCTCAAAGCTTATACTACTCCAACGACTATCCAGACTGCGAATCGTCACACTTTTCTCACGGGTAATACAGCTCCAATGGCTTAATGCTTGAGGTATTTTACAGGTGATGGCTTCACAACTAAAAATACCTATATTGATTTGATTCTCTGCTCTTGCAGAAAAATAACTAAATGCCTGGATCTCTTTTTCACGCATCTCCTCACCCAATTTCTGCGCCACACTATAACTTGTTGGATCACTAATCTTATTTTTATATTTTTTGAATGGCTGCTCATTCAATACCACACCCTTTTCAGTTTGCAGATCAATCCTAAAAGATGTGTGCTGAGTCACTTTCTGCTTCTTTTTTGGTGAGGTCATCATGCCGTCATAATATACAAATCGGTAATAGGCCAACTCTGCAAAAGCAGCTTCTATATTTTTAGAACCATAAAAAATACTCGAATGATGTTTTTTTCCAAAGCGCGAACCATGTTTAAGCGGCGGATAACGAAACGGTGTGTAGATTAGATAATCATATTGATCACACTCTTGTGGAATTCGAGGTTTTACTCGATCCAGCATCTCTTCTAATAACCGTTGCTCTTCTAGCGTATCTACCAAAGTATTGGTTGCAACCTTCTGCTGCGATTCAGCAACTCGAAACACCTCTGCATGCAGCTGCTGAATATGCTCTTCTTTAACAATTAGCCTCATTATGAAGCTTAAGGGAGTTCTGATTTATTAACGAAGTGGCTGCTATTAGGCAAAAGATCTCGAGCAAGCGGAGTGTATAAACTTATACATGAGCATTGCGAGAGAGCTTTTAACAACATAGCAAGATAAATCAGAACTTCAGTGCTACACTTTGCCGCGCATAGCGTCTAAGTATTCCGTAACTTGTATAAGCCCTTGCACATTTTTAAGCAACTCCTTAGGTATAGCGTTTAAATGTTTATTCGCTGTATTCAACCACTCTTCCATCGCTTCGAGGTCACCACCTTCTAGTGCGTATAAAGATCGATAAATACGAATCACATGCAATGCCAATTCACCTTCTTTACTATCAGGCTCAAGCACGTTGTGATTACGCAAACGCGTAAAATAAGTTCGGTCTTTACCGATGATTTCACCTAGCTCTGTGTTGGTTAAACCCAAGTGTTCTTTGCTATTCAATAAGGCTTTACTCAACACTTCGCCTTCAGCAGGCAGCCTTTGAACTTGTGCACTCATGATCATCTCCTATGATGTATTTACATCATTATAAATATATTTGTAATATTTACAACATATCTAGAGCGGCCTGCTCCTAACTTGTTGATTTTATTAGGTACTGAATCCTACATGTGAATTAGGATGAGACCTGTAAAATGAAATCTTCCATCAATATGCCAAAAGGCCCCTTACTTTGAACAAGAAAAAAGTATTTTTAGTCTTTGCCGCCATGATGTTATTCGTATGCGCGGTATTTGGTTTGTTCTATGCTGTTAAAACACGTCTGCTTCCCTTCGAAATGGGCTTGTTATTATTTATTTCTTTATTAGGTTTATATGTTGGCTTTGGAATTCTGATTGGCGCATACCGACTCGTAAATAAACTCGAGTAACTCATTCAATCTCAGTCAATTAATTTTTATTCACTTTCATTCGTTACATTTAACGCAATAAAAAACGTTATTACTTACAAAAATCAATAATTAAAATTCATTGAACCCATTAGAATTTCATACAATCTAACGGTCCGTCTATCGGGATAACCTACGCAGCCATATTCTTTTGTACGAATATATTCCTAACATCTGAAAGGAACACACGATGGCTACGGAAAAGCTAAGTACTATTATCCAAAAAATAATTCCATTAAAAACTTTACAGACTCAATCAAAAAATCCAGATGAAACGGATATCAATACAGTTGTGGATTGTTGCAGAGGCGAAATTGAAAAATCTCTAGATACCGGTATCATGCCAGCGCCCAAATATTTTGAACAAGCAGCAGTATTATCAAGAAAAGAAAAAAACTATCAGAACGAAATCGCGATTTGCGATATGTATATAAAGCTTGTTAAAAAATATGCCTCCGACCATAAAATGTCTAGGCAAGAATTTACCGATACCGTACTTCCCGAATGCGCTCCTCTTTATAAGCGCATGCATAACGCAAAAATCATGCTGAATAAATCACAAACCGAATAAAGTTGTTGCTACAAAGGTGAAAATTTTCTGAATTTTCACACTCCTATATAGTCCACTTCTAGATAATCACCCACGTGGTGGTTTGACACATATATAATAGAAACACTTCTCCCAGGGGCTATTATGAAAAAATTACGATCTTTGCTCATTCCAGTTGTCAGCGTTCTTTTGATCGCAAGCTGTGCCAGCAGCTCCGATGATGACGATATCAAACAAGGTCCAGCGAATGATTTACCACCGGTTAACTATGTTGCCCTAGGTGCAAGTGATGCCTTTGGCATAGGCGCTGAACCCATCACTCGCGGCTATGTATACCGGATTAAAGACGGATTCGAAGATCGTGGCAGAAAAGTAAATTTGCTTAATCTCGGTATTCCCACTGCAGATATTCCCGCAATTAAGAAAACTGCAAAAGCAGCACTCAAACGTGATACAGAAATTAATCTAGTCACTATCTGGACCGGTGCAAATGATTTAATTGGCGGTAATGATGTGGATGAATTTGAAGAAGATCTTGCTTACATTCTAAGTCGCTTGCGCAGCAAAAGTAATGCATTTGTAGTGATCATGAATCTTCCAGACTTAACACAAATTAAAAAATTTAGAGAAGACCCAGATCGAGATGTGACAGTTGAACGAGTAGCTGCTTTCAATCAAGCCATCACGCGCCAAGCACAAAAATATAATGTACCTATTGTAGATTTTTTCAAAGCCCAACCTGGCGATATGCTAGTCAGCAAAAAAGATGGTTTTCATCCCAATAATGACGGTCATCAAAAAATTGCAGATTTGTATTTACAAATCATATTGCCTAAGTTTGGCTTGTAAGCAGCTATTTTATTATTTAGCCAGTTAAACATTATTTATTTCAATTACGCTTCACTTTTTTCAGCATGCGTTTTCTAGAACGTTCTTGTCTTGGTGTGAGTTTATTGCGTTTACCTGCATAAGGGTTATCAGGCTGTTTGAATACTAATAAAATTGGTGTGCCGACTAGTTTTAATGTTTTGCGAAAGTAGTTTTCAAGATAGCGCTTATAAGAGCCCGGGATTCTGCCGATTTGATTACCATGAATAGCAATCGTAGGCGGATTCGTGCCTACTTGCGCTGCATATTTCAGTTTAATTCTTCGCCCTCGCACTAATGGCGGCTGAAAGCTTTCAAGAGCATTTTCTAATATTCGGTTTATTTCTGCAGTACTCACTTCTATATTTGCAGACTTGTATGCCCGCACAGCGGCACGTAGTAATTTAGTCACACCTTCTTTGTTTTTAGCTGAAATAAACAACTTTTCTGCATATTCTAAAAAGCGTAATTTCAGATCAAAGCCCTTTTGAATCTCCTTGCGATCTTCGTTAGAACTGATGTCAGTTTTATTTATTGCCACCACTACTGCACGCCCACTTTCTAATACCATGCCTGCTAACCTTGCATCTTGTTCCGCAAACTCTTGTGTGCCATCTAACATTAAAATAACAACGTGTGCATCCTCTATGGCTTGAATGGTTTTTACGACACTGAATTTTTCTACCATGTCCTGCACTTTACTGCGTCGACGAACACCTGCAGTATCAATTAACTCAAACTGTGTTCCAAATTTTTCGATGCGCACCGAAATACTATCGCGTGTGGTACCAGGAATATTGGAAGTAACAAAACGCTCTTCTCCTATCAATGCATTCGCTAAGGTTGATTTCCCTACATTTGGACGACCCACCAAAGCAACTTTAATTACTTTTGCTTCACCTTCTTCTTCAGCAACTTCCTCTATAGGCGGAATTTGCTCATCTAATTTACTGAATACGTCTCTTACACCCTTCCCAGATTTGGCTGAAATCTCATAGACTTGCTCTGCGCCAAGCGAATAAAAATCACTAGACAGCATATTATGCGCACCGGCATCGGCCTTGTTCACCAAAACTACGGTTTTCTTATTTGCCGATCTAAGCTTAGAAAATACTTCTTCATCTTGAGGCACTAAACCTTCCGTACCGTCCACAAGAAAACAAACAAAGTCCGCCTCTTCAATTGCCATCCATGCTTGGTTGCTAATCGCAAGATTCATTCTGTCTTGATCTTTGGAATCATCTGGCGGTGCAATCCCGCCGGTATCAATTACGATGTAACGATCATCGAAACGCCGAGTTATACCGTAAATACGATCACGCGTGAGACCTGGTTGGTCTGCAACTAATGCTCGATTAGATTTGGTGAGATAATTAAATAAAGTTGATTTACCAACATTGGGGCGACCCACTAGTGCAATGACAGGTTTCATAGCTAAACACTCGTAGGTAAATAAAAATTAGCAATTACTTTCGGTATTGCAGAACTGAAAGTGAGCCGTTGTTTGCTAATACGTAAGCACGCTGATTGATAACCACAGGTGCCACTTCGATAGCATCTCCAGCAATATCATCGCGACCAATAATTTTCCCATCTTCTTTAGACAACCAATGACAATAGCCTTTGAAATCACAAGTCATAACGTAGTTACCCATTACTTGCGGAGCAGTAAGTTCTCTATACAAGAGTTTATCTTGCCGCCATAATGTTGCACCTGAAGAAATATCTAAACCCCAAACACTGTCATCAGAATCGGTTACGTACACTCGTTCTCTATCCACCCCTAAACCCGCATAAGAAGAAAGATCTTTGCTCCATAATGTTTTTCCTGTGTCTAAGTCAATGGCAACCACACGACCGTTGAAACTTGCCGCAAACACAATACCATCTAGATAAGCAAATTCACCATCAACATCTGACATGCGTTCGAGCTCAGAACGCCCTTTTGGTGTTGAAACTGACACCTCCCACAAAGGCTCACCATCACGAAGGCTTATAGCCATGAGCTTGCCATCATCAAAACCTACTAATACTACATCTCCTACTACTTTAGGTTGACTCGCACCACGCAATGTTAAGGGCGGCGCCCCTCTACCAGCACTCCAGCTGACATTACCAGAGTTTAATTCCAATGCATGCACTTTGCTGTCATTGGTACGCACTGCAATAACACCATACTTTGCTTCTGACAGTGACATTACTTCACTAGGTACTTTAGCTCGCCAGCGTTCTACACCATCTTCAGCACCCAGCGCGATCACTTCTCCATTTTCAGTGCCTATAGCAATAATTCCTTCACCACCATTCACACCACCAGAAATATTTTCTTTCAGATTTATCGACCATAAACGCTTTCCATCTTCACGTTTCCAAGCTTCTACACGACCTTCAGCATCACAAAGATATACGCGTTGATCAGTGATGTACGGGCGAATCTTGTTGTAGGATTCTTCTAGATTACCAACTGAGTTCCGCCAAACTTGCTGAACACTGATTTTTTCAGTTTCAATTTTAGTAAGTTTTGTTGGCTCTCTTGGATCCTCTTCTTTTTCAAACCACTCTTTCGGTTTTTTAAGCACACTACAACCCGCAAGCTGTAAACAGCTTGCAAGAAATAAAATGAAGATAATCTTGATACTTTTATTAAGTATCATGCTGCGTTCCAGAAGAAATACCTAAATCGTTACGTTTTAATTCCAAAAACTCGACTCCACTACCGCTCGCAGATTGCATTGCTTGATCATAAGCTTTTTTAGCCTGGTCAAGTTCCCCTTTAGCAACAAAAATGTCACCACGAATTTCGTTTGCTAATGATGCATAGGCCTCAGACGTACTTGCGTTCACCATCGTTTGTGCTTCATCAATTTTATTTTCTGCAAGTAGTAAGCGTGCTAAACGCAAACGTGCAATGTCTTGTACACTGTCTTGTTTGCTATTTTTTAGCACCCAGCGCAAACTTTCTTCTGCAGCTGTATTATCACCTTTATCGTTTTGTATTTTTGCTTCGTGTAATACAGCCAAAGATGCATAAGGTGTTGAAGCATAATTTTCACGTAAAATTTTAGCTTGTTCGGTTAATGCAGTTGTGTCAATTTTATTAATCGCTTCATGAACTACTGCAAAAATATCAGAAGCCTCATTAGCTTGTTTTTCTTGATGCCAGCCCCATCCACGCCAACCGACTAACGCAGCAATACCTAACACTGCACCACTAATCACTGCTACTCCATTCTGTTTCCACCACTCTTTAATCGCTTCAACTTGTTGTTCTTCCGTTTCGTACTCGGCCATGTCGTTTCTCTTATATATCCTTAAGGTTTATTGCTAAGATAAGCTGTCAAAAAAGCAGCTAACTCATTTTGTGCCACAGTTTCTTGCTCACGTTTTTCGCGCAAGAATTTCACTGTGACATTTTGATCTTTCAATTCATCTTCGCCCAAAATAAAAGCCAGCCTTGCATGGGACTTATCGGCTCGCTTCATTTGTGATTTTATACTACCGCCACCACAATTTGTTATCACAGAAGAGGTGGGCAGCTGGCTGCGTAACTGACTGGCTAGTTGAGTACCTGCAATTTCAGCCGCTTCGCCCATCAGGACCATATAAACATCTATTGAAGAACTAGATAATTGATCCCCTGCTTGATTATCCTCTAGCAGTGAAGCCAATCGCTCTAAACCAATCGCAAAACCCGCTGCGGGACAGGGCTTGCCTCCCAACTGCTCTACCAATCCATCATAACGGCCGCCTGCACAAATAGTCGCTTGTGCACCTAAGCCATCTGCGATCCATTCAAATACAGTTTTACTGTAATAATCTAAACCACGCACTAAGCGTGGATTAATTTGATATTCAATACCTACTGTATCTAATATTTTTTGCAACTGTAAAAAATGCTCAGCAGATTCAACATCCAAGTGTTCTAAAAGACTCGGCGCATTTTGAATGATCTCTTGCATGTCAGGATTTTTACTATCCAGAATTCGCATTGGATTGGTTTGTAAACGTTGTCGCGCTTCTTTATCTAGCTTATCTTCATGTTGCTGCAAGTAATGAATGAGCTTTTCACGATAACTTTTTCGAGCTTGTAACGAACCTAAGCTATTAATTTCTAACTTTGGTTGCATGGGAAGATTAATTTTCTTCCACATCTGTGCACTTAATATAATTAACTCTGCATCAATATCAGGACCAACATAGCCAAAAGTTTCCACACCAAGCTGGTGAAATTGTCGATAACGTCCTTTTTGTGGACGTTCGTGTCTAAAAAATGGTCCGCAATACCAAAGTCTTTGCGGTTGACCGTAAATAAATCCATGTTGAATCCCAGCACGCACGCAACTAGCAGTACCTTCAGGACGCAAAGTTAGGCTATCGCCATTGCGATCTTCGAAAGTGTACATTTCTTTTTCTACGATATCTGTTACTTCACCCAGCGAACGTTTAAACAGTTCTGTTTGTTCCAATATAGGCATGCGAATTTCTTGATACCCATATTGCTGTAAAATATCCTGAGTAGCATGCTCGATGGCACGTAACTTATTACTGTCTGGCGGCAGCACGTCGTGCATGCCGCGAATGGATTGTATTCGCTTAGACATTATTGGAAGAAACTCTGATTTATTCTGATATGTTGTTAAAAATGATCTTATGTATATGGAAGTACTGTATACCAGTTTTGCAGTAGCAAAAACTGATCAAATCGCTAATGTATAAATCAATACATATTGCTTATTTGACTCGCACCTTCCTGGCGCTCGGCCTTTGGCTAGCATAGCTTTCCAAATCTGCTCCTGGCAGATTTGTCGACATTTTTTGCCTAATATCAGCCATTGCATTAATAAATCAGAGCCTCTTTGAGTGGCTCTGCAAAGAATAATTTAATTGGGTGAGCTGCTCGATACCTGAAATCGTGCTGTGCGATTACTTCTATTATATTGCGAATGATCAAAATAGAGCCCATTAACTTCTATTACTACGCCGGGTGCATTACCAAGAAAAACCTCAAAAGGCGGCTTTCCTCTTAAGTTTCTCACGACTCCGGGCTCAATCAAACCTTGCATAAGGGTATTTGCATCGGCATCTCTGATTTCTGTCCAACTTTTTTCTACATAGGTGACAGTAAGCATCTGCGCACCATCATTTAGACTCACCAGATTAGGGTTACGTGATTCATCTTCCATCGCTTGTTGCTGATCTTCAGTGATGACATCAACAACGCTGGGATTATTCATTTCTGATGTTTGGTGATCAATCATCGGCACTGGGAGTTCATCATGGACTTCAGCTACTGCCGACTCATCTTTACTACCGAGAGGGTGCTTAAAATCCTGCTTCATCTCAGTATTCGTTTTCGCAGTACTTTCATTACTAACAAGTTCAACACTCGGTGTAGTTACAGGATTAGATTCAAACCACCATGTAACCACTAAACCAACAAGAATAGTAAATACTGCGGCCGTGCTCCATAGTATTGCAGGATCATAACTTTGTTTAGAGCGTATTGGAGTAATCACCTCAGGCTCTTGATGATGCTGTTCTTTAAAAGTGTTAATTAATAGATCTGCATTGATTCCAACAATACGTGCATAGTTGCGCAAATAACCACGGATATAAGTAGCTTCTGGTAAGTTATCAAAATCATCCGCTTCAAGCGCCTTTACAATACGCAAAGGTAAATTTATTTGTTCAGCAACATCGACTTGACTTAATGAAGCAGCTTTACGCGCGTTCACGAGCAAAGCGCCGATACTTACGCTTTTTTCAATCGACTTTTTAGCCGACTCTTGTGTCTCGAAATTAATTTTTTCTTCCTGCATTCCAATAACTTTCTGCTAACAATCTCGCTTCCTGAGAAGCTGGATATAATCTTTTCAACTGATGCGCATAGTCGTCTGCTTTACCTTGGTTACCAAGACTGGCCTCTGTTTGATATGCGACCCACAGAGATTGGGAATTATGTTTCGCTACGCTCTCGTAACGCTGCATATAATATGAAGTCTGCACAAACTCCTGACGCTCAAAGGTTAACAATGCCATTTGGTACAAAGCAGAACGATGCGAAGCATTTAAGCCTAATGACTTTTGAAAATATTCTTCCGCTTTTACCTTATCCGGAACTTTCAAAACACAAATACCCGCATTTGCGTAGGCAGAAGCTGCATCAGCGTATAAAGGATTTTCAATCGCGCGAAGAAATTCTTTTTCTGCTTCTTCAACCCGATCTTGCTTACATAAGAACGTGCCATAATTGTTATGCGCCTTAGAATCTTTAGGGTCTAAAGAGATCGCTTTACGAAAATGTTTTTCTGCAACAGCTTCTTCTCCCAGTCTTTCCTGCAACAAAGCAAACACCCAATGAGCAGTTGCTGAACTTGGATCTTGTTTCAAAGCACGACGTAATTTTTTATCTGCTAACTCAAATTCGCCCTGGCCGAGATAATTCACGCCTAACTGCACATTAATTGCTGCAGCTTTTTGGTTTTGTCCCAGAGGTTCATCTGTGCTAGAAGTGGTCGCACATGCAGATAAAATCAGCACTATTACGCTCAACAAAATTAACTTATGCAGCGTCATACGTATTGGACCTCGATCTTATGTTTCAAAAGATCCGCTTCATATAGTTTTTCATAATGACGCTGGCGTTTAACTTGGTCCTTAATATCTCCTGCTAACTGCCCACAAGCAGCTGCAATATCTTCGCCACGGGGACGACGTGTAATCGTAGTTATATCTGCAGCTTGTAAAATTTCTTTAAATGTATCGATCGCTTGATCAGATGAACGTTGATAACCAGAATTTTCAAATGCATTAAAAGGAATTAAGTTCACTTTTGACGATAAGCCCTTAATCACTTTGATTAATTGCTTGGCATGTTCAGGCTGATCATTGACTTGATCCAACATGACATATTCAAAAGTAATGCTGTGTTTGCGGTTTTTGTCTTCTAGAAAACGATGACAAGCTGCAATTAATTCTTTTATTGGATAACGCCGGTTTAAAGGCACAAGCTGATTACGAATTTCATCATTCGGCGCATGTAATGATACTGCTAAACTAACATCCAGCACTTCACGCAATTTATCCATTTTAGGCACGATACCAGATGTGCTCACTGTGACTTTGCGTTTTCCTAACCCGTAAGCGTTGTCATCCATCATGATATCTATGGCTTTCACCACATTATCAAAATTCGCCAACGGTTCGCCCATGCCCATAAATACTATATTGCTGATGACTCTTGGCTTATTCAGTTGCTTACGTAAGCGATGCTCTGCAAACCAAAGCTGGGCAATAATTTGTGCTGAGGTAAGATTTCCCGCAAAACCCTGTCTTGCGGTAGCACAAAATGTGCAATCCAACGTGCAACCCGCCTGTGAGGAAACACATAATGTCGCTCTATCCTCTTCAGGAATGTATACCGTCTCCACAGCATTTTTTTCGTTTACACGTAGCAGCCATTTTCGCGTACCATCAGTAGAAATTTCTTCATTCAACATTTCAGGTAGTTGAATGATTGCATTTTCACTTAACCAATCACGCAATGACTTACTAAGATTCGTCATTTGCACGTAATCAGTAATACCGTGTTGATGTGTCCACTTCATAATTTGCGTGGCACGAAATGACTTTTCACCCAGATCAGAAAAATATTGTGCCAAATCTTGATGCGGCATACCCATCAAGTTTTGATTAACAAATTTCTTTTCAACAGAGTTCATGCGTTTGGGTCTGTAGTTAACTTATAATTTTTTCTTGGATAAATTTGTCGTTCAGGAAAAAAGAAAGCAATTTCACGTATGGCATTTTCAGGTGAATCAGAACCATGTACCGCATTGTGCGCATTTGAAGTAGCATACTTTTCTCTAATTGTTCCTTTTTCTGCATTTCCAAACATCGTCGCACCCATTACTTTGCGATAGTTCTTAATTGCATTTTCACCTTCGAGCACTTGTACAATTACAGGACCTGAGGTCATAAATTTAATTAAGTATTCGTAAAAATCTTTTCCTTCATGTATTTCATAAAATGAGGCTGCTTGTTTTTTACTTAAGCGCGTCATCTTTACGGCGATGATGGATAACCCTGCACTTTCTATTCGTGCTTGAACATCTCCAATCACATTATTAAGTACTGCATCTGGTTTGATGATAGACAGTGTGCGTTCCATTGCCATAAATATATGTTCCTAGATAATTGTTGTAATTAATATGAAATCTAACTTATAAGGCTTACAGATTGATTTATCCGTAATTTTCCTTATATTTTTCAGTGAATTCTACTCCCAGCAAGCAGCAGGAAGCAATGTTTTAGCGGTTCGCAAAGGAAGGCAAAAATGCCAGTTATCTGAGGGGCTAAATAGCCAATCAGTCACGTTCATCCAACCAGGCCATCTGAATCGCCTCGAGAATTTTTTCATTGGAAGCTTCAGGCTCATCATCAAATTCCTCAAGGGCACAAATCCAGGCATGTAAGTCCGTATACCTCACATATTGAGGGTCCACATCAGGGTGTGCTTCATCTAAAGCGATGGCTATATCCAACGAATCCGTCCATTTTAATTGCATATTTACATCCTCGACTATGATGAGACTTTGTTACAACAAGGGCGCTGAAAATAGTGGATTTTGTCTCGAAATTAGGCGCACAGTTTTTGAGAAGCGCAGTTTACTAGATTGTAAATGAGCATTGGAAAAAACTGTAACAACGACATATTGAGACATAAATACGCATTTTCAGTGGTTTTCGGAAACCATATTGATAGTGTACTTTGGAATTTCAATCACCAAATCTTCTTCACCCACAATCGCCTGACAACTCAAACGAGAATCGGGCTCCAAACCCCAAGCCTTATCAAGATAATCCTCCTCATTTTCTTCAGCCTCAGCTAAGGAATCTAACCCTTCACGCACATAGACATGACAGGTTGTACACGCACACGACTTCTCACATGCATGTTCTATTTCAATCTTATTACTTAAAGCCGCATCACAAATACTGATACCAGATTCTACCTCGATCACTTTGCCTTCTGGGCAAATTTCTTCATGAGGTTTAAATGTAATTTTAGGCACCGCTTAATTCCTTTGTACCAATGCTTGTTATTCAAATTCTTCGAGCTTGTGACCTTTCATCACTTGCTGCACACTACGATTCATACGTCGTGCAATAAATTCTTCGCTGTCACTTTCAAGCGCTTTAATCGCTTGTTTAATTTTCTCTTCGTCATTACCATTACGTGCTTGCAATAAAACACTTTTAGCTCGCTGTATTTTAGCGGACTCTTCTTCGGTTAATAATGAGCCATCTTTCGCTAAAGCGGATCGTAATGCTTCTAAAACTCGATCTGCCTCTACTTGTTGCTCAGCAAGCATTCTTATTCGCATATCCTCTTCTGCATGCTCAAAAGAAGCTTTTAACATTGTCTCAATTTCGGTATCACTAAGACCATACGAAGGTTTCACTTCAACACTTGCGCGCACTCCACTGCTTAGTTCCTCTGCGCTAACACTAAGAAGGCCGTCGGCATCCACTTGGAAAGTAACTTGAATATGAGCTGCACCTGCTACCATAGGTGGAATACCGGTTAAATCAAACGTCGCAAGCGAGCGACAGTCTGAAACTTTTTCGCGCTCACCCTGCAATACGTGTATACGCATTGCCGTTTGCCCATCTTTAAAAGTCGTAAATTTTTGTGCCCGGGTAACTGGAATAACAGTATTACGCTCGATAATTTTTTCAACCAATTCTCCCATTGTTTCAATGCCTAATGACAAAGGTAGAACATCTAACAACAGCATATCTTCATCAGGATTATTACCTGCAAGTTTATCAGCCTGCAGTGCTGCACCAATCGCGACGACTTTATCAGGATCAATATCAATTAACGGTGGATTACCAAAAAACTCAGCAACTTTTTCGCGCACAAAAGGTGTACGCGTTGAACCACCCACCATCACTACATGCTGAACTTCACTAGCATCAACACCTGCTTCGCGAATAGTTTTACGACACCAAGCAATAGTTTTATTAATATGTGCTTCAATTAGTTCTTCAAATTGTTGGCGAGTTAATATAGTTTCGAAATTATCCTCTAAATTTAACTTCACACTGATAAGCACTTCTTCTTCATTACTTAACTCTTCTTTAACGCGACGTGCCTCTTTCATCAAGCGCCGCATCATTTGATGATCATCACTGGCATCAAGATTGGCTTGCGTTAAAACCCAAGCAGCAATCTCGCGGTCAAAATCATCACCACCTAGAGCGGTATCACCACCCGTGGAAAGTACTTCAAACACACCTTTGGTGAGCTTTAAAATGGAAATATCAAAAGTGCCACCACCCAAATCATAAATAGCAGTGATGCCTTCTGCTTTTTGATCGAGCCCATATGCAACCGCAGCGGCAGTAGGCTCATTTAACAAACGAAATACATTTAAACCGGCTAGCGTTGCTGCATCTTTAGTGGCTTGGCGCTGCGCATCATCAAAATAGGCAGGTACGGTAATCACTATGCCTTTCAACTCGCCGCCCAAGCTCGCTTCGGCACGTTCTCGCAAAGTCTTTAAGATTTCAGCTGAAACTTCAATTGGTGTAACTGGCCCTGCAATCGTTTCAATACGTGGTACATTGCTGACATCATCACTAAATTTATAGGGAAGATAGCCTTCTAATGTAGCTAGATCTTTGACCGACCTCCCCATGATACGTTTAACCGATGCCAAGGTATTCAATGGGTCTACCGCAGCCTGTGAGATTGCGGCTTTTCCAACCTCGATTTCATCGTTACTTATATAGCGCACCACTGAAGGCAAAAGGTGTTCGCCGTTTTCATCTGCGAGTGTTTCGGCTACACCACTGCGCACCGTTGCAACCAAGGAATTTGTCGTACCAAGATCAATTCCAGCTGCCAATCGATGCTCATGTGGGGCTGTTGATTGACCAGGTTCTGATATTTGCAAAAGCGCCATTTACAACAACTCTTCTTCTATTTTTTCTTGTAGCTTACGCACTTGATTAGTCAAGCGTTCATAGAACTGTAGTTTAAGAGCAGTATCTTTTGCAGCAGGCATATCATCCACCTTAAATTGACTAGCAAATTGCTCTATAAGATTTTGTTGATCTTGCTTCAACTGTATAGACAATTTATCGAGCACCTGTAATGGTTGTTCTGCACTACTTGCTTCATCTACTTTTTCATGCAATTCCATTGTTTGCATTAAAAATTCTGCATCACTTGATGTTTCAGCATCCGCGTTGAATTCAATATCACTCAATTGCAGTAAATAATGCGCACGTTTTAAATCACTTTTTAATGTTGCATAAGCCTCGTTTACATATGCTGTATTTTGTACCGAAACACGACGCTCTTGATCGCTTGCGTTTGCAAAGCGATCAGGATGCAATTCGCTTTGCAAGGCTCGATATTTCTCTGCTAACTGTTCTTGATCAATTGAATAATCTTCATCAAAACCGAATAGCTCGAAATAGCTTCGAGTAAGATCAATATTCATTTATTTAGGGTCTTAAAGAAGTTTCTAACTTATCTAAAAAATTTAGTTTTGCTGAAGGAACTTTGATTTATTAGTGAAGCGGTTGAGACGAGGCAAAAAATATCGAAATGAGTGATGTGTATTAAATATACATGAACGATTTGTGATTATTTTTTAACGACCATAACAATTAAACTAAGGCAGAATAATTCAAAGTTTCCTCACACACTGAAGCTTTCTCCACACCCGCATCTCTCTTTCTCGTTTGGATTTGTAAACTTAAAGCCCTCATTCAATCCTTCACGAGTAAAATCGAGTTCTGTGCCGCCAAGATAGACCATGCTTTTAGGGTCAACGATAACCTTAACGCCTTTGTCTTCAAAAACTTGATCTTCATCTTCAATTTGGTCTGCAAATTCTATGGTGTATGCCATACCAGAACAGCCCGTGGTTTTCACTCCTAACCGCACACCAACACCTTTACCTCTTTTTTCAAGATAACTTTTTACGTGTGTAGCTGCACTTTCAGTTAGCGAGATAGACATAACTAATGATTAAGCAATTTTCTTCTGTTGTTGATTATCTTCTGCTGAGCCATCAGCTTTAGATTTAAGATCAGTAATAGCAGCTTTGATTGCATCTTCTGCTAAAACTGAACAATGAATTTTAACTGGTGGAAGTGCTAGTTCTTCAGCGATATCGGTATTTTTAATTTCACTCGCTTGTTCTAGCGTTTTACCTTTTACCCATTCGGTAAGTAAGCTAGATGAAGCAATCGCAGAGCCACAACCGTAGGTTTTAAATTTAGCGTCTTCAATTATGCCGTCATTACCTACTTTAATTTGTAATTTCATCACATCACCACATGCAGGTGCACCTACCATACCGGTGCCCACATTGGGATCATCTTTTTCAAAAGATCCTACGTTGCGTGGATTTTCGTAGTGATCTAGTACTTTGTCACTATATGCCATGGTTATCGTCTCCTAATATTTCCTACTTATTATTCCTAATCAAAAATCAAAATAATTAATGCGCGGCCCACTCGATCGATTTAAGATCGATCCCTTCTTTATACATATCCCACAGAGGTGAAAGATCGCGCAATTTAATCACCGCTTTTCTAATTAACTCAATCGCATAATCCACTTCTTCGACCGTTGTAAAACGACCAATAGTGAAGCGAATTGAGCTATGTGCAAGTTCGTCATCTCGTCCTAATGCGCGCAATACATAACTTGGCTCAAGTGATGCACTTGTACATGCAGACCCGGAAGACACTGCAATATCTTTCAGCGCCATAATTAAACTTTCACCTTCGACGAAGTTAAAACTAACATTTAGGTTACCCGGAATACGCTGTTCAAGGTCACCATTAATATAGATTTCTTCCATATCTTTAAGGCCATTTAATAAACGATTGCGCAACATTAAAATTCGTTCGTTATCTGCAGCCATTTCTTCTTTAGCGATCCGAAATGCTTCGCCCATGCCTACAATTTGATGTGTAGCCAACGTACCAGAACGCATACCACGCTCATGGCCACCACCATGAATCTGCGCTTCAATACGTACACGTGGTTTTCTGCGAACATATAAAGCTCCAATACCTTTAGGGCCATATACTTTATGTGCAGATAGGCTCATTAAATCTACATTCATTTCTTCCACATCAACTGGTACTTTCCCAGGGACTTTGCGCCGCATCCACATGAAAAATAATTTTGCGTTCGCGTGTGATTTCACCAATGCCTTTAATATCCTGAATCACTCCGATTTCATTATTCACATGCATAATCGAAATCAAAATGGTGTCATCACGAATTGCAGCTTTTAAATCTTCTAAATCAATCAAACCATTATTACGCGGCTCTAAATAGGTAACCTCAAATCCTTCTCGCTCAAGCTGACGACAAGTATCTAAAACTGCCTTATGTTCGGTTTTGCAGGTGATTAAATGCTTACCATTTTTTTGATAAAAATGCGCCGCACCTTTAATGGCTAAATTATCAGACTCTGTTGCACCACTGGTCCAAATAATTTCTTTAGGATTAGCATTAATGAGTGCCGCAACATTAGCTCGCGCTTCTTCAACGGCCTTGTCTGCATCCCAACCAAAGCTATGACTGCGTGATGCGGGGTTACCGAAGTTACCTTCTTTGGTTAAACAATCCATCATCGCTTGTGCCACTCGCTCATCAACTGGCGTAGTCGCACTGTAATCTAAATAGATGGGTAGTTTTACATCTGTCACTTTGCTTTACCTTCAATAAATTTTTTAACTAAACTCGCCTTAACTAAACTCAACAGGATGAACTTGTTGGTTATTACTCAGATCCTGACGACTCGCTACTTTACGAACACTTAAATCGCTCACTGCTTGAGCTAGACTAATGTTTGAGAGATAGCTTCTGATTTCACCACTCAAGTTTTCCCATAAATCATGAGTTAAACAACGTTGATGGTTTTGACAATCGGCTTTACCACCGCAACGTGTCGCATCGACGTTTTCATCAACGGCATCAATTACATCTGAAATCGCAATTTGTTCAGAATCGATGGCAAGTGAATAGCCGCCACCAGGTCCTCGTGTACTTTTCACCAGTCCTTGCTGTCGTAAACGTGTAAACAATTGCTCTAAATACGACAATGAAATACCTTGTCGATCAGCTATATCTGACAAGGAAACCGGACCCGTTTGATTGTGCAATGCAATATCAAACATCGCTGTCACAGCATAACGCCCTTTTGTGCTCAGTTTCATACAGTACCGCCTTTATCAAAATCCGCTCAGTTACGAGACTGTAAGTATAACAAATAACCCAGTAAGTTACTCAGGTATTATAGATAGGCGGTTTGTTCGCTTCACTATCCCCATGGGTAGGGAGCTTAAAAACCAGGATTGATAACCTTTATAAAAATATGGAAATTAGTCTGCATTACGCTTGTATTTTTGAGTTGCACTGAGAATGCCGCGCAAGATATTTGTTTCTACACGCGACAATCGTGCACGACAGTAAAGTTGTCGTAAGCGGCGCATTAACAATTTAGGTTGTTTAGGATCAAAAAACTCGATCTCTTGCAATACTTGCTGCATGTGTACCAATAGGTGTTCAACTTCTTCAGCGGTTGCTAATTCATCCGTATCACCAGATATATCGGAAACATTTTTAGTATTACTTTTATTTAGATAGGCCTTATAGATTTCATAACAAATCACTTGCACAGCGGATGCAATATTGAGCGAACTAAACTCCCAGTTTGCAGGTATCGTTGTTAAGAAATGACATTGATCTAATTCTTCATTTGATAACCCACTGCTCTCTCGTCCAAACACAATTGCTACATTCCCCTGCTCTACTTCTTTCCATACTTTATCACCCAATGCATCAGGAGCAATGTCAGGACATTGTAATCCACGAACACGTGCACTCGCACCTACCACAAAAGTGCAATCTGCAATTGCTGCACTTAACGTATCACATATCTCAGCACGCTCTAGCACATCTAAAGCACCTGTTGCTCTCGCTCGCGCTTGGCCACTAGGAAATTCTGCTGGCTTCACTAACACCAAATTTTCAATGCACATTGTCTTAGCTGCACGTGCAGCTGCCCCAATATTTCCAGGGTGTGATGGTTCGACCAAGACGATTTTAATTTTATATGGTTTATTCACGACTATGGGTAGCTACTAATTAGCTAGAAGAGATACTTTTTTTAAAACGCCGGTTTTTGCTCCTCGACTCTAGCATCCTGCTTCGTTCTATCTCCTGCATCCATGCAGTCGTGCAAAACCGGCATACAGTACTTCCATGTACATAAGTGTATACGCAATTTACTTGCCAATGCTATGCTGCGCGATCAATTTCATAATATCTGTTTATATGCAAGCTACTCTGAACATTGCAATTGAAGCCGCTCGTGAAGCGGGAAAAATTATTTTCCGCAATATGTCACGCGTGCATTCTTTATCTATTCAAACGAAAGAAAAAAATGACTTTGTCAGCGAAGTCGATTTCAAAGCGGAACAAGAAATTATTAATGTTATTCACCGCGCATACCCACAACACAGCATTCTCGCCGAGGAAAGTGGTAATCGTTGCAGTGGCAATAATGATGAATTCCAATGGATTATCGACCCACTTGATGGCACAACTAATTTTTTACGTGGTTTTCCACACTATTCTGTTTCAATTGCTCTGAAACATAAAGATCGACTAGAAGTTGCAGTAATTTATGACCCCTTCAAAGATGAATTATTTTGTGCAGGGCGCGGTAACGGCGCTTCATTAAATGATCGTAAAATCAGAGTTTCAAAATTAACGAGTTTTGAGGGCGCATTACTCGCCACTGGATTTCCATTTCGAGAAAATCAAAATATTGACCGTTACTTAGCATCACTCAAAGAATTGATGTTGCACACTTCAGGAATACGCCGTGCCGGGTCCGCAGCACTTGATCTTGCTTATGTGGCTGCAGGACGTGTTGATGGATTTTGGGAATACGGCCTTAACACTTGGGACGTTGCGGCAGGCTGTTTAATTGTGCAAGAAGCGGGTGGATTAGTGGGGGACACGCAAGGCGGTCATTCACACCTAGAAACAGGAAATATAGTGGCAGCAAATACGAAATTGTTTCGTTTGATTTTACAAACCTTAAATAACAAAACCTAAAGAAGTTTTGATTTAGTTTGAGACGAGACAAAAATTTTCGAAATGAGTGACGTGTATTAATACATACACGAACGATATTGAGAATAATTTTTAACGAAGTATCAATTTAAATCAGGACTTCTTTGTTATACCTGGCTGCCGTCTTCGTTGGCATTCTCCACCTCCGGCTGCATTAAATCTTCTTTACTTACATTTAATACAAGCAGTGATGAGCTTGCAACATAAATAGAAGAATAGGTACCTACAATTACACCTACAATTAATGCAATGGAAAATGCATGAATGACTTCGCCACCAAACAAAAATAGCGCGATAAGCACTAACAATGTAGTCACCGATGTCATCAAAGTACGGGACAGAGTCTGATTAATAGAAGTATTGATTACACCTTCAGACGTTGCTTTACGTAAACGCCGAAAGTTTTCACGGATACGATCAAACACCACAATCGTGTCATTCAATGAATAACCAATTACAGCTAATAACGCTGCTAGCACGGTTAAATCAAATTCAACTTGAGTAAGCGCAAAGAAACCAACTACTAAAATGACATCATGGACCAAGGCTGCCACAGATCCTAGTGAGAAACGCCACTCAAATCGCAATGCAACGTAAATAAGAATGCCTATTAATGCATATAACATTGCTAAACCACCCTTATCCCGCAATTCATCACCCACTTGCGGTCCTACAAATTCTACACGGCGCATCTCGGGCGAACCGGTAGTCGCTAAAGCATCCAACACTCGATTACTCAAAGCCGATTTGTCTTCATCCTTTTCAGCAACCGGCAAACGAATTAGTACATCTTTAGCGGTACCAAAATGTTGCACGATCACATCATCAAAACCACTGCTAGCTAACGCTTTTCTAACCGGCTCAAGCTCAACAGAGTCTTTATAACCTACTTCCACCAGTGTTCCACCAGTAAAATCAATGCCTAAGTTCAACCCGCGCATTGCTATCGCAGTAATTGAAACAACAATTAAAATTAGAGACAAAACCAAGGCCAGCTTTCGCTTGCCCATGAAGTCAATATTTAAGTTGTCCTTTAAAAGTTGCATAGATTTCTTAATTCACTTAGATCGCCAATGATGGAGTTTTTTTACTACCGTAATACCAATTTACCAATGCGCGTGTTCCCATGATCGCAGTGAACATGGAACACACAATTCCAATTGATAGCGTTACCGCAAAACCTTTGATTGGTCCGGTACCAAAAACAAATAACACCACAGCAGCAATCAAGGTGGTAATGTTCGCGTCTGCAATCGTTGAAAGTGCTTTAGCATAACCGGCATGAATACTCGCTTGTGGGGAATTACCATTTTTTAACTCTTCGCGTATACGCTCAAAGATCAGTACGTTGGCATCCACTGCCATACCTACCGTGAGGACAATCCCTGCAATACCAGGAAGCGTTAACGTTGCACCGGGTATTAACGACATAATGCCAATAATCAAAACTAGATTTGCGGCTAGCGCGAGGTTTGCTGCAATCCCGAACATGCGGTAGTAGAACAGCATAAAAATCATCACTAAAGCTAAACCAATTAAAATTGATTTTTTACCGAGTTCAATATTCTGCTTACCTAAACTCGGACCTACTGTTCGCTCTTCAACTATTTCTACTGGAGCCGCAAGCGCGCCTGCCCGCAAAAGCAAGGAAAGCTTTAATGCTTCATGGGTTGAATCTAAACCTTCAATTTGAAAACGCTTACTCAGCTGCTCTTGAATTCGGGCAACATTAATTACTTCTTCTGTCTTAATGGTTTTTCTTACTTTTTCACCATCTTTTTCAACAGTAACTACTTTATTATCAATAAACACGACCGCCATCAACTTCTTGATGTTTTCACCTGTAACATCAGCAAAGCGACTTGCTCCTTTGCCATCCAAAGTGATAATGGCTGCAGGCCTTCCTGTTTCATCAAACCCAGAAACGGCATCAATTATTGAATCACCAGTTAGCATGACTTCGCGTTTTAAGAGGATTGGGTTTTTATTGTCACGCTCGTAATAAAGTACTGAGCCTACAGGAACCCGACCGGTTTCAGCCGCAGCAAATGGATCATTTTGCTCATCTACTAAACGAAATTCGATAGTAGCCGTAGCACCTAAAATTTCTTTTGCTTGAGCAGTATCTTGCACACCTGGCAACTGCACAACTATCCGCTCGGCACCTTGTTGTTGAATAACCGGTTCCGCTACACCCAATTCATTCACACGATTACGCAAGGTTTGAATGTTTTGTTGTATGGCTAAGCGTTGTAATTCTCTTAATGCATCTTCACTGACTTTCGCTGTGACAAAATAGTCTCCACCTTGATCACTTTCATCAAACACTAACTCATCTGTATATTCTTTTTGCAATGCTTTTAAGCCTGCATCCCTACTTTCAATATCTCTAAACTTAACTGTAAGCTCGCCTTTATTCTGCGATACTGAAAAACGTCTCAGTTCTGCTTCACGCAAAGTAGTACGGAATGAGGAAACATAGTTATTTATCGCTTTTTCTTTTGCGGCTTTCATGTCGACTTGCAAAAGAAAATGCACGCCACCACGAAGATCTAAACCAAGATTCATGGGGGTAGCACCTAAAGCCCTCAACCAAGCTGGTGTGGCAGGCGCCAAATTTAATGCCACGACATGCTGTCCATCCAAAGCATCTTTTATCGCCTCTGAAGCTTGAAGTTGTTGTTCAGTGTTTTCAAAACGCAACAAAATACGATCATCTTGTTGGTCTTCACCTTGAATTTGAATGTTATCTTTTGCGAGTGCTTCTTTTACGGCATCTAGTGTTGTATCTGCTAGCTCTCCCGACTCATGAGAAATTTGAACTGCGGGGACATTTGGATACAAATTGGGTAAGGCATACAAAGCTGCTACCGCTACAATAATAATGATAAGCAGATACTTCCACAGCGGATAATGATTCATTGGAACCATAATTATTTACTTTGTCTTACTAAATGATTAATTACTTGTGTGATGAAATATTCAATCTTGTTTGAGCGAACCTTTTGGCAACACTTTCGAGATTGAATTTTTTTGTAACTTGATTGTTACACCTTCTGAGATTTCAATTTGCAGGGAATTGTCTCCCACTTTGGTAATTTTCCCTAACATACCGCCTGTTGTTTCCACTTCGTCTCCTTTCGAAAGTGAGCCAATAAGCTTTTGGTGTTCTTTTTGGCGCTTAGATTGTGGACGAATAATCATGAAATACATAATGGCAAAGAAAATGCCGATCATGACAAATAATTCAATTCCACCACCTGCAGGCCCTGATCCGCCTTCAGCCATTGCATCTGATATCAAAAACATATTACTTATACTGACTCAATAAGAAGCGGCGTATTATGCCACAGTCTCTGCCGTCTGCGACTGTAAACGATAAAACTCTTTTATATAGTGCTTTAAATTTCCTTGAGTAATAGCCTGGCGTAGCTCGTGCATCAGTACTTGGTAATAATGCAGATTATGTAGCGTATTCAGCCTCAGTCCTAGAATCTCGCCACATTTATCCAAATGCCGTAGATAAGAACGCGAATAGTGCTGACAGGTATAACATTCGCAATCTTCATCAACTGGACGCATATCATCATTAAATCGACTGTTTCGGATTTTCAGGACACCATCACGAGTATAAAGAAACCCCGTTCGCGCATTGCGGGTAGGGATCACGCAATCAAACATATCTACTCCACGCCGAACGGCTTCGACGATATCTGCGGGCTTACCCACTCCCATTAAGTAACGTGGAGAATTCTCAGGCAAAAACGATACGGTTGCATCGAGCATAGCTTCACGTTCTTGAGCCTGCTCGCCTACCGAAAGACCACCAATCGCATAACCATCAAAACCAATTTCTACTAATTGACTTGCAGACTGTTCTCGTAAATCAACATACATGCCGCCTTGAACGATGCCAAATAATGCTCCAGCATGCTCGCCATGCGCTTGTTTACAACGCTGGGCCCAACGCATCGATAGTTGCATGGAAACTTTAGCTTGCTCATGTGTTACCGGGTGTGCAGTGCATTCGTCAAGCACCATGATGATATCTGAATCCAAAGTTTGCTGGATTTCTATTGCAGACTCCGGACTTAAAAAAACTTTGGCACCATCGACTGGAGATTGAAATGCTACTCCATCTTCTGTCAGCTTGCGCATTTCTGCAAGACTAAACACTTGATAACCACCTGAATCTGTCAAGATGGGGCCTTGCCAATTCATAAAATCATGCAAACCTTCAAATTTTTTAATCACCTCCATTCCAGGACGCAGCATTAAATGAAAAGTATTGCCTAAAATAATTTGCGCGCCTAAACCTTGCAGTTCTTCAGGTGTCATAGCTTTTACTGTGCCATAGGTTCCCACTGGCATGAACGCGGGCGTATCGACTTTGCCACGTGCAAACGACAATTGTCCCACACGAGCAAGCCCGTCTTGTTTCAAAATATTAAACTCCATATGACTTATTTTTTATTCTCAATAAATCCATCAATAAACATGGCATCGCCATAACTGTAGAAACGATATTGTTGTGCAACGGCATGTCGATACGCAGACATAGTGGTTTCGTAACCTGCAAATGCACTGACTAACATCAGCAATGTAGATTTAGGCAAATGAAAATTAGTGATCAATGCATCGATGACTTTAAATTCAAAGCCCGGATAAATAAATAGATTTGTATCCCCTTCATAGGCTTCTAAATTTCCTGATTGTGCGGCAGATTCTAATGCTCTTACACTTGTGGTGCCTACCGCAATCACGCGACCGTTTCGCTCTTTACATATTTTAATTTTTTCACATACTTGTTTCGATACGATAACTTTTTCAGCATGTATCTTGTGTTGCAATATATTTGACTCGCGCACTGGTTGGAACGTACCCGCACCAACATGCAGAGTGATATGCGAAAGTTCTATACCCTTTGCTTGTAATGAATCTAATAGCTCATCATCAAAATGTAATCCAGCAGTCGGTGCGGCTACTGCACCTTTATGCTTAGCATAAACGGTTTGATATCGATCAGTATCATTTTTTTCTGGTGCACGTTGAATATAGGGTGGTAAAGGCATTTGCCCATACTTCGTCAATACGCTTTCCACATTTACGTCTTGAGCAAATCGCAGAACGAAAAAATCTCCTTGCCGACCCTCTACTACTGCTTTTACCTGATCATCGAAATACAATTCTGTTCCTTGTCCTGGGCTTTTGCTAGCTTTGAGTTGAGCTAAAACCGTGTAAGTATCCAATACTCTTTCTAATAAAAACTCGACCTTACCTCCCGTAGCTTTTTGCCCATATAGACGTGCTGGAATGACTTGGGTGTTATTCAACACCAATAAATCACCAGGATTTACCAAGCGCAGCAAATCCATAAACTTTAAATCTTCGAATAATTCTGAATGTGCGCCAAAATACAGCAAACGACTTGCGCTACGCTCTTGCAATGGCTTTTGGGCAATTAGGTTTTCAGGAAGATGATAATCGAACTGATCGAGACGCATGTATTTAGTATTGTTTTATTTTTATTGGCAGGTTGTTGCTAGCTTAGCAATTTGCGCTACACTAGACATCGATTTCGCACAGACTTTGCCGGGGTGGCGGAACTGGTAGACGCGCCGGATTCAAAATCCGGTTATGGAAACATAGTGAGAGTTCGATTCTCTCCCTCGGCACCACACTTGCGAGTGGGTATTACTCGCAAATCAAGCTGTCCCGCTAGGCACACAAATAAAAATACATACTATCTGTGAATAGCATAAATCTGTAGCTTTAAATGATCTCTTGCGTGAGGGTATTCCACACAAATTTAATCGTCGCGAAGCGACTCTTCTTAATTTCTTACCAAACTACAAATAGTCGGTCACATGTTACTATTTCATTCCTCTAAGATCGGCGGATGTGACTTGCCCCGATAGCTCAGCTGGATAGAGCGCTCCCCTCCTAAGGGAGAGGTCGTAGGTTCGACTCCTACTCGGGGCGCCATCTTTAAACTACGACCCCCTATCATTAAACTTTGTCGACATCTAATTCATCAACAAATTTCTAACTGATAGTTAACAAACGTAAATTGTAGAGAACTAAAACTGTGAACAATCGTAATTTTAACCGTTAAATAAGTGCCTTAGAACCGAGAATAAGCTAATAATAAGTTACTGATTCAAATTCATTAATACACGCAGCCATGAGTGAAGATACTAGTCATCATAATTCCGCTTTGCCAATGATGATCTCATTTGCCGATAAGCTGAATTCATTCGCGCGCAAAATTCTCAACAAAGAGCTCAACAATTATGGCTTAAAATTTAATCAATGGCGTCTCATTCATGCAATTTCCTCCAAATCCATTTACACACCGGCCAAACTTGCTGATGAGCTAATGATTGAACGTGCTACGGTGAGTCGTTACTTGGATCAGCTAGAAGATCGCGGCTGTATTGAACGTTCACACAACCAATTGGACCGTAGAGTCGTAGATATCAAACTCACTTCAATGGGTGAAAAAGTTGCTCAACACGGCATAGAGATGATGGACCAAGCATATAAAAAAATGTTTTCAGACTTTACTGGTTCTGAAAACAAGCAGTTTGTTAGCTTGATTAAAAAACTTAACGAAAGTATTCCTGAAGAATTTAGATAAAGGCACTCACCTTTACATATCAAGAATATTCCCCTTAGTTTTATAGGGATAATGCTTTATGTGCTTATATTTCTATTAAAAATATTCGTTTAATTCTGGCAAATTTGTTTGCGAATTTTTGATGTTCAAGCAATACTTACCTTGAGTCGAGAAATGCCAGTTTCTCTGTCTATAAAACGATAAAAAACAGATAGTAACCATGACTGATCAACGTACAAATAATTGTACCCTTTGCATATTACTTTCTCTCATTCTTGTCTTGGTTGGCTTCCCCACTTTGTATTGGTTTACTAAAGACAGCAAAGCTGAATATATTCAAAACGATCTAAGCTTAAAAAGTAATCAGCTATTAAAAGACAAACAAATTGGAAATGTAATCGTTAATATGGATGGACGTGATGCCACGTTAACCGGCATGGTTACTAGCCAGAATCGTTCCGATGAAATTGAACAAATTATTGCAAGCATGTCGGGCATTCGAGTAGTGTCCAATCAACTTGTGGTGACTAAGGTTGAACAAGTACCAGCAGAACCGAAAATTATTATGACGCCCAAAGTAGAACCGCTTCCTGAATTTGAACCAGAATCAGAACCAGAAATTGAAACAGTGAAAGAAGAAGTTGTAGAAGAATTACTACAAACCTTAGATCTCTCGGGCATTACTTTTTTATTTGATAGCAATGAGATCACTCCAAAAGGTCAACAAGTTCTCGATGATGTGGTCAGCGTGCTAAGTAAGCATCTTGAATTTAATGTCGCGATAGAAGGACACACGGACAGTGTTGGTGATGATGAGTTAAACCTGCTGCTAAGTCAGCAGCGAGCACAATCAGTATTAAATTACTTAAGTAGTAATGGCATTCAAAGTGAACGGCTCACTGCCACAGGATTTGGCGAATCTTCACCGATTGCTGCTAATGATTCAGCCGAAGGGCGAGCCCTGAACCGACGTATTGAGTTCACGGTATCACGAAAGAATTAATTTTTAACGTTAATAAAGATCGGGAATTAAACCCAAGCAACAAGAGACCATAACTATGAGCTATTTATTAAATGAGTTACTCGTTTACCTATTAGGTGCCGCAGCACTAGGAATATTGGTTGGATGGCTTGTCAGCCGCTGGACATGTAATCGTAATATGAATGCATTGCGTGAAGATTTAGAAAACAAAATTAATCTCCAGACACGTGAATTAGAAGATTCCAAAGAACAAACCGTTGCCTACAAAACTCAGTGTGGAGATATACAAGCCAAATATGACCGCCAAAGTAGCGATCTAATGTTGATGACATCGCGCTGGCAAACCTCACTTGAAAAAGCTAAACAATTACCCGCGCATCAAACTTGGCTTAAAAAAGTTCAAAGCATGTATCAACAAACACTAAGTGAACGTAATGATTTTGAAAATCTTGCTAGCCATTATTCAGATTTACATGCTGATGCGAACCTGAAAATTAAACGTCTTAATAAGCACGTAACGGATCAAGAGTCTTATAAATATCGACTCGATGAGATGATCGAAAAAGTACAAAGCCTAAATGACAAGGTCACCACATCAGAGAATGATACAAAAAGTCTATATGCCATGATCAGCCAAATCCAAAGCAAATGGAAACAAGACCGCATGCATTTGAACCCTGAGTTAGAAAAACAACTTGGCGCGGCAAAAGCTGATTTATATGCATTACAAAATAAATCTCAAGCAGAAATTGACGAATTGCAGAGGTTACGCAACAAAGATTTAGCAGAGCAGAATTCACGTAATCAGGATGAATTAGGCAAGCTTCGTAACCGTTTGCATGAACTAACTCCATTAGAAGGTGACCAGCCAGGCCAAGACACTAAATTTAACCGTTTCATGGATAAAGTACGGTTAATTGGCACATCTAAAAATACAGTTTTAGGCCGTACTTACAAACAGATCAATGAAGTAAAACTTGAGGCCAGCGAAAAAGAACGTGTATTTGTAGATACTTGTGAAGAAAAAGACGCAGTGATTGATGATTTACGTGAACAACTACGCACTGCTGAAAGTCGCGCGCAAGCTTCAAGCGCTGCAGTAGTACAGGAATATAAAACTAAAATGTCTACTTTAGAAAGCGAGCTTCAGTCATCCAAGCTTGATTTATCAATGTTGCGTGAGCATGAACATACAATCGAGGCATTTAAAAACAAAATTAAAACTCAGCTGGTGTCTCCTCGACCCAAACCCGTTGCAAAAAAAGCTAAACCAAAAACAGTTAACAAACCTGCAGCAGGATTAAAGGCACCCGCAAAAGGCTTAAAAATTGCGGCTGCAAAAGTAAAAGATGATTTACAGGTTGTAAAAGGTATCGGCCCTGTAATGGAAGGCAAACTAAATGACTTTGGTGTGTACTCCTATGAACAGTTAGGCCGCCTAACAAAAGATGACATCACAGCGTTAGCGGAAACACTGGGCAGCTTCCCTGATCGTATCAACCGAGATAAGTGGGTAAGTCAATCTAAAAAATTACATAAACAGAAGTACGGCGAAAAGATCTGAAAAGATCTAAGTAACCGATACTTGAACTATTTGGCGAACTAGTCGTACTTAGATTTTACTTCTGGATTCAGTTTGTCTTGATAAAAAGTCAGTGCCTCTGGCGCTAATAAGACGTGGTCGCCCTGTTTTGAGTACATCTTAAAACCATGGTTATCTTTAACATCCCAGTAACCAACTGGTTTATCACCAGACCCTAGCAACACAAACTGCCTGGATTTGATTTTATCCGCAAAAATGATGTCTGAACCGGTATCTGGGGCTAATGCGTCATACATCATGAATCCAACTAGTACGATAATTGCGATACGCACAGTAAACATAATCCGTTCCAATTTTCTTACTCTTTCCTCAAGATCTAGAGCATGTTCTGACATTTCCTTCTCCTTATGTTTAAAATTCTTAATTACATAATAATTCTGGCAATTGACTCAGCGCCTGTATCTCTGCATCAGGTCGAACATCTTTGTGTAATTCACTTTCTGGCCATGATTGCTTATCAGGGTTAAACCAAAGTGATCTCCAACCACTATGAATTGAGCCCAACATATCAATGGTCGGGTGATCGCCCACATACACTAATTCATGGCTCGAAAAACTAATTTTTTCTTGCGCATATTCAAATATTTTTTTATCTGGCTTGGCAACACCAGCTTCTTGTGCTGTCACTACATAATCAAAATGTTCTCTGACACCAATTGCTTCTAAATCTGCATTGCCATTTGTAATCGCACCAATTTTAAAATGTTTTGCAAGAATACGAATGGTGGGCAATGCATCGTCAAAAAAATTGATCTGATTTCTATGTTTTCTAAACAGAGCTAAACCCTTATCTGCCATGTGCAGTGGATATTGAAATTGATTTGCAAGTTCAGCTAATGATTCTCTACGTAGAGAGGTTACATCATGCGCTAAATGTAAATTTTTTTGCGCAAAGTCTTTTCGATGTTCTCTCAAATCATCCAGTGAATACTGGTCAGTGATTTTGGAATAATTTTCAGATAACCATTCATACAATGCTATCTCTGCATTGATCATAGTCGGCTTGCATGGCCACAAGGTGTCATCCAAATCGAAAGTCACGCAACGTATATCCGCGAATACACTCATAATAAAATTTTAAGCTAGTAAATTTAGATCAAGTTTCGACCAAACTTATTGTCCGTGAATAGTAACAATAATTTGCCTTTGATGAGGTGAAGTTCGGTGCTCCCATAAATAAATCCCCTGCCAAGTGCCTAAACCAGAAGAACCTTTAGCAATAGGTACATTTAATTCTGTTTGCGTCAGTACTGAACGAACATGCGCGGGCATATCATCATCACCCTCTGCACGATGTGTGAACATAGGATCTCCATCTGGGCTGAGCTTGGACATAAATGTTTCCAGATCTTTATGCACAGCGGGATCAGCATTTTCACTAATAATTAGTGAAGCACTGGTATGCTGAATAAACAAATGGCACAAACCCTGTTGCACTCCTGAGTCACGAATCATCCGTTCAATGTTCTGTGTGACTTCATATGCACCTCGACCTGAGGACCGCACAGTGAGCTTGTCTTGCCAATACATGTACTAATAAAAAATATATGGTTATTTAACGCTTATTGATCTGATTCTACCCGCAACCGGATCTGAATGAGTTACTATTCTGCATCATTTTAATAAATTACTACTTTAATGTAGTACTGAACTATGAGTTCAATGAATTTTCGTCGTAATAGCACTGCTGTTCAGGTGGGCAATGTAATGGTAGGTGGACATGCGCCCATTGTAGTGCAATCCATGACTAATACCGATACAGCTGATGTTAACAAAACGGTAGAACAAATTACTGCCTTGGCAAATGCTGGTTCAGAAATCGTTCGCGTTACAGTGAATAACAAAGATTCCGCACAAGCACTGCCTAAAATTTGCGAACAACTTGATAAGGCAAATATAGATATACCTATCGTTGGTGATTTTCACTTTAACGGTGGACGTTTACTTTCTAAATATACCGAGTGCGCAACAGCTTTAGACAAATATCGCATTAACCCTGGCAATGTTGGCCGTGGCGAGTTACATGACAAACAATTTTCTGAAATTATTGAAATTGCTTGCAACTATGATAAGCCGGTTCGCATAGGTGTGAACTGGGGAAGTCTTGATCAAGACTTATTAGCCAGAATGCTAGATGAAAACTCTACATCCACACAACCCAAAACACTACAGGAAGTGATGCATGATGCGATTATTGCCTCAGCACTAGAAAGTGCTGCTTTAGCTGAAAAAATTGGTCTAGACCACAATAAAATAATTCTTTCTTGCAAGTTAAGTGAAGTACAAGCGCTGATACGTGTCTATCGTGATTTAGCCAAAAGATGTGATTATGCGCTACACCTTGGTCTTACCGAAGCAGGCATGGGTAGCAAAGGTATTGTCGCCTCTACTGCCGCACTTTCAATTTTATTACAAGAAGGCATCGGCGATACGATTCGCATTTCACTCACACCAGAACCGGGCGGCAACCGCACCCAAGAAGTAATCGTCGCACAGCAAATATTACAAATGATGGAGCTACGTTCGTTTACTCCTCAAGTCACCTCATGTCCAGGTTGTGGCCGGACTACCAGCGAATATTTCCAACACTTAGCTGCTGATATCGAAAATTTTTTAAAGAACCAAATGCCAATTTGGAAACAACAATATAGTGGTGTTGAAGAAATGAAAGTAGCGGTGATGGGCTGTGTAGTCAATGGTCCTGGCGAAAGCAAACATGCCAATATCGGCATAAGCTTACCCGGAACTGGAGAATCGCCTATTGCACCTGTATATGTGGATGGTAGTAAATTTACTACTTTAAAAGGCGAAAAAATTGCAGAAGAATTTAAATCAATCCTTCAAGAATACGTTGCCGAACGTTACACAACGGCATAATTCATTATTACTTAAGCTTTCTTCTGCTTGACGATTTTTAACTGGGTCTTCTGTTTCTTATCAAACTCTTTCATCCACTGATCAAAAAAGTGTGACTCTAAAGGTTGAGTAAAGAAAAAGCCTTGCGCTTCATCTACATCCATACTTTGGATGACATCTAACTGCTCTTTTGTTTCTATGCCTTCAACTAAAACATTTTTAGATAAACTCAAACTTAATTGAACAATACCATTAAAAACATCATGGCTATCTTGATCAGACTCAATGCCATTTACAAAGTAGCGATCAATTTTTATAGCATTCAATCCAAGTATTTTAATTGATTTTAAGGAAGTTTGACGTTCTCCAAATCGATCAATTGCAGCAGAAACATGCAAGCTCTTTAGAAACTCTACATTGGTTTGCATAATATTCGAATTTTCGATGGGTACTGTGTCTGTAATTTCAACCTCTAAAGACCCTGGAGGTAAATTCAATGCATCCATGGTCGTATGCAACTTTTCTTTACATATATTAGACTCTAGTTCACGCACAGATAAATTAATATTCATTCTAAATTTATCACCATAGATGCCACGCCAGTTTCTAAGTTGAGTACAACTTTGTTCAATCACCCATAATCCAATTTTAATAATTAAATCGGACTCACATGCAAGGGGTATAAATCTATCCGGCTCAAAAATTTCTCCATCAGAACGGCGCCAACGCAATAAGGCTTCCGCACCTGTAACTTCCATTTTTCTAACATCAATAATTGGCTGATATACCAAGAAGAATTCTTTTTGCTGTAAAGCGAGCTCAATATCAGACACCAACGCCAAACGTTTTGAAGGCGATGTGCCCATATCCTGTTCATAAAATTTAAAACTAGGCCCACGTGTGTGTTTAGCAAAATACATTGCAGTATCAGCATTACGTAGCAAGCTGTCTTCATTATTCGCGTCATTGGGGTATACCGAAATACCGATACTGATCGACATACGAAACTCATTGCCCTCGGCAACAATAGGCTCATCTAAAGATTCAATCAACCTTCTCGCAATTACTTCAATATCTTCACGCTCACCAATATGTGGAACTAACAACGTAAATTCATCACCACCCAAGCGCGCAATGGAGTCAATATCACGCAAACATTTCTTTAAACGCAAAGCAGCACCCTGAATCACTTTGTCACCCACATGATGCCCGAAGGAATCATTCACTTTTTTGAAATCATCCAGGTCAACGAACATTACCACCACTGATTCTTTTTTTCGTTCTGCTTCTGCGATCGCTCTTTGCAATCGATCAGTAAACAAGGATCTATTCGGCAAGCCCGTCAAGGAATCGTGAAAGGCTAAATGAGTTAACTGTTTCTCTAAGGCGCGACGTTCACTAATTTCTTGTTCAAGCTCGGTCTCTCTGGATGCAATTTTTTGTGCTTGTTCTGCTTTTTTATCTTCTAATAAGCCTTTCAATATATCATTTTCACGCATTTGCTTTGCTTGAGACTGTTTCGCCTCATATGCATTAGGTACATGTTCAACAATAACCAACATGCTATCTACTTGGCGCAAAGCCGTAGCTTGAAATGGCATACTATTTTCGCTCGAATCTGCCTCAATCCAAATGGAAGAAACTTTTCGCTCTTTCCCAGTTGACCACATCTTTTGAACATCTTCTTCAATAAAAGAATTCAGAGCATTAGATTTAATTGCACTTACTTGACCCTGATTAGAATCTTTACTCAAATCAGCTAACATGGAAAACCATTCGGGTTTCGATGAGATCAACCAAAAACTTTTATCTTGTCGTTGCTCGAACACAACGATCCCAAGTCTTCGGTATAAAGAGACTAATGTTTCGAAATTAGAATTGCTCATACAAAGTAATTTGATAAAACTTAATTTATATAGACCTCAAATATGACACATCGTTGTGTAATACAGTTGTGCGTTCTATTTTGATCAGCCTGCTTGATATAACGCCCTAGACCTTTAGCCAACAAGCTATCTTCCGCTACTCCTCGCTTTACGAGTTCGGCATGCACTACTCTTGCACGCTGCTCACTAATTTCATTGTTTACTGCATCAGATCCTGATTTATCAGCAAATCCTAATATACCAAGTTTGAACGCATGCCCTGCTTGAGCGGTATACACCTGAAGCGCATTAATATCATCCAACATATTTGAGATAGATATTAAATCATTCGTAGCCAAGGCTGTGGAGTTTGAGGAATATTCTATTACAACGCCCTCAATTGAACCGATGAGTTGCAGTATTTTCTGCTGAATATCCTCAATTTTACGTAATTTGCTCGTATCTACACGATCTACTCCCCAGATAAACGGTAGTTTATTGGGCAAACTTGCAACCCAAGATGGATTGGCTTCACCTTCTATTGTTAATAGGCCATTGGCAAAAATTGTTCTTACCGTGCTGGGTGGATTCAATACTTTATGCAAACGCTTATTTACAATCTTCACCTCATTAGAATAATAAGATTGCATTTGTAGCTGCACTGCCTTGGTAAAATCTTCTTTAGCAGCAATAATCTCCATTGGGTCTTTTGCTAAGGGGTCAAGCAAACCATTAACAATGTACTCTCCATCCTGTTTATGGTGACTCAGTATGACGATTCCAGATTCTGCCTGTAACTGATTAACAATTTCATTCCATTTATTTTGTTCAATTTTATTCAATATCCACCAAACAAATGGCAAAAGAATTAACAGAGTCAAGGCTATTATGGCTGCCCATGGTATTTTATTCTCACTCACCGATCTGATCGCATCATCTTTTTTCTTACTTAGTAAACATTTATCTAATTGTTCATGCGTATCAGGAAACTGCTCAGTATTCCCATCATAATCTTCTAATTGACTACCATATAAACGATGCAACTCTTCCACCTGCTCGCGCAAAGTGATTTGCAAGTCAGATGGAATCAAACCTCGAACTGCAGCAACTATGATTGCGTGTGGTCCAGCCTCGAATAGCAAATTCAGCTGTCCAAATTTTATCGACTTAACACTTTGTTGCTTATCCACTACAAATGAATCTTTCACAAAATCCGTTACAGCAGTAAGCATACTTGACACCATATCCGGATCTTTGACAATTGCATTGGCAGAAGTAAGGTGATTGATGAGTAAACTTGTTTCGCGGTGAATTAAAAACACCTGCTCTACTTGGTAGAGCACTGTTTCAGAAAGCATCACCTCCGCAAAAGAGCGATTGGTGCGCAATGCGTTAATACGCCACTTAATCGAACGTGCGCTTAGACTATTTTCTAACAATTGATTCACTTGCTGCATCATCGCACCAACCGTTTCTGCAACGGATTCACGTATGGCTGGACCCATCACAGGGAACAGTGCATTCGCTAAACGCTTAGGGTTACGCTTTGCAGAAACACGTATCGCTGTTTCTAATGATGGAACCAATGCATTTGATATTGAATCATCTTGTTTTGAGCGAATTGCTATCGCTTCTGAAATAACTTGCGAGATTTTTTCACTGGCATGTGAATGATCAGAAAATTCACGTTGTAGCTTCAAGAGATCTTGATATTCGCTTCCTAATAATAATTTGCGTAATTGCTCAAGATCACTGGGATCATCTGCAGAACCAATACTTGATCCAAGACTCACTTCACCGTCAATTTCGTTTTGATGCAACATGACTTTCGCCATATGCGAAGGCATTTACAACCTCGCTTACGAGCCTTCAAGCTCCTTAGCAAATTGGCTAAATATTGCAGCTAAAGACTTACGATCCACTTTTGCATTTTGTAATGAATCAACCATCTCATTCATTTGTCGAGTGGATTCCTGCTGCTGTTCATCGAATGCTTGATCGATTCTTTTTGCTTCCAAATCGATCTTTGTGAGGATATCTGAATTAATTGACGCGAGATTAGAGCTTAGCTCTTCATGTTGTGACTCACGATCGACTTGTTCAGCCTGAAAATTCTTTTGCAATTGATCAAATCTCTTATCAACCTGCTTTTTTAAGTCTGCAATTGAGGTATTAAGCTCTTCGCGCAAAACAGATATGCTTTGATCAAGATTTTTATCTAGTGTTTGATATTTGTCTTGCAAAGCTGCGACGTGTTCGCCAAAAAGCATGTCACGGATTTGGTCTAGCTTTTTAACTTCATCCGCTAATTGCTCATCAGCATTTTTGCCATTTTTTATTTTTGCCATTGATGCTTGACTAGCATTAGTTTGCAACGCTGCAGAAATGATTTGTTTTGATTCGCCCATCTTTATTTTACTTATTGTGGCTTAGTCGTTCAGCACTACTCGTGCTAAATATTATGGCTATTGTACACACAAAAGCGAATTGCGAACCAGATCACATTTTTATTACTAGCAATTTGAATCGATATTAACTAAAAATATTGGATTATCACTAAAAAGTCAGTGGTTTAGATTAGGCAAATATCCTTCTATCGTTGCTTTACAACGGGCGATCTCAAGTTTGTAGAGCCCCTTTAGAAAGCCCCCTTAAGATAGGTATTTGTATCTAATCTTTACGCTAGGAGCACCCATTGGGGCAATCACTACCCATCGATTCAACCGATTTTCCAGACCTCTGGGGGCTCACCGCTAATGAGGTCGCGAATCGGAAATCTAGTGCACGCCTGTGCCTACAGGAATATCACATTGATCAAAACGTTGATGTTGATAGCGAAGTAAGAACGATTGAAAGCGTAGCATTTTACCCACTCGATTTATTACTTAAAAACATCACCCCATTTAATTACTCCGTACAAGAAGATCACGAAACACCTAAATCTTTTGTTCCTGCTTTCACAAATGCAATAAAGCTTTATCAGCTTTACATTTTTTTCGTCTACGCCATCAGCGAATTAGGTAGTGTGCATGCAGAAAGAATTTTAGAACTCCAAAGCAAACACATAGAAACTTGGTTAGATAGCAAACAAGCTTATGCATTGGCTGCGCGTTTTGATGATATCTCTATTGCTGCAAGAGAACATACGAAACAGCATTATTCAGATTTACGACACATATCACTAGATATACCTATCGAACAATCTATTGCGAAAATATTTTTGCTGCATAACAAAGAGTCGCCCTTATTTGTCAAAAGTGAATCTAATACAAAAGATTATGACATTAACTTTCGCGGCATGGATTTAGCACTCGCCGATCATTTAGGTTTAGCAAAAGATCGTGCGCTTGAGGTATATGCACAATACTTTAATGCTGTGATCGTTAAAGTGTAAAAAATTAAATACAAACCAAATAATATTAACAATTAGGATAAATGGTAAATAAATCCAGATGACATGCTTACATAACATTTGTATGCAAAAGATATATTAAATAACAATACGTTTTTTAGAAATATAATAATGGAACTCTAAACCAAAGGATGCTCAATGAAAGAATTCACGATTGATGCGTGCAAATGGTACATATACGAAGAAATGGATGACGCTTCCAAGCTGGATGCGATTGAAAAGTTCAAATCAAGATATGAGCCATTATTAGGTTTTTTACTTGAAAGTAGCTTATATAAAAACAAACTACCCAAAGCAGTCGAAGACTGGCATTCACTAGAAATAAAGGTTTCAGATTTCACTGACGAAGGATTAGAACTCGTCATGAACTGCCATGACCAATGGCTAGACAGTGTAGAAAAAGGCGTAAGCCCTAAAAATATAAAACTCTGGAAAAGAGAATTAAAAAAGATCCGTCAAGACCCAAATGAAAGCTTAATTGGATCGCTTAATTAAACTGCAGGTATACCCAAGGTATACAGATAAAACTCGTAAGTCACCAAACCTAGATAAATAAATACTGCGGTAATGAGAATTACGTCGACACGTAAAAAATTAAACAGCTTAAAACGATTGTGAGCAACGAGCACGATGACACACAACGCAGTAATAGCAATTTTAATCCAAATAAAATAACGTGTGCCCTGATTGATCAACTCGTTCATGATTGGGTTTAGTTCCACCGCACCCAAAGATAACAACTTCATTGTCATCGCAGCATCTAAGCACGACAACAATAATAAGCTAAGCGATAGCACTAATAACTTAACATCGTACCAATCACTATATTGATATAAATTTTCTGCACGTCGAGGGCCACGACGCCTGGCCAAAAACAAGCCATAGACAAATCCCTTCAAGGAAGGTGTGCGACGATCACGACGATCACGACGCTCTAGCGCTAACTGAGCATCACTTATCGCATCTTCAGATTGTTCGTATGACTTCACTGATTACCAACTCCGGAGTCACGCCTTCTAGCACGACTTATAAACAAGATTAAGAGTACCTATAGTCACGAAATTTCGTCATTTGATCAACGGAATTACGTCACATTTTCTACAAATTCCATATTTTTTTATGGGATTTTAACTCTTTGAAATACATCCTATTTTAAGAAAATACCACCTCCAAGCAGAAGCTTATTGAACACGATTACATTAATTTTCTATTCCTCATCCCTAAGTGCGCGACGCAAGATTTTGCCAACATTGGTCTTAGGCAGCTCATCTCTAAACTCAATATGTTTAGGCCATTTATAACGCGTTAGCCGGTCTTTGCAATGCTCTAACACATCTTCTTTAGTCAACGCAGGGTCTTTCTTAACAATGAAAAGCTTTACTACCTCGCCAGACTCTTCATCACCCACACCAACGGCTGCCACTTCTAATACTCCAGCATGAGACTGCACTACATTTTCAATTTCATTTGGATAGACATTAAAACCTGAAACAAGAATCATATCTTTTTTACGATCGACAATACGCACAAAGCCATCCTCTGACACCATTGCAATATCACCGGTTTTCAACCAACCCTCTTCATCGATTGTATTTTTAGTTTCTTCAGGACGGTTCCAATAACCTTGCATCACTTGCGGCCCGCGTACACATAGCTCTCCAGCTTCTTCTATTCCAAGATGATTCCCTTCATCATCTTGAATTGAGATTTCCGTATTCGGAATGGGTAAACCTATCGTGCCGTTATATTCTTTTAGATCATAAGGATTCATTGTTACCGCAGGAGAAGCTTCGGTTAAACCATAAGCCTCAGCTAACACACAACCCGTGGTTTCGTGCCATTCTGTTGCTACAGATTCTTGCACTGCCATACCACCACCCAGAGTAACTTTAAGGTGAGAGAAATCCAAATCGGAAAAGCCATCTGTATTTAATAAACCATTAAATAAAGTATTTACACCAGTGATCACTGAAAACTTCACTTTGCCTAACTCTTTTACAAAGCCTTTCATATCGCGTGGGTTAGTAATTAAATAATTTAACCCACCAATTTTGGTGAACAAGAAACAATTCGCAGTTAAAGAAAATATGTGGTACAGCGGTAAGGCCGTAATTACGATTTCTTTACCTTCTTCTAAAATTGGGCCAAAAAAAGCTCCGGCTTGCGCCACATTGGCAAGCAAATTGCCGTGCGACAACATTGCACCCTTGGCTAAACCTGTTGTTCCACCAGTAAATTGCAAAAAAGCTAAATCATCTTGAGTCAGCTCTGGCTTTACAAGTTGCCTTTGTTGCCCAACTGCGAGGACTTCATTGAAAGGAATAATTTTATCAATAGAGTATTTAGGAATTTTTTTCTGTACATATTTAAGGACAAAATTAACCAGCAACGACTTTGGAAAACCAAGCATATCGCCCACTCTTGTGAGAATTACATGCTCAACATCTGTGTCATGAATAATTTCAGCAAGTACATCTGCAAAGTTTTCCAATATTACAATTACTTTTGCACCAGAGTCTTTTAAGTAGTGACCAAGTTCGCGCGAGGTATAAAGTGGGTTAACGTCAACCGCAACACAACCCGAACGTAACACACCATACAAAGCGACAGGGAATTGCAATAAATTAGGTAGCATGATCGCGACACGATCACCTTTTTTACAACCTAGTTCAGTTTGTAGATAAGCTGCAAAATTGTAGCTCTCGATATTAAGTTCAGAAAAACTAATCGACGCACCCATGTTGGAGAATGCTGGCAGATGACTATGCCGCTCTGCACATTCGTCAAACATATGTGCCAACGATTTATACTTACCCAACTCTGCAAATTCAGGAACACCTTCTGGATAGCTTTTTAACCAAACTTTTTCCATATTACACCGCCATCATTGAATGTATTTTTTTTCTACTGCATTACCTGCAGCACACAACAGCTCATAACTTATGGTCTCAGCATGCTTTGCTACTTCTGCTACGGAAACAGTTTCACCCCATAGCTCCACGATTTCTCCTATTCGCGCCTCAGTACTGGTTAGATCTACCGCGATCATATCCATCGAAACTCGACCCACTACCGTTACTCGTCTTCCACCAACTGACACATCAGGTGCGTGTTTCAAATGACGTGGATAACCATCCGCATAACCTATTGCTATGATGCCTATGACCATATCACTAGGGCAACTAAAATCGCCACCATAGCCAATTTTTTCACCTTTTTTACAGTTTTTAACCGAGATAAGCGGTGCATACAGGCTCATCACTGCTCGTAAATCTATAGATGTTGATGCTGCTTGTTGTTCGATGGGGTTAACACCGTATAGGACAAGACCTGGGCGCACCCAGTCTCGATGACACTCCGGCCAAGCTATGATACCCGCTGAATTCGCAATCGTTTGCTCTCCACTTTTATCTTCAACCGCGAGATCAAATTGTTGAAGTTGTGCTCGAGTCGCGGGATTATCAACCTCATCCGCACACGCTAAATGTGTCATAAAACTTATTTTTGATTCATTGGATAACAGTAATTGCACTTGACCCAATACTGTTGAAAATTCACTGGGCACAAAACCCAAACGATGCATACCGGTATCAAGCTTTACGAACACATCCAATTTAGTAGGAGCGGGAAATCTTTGTAGAATATTTAATTGTTCTTGATGATGAATCACTACTTGAATGTTTTGCTTAACTGCATTTTGCAAATCCTCAACACTACTAAATCCTTGTAAAGCCACGATGGGTTGTTGAATACCACTTTCGCGTAATTCTAGCGCTTCATTTACATAAGCGACTGAAAAGGCATCTACATCTTGTAAACTGTTACACACTTTTAGCATGCCATGACCATAAGCATCTGCCTTGACCACCGCCATGATTTTTGATTGATTTGCTACTTTTCGTACGGCAGCAAGATTATGTTTTAGGTGGGCTAAATTAATGCGCGCAAATGCAGCCCGCTTCATGCAGACAACTCATGGTGAGTTTTTCGACATAGCATTTCATTAATCATCATCAATGTCATCAGGGATATCATTAGGAAAATCATTAGCAGGAAAACTTTTATCAGAAAACTTTTGTTCTGTAAAACCAGGGTCCGGTGAAGGACTGCTTGGATTAGTCATATTCGAACTGGAAAAGCTTTCTCCAGTCATCGGACCTCCTACATAAATCTCTGGCACATAGTTTTCAAAACGCGTGTATTGACCTAAGAACGTCAGTCTCGTTTTAAAAATAGGACCATTACGTTGTTTTGCCACAATGATTTCCGCGGTACCTTGATCAGGAGAGTCTTCGTTATACACTTCATCTCGATAGATAAATACAATCAAATCTGCATCTTGCTCTATCGCTCCTGATTCACGTAAATCAGACATCACAGGGCGCTTATCTGTGCGTTGTTCTAAACTACGATTTAATTGCGACAAAGCAATAATAGGCAGATCTAATTCTTTTGCTAAGGCTTTTAAAGAACGCGAGATTTCAGATATTTCAGTTGCACGATTTTCTGTAGTACCGCTAACCTGCATCAACTGCAAATAATCCACTATGATTAAAGATAAGCCATGCTCACGTTTCAAACGTCTAGCACGCGCGCGTAATTCAGTTGGTGAAAGCGCTGCCGTATCATCAATAAATAAATTAGACTCGGACAACATCGAAACCGCACTAGTAAGACGCGGCCAATCATCATCGGTTAACTTACCTGTACGTATGCGTTGCGCATCAATCCGTCCCATAGAAGATAACATTCTCATGGTTAACGAACGCCCCGGCATTTCCATACTAAAAATCGCAACGGATGCATTACTACGCAAGGCAGCATATTCAACAATGTTCATTGCAAAACTAGTTTTACCCATTGACGGGCGACCCGCGACAATAATGAGTTCGCCGTTCTGCAAACCTGCGGTTTTCTCATCGAATTCATCATAGCCACTCGGCAAACCTGTAATGTGATCACCGCGTTCAAACAATTCATCAATTTGTTCAACTGTAGTTTTGAGTAGCGATTTTATATTTTGAAAACCTTGGCTGGTATGTACGCTGTGATCAGAAATCTGAAAAACTTTTTGTTCAGCTTCATCTAATAATTCATTTACATCCCGCCCCTCAGGAGATAACCCACTCGAAGCAATTTCATTGCCGGTAGTTACTAGCTGTCTAAGAATTGATTTTTCACGAACAATATCCGCATAAGCACGAATATTGGCTGCACTGGGGGTGTCATTCGCAAGTGTACCAAGGTAGGCAAGAATATTAGTATCGGAAATTTCAGCTTTCTGACGCAATAAGTCAGAAAGCGTAAGCACATCAAACGGCTGTTGCTTTTCTACTAACTCATCAATGGTTCTAAAGATCAGTCGATGATCAAATAAATGAAAATCGTTTTCATTAATGCGATCCGCCACCTGGTCCCAAGTGGAGTTATCTAGAATGAGTCCGCCGATTACGGCTTGTTCTGCCTCCAATGAATAAGGAAGCGTGCGTAGGCTTTCAGTATTTGTGGCCCCAAACTCCGTGCCAATCGTAGTTAATTCAGCCACAATATTATATTAACATGGTGACGCATGGCGTAACGACTATTCTTCGCCAATAATCTCTAAGTTAATCGTTGCATTCACATCAGAGTGTAAATGAATATCCACTTGATACTCCCCGACATGATGGAAAGAACCATCGGGTAAGCGTACTTCTTTCTTTTCTACCTTCTTACCTGCTTCATTTAAAGCATTAACGATATCGACCATTCCAACCGAACCAAACAACTTGCCTTCGCCAACTTCTTTTGCAGTGATACTAATCTTAGCGCCATCTAATTCAGCTTTACGCGCTTCAGCACTTGCCAATGCTTCAGCAGCAAGTTTTTCTAACTCCACACGACGCGCTTCAAACTCCGCTAAATTCTCAGCCGTTGCAAATTTTGCTTTACCACTGGGAATTAAAAAATTGCGCGCATAACCAGGGCGCACTTTAACCTTGTCACCTAAGTCACCAAGATTATCGACTTTAGTTAGTAAAATGACTTCCATAACGTTCTCTTTGTATAAACCATTATAATAAAAATTGAGTAGCGTAATCGCTTATAAATTAACCACTTTTTGTAGAATTAACCCAGATAGCAGATTTACTTAGATCTTACTGGAGATACTTAGTGGCGATCGCTGTAAGGTAATAGCGCTATGTATCTTGCCCGTTTAATCGCGGTAGATAACTGGCGTTGGTATTTAGCCTTAGTACCGGTTACTCGACTGGGCACAATCTTACCGGTTTCCGTAATGAAATCTTTTAAGATTGCAATGTCTTTGTAATCAACTTCTTCAATGCCTTCTTCTGTGAAGCGGCAATACCTTCTTCTACGAAAATAATGTGCCATGATATTTTCCTTTAATTCTATTCGTTAACTTTCAGATGTCTCTGCAACGGCTTCTTCAGTTTGTTCAGCTTCAGCCGGGGCTTCTGCCTGACTTTCTTCTATAGCAGGCTCATCAGTTGAGCGTTCTTGCGAGTAGTCAGAGCTAGATTGAGTGGCAGTTTTTTTGCCACTATCCGCTTCTTCTTGCTCAATCATTTTTAGCATTGCAGACTTTTCAGTCTCTGCTCTTTTCGCAGAAATCACCATGTTACGAATCACTGCATCGTTAAAACGAAACGAACTGGTGAGCTCATCTAAGACTTCTTGATTACACTCGATATTCATTAACACATAATGTGCTTTATGAATCTTTTGAATCGGATAGGCAAGTTGCAAACGTCCCCAATCTTCTAGGCGGTGAACTTTGCCATTACCCTGATCGATAATAGAACGATAACGCTCTGTCATCGCAGGGACTTGGTCGCTCTGGTCAGGATGCACCAGAAACACTATTTCGTAGTGACGCATATATATGCTCCCTATGGGTTAAAGCCTCCCAGTAACCATAGGTATGGCCCGGTGAAGCAAGGAGTTACTGAATTTTGAGCCGCGAAGTGTACGTGATGCCCTCTTAGTAGGCAAGACACTTGAAAATTACCCTAAACAGATGAGTGGATATCGCACGGCTCAGGCCTCTAACCGTTGTCTCACCGCTTCAAATAATCCAATACCCGTGGCGACAGAAGCATTAAGGCTGGCCATTTCTCCTGACATGGGCAAGCGTAATAATTCGTCACATTTCTCACTGACTAATCTACGCATCCCTGAGCCTTCGGCACCAATCACGAGTGCAGTTGAACGACTAAAATCCGCTTCATAGATTAATTTTGTCGCTGTGGGTTGTGTGCCATACACCCAAACGCCGAGTTGTTTAAGCTCATCTAAAAAACGCGCAAGATTTTTAGCAAAAATAAGGGGAACCCGTTCGGCAGCTCCACACGCAACTTTACGCACTGTGGGTGTCAAAGGCGCAGAGTTACGCGTTGAACTGATCACCGCATTTGCCCCTGCTGCTTCTGCAGTACGCAAACAAGCACCTAAGTTATGTGGATCGACAATTTGATCCAGCACCAACAACAGCAATGGCTCAGTGGCTTGCGCACAATACTCTAGCAAAGTGGCTTCATTATTGGTTTGTTGCTCTTTATATACTACCACCACACCTTGGTGATTCACTTCACCGCATAGCTGTTCTAGTTCTTTTTTATTCACAGAACGATGCGAAATATTATTTGCAACTAGCGCATCTTTAATTTCCTGCATACGCTTATCGTTTCTGCTATCTAGCAAACATACTTCTTGTATATGAAATGATCGTTGCTGTATTGCAGCCATACAACTGTATAAACCAAACGAAATATTTTTCACACCCAAAACTACTTAAACTTTTTTCTTTTCTTTTTTGATTTTTTAGCCTTATATTTATTACTTGGCTTTGGTCTTTTCGTCTTATGTTCCTTATCAACCTGAGCTAGCGAAAAGTCCATTTTGCGTTCATCCAAACTTACTCTTGCGACGATAATTTTTACTTCGTCTCCTAAGGCGTAACGTTTCTTGCTGCGCTCACCAAACAAGCAATGTGATTGTTCATCAAAATGGTAGTAATCACTCTTCAAAGTAGTTACATGCACTAAACCTTCAACGAAGAAATCATTCAGCATGACAAAAAAACCAAATGCAGTGACTGAAGTAATCACACCAGCAAATTCCTGGCCTAACTTATCTTGCATAAACTCACACTTAAGCCATGCATCCACATCTCGCGTTGCATCATCTGCACGCCGTTCGCACATAGAGCAATGTTCACCTAGGAGTAGTAAATCATTTTGCGACAAAGGGAAAGACGCTTTATTTTCCTTAGCCAGCAAATGTCGAATCGTACGGTGTACAACTAGATCAGGATAACGTCGAATCGGAGAAGTAAAGTGAGCGTACAAAGGTAAGGCTAAACCAAAATGACCGGTACTATCTGGACTGTAAACCGCTTGCGCCATGGACCTGAGTAATACCATTTCAATAATTTGTTTATCTTTACGATGCGCGATCTTTTTAATCACCGCCATGTAATCACTCGGTTTAGGCTTTTCTGCCTTACGAAAACCAACACCTAGTGATTCAAGAAATTCACGCATGTCGCGTAATTTTTCAAATGTAGGCTCTTCATGCACACGATATAAAGTTGGTAATTTTTTACTCGTGATGAATTTTGCAGCAGCTACATTGGCGCTAATCATGCATTCTTCGATGATCATATGCGCTTGAAACCGTTCGCGCGGAAGAATGGCTTTTATTTTTTTATCTTCATCAAACTCAAAAATAGTCTCTTTGGTATCAAAATCAATTGCACCACGTTTTTTACGCTGTTTGCGTAGTGCATTGTATACACCTTGTAAATTTTCTAAATCACTTAGCAAATGTTCGCACTGTTCGCGTACTTGTTTGTTTTTATCATAAAGAATCTTTTGCACCTCATCGTACGTCAGTCGTGCTGAGGAGCACATTACCGCGTCATAAAACTTATGGCTCTTTAATTCACCGCCATGTGAGATGAACATTTCGCAAACCATACAAAGGCGATCGACTTCTGGTTTTAATGAACACAATTCATTGGAAAGATTTTCCGGCAACATCGGAATAACACGCTCGGGAAAGTACACCGACGTGCCACGATTTCGAGCTTCATAATCTAACGCCGTATCAGTTTCAACATAGTGTGAAACATCGGCAATCGCTACCCATAAACGCCAACCGTTTTCACGCGGCTCACAATATACTGCATCGTCAAAATCTTTGGCATCACTACCATCTATGGTGACGAAATTAAATTCGCGTAAATCTTTACGGTGCTTTAGCTGTTGTTGAATATCTTTTTCACTAAATTGCTCAACTTGCTGTAGCACTTGATCAGACCATTTATAAGGCAAATCGTAAGAACGAATGGCAACATCTATTTCCATCCCTGGTGCTAAATGATCACCAATGACTTCAATTATTTTTCCAATTGGCTGGCGGAACTTATTTGGTTGTTCAAGTATGGTAGCGACAACAAACTGGCCGTTTTTAGTTTGCATCGCATTTTCTGCGGGAATCATGATGTCTTGATTGAGACGTTTGTTATCTGGCACCACAAACCCAATGCCTGATTCTTTATAGTAACGACCTACAATCTGTTTATTATTGCGCTCAATGATTTCAACAAGCTTGCCTTGCAATTTACCGCGTTTGGATTTCCCAGCGGGACGCACAATGGCACGATCCCCGTGCATTAAGGTACGCATCTCAAATGGAGAAAGAAATAAGTCCTCTCCACCTTCATCAGGAATTAAGAAGCCGAAGCCATCCGGATGCCCCATTACGCGACCGCGCATTAAATCAACTTTAGAAATCGGTAAATAGTGATTTTGACGATTGCGGATAAGTTGACCATCACGCTCCATCGCGCCTAAACGTCTCGCTAATGCATCCACCACTTTCTCGGAATCTACGTCAAGCGCTTCATGCAGCGCACCTAGTGCAAGTGGCCCGTCACTTTCTTCTAGAACTTGCAGAATAAGTTCACGGCTAGCAATTGGTCGCTCATATTTAGATGCCTCACGCTTAGCATAGGGATCCACTAACTTTTTTTTCTTTTTACGCGCCATGTGTGACGCACTCTACTACCTTAGTCGTCAAATGCGAAATCTTTGAAAAATAACGATTAATTTCTACCAGCAACCCAATCATATGCTGCATTCATGAAATTACGCTAGATGGGTGAATTACCTTGCTAAGTGGAAGACTTGCTGTGAACTGCATCACACCTGAAGATCACACGCCTGGTATCGTTTTACACAATTTTGCATACCTTTATATTTCGGGGAATACGCAAAGGGAAAGCATATGAAAACTATATACGATCGTAGATCTGGCAAGGATCGTAGAACAAATAAAAATAAGGAATCGTTCCCAATGCGCGACAATAACAATGAAATTGTTGAAGAGAATCGACGTGTATTCGGCGATCGTCGAAGAACGCAAGGTTTAGAAATTTCTACTGCCGATATCGATGACGATGAGTTTGATGAAGTTTTTAAGCAGTTTCAAAAAGATGAACCTGAAGAGGTTACTGAAAAAGTAAAAGCCAACGAAAATTTAGGTATTGTGGATTACCAAGTGTTGTATCGAGAGGGTGTTGAATGCGCATATATCACCATTTTAAAAATGGATGAGCAGTTTGAAGACGAACCTACTCTATATGCATTTAGAGATGAAGAAATTAATGGTGATTCTGCCAATGAAAGCAAACCCATGCGCGTACAAAATATTTTTGGCGCAGATGCATATCAATGTTACGTTCAACAAGGATGGGAAGACATATCAGAATCAGAAAACGTTTTTCCTTGGACAATCAAAGCATGGCTCGCCCAAAACATGAAACAAGATACGATTAAGTCTCGATAATCCATACCAGCACTTAATCCATCAAGATATAAAAAAGCCCCGCTAATGCAGGGCTTTTTATTTTTTTAACATTCCTTGTTACTTTTCAGTTCTAGTTCTTCCTTAAATTTAATAAATTATTAAGCAGACATCTTCCAACTTCCGTCCGCTTGTCTACATGCAGTGCCATATACTTGTTCAGTTTGACCACCAATTTCTGCATCCATAGTAAATTCACGGCAAGGTGTTCCATATCCAGAATCATAAGTGCGTGTCGGCGTAACGGAATAAGCCGTACCTGAGTCTGGGTTCACCCACTCTTTAGTAGCTCCAGTAGGCGCTGTCTCTAAAGTTTGTCCCGTACGATAACGATCTAGTTCATCCAGCTGACGACCTACATGCGCTCCTGCCAAAGCACCTATTAATGTTCCTGCTGCTGCTGCCCATACTGTGCCCCTTCCATCTCCCACGGTAGAACCCAAAAGCCCGCCAATAACACCGCCAGCTACTGCGCCTTGAGTTTGTTTACTGGGCGCGCTGTATCCTCCATAAGGATTAGTAGCGCAGGCGCTTAAAGAAAAACTTAACACTAGAATCATCGAAAGTATGAAATGCTTATACATGGTTAACCTCTTTTGTTTTTGAGTACTTCGTATTGACTACAACGTTTCACCAAGATTTTGGTTGACACGCGCAACCCACATATATGCGTGTAAGACACGGGTAGAGACAAAAAGGTTCATGAACGATGAGCGGGGACAGAGGACTTTATTCAATAATAGCTATACTAAGTACTTGTTAGCTATAAAGAATTTTAAAAATACGTAGTTAAAACTGCTTATTTATTATTCTGCCGAACTTCCCATTTCCAGGCATGTTCTATGATTTCATTTAAATCCGTATATTTCGGTACCCAATTTAGTATTTTTTTTGCCAACGTTGCATCCGCGACCAATCTTGCAGGATCCCCTGCCCTCCGCTCCGCTTGATTTATTTTGATTGGTTTATTGGTGATCTTCTTAGCACTATCAATTACTTGTTGAACCGTGTAGCCATTTCCATTACCAAGATTAAATTGCCTGCTTTGTGCTTCGGATAACAAATACTCTGTTGAAATCAGGTGTGCCGTACACAAATCTACAATATGGATGTAATCGCGTATACAAGTTCCATCCTCAGTGTCGTAATCGTCACCAAAAACATTAATGCTCTCGCGACGTCCTGTTGCAGCTTGCAATACCAACGGAATAAGATGCGTTTCAGGATCATGCCTTTCACCTATTCTGGCTTGTGGATCCGCACCAGCTGCATTGAAGTAGCGCAAACAAATGGATTTTAACCCGTAGGCTTGATCATAATTTTCCAGCATCTGTTCTACCATCAGCTTACTGTGACCATACGGATTAATAGGTTTTTTATCATGTACTTCATCAATTGGCACATATTCGGGTTCGCCAAAAATGGCTGCTGTCGATGAGAATATAAAATTGTTTACCCTATGCGAGACCATTTTTTCTAGTAGTGTTTGAGTACCGACTACATTATTTTGGTAATACTTAAATGGATCACGCACAGATTCACCTACATCAAGATGTGCTGCAAAGTGCATTACTACATCGACTTTATTTCGCTTAAATACTTCGTCGAGTTTTGCCGAATCATGAATATCGCCTTGTATAAGCTGTGCTCCGATCACAGCATCTTCAAAGCCAGTAGATAAATTATCTAGAACTAAAACTTGATATCCCAGCTCAAATAGCATCAAAGTCATGTGTGACCCGATGTAACCTGCTCCACCAACGATTAAGAACGTTTTACCATTAAGACTCATAGCTTAATAATCAAACAACTATGCAATTTATGAGTGAACTGGTTAGCTAAACGCTAATAATTAAATACTAACTAGAATAATTCTTTACAGATGATATTGTGCGCACGATCCGGTCCAGTAGAAACGATATCGATTGGAACGCCAAGTAATTCAGTTACTCGCTCTAAATACGCTCGTGCTTGTTCTGGCAAATGATCAAACTGGGTAATTCCTTCTGTGGATTGCTGCCAACCCTCGTGTTCTTCATAAACAGGCTCGCATTGATCAAATGTTCCTCCATCCATAGGTGAAAGGTTCAATGATTCGCCTTTGTATTTGTACTCGTTACAGATCTTGATTGTTTCAAGCCCATCCATCACATCAAGTTTTGTAATACACAACCCTGTTACACCATTAATTTGCATTGCGCGACGCAAGGCCACAGCGTCTAACCAACCACAACGTCTTGCACGCCCCGTTGTTGCACCAAACTCTTTACCACGGTCAGCAAGCTCTTCACCCACTGCATCAAATAATTCAGTTGGGAAAGGGCCTCCTCCTACACGTGTTGTGTAAGCCTTAACAATACCTAACACATGATCAATACTTCCTGGACCTGTACCACTGCCTATACAAGCTCCACCTGCGGTAGTGTTAGAAGAAGTAACATAAGGATAAGTACCATGATCAATATCTAACAAGGTCCCTTGCGCACCTTCAAATAATACTTTTCTACCACTCGCCCGTAGTTCGTTAATTCGAGCAGAAACATCCATCACATAAGGTTGCAACATGTCAGCATATTTTCTGCAAATTGATTTCATATCATCAAGATCAATCGTTTCATACTTGAAGTATTCTTTTAAAACAAAATTGTGGTAATCAATGATACTTTCTAAACGTTGATTACAAGTTTGTTCATCAAACAAATCCGCAACTCGTAAACCACGGCGTGAAACTTTATCTTCATAAGCAGGCCCAATGCCGCGTCCTGTCGTACCAATTGCTGATTTACCACGTGCTTTTTCACGCGCTTGATCTAATAAAACATGATAAGGAAGAATAAGTGGGCATGCTGGTGAAATGCGCAAACGCTCAGCAACAGGTACGTCTTGCGCTTCAAGCATGGTTATTTCTTCTTGCAATGCATCAGGAGCAAGTACCACACCATTTCCGATTAAGCATTCCTTCTTTTCTCGCAAAATTCCAGATGGAACTAAATGCAAAACGGTTTTTTGGTCATTTACTACAATAGTATGTCCCGCATTATGCCCTCCTTGAAAACGCACTACTGCATCTGCATCCTCAGTGAGCATGTCAACAATTTTTCCTTTTCCTTCATCACCCCACTGAGTACCAAGCACTACTACACTATTCACCATAATAATTTTCCGTTAGATTAATTTTTATTGGATATCCTTAACTATCCACTGTTGGTTTTGTTTAACGATTACACGATTACAATTTAAATCTTGAGCGTCGCCTTTTTGACCTGCTAATTCACAAATAACTCGTTCACCTTGAGCACGTAATTGTTTTATTTTTTTCTGCAACTCCGAATCATCATCATTTGGCGCGTAAATACCAAGCACGGATTGGCTCGACTTCAGTGAAATTTTTGCCAAGGCTTTTAGATCCATACTAAATCCCGTGGCAGGGCGTGAACGACCAAACACCTCACCTATCATGTCATAACGACCCCCACGCGCAATCTCCCCTCCTTGACCTGAAACATATGCAGCAAATACAGCTCCATTTTGATACCGATATCCACTCAACGCAGCAAAGTCATAATGCAACTGAATATTTGGATAATATTTTGTCACTCGCGCTGCAAGTTCTTCTACATATCGAATATATTCAATCACTTCAGCGCCACAATCTTTTAATAACTCTTTAGTTGTAGCAATGATTTCTTCCTCACCATTTAAATCAATTAAAGAAGTAAATACTGTTTGCCATTTATCTTCTAGCGAACAAGTAATAAGAAATTGCTCATATTCAGGCAGTGCTTTTTGTTGTAGTAATGTTTGCAGTTGTTTCTGTTGGACCTCAGTGAATCCCGCTTGCTCTACGAGTTTAGATAAAATTCCAACGTGACTTAGATCAAGCAGAATATCTTCAATCCCAACTAAACTTAATGCTTGAAGCATTAAACAAATGACTTCTACATCACTATCCAACCCTTTATGGCCGTATAACTCTGCGCCTACTTGCAATGGGCTGCGCGTTAAATCACGCCCCCCTGGCCGAGTGTGCAACACTGAACCTAAATAACAAAATCGTGTAGGCGCATCACGTTTCAACATACGTGCATCAATCCGTGCAACTTGAGAAGTCATATCTGCACGTACACCCATCATTTTCCCGGTTAATTGATCGGTTAACTTAAAGGTTTGCAAATCCAAATCATCACTTGGGCCAATCAGCAGTGAGTCCAGATACTCAATCAGTGGCGGCATGACTAATTCATAGCCCCACGTTGAAAACATATCGACTAACTCACGACGATTTTTTTCCAGCCATTCCGATTCATCCGGCAACGACTCTTCAATACCTTCAGGTAACAACCAGCGATCTTGACTCATTATGGGTTTAATTAATCAATTAACTTTAAGATATATAGAAAAATAATTCCTAGCGTCATACTCGCCAGACCTATCATGCGTAACATTTGGTCCGGCATATTCACAAGCTGAATAAGTGCTTGGCGAAATTTTTCTGGTGCTAAAAATGGAATAATGCCCTCGAAAACCAAAACCAGCGCAATCGCAACCAGTAACTCATTCCACATATATTTAGCTTAATTAAGGGAAACTAGAACTAATTAATTTTGTTCAGATTTTTTGAAGTAGCGGAAAAACTCAGAATCTGGCTCCATAATCAAAACATCATTATTACTATTAAAGGTATTGGTATAAGCCTTTAAACTACGCGTAAAACTATAAAATTCTTCGTTTTTTGAAAACGCATTTGCATAGATTTCAGCAGACTTCGCATCACCATCACCACGAATTTGTTCGGCTTCTTTATACGCATTCGCCAAAATCACAGTGCGCTCTTTATCTGCAGTAGCTCGAATCACTTCTGCTTGTTCTCTACCGCGTGCACGAAAATCTTTAGCAACGCGGTCACGCTCAGCACGCATATTTTTAAATACAGAGTCACTCACAGATTCTGGTAAATCGATCTTACTTACGCGAACATCAACAACTGTAATTCCGAAATTTTTTGCTTCATTATTGGATTGCACCTGAATTACATCCATTATCTCAGCACGCTCCCCTGAAACCACTTCCTGAATAGTACGTGTGCCAAACTCATTTTTTAAACCATCAACCAAAATAAGCTCTAGACGTTGATTCGCCCTTGACTCGACACCGCTAGTAGCCAAGTAATACTTTTCCACATCGGATATTCGCCACTTGGCAAAGAAATCTACAATTACATATTTCTTTTCATTAGTAGGGAACTCCGTTGGCGGAGCATCCAATGTCAAAATACGGTTATCGTATTTTTCAATCGTGTTCATAATGGGGATCTTAAAATGCAAGCCAGGCTCTATGTTGGCTTGATCTACTTTTCCAAATTTTAATTTAATCGCTGTTTGGCGCTGATCTACCTGAAAAGTAAAACTAAAAAAACCAACAATTAACAAAGCTATGATTGCAAGTACGATTTTACTATTCATGATTAACGTCCCTCGCGACCAGTGTTATCGGATGTAATCGGCTGATTATTTAAGCCAAAATTTTCACTATTAAACCTTTCACTCGTTACGTTCTGATTACCTATCATCGACCGTTGTTTCATAATTTGATCAAGAGGCAAGTATAAAAGGTTGTTACCGCCCTCAACATCCATCATAACTTTATTGCTATGAGTATAAACCGACTCTACAGCTTCAATGTATAAACGTTCACGCGTAACTTCTGGTGCTTTTTCGTATTCTGCTAAAAGCTTTAAAAATCGCTTTGCTTCACCTTCAGAATTGGCAATGACACGATCTCGATATGCATCCGCTTCTTGTAACTGCCTTGCAGCTTCACCGCGCGCTTGTGGAAGAATGCTATTTGCATAGGCCTCAGCCTCTTTTATATAACGGTTATAGTCCTCACGTGATTTTATCGCGTCATCGAATGCTGCCTTTACTTCGTTCGGAGGAACCGATCGCTCAAGGTTTACTTTTTGAATAAAAATGCCTGACTTGTAACTATCAAGAATCTCTTGCAATAATTCTCGGGTAACACTTGAGATTTGCGCACGACCTTCAAAGAGTACAAAATCAATAGTGCTCTTACCAACGATTTCGCGTACTGCACTTTCCATTGCATCTTTAACCGTTTGATCGGGGTCTCTTACATTAAAAACATACTCCTTCGCATCGCCAATTTTATATTGAGCTTCGAGAGAGACTTCTACAATGTTTTCATCCTGGGTCAACATGGAGGTTTTATTTGTAACCTCACGAACTTCATCCACGTTTACAATCTCAACCGTTTCAATTGGGAAGGGTAAATGCCAATTCAAACCAGCGCTGGTCATTTCCTGAAACTCACCAAAACGTAACTCCACCCCTCTTTCAGCTTGCTTGACTACATAGAAACCAAATCTATCGTAGATGCCCCATAACGCCAACGCCGCTATCAGTGCGAACAAAACGAAAGGTTTACCATCTCCTCCAGAACCACCAGACGAACTACCGCCAAAAATTCCACCGAATTTTTTGGTTAAGTTGCGAAATACTTCGTCAAGATCAGGGGGGCCTTGATTGCCCGAGTTCCGACCCCAAGGGTCTTTATCTTTATTATCGTCGCCTGGGCTGTTCCAAGGCATAGTTCACTCCAGAAATGGTTATGGGTTAATTTTTATTCGACACGAATGACACATTCTATCAAGACAATAGAAAAAGTCAGCTTATAAGCTTGCCTGCTGTACAGATTCTTCAGGAATTTTATATTCCGCAAACTTTTTGAGTATATTCAAAGGAATTTCAGCCTCGATCAACCAGAATCCTTGATCATCAACAGACTCTTGCAACACTTCACTATGCTTATATAGCTCACTACGCAACCCACCTTTGGCCGGAGGTAAATGCAGCCACATACGCTCAACTTGTTGTTCAAAATACTGTTTCAGCGCTTGAACCAAAAGCTCTTTACCTTCTCCACTCTGAGCAGACATCCAAACATGTTGAATTCTCCCATGTGCATCTAGATCAACATTCGGCAACATGTCAATTTGATCTATTTTGTTAAACACCATGATCTGCGGAACTTCCAAAGCATCGATTTGCTCCAGAACAAGCTGAACCTGTTCAATATTGTTGTCGCGGTTTGGATCACTCGCATCAACAATGTGTAAAAGTAGATCTGCCTCTTGCGTTTCTTGTAATGTGGCATGAAATGCTTCGATTAGATCGTGCGGCAAATCTTGAATGAACCCAACTGTATCCGCCAACACAATATGCTGACCCTTAGAAATCTGCATACGCCGTAGCGTTGGGTCTAACGTTGCAAATAACTTATCTGCAGAATATACCGTAGCATCCGTTAAACGATTAAATAAGGTCGACTTACCTGCGTTGGTATAACCCACTAATGCAACCGTAGGTGTAGTCGTTTTTCTGCGTGCTGCTCTGCCTTGATCTCGCTGTTGGCGTAATTTATCTAAACGCTTAGAAATTTGTTTAATTCGTGCACGTAACAAGCGTCTATCAGATTCTAATTGTTTCTCACCCGGACCGCGTAAACCAATACCACCTTTCTGACGCTCCAAATGACTCCAACCACGCACCAAGCGTGTGGATAAATACTTTAATTGCGCAAGCTCTACTTGTAACTTACCTTCGTAGGAGCGCGCGCGTTGCGCAAAAATGTCTAAGATTAAACCAGTTCGATCCAGAACACGTTTTTTACAAATCTTTTCTAAGTTGCGCTCCTGACTCGGAGATAAAGAATAATTAAAAATTACAATATCGGCTTCAAGCGAATAAGCAAGCACACCAATCTCTTCAACCTTGCCACTGCCAATTAATAGTTTTGCATCAGGTGTACTACGTTGCACGGTTACAACTGTGGCAATTTCTGCACCAGTCGATCGTACCAGATCTTTAAATTCACCTAAGTCTTGATTATTTGCTGCCCCATTAAACTTTACATGCACAAGTATAGCGCGTTGACCTATGTCTGGACGCTCAAACAAAAGAAAATCCTAAATGAATGGTTATAGGATACTGCAAATTATTCAGGCTGCTCATCACTCATCGGCATCTTCACCATACGTGAAGGTACAATAGTAGAAATGGCATGTTTGTACACCATCTGATTGACACTATTTTTTAGTAGCACAACGAATTGATCAAATGAATCAACTTGGCCTTGTAATTTGATTCCATTAACTAAATAAATTGATACGGGGACTTTTTCTTTTCGCAAAGCATTTAGAAAGGGTTCTTGTAAAGTTTGACCTTTTGACATTGCTATAACACCTCTAGTTTTTGTTATTGTTATTATCTAGTGGGCATTCAAGAAAGCTTGACTCCCACCATATCTATAGTGTAGCAGTTTCAACACCCTTTCAGCTATGCCAAATGACTGTGAATTTGTTGACGAACATCATGAATATCATGCTTTTCAGCAGGAATAACGCATAAAGATGACTCACTGCGCAGCCAGGTAAGCTGGCGTTTTGCGAACTGCCTAGTGGCGATAATTGCTTTTTCGCGCATCATGATTTCATCATATTCACCCGCTAAAAATTTCCAAGCCTGCCGGTAACCAACCGAACGCATCGAAGGTAGATTTTCGTGTAGAGAATCACGTTGATAAAGTTGCCGCATCTCATCCATGAAACCTGTTTGCAGCATTTGATCGAATCTATTTTCGATTCGCTTATGCAAAAGCCCACGATCTTCAGGAATTAATGCTAGCTTTAAAACTTTAAAAGGAAACTGAGTAGGTTCCGTATCTGCATGCCATTCGCTAAGAGGTGTTCCGGTTAGCTCATAAACTTCCAAAGCGCGCTGAATGCGCTGCGGATCATTTGGGTGGATACGCTTTGCGGCTTGTGGATCTACTTTTGCGAGTTGCGCATGCACAAACTCCCAGCTCTTTTCTTCTGCAAGTTCGGTAATCTTTTTTCTTACCCCTTCATCCGCACTTGGCATATCGGACAATCCATGTAGCAAGGCATTGAAATACAGCATGGTGCCACCCACTAACAATGGAACTTTATGATTACTATGTGCCTGCTCAATGCATCGCAAAGCATCACTACAAAAATTGGCAACCGAATAACTTTCTTCGGGATTTATAATATCCACCAATTGATGCGGATATCGTTGTAAAACTTTTTGATTTGGTTTAGCAGATCCGATATTCAAATCCCGGTACACCATCACCGAATCTACACTAATAATTTCACACGGAAATTCATCTGCAATGGCAAGCGCAAGATCTGTCTTACCACTAGCGGTAGGACCCATCACACAAATAACAGGAGAGGTATTCACTTCAATTTATAGAAGGCTCTGATTTGATTTTATGTGAGGCAAAAAAATGTCGAAATAAGCGAAGTGTATATGCTAATACATGAGCACTATTGAGATCATTTTTTTAACGAAGCAGAAAACAAATTCAGGGGCTTCTATTGGCCGCGCTTGAAGAGTTTATCGAGCTGATCAATACTCAATTGCACCCAAGTTGGCCTTCCATGATTGCATTGCGAACTTCTTTCTGTGGCTTCCATTTCACGTAACAAGGCATTCATTTCTGCAAGCGTAAGTTTTCTGTGTGCACGTACCGAACCGTAGCATGCCATCGTTGACAATAATTCATTATTCGCTTGCTCTAATTTTTCTGAACTACCAAACATATTTAAATCGGCTAGCACATCTAGCACCAATGTATTGACATCTGCTTGCTGCAGCAAAGAAGGAATTTCTCGCACCACAATACTATCTTCACCAAAACGCTCTATATGAAAACCAAATTTTAAAAACGCTTCACTATGTTGTTCGGCCAATACTGCTTCTTGCGGACTTACATTGATGGTTAACGGCATCAGTAATGGTTGTGTAGCAAGCTCACCTTGTTGATAAGAAGTTTTTAGCTTTTCATACACAATGCGTTCATGTGCTGCGTGCATGTCTACAATCACCAATCCCTTTGCGTTTTGAGCCAAGATATAAATACCGTGTAATTGTTCAATGGCATAACCTAGAGGTGGCGCTTCTTCTGTAGTATGCGCTTCTTCAGGGGGCATTCTTAACAACAAATCATATTCATTAGCGGTTTGCGTAGCATAACTATGCACAGGTTCACGCACATGCTGCGAGGTTGAGCTCGCATGTGAATAAGAATGATCTTTTACTGCACTTTGGCTTTGTGCCGCACGAATATAATCATCAACAATTTCTCGGTATTGTTCTGCCCCTTGTTGTTCTTGCTTGGGCATTGTTTCTGCAATCGCTTTACCCACCGTGTGTCGAATAAAGTCGTGTACATAACGACTTTGGCGAAACCGAACCTCGTGCTTGGTTGGGTGCGCATTTACATCTACCTGTACCGGATCCATTTCTAAAAACAATACAAACGCGGGGAAACGACCGTGATACAACACATCTTGATACGCTTGTTTGATAGCATGCGAAATCACTTTGTCTCGAATCACACGTCCGTTTACATAAAAATATTGCAAGTCAGCTTGGCTACGAGAAAAAGTAGGTAAGCTAATCCAACCTTGTATTTGAATATCTTGAGCAGCGTTTTCTAAGTAAATGCTTTGCTCGGCAAATTGCTTACCACTGATTTGACCTACTCGATCCGAGCCCTTTTCAAAAAAGTCGCATGCACTTACCTCAAACACATTGCGCCCATTGTGTTTCGCGATCACGGTTACATCAAAGCGACTTAATGCGATTTTACGTAATACATTGTCACAGTGCTTAAGCTCAGTTTTCTCAGTGCGTAAGAATTTTTTTCTCGCGGGCACGTTAAAAAATAAATCTTTTACCTCAACTGTCGTGCCACGTGTTTGTCGCACCGGCATAACTTCTTCGTTGAATTCTCTACCGTCTGAACTGATTACCCAACCTGCATTGCCTTCTTCACTATTATTAGAAGCTAAACTAAACTTTGAAACCGATGCGATGCTTGGTAAGGCTTCACCTCGAAATCCCAAGGTAGCGATGTGCTCAAGATCATCCATGGAAGCAATTTTGCTGGTCGCATGGCGTTGTACCGCCATATGAATTTCATCTTTAGGGATACCTAGACCGTTATCACTTACTCGAATAGATTGCATACCCCCTTGTTCCAATTCAATAATAATTTTTGTCGCACCTGCATCCAAAGCATTTTCCAGTAACTCTTTTAAAACTGAAGCAGGCCGTTCGATCACTTCACCGGCTGCAATTTGATTTACTAACTGTGGAGGAAGCTGTTGAATAGAATTCATAATAGTTGGCTACACTAATAAATAAGGCTCTTCATCTTCTAAACCCAACATCTGTTTAAAACCCGAAAGACCATAGGAAACAAAAGCGTCTCGATCGCTCCATGAATTGGATTGATCGATAACACTACCCGATTGCTCGGAGTCTAATTGTTGGGCAAATACTCTAATAATGTGAGAGCCTTTTTCAATTGAATCTGGCTGTGCTTTTTCACATGTGATGTAAATTTCAGGCTCATTGTGCCCGTCTTTAATACCTGCAAGCAAATAGAGGAATTCAATTTCACCCTTAGATTCAATTTCTTCAAGTACAACAATCGTATATGCGCCAAACTTATAGCGCTGCTTTGGAATTGCGATGGAAATGTTTGGTTTTTGCATAAATTTATACAAAGGTCGTGCTAGGATAATGCAAAATTATCCAATGATAATCATAACAATCCTATAACCCAGAATTTTTAATCCAGCTGTTATGGCTAAGAAGCTTTTACAACTTTATCCTCAGTCCTCTGAAACAATTGAATTAAAAAATCTATATCTATACAAACATGGCTGGTATTCATCCAACTCAGAACAAGCTACTGTAGTTGCTAATTTTCTAAGCAGTCTTGATGGGCGCATCGCCATAAGCTCAAGCAACATCCAAGCTGCTGAACTCCCCAAATCACTTACGAGTGATGAAGATTTTCGATTATTTTTAGAACTCCACGCGCAAGCAGATTGTTTAATCACCCACGGTGGTTATATGCGCGCTTTAGCTGAAAAAAAACTAGGTAATATCCTACAACTACCTGATGAAAGAGACTGTGAAGATTTATATAACTGGCGAACGCTACAAGGATTGTCGCCACATCCAGCCTTGGTTATTGCAAGCGCTAGCCTCGATTTTCCCATGCATCCATCACTGAAAGAAAATACTCAACAAGTTTATATTGCTACTGGACAAAACGCCGATGAAAATAAAATTAAGCAGTGGCAAGAAGAAGGATTTGAAGTGCTCATCACGGGAGAATCTAGTTTGGTAGAAGGCAAACCTTTAATAGATGCACTTATTCGTAAAAACTATAAACATTTTTATTTAATCGCTGGACCTAAAATGCTGCATACCATGGTTGAAGATCAACAACTCAGCAAAATTTACTTAAGTACTTCACATCAATTGTTAGGCAGCGAAATCTTCAGAACCATTATTGACGGATCTATTCTAAACACACCCCGATTACAATTGAAGTCGTTGTTCTACGATGATTCCTCAGAGAATGCACATGGACAATTCTTCAGCAGCTACGAATGCCTATATCAGGAATAACAAAATAAACTAGGAAATCAGCCCATGATCGAATTTTTAACCGAATACGGATTATTTTTTGCCAAGGCAATCACCGCCCTGATTTTTATTTGGGTACTTATGATGCTGGCATTTTCCTTTTCGAAAAAAGCACGTAGCCATGATCATTTTGAGATCACTCATCTAAATAAAAAGTATAAGAATATGTCTGATCGACTACGTTTTGCTTTGTTATCTAAAAAAGATTTAAAAAAGGTAAAAAAAGAAAATAAGAAAGAACGTAAAAAAGAAAAGAAACATCCTGATACAGATAAAAAACGTATTTTTGTACTTAATTTCTTAGGCAACATAAAAGCTTCTGCTGTACGCCATCTCAGAAAAGAGATCACAGCAATTTTATCAGTAGCGGATAGCTCAGATGAGGTGGTGGTTTGTTTAGAAAATGCTGGCGGATTAGTACATGAACATGGTTTCGCTTCTTCGCAACTTTTACGCATAAAACAAAAAGGTATTCCACTCACTGTTGCAGTCGACAAGGTAGCCGCAAGCGGTGGCTATATGATGGCATGCGTAGCCGACAAAATTATTGCTGCTCCTTTTGCCATCGTTGGCTCCATTGGCGTACTAGCACAATTACCAAACTTCAATCGCTTTCTAGATAAGCATGGTGTGGACTTTGAATTGATGAAGGCAGGTGAGCTCAAGCGCACAGTCACCATGTTTGGTAAAAACACCGATGAAGATCGTGCGCATTTTAACGAGCAATTAGAAGACACTCACGACTTATTCAAAGAGTTTGTAAAAGAGAATCGTCCTATTCTTGAAATCGATAAAGTCGCTACAGGTGAACATTGGCTTGCCACACGCGGACTTGAGCTCAAACTCGTAGATGAACTGATTACCAGTGACGATTACTTATTAAACGCGAGCAACGAGGCAGACATTTATGAAATTAAATATGAAGTGCCTAAAACCATCAGCGAACGTTTTGCAACCTCCATGCAGATGACCATAGATAAATTATTTTTTTCTTGGTGGCAAAAAGAACAAGACTCGAAATTGTTTAATTGAATGGCCGCTAACGACCCAAAGCAGACATTAATTAATTTATGATAATAAGATTCGTATTTGCACTTTTCCATATTTCATCAAAGTTTCGTAACTATTAGCTTTTGTCTACCGACTTTAAATTAAGAAATATCCTAAACATGAAAGATATAAAAAAAGTTTTTCGAAACCTTGAAAGAAAAATTAATCAATCAAGTTGGTTTGATAGTGGTTGGGAAATTTACAACCGCGGTGTTTATCTGCAACTCTACAAATATAACTGGCACAATCATAATCAAGGAGGAATACATTTTGAAACTTTCATAGAAGCCAGAGAAATTAAACAAAAAGCCTTCCCAATCTGTATGCATGCAGAAGAAGATTGCCCTTCACAGCAGGAATTCATTCAAGAATTTCTAGCCCTAGAAAGCGATCGTATAAAAAATTGGAAGGGTTATCAGATCGGTGAAGGATACAGCATTTGTAAAAGAACGCTCCCTCTCAATTTTAAGAATTTGGAACAACGGCTACTCGAAGAGTTCAACAGACTTCGACAGCTGGAAAAAGGTATAGAACAAGCACTGAGTCTAGTGCAAACCTAGCTTGAGTTGATAAAAAAGCACAAGCGTTTAAATGGTGCAATAAACAGTGAAACGGCAAAAAAGTCCTTGTATCGATGTGTGTCAGTTCAAAGGACCCAAAGGCTGGTGCCTGGGTTGCGGTCGAACTGAACAGGAATGTGAGAAATGGAAGAGAATGAAACCGTATGCAAGAAATATCCTTGAGAAAGAACTTAAAAGAAGGATGTCCAAGATGGATGAGGTTCGAATCGAACGCTAAGAAATTGCTCATTGTATTATTGAATAAGTTATACAGTCGCTAACAAGCACTCAATCAAGATACGAGCAAATGGACACTTCTGAGCCGAATGCAGACAAATTATGGGACGCAATGTGTTGGAATCAGTAATTTACAATCTTAAAATGTCCGCTAACGACCCAAAGCGGGCATTCCCCAGTTAACTAATTTTTGCGTCCTTTTCCTTTTTGAAACGTCTTTTACTACTAACTCAATTAATGAATTTGGAGCAAGTACTATGAGACTACAATTAGCCTTAAACGTAAGGAATATTGACGAAGCTGTAAGCTATTACACAAAACTCTTCGATACTAAGCCACATAAACGAAGAAAGGGATACGCAAACTTTGTGATTGATAATCCACCATTGAAGCTGGTTCTGATTGAAGATCCCAATGCGAATGACAGAATCAATCATCTTGGAGTGGAAGTAGATCAAAATGATGATTTGGGTGAGGTAATAAAGCGACTCGAACGTGATGACATCGCAAACAAAATTGAAGATCAAACAACATGCTGCTTTGCGACACAAGACAAAGTGTGGTCAACCGAGCCGCAAGGACTAAATTGGGAGTGGTACACCATAACCAACGATAATCCCGATGAAGCCAATGCCTCAAAATCAAGTGCGTGTTGTGCATAAATGTCCGAATTAAATACAACTTGGGATGAGTTGCGATCCTTATTAACCAAGTATATTCGTACCAAAGTGGATGTCGATGTATCTGAGGATTTAGTACACGACATTCTCTTAAGCGTACTACAAAATGAGGGCGCGTTAACTGATGCTGAAAATCCACTTGCATGGATTTACATCGTTGCCAAAAATAGAATTACAGACTATTACCGAAAACACTCGAATATAAATGCATCAAATGATGTTAATGACCTTGAAACTACAATAGCTGATTATGAAAGTATGCCTGACAACGTAGATAGTGAATTTGCCAAATGTTTGAGACCACTTACAAACAAGCTGGAACCGAAATACAAGGAAGCTCTGCTATTAGCAGACTTCAATGAAATTAAGCAAGCTGATGCCGCAGAGCGAATAGGTATTTCGGTTTCAGGAATGAAGTCACGTATACAGCGAGGACGCATTAAATTAAAAGAAGAACTTCTAGCTTGTTGTGAAATTGAAAAGGATCGTTTTGGAAAGGTGATCGAGTATAAGCAAAAAAACAGCTTAAATAAGGATCAATGTTGCTAGTAAGTGATACATTGAATGTCTGCTATTGACCGAAAGCTGACTTTTTGAAAATATGCTTTGAGCTCCCCAACCTGCGCTTAATTAAAATCACTGGACTTTAATCAGTTGCGTCTCACTAGAAACTGCATCCTGCTTTCTAGCACTTCCAACATCTCTGTAGGTCGCCCTCTCTGCGAATCATATTCGCATACCCCTAGACTCACAATATAATTGCGCATCCGTGCGCAGCTCTCCCTTCAAATCAAACTTTTTAAATTACGCGCCAGCAGTAACCATAGGTGATGTTGGAATGGTTAATACTTGCCCTACTTTAAGTACATCTGAACGCAATCCATTCGCTTTGCGTAAATCTCTAATGCTGACTTTGTAACGTACCGCAATGCCAGACAAGGTATCGCCACGTTTTATGGTGTATCTAGTCAGTGGTGTAGGAGTCGGAGCACTCGCCAAAATTGCATTTGCAGGAGCATGATCTTTTGCATAACGACGTAAACCCTTAAGAATTGCGGTAGCAAGTTTTTGTTGATGCGTTGTTGTTTTTAAACGCTTTTCTTCTGCAGGGTTTGAAATAAATGCAGTCTCAACTAAAACAGATGGAATGTCGGGCGATTTCAACACTGCAAAACCCGCTTGTTCTACTTCGTCTCGTAATATATTTCCAACTTTAGCGAGCTCGTTAAGAATGTCTTCTGCTAAGTCGATACTGGCATCAATGGTCGCGGTTTGTGATAAATCGACCAATACCGATTTCAACACATCATCTTTGTCTTCTAGGCTAACCCCACCAATTTTATCTGACGCATTTTCGCGTTGCGCTAAGATACGCGCGGCCTCACTGGTTGCACCATGTTGCGATAGCACATATACCGAAGAACCCTTAGCACGACGATTTACTGCAGCATCCGCATGAATAGAAAGAAAAATATCAGCATTTAACTTGCTGGCTTTTTTAATTCTTCCTCTTAACGGAACAAAAGTATCACGATCTCGAATTAACACTGCTTTCATTCCAGGTTCTTTATCAATTAGATTTTTAAGTCTTTTAGAAATAGAAAGCACAATATCTTTTTCACGCGTGCCTCCACGACCAATTGCACCCGGGTCTTTACCTCCATGACCTGCATCAATTGCGATGACGACATCACGACGGCTTACAGGTGCATCTTTCATAGCTACTACAGGTTCAGCGTGCGGCTTTTTTGTTTCACTTGGAGCCGTTGTAAGCGCAGTTGTCGCAGTCAGATCGATGACTAATCGATAGGCCTTGCCACTTTGTGGTGGCAACAAAAAGCTTTTTGGGGATACCGGTGAATTTAAATCAAATACGACGCGTAATTTTTCATTCGTCTTTTGTGCATAACGCAAATCTTTAACCAGTGTGCCACCCACGCGACCCACTTTGAGCTTGCCATTCGCATCGCATTGCCCGATATCCAACACTACACGGTCTGGATTTTTTAGTACAAAAATACTGTGCTTTACAGGTGCGTTTAAATCGAAAACTATTCGTGTTTCTGTCTTGCGATCGGCAATTCGAAGATCACTGATTTGAGCAATATTGTTGGCAGCAAAACTGGAAGTGCTCAGCATGAAAAACACTGAACCTACTAACACAGAAATGGAATAGATTAGAATTTGAGCTAATCTTGATGCCTGTATTTTTAACGGATTACCAGTATGAAAATGCTGCTGCACGTGGGGCTGTAGTCCTTACAACATGAAACCGGACTTAAAGTGTGACAAATATAAACGAAATTGCAAGCAAAAACTCTATTAAAACTAATGGCCTATGCCAATTTATTAGAGCCTGATCTCATAATTTATCGATAATCGCTTGACCTTTTGTTGATTCAGCCTGCCAAGCTACTTTGCGAGCATCGCCTTGATATTCCAGTTTTATGACTAAATCTGCTGGCGGTAACTCTTCTCCACCTCGCTCTGGCCACTCGATTAGACACACTACTTCATCTTCTCCTACCAAATCTCGTATACCGGTGTACTCCAATTCAAGCGGATCTTTTAAACGATATAGGTCGAAATGGTAAAGGCGCATCCCTTCAAAATCATAGATTTCTACTAGAGAGAATGTTGGACTCTTCACATTGCCGCAATACCCTAAGGCTCCGATCAATCCACGTGCAAAAGTCGTTTTGCCGCTACCCAAATCACCTTGCAAATAAATCACTAATGGTGGCTTACATAAGGATGCAAATTTTGCAGAAAACTCTAATGTGGCAGATTCGCCTACGAGTGTCGTCATAGGGAATCTTTAAGCGTTGACTAAATTTCGCAGTGGTATAAATAAATCACTGGCAATCATGCCACGCATACCCTCTTTCGCAGCAAGATCTGCACTTTGTGCATGCAACTGCACACCAAAACGAGCAGCATCATAGATATTCAAGCCTTGTGCTAACAAACCAGCAATAATTCCGGTTAGTACATCCCCCATACCACCACTTGCCATTCCCGGATTACCTGCAGTGCAAATTGAAACATCGGTTTCAGATGCTACTAAAGTTCCACTTCCTTTCAATACACTTACTCCACCAAATTTTTTTTGTAATGCCTGCACGGATTGCAAACGATCTTCTTGTACTTGTTTTGTTGAGCAATCTAACAAGCGTGCTGCTTCACCAGGATGCGGTGTAATCACCCACGATGGTTTTTGCATTGGCTCACCAGCTAAAAGATTTAACCCATCCGCATCCACAACCATGGGAATTTCAAACTCCATCACCCGAGCAAATAAAGTTTTCGCCCAATCATCTTTCCCAAGCCCAGGGCCCACTGCTACGACGCTACATTGTTGCAGTAAGGTATTTAATTGTGAAACTCCTTCTATTCCATGCACCATGATTTCTCTACATGAAGACAATGCAGCTGTTGCATGTTGCGGAATGGTAGCAACAGAAACCAAACCTGCACCCGTTCTAGCCGCAGCTTCAGCACTTAACATCACGGAACCTGCCATGCCTGCATTGCCACCAATAATCAACACATGACCAAAATCACCTTTATGCGCATCTGCTTTACGTGCACCAAGCAAGGTTTGAAAATCACTTAATTGAATCGATTGACAAGTAGCTGGCATGGATTGATAAACTTTTTCTGAAATTTCCAAATGATTAAAAATGATTTTACCTGAATACTCACGCCCCGCTGCAGTTAATAAACCAAGCTTCATACCTACAAAGGTCACTGTCACCTGAGCAACCGCTGCAATACCCATTGCAAGACCATTGTCGGCATTAAGGCCTGATGGAATATCAACACTTAATATTGGCGCTGAATGCTGATTGGCTCTACCAATTGCTTTTGCATAATTGCCTTCAACCATTCGTGTCAAACCAGTACCCAATAAAGCATCTACAATCACATCACAATCTGAATATGCAAGGTCGTCAAAAACCTCACATTTTCCACCCTTCTCAACAAATAAGTCGTGGGCTTTTTTCGCATCACCTTGCAATTTCGTATGATCACCCACCTGAATGACTTGGGTCGCAATATTTGCAGTCAAAGCAAGACTTGCAATCACATAGCCATCTCCACCATTGTTGCCCGTACCCACCAATACGATAATACGACTAACATTCGGCCATGATTGCTGTATTTCTTTAAATGCTGCTTCTGCAGCACGTTGCATTAAAGTAAAACTGGGTATGTTAAATTCTTCTATGGCAATACGATCAAGCTCGCGTACTTGATGTGCTAAGTAAATTTGATTCGCTAATTCACTCATAACTTAAAGGAAGCTTTGATTTACTAATGAAATGATTGAGATGAGGCAAATTGATTACGAGAAAGCGGAGTGTATTAACTATACATGAGCATTTTAAGTAATCAATTTAACGACCATAAAAATTAACATGACAGTATAAATCAAAGTTTCCTTTATTATATGTTAGCAATGAATAACCCAACTATAGATTTTTCAAAGCTTGCTCAAGATATAAAAGACTGGGGAAAAGAATTAGGCTTTGATGAAATCGGTATCAGCAATACTGAATTAAATGATCATGAAACGCATTTAATGAATTGGCTAGATGCAGGTTATCACGGAGAAATGTATTACATGGGTGAGCATGGTACGAAGCGCACACGTCCAGAAAAACTCGTGCCTGGAACTATTCGTATCATCTCCACACGTATTAACTATCAAACTCCAGACGCAGTAAGCGAAGAAGAAGTATTAGCTAATTATGAACAAGCTTATATTTCTCGCTATGCATTAGGGCGCGACTATCACAAAGTGATTCGCAAACGCTTACAAAAACTTGCAGATAAAATAGCGAATACAGTAGGGCCATTTGGTTATCGAGCATTTACCGATAGCGCCCCCGTGCTTGAGAAAGCCTTAGCAGAAAAAGCCGGTCTCGGTTGGATAGGCAAACACACCAATTTAATTAACAAAGAATGTGGTTCATGGTTTTTTCTTGGTGAGCTATATACCGATTTACCATTACCTATAGATTCGCGTGTCGAAAATCATTGCGGAACCTGTCAAACCTGCATAGAAGTTTGTCCAACTCAGGCAATCATTGCACCGTATAAACTTGATGCACGACGTTGCATTTCTTACCACACGATTGAATTAAAAACCTCCATTCCTGTTGAATTTAGAAAAGCGATGGGTAACCGCATCTATGGCTGTGATGACTGCCAACTATATTGCCCCTGGAATCGCTTTGAACAAAAAAGTGAGCTGGCAGATTTTGCTGTGCGTAATAATTTAGATGCACCGCAGTTAATTGATTTATTTAATTGGAGCGAAGAGGATTTCCTAAAAAATACTGAAGGCTCTGCCATAAGGCGAGTTGGCTACGAATGCTGGCTGAGGAATATTGCGGTAGCACTAGGCAATGCATCCAGCTCACCGAAAATACTTCGCGCATTACAAGAAAAACGAAACCATGCAAGCGAATTAGTCAGAGAACATGTTGCATGGGCATTACAACAACATACACTAAACTAGTTATTTAAATTTCTTATAAAAATTTATCAATGCATTAGTTGATGAGTCTTCATCCTCCACAGCATTCGTGCTTTTAATTTTGTCGAGTAAGTTATTAGCTAGTTTTTTACCTAACTCAACCCCCATCTGATCAAAGGAATTAATATTGAGCAATACACCGTGTGCAAACGTTTTATGTTCATACATGGCAAGTAGCATCCCTAACGAGTGAGGCGTTAGTTCGTTTAAAAAAATTGTATTGCTGACTCGATTGCCGGAAAACACTTTATGCTCTGCAAATTCATTAGCCCCAACCTCTTCAAGTGTTTGCCCCATCATCAAAGCTTGAGTTTGACCAATCATATTAGCTAATAAAATATCATGCTGCTCTTTATTTTTGTGAGCAGGTTTTACTACTCCAATGAAATCACAACAAACTTCTTGTGTACCTTGATGCAGTAATTGGAAAAAACTATGTTGCGCATTTGTACCTACATCACCAAATAAAACTGCAGAACTTGGTACTGCTAACAGCTGCCCTTCACGATCAACCGATTTACCATTACTCTCCATTACTAATTGCTGTAAATAAGCAGGCAAATACGTTAAGCGTACATCGTAAGGCAAAATAGCGTGTGCAGTAGCACCGATAAAATGTTGATTCCAAATATCTAACAATGCCATTAACACAGGAATGTTTTTATTCGCGGGCGTAGAAACAAAATGCTCATCCATCGTATGCGCGCCTTCAAGTAATTCTTTAAACGCATCCATACCTATCGCTATTACAATCGATAAGCCTACAGCCGACCAAAGCGAATAACGCCCTCCAATTTCATCCCACATCGGGAAAATATTATCTTTTGTAATGCCGAACTCAATGGCTTTGTCTACATTTGCAGTGACCGCAACAAAATGATCTTGGTTTTTTAAGTTCTGGCCATCTGCTAACCAAATTCTTGCAGCCAAAGCATTAGTAAGCGTTTCTTGCGTGGTAAAACTCTTGGAAGTAACAATAAATATGGTAGTTTCTGGTTTAAGCTTTTGTAACACGCGTTTACTTTCTTCCGCGTCCACGTTTGATACAAAATGAATATTAATATTTGGCTTTGAAAACTCTTGCAATGCATCACACACAAACTGTGGGCCAAGATGTGAGCCGCCAATACCAATATTCACGACATCTGTTATATTTGATGCATACAAATTAGAAACAAAAGATTCAATTTTTTCTAATACATCTAGTTGCTTACTTGCAATATCAGAATCTTTATTCTCCAAATCACGCAAAGCCACATGCTGTACTGCTCGATTTTCTGTTGAATTAATCTTTTCACCAGCAAACATTTTGTCTCGCCACATAGAAACATCACATTCATCAAACAAAGTAACGAGCTCTTTGATGGTATCTTGTGTAATGCGATTTTTTGAGTAGTCAAACAGCAAGCCATTGAGCTGCACAGAAAAATTAGAAAAACGATTTACATCTTGCGCAAACATTTGGCGCAAAGTTTGCGATTTTATTTCGTCAAAGTGTGAAGCGAGCGCTTGGTAAGAAGATAACTTTGTTAATGATCTACCCATATCTCAAAGAAACATTGATTTATTTTGAGACGAGACAAAAATCATTGAAATGAGTGATGTGTATTGATCTATACATTAATGAAATAGAAATGATTTTTAACGAAGTAGCCAGAACAAATCAATGCTTCTTCAGGACAAAAAAATAAGGGCGCAACATGCGCCCCTAGAATTCTCAATTTCCTTAAAAGAATTAGCAACTATTAATAAGTACCATTCTTAAGATGACTGAATAAATTCAATTGTGCTGCAAGGTTTATTGCTACTGTTAATACAACACATAAAACAACCAACATCCACATAATTAACTCCTAATTTAAAATCGCATAGAATCTGTATAAGTAAAGTATACTGATTTAGCGCATTTGTAACAGTAGGTTGTCGATCAAGCGCGCTTTCCCTAGCCACGCAGCTGCTAAAATTACAATAGAATCAGTAGCATATGCAGGATTAGCAAGATCTTCAGCATCCCGAATAGCTACATAATCAGGCCGAAATCCGGCCAAAGAAAGCTGTCCCATCGCTTGATCTTCCAATGCCTCAAAGTTTTTAAAACCGGATTTAATTTGAGTCTTTACACTCATTAATGCTGCATGCAAATGCTTAGCTTTTGCTCTTTCTTCTGCACTCAAATATGAATTCCGTGAGCTATATGCCAATCCATCTTCTTCTCTTTGAGTTGCAACGGATTCAATTTTTATAGGCAAGCCTAAATTCGCAACTAATAATTTAATAATGATTAACTGTTGATAATCCTTCTCACCAAACACCGCCACATCAGGTGTAACCATATTAAATAATCTTGCAACCACTTCAACGATGCCATCAAAAAAACCTGGACGATATTCGCCACATAGCTCTTGGTTGAGCGGATGCTTTGGAATTACTTTTTTCGGCTTGTTTTCTTCTGCATATACTTCTTCATGCGTAGGCATAAAAACTAAGTCTACATTTTCATTTTCTAATGCAGCAAGATCTTGATCTGGCGTGCGTGGGTAAGCATTTAAATCTTCATTGCGATCAAACTGCAGTGCGTTGACGAAAATACTACAAACAACTTTATCTCCACAGCGATGCGCATGTTTAACCAATGCCATATGCCCAATATGTAAGTTTCCCATCGTGGGAACGAATACGATTTTTTTACCTTGAGATTTCCAAGCGCTTATTTTCTTGCGTAGTTCTGCAACAGTATTTACCGTAAACATGCGGAGTGTAGGAAGTTTTGATTTACTTTAAGACGAGGCAAAAAATATCGAAAAGAGCGAAGTGTATTGATATATACATGAGCGAATTTGAGATTATTTTTTTAACGAAGTATTAAGTTCAATCAGAGCTTCTTTAAGATGGGAAGGTAAGATTTTTCACATCTTTAACGTATTGACCAATAGCAGATGGAATATCATCAGCCTCAACAAGAAAGTTTTTTGCAAACTTTGGTGTTACGCCATGGGTAATTCCAATAACATCATGCAATACAAGAATTTGTCCGTCACATTCTTTACCTGCACCTATCCCTATCACAGGTATAGCTGATTTTTGTGTAATCTTTTTCGCTAACGCATCCGGCACACATTCCAGTAACAACATATCAGCACCTGCTGCTTGCAGACTTTGTGCACTTTGAGTTAGTTCTTTAGCACTGGCTTCATCTTTGCCTTGCATGGCATAGCCACCAAGCTTATGAATGTATTGTGGGCGCAAACCCAAATGCGCACAAATAGGAATTCCGCATTCGCTTAGCTCTTGCACAATACTTACCTGTCTACTAGAAGCTTCAAGCTTCACCATTTGCGCACCACCTAACTGAATTAAATCCGTGGCATTCGCTAACGCTTGTTCAACATTGGTATAAGACATAAACGGCATATCCGCAATCACAAAGGCCTGCTTTACAGCAGCACTTACACATTGGCTGTGATAAATCATATCTTCCATCGTCACAGATACAGTACTGTCTTGTCCCTGCACAACCATGCCGAGTGAATCTCCCACAAGGATGACATCCATTCCAACTTGATCAAGAATAGCTGCAAAACTTGCATCGTAAGCCGTCAAGCAAGCAATCTTTTCATTATTCGCCTTCATCTCTTGCAAACGACTAAGCGTTATATTTTTATGTGGTTTATGAATGCTCATCTTATTTAAATTAGAAAGCTCTGATTTATTAGTGACATATTACTAAATTTACGACTCAGACGAGGCAAAAAAATATCGAGGAAGCGGAGTTTACTTGTAAGTAAATGAGCATTTGAGATATTTTTTTAACGAAGTATGAGGATAAATCAGAGCTTTCTAACCAGCAAAAGGTAGAGGATTAAAGTAGCGTTTACCCGCTTCAGTATTTAATATTTCATGCAATAGTTGTTGGTAGTCTTTTTCGTTGCTAATAAAGTCGATATCACTTGCGTTAACAATTAAGCAAGGCGCTTCTTCATAGTCGTAAAAGAATTTTGCATACGCTTCATTTAGCTGTTCTAAATATGAGGTTTCGATTAAACGCTCATAACCTCGGCCCCGTTTACGAATGCGTTGAATTAAAACTTCCACCGGTGCCTGTAAATACACCACTAAATCAGGTTTTGGTGCGTCAATAGTCAAATGCGAATACACCTGCTCATAGAGTTCATACTCACTTACATTCAAAGTGACTTGTGCAAACAAACGATCTTTTTCAATCAGAAAGTCAGCCACTCTTACAGGCGAAAAAATATCCGCTTGCTTGAACTCTTGTAATTGTTTGGTGCGTTGCAGCAAAAAATGCAATTGCGTAGACAAAGCTGCTTCACGCGGGTTTTGATAGAAACGCTCAAGGAATGGATTATCTTCAACATGCTCCAACAATAAAGTCGAACCAAATTCATCTGCTAAGCGCTGAGCCAAGCTAGTCTTACCCACACCAATTGGCCCTTCAACGACGATATATTTAAGGTTATGACTATTCATTATTGTTGTTCAGCTTTTCTAAACTATATGGTGGTAATTGGCCAATTAGTTCTGCTACCGACCCCTTGCCTGGAATAATGAGGTCCGCTTGCAGCTCTTGTAAAGGGATAAGTACAAATTCTCGCTCTGCCACACCATAATGTGGAATTTGCAGCTTCTTGGTGTTCATCTGCACATCCCCATATAGAATGATATCTAAATCCAACGTTCTTGGCCCCCAGCGATGGTCTTTACGGTCACGCTGGTGATTTTGCTCAATATCTTGTAACTCTCTCAACAAGCCTTCTGGTGATAAGAGCGTAGCAATTTTTGCCACTGCATTAATATAGTCTGGCTGGTCGGAAGGCCCCATAGGCTTGCTGATGTATAAACTAGAGGCCTTTATCAACTGGGTTTCTTTTATGGCATCCAGCTCCCGCAAAGCCTGGGTGACTTGCAATTGAGGGCCAGACAGATTACTTCCTAAACCAATATAGGCATCAACGACTGACATGACATTAAAAAATAGGATTAGTGATAGGTTTTATTTTTAGTTCGGCCTGTTTTTGCTTTTCTATTCTTAGGGCCACGCAACATTCTACTCCTCGTTGCATCATCCACATCTTGAAATACCGTCCACCATTCACAAAGCTCATCTACGGGCTCACCTGCACTGGCACGCAAACATAAAAAATCATAAGCTGCACGAAACCGATCATGCTCAAAAAGTTTATAGGCTTGTTTGCCACGTCGACGATAAAAACGATATTGCAAATCCCAAATGTCGCGCATTGGGTAAGAAAAGCGTTTTGGAATTGAGGTATACGGGAGTTGCGAAAGAATAGTGTCTTTGGCTGCCGCATCATGCGCTACTCGTGGCGAGAGACCATCTAACTCTAATTGCTTGCTTAGCTTACGCATAGGTCCCCACAAAAACACTGCATATAAAAATGCAGGTGTAACAGATTTTCCTGAACGTATACGCTCATCGGTATTTTCCAAAGCAATTCGAACTAGATGTGTAAACGTAAGTTCTTCATCAACGGCCTCTTGCTCGAGCACCTGTTCGGTTAACGGGAACATATGACGAAATAAATCAAACTCACGCAAACCGTGATAGGTCTGTAACGCAAAGCCACTATGGAATAGCTTAATCATTTCATCAAACAAACGTGCAGAAGGCACTTCAGATAATAAACAACCTAAACGATAAATAGCTTCTTTAGCACTATCTTCGATTTCAAAATTTAATTTTGTTGCCAGCCTTACTGCACGCAACATCCGCACAGGATCTTCACGAAAACGCAAATCGGGATCGCCTATTACACGCAATAGCTTGGCATCAACATCTTGCAAACCATTTACTAAATCTAGAATTTGGCCGTGTTCCGAATCATAAAATAATGCATTGACGGTAAAGTCACGGCGAAACGCATCTTCTTCAATGCTGCCAAATGTATTGTCTGCAATAATGCGTCCTTCTTTATTCGTACTAGCCGTATTTGCAGCACGGAAAGTAGCAACTTCAACCATTCCACCTTCAAAATAAACATGCACAATACGAAAACGCCGGCCAATGATGCGACTATTATCGAATAGTCTTCGCACATCTTCAGGAGTGGCATTGGTAGCAATATCAAAATCTTTGGGGTGCAAATCCAGCAACAAATCACGCACTCCACCACCGACAATATAGGCCTGAAACCCCGCGGCATGCAGCTTGGAAATGACATCAAGCGCCCCCTGGCTGATCGAATTTGAGTCGATCGGACGCTTAACAAAACTTGAATTTGTCAAACTAGAGTTTCTTTGATCTATTTTTTTCATGAAGTTTTAAATCTATTTATTAGGCTTAAATCACTAGTAAATTCTTTAAGTTATCTTAACATCTAAACGTAAAATCTTTGTTTTATAACCGCTATTTTATAGCCAAAATTATGCCTATATGCATAGCCTTAAAGACCCGTTTTGGCTATAAATTCCACAAAAATATATTTGTAATTGTGGACGAAAAAATATCATCACTTCATACCAACTTAACAGCCATCATGTTAAAATTCACGCCTAGAAACCACACATCTAGTCTTTGAGGTACATCGATGACACAACTTGTAGAGAACGCAAGTCTTCCAATCTTTGAGGAACAACGAGTTTCCCCAGTTACTTTACTCGCAATTTGGTTATTTTTAGGTCTTGCTACCTACGGATATGCCATGTTTAAAATCTGGGCTCCGCAATTGACGCAATCACTATTGATTGCTACATAAAGATAAAGCAACACTCAACACAAAGCGTGTGTTGCCAAAAACACTTACATGAAAATTCATGTGAGTAAAATACTTTTCACCGTAAATAAATATGGCCACTGAATTTATCAACGAGCGAAGAAAACTTGGTGATCGTCGAATTGCTAACGACAGCCCACCCTTTCCTTTTTTCGACAGTGACCAAACATTAGTTCGAGAAGACAGGCGAAGAATACCTGATCGAAGAATCAATAATATTGAAATTCATAATAACGAAGCACCTGAACGAGAAGCCACAAGATTATTCCTTTGGCACAAAGATGAAGTCTGTGAAATTTTTCCAGAGTCTGAAAGAGTTATCGTAGGTCGTTCGCAATCTTGTGGCGTCATTATTCAAAACCGTTACACCTCTCGCCAACATGCCAGATTCGAATTCGACAATGGTGAATTCACGATTACTGATCACAGCACCAATGGCACCTATATCAAAAATGATGAAGGTGAGATGTTTCTAATGGGTGAGAAAATGGAACTACATGGCAGCGGAATTGTAAGTCTCGGCACCCCAATCGAATACGTCGAAAAAGACGTCATTCACTACTTCTGCCCTTAGCAAGCTGATTCTCGCATCTTGTACAAATAAGGCTGATATCCAGCTTCATTAATCGGCCGATTTCTACCACCCGGCTGTAGGATAGTCTTAAGGTATTCAAAGTGTTAGCTATTTCCGCATACTTTGAGGTTGATTCGTTTATCCTCCTTTTACATGAAAGAACGCAGAAAAAATGAACGTCGGCGTTGGGGCCGCAAAGTCACTTATCCTTTTATTGATAGTGATGGTGTTTTAGTTACTAAAAACCGACGCAGAAAAGTAGACCGCAGAGAAGTAAGCGAAGAAGAGGAAGTTGCCCAAGACAAGCAAAGTCCAGCGCCTGTTGCTGCAAAAGAATCACAAGAAGTTAAAAACACTTCCGTTGATTTAAGTGACTCAAGAGTACTTGAATTAGAAGAAGCCCTTCAAGACGATGACCCTGCTTCATCAAATATTGCATCTTCAATTAAAGATTTAGAAGAAGAGATTCTGGATGCAACGAATACTGAAGCCGTTGCCAATAATAAAATTCAAGATATTGAGGAAATGGATGAATCCGCCGAAATAGAATTTACCCCTGAAGAACTGGAGCCTCAAGCACCACAGCCAGAACTACCGGAACCTACTCTTGCAGCAAATAGCAAAGAACCAGAAACCTCAATTGAGCTATTTTTAAAAGGCGAAAAACATGTTGTCACAGGGGACAATAAAGAAAGTTGCCAAGTAGGGCGTGACCCCAGTTGCGATATTATTGTACAAGGCAAATTCGTATCTCGTGCACATGCCAAAATTGTATTCAAAAAAGGTAAATTCTTTTTAGAAGATAATAGCTTCAACGGCACCTATATCAAATTTGATAATGGTCAAAAAATTCATGTTTCTAAAGACGAGCAAACTCTCGTTGCGAACGGCGTAATGAGCATGGGCAAGCCTGTTGATGATAAATCAAAATCTGTGATCTCATTCAAGATTAATCAATAGAAAAATATTGAGTTTCTCGCTCAGCTAATCTCCCATTTTTTTAGCTATTACGCACCTGTACCAATGCAGAATAATTCTGCATAAACGGTAAGCTGTAATACAACTGATTGGCACTTACAGCAAATTTCTTTGTTAGGCTAACAAATAATATTTTTAATCAAAAAGGAAGACAGGATGTCTAACCAAAAGAAGGTTGAGGGAAACAACCATTCCAACCAAACTGACGAAATAACTAAAAAGTTTGAGCGTACGCAAAAACATGATGGCTTGGATATTTCCGAATCCAACATGTCGAAAGAAGAATTCGAGCAGTATTTTCAAAACTACCAAGAAAATAAACTCTAACTACTTTTTTATATACACTTACTGTAGTGTGTTGGTGGAAACCATCATATCTGGATCTTGAAAATAAGGGTCATCTGGTAAAAGCACAGTGCCACGTTTCCTGGCTTGCGCCGCCTTTTCATATTCCACAAGCTGTTCATAAGTATAACTTACAGCTTCCCAGAAACTTTACGAATTTGTTTGCGTTGGTGTTTATCTGGTTTGCCTTTTGATCGTGGCATGCTGGCATTTAAAATTTTTCTTTGCTGAGAATTAAGCTCACGTTGTTGGATACTTTCGATTGTTTCTTCGTACAAAAGTTGAGCTTCTTTGGCAGGACCCCTCTTATCACTTAATCCTATTACCTCAACTATCGTTTTTATTTGTGAACGTGTAACTTCAAGTTGGTCACCAATTTGAATGGGACGTGATGATTTAACCCGATGACCATTCAGGTGCACTTTGCCACCATCTACGGCTTTTGATGCTAATGCACGTGTTTTGAAAAAGCGTGCCGCCCAAAGCCATTTATCAATACGAATTTTTTCCTTTTCAGACATGAGATTTTGCTGTTTGGTACGTATAATGCGCTGCTTTTAATCAATCAAAATATAATTATGAAATTAGAGCTTATCAGTTTTAATGTTTGCCCTTATGTGCAACGCAGTGTGATTACACTTAACCACAAAAAATGTGATTATGACATCACGTTTATTGATTTAAATAATCCACCAGAATGGTTTTTAGAAATCTCGCCACTTGGGAAAGTGCCGGTACTAAAAGTAGATGACAAAGAAATCCTATTTGAATCTGCAGTAATCAATGAATTTATTGATGATGTTACACCAGGATCACTCAAACCATCAGACCCTCTCGTGCTTGCCAAGAACCGTGCCTGGATTGAATATGGTGGCACCTGTTTAGCTGACCTTTATATGATTGCTGATCATAACGAAGAAACTGACATGCGCAATCAAATGAGCGAATGCAAAACTCGTTTACAAAGAGTGGAAGATATATTAGGTGACTCAACTTTTTTTAATGGTGAAGAAATTTCACTAATTGATGCTGCTTATGCCCCCTTACTCATCCGTTTAGATTTTATGAATGAAAAGTTAAGTTTTTTAGACTGGGATAGTTTTCCTAAACTAAAAAAATGGCGAAACAATTTATTAGATCTTGATGCTGTACAAAAATCAATAATTGATAACTTTAATCTGCATTACACCAATAAAATTAAAGGACAGAACGGATTTTTTGCTAGTGTGCTATAAACGTATTCTTTGAATATAAGTTAGACCAGCACTATATTTAAATTCTCATTCTTTAATTGCAATCAAGTTATAAACTTTTTTAACACCTTTTATATTTCTTGCAATTTCTACTGCTTCATTTCTAACGCTCTCAGAACCAACGAACCCAGCAAGTATAATTTGTTTATGCTTTACTTCAGTTGTTATTGCAGTTGCATCACCCAAGCCTGTGTTAGCAGTGAGCTTTGCTTTTAACTTTGTAGAAATAGTTGTATCGTCCAAAACTTCACCAGCACTTCTCGAACCAGGAGAAACAATAAGCGCATCCAAGACTTTTTTAACACCTGCCACTCCGTTTGCAATATTTATAGCAGTTGACTCTTCGGTTTCACTATCGACAAATCCAGAAAGCTGTAAAACCCCTTTTGAAACCTCAACATTAATCTTTCTTGCTTTAACCGTTTTATCACTGATGAGTGCAGTCTTGGTCTTAGATGCAATTGTAGCATCATCAATATGTTCACCAGCACTTTCGGCCAACAGGGAAGACATTAATGATAGATGTAGGAATACTAAAAATATTATTGCCGTTTTAATTTTCATACGTTTACTCTATTAGTTTTTTTCAAATAGTATTTATATATACATAAGAGCTCATTTCATCAATATAGTTGCATCATTTTTGACGGATATTCTATAAGACAACCATGCTCTCAAACCCAATGCACAATGTGTTCGGCCACTTCCATCACTTCGGTTTCACTGACTATACGATTTTGTACAGACATCTTTTTCTTATGCACCATTTTTTTATCCCCAGAAACTAAATAATGCCAATCTGGAAGATCTTTGTCTTCATACACTAGCCGATAGGCACAGGTTTTTGGCAGCCATTTAAAATCTTCTACATCATCCACTTCTAATTGCAAACAATCATCAACTAATTTTTTACGGTTGGAATAGTCTTTACATTGGCAAGTTTTATGATCCAAAAGATGACAAGCTACATCGGTATAAAACAACTCTTTTGTATCCGCATCTTCTAGTTTGATTAAACAACATTTTCCACACCCATCGCATAAGGACTCCCATTCACTCTTACTCATCTCTTTAAGAGATTTGGTTTCCCAAAATTTACTTGATTGTTTCACTATGATTAACTCGAATTTGATGCAACACCCATGTTGCAACTCTTATTCACACAGCCCTGTCTCACCTATTCTTCTTGAGACATCTTAGCGAGTGCTTTGGTTATCCAGAATTGTTTGTCTTTATTTGGCAATTTCGTTAATCATTTGATTGAGTCGATTAACAAATGAAGCAGGATCTTCAAGCTGCCCACCTTCTGCAAGAATGGCTTGATCAAACAAGATATTCGCCCAGTCTTCAAAGCGATCTTCTGCTTGCTCATTCTCCATTCGCTGTACTAACGCATGAGTAGGGTTTATTTCTAAAACGGGTTTCGTAGATGGCATATCATGACCCGCTTGTTTCATCAGATGCTGCATATATAACGCCATATCCTGCTCACTTAATACAATGCAAGCAGGAGAACTGGTTAGACGGTGTGATACACGCACATCTTCTACTTTTTCATCCAGAACTTTCTTGATGCGCTTAATTAGACCTTTGGCTTCTTTTTCAGCTTTTTTACGTTCTTCTTTATCTTCTTCACTACTCAGCTTATCAAGATCAAGCTCGCCTTTTGCCACTGAAGCAAAGGATTTTTCTTCGTATTCAGCAAGGTGACTCATCAACCATTCATCCACACGATCAAACAGCAATAACACTTCGATACCTTTATCTTTAAAAATTTCCAAGTGCGGACTGTTCTTTGCTGCAGCGTAGTTATCCGCAGTGATGTAGTAAATTTTTTCCTGCTCAGGCTTCATGCGTGAAATGTAATCATCTAAAGATACATTTTGTGCATCACCATCTTTGTGAGTGGACGCAAAGCGCAGTAACTTTGCAATATTTTCTTTGTTTGCAAAGTCTTCTCCGGGACCTTCTTTCAAGACTTTGCCAAATACATTCCAGAATTCTTGATATTTATCAGTTTCATTCTTTGCAAGCTTCTCTAATAGCCCTAACACTTTCTTAACAGACCCTGAGCGGATGTTGTCGATGACTTTATTGCTCTGCAAGATTTCTCGCGAAATATTAAGAGGTAAATCATTTGAATCAATTACGCCTCGAACAAATCTCAGATATCGAGGCAATAATTTTTCCGCATCATCCATGATGAAAACACGTTGCACATAAAGTTTTACTCCGTGTTTAGGGTTCTGATCGAATAAATCAAAAGGTGCTTGAGACGGGATATATAATAAAGACGTATATTCGGTTTTACCTTCCACTCGATTATGCGTCCACAGCAGTGGGTCAGCAAAATCATGGCCGACATGTTTATAAAATTCTTTATATTCATCGTCTGTAATTTCAGTTTTTGGTCTTGCCCATAAGGCAGATGCCTTATTAATTGTTTCCCACTTCGCAGTGATTTCACCTTTCTCATTTTCTTCACGCATTTCGATAGGTAAAGGTACGTGATCAGAATATTTCGTAATTATGGAACGTAGACGCCAACCATTGAGCAAGTCCTCTTCATCTTTTTTAAGATGCAAAATCACTTCCGTGCCACGCTTGTCTTTTTCAATTTCTTCTAATGTATAAGAGCCTGTCCCTTCTGATTCCCACTGCACACCTTGTGCTTTATCCAAACCTGCACGACGCGTTTTCAAGGTGACCTTATCTGCAACAATAAACGCGGAGTAAAAGCCAACACCAAACTGACCAATCAAATGAGAATCTTTACTTTGATCGCCCGTAAGCTGTGATAAGAATTCTTTGGTTCCAGACTTAGCAATGGTGCCAATATTATTCACCACTTCCTCACGATTCATACCGATGCCGTTGTCACGAATCGTTATTGTCTTTTCATCTTTATCAAATTCGACTTGAATTTTTAATTCTGCATCATCGCTTAGTAAGGAATCATCCGACACGGCTTCAAAACGCAACTTGTCACAGGCGTCGGATGCATTTGAGATTAGTTCACGCAAAAATATTTCTTTATTCGAATATAAAGAATGAATCATTAAATGCAGAAGTTGTGCTACTTCTGTTTCAAATTGCAATGTTTCTTTTTTATGTGCGGTTTTATCGGTCTCAGTGCTCATTTCTCTTAATATCAATTTCTATATAGTTAATAAAAAATTAGCGATTAATATTACCTTCAATCACTAATGTAATCGGCTCGACAGCATTGTTTGCATAGTCCGTTTCATCTTCTAGCGTTATCTTTAAGCGCAGTTGCTTGACATCGGGATGTTTTGCCAAATGCCCCACAATAGCTTCATCCGCTTTTACCCCAAATGTCTTGAGCAAGGCTCTGATGTCTTTTCTACTGTTGTCTTCCATTTCGATCCTCCAAGGATGACTAGTTGATAATTATTGGGCCACTTTTTGAAAAACAAAGGCCTCTAGCACATTTTCTAGTACTTTATAGGCGTGTTGAAAATTTTCTGCTGGAGCAAGCATTTCATCCAAACTCTGTATATAAGTACCTGTTTTTTTTGGGTTTCCGCATTCGTGATAAATGGCCTCTACGTTACTCGGCAACATTTCCAGATGAAACTGTAACGCCAAGGTGGCATGCCCATATACAAAACCTTGGTGTGCACACCCTTCACTGGCGAGAAAATGGCTTCCTCCCGTTGGAATAGCAAAGGTATCGCCATGCCAATGCAGTGCATCAAATTTGTTAGGCAGCACATTGACCCTATCACCTTCCATTTCCTTAACAAAACTCACTGGAAACCAACCGATTTCTTCATGTACATTTTTAGTCACCTCAGCACCCAGCACATTGGCAATCAGCTGTGCACCTAAACAAACTCCCAGCACTGGAATATCAAGCTTGATTACAGATTCGATAAACTCTTTCTCTAACGTAAGCCAAGGATAACTATCATCATCATGCACTCCCATTGGCCCGCCCATTACAACTAATGCATCGATATCATGAATGGAAGGTAACGATTGGTCTTCATACATACATGTGCGCGATAATGTACAACCTCGCTCCACAAAGATGTTCTCCATAGAACCCAAGTCCTTCAAAAGTGACGTGTTTAAGATAATGAACATGCATTTTTACTTACCGCCAAAACGACTCATGCATAAGATAATGTACTTTTAACATTCTTCGATACTAAGAAACTTGCTCATGCTCCAATAACCATTGCTTTCTTCGCACTAAACTTCCGTCTGCATCTCCCATAAATCCGCCCAATCCCGTAGCACTAACCACACGATGACAAGGAACAAGCAACAATAACTGATTACGCCGACATGCATTACCTACTGCACGTGGCCCTGATTTTATTTTCTTTGCAATCTCTCCATACGTTTTGGTTTTACCGAATGAAATTTTTCTAATCTGATCCCAAACTTTTAGTTGATAATCCGTTCCGTGTTTGAATAAAAATGGCAAATCAAACTCTTGCAATTTCCCAGAAAAATAATCCTCAAACTGTTTTTGTATCTCTATGGCAAATGGATCTTTGTTAGATACTGCGCGTGTTTGAGGTGCGACCTGTTGCACTTCAGTGACAAAGTCATTTTCGTAGTCCACCGCTATTTTGCCGATAGGTGTTTTAATAATAATTTGAGCCATAGCGAATTGTAACTCTTTTAGTCACAGCCGAAATAAAAACGCCTCGATAAATCGAGGCGTTTTGGAAAGAAGATGTAATATTAAATTTATATTTTTTCTTTGATTCTTGCTGCCTTTCCAGTTCGCCCACGTAAGTAGTAAAGCTTGGCACGACGAACATCACCTTTACGTTTCACTTTAATGTTGTCAATTAATGGGCTGTGAGTTTGGAACACTCTTTCCACACCTTCTCCATGGGAAAGCTTTCTCACAGTAAAGGCTGAATTCAAGCCACGATTGCGCTTGCCAATCACAACACCTTCAAAGGCTTGTAATCGCTCACGGTTACCTTCTTTAACTTTTACTTGTACAACCACAGTATCACCAGGACTGAAATCTGGCAGATCTTGCTTGAGCTGTTGCTGATTAATTTCTTGGATAATATTTGACATATTTGTAACGTACTTTAATTTTGCTGCTCTTGTATATATTCCTCTAGCAAGGCCTTTTGCTCATCACTGAGATCGAGCTGGTCTAATAACTCTGGCCTACGCTGAAAAGTGCGTCCAAGTGATTGTTTTTCACGCCATTTCTGTATAGCTTGATGATCACCCCCAAGCAATACCTTTGGCACACTCAGATCCTGGATACTTTCCGGCCGCGTATAATGCGGGCAATCGAGTAGTCCGTCAACAAATGAATCTTGATGCGCAGACTCATCATGGCCCAGAGCACCCGGTATATGGCGGATTAGTGCATCGATCATTAGCATAGCAGGCAATTCCCCGCCACTGACGACGATATCTCCTATTGATATCTCCTCATCCACCTCTACTTCAATAATTCTCTCGTCAATCCCCTCATAGCGCCCTGTAAGCAAGATCAAATTCTCATAAGTACTCAATCGAGTTACATCGGCATGCTTCAACGGATTACCCTGCGCGGATAAATAAATCACCCGAGATTGCTCTGCCTGTTCTCGTGCTTTATGTATGGTTTTTTGTAATGGCTCAAATTGCATCACCATCCCAGGACCACCCCCATAGGGACGGTCATCCACGCGACGATTTGGATCATCAGAAAAATCTCTTGGATTTAACACTCCCAAACTGGCTAAATTACTTTCTAATGCACGCCCAACAACTCCAAACTTTGACAAGTTCAGCACCATTTCAGGGAATAATGTGATGACTGTAAAATTCATGTGCTAATAGTCTTTTTGCCAATCCACAATGATCGTTTTTTCTTCTAAGTCTACTCGCTTAATCACTTGCTCTTTAATATAAGGGATAAGAATCTCTTGTTTATCTAATTCATCCATAACAACTAGGACATCATTAGCGCCGGTCTCCATTAACTTTGTCACTTGTCCTAGCGCTTCTCCTTCAAGATTCTCAACTTTTAAACCTTTTAACTCAAACCAATAATATTCATCTTCAGCTAGTACGGATAATTCTGCTTTTGCTACCCATATCTCTGCACCTTTAAGTGTTTCAGCATGAGTACGATCGTCTACATTTTTCAGCTTGGCGATAATGCCGTTTCCATGACATTTACCTTCTTGTAACTCATGCGTTTGCACACCTTGTGGCATGTGCAAATCCCAATTTATGTAATCAAGAATTTGTTCTTTTGGACGACAGTGAGAAAAGATCTTTAACCAACCTTTGATGCCAAAGACACCTTGGATATGGCCAACTTGAATGTGTGAATCTTGAACCAAGATTTGGCCCAAGCTTGGGCAAGAGAATTTAGCTTATTTAAGCAGCTTGCTTTTGATGCTGTTTTGACCAATGATGCTACACGGTCAGAGGGTTGCGCACCATGTCCACACCAATGCTCAAAACGCTCCATCTCAATATTCAGCCTTACTTCCTGGCCTTTTGCGCTTGGATTGAAAAAGCCAATACGCTCAATATAGCTACTATCACGGCGTTTACGAGAATCCGTAACAACGATGTGGTAGAAAGGACGTTTTTTAGCTCCGCCTCTGGCTAATCGAATTGTGACCATAGAATTCTGTATTGAGTTAATGCCGATAAATCGAGCTGGGCATTGTACGCAAATTTGCCTGAAAATAAAGTTAGATCAGGTGTTTGAACAGGGGGATTAAGGGATATGAATTGAAAATTTTAACTGTCTAGCGTAATCCTGGTGGTAGCGTAATTGGTATAGACCTAAATAACGTACTTATTGAAGCCCCGGCGGTAGGGAACTGTATAGACTTAAAGTAATGCGCTCATTGAAAGCCTGGTGTAGCGCTATTGGTATAGACCTAAATAACACACTTATTGAAGACCCGGTGGTAGGCCTCCCTTCAAACCTTGCATCATGCGCTGCATGCCACCTTTCTTAGACATCTTCTTCATCATTTTCTTCATTTGAAGGTGCTGTTTAAGAAGGCGATTCACATCCTGCACTTGAGTACCCGATCCCGCCGCAATGCGTCGTTTACGTGTATTTTTAATTACATCTGGAAAACGCCGCTCATGAGGTGTCATGGAATTTATAATCGCGATCATCTGATGAATCGCTTTGTCATCTCCCATACCCGGAACATTTTTAGGCATCCCTGCGGCTCCTGGAATTTTATCCATAATTCCTGCCAAGCCACCCATATTCATCATCTGCTCTAACTGACTTTTAAGATCAACCATATTAAAGCTCTTACCTTTTTTAATTTTCTTGGCAAGTTTTTGCGCTTTATCTTTATCAACTTTTTGTTCTACTTCCTCAACCAAACTCACCACATCACCCATACCTAAAATGCGTGAGGCCACACGATCAGGATGGAAAGGTTCAAGTGCAGTGGTTTTTTCGCCTATACCTAAAAATTTAATCGGCTTACCGGTAATGTGTCGAACGGAAAGCGCTGCACCACCACGCGCATCACCATCGGTTTTTGTCAGAATGACGCCGGTTAATGGCAAAGCGTTATTAAATGCTTGAGCAGAATTTGCAGCATCTTGACCGCTCATACTATCGACAACAAATAAAGTCTCTGTCGGCTGCACTGCCTGATGCAAAGAAATAATTTCCTGCATCATTTCTTCATCAACATGCAAACGTCCCGCAGTATCAATGATGAGCACATCTTTAAATTGTGTTTTCGCATGCTCAACCGCTCGATTAGCAATATCAATGGGGGCTTGGCTAGTGTCACTTGGCACAAACTCTACCCCTACTTCATTTGCCAAGGTTTGTAGCTGCTGTATCGCTGCAGGTCGATAGACGTCGCAGCTGACTACCGCGACACTTTTCTTTTGTTTTTCAGTTAGAAATCTAGAGAGTTTGCCGATGCTTGTGGTTTTACCTGCACCCTGCAAACCTGCAATTAAAATAACAACAGGGGGTTGAGCGGATAAGCTAAGTGTCTCATTCGCATCACCCATGAGATGCACGAGCTCATCATTGACAATTTTAATCAGCGCTTGCCCAGGAGACAGACTTGTCAGTACTTCTTGCCCGAGCGCTTTTTCTTTAACACTTGCAATAAAGTCTTTAACCACTGGTAGTGCAACGTCGGCCTCTAATAAAGCCATGCGCACTTCACGTAAGGTCTCTTGAATATTGTCTTCGCTTAAGCGTGCTTGACCGCGCAACTTTTGCACAGTACCCGCTAAACGGGAGGATAAATTATCAAACATAGATTATGCGCCCCTAACCTGGAGCAGAATTAAAAAGTGGAGCGGATTATAACGAAATTAGATCGAAATTATTTGGCCACTGGAGAGTTGGTAGATTTTAAAATCTGTAATAGCAGAATTAAGCTGTTCGATAATCTTTTCTTCTCTACCTGGCTGTAGGTGGGTAATATAAAGATCGGGTCGATGATTTAATTTTTTTAAGTCTTCTGCCAATGCATTAGGATAATAATGTTTTGCGTCGCGGCCAATATGTTCTTCTTCATTTGTAAACCCGCACTCAATGACTACCATATCCATACGCGGTTCTTCATTCAACGCTTGCCAAAAAGTGTCATTGATATATGTATCGCCACTAAACGCGATGCTACCTGTGCCATTATTGATGATATAAGCCGCAGCCGGCACTGCATGATTCACTTCAACCATCTTCACGATTTTATCGCCAAACTCAATACAATCACCTGGCTGCATGGATTCATACACAATTACCGGAGTGTCTTTATTTGGCAACTCAAAAAAATTCGGCCATACATCCCAGTTAAAGATATTCTTCGCTAACACATCATAAGTTTCCTGCTTACAGTGCAGTGTAAGCGGATGGTCGACAAGGTGTTCATATGCAGTGTCCAACAGCATCGGCAATAAGGCAATGTGGTCGAGATGACTGTGTGTAATGAATACATGCTGCAACTTAGACATTTCATCAAGCGATAGCTCACCAAGTCCTGTGCCACAATCTATCAGCACAGAATCATCTAATAGTAATGAGGTGGTCTTATGGCCTAAACCAATGCCTCCACTACAGCCGAGGATACGTATATTCATGGTTATTAATCATTCAGAATCTGAATAATGCTATCATTGCCAACAGTGCAGAAATGTCTAGCCTTTCTCAATTCATTTAAATGCAATTGTCTGAGAAAATGGCTTATAACTAAAGATGTTTATCACGTAGTTATTAATTTCTTGTGACAACACTCTCATTCAATATAAGAAGCCATAGCAAAATTTTTGTTTGCAAATGTCAAGCATACTGAAATACAGCACAATACTGCTTTATGCACTTACTTTTTTTGTGCTGCTATGGCGTTGTCATCGTGTTCCAGACAGTCAAAGTAATGACAAACGTGGTTTGATGCTGACACTTTGGGGAATTGCATGCCTCACACATGCATTACACCTATACCCACAAACCTTTACACCCCAAGGATTAAACCTTACATTCTATAACGCTGTTTCTTTAGTACTGTTTATCATTTCTGCACTCGTTCTAGTTTTGTCCATAACCAAAAAACATGAGTATTTAGGCTTGTTTTTATTCCCGATTGTTATCGCAGGAATTGCATTGACGATAATCAGACCCGAAATTTCAGTTGCCGCATCTAATCTACGCGGATTGCAGTTACATATCGTGTTTTCACTATTCGCATTCAGCGTGCTTACTATTTCGGCAATACAATCAATTTTATTATTTAATCAAGACCGACATCTTCGCAATGCTGAGCTCGAAGGATTAACACGTTCACTACCCCCCTTACATGAAACAGAAAAGTTTTTATTCCAAACTATAACCATTGGTTTCATACTGCTTTCAGTTGCTCTGATTACTGGTTTCTTATTTTTAGAAAATATGTTCGAACAACATATAGCACATAAAACCATATTATCTATTTTGGCCTGGATACTTTTTGCAGCACTACTTTGGGGACGTTGGAAATACGGCTGGCGTGGACAAATGGCCATCCGCTGGACACTTGGCGGCTTTGGGTTTCTGATTTTGGCCTATTTAGGCAGTAAGTTTGTCCAGGAAATACTACTGCATAGGGTCGATAGCATACCCCTCTCTTGACAAAATCCTCCTTGCGGCAGTTAATAGACGTATCTTTATTACAGGAGGGTCAACCCGACCTTGGACGAATACTCGATAGGAACGCTATTTATAGCGTTGTTCATTTTATTTATTCTCTCCGCATTTTTCTCTGGCTCAGAAACTGCGTTAATGGCTTTGAACCGTTATCGCTTACGACATTTAGCAAATGATGGTCATCATGGTGCCAAACAAGCACAAAAACTTTTAGAAAAACCTGACCGACTCATAGGTTTAATTTTACTTGGCAATAATATTGTCAATATATTGATTGCTCAATTATCTGCATACATTGGTTATCGTTTACATGGCGAAGTAGGAATTGCCATTGCAACGTTTATTTTAATATTTGCGATATTAATTTTTGCTGAACTTACACCCAAAACATTGGCAGCCTTACACTCTGAAAAATTAGCGCTGCCTGCTGCACGAATTTACAAGCCATTGCTAGATATCATGTATCCATTCGTTTGGATAACAAACTTCTTTTCCAATTCTCTACTGCGCTTATTTGGAATTGATGTAAAAGAAAACGTATTAACAACTTTATCACATGAAGAATTGCGCACTGCAGTAAACGATGAAGGCACTACAATCTCTAGTGAACATCAACAAATGTTACTAGGTGTGCTTGATCTTGAAAAAATTACCGCCGAAGACATTATGATTCCCTAAAAATGAAATTATCGGGATTGATTTAGAAGATGATTGGGATGATATCGTCACACAATTAAAAAATATTTCTTATACGCGCGTGCCGGTATACCGCAACAACATCGACAATGTTGTTGGATTTTTACATTTACGCAAGTTCATATTAAAAATCCTTGATAAAGATTTAGAACGGGAAGATTTAGAAAAAGTAATTCGTGAACCTTACTTTATTCCCGAAGGTACGAACTTAAAAAAATTACTGTTTGAATTCCAGGGCAAGAAACGCCGTTTAAGTTTAGTGGTAGACGAGTTTGGAGACATTCAAGGCATGGTCACCCTAGAAGATTTATTAGAAGAGATTGTGGGTGAATTTACCAACGACCCAGCAACCTATGATGTAGAAATACATCCACAAAAAGATGGTACCTATGTTGTAGACGGTGGTGCGCACGTGCGTGATATTAATAAAGCCTTAACCTGGCAATTACATGCAGACGGACCAAAAACCATCAATGGCTTGATCTTAGAGCACTTTCAATCCATCCCTGAACCTGGCACCAGTGTCCTCATTGATGGATATCCTATCGAAGTCGTACAAATTCAAAATAATGCGGTACGCACTGTCCGCATGAGCCCAAGATTACCTCAACATAATGAGCAAATTGCTTAATTTCTGATCTCCCATTCGAGCAACGCAAGCGAATTCCATGATCTAGTACAATAGACTCATGGCAAAAGAACTCAGCTATGTGTGTACAGAGTGTGCCGCCCTATTCTCTAAATGGATGGGTCAGTGCTCAGACTGTGGCGCATGGAACTCCATTGAAAAACAAGCCGCTGTTTTTCAAAAACAAAAATCCAGTTCCTTTGCACTGGCAGGTGCAGAAAACGAAGTGCAAAGTATTAATGAAATTACATACGAAACACATGTTCGTGTAAAAACTCCTCTTTCTGAACTCGATCGTGTTCTAGGCGGGGGAATCGTTCCAGGTTCGGTTATTTTAGTTGGCGGTAATCCAGGTATTGGAAAATCCACTTTATTACTTCAAGTCTTGAGCGCACTGGATCGTGAGCGCGCATTGTATGTAACGGGTGAGGAGTCATTACAACAAGTCGCACTTCGTGCAGAGCGCTTAGGTTATAAAGATTCTAAATTGCGTGTCATCGCATCGAATAATTTAGAAGAAATTCTAGCGAATGCGATGCGAGAACGCCCCAACATTATGGTAATTGATTCCATTCAAACTTTATCATCTGAAAAAACACCCTCTGCTGCTGGTTCTGTTTCACAGGTGCGCGAATGCGCCAATCAAATTACGCAATTTGCCAAACAAACCAACACAACAGTGTTTGTTGTAGGGCACGTTACCAAAGATGGGTCCATTGCAGGCCCAAGAGTACTCGAACATGTTGTAGATACCGTTTTATATTTTGAAGGAGATGAAGGTGGACGCTACCGCGTATTGCGTGCAGTCAAAAATCGCTTCGGCGCTGTAAATGAACTCGGTGTATTTGCTATGCAAGACACAGGGCTTAAAGGTGTAAAAAATCCTTCAGCGATTTTTCTTTCTCAGCGCAGTGAACACACACCAGGAAGTGTAATTACAGTTACCTGCGAAGCCACGCGACCTTTACTTTTAGAAGTCCAATCACTCGTGGACGACAACCCTACAGGTCATGCTCGTAGAGTCACGGTTGGCATTGAACAAAATCGTTTAACCATGTTGTTGGCTATTTTGCATCGGCATGGTGGCATCGCCATTTATGACAAAGATGTCTTTGTAAATATCGTGGGTGGTGTCTCACTTAAAGAAACCGGTGCAGACCTCGCTGTTTTACTCGCTGCCTATTCCAGTTTCAGAGACCAAGCTTTGGACCGCAACTTAATTGTTTTTGGTGAGGTCGGTCTAACCGGTGAAATTCGCCCTGTGTTTAATGGTATCTCCCGTTTAAAAGAAGCTAAAGAACATGGGTTTAAAAAAGCCATCATCCCAAGCGCAAACAAACCCAAAGAAAAAATTGCTGGTTTAGAAATTATTGCTGTAGATAAGCTAAGCGAAGCCATTGAAAAGGCCTTGTAAAAATAGATAAGCAAACATGGATAAAGCATACCGACCCAAACTTTCACAACAGGGTTTATCCCCTACTCATGCTGTGCAAGCCATAAATCAGTTTGGTGAAAACAAAGAAGTACACGTTGCAGGAGAATCACCCCTTACTCTAAAAGTGAATGATCGAGAGATTGTGACCTTAATGACGCTGGGCACTCACCCAGAAGAATTGGCTTTGGGCTATTTACGCAACCAACGTTTGTTAGAAGATATTACCGATATTGAATCAGTCAATGTGGATTGGGACAAAGAACTCGTGGATGTGCAACTCGTACCTGGAAAAGAAATCACAGATTGGGAAGAAAAACTTAGCAAACGCACTGTCACTTCAGGCTGCGGACAAGGTACAGTATTCAGCTGTACTTTAGATAAGTTGTACGATGCAAAACTTCCTAAAGTTTTACTCAAGCAATCCAAAATTTATGAATTGTTGGCAGCAATTACAAAATACAACGAAATTTATAAAAAAGCCGGTGCAGTGCATGGCTGTGCACTTTGCAAAGACACAGAAATATTAAAATTTGTCGAAGATGTAGGTCGACATAATGCTGCAGATGCCATTTCAGGTTGGATGTGGCTGGAACACCAGCAAGGTGGCGATAAAATATTTTACACTACCGGGCGTTTAACTTCAGAAATGGTAATGAAGTCCGCCAACATGGGCATTCCTGTTTTACTTTCACGCTCTGGTGTGACCAACATGGGCCTTGAACTCGCACGGGACTTAGGGATAGTAATGATCGCCCGTGCAAAAGGCAAAGCATTCCTTGTTTACAATGGTGAGGAACAAATTGAATTTAATGAAACCCCGAAAAAGCCGCCTACAGAATGAACTGCTAACGACCCAAAGTACACATTTAAGTTAAAAACCTTTTACTAAGGATTTAAATCTAAAACCTCTTCAATGGTCTCAAACGGTAATGAAGCCTCTTCATTAACTTTTTGTACATCACTAGCACTATTCGCTTCAAATAAACAAGTACATTTACAATCTTTAGGATAAAAATTACTGCGTATATAATTAACCGGAGTACCTTGCTCAGTAAACTTGCTACTGGTATCAATAGCTGCTCTTTGAGCATTTCCAAGTTCTTCCATTGTTATCCCTGATAATTTACGTTGAACAGCATAAATAGGCATAGTTTATTCTCCTGTGTAAGAGGGGAGCATTAGTTTTATTTTAATTAAATTTATGGCTAAACCATTCTGGTTAAAGTTAAATCAGCATTTTAACCTTTAGCCTTAGCTGCAAGTGCGCTTAATAATAACCTTAATCTTCGATTTTAAAACCAGCTCTTATAGTAACCTGAAAACATGTCACTTCACCATCTTTAACGGTTCCACGTGTGTCATGTATATAAAACCAATGTATATGCTTTACAGTTTGTGAAGCTTTTTTAATAGCATTGCGTATAGCAGCATCCATACCTTCGCCAGAAGTGCCTACAAGGTCAATATACTTATAAGTTGGATCATTCATAACATCCTCCTAGTTTACTTGTTTTTAACTTTTACATTAATCTTTTAAAAGTAATTTTCGTAATAAGTCTTAATTATTTCTTTCATAAAAAATTTAGCGGGTTAAAAACTTATATTGCTTAACTGATTAATGAATGGCCGCAAAACTTTAGCCTACTTTTACTTGCCCGCATTGGAAGTAAATATAAAATAACAACTTTGCTGCCATAAATTAATCAATTCAACAATGCAGGGCTTGCTAGCTATACATTGTTAAGCATTTAAACTTGTAATTAATTTTTAGTGCGCATGAAACGGAGTATCGGCTTCTGCCCATGGAGATTCAGTAGTATCGTCATCAACACTCTCTTTACCCGCTAACGATCCACGGTATTGAGTTGCTGGGTGATCGTCAGCAGTATATCTACCATTTGCTCGTGCCACTAGTTTCTCGCGTAACGTACCTGGTGCATATGACGTCTGCGCACGACCACGTTTCACAAGCTCAGGCCTGACATAATCTATAAAATCTGTCACAGACCCAGGTGTAATTGCATAGGCAAGGTTAAAGCCATCGACGCCGCCATGATCAACCCAACGTTCTAGCTCATCAGCGACTTTTTCTGGTCCACCTACAAGCACTGGACCAAGCCCACCAATGCAGCGCTCTTTAATCACATCTCGTACTGAAACATTTTTGCCACCATCCTCTGTAAGCGATTCAAGTGTAGTACGTAGACTATCATTATCCATTGCTTGCAATGGTTCATCGGGATCAAGTTTAGAGAAATCGATACCAGTCCAACCACCATAAAGAGCCAACATGCCTTCAGGACTCGCATATTGTAAGTAATCTTCATACTTTTGCTCAGCTTGAGCATTTGTAGAGCCTGTAACCACTGTTAAAAGTGTAAAGATTTTAATTGAATCTCGTGGACGACCCGCTTTTTCAACAACATCTCGTATCTCATTTGTAACTTTATGGGCATGATCTGGGCTAGTAGTCAAAATAAACATGGCTTCACAATGCTCAGCCGCAAACCTTCTACCACGACCCGAAGCTCCTGCCTGGAAAATTACAGGGGTGCGCTGTGGGGATGGCTCGCCTAAATGAAAACCTGGTACCTTAAAGTATTTACCTTCATGCTTGATGGGGTGCACTTTTTTAGGATCTGTAAAGATTCCAGTTTCTTTGTTTCTGTGCACTGCACCCTCTTCCCATGATGCTTCCCAAAGTTTATACATCACTTCCATGTACTCATCCGCAAAGTCATAGCGCTCATCGTGCTCCATTTGCCGATCCATGCCGATATTAAGTGCAGCACTATTTAAATATGAAGACACAACATTCCACGCAACTCGGCCTTTGGTTAGGTGATCAAGAGTAGTGAGTCGACTAGCTAGCAGGTAGGGATGTTCAAACGTCACGGCAGCAGTACACCCAAAACCCACATTCTTAGTAACTGCAGACATCGCTGCTATTTGTGCAAAGGGGTCATTTACAGGCACTTGAGCAGCATCTTTAAGTGCTGCTGCTGCAGTGCCACGATATACATCATAAACCCCAACAACATCTGCTATAAACATACAATCAAAGAAGCCACGCTCTAGCTCAATCGCCAAATTAGTCCAATATTCAATATCATTGTATCGCCCAGCCTGACTATTTGGATGACGCCACATTCCAGACGACTGGTGACTGACGCATGTCATATCAAAACAGTTTAAAATAATGCGTTTTTTCCCACTTTGATTACTATCATCATTCATAATTAGAACTTCTCCATTTTACTATCTGTTATTAATTATTGGTCTTCGTTTTATCTTTAGTGATTTAATACAATTGAACTTTTGATCAATACAATCTCTACAACTAAAAATATTGAAATTTTTGAGCAATGTATTTAGTAAGAATTTCCGACAAGTTTTGTTCTTTTATAAAAATTTTGTCTTGTCCCTACACAATAATTAGGTATAGCTGAAATCAAGTCAGATACTATTTTTATAGGCATAGTGCGCCATATCTCTTCTGCTTGTTCTATTTCAACAATCGTTATACTTTCGTTACAGTCATCTTGTACAAAATACTCTGAATTTAAAGCCCGAAATAATAATTTATTATTTTCTTGATCAGCAGCAAGTAATGTAGAGGTATCAGTGCGAATAATGCCAGTGTCAGTATGCAACACCAATATTTTATATTTTGGGTGAATCTGCGCCACTAATTTAACTCTACTAATTTATTTACTAGCATATAATTTCCATTGCTAATAGTAAGAATATATCCATGTATTTATAAATGTTGATTTACAAATAAATACTTCAATTAATCTCTCTTCCTAATCATTCATAGAACTTTATTCTAAAAATTATGACCATTTATTACACTGATTCTGATCAGTTAAATAAATAAGAAAAAATTAAAATACTTATTGTTTATAAAATGAGGGTTTTTTGTGGGTTTGAAATAAAAATTAAAACTATTTCAGCTGATCTGTTATTTTACTTTTTCTTGTAAAGATCATAATTTATGAACCATCTAGTAGTAAGACTGGTGATAGGTTTTGGTGGTTTGGCTCAAGCTCTCAAGATTGAGATAAGCGTATTTTTTGTCGTTGAAACTAACAATTCAGAAAACTTATTTAAGTTAAAATCCTATACTCAATGAATAAAGCCAGTTTCATAATGAAACGGTAGATTCTTTCTAAAATATTTATTTGTTTCATTATTTGTAATTGAGTTTAAGGAAATGAAACATCTGAAAAAATTTCATAACTTAATATTTAAATTATCTATATAAAATTCAGAGACTTATTAAAGCCAAACACATTTGGCCTGCTAATTGCTTAGTTCAGTGTTAGCAATAAACATAATTCAAAGACCTCATTATGAAAACTGTCTTAGACGAGCAAATACTACCTTGGCATTCAAAAGACCCAAATAATAAATCTATTAAATCCAATTGTAGTAATTGTTTGATTAGTGATATCTGTCTACCTAGAGGGCTCGAACAATCTGATGTTGATGTTTTAGATCAAGCAATAAAGCATCGAAAATTAGTACGAAAAGGAGAATTGATTTTTCAATATAAAGAAAAATCTGGTTGTATTTATGCTGTTCAATCAGGCTCTGTGAAAACACAAATACCATTAAAAAATGGTATAGAGAAGATCATAGGGTTTCACTTACCTGGTGAATTGACTGGATTTTACGGGTTAGATGATAAAATTCATAACTGTTCAGGTATCGCATTGGAAAATTCTGTTATTTGCGCCTTCCCATTTAATGAATTAAATAGTTTATGTTTAAAAAGTCTAAAATTACATAGTCGCTTAATAAATCTTATGCGCGATGAAACTACAAAAACACACTTCATGTTAGCACTGCTTGCAAACAAGAATCCTGAACAACGATTAGCTTCATTTATAGTAAATATATCTGATAGACGTAAAGAACGAGGACATTGTCCGATTAATTTTAACTTGTCGATGAGCCGATATGACATTGGTAGTTATTTAGGCTTGGCCGATGAAACAATAAGTAGAGCATTTTCAAAGCTTCGTGAACACCAGCTTATTGAGGCAGAAAGAAAAAGTATTAAAATTTTAAGCTATGAAACACTACGCAGTTTTTCTGAATATGATTTAAGCCTATTCCACTAAAACTAAATATCAAAATAATCCCAATATTTAATTTTATTAGTTAGCCCTGTAACACCTGTCTGTCATATAAATACTTATTAAAAGTGCAATCTGACTGATCACAATCAGGTACTCAAAAACTAATGAATGCTATCCTCGCCTATGTGGATATGTTAAGTATGTTGTAGAGAAGGTTATTTATAAACTAAAGTTTTATTTCACTGGCTTTGTCCCAATGAAATTTCAAGGATAGAAAGATACTTTCTCTACGCATACGCTTGGTTCCAAAAGATCTTTAAACAGGAAATCCATATCTAATCTAGATCTGCTATCAAAGAATCTCTCACCGAAGCAGGTAATGCTTCAATCGCATGCTGATATTTCGGGTGATCAATCCCCACACTTAATGCCGCTCCGCTCTTAAGGTCACTTATCATTTCATCAGTAAGTTCAAAACGCATAAAGTGTACAGATGAGGTTTTTTCCTCGGTTTCACGTGGCAAATCTTCATCACTGATAGGGTTCACTTTGTCGTGCCCTGAAACTTGTATATAGGTTGCATCTTCAATGCCTAGCATTTCTCTTAACCTAATAGCACGTTCATCTGGATCTGGAAATTCAATCATAAAGGTAACTTTCCAATTACTCCCATCTGGAATCATTGGATTGTAGGCATCGAGCTCTTCTTGAATCCCATCACTTTCAAATATTTTTTCCGCACGTAGCATTTCTTGTATTTGGTACTGCATGATGAGTCTGTCTTCAAAATGCATGGTGACATTGGGGCCTACTTGCAACACACGGTTTTTTTTATGTTGAATTACTTGTGCGCGAAATTCATCGCGCATGGCAGAATAATCTTCTAAAGAATGTAAATCTTGTCGCGCTAACTTTTGCATATCAAATACCGTAGGCCATGCGTAGTAATGTTATAGGGTGTGTGGGGGATGTTTTATTTTGATCAATACCATTTGCTAAATGATGACCTGCTAACGGGCAGTCACTAGAAAAGTAATTAGGTTCGTTTTTCTTAATTTTATTCACAACAGGGCGTGCAATTTTCATCGATACTTCATGAAATTCTTCTTTGACTGCATAGGTTCCATCATGTCCGGCACATCGTTCAATCAGTTCAATTTCTGTATCAGGCACGAGATTCAAAATATCACGCGTTTTGTTTCCCATGTTTTGTACACGCAAATGGCACGGCGCGTGATAAGAAATTTTACCCAGTGAAGTTTTAAAGTCCGTATTGAGCAACTCTTCTTTATGGCGTAATGCTAAATATTCAAACGGATCAAAAATGGATTGTTGAACTTTTTTTAACGCCTCATCTTTTGGAAACATCAGTGGCAACTCTTGCTTAAACATCAACACACAAGAAGGTATCGGAGCAATAATATCCCAACCATCTTCAATGACACCCAACATGATAGGAACATTGTGCTCTTTATTGGTCGCTACAGATTCGAGATCACCCAGCTCTAACTTTGGCATGCTGCAACACTTGTCTTGAGTAATAAGTTTAGTCTCAATGCTGTTGTGCTCAAAAATTTTAATGAGACCTTCCACTAAACCGGGTTCATTATGATTCCCGTAACACGTAGCATAAATGGCTACTTTGCCTGTTGTGCTGCCTACAGCAGTGGGATTATTTACTGCCGATTGGCGCTTACCAAACTGTTTTTTTGCTGACTTACTTACGTAAGCGGGCAAATAAGCATCAGGATGAATTCCTAGTGACTTCTTAATCTGTTTACGCGCAAAAGTGTTTTTATTAACGGCGTTAACCATTTGCGTGATTATTGGAATACCGTAAAACCTGCCGTTTTTATCCGTGTTGCTCAGCATGTTGTCACGCTTGGATGCACCCTGCTTTTTAAATTTAATGGCTTTGGCGCGCAACATTAGATGGGGGAAATCTACGTTCCATTCATGTGGAGGCACATAGGGGCATTTAGTTAGAAAACAAAGATCACATAAATAACAATGATCAACCACTTTGATGTAATCTTCCTTTGCAATACCATCTACTTCCATGGTTTCTGATTCATCCACCAAATCAAATAGGGTTGGAAAAGAATTACATAAGCTTACGCAACGTCTGCAACCATGGCAGATATCGTATACACGCTCTAATTCTTTATTAAGGTCGTCCTCGTCATAAAACTTTGGATCTTGCCAATCAATAGAATGCCGTGTAGGTGCTTCTAAGCTACCTTCTCTCATAAAAGATTATCCTGTTGCGTCGTGGAAGATTTTTGCAAGGCACAAACCGCATTGTTACGGTTTGTACTATGCAAAATCTTTTCGGTGATTTTGTTCAGTCACCTAGACTAGTTGAAAACTTAATCTAAAGTGTCTAAAGCTTTTTGGAAACGGTTTGCGTGCGAACGCTCTGCTTTCGCTAGCGTTTCAAACCAGTCTGCAACTTCGTCAAAGTTTTCTTCGCGAGCGGTTTTCGCCATGCCTGGATACATATCTGTATACTCATGCGTTTCACCTGCGATAGCTGCTTTCAAGTTATCGCTCGTGCCACCAATTGGTAGACCTGTAGCAGGATCACCACACTCTTCTAAGTATTCTAAGTGGCCGTGCGCATGACCTGTCTCGCCTTCCGCAGTTGAGCGAAATACTGCAGATACGTCGTTGTAACCTTCTACGTCTGCTTTCGCAGCGAAATATAGATATCGACGGTTAGCTTGTGATTCACCCGCAAATGCGGCTTTTAAATTTTCTTCAGTTTTACTGCCTTTTAGAGACATTATCGCTACCTCCAGCTATTATGATTACAGCAAAGTCATAATGAATTTGCCGGTTTTGTATGATTTAGACTTAGTCTAAACTGTGTGAAACTCTAGACTAGGTCTAAAAACATGTCAACCTGAATCGATCAAATTCAAAACGATCTTTTATGACTTATATCAAATATAAATAGGAAAAAATTTTGGCGCGTAAACCCTCTACAAAGACTATAGATTTTGAAAAATCGCTAAAACAATTAGAAAGCTTAGTCGATAAACTAGAAAAAGGTGACCTTTCATTAGAGGACTCACTTAAAAATTTTGAGCAAGGCGTAAAACTTACGCGCGAATGCCGACAAGCTTTGCAAACAGCAGAACAAAAAATTTCTGTTTTGAGCAAAGAAGATCAAGAATGGATAGAGAAGGATCTCGATGATAGTGAAGACCTCAAAGACTAATGAAATGGATAGTGAAACATTGATGCAACAACTCACTGTTGATGAATTAATTACACTATATGCAAATCAAGTTAACCAACAACTAGAAAACAAACTCCCTAACGAAACTGACGCCCCTAAAAGATTGCATCAAGCCATGCGATACTCTGTCGTGAGCGGCGGCAAACGTATTCGCCCTGCACTTGTATACGCAACGGGAGAAGCGCTAGATACGAATATAGAACATTTACATTCGGCTGCTTGTGCTGTCGAACTGATGCACAGTTACTCACTCATTCACGACGATCTTCCTGCTATGGATGATGATGATTTACGTCGTGGCCAACCTACATGCCATAAAGCATTTGACGAGGCGACAGCCATTCTTGCAGGTGATGCGATTCAAGCATTGGCATTTGCCATTCTTGCAAATGCAGAAGTACCTAATGACCAGCGTGTCAAAATGATTCAGTTACTCGCAAATGCTTCAGGCTCATTAGGCATGGCAGGAGGCCAAGCGATTGACCTTGCCTCAGTCAATAAACAGCTGGATGAAACACAAATTACTACCATGCATACACTTAAAACTGCGGCTTTAATCCAAGCAAGTGTACTTATGGCAGTGGTTGCCAGTGATATGAATACCCCCAAAACCTTTGCGCACTTTGCACATTTTGCAGAAAAAGTAGGCCTCGCTTTTCAGATCCGTGACGATATCCTCGATATTCAGGCTGATACCGAGACCTTAGGTAAACCGCAGGGCTCAGATGTGGCACAAAATAAGCCTACCTACCCTAGCATTGTGGGGGTAGAACAAGCCAAAAATACCGCGAATAATTTGTTGCAAGAGGCATTAAATGAGCTACAAGACCTAGATGAGCGTGCTGACAATTTAAGAATGATCAGTAACTATATGGTCAATCGAAATTCGTAACAATGACCCAACAATATCCATTACTAAGCAACATTGAGTATCCCGCAGACTTACGTGCCTTGGATGCCAAACATTTGCCTGCAGTAGCACAAGAATTACGCGCTTATTTATTAGACTCGGTCGCAACAAGTGGTGGGCACTTTGCTGCAGGATTAGGTGCAATCGAAATTACTACCGCATTGCATTATGTATTTAATACCCCGCATGATCGAGTTGTGTGGGATGTTGGGCACCAATGTTACCCACATAAAATTCTTACGGGTCGTAAAAATCAAATCACTACCATTCGCACCAAAGATGGATTAGCACCTTTCCCGAAACGCAATGAAAGTGAATACGATCATTTCGGTGTAGGTCACTCTAGCACTTCTATCAGTGCAGCATTAGGTATGGCGATTGCCAGCCAACAAACTGAGAAACGTAAAGTTGTAGCTGTAATCGGCGATGGCGGACTCACTGCAGGACTGGCTTATGAAGCCTTAAACCATCTTGGCGCTTGTAGAGCCGATTTACTTGTTATTCTAAATGACAACGAAATGTCTATTTCACCAAACGTAGGTGCAATGACAAATTATCTAACACGCATTTTATCGGGTCGTGTGATGTCTAGCATGCGTGAAGGCAGTAAGAAATTACTCGAACCTCTCCCACCCATTCATGAATTGGCTAAACGTGCTGAAGAACATGTTAAAGGTATGATTGCACCCGGCACATTGTTTGAAGAAATGGGTGTAAATTATTTTGGCCCTGTCGATGGCCACGATGTTTCAGGTTTAGCTAAAACATTACAAAATTTAAAACGCTTAGAAGGCCCCCGTCTTTTACACATTGTAACTCGCAAAGGTAAAGGTTACGAAAAAGCCGAGTCTGACCCTGTTGGTTATCATGCGGTACCTTCATTTGACCCAAATGTGGGCGTAGTTAAATCAAATAAAAAACCTAAAACCACCTATACAAAAGTTTTTAGCGACTGGATTTGTGATATTGCTGAACAAGATGATCGTGTTGTCGCCATCACTCCCGCAATGCGCGAAGGTTCTGGTCTAGTAGAGTTTGAAAAGAAATTCCCCAATCGATATTTCGACGTTGCGATTGCAGAACAACATGCCGTTACCCTTGCAGCAGGTATGGCATGTGAAAAATTAAAACCCGTCGTTGCAATTTACTCAACGTTTTTACAACGCGCATACGATCAACTCATTCACGATGTCGCAGTACAAAACTTACCGGTTGTTTTTGCCATCGATCGTGCAGGCGTTGTTGGCCCCGATGGACAAACGCATGCCGGCAGTTTCGACTTAACTTATTTACGCTGCATTCCCAACATGATTGTCATGACACCCGCAAATGAAAACGAAACTCGACGCATGCTTTACACCGCACACCTACAAGACTGCCCTACTGCTGTGCGTTATCCGCGTGGAAGCGGACCAGGCGCTCCCGTGTCTCCTGAAATGCGTGAAGTTCAAATCGGCAAAGCCGAAGTTCTTCGTGAAGGAAAGGATGTTGCAATATTGGCTTTCGGAAGCACTGTTTATGATGCACTCCAAGCGGGCGAAGAGCTCGATGCAACCGTTGTAAATATGCGCTTTGTTAAACCGATTGATTCCGCTTTAGTTGGAAAAATAGCTCAGCAGCATGAATTCATCGCTACTGTTGAAGACAATGTTGTTGCAGGCGGCGCTGGCAGCGCAGTAAACGAAGTATTAACAAATAATACTAAAATAAAAATTAAAAACTTAGGCCTACCTGACATCTATCAAGACCATGCCTCCCGCGAAGAACTTCTAGAAGAAGCCGGACTCGATGCAAAATCGATTTTGAAATCGATTCAAGAGTTTACAAAAACTAATACTGTAAAAATTTCTTGAATAAAATGTCCGCTTTCGGGCACTTAGTGAGCACATGGATATGCGAATATGATGTCCATCAGGGACGATGCAACAGATTAGAGACAACTGAGCTAAAAATGTCCGCCTTTGGCCAATAGCGGACATTCCCCAACTAAATATTTTTGTTTTTGATTCTGTCTCTTTGCAGTTGCATTGAATTTATCATGCCTTCAAATTTTCGGTGTAGTTCACGTTTTAAGCCATCTTCAATTCCTACATTCGTCATCGCCATATCCATGCAATATAGCCATTGTTGTTTGTTTTTTTCGCTCAGCTCAAATCTTCGATGCCGTAGCTCTAACCATGTAACGTTTACATACTGATCACCAAATAATTTTGGCCCACCCAACCATTGAGCGATGAATTTAGCTAGTGATTTTTTTGACATAAATAAGTTTTCTGGATGAATTTCACGCAGATCTTTTGCAAAGGATTCTTTATCCATTACATCGTAAAATTCACTCGCTAGCTCTTGCACTTTAGATAAACTTCCAATTCTTTCAAACAGTGATTCTCTCTTAACTGTTGGCTTTACTTCTACAATGTCATTTTTTGTATTAGCAAATAACTTCAACACCTCATCTTTTTCTGGATTTATTATTCCATGACCATCTAACGTATTTGTTAAATGGGTAATAAACTTAGTCCAGTCTTGTTCAGTAATGTCCATTCCCTTATGCGCAGTTTTATTATCACGGCCGGAATAAAGTTCTGGTCCACCTGTATTTGCACATAAATAGTCAAGAAGATACTGTCTGTTTTTATTAATTCCATCATCACACATTGATTCCCAATATTTACCTAATTGATTGTCAGCCATGATGTGTGAAAATAACGTGTTAGTGAGGCGGGATATAGTGTCTCGCTCACCAAGTCTTGAATACAATGTAGTGTTTCTTTCCATCTCTAAACCCCTTAAAGACTCAATACAATATTTGTAGATATATGGAATCCAATTCAGTGTTATAAGTTGTCATTAAACTTCGACAATATCTGATTTTAAACTCGTTACAAAGGCAGCAATTTCATTACATTCTTGCTCTGGGACATTTAATGCTTTCATAGTGTCCCCTGCATGCCCCATGAATATGGACCAATCTTCTTCACTTATTTTCATACCTACATGTGATGTTTTCATATCACGCCCTGTGTAATACATGGGTCCACCAGCATTAGCACATAAATAGTCAATCAATAGTTGCTTCTCTCTTGCCACGCCGTCATCACCTCGATGCTGCCAAAATCGGCCCAGTTGAGAATCGGCTTCTAAGCGTGGAAGCAGGTCCTCCACAAAAGTAATGATGCCTTCATACCCACCTAATCGCTCGTATAGTGTTTTATCATTCATATTTGTCTCCATGTTAATTTCTAGAATGTCCGCTTTGGGTCGTTGGCAATTATTATACTCAAAACATTCTTACTCTTAATCGCGCATTCATCACGCTGAGAAGCGTAAGATATTTTCAGGTGAAGGCGAGCAGTGTCTGAGTGAAGCGAGTTTGCGAGCCGCTGAAAATATCGAGCATTCGAAGAATTGAGTGATGTTAGCGCAATGCTTTTGGGTACTTTTGGCGTAACAAAAGTAGCTTGCTCTCTAAGAACAAGTGCTTAAGAAAAAAACTTTTATTTACAAAGAGAGCGGAAAAGTTACGATCGAACTTACGAGTTAGGATAACTCCCCGGATATGCCGCAACCACCCTCTTCAACAATTGCTTCGCAGTTTTAGGATCTATCACTCCTGCTTCTTTATTAACTTGGTGAACTGTGATGAGCGTTTGCTTTCCTTGGCCTAACAAATGAATTTCGTAAAAGGCCTTTTGTATATTTTCTTTTTCCTGCGTAGGTACACCTACGGGCGCAAAATCTACCGCTACATAATAGGTGCCCTTATTACGGTCATGATCTTCGACTACTAAACCCGAGCGATCCAGTGCAACACCTGTACGCCTCCATACACGAGAAAAAATATCTCCCACTACTAAAACAGGTACACCACCAATATCTTTTATATCTAAATATAAAAATTGCGCATCTGCACCTACTAATTTTTGTTGCGCTTCTTGCCTAGTATTTCCTAAAAACTCCATTAAACGAATCATCATTTCGGTTTCACGCTCACCATTAGGTGGTTGCGGCTTCCAAAGAATTTGATTTTGTTTATTGATCGCTGCAACTTCTGCACCGCGATGGGTTAAAAATATATTTGTTACCGCATTCGGCTGACGCTCAAGACGTGTGCGAAATTTTTCACCCGTCACATCGTAGCTTTCTTGCTTGGTTTCACTACTTAATGAACGATCCGTGTGTTGCTTCCATTCGGTTTCTATATATCCAAGCAATGGTTCATCGGCACCGATAGGATAGCCTTCATCTTGCCAAAATCTACGGATGGCTGGCCATAAAGAAACTGGATCACTATCCACTTCTAACCAGGTTGTAGGCCCTTCACGACGCACACGTACATCAACAAACTCAGGTAATACCGCCGCACCGAGTGCTGGCCCTTGGGTTTCTAAAGCACTTACTCGATCATTTGCAGTCTTAGGGATTTCCAAACTCTCTTCCCATTGAGGCGTGACTAAATCAGGCGGAGCTTCTAATGGGTTAGTAGATCCTGCATCTGTGTAGTCCGAACCAAATTTTAAAAATGCACAACCACTTAGCAATAGCAAAATTACAAAAACGCATATAAGAAAGAAGTTGGAAAATATTTTTTGCACTTAATCCGTATCCAGTTTAGATAGAACCTGCAGCAGACAATGCTTGTCGCAGGGTTTCATGATATTGACTTGATAATGTAGTCATCGGTAACCGCATACCTGTTGGGAAAAGACCCATCTCGGTCAAACACCATTTCACCGGTATAGGATTAGACTCAACAAATAAGTCCTTGTTCAATTTATCCAATTTAGCGTTAATTTCCTGGGCTTTGTTTCGATCACCTTCAAGACAGGCCATACACATATCATGAAATAATTTTGGTGCGACATTTCCTGTAACCGTGATTACACCACAACCACCTGCTAATAGAAATTCCATAGCGGTGTCATCATCTCCGCTAATTAGCATAAAACCTTCTGGACTACCTTCTAAAATTTGTGTGCATCGTTTGATTTCACCTGTAGCTTCTTTGATACCCACAATATTCTCAACTTTAGAAAGTCGAATTGCAGTCTCTGGTAACAAATCACATGCTGTACGTCCAGGAACATTATAAAGAATTTGTGGGATCGCCACTGCTTTAGCAATTGCCTGGTGATGCAGTACTAAGCCTTCTTGAGTAGGCTTGTTGTAATAAGGAGAAACTAACAAGCAAGCATCTGCACCTGCATCTTTTGCGCATTGAGTTAACGCAATGGCTTCTTGAGTGGAATTTGCACCGGTCCCCGCGATAATCGGAATACGGCCTTTTACTTGATCAACAACGAATTTAATCACCTCGCAATGTTCGGTATGATCCAAGGTTGCAGATTCTCCTGTTGTACCTGCAGGGACTAACGCATCCGTTTCATTTTCTATATGAAACTCAACATATTTAGCTAGTGAGTCATAGTCGACCGCACCGCCTTCATGCATGGGGGTTGCAATTGCAACCATGCTGCCTTTGAACACTGGCTACCTCAATTGGATGGTTGAACGATGAAGCGAGCGATATTACAAATGAAAACAGACTATTACAAGGAATCCGGCGCTGAACACCTAATTAAATCAAGGACATATTTGTGACTACCACCAAAAACCCAAGCAAAAAAAGCAATACAGTTACACTAAACAAGAAGGTACCTGCCTTCAGCTGCCTTTGCACACCAGAACAAAAAATTAAATTATCTGATTTCAAGGGCAAAAAGTTGATTCTATATTTTTATCCTAAAGACAATACTCCTGGCTGCACTACCGAAGGACAAGATTTTCAGGCTACATTAACAAAATTCAAACGTGCGGGAGCAATCGTTTTTGGCGTATCGCGTGATTCACTGAGCTCTCACAATAAATTCAAAGAAAAATTTAACTTTAAATTTGAATTGATTTCAGACCCTGATGAAGCACTGTGCAAATTATTTGATGTAATAAAAATGAAAAATATGTATGGCAAAAAAGTGCGTGGCATTGAACGCAGCACGTTTCTAATTGATGAAAAAGGAGTACTTCGAAAAGAATGGAGAAAAGTAAAAGTTAAGGAGCATGTAGAGGAAGTATTTACTGCGACCAAACAACTTTAAAAATATTATACTGGATTTGTTTCTTGCGCTTCTTTACTCTTATTTTCTTTTTGCATTTTTTCCAGATTTTTTTGAGTAGGCCAAGCTTTAATTACAGCATTTACGAGCGTTGCAAGTGGAATTGCAAAAAACACTCCCCACAAACCCCAAATCCCGCCAAATACTAATACTGCAGCAATAATTGCCACTGGATGCAAATTAACGACTTCAGAAAACAACAACGGTACTAATATATTCCCGTCTAAAAATTGAATTACCGCATAAGCAATGAGTACATATGCAAACTCTGCACCGAAGCCCCACTGAAAATATGCTACAAAAGCAATCGGTATCGTGACTACTGCAGCACCCACGTAAGGAACAATTACAGAAATACCAACTAAAAATGAAAGTAACATTGCATACTGTAAACCCAAAAAAACAAAAGTTACGTAGGTAACCAACCAAATTAAAAATATTTCTAGAAACTTGCCTCGAATATAGCTGGCAATTTTTTGATTTACTTCAAACCAAACCTCATTGGTTAATTCACGATTCTTCGGCAAAAAACCCTCTAACCAATTTAATATTTTTTCTTTATCTTTTAGGAAAAAGAACACTAGCAAAGGCACTAAAATTAAGTACACCATAATAGTCAACAAACCCACTACAGACTCTAGCGGTTGGCTAATAAAATTATGTCCCGCAGAAATAAGTTGCGACCGAATAGACCATATAAGCTCGTTGACTTGCTCTTCAGTAAATATTTGCGCAATGCTCGGATAGCGCTCCGGTAATTGCATCAACAGATTTTGACCTTGAGAAATCATATTCGGCAATTCACGAAAGAATTGCGTTAACTGTTGCGACAACTTTGGTACCAACGCAAAGATGATAACCAAAAGCAAGGTAATAAAGGCAAAAAACACAAGTCCTAACGCTAGAAATCTGGGAATTTTCCCGCGCCGCAGGATCTCAACTGCACCATCCAACACATACGCAATCACAATGCTAGCTAATATGGGCGCAAGCAAATCACCCGCTAATAAAACGACCGCAAAGCCAACAATCAAAAATAACGCAAGTATGACTACTTGCGGGTCAGAAAAATGTCGCTGATACCAGTTTCTTATGTATTCAATCATGTATTTAAGATCTAGGAATACTGTTCAGACTACACATTTTAATGAACAGTTCTCTTCTGCAACACCCTTATATGGATGTTATCTACACATAAAGAAGCATGACAATTTAGCAATTAGTTCAGCCACTAGTGATTAGAATTTTCTTACAGCAAATTTCGAAACGAAAGTTACTTTTCAGGGCTACAGTACCCTCGCGCATAATCTAACAACTGTTCCATTGCATGTAGTCGGAATTTTTGCCTTTGGCGCACAAATGAAAATGGTCTTTCGAGCGCGGGGGTTAAATCAAGTTTATAGAGGCTATCAAGCTTAAGCTCTTTTTCTATCGTTACGTTAGAAACAATCGAAACACCCATCCCAGCTTCAACCGCACCCTTCACAGATTCGGGACTCCCCAGCTCCAAACTAATGTTTAAGTTATTTCGATCCAAACCTTGACTTATCAGGTAGTCCATAATGACTTCTCGTGTACCTGACCCTTCTTCGCGACAGATAAAGGGATGATGCATGAGTTCGTCCATACTGATAGAGCTTTTGCTTGCCAACTCATGATCTTTTGGAACAATGACAACCAGGGAATCTTTACGGCACTCTTCGACGAGTAAATTTTTGTTGGTAACCGGTCCTTCGACGATCCCTAAATCGATCATGCTGTTTTCTATCATCGAAACAATACCTTCAGTATTCGAAACTTTGAGACGTAATTGAATATCAGGATATTGTTTAGTAAAGCCACTTAATAAACTAGGCAGCATGTATTCTGCAATGGTAGTACTTGCGCCCAAGGTCAATACGCCACTTACATCACCGGTTAACTCTTTAATCGAGTTTTCCATTTCTGCATAGAGCTCAAAAATCTCTTCTGCATATTCGTAAGATTTACGTCCTGCTTCAGTCAAGGTTACGCGATTATGAGTACGATCGAATAACCGAGTATTAAAGTGCTCCTCAAGCTGTCGCACCTGAAAGGTCACCGCTGGTTGTGTCATGTGTAAGGTTTCAGCTGCCTTAGTGAAACTGAGCAACTTTGCAACGGTATAAAATACCTGTAAACGTCGATCCGCCATGGAGACCTCTTTGAAGTCCAATTGATTTTTTTTATGAGCAACAGTATAGCACCAGAAGCCCGTGTGAAGCCTCATGAAATTTAATTCATTATTTAGGCCCACAATGGTTATAAAACAAGCACCTACGCAGTTCACACTTCTGGAATTGGATAGATATAGTACTTTGTTTCATCGTTAGAATGACCCCGCCCAGCCTTTATAAAATTCGCTATGCCACATAATTGAGCTTATTTTTGTTAGACTGGAAGGGTTCGAATTAACTCTATATAGATTGCCAATGATTGCTAAAACGCTATTTACCATCAGTTTTTCGCTCTTACTCGTTACTGCAGCCTATGCTGGGCCAGTATATAAGTGGAATGAAGATGGTCGAGTTATTTATAGTCAAACCCCTCCTGCGTCAGGCGTGAAGTTTGAAATTGTGTTTGAGGAGAATATTGGTAAATCAACTTCTGTAGCAAAAGCGGACCCTAGTGATTCTGACAGTACATTCGAAGAACGTCGCGAGCAACGCAAACAAACTGAAGCGGATAAGAAAGTTCAGGAAGAAAGCAATAGAATTAAAGCAGAGAATTGCGCAATTGCAACCAAGAACATGGAGTCTCTAACCAGTCGTGGTCAAGTGACCGTAAAAGATGGCGACATCTATCGCAAGCTGACTGAAGAAGAACGCCAAGCTAAAATTCAAGAAACAAAAGAACAAGTTTCTGAATTTTGTAGCTAACACTCTTTCATTCCTAAATCTAAATAATAATTTCTATATCCACGATATAGATCTCGTTGTATAGATCATAGTAACTTCTTGTTACTATGTGGCCTAAAATTTTAAGCTAGTACTATATTTGAGCCCTTTTTATCTTTATGCGTGTAAGTCAGTTCTTTTTATCCACCCTTAAAGAATCCCCTGCCGACGCCGAAGTCATCAGCCACCAATTAATGTTGCGTGCCGGCATGATCCGTCGCTTAGCTGCAGGGTTGTATACCTGGATGCCGATGGGGCTACGTACTTTGCGTAAAGTTGAAAATATTATTCGTGAAGAAATGAATAAGTCGGGCGCGATTGAAGTACTTATGCCATCTATACAGCCGGCAGAACTGTGGCAAGAATCTGAACGTTGGGATCAGTATGGACCTGAATTATTGCGCTTACATGATCGACATAACCGTGAATTTTGTTATGGCCCAACACATGAAGAAGTGATTACCGATTTTGTGCGCAAAGAAGTACGTAGCTATAAACAGCTGCCTGTTAATTTTTACCAAATACAAACTAAATTCCGTGATGAAATTCGACCACGCTTCGGTGTCATGCGCGCACGTGAATTCAGTATGAAAGACGCCTACTCTTTTCATATGAATAAAGAATGTTTACAGCGCACTTATCAAGTCATGTTTGATACCTATCAGAATATTTTTACTCGTTTAGGTCTTGAGTTTCGTGCAGTAGAAGCTGATACCGGCAGTATTGGCGGCAATGCTTCGCATGAATTTCATGTACTTGCCGAGTCTGGTGAAGATGCGATTGCATTCTCAGATCATAGTGATTATGCAGCAAATGTTGAACTCGCTCCGGTTCATAAATCTAGTTCTATTCCTGAAACCCAAACAAAAAGCGAGTTAGAAGAAGTTGCCACACCCAATCAACACAGCATCGAAGAGGTGTGTACGTTTTTAAATATTGAAGCTGATCAAGTTGTTAAAACGCTTATTGTTAAAGGAACAAGCGACTCATTAATAGCACTCGTGTTACGTGGCGACCACGAGCTTAATGCGATCAAAGCACAAAAATTAGAAGCTATTGCAGACCCTCTTGAGTTTGCTAGCGAAAAAGAAATTCAAACTCAACTGGGTTGCAAACCTGGTTCAATCGGCCCTTTAAATTTGAATTGCCCCGTATTGATTGATCATGCCGCGGCTGACCTAGTAAATTTTGTCTGCGGAGCCAATAAAGACGGCTTTCATATGCAAGGCGTGAACTGGATACGAGACGTAGAAAATTTTAACTACACCGAAAGCGTTGATATTCGTAAAATTTTAGAAGGTGACCCGAGCCCTGATGGCAAAGGCACTGTATCGATTAAACGCGGTATCGAAGTCGGGCACATTTTCCAATTGGGTGATAAATATAGCCAAGCCCTTAAAGCAAGTGTGTTAGGCAATGATAGTAAAGAACAAATTCTTACCATGGGCTGCTATGGCATTGGTGTCACCCGTGTTGTAGCGGCTGCAATCGAACAAAATTTTGATGACCATGGCATTATCTGGCCACAATCCATCGCACCTTTTGAACTTTCATTAATTCCTATCAACATGAAAAAATCGACACAAGTACAAACTGCTTGTGAACGTTTATATTCTGAGATAACTAATGCAGGTATTGAGATATTCTTCGATGATCGCGATCTCAGAGTTGGCTTAATGTTTAAAGATCACGAGCTGATTGGCATTCCACACCGTATCGTTATCAGCGATCGGGGATTAGATGAAGGAATGATCGAATACAAAGGTCGCACGGATACAAATCCTCAAAAAGTATCCATTGATGATGCAATTGCATTTCTTGCTGATAAAATTAGTTATTTTGAAACTATTTAATCGTTTTTACTATCCTAAAGTCATGCTGCGAATTTTCGAATAGCAGGTATAATTTAAAACATTCACATTTTAGGTTTCCGTATGTTTAATAAACTTTTTGTTTTATCTTTTATTATTATTTTCACCCTTAGTGCATGCGCTAGTGTAAAACTCACGCATGGTGGCGAAAAAGCACGTGTGTTAAGTGCGGGTGAAGTCGCTAACTGCCAAAAGCGTGGTGCAACTACTGTTAAAGTTAAACCCACACTTTTAACCGTGCCTCGACAGCCAACAGTAATTGCCAAAGAACTACAAATTTTAGCCCGCAATAGCTCGGTAAATATGGGTGGTGATACCGTTACTGCAATCTCTAAAATTGATAACGGTCAACAAACCTTTGCGGTTTATCGTTGTATTCCTTGAAACGTCAAATTCATAACGCGCAACTTTCTCTACTGGAAATAACTAAAGTAATTTATAAGTAAACATAGCTAACCGTATTTTTATATGGGTAATACTCTTGTTTTAGTATTTTAAAATATACTTATCTTCTGTTTTAAGAGCTTCTTAATTAAACACATTAGCCTTGCATTCCATCACGCAATGGCTACACTGATCCAAGGCATATATGGCTAAAACTTCTATTAGCTTATGTGGTCTAAAGAAAATAACTGCTACAAGTTATTTTTTACAAGACGTGAAAAGACATTTCACGATTCAAAATCAACCCTTGTTTTAAGACTTGTGGTTATTTATTTGACCCATGTACTTAAGGATAGGAGGAGTACACATGAAGAAAAAACTACTAACGTTAGTGGTAGCATTAGGATCGATGCTAGCTGTGAGTACCGCGGTACAAGCAGAAGACACCATGTACGTACCGATTCCGAGCTACCGTGTAGGACCATATGCGGCGGGTGGAACGGGCTACTTTGGTGGCATCCTAGACTACTACAACCTATTGAACGAAAGAGATGGCGGCGTCAATGGCGTGAAGCTCATCTGGTCAGAGTGCGAAACTGAGTACTCAGTAGAGCGCGGAGTAGAGTGCTACAAGCGACTAAAAGATCGTGAAGGTGGTGCAGTATTTTTTGACCCATTATCAGTAGGGATCTCCACAGCATTGATTGAGACTGGTCGTAAAGACAAGATGCCCATCATTGCGGTCAACCACGGTAAGACAGCGGGCCAACGCGGCGACATCTTCCCTTACTACTTTATGCCAGGTATCAACACCTATGACGAACACTCCATTATGGTGCACTTCATTGGTGACGTACTCGAAGGCGGACGTGACAACCTAAAAGGCAAGAAAATTGCCATGTTATACCACGGCTCTCCATACGGTCGTGAAGCGATCGACTTCATGGACAGCATGTGTGAAAAGCACGGTTGCACCCACCACCCTCTAGAAGTCCCTCATCCAGGTAACGAACAACAATCACAATGGTTGAACATTCGTAAATTAAAGCCTGACTATGTACTACTAAGAGGCTGGGGCGTAATGAACCCCGTAGCGATGCAGACCGCAGTACGTACCGGATACCCAGTAAGCCGTCTCATCGGCAACATCTGGTCCAACTCAGACGAAGACGTCATCCCAGCGGGTAAAGCGGCAGATGGCTACCAAGCCATTACCACCCACCCTGCAGGTACCGACTTCGCAGTGGTACAAGAAATCATCAAGACCGTATACGGTGCAGGCAACGGCGACTTACAAGACAAGTCACGTTTAGGCTCTGTGTACTGGAACCTAGGTGTATTAGCGGGTGTGGTGCATACAGAAGCACTCCGTATTGCTCAAGCTCGTTTTGGCAACCGTCCATTGACCTCTGCTGAAGCACGTTGGGGCTTTGAGAACCTACGTCTTGATGCAGCGCGCATTGAAGAGCTAGGAGCAACTGGGCTTGTACCTGAGTTGAACCTTACTTGCCTTGACCACGTAGGCGGTCACCTTGCGAAATTCCAACAATGGGATGCAGGCAAGCGTCAGTGGAACATCGTATCGGATTGGATTGAGGGCGATGTACCTCTATCACAAGCGATCATCGATGCAGGTGCAGAGCAGTATGCAACGGATAACAAAATCGCAGCACGTCCTTGCACCGCTGACAATAATGATGATGACTTTGACTTGTAAGATTTAGTCATTACGCATTAACGTTATTAAAACCGGGCTTCGAAAGAAGCCCGGTTTTTTTATGCCTAACCATTAATAATAGGCCTATAACTTTTATGTTTACATTTTAAGATGGCAGATAAAAACATTTTAATCACTGGTTGCTCTTCTGGTATTGGGTTACATCTCGCACAATCGTTAAAAGAATGTGGTTACCAAGTTTATGCATCCGCAAGAAAAACTGAGGATGTTGAAAAACTAACTCAGATAGGCTTGCGATGTTTACATTTGGACGTCGCTTGTTCCGACTCAATTCAATCTGCAGTTAATACATTATTAGAAGAAACAGATGGAAAACTTTATGCAATCATCAATAATGCAGGCTTTGGACAACCTGGGGCAGTTGAAGACTTAAAACGAGGTGTATTACGAGACCAGTTTGAAACTAATTTATTTGGATTAGTTGAACTCACCAACGCCATTCTTCCCAGCATGCATCAACATGGACATGGGAGAATTATTCAAATTAGCTCAGTATTAGGGCTTGTAGCCATGCCATTTCGTGGCGCATACATCGCTTCAAAATTTGCCTTAGAAGGTATCAGCGATACATTACGATTGGAACTAAAAAACACCAATATTCATGTATCAATAATTGAACCTGGTCCTATTACCAGTCGTTTCCGACAAAATAGTTTAGTGCTTTTTAATAAACATATTGATAGTAAAAAAAGCCGTTTTCATGACCAATACCAGGCTACCATTTCTCGTCTCAAAACCGAAGGCCCTGCAGTCCCCTTTACCTTAGAACCAGAAGCCGTAACAAAAAAAGTTTTACACGCACTACAAAGCAAAAATCCGAAACCTAGATATTTTGTAACAATTCCTACTTATTTATTTGCATACTTAAAGAGATTTCTTCCCATCAATATGCTTGATAAGTTACTTGGAAAGTCATCGAAAATCGAAAGTAAGTGACTAAATTTTCTGTGAAAATAGTATTTTTTCTCTAAAACCATCTTAAAACGGCTTAACAATTGTAAACCAAATCTTTGGTTATACGTTGTATTGATTGTGAATCATGCAACTGGAGAAAAGATCATGAAAACAAAAAAATTAACAATTTTTATCATGGCAATTTTATCGCTTAGTGGAGCCTCTATCGCGAGTGCAGACAAAGGAGATAAAGTTGAACATTATCTTGATCGTAAAGGTGATCGCATTGAGCACCGCTTGGATCGTAAAGGAGACAGAGTAGATTATAGACTAGATCGCAAGGGTGATCGTATTGATCACAGATTAGATCGCAAGGGTGACCGTATTGACCATCGACTTGATCGAAAAGCGGATCGCGCTCGCGCTGCGGGTAAAGACGGACTTGCTGATCATTTAGATCGCAAAGGAGATCGTATTGATCGTCGACTCGATCGAAAAGGAGATATAGCAGATCGCCGTCTTGATCGCAAAGGTGATCGAGTCGATCGTAGATTAGATCGTAAAGGTGACCGTATTGATCGTCGTCTAGATCGTAAAGGTCAACGTTTTAATCGACATCATTAATACTGGCAATGTGGTGTATAGGAGCAACATAAGGTTGCTCCTATGTTAAGTTTTAAGAAGTTTTCGATGTGAAAGTGAAGTTATCTCTACTAATGTCCACACTAATTTCTTCACCTGTTTTAATATCACCCGATAACAATGCTTGGGCCAAGGGATTTTCAACAAGCTCTTGAATCGCTCGTTTAAGTGGTCGTGCACCATAGACCGGATCAAACCCTGCCTCAGATAACTTATCTAAAGCTGCATCTGAGAATGATAATGTGATATCACGATCACTTAATCTCTTTTGTAATTGATGCAACTGAATTTCGGTTATAGCTCGAATATGCTCTTGTGCAAGCGGGTGGAATACAATTGCATCATCAATCCGATTGATAAATTCTGGTCTAAATCTAGCTGCTACAACTTCCATCACTGCAGATTTCATTTTTTCATATTCTGCTTCAGAAGATAATTCCTGGATGACATCGCTTCCTAAATTTGAAGTCATAATGACGACAGTATTTTTAAAGTCTACCGTACGACCATGCCCATCCGTGAGTCGTCCATCGTCTAATACTTGCAACAAAATATTAAAAACGTCTGGATGTGCTTTTTCAATTTCGTCTAGCAACACAACACTATATGGTTTACGTCTTACGGCCTCAGTTAAGTACCCGCCCTCTTCATAACCCACATAACCTGGAGGTGCACCGATTAACCGTGCAACAGAATGCTTTTCCATAAACTCAGACATATCCACACGTATGAGTGCATCTTCACTATCAAATAAAAATTCAGTTAATGCTTTAGTAAGTTCGGTTTTACCCACACCTGTAGGCCCAAGAAATAAGAAAGAACCATTCGGTCGTCTTGGATCAGATATTCCAGCACGTGACCGGCGTACCGCATCTGATACAACTTGTACCGCTTCATCTTGCCCTACTACTCGCTTACGTAGTACAGATTCCATTTCCAATAATTTTTCGCGTTCACCAGCAAGCATTTTAGATACGGGAATACCCGTCCAATGCGAAACAATTTCAGCTACTTCGGAATCAGTTACTTTATTTCTAAGCAGCTTGTTTTCAGAGCTTTTGACTTCACTAGTAGACTGTAATTGCTTTTCTAATTCCGGAATCTTTCCATATTGCAATTCAGACATTTTAGCTAAATCCCCCGCACGGTGTGCTGCATCTAAATCAATTCGTGCTTGCTCGAGCGCCTCTTTTACTTCCTGCGAACCTTGCAAAGTATTTTTTTCCGCGCGCCAAATTTCTTCTAAATCGGCATATTCCCTTTCAAGGTTTTGAATCTCAGTTTCTAGTTCATCTAAATGTTTTTTAGACGCATCATCTGATTCTTTCTTTAATGCTTCTCGTTCAATTTTTAGTTGAATAAGCTTACGGTCAAGTTTATCCATAGCTTCCGGCTTCGAATCAATTTCCATACGAATACGAGAAGCTGCCTCATCAATCAGGTCTATGGCTTTATCTGGTAATTGTCGATCTGAAATATAGCGGTGGGAAAGTGTTGCTGCACTTACAATAGCCGGGTCCGTTATATCTACACCATGATGCACCTCGTAACGTTCTTTTAGTCCACGTAATATCGCAATGGTGTCTTCTACACTGGGTTCATCCACTATAATCTTCTGAAAACGGCGCTCAAGTGCCGCATCTTTTTCAATATATTGTCGATACTCATCTAGAGTCGTTGCTCCCAAACAATGTAACTCACCACGTGCTAGCGCAGGTTTCAACATGTTACCTGCATCCATTGCGCCTTCAGCTTTACCTGCACCTACCATGGTATGTAGCTCATCAATAAATAAAATGATTTGACCTTCCTGCTTAGAAAGTTCTTTTAAAACTGCTTTAAGTCGTTCTTCAAATTCACCGCGAAATTTTGCTCCAGCAATAAGTGCACTTAAATCTAGCGATAATAATTTTTTGTTTTTTATTCCTTCAGGCACTTCACCATTTACAATGCGCAACGCTAAACCTTCTACAATCGCTGTTTTACCTACCCCTGGTTCACCTATCAGCACTGGATTATTTTTTGTGCGACGCTGCAATACTTGAATTGCACGGCGAATCTCATCATCACGACCAATGACTGGATCAAGTTTGCCTTGTTCCGCACGTTCCGTTAAATCTATCGTATATTTATCTAACGCTTGCCGCGTTTCTTCTGCGTTTGGATCACTCACATTTTCACCTGCTCTCATTTTTTCCAGTGCCGACATTAACTGCGGTTTATTTAAACCAGACTGATTCAGCAAACTACCAAGTTCACCTTTATCTTCAATGGCAGCAACTGCAAACATTTCAGAAGCGATATAATCATCACCACTTTGCTGTGCTAGTTTGTCTGTTATATTTAATAAGTTACCAAGACTATTGGAGACATGTACCTCACCTGCTGTACCTGAAACTCGTGGTAAGCGTTCGATCATTTCCTGTGATTTTTGTTTAATCGCGTTTACATCCGCACCTGCACTCAAATAAAGAGAAGCCACAGCACTATTTTCTTGATTCAACATGGCCAACATCAAATGAACAGGCTCGATGAATTGATGATCCTGCCCTACCGCCATAGATTGCGCTTCTTGCAATGCAAGCTGGAAATTGGTGGTTAATTTATCCATGCGCATAATGGCAACTCCGTATTAATAAGTTATGCCCTTGAGGTGGGGGCAGCACTTGCTATTTCAAGGCCTGAGGGGTCAAATCTTAGATATTATTCATCGGCAGATGATAAAATTCTACAATGGCATAGGCTCATAGATCATTTTGTAGCTAGAAAATTACGAATCAGAAATGCACTGCCCTCTCTGAAAGTCTTATTATATGTGTCTATGCGCTCTTTAAGTTTTCCAGATGACTGTTGCCATTCTCCCTGTCTGCCCATCTCTTCGATAGGAATAAAACTTTTCGCTTTCACTAAATGTACAGTGTTCACCACCATAGATTTTTGAGACATTATTTTTAATAAGGATGTTTTTAGCTAATTGATAAATATTAGCTAAATATTTTCCATCTTCTTGTGCTTTAAACGCATTATTATGCGCATTATCTTTAGTCAAAAACTGCTCAACAACTTCTTTTCCTACTTCGAATTTATTTGGACCAATTGCAGGACCTAACCAACACATGAGCCTTTCATTTTCAACTGGCAATGCTTGTAAAGTATTTTCGAGCACACCAGCAATTAATCCACGCCAACCACAGTGAGCTACAGCAATGTGCTCACCTTTTCGATCACACAATACGACAGGCAAACAATCTGCTGTCAATACAGCACAAACAACCCTTTTATGCTTAGTATAAGCTGCGTCCGCTATATTGCTGCTTAGCAACATATTATCCAGCTCCAGCACAATTGAACTATGTATTTGCTCTAACCAAACAGGATTATTTGGAAGCTTGAGATCTTCCAACAACAATTTTCGATTTTGCTTAACCTTAATGAGGTCATCTTTTACATGATCACCTAAATTTAAAGATGAATATTCATTTTGACTTCCACCCCCTACACGCGTAGTGGTTGCACACATTATATTTTTTGGGGCAGGCCAATCAGGAACAATATATTCAAGTTTCACGATCTTCACCCTCTAGTGCATCAATCAATGTTTGAAAATCATTAGGGACTGACGCTTTAAATAAAACTTGTTCGTTAGTTTTAGGATGAATAAAAGATAACTCAGCCGCATGTAAGGCTTGTCGTGGAAATTTTGCAAGCAAATTGAGCATCGCTCTATTCCCAGGATTCATTTTTCGACCATATACTTTATCACCTACAATTGGATGTTTATGGTAAGACATGTGTACGCGTATTTGATGCGTTCTTCCCGTTTCTAAACTTACATCTAATAAGGTAAAGCCCTTAAACTTTTTTCTGATTCGATAATGCGTGATCGCTTCTCTTCCTATCGTAGGTTTCACTGCCATCTTTTTTCGATCCACTGAATGCCGGCCTATTGGATCAACAAACGTTCCACCTGAAATGATTTCACCATGAACAAGCGCAATATAATTTCGAGAAACAGTACGTTGCTGCAGTTGTTCGACTAAAGCAGTGTGCGTTTTAATATTTTTAGCGACCACTAATAAACCAGTAGTATCTTTATCAAGTCGATGGACAATGCCCACTCTAGGCACTGTGCGAATTTCTGGGAAATGGTGTAATAAGGCATTGGCTAAGGTGCCATTCGAATTTCCAGCACCTGGGTGAACCACCAAACCCGCAGGCTTATTCACAACAATGATGTTGTTATCTTCGTGAATAATATTTAGTGCGATGGCTTCGGGTTCGAGCAATACTTCATCATCTAGAATGACCGCTATCTGTATTTTCTCTCCTCCCTTGATAGCGTCTTTAGAACGGGAAATGTTTCCATCTACTGTTATTTCACCTGATTTAATCCACTTTTGCAGACGTGCACGTGAGTAATCTGGATACATTTTCGCCAGAGCATAGTCCAATCGTAACCCTTGGTATTCATCAGGTATCACCCCAATTATTTTCTCTCTCTCACCCATATTTAATTTGCTAAGGAGTATTTTTTGTTCGGATTCACAACAAAAATGGTTATACTTTCAATCATATGGAAGACTATACATTTCACTCAAAAAGATCCATTTGGCAGATTTTATTAATATTAGTGCTTGCTGTATCAATCAGTAGCTGCTCGTCTTTATGGCCGTTCGGGAAAGATGATGAAGAGAAAGATCCTGAAATTGCAGCCGATGAATCAGCCGCAAAATTATATAAAAAAGCCCATCAATCACTCGTTTCTGCAGATTTCACTACTGCGGTAGATCAATTCGAACAATTGCAAAGCCGCTACCCATTTGGACGCTATGCGCAACAAGGCTTACTTGAACTCACCTTTGCTTACTATAAACAAAATAATATTGAACAAGCATTAAACACGGTCAATCGTTTTATACAATTAAACCCTCAGCACCCAAGTATTGACTATGCCTATTATATGAAAGGGCTCATCACTTTTGATAGAGGAAAAAATTTAATACATTATGTAATTAAACGCGACCCTTCTAATAACGACCCCACATCACTGCATGAAGCCTTTGAAATTTTTGGAACACTGATTGATAAGTATCCTGATAGCAAGTATGCAGATGATGCGAAACTGCGCATGATCTACTTGCGCAATGAACTCGCTGAATATGAACTTAAAGTTGCAAAATTTTATATGAAGCGTGGGGCTTATGTTGCCTCGGCCAACCGCGCTAAATACATTATGGAAAACTATCAAGGTGCCGAAGTCATGCCTGAAGCTGTATATATATTAGAACAGGCCTATATAGCACTTGGTATTGAGGACCTTGCAGATGATACACATCGTATTTACGCGCAAAATTACCAAACGGGTAAAGGTGGCGTAATAGATGAAAAATTTGCACGAGAAGGTCTTAGTTGTGCAAATAGTTTATGGGCGAAAATGTTAGAAAAACTAAAACTCCGAACCTATTACTGTAACTAAGTTAAATATTCTTTAAAAAACCTGATGTTATAGGGTAGCGTCGATCTTTACCGTAAGCTCGCGAAGTTATTTTCACACCTGGTGGTGCTTGTCGCCTTTTATATTCATTACGCAACACCATGCTAATTACTTTCCGTACCACTTGTTCTTCATACCCATCCGCTACAATTTCAGCAAACGTATAATCTTGCTCAACAAATTTTTCAAGAATGGGATCGAGTATTTCATAGGGAGGTAAGCTGTCTTGATCCACCTGATCTGGCGCAAGTTCTGCGGATGGCTCACGAGTAATGATACGCTCGGGAATAACATCACTAATGCTGTTCCTGTAATTAGCGAGTTCATACACCAAAGTTTTAGAAACATCTTTTAATGGCGCGAAGCCACCTGCCATATCACCATAAAGTGTCGCATAACCCACAGACATTTCACTTTTATTACCTGTTGTCAGCAACATATTGCCCAATTTGTTTGATATTGCCATAAGTAATACACCACGAATTCGCGATTGAATATTCTCTTCTGTAACACCAGCAGGCAAATCTTTAAAAATAGGATCAAGGCTGTTATTTAATGCATTAAAAGATTGTTCGATTGGGATTTCATCTAGCTGGACATTCATCGCAGAAGCCAGTTTACGTGCATCTTCTATGCTCATATTCGATGTATAGCGAAATGGCATCATCACTGCGTGTACATTTTCAGCTCCTAATGCATCCACCGCTATAGTTAATGTTAATGCAGAGTCAATCCCTCCTGATAAACCTAGCACAACTCCTTGAAAAGAATTTTTTTTCACATAGTCCTTAACACCCAAAACTAGTGCTTGATAAATGGAAGCGTGTTTATTTAGATTATCATTGATACATTCACTTTTTACCAAGTCATGCTCAGCTATGGAGTATTGAATATTGAAAATTCCGGTTTCAAATGCTGGAGCTTGCAAGCAAAGCTCTCCTTTTTTATCTAAGCATAATGATTCACCGTCAAAAACGAGTTCGTCTTGCCCTCCTACCTGATTTATATAAACAATTGGGATGCTTTGTTCTTGGATACGTTGCTCTAAGACTTTTATACGCTTTCTTATTTTATCAACTTGATAGGGACTAGCATTGATATTAATAATCAATTCTGCACCTGCTAGTTTGCTTTTTTGTATCGGTTCGGCAAACCATATGTCTTCACATATAGTTATTCCGACATTTACACCTTTGATATTTGTAACACACGCTGAACTTCCAGCACTAAAGTAGCGCTTTTCATCAAATACCTCATAATTTGGCAATTGATGCTTATGATAAGTAGCGATAATTTTTGAGTTATAAATTAGGATTGCTGAATTAAACAGTTCTTCATCTTTCTTTACAGGCGCACCAAACAAAATATAGATATCATTAACTTCATTTTGAATTTTTTGAATTGCACTTTGCACATGCTCTATCAATGATGAGCGAAATAATAAGTCTTCAAGCGGATATCCCGTTATTGCTAACTCTGAAAATACAATAATATCGGACGAATTCTGGTCTCGCGCATGCAAAGCAGCATTAATAATTTGTACTGCATTACCTTCTACATCGCCAACCAAAAAATTCAGCTGAGCCAAAGAAATATTTAGAACTTCTTTCATAGAATAATGAACTTTAAATTAAGCTGTTAACAACTTGCTCATTTGTTTGCCGATCTCAGCAGGCGTTCTCACTGTTACCACGCCCACCTTATCTAGAGCTTGGTATTTTTGTTCTGCTGCGCCCTTACCACCACTAATAATCGCTCCCGCATGTCCCATGCGCTTACCAGGAGGTGCAGTTACACCCGCAATATATGCAACAATAGGCTTAGAGACGTTTTGTTGAATATATTCCGCCGCTTGCTCTTCAGCAGTTCCCCCTATTTCACCTACCATAATAACTCCATCGGTATCTTCATCTTCCTCAAACATCTGTAAACAATCAATAAAATCTAAACCATGAATCGGATCACCTCCGATACCTATACATGTTGATTGCCCTAATCCTTGTTGAGTGGTTTGATTAACAGCTACATACGTAAGCGTTCCTGAACGTGAGACAATACCTACTTTTCCAGAACGATGGATATCGCCTGGCATGATCCCTATCTTGCATTCATTTGGTGTGATGATTCCCGGACAATTTGGACCAATTAGTAACGAAGTACCATCATTTAATACCGCGTTCACTTTAACCATGTCTAAAACAGGTATACCTTCAGTTATACAAATAATAAGTTTAATTTCTGCATTAACTGATTCTAAAATAGCGTCTGCTGCAAAAGCTGCAGGTACATAAATCACACTCGCATCAATATGATGATTTGCTTGCGCAATACTTACTGTGTCATAAACAGGTATACCTAACGATGACGTTCCACCTTTCCCAGGTGTTACACCTGCCACGACTTGAGTTCCATAATCTAATGCTTGCTGAGTATGAAAACTGCCTTGTTTACCTGTCAAACCTTGACAAAGCACCTTAGTATTTTTATTAACGAGTATGCTCATAAAATTATTTGGCTGAGGCGTAATAAATAGCTTGTTGCGCACCTTCAGCGAGGTTGTCAACAGGAATTATTCTATTCAATTTATTTTCTAGTAACTTTTTGCCTTCAACAGCGTTTGTACCTTGCAAAAGCACAACTACAGGGATATCAAAAGTAATATCATTCTCGTCTATTTCTTTCAGAGCATCTAATATTCCTTGTGCAATCAAGTCACATCGAACGATGCCACCAAATATATTTACAAATATCGACTTTACCGAAGGATCACTAGAGACTAACTTGAATGCCTCTGAAACTTTCCCTTGGGTTGTGCCGCCCCCAACGTCTAGAAAGTTTGCTGGCTCGCCACCATGATGTTTAACTAAATCCATTGTTGCCATAGCTAAACCTGCACCATTGACAATACAACCTATATTACCGTCAAGTTTTATATAATTCAGTCCAAGTTGTTTTGCTGTTGCTTCAACTTGATTTTGTTGTGTTTCATCATAAAAAGATTGTAATGACGGATGACGAAATAAAGCGTTATCATCTAGATTAATTTTTGCATCTAGAGCAATGAGGGCACCTTTAGAATTTATAATTAAAGGATTAATTTCAACTAAACTACAATCATTATCCAAAAACAATTTAACAAGATTTTTTAAAATATTAGACAGTTGTTTCATTTGAGCGCTACCTAAATGCAACGCATAAGCGATATCTCGTATTTGATTTTGCTGAAGACCTGCCGCTGGATGGATATTATGTGTGATTATTTTTTCAGGAGAATTTTTAGCAACTTCTTCGATATCCATACCACCTTCAGACGAAGCTATTAAGGCAAGTTGTTTGCTGGCACGATCAATCAACAAAGCCAAATAGAACTCACGCTCAATTGAAGTTACTTCTTCAAGTAACACTGAATTAATAGGTAGACCGACATCACCCGTTTGTTTTGTGATGAGAGAAGTACCTAACATCTTAATAACTGTATTCGCGAGCTCATCAGGTTCTTGAACAACCTTAATCCCACCTGCTTTTCCACGGCCTCCAGCATGTACTTGTGCTTTCACAATCCAGGATTGATGCTTAATTGCATCGCAGATAGACTGCACATCGTCACCTAACTTAATCAAATGTGAAGATAAGATGGGAATTTGATTTTCTACAAATAAGGCTTTGGCCTGGTATTCATGTATATTCATATCTAACGTGTATGCTTATTTTGTACTGCCTCATTATACTGGGGAATTTAAGCACATATACAAATAAACCTGATGTATGCTTGATTTATCAACTATGAGTAATTGTATTCACTGAGTGAATTAATTTAATTCTGCGATGAATGTCTCCCAAGAAGAAAAAACTATTCAACAGTGGCCTGCACTCCGGTTATTTTCTCTTTATCGTATTGGCGTAGCCATTATTTTTTTCAGTCTCAGCCTCTTTATAAATAAATCAAAATTTCTTGCCTCATTAAATCCCGAATTACTGAAATGGGTCAGTGGTTGTTATTTTCTTTTTTCTATCTTCGCGCTCATTTGCGCATATTTCAGGTGGATGCCATACAAGTTACAAGTTTATGCCTCAATTGTTATAGATATTATAGCTATTGTTGCATTCATGAATTTATATGGAGGTGTAACTAGTGGTTTTGGCACTTTAATGATTGCGGTAGTTGCAGGTGGTAGCCTGCTTTTACCTGGCCGAACTGCTCTTTTGTTTGCTGCTCTCGCCACACTTGCGATTCTTGGCCATGAGATCTATGCAAATTTACATGGGTTATTTGAAAAAACTGCGTATACGCAGGCTGGTCTTCTGGGTGCCGCTCTTTTTGCGACTGCTTTATTAGCCATCACTCTTGCACATCGTGCAAGTGAAAGCGCAAAACTTGCAGCACAACGAGGCATTGATTTAGCCAATTTAGCAAAACTTAATGAGCACTTAATCAATCGAATGGATGCTGGAATTATGGTGGTTGACGATGATAGTACTATTCGTATGCATAACCATGCCGCATGGAAATTATTAGATCAACCAGAAATTAATAACCAAACTAAGCTTTTAGATATTTCAGTACCGTTATTTGATTTATACAAATCATGGAAGAAAGCTTCCAATAGCCCAGAGTTTAGAAATCATTTAGGTAAACTTAAACGCCCTAACTTAGCAGACTTACAAGTGCGTATTGTACCGGTGGGATTGCGTAAACATGATCGTGGCTCGGTTATTTACATAAACGACAATACTGAAGTCGACAAACAAGTACAGGAAACTAAATTGGCTTCTCTAGGAAGACTTACTGCGAGTATTGCACATGAAATTAGAAATCCACTTGGCGCGATCAGTCATGCTGCTCAATTGCTAGACGAATCATCCGAATTACGTAAAGCGGATAGACGGCTTGCTACGATTATTCAAGACCAGTCTATTCGTTTGAATACCATAATTAATAATGTCTTACGTTTATCTCGACGTGAGAAACCTAAACCAGAAAAAATTGAATTGAGCCAATGGCTTAGAAAATTTATCGAAGAGTTTGCTCGCATTAATGATCTACATGATGATTGGGTATCGTTAAAAATTTCTCCTCCAGAGGCAAATATCATGATGGATCCAAATAACTTACACCAAGTGCTATGGAACTTATGTAAAAATGCAAAAAAATATGGAAACAATGATGGGGAGTTTCGCCTACAACTATCCGCAATTGCAAATCAAGCTGACTCTCAATCTTACTTGGATGTAATTGATAATGGACCAGGCATAGATATCGAACATCAAAATCAATTGTTTGAGCCTTTTTTCACTACCAGTGATACTGGTACAGGCCTCGGTTTATACCTTTCAAGAGAATTATGTAAAAATAATGGTGGGGATTTACGTTATATTACTATGCCTGATGGTGGCAACTGCTTCAGAATAGAATTCCCTGCAGATGTCAATTTAGCTTCTAATCAAGCAGGAGAATCTGAGTCTTGAAAAATATATTAGTCGTTGATGACGAGCCTGATATTCGAGAATTACTAGAAATAACTCTGAGTCGCATGAACTTAGATTCGCATGCTGCTGCGAATGTGAGAGAAGCAAAAACATTACTTGATAATCAATCATTCGATTTATGCCTCACAGACATGAAGCTGCCAGATGGTACCGGCATTGAACTCGTTGAGCATATACAAACTCAATTCCCACACATACCAGTCGCCGTAATTACCGCTTTTGGCAGTATGGAAACGGCCATTAAGGCCTTAAAAGCAGGCGCATTTGATTTTGTGTCTAAGCCGATTGACTTAAACATGTTACGCGGACTTGTCGATAGCGCATTAAAAGTTTCGAGCACGCCAATTGACATATCGAGTGATGGCACAAGCAAACAGTCACAAAAATTGCTTGGCGAATCTGAAGCAATGCTTGAGTTACGACAAAAAATTGATAAGTTAGCACGTAGCCAGGCGCCCGTTTATTTACGGGGAGAATCTGGAGTTGGCAAAGAATTAGTCGCAACACAAATCCATCAACAAGGTCCACGCGCAAATGCGAATTTTGTTCCCGTTAACTGCGGTGCGATTCCAACTGAACTCATGGAAAGCGAATTTTTTGGGCATATTAAAGGGAGTTTTACTGGTGCGGTAAGTGATAAAGAAGGACTATTCCAAGCGGCAAATGGAGGAACTCTGTTTTTAGATGAAATTGCAGAACTACCAATTCATATGCAAGTTAAGTTACTACGTGCTATCCAAGAAAAAGCGATTAAACCTGTTGGTGTTCAAAAAGAAATTCCCGTCGATATTCGTCTACTTAGCGCAACTCACAAAGACCTTGCAACAGAGGTTGAGGCTGGAAATTTTCGACAAGATTTATATTATCGAATCAACGTTATTGAATTGAGCATACCTCCATTACGCGAACGAATCACAGATTTACCCATTCTTGCGAACTTCATGTTAAATCGAATTTCTTCTAGCAATGGGAATTCTTATAGTCTTTCTGAAGAAGCGGTTGAAAAACTTCAAGCCTATGCATTTCCAGGAAATATACGAGAACTAGAGAACATTTTAGAACGTGCTGCCACCTTGTGTGATGGACACGAAATTAACGCAAATGATATTGATTTGCCTAATATTGAGTCCACCGCACAATCGGATGCAAACAACCCAGATGAATCTTCAATTTCCCTTTCTGTTGACCAGTTAGAAGACTACCTAATTCAAAAAGAAAGAAAGGCTATCGTTGCTGCACTTGAGCAAACACGGTGGAATAAAACTGCTGCAGCAAAGTTGTTAGGAATTACGTTTAGACAGCTGCGGTATCGCCTGCAAAAACTTGAATTAGAATAATATCTCACATCAAACTGACAAAATTTGTCACTCTTGAACACTGAAGCCCAGCCAATCGTCAGGATTTGCCGCCTATCAACTAACCCCTGGAATGAAGCGTTAAATCAAACATACTGTTTTTATTAGAGTTATCTAAGCCAAGCTATTTTGGCATGATATCTGTATATATTTAAGCAAGGTCGCTATGTCGATCACCAGTATTTCCGGAGTTGGAGTCGTTAAAGACTTTTAGCAAGGACAGCTGGAAATTTAACGTTCAACTTAATTTTTAATTATATGAGGATAGGAGATTCCCCATGAAAAAAACACAACAAGGTTTTACCTTAATCGAACTCATGATAGTAGTTGCGATCATTGGTATTCTTGCAGCGATCGCGATCCCTGCATATCAAGACTATACTATTCGTGCAAAAGTATCTGAAGCTGTTTTAGCTGCTAGCCCTGCGAAAACTTCAGTATCTGAATTTTTCATGTCAAATGGTGTTATGCCGAATGACGAAGCCGAAGCTGGTTTCTCAGCTGACGTTGACACTAAATATGTAAATTCAGTTGTTTTACAAGCTACTACTGCTGGACCACCTGCAACAGCTACTATACGTGTCACAATTAAGGATTTGGGCGGCACAACTGCTAACAACCAAGAACTAGAGTTGCTTGGTACCGAAACTGGTGCAGCAATGGACTGGGATTGTCGACCTTCAGGCGGCACAGCAATTCCTAACAAGTACTTACCTGCAGACTGCAGAACATAAAAGTATAGTTTAACTGTACTATATTTTATATGAAAAACGCCCTGCGATATCGTAGGGCGTTTTTTTTTACCTAAATGGCTATTTCAAATCGAATATTTTTCCTATCACTTTCGACACTGTGTTTAGTGACAATTGGAATCTATTTTCCTGGCCTTAACGGTAATTTTCACTTTGACGACTATCCAAATATCGTTAACAACCTAAGGCTTCATCTAGATTCGCTACATCCTATGGCTATGTGGGATAGCGCTTGGAGCGGGGTAAGCGGGTTATTTAAGCGTCCACTATCAATATTATCTTTTTCACTAAATACATATTTCACTGGTCTCAATCCTGGACCAATGAAACTCACAAATCTTGTCATCCATATTTCATGCGGAATTGGAATTACAATTTTAACCAGACTAATTATACAAAATTGGTTTAGCAAGGATGAAAAAGCAAAAATCAATCTTATTAGTTTACTAGTTGGGGCCATGTGGTTAACACATCCTCTTCAGCTCACCAGCGTCTTATATATAGTACAAAGAATGACGAGTTTAGCCAGCTTATTTTCGATACTAGCAATAATTTCCTACTGCATACTAAGACAAAAAATGCTGCAAAAAAAAAGTAGGTGGTTTTATTTTATACCAATTTTAATCCTTGTAATTTTATCTACCCTAAGTAAAGAAATTGGGGTGCTTATACCCCTCTATTTATTTTGTATAGAATTATTTGCATACAGATTCAAATGTTTTTCTAAGCAAGATGTTAAAAATCTATATGGATTCTACTTTTTCATAGTTGCCCTACCTGCTCTATTCTTTTTTAGTTACTTGCTCTATCAGCCAGAAAGATTTCTAAATTACAGTATACGAGATTTTACTCTTACAGAAAGACTATTAACTGAACCAAGAATTATTACTGAATATTTAAGAGCAATTATAATTCCTAATATATTTGATTTAGGGCTAATCAAAGAAGAAGTTGATATTTCAAAATCATTATTCAACCCGTCAAGCACACTGCTTTCAATTATATTTTTACTATCATTGATATTTGTATCAATTCTCACATATCAACGACATCCATACATTGGCTTTGGAATTTCGTGGTTCTTGGCAGGCCATGCTTTAGAATCTACAATATTCCCACTTGAACTCAGATTTGAGCATAGAAATTATTTACCCTCTTTTGGAATCTTAATTGCATTAGTTTTATTGATTGTTAAATTATCCAGCTCAAATAATAAATTACGTTATATTTATTTTCTAATGATACTTTGGGTTTCAGCTCTCTCAACAGTAACTTTTATGCGCGCTTCACAGTGGAAAAATGAATATACACTCGCGTTATTTGATGTGGAGCGTCATCCTAACTCTTCTCGCGCCAATATGATTATGGGCTCTGTGTTTCAATCCGTTTATAATCATACCGAGGACATAAAAGCTAAGAATGAATTATATAGAGAAGGAATCATCTATTACGAAAATGCTGAGATACTCCAACCAAATACAATCACTCCCACCCTTGCAATAAACATTTTTTCTTGTGTGCATAATAAAGAAATTCCTAAACATGAATTAGAAATCATAAAATACAAGACTAAAACGACAAAACTTACAGCTGAGCCAGTAAATGCCCTCACATTATTTACAAAGCTTATAATGCATAATAAATGCATTATTACCACTAATGATTATTTAGATATCATGTATATAGCATTATCAAACAGTACACTTAAGGGCAAAAATAAAGCGCAAGTTCTGGCAATGATGTCAGGTTATTTTAGATCCGTATTAAATGATATAGAAACTGCAATCAACCTTATGAGAGAAGCATCAATAGAAAGTCCATCAAGAATAATATATAAGCTTGAGTTAGCAAATTTATTAGCTATCAATAATGACTACGATAATGCATTAAACGAGGTCAATAATTTGCAAAAAATTAATAAATACGGAAGATATACTCATTCAATAAATAAAACCCGTAAATTTATAGTTAATCATAAAAATAATGTTTCCAAAGGAATTTCACATTGAATGACTCTATTAGTATTGTTATACCATCAAAAAATGAAGCGCAGGGCCTAATAAAACTTCTCCCAAAGCTAAAATCTCAATACCCTAACGCTGAAATATTACTAATCGATGATGGGTCAACTGATGAAACACCCAAATTAGCTAGAGACTTTGACGTTACGGTTGTTTCCCATCCTTATAATATTGGCAATGGCGCAGCTGTGAAAACGGGAGCTAGAACGGCAACCAATGAAATACTTGTATATATGGATGCAGACGGACAACATAAACCTGAAGATATAAAAAAACTACTAGAAGCTATCAAAAATGGTGCTGATATGGCGGTTGGAGCTAGATCAACAAATTCGCATGCTGGCAAAAGGCGCTTAGTTGGTAATAAGCTTTATAATGCTATCGCGAGCCTGATTGTAGGTCACAAAGTAGATGATCTAACATCAGGATTCAGAGCTGTAAACGCAAAGAAGTTCAAAGAGTTTCTTCATATTCTCCCAAATGGTTTTTCTTATCCCACTACTATAACAATGGCATTTTTCCGTGCTGGCTATTCGATAAAATATATACCTATTATTGCCAACAAACGGACAGGGAAAAGTCATTTAAAGCTCGGCCGTGATGGCTTGCGTTTCTTAATTATTATTTTTAAAGTTGGAACTCTTTATTCGCCTTTGAAAATTTTCTTTCCCATTAGCTTTCTTTTATTCTCAGTAGGCTTAACATATTATGCATATACATTTATAGCTTACAATCGCTTCACAAATATGAGCGCACTGTTATTACTATCCTCTTTACTAATAATTCTAATAGGTCTTATCTCAGAACAAATAACTACTTTAATATTTAAAGACACAAACCTCAAATAATACTAAACGTATGCGCATACTTATTGATATAACGCATCCTGCTCATGTACATTTTTTCAAGAACCCTATCAAAATATTAGAAAAGCAAGGCCATGAGGTTTTAATAACTAGCAGAATAAAGGACAACGCAACCGATCTTCTCGACGCATTGGATTTTTCTCATACAATATTAACTTCTGCTTCACATGACAAAAACATATTTGCTTTTGCAAAAGAGTTAATCAAGCGTGACTATCTACTATCAAAAATTATTTTAAAATTTAAACCAGATGTTTTGGGAGCAATAGGCGGAACATTTATTGCCCATGCTGGCTTCTTTACCAACACGCCTTCAATTATCTTTTATGACACTGAAAATGCTAAATTTCAAAATTACATTTCTTATACATTTGCATCATTGGTTGTTGTTCCGAAATGTTATGAAAGCTGGCTACCAAAAAATAATATTAAATATTCAGGATATCATGAACTTTCATATTTAAGCCCGAAATACTTTAAACCGAATAGAAAGATAGCAATTAACAGCGGAATTGATCCCATGATTGATAACTATTTTATTAGGCTAGTTTCATGGAATGCAAACCACGATATTGGTGAAAAAGGGCTAAGTCAAAAAACAATAGAAAAAATTGCATCCAAACTTTCAAAAATGGGTAACGTTTTAATTTCGTCGGAATCAAAACTTTCCCCAAAGCTAGAAAAATTTAAATACAACGGTCAAGTTTCTGATATTCATCATGTTTTATCTCAATGTAAAGCTTTTATTGGTGAAAGCGCAACAATGGCATCAGAAGCAGTTATATTAGGAATTCCTGCAGTTTACGCTGCAAATACGAGTAGAGGATATATAAATGAACAAGAAAAAGAATATGGGCTACTAGTGAAATCGAAAGATTTAGAATGGGAAAATATTGAAAAAGCAATAGATAAAGCTCTATACATAAGTGATGAGAAATTAATTTCTTCCTCTAATAAGTTAAGAAAAAATACGATCGATGTTGCTAAATATGCTGCTGAACGGATTACAAATGTTATTTGAATTAAGGCTATTATAGCCAATAAATCTCAAGAGATAGTATGACAAATCTAGATTAAAAGTAACTTTTTATAATAGTCGTATAAAACTTAAAAGCATGCTAACAAACTCAACAATTTTAGTTACGGGTGGTACGGGTTCATTTGGCCAAACTTTCACCCCAATGACGCTAGCTAAATACAATCCTAAGAAAATTATCATTTATTCACGAGATGAGATGAAACAGTGGGAAATGGCAAAAAATTTCCAAGGAGAAGATCGTATACGTTTTTTCATTGGCGATGTTCGTGATAAAGATCGCCTTTATCGTGCACTTGATGGGGTTGATTATGTAGTTCATGCAGCTGCAACTAAAATTGTACCAACTGCTGAATACAATCCATTTGAGTGCATAAAAACTAACATTAATGGCGCAATGAATCTGATTGATGCTTGTATAGATCAAGGTGTAAAGCGAGTAGTTGCACTATCTACTGATAAAGCTAGCAGTCCTGTCAACCTATATGGCGCTACTAAGCTGGCATCCGACAAAGTATTTGTTGCGGGAAATTCCTATGCGGGAGGCAAAGAAACGAAGTTTGCTGTCGTTCGTTACGGAAATGTTATGGGTTCACGTGGTTCAGTAATACCTTTATTTCTCTCTATTGCTGAGACCGGGACTTTACCAATAACAGACGAGCGTATGACACGATTCATGATTACTTTAGAGGAAAGTGTGGAATTGGTATGGCACTCATTCGATGATATGGAAGGAGGCGAAATTTATGTAAAGAAGATTCCGTCCATGAAACTTATTGATATTGCACTTGCTATTGCACCAAATGCTAAACACGAAATTATTGGAATTCGCCCTGGAGAAAAACTACATGAACAAATGATAAGTGCGGAAGATTCCTATTACACTTATGAGTACCCAAGATACTTCAAAATTCTTCCTAACATTAATAATTGGAGCCAAGATTCAAGGCGAATTAAAGATGGAAACCAAGTAACTGATAGCTTTAGATATGCTAGTGACACCAATGATGATTGGATGAACATCGAAACACTACGCAATTGGATCAAAGTCAATAAAGTTAAAATCGGAAATATCTGATGAGCTTTATTCCATATGGCTGCCAGTCTATTAGCGAAGCTGATATTCAGGCCGTTGTTGATGTTTTGAAATCTGACTGCCTAACACAGGGGCCTGCAGTACCAGCATTCGAGCAATCAGTTGGCGACTATTGCGGCAGTCGATATGCAGTTGCAGTGAATAGTGCAACCTCGGCTTTGCATATCGCCTGTCTTGCATTAGGCGCTAGCGAGGGAGATGTTGTTTGGACAAGTCCAATTACCTTTGTAGCAAGCGCAAACTGCGCCTTATTCTGTGGCGCAACTGTTGATTTTATCGATATTGACCCACGTACATATAATATAAGTATAGAGCACCTCGAAAACAAGCTTACTGCTGCTAAACAAACTGGAAAATTACCTAAAATTGTCATTCCTGTTCATTTCTGTGGCCAATCGTGTGAAATGGAAAGAATTCATCAGCTTGGCAAAAAATACGGATTCCGTATCATTGAAGATGCTTCCCACGCAATTGGTGGAAAATATAAAGGTGAGCCTATTGGTAACTGTCGCTATAGTGACATTACAATTTTCAGCTTTCATCCAGTTAAAATTATCACAACTGCAGAAGGCGGAATGGCCTTGACGAATTGCCAGTCACTCGCAAATAAACTTGCTTTGCTACGTAATCACGGCATTACTCGAGATCCGAAGCATATGACGCATAATCCTGATGGTGATTGGTATTATCAGCAAATAGATCTAGGCTTTAACTACCGTATGACAGATCTACAGGCCGCATTAGGCATCAGTCAAATGCAACGTATTGACGAATTTGTTGCAGCACGACATAAAATTGCAGAGCGCTACAACAACTTAATCAAAGACTTCCCTATAACCCTTCCATGGCAACATACTGACAGTTACTCTAGTTTTCATCTATATGTTATTCGCTTAAAGCTAGATCAAATCTCAAAAACACGAAAACAAGTATTTGATATTTTACGCCAACAGGGAATAGGAGTGAACATACATTATATCCCCGTACATACACAGCCCTATTATTTAAAAATGGGATTTAAGGTGGGTGATTTTGTTGAAGCAGAACGGTACTATCAAGAAGCCATAAGCATGCCAATTTTCCCCAGCTTAAAAACAGAAACCCAAGAGCAAGTGATTGAAGATATCACTAGCTCAATTAAATAATAAAAGAAAATGTTTCACATAGGGCAAAAAAAAATAGGAGATGATGCTCCTTGTTTCATTACTTTTGAAATTGGCCCAACTCATAGTGGTATTGATTCAGCTAAGAGGTTAATTAAATATGCCGCTGAAGCAGGCGCAGATGCAGTTAAAGTTCAAATATTAGATCCCGATAGATTAGTTTCAGATAAAAAACAGCTGTTTTCCTATGATGTTCTAAAGGACAAAACAACGGGGGAAATGGAAACAATAGAGGAACCGCTTTATGATATTTTAAAAAGACGCTACCTAGAAAATGCAGAATGGAAAGAAGTAAAAAAATATAGCGATAACTTAGGTATGGCTTTTTTTGCAACAATTGGGTTTGACGATGAAATAGATTTTCTCGTCGATTTGCAATGTCATTCTATAAAAATTGCATCTTCCGATGTGAATCATTTTCCTCTAATAAGACGTGCAGCAAGGACAGGAATGTGTATTCAGCTTGACACGGGAATGGCTTCTATCGGGGAAATAGAAGCAGCTATAGACGTGATTAGAGAAGAAAATAACGAAAATATTATTATACATCAATGCCCATCAGGTTACCCCGCAAGAATCGAAAGCATTAACCTAAATACTATTTCTACATTAAAAAAAATGTTTCCTTATCCTGTTGCATTCTCAGATCATACACCCGGTAATGAAATGGATATTGCAGCAGTTGCATTAGGAGCAAATCTCATAGAAAAAACGATTACAGAAGATAGAACAACGCGCAGTGTTGAACATATTATGTCTATAGAACCTGAAGAAATGCCTAACTTTATTCAGACTATACGTGAAGTTGAAATTGCATTGGGCACATACAGAAGAGTTTTACATTCAGAAGAGAAGAAAAAACGTGATGCGTTAAGACGCAGTGCTTTCTTGGTTAACAACTCAAATGCTGGTAAATGTCTCAATGAATGTGATATCGAATTTAGGCGACCAGGCTTTGGTATAACACCTGATCAATTTGAAACCGTTAGAATGTTAAAATTAAACAAAAATCTTCCAGCTGGGCACATGTTACGCATAAAAGACATAAGCTAACCGATATGGAAGAAAAAAAACCAATTGCAATTATACCTGCAAGAGGTGGTTCAAAAAGATTACCAAGGAAAAACATACTTCCGGTAATGGGTAAGCCTATGATAGCTTACCCAATAGAAGCTGCCCAAAAAAGCAACCTTTTCAGTGAAATTATCGTTTCAACCGAAGATCATGAGATTGCAGAGATAACATCGAGATACTCTGTGCATATTCTCAACAGACCAATAGAACTTGCCCAAGATCATTCCTCAGTTGTTGAGGTGTGCACTCAAATATTAACAACTAAAGAATATGAGAATATTGACACCTTTTGCTGTATATACGCTACAGCACTATTTCTTAACAACGAAACGCTAATTGCTTCTTATAAAAAAATGAATTCGCAGCCTATTGCTGATTTTGTAATGGGTGTCTCACCATATAATTACCCCCCTTCTAAAGCATTAATTCAAGATGGCACATACTGGAAGAGTATGTGGCCTGAATTTCAAACCAAGAAATCACAAGAACTTCCTGATTTTACAGTTAGTAATGGTAGCTTTTATTGGGCTCGTCGAAATTCATTCTTAACAGAAAAAACATTTTATGGTAACCGCCTAAAAGTCCATAAAAATTTCCAGATAGATATAGATGACGTAGGAGATTATCAAAAGGCACAATCAATTTTTTTAGAAAAATTTAGCGAACCTGTATAAAAGTGTTAGTTGTATTTCGGTGTGATGCATCCATCCAGATAGGTAGTGGTCATGTTATGCGGTGCTTAACATTAGCCGATTCATTGAGTGAACAGGGAGTCAACTGCTATTTCATAACCCGTTTTCATGAGGGAAATATAGCGGACTATATTGAACAAAGGGGATATGAAACACATCGCTTGCCACTCAAAGAACAAAATATTGATGGCGTACATATTGAGCCAATTGATTATCAACATTGGTTAGGCACTAACATACACACAGATGCCAATGAAACGCTAAATATAGTAAAAAAAATCTCAGCAAATCCCATTGATTGGATTATTGTGGATCACTACGCATTAGATAAAGTCTGGGAACAAATACTCCACCCTTACTGCAAACAAATGATGGTCATTGATGATTTAGCTAATCGAGCCCATGTCTGTGATTTGCTGCTTGATCAAACATTAGGACGGTCAAAAAAGGATTACAAAAACCTTACATCGACACGGTGTACACTTTTGACAGGCTCACAATACGCTTTGTTACGTCCTGAGTTTGTTCAGTTAAGAAAACACAACTCTAAGCGACGAAAAACTCTAAAACTTAAGAAATTGTTAATTACTTTGGGTGGTGTCGACAAGGATAATATAACAGAGTGTATTCTAAATAATTTACAAGACTGTATCTTACCGCAAGATTGCCGAATTGTTATTGTTATGGGAGAACACGCGCCTTGGATTGAAGCTGTAAAAAAACAAGCTGCACAGATGAAATGGCAAACAGATGTTTTAGTCAACATTGAGAATATGGCTCAACTTATGACAGAAAGTGACTTATGTATCGGTGCAGCAGGAACTACTGCTATAGAGCGATGTTGTCTTGGACTCCCAACATTGTTAATAGTGGCAGCAGATAATCAAATAAAAACAGCTGAAAAATTAGAGAAATACGGAGCTGTAATAAATTTAGGACGCACAGATTGTGACTATATGAAGAATCTACATTCTTCATTAAAAAGTCTAATTGATGATAGATCAAGATATAACTCACTTGTTGAAAATTGTTTTAATATAACTGACGGTAATGGTATATATAGAGTTGCGCAAAGAATTTCACCAGCAACTCTGAAAACTGAAGAAGAAGTTTATCTTAGATTGGTAAACGAAGATGATGCTCGTATGCTTTACGAATGGCAATCTAATAACACAACACGTCAGTATTCCAGAAACACAGAAACACCAACGTGGGATGAACATGCAATTTGGTTTGAGTCGAAAATAGCAGACACAAAATGTGTATTTTACATAATTATCTGCAACTCTAAACCAGCCGGTTATATAAGACTTGATCAGCTAGAATCTAAAGAGTTAGAGTTTGAAATTTCTATTGCAATTGCTCCCTCAATGAGAAGTCGTGGCTTGGGTAAAATAGCTATAAATCTATTAAAATATATTCACCGAAACGAATCCTTAATTGCCACTGTCCTCGAAGATAATAAAGTTTCACATCGATTATTTCAAAAAACTGGATTTAAGTTTGATAAGAATCGAGATGTCTACATTTTTAACACAATTTATGACTAAATTTTGAAAATCAGATCGATACAAATTGAAGATAAAACTATTGGCGAGGGTTGCGAGCCTTTTGTAATTGCAGAGATGTCGGGAAATCACAACCAATCTCTAGACATCGCATTAAAAATAGTAGATGCCGCGGCTAAATCCGGTGCATCAGCCATTAAACTGCAAACTTATACACCCGATACAATGACATTAAACATTAAAAAAGATGATTTTAAAATTACCTCACAGGAAAGTTTATGGCGTGGAGAGTACTTATATGATTTATATAAGAAAGCATCTATCCCATGGGATTGGCATAAAGAAATCTTTGATTATGCAAAAAATTTAGGATTGATAGCGTTCAGCAGCCCTTTTGATGAGTCTGCAGTTGAATTTTTGGAAAACCAAGATGTACCTTGCTATAAAATCGCATCATTTGAGAATGTAGATTTACCTTTAATTGAGAAAGTAGCAAAAACAAAAAAACCGCTATTTATTTCTACAGGGCTGGCTGATGAGAGCGAAATTACAGATGCCGTGGAATGCGCAAGAGACAACGGATGTAATGATTTAGTTTTACTTAAATGTACAAGTAAATACCCTGCTGAACACATAGATTTAAATCTTATTACAATAAATGATTTAAAACACAAATATAAGTGTTTGGTAGGGTATTCCGATCATACCATAGGAACAACTGCTTCAATAGCAAGTATTGCATTGGGAGCAGTTGTAATTGAAAAGCACTTAAGTTTGTCTATGAATAATGAAAGCGTAGATGGTGCATTTTCAGCTAACGAGAAAACATTCAAGCTATTATGCGAAGAGATTGATCATACTTTTCAATCCCTAGGAAAGGTGACATATGGCCCGATAGAGTCAGAAAAAGCCTCTTTGAATTTTCGAAGATCGATATACATTGTAAAGAATATTGATAAAGGCAGCATATTAACCTCTGATAACATGAAATGTATTCGGCCAGGGTTCGGGCTTTCTCCTAAATACTATAATGAGCTAATTGGGAAAAAAGTTAATTGTGAGCTAAAAATGGGCACGCCAATGAAATTGGCATACATAGCAAACGATCAGTAGCAACTGTTTGACTAAGCAGCCTAAGAATTTAGATCAATTAAACTTAAAAATATTTTACTGACAAAAATCAGAAAAGCTTCTTCAGTGTTTGAATATTAAATTCTATAAAAGAATTATGAAAAAAAATATTACTATACAAATAGATACAAAACTTCGAGAATTACCTTACATTATAATTTTGAAGTCTTTGTTTGAAAAAAATGGTGGGATTGAATTACACCCGACTTATCAAGATCCTGTATGGCTTAATGGCAAGAGTGAATTTATTAAAACAATTAAAAAAAAATCTAATATACTTGTAACACCTTCATATAATAGCAATAGAACACATTACACTTTAGCTTGGAAATATTATAGCAAAGCCAAGCTTGTAAAGTGGCATAGTGAGCAGCTGTTTGATAAACGATTTTATAACGAGAAGTTAAATTTAAACGCTTTAAGCAAATATAATAGAGACATTGATTTTCACATAGTTTGGGGTAGAAATCTTGCCGAATTACTAGTTAATAAGGCTAAAATTAATCCTAATCGCATATATATAACTGGATGCCCTAAATTCGATTTATTGACACATTCTGAAAGATCCTCAACTAGTTGTCGCGAAGAACAAAAAAATAAAATTGTTTTTGTATCAGATTTCACACTAGCGAATATGCAAGATGCTGAATACAAAAGTATTCTTAAAGTTTACAAATATGACAAAAATTTTAGGTTAAGAGAGTTTTATTCTGAAGCATTTAAAAAGTTCTATTATGTAATTGAGTCGGTTGCTAAGAATCACCCGACATGTAACATTATAGTTAGGTTACATCCTGGTGAACCGGTAGAGGCCTACTCGAAACTTTTGGAGTTTAATAATGTTCAAATCAGTCAGCATGAGCCTTTCTCAGAAATAATAGCAGGTACAGATGTTGTAGCACAGTTTCTTTCTACATCTTTTTTTGAAAGTGTTTTAGCCGGCAAAAGAGTTTATTGCCTGGACCTAATAGATGATTATACTGGCCATTGGCGCGAGCATTATAAATATTACAACTTTATAAAACCTGAAAAATTTATTAAAAACTTTGACGCGATTCAAAATAACGTCTTCGCGCAACAAACGGAACAAGTTGAAAAAGGTATGAGAGTATTGTTTTCAACTCATCTTGGTATGTCTATCCCTAGAACGTACTTTGCATTATGTCATATTCTTGAAAGAAGCGAAGGAGGCTGGTCAAATTTATTGATAGATAATATAAAAGTTAAAAAAACATCTTATATATTTTTATTGAAAAGATTATTAGCTAGTGTACTTTTTTATTTGCACAATAACGGCTTTGTAACAAACGAGAAAATAGATTATATAACAGATAACTTTTATGGAAGTGATGAAGGGTTTACAAAATCTGAAGTCGACGACTTAGTCAGAGAATTTATCAATAAAAATGATCGATATTTAAATGAACTTCTTTATGCTAAATATAATATTAATGTAACTGAATATGGAATAGAAGTGTCTGTGTGATTTTTTCTAAACAAATACTAAGTCATTTTGATTTAGGATTTCAGATATTCGCGCTTCGCATATTGGGCATATTGCTAGCGTACTTGAATATAATTATTCTTGCGAACAAATTAAGTGTTAGTCAGTTTGGAATTTATGCTTCTGTACTCGCACTGGCTTCCATTATAGCTGTTATTTTAGGGCTAGGATGCTCTGGCCTTAGTATGCGGAATGTCCCTCGTTTACAAAGTAAGGGGCAAAAGAAATTCTTGATATGGCACTATACAAGAATAGTACTATTTTCAAGCGTTTTCATGCTTGCTTTGGGCATACTTTTAAGCTTTACAAACTTACTGAATAACGAAATCATATTCGTGATAGTAATCTCATTGTTGACGTCGTTACTACGGTTTGGAGAAACAGTTCTAAAAAGTATTGAGATTCAGAGATGGTCGATTTTAGTAGGAGGTGTTTTACCACATTTAACTACAATTATTCTCTATGCAATCTTCCCACTAAATCTTAATATTGTTTTAATATTTGTCACCATGGCACTAATTCTGTCTAGCACATTATCGTTTATCCTAATCCAATTAGAGTTTAAAGGAATTAATAGCAAAAAATTTCAATTTGAAGCAGCAGAGATTAAAGCGCGTGATGTAATTAGTACACATTATGATCATTTATCCTACGTAATTTTGACTTTACTTGTGTCTTTATTTCATAGCGGGATAATTCCATTTTTACGCGGCATGGGAGCACTAAAAGAAGCAGCGGTGTTAGCAATTTCACTTAAAGTGATTGTGCCCTTTCAAGCAGCCCGATCTGCGATAATCGCTCAAAACACACCTGTAGTTTTAAAATTGTTAGCAAACGGTGATCATTTTGAATTACGAAAGAAAATAACAGAAGCGTCTAGAAGTTTAAGAATGTATGGGTTAGCTATTCTCATTCTAACCATTGTTTACGCATATATAACAGAATATATTCTACCTGATTCCTATTCTGGTCTGATGTTATATATGATTATTATTGGATTTAGTCAGTGCGCATCACTCTTTTTGGGCTTTTATCAAGCTTTACATACCTCATTTGACTTGAAGTTGCGTCTTTTTTCTATGATATCAGTACTTACATTGTTATCTGTTTTGTCTGTTTTAATATATTTTTATGGCCGCAATACACTGCATATCCATATTATATTATCTGCTGCTTTATTTCTTAAGTTTTTCATTTTTTATTGTATTGGCAAATATGGCATGAAAATGAGTTGCGTCCATCAAAACAATAAATAAAATTTAAATAGATTAGTTTAATATTTAACTATTTAGAGCTAATAATTATTAATAACACTCCTATGTTAGTGAAGGCCTTGAAAGATATATGTTTTCAATCGCCAAACTTATTTAAGAAAAATGAGTGTCACTCCTTTATCAAGTCTTTTTATTGAAACGCCTGTTGATTTGCTAGAAGGCCTGAATGCACCTGCCCTCAAGATAGATCCAATCGTCAATAAAATTAGTGCAAAGATTTTATACATGGTTAGATTCGTGGCAAATTTCGTTACAGCCATTAAATCAGCACGTGAATAGCAAAACCATTCTAATTACTGCAGGTCTAAGTGATTACAAGCTACAGACCAAAATAGTTGGGTTAGTTGAAAATGACCTCATTGAAAATATAATTTTGGTTAGAAAAAACAAGCTCAAATACACAGATAAAATTATTAATATATCACCTCCAGTAGGCATAAAAAAAATAACTATATTATTCGAAATTTGGAGACTTTTAACACTTTTAAAAGTATCAAGATCTCGCAATATTGATGCCATTATAGGTATTCAATTAATAGCACATGGCATTTCTGCTGTAATTGCGGGAAAACTTACCAGCACTCATTGTATAGTCTGTCCAATAGGAAAAGACATTCATAGCTACCTTGATAAATTTATTTATTCATTTCCAATAAAATGGTCTATAAAAAATTCAAATATGATTGCCTTTATGGGCCCAAAATCTAAAGAAATTTTACTTGAACAAAATATCCCAAATAAAAAACTAATCGAATTAAAAAATTATCATGACCCTGCGCTATTTAGAATTGATAATAAACCGAAATTTTACGAATGGGACTTCATTTATATAGGTCAAATTATCAAGCGCAAAAACATAGATTTAATAATTCATGCAACCCATAAAGTAAAAAAAAGATATCCAAATATATTATTTGCAATAGTTGGTGATGGCCCTATTAAGCCTGAGTTAGAAAAATTAAGTAACTCACTAAATCTAAATAGAAATATAAAATTTTTAGGATTTAGAAATGATATTAATACGCTCCTGAATACTTCTCACATCTTCATATTAGCATCAGAAATAGAAGCTTTGCCGGCAGCAGCTATTGAGGCAATGCATTGTGGAGTCCCCTCTATATTAACTAATGTTTGCGATATTCCTGGTATTTTTATTCATGAATATAACGCATTACTGATTCCGCCTTATAATAGTGATGCGCTAGCAGATGAAATGATACGATTATGTACAGATACAAAGCTATATAATAAATTACAAAAAGGATGTTTAAAGTCTCGCGAGGAATACCAAATTAACTGGAGTTTAAAAAATCAAATTTTTACATGGAATGAATTATTAGCTTTTAAATAATTAATATTTAGCATGTGCAAAAAACCATGCTGGAAATCACTATTAACTAAAATATTTCCGAATTGATCGATATACTATAAAATTGATTATTAATTATACGCCAATTAAACTCACAACCTTTTCAAACCATACTTAAGAAAATTTTCATAATCTGGAAATTTGTTTTAATTTCATAATCAGAAATATTTCTATCGGATTTCAGTATGTAGTGCCAATGGCTGAATATTTCAGTCTACTAAACTTGACATATATTGCGGCCATTTGATCAATACTGAGTTTTACCTCCAGGCAAAATCATTACCAATTATCATAGTTTTTATACCACTCAGGATCATCAAACAAAAATTGCTGATTTAGCACAAAATACTATGCTTTATTAATAACGGTTATCCTGCATACCGAGCATTCTAGCGGCTTAAAGTACACTATAGTTTGACATGGCATCACTTTCGGATAACATGTATAAATTCAGATAATTACTAGATTTTTAACACCACAAATCCAATGGCAACCGCCGCATCTTCAATAAGAATTAGCGGGCTCTCACGCAGACTCATCAATGATGGATTTGTCACAGAGCAAGATGCTGCCAATGCCCAAAAAGAGGCTCATGATAATGGTGTGCCTCTAACTACATACTTAGTCAAAAATGAACTTGTAGGTTCAAGTGATCTTGCGCACTCTGCTTCAAACGAATTTGGTATTCCTTTATTAAATATTAATTCTTTAGATTTAGAGTCTTTACCAAGCAACCTCGTTCCTGAAAAATTAATTCGTCAACATCATGCGCTCCCAATTCAGAAAAGAGGTAATCGACTATTTGTAGCTATTTCTGACCCGATGAATTTAGGCTGCACTGGATGAATTTAAATTTAATACAGGTATTACCACTGAAGCAGTTCTAGTTGAAGAAGATAAGTTAGAAACCATAATCGAGAAAGCGCTCGAGCTTGGGCGATAAGTCACTTAGATATGGATGGTCTTGCTAGATGATGACTTAGATAATCTAGATGTAAGCAAGCGGTGATGAAGAAATTGAAGATACTGGTGATTCAGATGTAGATGATACACCGATCGTACGGTTTGTTAATAAAGTGCTTCTCGATGCAATTAACAAAAAGGCATCAGATATTCACTTTGAACCATATGAGAAAGTATATAGAGTTAGATTTCGTGTCGATGGTGTACTAGAGGAAATTGCAAACCCTCCTCAAAACTTAGCACCAAGAATTTCGGCAAGATTAAAAGTCATGTCTAGCGTTTAGATATTTCTGAACGCCGTATCCCACAAGATGGCAGAATTAAAATGCAGCTTTCAAAGAAAGCGGGCAATTGATTTTCGTGTTAACACTTGTCCAACACTTATTTGGTGAAAAAATTGTATTACGTATTTTAGATCCAACTAGTGCTACTTTAGGTATTGATGCACTAGGCTACGAAGAAGACCAAAAACAACTTTATTTAAATGCACTATCTAAGCCCTATGGCTTGATCCTTGTAACGGGACCAACAGGTAGTGGTAAAACAGTTTCACTTATATACAGGTCTGAATATACTAAATACTGCAGACCGAAATATTTCTACTGCGGAAGATCCAGCAGAAATTAACATGCCAGGTGTGAACCAAGTAAATGTCAATCCAAAAGTGGGACTAACCTTTGCTTCCGCACTTACGTGCTTTCCTCCGTCAAGATCCTGATATCATTATGGTAGGTGAGATTCGAGACCTTAGAAACAGCAGAAATCGCTATTAAAGCAGCTCAAACGGGTCACTTAGTGCTTTCAACTTTGCATACAAATGACGCACCACAAACACTTACGAGATTGGCGAATATGGGTGTTCCTCCATACAATATTGCTTCAGCTGTTAGCTTGATTATTGCCCAACGACTTAGCTCGACGTTTGTGTGAACCATGCAAAGTAGTAGATGATGTTCCAAAAGAAGCGTTAATCGAAGAAGGCTTTTTAGAATCGGAAATAAGATGATTTAAAAATATACAAAGCGGGCGGATGTGATCAATGCAACAATACTGGATATAAGGGCCGTTCAGGCATTTTCCAAGTATTGGCTATCTCAGAAGAAATGGGAACATTAATTATGGGAAATGGAAATTCAATACAACTTGCCGAACAAGCAGATAAAGAAGGATTTAATGATTTGAGAGCTTCTGGGTTGAATAAAGTACGTGAAGGAATACTTAGCCTTGAAGAATTAAACAGAGTTACAAAGGATTAATTTATGGCTACTGCAACAGCAACTGCACAAGCTACGATTTTCGTATGGGAAGGTGTAGATCGTAAAGGCACGCGTGTTAAAGGTGAAGCTCAGGCATCTAATGAGATTCTACTCAAAGCAGACCTTCGCAGACAAGGTATAAACCCTCTTAAAGTAAAGAAGAAACCTAAGCCATTATTTGGTAGCAAAGGTAAAAAAATTATCCCAAAAGATATTGCTGTATTTTCTAGGCAGCTCGCAACTATGATGACTGCAGGTGTGCCTCTTGTTCAAGCATTTGAAATCATCGGAAGAGGCCATGAGAAACCAGCTATGCAAGAACTCATCATGAATATTAAAAATGATGTCGAATCAGGCACAGCTTTATCACACTCTCTAGAAAAACATCCTAAGTACTTTGATGATTTATTTTGTAATTTGGTTGACGCAGGTGAACAGTCTGGTGCCCTTGAAACACTTTTAGACAAAATTGCAACTTACAAAGAAAAAACTGAAGAATTAAAAGGTAAAGTTAAAAAAGCACTGTTTTACCCAACTGCAGTATTAGTCGTGGCTTTTATCGTTTCTGGAATTCTTCTCTTATTCGTAGTACCTCAGTTCCAAGAGCTTTTCCAAGGATTTGGTGCAGATCTACCTGCATTTACCCAGATGGTCATAAATTTATCTGAGTTTATGCAAGCGTATTGGTGGTTAGTTTTATTTGGTATTGGAGGATTAGTATTTGTATTCATTAACACAAAAAAGCGTTCTGCAGCATTTAGACGCGGATTAGATAAAGCATCACTTAAAATTCCAGTTGTTGGGCAAATATTAGAGAAATCTGCAATTGCAAGATTTGCTAGAACTCTTGCGACAATGTTCGCTGCAGGCGTACCATTAGTAGAAGCAATGGATTCTGTAGCAGGTGCTACAGGTAATGCTATATATCAAGAAGCTACACTACGCATGAAAGACGAAGTTGCTACTGGAACACAATTACAACAAAGCATGCGCTCAACTGGGTTGTTCCCTAATATGGTGGTGCAAATGGTTGCAATTGGTGAAGAATCAGGTTCGTTGGATGAAATGTTAGGCAAAGTTGCCGACTTCTATGAGCAAGAAGTAGATAACTTAGTAGACGGCTTAAGTAGTCTGTTAGAGCCATTGATTATGGCAATACTTGGTGTGGTAGTAGGTGGCTTGGTAATTGCAATGTATTTACCAATCTTCAAGCTTGGTGCGGTAGTATAAGGCTCACCCAAAAGTTAATTAGATTTTTAAACTATCTTGAGTTTATTAGATAGTCCTGTCTTAATCTATATTGCAAGTAACACAAAGCTGTTACTGCTTTATAGTTTTATTATTGGTGCATTCATTGGCAGTTTTCTAAATGTTGTCATTCATCGCATACCTATAATGCTTGAAAGACAGTGGAAAAGTGAATGCCAAGAACTACTGTCCCCTGATAAAGAAATACTTTCACAGGGAAAATATAACCTTTGTGTACCTAGGTCGCATTGCCCTTCATGTGATCACCAAGTCAAAGCAATAGAAAATATCCCAATCATTAGTTATTTATTTCTAAAAGGGAAATGCAGTAATTGTGGTATAAAAATTTCACCTCAATATCCTTTTGTAGAACTCCTTACTGCTATTCTAACCACGATAGTTGTTTGGAAGTTTGGTTTCAGCTGGCAAGCTTTCGGTGGCATTTTATTCACATGGAGTTTAATCGCATTAAGCGGTATAGATATAAAAACTCATCTGCTACCTGATAACTTGACACTACCACTGCTATGGTTAGGCATTATCTTTAATACATTCACAATCTATATCGATCTAACTTCTAGTGTCTTAGGTGCTATTTTTGGTTATTTGGCACTCTGGTCTGTATTTCATTTATTCAAGCTCATCACAGGCAAAGAAGGCATGGGTTATGGAGATTTTAAATTGCTTGCAGCCCTTGGTGCATGGTTAGGCTGGCAAAGTCTACCTCTAATCATCCTATTGTCTTCTGCTGTTGGAGCCATCATTGGCATTATGATGATCGTGACCAAATTACAGGAACGTAGCCAACCCATTCCTTTTGGCCCTTATCTTGCTATAGCAGGATGGATTGCAATGCTGTACGGTAATCAGCTTATTGCCCTATATTTAGACAAAACGATATAAATAACTCTTAATAACAATGCTGATAGTAGGCCTCACAGGCGGAATTGGTTGTGGAAAAAGCCTAGTTTCAGATCTCTTTCATCAGCAGTTCAACACTCCTATTATTGATGCCGACATCATTGCTAGAGAACTCACACAATCTAAGCAAGTAATCGATAAAATCTCTACACAACTTGGTTCAGAGTTTGTAGATAAACACAATCAGTTATTAAGAGATAAGCTAAGACAAGCAGTTTTTTCTGATTCAGTTCTACGCAACAAACTTGAGAAGCTCCTACATCCTTTAGTCTACGAACAAATTAATAAAAATATTAGTGAGATTAAGGCAGATTATTGCATTGTTGTGATTCCATTATTACTAGAAACACAGCGTACTGAATTCCTTGATAGAGTATTAGTAGTAGACTGTACAGTTGAAGAACAAATCTCACGAGTAATGCTACGTGATCAATGCAACGAATCACATGTCAAAAAGATTATTGCTTCTCAAATAGATCGAGACACGCGTTTATCACTAGCAGATGATGTAATTGAAAATAGTGGTAGTATTGATGATATAAAAGAAAAAGCTAGTTCTTTACATAAAAAATATACTGAATTAAGCAAAACCATAAAATAAGCTGTGAGCGATACACCAGATCTACATGAAATATACTATGAACAACCTCTCAATGAGAGGATGCGAACTTTTCTGCGCTATGAGCAACTCACTCAGCAATTTTGTTTTTTTGCCAAACAAGAAAATGGCTCAGATTCACATGCCGCACTATTAACCTTAATTGAAATATTAAGCCTGGTATCAAGAGGTGACCTCAAGCAAGAGCTATTAAAAGAGCTTAAAAGACAAATCGACTCATTAGAACAACTTGCCAGCAAACCAAAACTCAATACTGAGAAATTATCCAAAATCTTAACCACACACCAGCAAACCTTTGACAAATTGCATGCCGTACGTGGACAAATAGGTAATCATCTTAAAGAGAATGATTTCATTAATAGTATTCGACAGCGAGCCGTAATCCCGGGCGGTACATGTGACTTTGATTTACCTGAATACCATCATTGGCTTTGCTTACCGTTTGAGCAACGCAACAAAGTATTATTGGAATGGATTGCTCCATTTGAAATTGTTCAGGAAAGTGTTGGAAGAGGGCTTCACTTAATTAGAGAAAGCACGCAATTTGTTGATCAATCTGCGCAGAAAGGTTTTTATGACCAAACCCTGGACCCTAGCGCACCTAATCAATTAATTAGAATTGCGATTAATAAAAAACACAATTTTTTTCCCGAATGCAGTGCAGGCAAACACCGTTTTTCGATTCGCTTTCTAAATCAAGAAAATCCAAATTCCACCCCCAAACAAATCCATACTAACGTTGACTTTAGGCTTGCCTGCTGTACTTTCTAACAAAGATGGTTCATTTTTATTTTTAAAGCTTCCATAAAGCCCTAATCGAGGCAATACCTTGTCCTCCAAACAGAATACTTTTATCTAGGTGATTCAGCCCTACTCCTCCTATAGCATAGGCTGGAACCTGGCAAGAATTTACTAACTTAGTAAAACCATCCCAATCTAATATAGTACTTTTCTCACTTTGAGGCTTTTCTAAAACTGGTCCTATAAAAATGTAATCTACTCCAAGCTTATTTGCATGCTGAATTTCTTCGAGATTATGACAAGATGCTCCAACCAAATACTTTGACTCCAATGGCCGTTTCCGTGCTTTAAGTAACCTCTCACTCGTCAAGTGTAGCCCTGCTACATTTAAATCTGATACACATCTCTCATCTCGATTTAATATTAATTTCACATCGTTATTGACACATAAGCCTGCACATTCTTTAGCGAGTCTTCTATATTCTTGATCAGCTAACTCATGTGAACGCAATTGAATAATTTGAATTGATTTCTTACTTATTATACTTTCAAACTTTTCTAAAAATTTTGAGTCATTTGAATAAGAAGGAGTAACTAGGAATTTATTTGGAAGTTTTATTGCACGAATCATCCCAAAATTTGCAGCGGGAAATATATTATCGTAAAGAGAATCGATAGGCTTCCAAAAAATATTCTGTTCTTCTTTTGAAATAGCCTTTCCAGAATAATCATTTACCAGAAATGCATCGAGTAAAACTTTTTTGCTTGGGTAATTATAAGGAATTTGAATTAACGGTGTAAAACTTGATGCATTAATATTTAACTCTTCGAATAATTCGCGATGTAGTGCATCTGTAGGCGATTCATGCTTCTCTACTTTTCCACCTGGAAACTCCAGTAAACCACCCAAATGAGTGTCTGCTTTTCGCTGGCTTACTAGAATTTCATGCCTAGCGTTTTTAACTATCCCAACGACAACATGAATATACTCTTGATTTGCTAAAGAACTCATTCAATGAGTTAAAATCTAAGTGCGATACTCAGCATTGATTTTTACATAGTCGTAGGAAAGATCAGTCGTCCACACTGTAAATGCAGAGTCTCCTTTGCCTAACTTTATTTGAAATTGAATTTCGTCTTTTCGCATTTCTTGTTGACCCAATTCTTCACTATAAGATGCTGCTAACTCACCCGCCGCAATAACTTGTATCTTATTGATATGTAAGGATAATTTTTCAATATCTAGCTTCTCTTTTGAAGCTCTACCAGTAGCGGCTAAAATTCGACCCCAATTTGGATCACTCGAAAATGCTGCTGTTTTTACAAGTGGAGAATGAGCAATCGCAAAAGCGATATCTCGTGCTTCAGTTTCACTTTGTGCCTGTTCAACTTTGATAGAAATAAACTTCGTGACACCTTCTCCATCACGAATAATCGCTTGCGCTAAATTTAAAAAAGTAGCATTCAACGAGCTTATAAATTTTTCTTTTGATTTTTCAGAAAGATCATTAAATTGTCTATCTGACTTACCTGTTGCAATCAACACACAAGCATCATTAGTAGAAGTATCTCCATCAACCGTAATGCAATGAAACGACTGCTCAACCGCTTGGCCTAAGAACTTATTCAAATCTTTTTCATTGATAATTAAATCAGTCGCCACATAAGCAAGCATTGTTGCCATGTCAGGACGAATCATCCCCGAACCTTTTGCAATACCTGTAATTAAAATATTATTTCCATCAAGACTAAGTTGTTCAGAGCAACCTTTCGCCATCGTATCGGTAGTCATAATGGCATTTGCCGCATCTAACCATGCATCTTCGTTTAGTTTGTTTATTAACGATGGAATTTTTTCAGTAATTTTTTCTACTGGTAATCGTTCGCCTATTACACCCGTTGAAAAAGGTAATACTTCCATAACTTTACATTCAGCAAGTCTAGCAAGCGCAGCACAGGTTTCATTAGTGTCATGAATACCTTGCTTTCCAAGTCCCGCATTTGCATTGCCCGAGTTAATCAATAGAAATTTTGGTTGCGAACTTTCTAGATGCTCCCTAGTAACACTCACGGGAGCTGCACAAAATTGATTATTAGTTTGTACCACTGCAGTATTTGCAGTAGCGCTAATTTCGAATAACACCAAATCATCACGACTCTGATATTTAATGCCTGCTGCTGCAGTGGCAATTCTGATACCTGGAACTGGCAATAGATTTGTAGGAGCCTGTAAAGAGATTGCCATAGGAAAAACTGATTTTAGTCGTATATCTGATTTATTCAGAAGCTTGTCTACGTCAGCTTACCATGACATTGTTTAAATTTTTTACCGGAACCGCAATGACAAGGATCATTACGGCCAATCTTTTTCCCTGTACGTTTAAAAGGTTGTGGTTTAGCTTCAACTTCTTGCTCCCCAGCTTGAGGTGAACTCGCTGGGCTTTGCTCAGGATGTAATACATCATCTGCCTCTGCATGTTGGTATTGAATATTTTCCGGCACCTGTTGTGCAGCTTCCATGGCTTTAATCTCTTCTAAGGTTGGCAATTCAACTCTAGAAATTAAAGACACGGTTTCATGCTTAATTTGATCGAGCATTTCCTGAAACATGCCGAATGCTTCACGCTTGTATTCTTGCTTAGGATTTTTTTGCGCATAGCCACGCAAACCAATTCCTTGGCGTAAATAATCCATTGCCGCTAAGTGCTCTTTCCAACGATTGTCTAGTACTTTCAGCATCATATCTTTTTCTAATCGGCGCATTATTTCAGGACCAACACGATCTTCTTTTTCCTGAAATAGTTTAGCTACACGCTGATGTATCCTTTCACGAATTTCTTCTTCAGCAACAGCATCATCTTCATCTAGCCATTGTTGAACAGGGAAAGACAAACCAAAATCGTTTTTAAATACATTAGTTAAACCTTCTACATCCCATTGCTCATCCATACTCCCAGGAGGTAAATATTCGCTAATCGCTACATCAGTAACGTCTTCTCGAATCGCAGCTAAATTTTCTGAAATATCTTCTTCTTGCATTAAGTCACGACGTTGCTCATAGACCACTTTACGTTGATCATTTGCAACATCATCATATTCAAGCAAATGTTTACGAATATCGAAGTTATGTGCTTCCACTTTACGCTGCGCATTTTCAATGGCTTTTGACACCCAAGGATGCTCTATAGATTCACCAGCTTGCATGCCTAATTTCTGCATCAGGCCGCGGACTTTATCAGATGCAAATATGCGCATTAGATTATCTTCCATCGAAAGATAGAAACGACTTGAACCAGGATCACCTTGACGACCCGATCGACCGCGTAATTGGTTATCGATACGACGCGACTCATGGCGTTCTGTACCGATAATGTGCAAACCGCCCGAGTTGATCACTGCGTCATGGCGTTTTTGCCATTCGGCTTTAATCACATCTGTTTCAGAACCATCTATCTCTTCACCTTTTTCCTGCAATTCGGCATCTAAGCTACCACCTAAAACGATATCTGTTCCGCGCCCTGCCATGTTCGTTGCAATGGTAACTTTGCCAGGCATACCTGCATGCGTAATGATGTGTGACTCTTTCTCATGCTGCTTCGCATTGAGCACTTGATGTTCGATGTTAGATTTTGTTAATACATTCGAAATGAGTTCAGAAGATTCGATTGAAGTCGTTCCAACCAAGACCGGTTGACCTCTTTGTACGCAATCTTTTATATCATTAATAATCGCATCGTATTTTTCATTTAGAGTGAGATAAACTAAATCACCCATGTCATCACGCACCATCTCTCGGTGCGTTGGAATTACAACTACCTCTAAACCATAGATGGACTGAAATTCAAATGCCTCGGTATCCGCTGTACCCGTCATACCAGACAGCTTGTCATACAAACGAAAATAATTTTGAAACGTAATCGACGCTAAGGTTTGGTTTTCATTTTGGATCTTCACACCTTCTTTAGCCTCAACCGCCTGATGCAGGCCATCAGACCAACGCCTACCCGGCATCGTGCGTCCAGTAAATTCATCCACAATAATGACTTGACCATCTTTGACGATATAATCAACATTCTTTTGGAATAACGCATGTGCTCGTAGCGCTGCATTGACGTGATGCAATAAGCTTATATTAGTTGTGTCGTAAAGCGTTTCCCCTTCACCCAACAGCTTTTGCTCCGCAAGCAACTCTTCAATGTGCTGATGACCATCCTCCGTAAGAAAAATTTGCTTACTTTTTTCATCAACACTGTAATCACCTGGCCCCTCTTCTTCTCGTTGCCGAACTAACTTTGGTACCAGCTTATTAATCGCCATATACATTTCAGAATTTTCACCCGTAGGACCTGAAATGATTAATGGTGTGCGTGCTTCGTCAATTAGAATGGAATCAACCTCATCCACCACCGCAAAATGTAACTCACGTTGAACACAACCTTCGATAGCGAATTCCATATTGTCACGCAGATAATCAAAACCGAATTCATTATTGGTGCCGTAAGTAATATCTGCAGCATAAGCTTGTTTGCGTTCTTCATGCATCATGCCACCAGTAACTACGCCAACACTCATATCAAGGAAACGATAGACCTCTCCCATCCATTCTGCATCACGCTTAGCCAAATAATCGTTCACCGTTACAACATGCGCCCCCTTACCAGCCAATGCGTTTAGATACACTGGCAACGTAGCTACTAAAGTCTTCCCTTCGCCGGTACGCATCTCTGCAATCTTGCCTTCATTAAGGACCATGCCACCGATAAGTTGTACGTCAAAATGACGCATACCCAAGACACGCCTGGCGGCTTCACGCACTGTTGCAAAAGCATCAGGAAGGATTTCTTCTAGACTAGTTCCGTTATTGATTTGGCTTCGAAACTCTGTGGTTTTATTCTTTAGGGCCTCATCATCAAGGGCCTGATAAGCGTCCTCAAGAGCGTTAATTTTTTTAACCGTTTTGCTGTATTGTTTGACTAATCGCTGATTGCGACTACCAAATATTTTCTGAAACATACTTACTTAGATTAGAGGTGCATTAGAGAGTTCGGCCTAGGCTCTACAATTTTCAGTAAAGGCCAACTCGATAAATTTACAGCCAGATAAAATAGATCTAGATATATGAATATTAGTTTTACGTTAGAAGCAAGCTAGCAATTATACACTAGCGTGAAAAAAGAACTAACAAAGAAGTAAATAAAGAAATCGCTATATAAAGATCAACTAGCTGGTTTTTACAGGCGGAGATTTTCTTACTCGATAAATTTCATCGGATTAATACGTGCACCATCTTTGATTACTTCAAAATGCACATGTGGACCGGTAGAACGTCCCGTACTACCTAATTTGGCGATCACTTGGCCGCGTCTTATTGCTTCACCAACTTGAACTAGAACCATCTGATTATGCCCATAGCGCGTTACATAGCCGTTGCCATGATCAACCTCTACAAGATAACCATAAGCGCCTTTTTTGCCTGCCTTAGTGACCACACCACCTGCCACTGAAACGACGTCGTTGCCTTCCTTGCCTGCAAAATCTACGCCTCTGTGGGTCTCAGTTTTACCAGTGAATGGACTCGTACGTTTGCCAAAATAAGATGAAATCCAGCCATGAATCACTGGGCGACCTTGAGGTCGAGTCTCTTGCTCTAGTTTTTCATCAATCAATAAATCATTTAATACTTTTAATTGGTGCTCACGATTTTCAATTTCTGTATTCAACCTGGCAAGTACTGTGTCGATTTCCATATCCACATGCTGCTCACCCTCAAGAGTAGCATTTGCACCACCAACACCTGGAACAGAATCAAAACTAAACTCGTCTTGATCTAATCCTGCCATACTTACCAACATATTACCCAAGGCATCAATACGATTAACGTGCGCTTGCAACAAGCCCACTTTTGTTGTCAATGCATCTACATGCGTTTCACTTTCATGTTTAGCTAATTGTAGGCGTTCTTTTTGAGCACTTACATCCGCCTTCCATTCGTTGAGTATCGTCTTGTGTCCAAATGAAATACCAAGTAAATATCCACCACCCAACAGAACCGCCGAAACCGTTATAATTCCTAAAAACAGAGCAATCTTATTTAAGCCATGCAAAGGTTTTGCATAGATATGATTTGTTTGCGGACGTGGGAAAATGATAATGTTCATTTTTAATTCATTATACTTATTATTTTAAGTCCCTGTTCATCAATAGTTATCACCAACATTATTTACAATCCATGTAAAAGTCTGATGCAAAAATTTTCTTCATACATCAGTGCAGATCTACAAAAAAAAGCTAAACTGCTACATCGGCTCACCTTGAGCGTAAGAATGCAGTTACCTGAAGACCTAGCTAGACACTGTTGGGTTGCTGGGATCGACAATCGCACCCTCACGATCATCACAGATGACCCTAATCGGGCGAGCATTATTCGATTTCAGCAACGAGAGATACTAAAGCAGCTGAATCAAGAACTAAGTCTTACTGTAAAGGAATACTTGAATCAAATAAAGGTTAAAATAGGCAGCATAGTCAATGGTGGCAACCATCCGATGAAAGCGGAGAATTTGTCCACAAACAGCGCCGAACATATCCACCGATGCGCCAAAGATATCAAAGACTTAGAACTGCAGAAAGCGCTTCAACACCTCGCCTCTCGAGGCTATCAGAGTAGTGAAAAGGGATGATCAGAGCAGTCCTTTGGCTGAGAACAAGGGTTTGCTAATTCGTGGTCTAGGAACTCGCACTAATCGGACGACTATAGAAAATCGGTACATCTTCTGCATCATCCTCAAATGTTACTTCTTCCCATGCATCCGTAACGGCAACTAAGTGTCGCAGCAATTTATTATTCAGTGCATGACCAGATTTATAACCACTAAATGCACCTATCAAACTATGGCCGAGCAGATATAAATCACCGATTGCATCAAGAATCTTATGTTTTACAAACTCGTCCTCGTAACGTAAGCCATCTTCATTAAGTATGCGATGATCATCCACCGCAATTGAATTGTCCAAGCTTCCGCCTAAAGCAAGATTTTGCGAACGCAAAGTTTCAAAGTCACGCATAAACCCAAAAGTACGTGAGCGGGATACTTCTTTCACGAAAGATGTGGTAGAAAAATCCAGTTCAGCTTTCTGCGGAGCGGCTTGAAACACGGGATGATCAAAATCAATAGTGAAGCCTACTTTAAAACCATCAAAAGGATCAAAGCGTGCCCACTTATCCTCTTCCTTAATTTCTACAGACTTTATAATACGTATGAATTTCTTCGGCGCATTTTGCTCAATGATCCCTGCGGATTGCACCAAGAATACAAAAGGCCCTGCGCTACCATCCATGATAGGCACTTCGGCAGCACTTACATCGACGTAAGCATTGTCGATACCTAAACCCGCAATTGCAGAAAGTAAATGTTCAACAGTAGAGATACGCACATCACCAGCCACCAAGGTAGTAGATAGACTTGTATCGCCCACATTCTCAGGACTAGCCTTAATTTCTACAGGAGGGTCAAGATCAATACGACGAAATACCACACCAGTATCAACAGGTGCAGGCCGCAAGGTTAAATAAACCTTTTTTCCCGTATGCAAACCCACGCCAGTTGCGCGTATTACATTCTTTAACGTTCTTTGTTTTATCACGGATCGTAAGTCCTATTCGATCGCTAATCCTATTTGATTACAGGTCGTAATTGGACACCCCTATTTGGATGCTCTTTTGTCGCCTATCGGCACATCTAGCCCTTTCATTTCATTTATATGAAAGTACTATTAAAAAGCCGCAACATTATTACACAATTCCTACCATTACGCCGTTAGGAACTTTGAACTCTAATGTGGCATTTAGTTCCAATTAGGACATCCAGGAGTTGCCTATAAATCAACTGCTTAGCCCAATACTAATGAGCACTAATCTGCTTGGCGGCGTAAAAATGCTGGAATGTCTAAGTAATCAAGATCGTAGTCATCCTCTTTTTCACTCGTTCTCGCTTCATTGACCGCCTTAGCACGATTTTCCGTTCGTATCGCTACCGGCACTTCCAACTCTTCATCCATTTCCGCCACAGCTGGATCTTCGATAACAACTTTTGGCTTAGTCTCGACTAACTTAACAGTGGGTCGAGTTGGCATTGCCATACTCTGCGAACCAATTCCAGTTGCAACCAAAGTGACACGAAGATTATCTGCCATAGATTCATCAATCACTGTGCCAACAACTACGGTTGCGTCATCTGATGCCAACCCTTTTATGTGATTACCGACTTCTTCGAACTCTCCGATTGACAGACTGGTACTAGCAGTTACATTCACTAGAATTCCCTTCGCACCCGAAATGTTCACATCTTCAAGTAGTGGACTTGAAATGGCAGATTCTGCCGCCTCACGTGCACGTTCTGTACCTACGGACAAACCAGAACCCATCATCGCCATTCCCATTTCAGACATTACGGTACGCACATCCGCAAAGTCGACATTAATTAAACCTGGACAAGTAATAAGCTCTGCAATGCCTTGCACTGCACCATGCAACACATCGTTTGCAGACTTAAAGGCTTCAAGTAAATTTGTATCTTTTCCTAAAACCGTCAACAACTTTTCATTAGGAATGGTGATTAATGAATCAACATGCTTGCTGAGTTCTTCAATTCCAGTATCAGCAATTTGCATGCGCTTTGCACCCTCAAAAGGAAACGGCTTAGTGACTACTGCAACAGTTAAAATACCTAACTCTTTAGCCACTTCCGCAACTACAGGTGCCGCACCAGTACCAGTACCACCACCCATGCCAGCAGTGATAAACAACATATCTGCTCCCGCAATCACATCGTGAATACGATCGCGGTCTTCAATAGCAGCTTCACGACCCACAACGGGATTAGCGCCTGCGCCCAATCCTTTTGTTATTTCGCTCCCCATCTGCAACACTGTTTTAGCATTGGTGTTTTTTAAAGCTTGCGAATCGGTGTTTGCACAAACAAAGTCAACTCCCTCAATTGCAGAGTTAACCATGTGCTGCACGGCATTACCGCCGCCGCCGCCGACACCTATTACTTTTATTACAGCACTCTGACTGTACGCATCCATTAATTCAAACATGATACTTTCTCCTCTAGTTTACATTTACATGCTAAGAAAACACTGAGCTCGTTTTATCGAGCAACTTAAAAGCTCCCCTGAAACCAATTCTTCATCCTCTTTAATACACTTCCGACATTCGATTCACTAAATAATGAAGTCTCCCCCATTTGCTGATTTTTGTGCCCAAACAACAACAACCCAACACCCGTTGCATGAATAGGGTTGCGCACAACATCCACTAATCCAATTACATGTTGTGGTAAACCTAAGCGAACTGGCATGTGGAAAACTTCTTCTGCCAAATCAACTACACCCTCCATTTTTGAACTACCACCCGTCAACACTACACCTGCAGCGACTAAATCTTCGAAACCACTACGACGTAACTCTGCATGCACCAATGACAACAATTCTTCATAACGAGGCTCTACTACTTCAGCAAGTGTCTGACGTGAAAGTCGACGCGGTTCGCGATCCCCCACACTTGGTACTTCTATGGTGTCATCAGGGTTTGCAAGCTGGCGCAATGCGCAAGCATATTTAATTTTTATTTCTTCAGCATATTGAGTAGGTGTGCGCATGGCTACGGCAATATCGTTCGTGACTTGATCGCCTGCAATTGGAATGACTGCAGTATGCTTAATTGCGCCTTCGGTAAACACCGCAACATCAGTAGTACCGCCACCAATATCTACCAAACAAATCCCTAATTCTTTTTCATCATCGGTTAATACTGAATAACTAGATGCAAGTTGCTCTAAGATAATATCGTCAACTTCTAAACCACAACGGCGCACACATTTAATAATATTTTGTGCTGCACTCTCAGCACCGGTAACGAGATGAACTTTTGCTTCAAGACGCACACCGGACATGCCAACCGGTTCACGAATCCCTTCTTGCTGATCAATAACGAATTCTTGCGGCATGACATGTAAGACACGTTGATCTGCGGGTATCGCAACCGCTCTTGCAGCATCAATGACACGTTCCACATCACTTGAGGAAACTTCACGATCTTTAATCGCTACGATGCCGTGTGAATTCATACTGCGAATGTGGCTGCCCGCTATACCTGCATACACAGAATGTATTTGGCAACCCGCCATTAATTCTGCTTCTTCAACGCAGCGTTGAATCGATTGCACAGTGGACTCAATATTTACTACGACACCTTTTTTCAGGCCGCGTGATGGATGCGAGCCAATACCTACAATCTCTAACTGATTATCCTCATTAATTTCTCCAACAATCGCTGTGATTTTGGAAGTGCCAATATCCAATCCAACAATCATGCTTTTATCAACCTTGCGACTCATAAATTAGGTTCCATGGAATGAATATTTGTATTTAAGTTTTGGGCAAATTGAGGGCTTTTCCATTCGATTGCCAAACCATTGGTATATCTCAAATCGACTTTTTTAACTTCTGTTATTTTTGTAGCCAAATATTGCTCATATGCGGTGATGAATCGATTAATTTTCTCAGACACTTCTCCATCACCTATTGAAATAATCAACCCATCAGACAGCACTAGATGTTTGGATTGACGCTCATCTTCGAACAAACCGCGCAATTGCAGCCCTAATGGTTTCAACTGTTGCATACTATTTTCAAAAGTACGCGCTAAATCTTTCGCTCTAACTTCTTCACCATAAAGCATGGGTAAATTTTGAAACGACTCAACATCTGTAGGAAAAAACAAATTTCCATAAGCATTCATTAACCCAGTATCTCCCCAACGAGCGATAGGGCTGTGCTGTAAAATTTTCACACTTAATGTACTTGGCCAATATCGTTGTACAGACGCTTGATGTACCCAGGTTAATTTTTCTAGTGCTTCTTCAAGTTGATCCATTTGTACACGCAAAAAACCACCTGCACTGTGGTTGCGAATAATAGCTTTTAATGCCTCGCGGTCAACCGCATCGACTTCTCCACTTATATTCACATGCTCTATAACGGGCCATGCTGCAACAAAGTGCTGATTATTTCGAACATGAGTAGAAAAGTACACTATGATTATTAATAACATAATCACTACAATTACATCCCAAGCATCGCGCAATGAAAAAGTTTGCACAGAAGTTTTTTTACGCCTAACTGAATTGCGCCTTGTTGTTTTACGTTTATTGCGCTTCATGCCGTAACACACTCTTCAGAAATAAACTTAGAATCTTCTTTAAAAGATGTTTGTAATATTTTAATTACTAACTCATTAAAGCTAATACCTTCTGCTTTTGCAGCCATGGGAACAAGACTATGGTCCGTCATTCCTGGAACTGTATTGACCTCCAAAAACCACGGTTGCTGCTGATCATCTAACATTACATCCACACGACCCCAGCCAGTTGCCCCTGTTGCATTGAATGCTAACAATGAGAGTGATTGAATTTTTTTCTCTAATTCTTCAGTTAATCCGCACGGACAGTGATATTGCGTGTCATCAGCTTCATATTTAGCTTCATAGTCGTAAAAAGTGTTTGGAGTTTCTAAACGAATTATTGGCAACGCTCTTCCATTGAGTATGGTAACAGTATATTCCTTACCCGTGATCCATTGTTCTGCAATCACCGTTTCCTCATATTTACGTGCATCGGCCCATGCTGCAGCAATTTCACTTTTATCGTTCACTTTGGTCATACCAACGCTTGAACCCTGTGATACAGGCTTAAAAATCATGGGTAGACCTAACTGTGAAATTAGTTGATCTTCATTCGTACCCTCTCTCAACACTTGATGTTTAGGTGTTGGAATATCACAACCTTGCCATAACTGTTTGGTCATCAACTTATTCATACAAATGCTAGATGCCATCACTCCGCTACCGCTGTAGGGCAAACCCATCACCTCTAAACCGCCCTGAATACAACCATCTTCACCAAGTGGGCCATGCAAAGCTATAAATGCACGTGCAAAATTACCTGAACGCAGTTTTTCAAATATATTTTTATCTACATCGATAGCTTCGACCTGAACGCTTTCTACCTGTAACGCATTGAGTACAGCTGCACCACTTTTAAGTGATATCTCTCGCTCCGAAGATTGCCCACCCATTAACACGGCAACTTTTCCTAACGACTGCGAATAATCTTGCATAGACATTATGCAGCCTCGCCGATAATTTTAACTTCGGGCATTAATGACACACCTTGTTCATTTTCAACTGTACTTCGAACTTGCAAAATAAGTTTTTCAATATCACTCGCAGTTGCATCACCCGTATTAATAATGAAATTTGCATGTTTGCTAGAGATTTGTGCTCCACCAATAGCCAAACCTTTTAAATTACATGCCTCAATCAAGCGAGCAGCAAAATCATTTTTGGGATTGCGAAAAACTGAGCCACAGCTATTTGCGCCTACTGGTTGAGCAGCATTACGTTTATCTAATAGCTTACGAATTGTTTGTTTTGCTTGCTCGCCACTACCATGGTTAAACCTAAATGTAGCTGCGATAAACCATTCGTCACCCAGCCCCTTTACAGAACGATAAGCAATCTCAAAATCATCCGCTGCACGCTTTTGCAACACACCTCGACGACTCAAGGTCTCCACTTCAACAACATAGTTCCAAGTTTCACTACCATACGCGCCTGAATTCATTGCCAATGCACCCCCCACCGTGCCAGGGATACCAGCAAGAAATTCTCCACCCTGCAATTCATATTCTGCAATCGCACGTGCCAACTTGGCGCATGACACACCAACTTCAGCGCGCACTAGATTTTCATCTATTTTTTGCAATGCATTCATACAACCATGCATCACGATTACTACTCCACGAATTCCACCATCTCTTATTAATACATTAGTACCCCTACCTAACCAAGTAACAGGCATGGAGACATCTAAAGTTTGTAGATAATGCTGCAAGTCTTCTAAATCTGCAGGTTGATATAAAGCATCTGCCAAACCACCCACTTTCCAACTCGTATAACGCGCCAAAGAAATATTTTTTTCGAGCCTGCCTCGCAAATTTTGCGTTGATGATTCGAGTTGTGTATTTTTTTTTGCATCACAGCGTTCATGATTAATTGATTGCAAATGATTCCTGTAAAGCCGGTGCAATACTGCCCACGCTTCCCGCTCCTAAAGTTAACAACACATCATTATCATGAATAACTCGTTCGAGCGTGGCTTGGATTTCAGACATATCTTTAACCAAAATGGGGTCTAACTTGCCACGTGCGCGTAAAGCTCGACACAATGCAGCACTATCTGCACCCACAATAGGTTCTTCATTCGCAGCGTAGACTTCACACAACATTAAGGCATCGGTTTCATTCAATACACGCACAAAATCATCAAATAAATCGCGTGTACGCGAATAACGATGAGGTTGAAACAACACCACCAAGCGCTGTTTTGGATAGGCATCTCGTGCGGCTTGAATAGTTGCCGCTAATTCAGTGGGGTGGTGTCCATAATCATCAACTAGTTGAATATTTTTACCATCGATACAAATATCTGGGTAAGTCTGAAACCTTCTCGCAATACCTTGAAAGTTTTCTAAAGCCTCTTGAATATATTTTTCCTTTACATCGAGCTGCATAGCAACAATTGTGGCCGCTACCGCATTTTGTACATTATGCAATCCAGGAAGATTTAAATTGAATTGAATGAATGAATTATTCCCAGGACGTTTGAGTTTAAACTTTGTCTTTGTGCCTTCCATTTCTATTTGGCTAATTTGATAATCAGCGTCTTCACTGAAACCATAAGTCAGATAAGGTCGAGAAATTCTTGGCAATAATTCTTTAATAGTTTCATCTTCAATACATAACACCGTCATTCCATAAAATGGCAAGTGATGAATGAATTCCACAAACGCATCTTGTAATTTATTAAAGTCACCGTCATACGCAGAAAGATGATCCGAATCGATATTCGTTACAACCGACATAATCGGCTGCAAATGTAAGAACGATGCATCACTTTCATCGGCTTCAGCAACCAAATATTGTCCAGCACCTAATTTAGAATGACTGGCAAAACTATTGACTCGCCCTCCAACAATAAACGTTGGATCCATGCCCGCTGTTGCCAGAATGGAAGCCACTAGACTTGTTGTCGTAGTCTTACCATGAGTACCTGCAATGGCAATCCCGTAACGAAAACGCATTAACTCGGCCAACATTTCTGCACGCGGCACGATAGGAATACGTTGTTCACGTGCCGCTACAATCTCTGGATTATCATCTTTTCACTGCACTCGACATCACCACCACATCGGCACCATTCAATATTACTCTGCAGCATGTTCAATGATAAACCGTCGCACCTAACCCAGCTAATTTTTTCGTAATCACCATTTTGCTGTATGTCAGAACCGTGAACTTGGTAACCAAGATTTACCATCACTTCTGCAATACCGCCCATACCTGAACCGCCAATACCAACAAAGTGCACTTGCTTGATTCTTCGTGTTGCAAAATGACCAATATTAAATGTCATACTCAAAAATCTTTAACCATATTCGAAATTTTCATCATCTTTGCCCATAGCAAGCCTGCAACACAAACTCTTGCAACATCACTTGCTGCTTGAGGTTTGGCAAAAGCACTTGCGGCTGCTTGTGCAAACGCTTTCAACTTATTTCGATTGTTTAGTAATTCCTTGTAACTACTTCAGCTAGACGTACTACGGTCAGCTAAGTTGCTTTTCAGTCAATCATTACGGCTGCTCCGGCATTAACGAGATGCGGCAGCATTCGCAGTTTGATGATTATCCACTGCATAAGGGTATGGAATAAATATTGCTCCTACACCTGCAACGGACTAATTCTGCAATTGTTATCGCACCAGCACGGCAAATCACTAAATCTGCCCAGGCATAGGCATCTTGCATATCATCTATAAAAGCATCGACGCGTGCGGTTAACCTTATTCTGTTCTGCATACTGTTGCTGAAGTGTACTGTATGTTTATTTTCACCAGTTTGATGCCAAATCTCTGGATGTAATTCAGCAGGAAATGCTGACATAACTTGTGCGATAGCTGATGGCACCGTTTCATTTAATGCATGTGCACCTAAGACTGCCACCAAATATCAACACACGCAAAGGGCGGTGTTCAGGATCGGCAATGTCTTGCTGCCGCTGTATTTGTGAAATTTCACTTCTAACTGGATTACCTAAGCACCTCAACATTGTTGCGCACAAATGTGCTTGGAAATCCGGTTAGGATTCGTTTTGCAAAAGGCGCAAGTAATCGATTCGTTAAACCTGCAATTGCATTTTGCTCATGAATGATAAGTGGCTTACGTAATAAGGCAGCAATTAAGCCCCCAGGACCTGCTACAAAACCACCCATACCAAGTACCGCACAAGGACGATGCTTAAGTAGCAACCACGTTACTTGTAAACTTGCTAACACTAATTTAAATGGCGCCATAATGTAGGTCGCGACATTTTTACCACGCAAGCCATTCACCGAGATCCACTCTATTTTATAACCTGCATTGGGCACTACTTTCGACTCAATACCACGTTTGGTTCCCACCCATACAATAGGAACGGATTGCTGTTCAATTTGTTTTGCTACAGCTAAAGCTGGAAACACATGACCACCAGTACCGCCAGCAAAAATCATTACAGGTGAACGTGAATTATTCATCGTGTTATAAAATCATCGATGTGATGATTTTGTGTAGCCCTCCACATACACACGGGTGATGAGGCCAATTGCCATACACACTACTAATAAGCTACTACCCCCCGCACTTATAAAAGGCAATGTAAGTCCTTTAGTAGGCAGCACCCCGGTATTCACACCAATGTTAATAAATGCTTGCAAACCCAACCAAATACCGATGCCATACGCAATTTGCGCACCAAATTTCATGCCGCGCTTTTCAACCATTTTGCCAATTGCAAAACATCGATAAATTAAAAGAATAAATAACGCGATTACAAATGTCGCACCCAATAAACCTAATTCCTCTGCAATCACAGCAAACACGAAATCAGTATGCGCCTCAGGCAAATAAAATAGTTTCTGCACACTCGCACCCAGTCCCAATCCTGACCACGCACCACTACCAATTGCAATTAACGACTGCGTTAACTGAAACCCCGAACCAAATGGATCTGACCAAGGATTCAAAAATGCGGTAAATCGTTCTACTCGATAAGGAGAAGAAATTGCAACGAAGCCCATAGAGATTGCAGAAGCCATTAACAACAACCCAAACTTCCAAAATTTCACACCCGCAAGATAAAGCATTCCTAAAGCAGTAATCAGCAGAACCATTGCTGCACCAAAGTCAGGCTCTAATAACAAAAGCGTAAACAACACAACTAACACCATCATAGGTTTGATAAAGCCAATGAAAGATTCGCGAATCTGTTTACCTTGCCGTACTACATAACCTGCGAGATAAATAATCAATAATAGTTTTACAACTTCTGATACTTGTAGCCCAAATGGTCCAATCGCTAACCAGCGAGTACTGCCATTCACTGTTCTGCCCAAGCCTGGGATGAGCACCAACAACAACAACAACACCATAAAAAATAAAATGGCCATGCCGGAACTTTCCCAGTGTGCTAAACGAATTTTTGTTAGCACATACCCGGCAGATATTCCCATCACTGCAAAAACAAATTGACGCTTGAAATAATATAGCGGGTCACCGGTAGCACGATCCGCTATTTCGATTGAGGATGAGGCTACCATTACAAGACCTATACCGAGCAGCATAATGACCGCAAACATTAAATTCGGATCACAATATTTTGCTAGCTCGATTCCCACACTAGTAGACTTTTTGCGTGCTGCTTGTTTTGTCATATTCATGCCAAAACTCCTTTCACACATTTTTCAAAATCTTTGCCACGTTCGATATAATTTGCATACATATCAAAACTTGCACATGCAGGTGACAACAGAACTTTGTCTCCAGATTTTGCTTTTTGATTTGCAATCTCAACTGCATGCTGCATAGAGCTTGCACAATCTATTGCAATGGAATGCTCTAGAGATTGTTCCAAGGATTGTTGTAGTAAAGCAGCATCTTGACCAAGCAAGATCACATGCTTAGCATGCTTGCTTACTGCTTGATTGAACGATTTAAGATCACCACCTTTAAATACTCCACCTGCAATTAAAATGATGTTGTCTTCTAAACTACGCAATGAACTTACAGTAGCTCCAATGTTCGTTCCCTTCGAATCGTTGTACCACGACACTCCCTCTGACTCCGCAACCAAAGCTAAGCGATGCGGCAAACCTTTAAAACTCTTCAAAACCTTAAGCATTTCCAGCATGGGCAATTCTAAGGCATGCCCAATGGCTAACGCCGCAAGTGAATTTAATATGCCTGCTTCACCTTGCAACGCAAGTTCACGTACAGGAATTAAGCGTTCTCCGCCAAATGCTAAATGGGAATCACCATTTTCATTTAAAATGCCAAAATGATTATTCTCAGGCTGGTCCAAACCGAACGAGATCACCTTTCCAAAGGTTTGCATATTGGCTACATAATAATCATCACGATTAATTACACTTACTTTTGCATTTGAATAAATACGCGCTTTAATCTGCGCATAGTTTTCGACATCACCATGCCTATCCAAGTGATCTGCAGAAACATTCAAAACAACACTGACTTGCGGCTGTAATGATTGAGTTGACTCAAGTTGAAAGCTTGATAATTCCAAAACATACAATTCTGCATCATGGTGGTCTAACAAACTCAGCGCGGGAGGCGCCAAGTTACCACCTGCATAAGCTTTAATACCTGCCATGCTTGCCATCTCTGCTAACAAACTGGTTACAGTGCTCTTACCGTTTGACCCTGTGATGGCCACAACTGGTTTAGTAACACTGCGGGCAAACAATTCAATATCTCCAATACATTCGCATTGATTATCCTCAACAACCTGGCGAATTACTCTTAGATTGGTGTCTACACCAGGACTTACAATAATTTGCTGCGCACCTTCAAATTTTTCTGTAGAAATTTCACCCAACTGAACTTCAATATCTGGATAGGTTTGTTTGAATGCTGCGAAGTTGTGGTGGATTTAACCGTGTATCCAACATTTTAAAATCAATACCTTGCTTACTTAAGTGTTGCGCAACAGACATTCCTGTATCTCCAAGACCAATCACAACAGTTTGTTGTCCGACCGATTCCTTTTTCAACGCTAAACCCATTCCTAATAATCTATTTGCTATCGTAGTTTTAAAGTAGCTAAACCGATTAGCACTAAAATCACAGTAATAATCCAAAAACGCACAATCACTCGTGGCTCAGGCCAACCTTTCAATTCAAAATGATGATGCAATGGCGCCATTTGAAATATTCGTTTACCTGTCAGCCGAAATGAAACCACTTGCATAATGACTGACACGGTCTCTAATACAAAAACACCTCCCATAATCACTAGAACAATTTCTTGTCTGACTAATACGGCTAACACACCTACTGCAGCACCTAATGCCAGCGCCCCTACGTCACCCATAAAAACTTGTGCAGGGTAAGCGTTAAACCAAAGAAAACCTAAACCAGCACCCACTACTGCCCCACAAAACACAACTAACTCACCACTCAAAGGCAAATGTTGAATAGCAAGATAATTCGCAAAATTGATATTCCCACTTAAATAAGCAAATACACCTAAAGCACCCGTGACCATCACAACCGGCATAATCGCTAAACCATCTAAGCCGTCAGTAAAGTTAACTGCGTTACTTGAACCAACGATTACAAAGTAAGTTAATGGTATGAACCAAATTCCTAACGGAACAATCACATTTTTAAAAAACGGTACATACAAACTAGTTTCTTCTACCAATGTAGCAAAATTAAATATCAACAAAGCAGCACTTAAACCGATCACGGATTGCCAAAAATATTTACTTTTGGCTGTAAGCCCTTTACTTGATCGGCTAAGTAATTTTTTAATATCGTCTACAGCGCCCACCAAACCAAATAAAAAAGTAGTAAGAATGACAAACCAAACATAACGATTAGACAAATCACTCCATAACAGTGCACTGACCAAAATAGAAACTAAAAGAAAGGCACCACCCATAGTTGGTGTACCTGCTTTAGCAAGATGGGTTTGCGGACCATCGTCTCTAACGTTTTGATTCACACTGTAGGTAGTTAACTTGCGAATCATGATTGGCCCTGTAATAAAACAAATAGTGAGTGCAGTTAATACACCCAAAATAGCGCGCAAAGTTAGATACTGGAATACATTAAAACCAGAATGAAATTGCTCTAAATATTCAAATAGGCTAAGCAGCATTTTCTTTATGCTCCATACCGCCATGGCCGTTAGTTTTACCATTTAGTTTGCTATTGCCAGACGCTTTATTACTTTTAATATCCGCTACAATTTTTTCGAGTTGCATGGCACGCGAACCCTTTACCAGTACACAGATATCTTTGCTTAACTCATCTTGCAGTGCGATAGTAATTTCTGCATGACTAGAATAATGTTTTGCTCCACTACCAAATGCTTTAACACTATGTTTAGTCAGCTCTCCACAAGCAAATAAACGCGTAACACCAAATTGCTTCGCGATCTCCCCCGCCTTTTGATGCATAAATTCACTTTCATCACCCAGCTCCCCCATATCTCCCAACACCAGCCAATGTTCACCCGATTTTTTTGCTTGCACATCAAGTGCAGCAGCCAAAGAAGCAGGATTAGCATTATAGGTATCGTCTAAAATGCAAGAACCAGCTAATCCATTAACACTCATGAGACGACCCTTAACCGCTTGAGTATTTTCAATACCTGTTTTGATATCTTCTAAATCAATACCTATTGCCAACCCGACCGCAGTCGCTGCCAATATGTTTAATAAAGCGTGCATGCCTAACACCTGTGGCTGAACACGGATCTCACCCATCGGTGTAGAAATTTCAATTAAATCATCAGCAATCGCCTTCCCACTTACATCAGCCTGGTTTTCAACCCCAAAACTGATTTGCATACGATCGCCGATCTCATTCGCCCAAGAATCTCGAAATGCATCATCCGCATTCACCACTGCCACACCATTTGGATTTAAATTCGCATAAAGTTCTGCTTTAGCACGCGCAACGCCTTCAATTGAGCCAAATCCCTCCAAATGTGCAGGACCAATATTGGTAATGACGCCAATATTTGGTAACGCGAGCTTGGCTAAGCTTGCAATTTCACCTGCATGGTTAGCACCCATCTCAATCACAGCAAATTGATGCTGTTCATTTAAGCCACATAAAGTAAGTGGTACTCCAATGTGGTTATTTAGGTTACCTACTGTTGCCAACACCTTTCCTTGGGTAGATAAAATTTCCTTAATAAGTTCTTTAACTGAAGTTTTTCCATTTGAACCCGTCACACCAACAACAGGTAAGCTAAAACGCTTGCGCCATGCTACAGCGATGTCTTGCAAAGCTTGATAAGTGTCCTCCACAATTACTTGAGGGATCGTTGTGCTAACTTCACGCTGCACTAGCACTGCTGCCGCGGTTTCAGCTTTACCGTCTTCAATCAACGCATGCGGATCAAATGAATCTCCCACCAATGCAACAAATAATGCTCCTGGAATCATGCTCCGCGTATCCGTAGACAATCCCTCCACTTGCACATCCTCACCTACGATTTGACCGTTAGTGATAGTCGCAATTTCTGCTAACGATAATTTCATCGTTGTTATTGCAGTACCTCATTTGCAATTTTTTTATCATCAAATGGCAATTGCTTCCCTTGTATAAGCTGAACCGCTTCATGGCCTTTACCTGCAATAAGAACAATATCGTCTTGCTTGGCATTATGAATTGCATGGTGGATCGCTTCACGACGATCATGAATTAGAGAATATGAATAGGAAGAAGAAAAACCTGAAGACACTTCATTAGTGATTGCTTCAGGGTCTTCAAAACGCGGATTATCATCGGTTAATACCGCAATATCAGCATATTGCTCAACGGCTTCGGCCATCAATTTTCGCTTGCCTTGGTCACGATCACCGCCACATCCAAACACGCACCAGAGCTCCCCCATACAATTCTCACGCAGCACTTTTAATACGTTAGTAAGCGCTTGTGGCGTGTGCGCATAATCAATCACTACAGCAGGGCTATTTGCAATAAATTCCATTCTGCCTGGCACAGTTTGCACAGATTCAATTGCACACACGGCTTCATCAAAAACCACATCATGCGCTAACAAACTACCTAAAACTGCTAATAGATTACTAACATTAAATTTTCCAACTAAATTTGTAGTAACGTTAGCATTACCCCAACTGGAATGAATTTCAAAATGAGTTGCACCTGAATCAAATTCAAAATTGGTAGCTTTAATATATGAATTTGATTGAACAGAATCTTCTTGGATGGAATAGGTAATTACCTTAAGTTGATCTGAAAACTCATTAGCCAATTGAAGTCCAAACTCATCATCGATATTGATGACAGCGTTTTGTAAATTTTCACTTTGAAATAACAGACGTTTTGCATTGCCGTAGTCTTCAATAGAATCATGGTAATCCATATGATCACGACCTAAATTTGTGAACACTGCAGTGTTAAACTGTATGCCATTCAGCCTTCCTTGAACTAAACCATGAGATGATGCTTCAATGACAGCATTGGTTACATCATCAATATAGAAGTCATTCAACAACTCATGTGTTCGCACTGCATCAGGCGTAGTATGACTTGCGTTCGAAAAGTTTGGATAAATCCCATAACCCAATGTACCAATCACACCACAAGAAAGTTTTAAGCTTTGTAACGCTTGTGCAATAAATTGACTCACTGAAGTTTTACCATCTGTTCCAGTAACGCCAATAACATGCATGCGGGCAGAAACATTGTGGTAAAAACGCTGGCTAATTAAACCTAACTTACGTTGTAAGTTGGGAATTTCGACACATGGCACAGAGGTTGGAAGGTCTTGTGGAGTAATTTCATCAGAGGATTCCCAAGCAATTGCAGCCACACCGTTATCTACCGCTTGCTGACTATATTGCAGACCATGTTGTTGCAAACCTCGCAAAGCAAAAAATAAATCACCCACAGATGCAAAGCGGCTATCTATACTCAAACCGTTAATAGAAATTGCTGAATAATTTTCTTGCAAGGTCGTCCAACCCTTCAGCAGTTCATCCAAAGACCAGTTAGTTGTTTGCATAAACTAACCCGCATAATCAGAAGAAGGCTCGGCATTCGCCTGCAGAGGCACTTTGTCTGGCGAAATATTGAGGATACGCAAAGCCCCACCCATAATTTTTGAAAATATTGGTGCCGCGACTTCACCACCAAAATATGCTCCGCTATTGGGTTGATTCACCATCACGATTAATACTAAGTTCGGATCGCTCGCAGGTGCCATTCCCGCAAACACAGAAATGTATTTATCCTCTTCATAACCACCTTTTGAAGATTTATGTACTGTGCCCGTCTTACCTGCCACACTGTAGCCAGGAATGACAGCACGTGATCCTGTACCTTCTTTAGAAACTGCAGCAATTAACATGGTGACAACTTTATCAACTGTTTGTGGCGAAAAAATGGCTGGAATTTCGTCTAACTTAGCCACTTCTTCATCTGACTTTCGTAGCATCGAAATAGGCAATAGCTTGCCGCCTGATGCCAAAACCGTATAAGCCCGCGCAAGCTGCAAGCTTGTCATAGACATACCATAACCATAAGACATGGTGGCATGTTCCACCTGATGCCAATCATGAAAACTTTTTAAATGACCTGCAACTTCACCAGGAAAACCTGATTCAGTTGAATGACCTATTCCTATTGAGCTAAACGTAGACCACAACTCTTGCGCAGGGATGGTCTGAGCAATTTTTGTAGCCCCCACATTGCTGGATTTGAGAATAATTTCACTGACCGTAAGCGCGCCATAATTTTTGTGGTCACGAATAGTAAATTCTCCAATCTGATATTTTCCTGGAGCAGTATCGATAATTGTGTTTTGCGAATAACGTTGTGACTCCAAAGCTGAAGCAATCGTAAACGGTTTTATCGTAGAGCCAGGTTCATATACATCCGTTACCGCACGATTCCGATAGGTTCCTCGACTGTAGCCTGTGCGGTTATTTGGATTAAAGGATGGAGTATTTGCCATCGCCAACACTTCACCTGTTTTTGCATCGAGCAAAACAGCTGAAGCAGCCTTAGCGCGATGCTTGGAGAGTTGTGCTTTTAATTCTCGATACGCAAGATATTGAATTCTTCTATCAATACTAAGAACGATGTCTTTGCCTGGCTCAGGAATCTTCATTGCCTCAACATCTTCGACAATACGATTATAGGAATCCTTAATTACTTTTTTCGCACCTGGCTCACCACGCAACCATTGCTCGTACGCAAGCTCTATTCCTTCCAAACCTTTGTCATCGATATCGGTAAAGCCTAATACATGAGAACTAACTTCAGCAGTAGGGTAATAACGACGATACTCGCGCTGAAGGTGAATGCCTTTACTATTTAATTGCCTTAATTTTTCCGCTTGTTGTGGATCGATATGTCGCTTCACATAAAAAAATTGACGATTTTTTTTACTTTGTAATTTTTTAATCAAGCGATTTGCATTCATATCTAAAACGAGCGCAACATTGCGAATCGCTTTATGACTTTGCAATGCTTCAAGTGGATTTGCCCAAACAGAGTGGATAGGCGTGCTCACCGCGAGTAGCTCCCCATTTCGATCCAAAATCATGCCACGGTGGGCAGGAATTTCGACTACTCGCAGATGGCGCGCCTTACCTTCCTCCTCTAAAAACTCATTCTCAAATAATTGCAAATAAACTGATCTTGCAAACAAACCACTAAGGCCGATTACAAACAAAGCTAACAAAAATGCTCGACGTGCAGGATAAGTTGGACTTTTCTTCATGATTTAATTAATCACTCTTCAGAAAGACTAGGCTTTCGGTATGCACTAAATCCATATTAAGTTTTTCACGGGCAATTTTTTCAACTCTGCCGTGCGTAGCCCAGGCACTTTGCTCTAACTGAAAACGACCCCATTCAATTTGTAGCTCGTCAAAATTATTCTGCATACTTTGTAATTCTATGAACGATTTGCGCATTGAGTGTTTCGAGTACACGATGCCAACTCCAGTGGCTACATTAGCGACAAATAGCACCAGCACTATCAATACTCGACCTAGCACTTCACCCACTCCAGCACATGTAACTTTGCACTTCTTGCTCTTGGGTTTTTTTCAATTTCATCTTCAGAAGGCTTAATTGCTTTGCACACTCGATTAAGTTTCGACCTTTGCTCATCCATCACAGGCAATTTGCGTGGCAAATTAGAGTGACTATTTTTATGTAACAAGTTTTTAACGATTTGGTCTTCAAGAGAATGAAATGTGATGACCAACAGCCTCCCAGAATTTGCCAATAAATTAAGACAATCTTCTAAAGCTTCTGCAAGTGACTCAAGCTCCTTATTGATATAAATACGAATGGCCTGAAATGTGCGTGTTGCAGGATGCTTTTGTTCACGCGACTTACCGATTACTTTAGACACAAGATCTGCTAACTGCTGAGTTGATTTAATAGGTATCTCTTCTCGTTGCTGAACTACAGCATTGGCAATTTTTTTACTAAAGCGTTCTTGCCCATATTCTTTCAGCACTCGTGCAAGCTCAACAGCGTTTACATCTTGCAACCATTCGGCAGCACTTAGCCCTTCAGTAGGGTTCATGCGCATATCAAGCGGCCCATCGTGCATAAAACTAAACCCTCTCTCTGCGTTATCTAACTGTGGTGACGACACCCCTAAATCAAACAAAATGCCTTGCACATTCCTATCAAAACCATTTTGCTTAGCTATTTGTGATATCAGCGAGAAATTTGTTTGTACTAAAACAATTCTCGAATCGTCACTAAATTTTTTTTTACCGTATTCAATTGCCTGTAAGTCTTGATCAAGCGCAAGCAACCTTCCTTGCACACTCAAACAATTTAATATTCCCTGGCTATGCCCTCCACGACCAAATGTGCAATCTATGTATTTGCCATTTGGTTCAATATTCAAAGCTTCTATGGCTTCTTTCAGCAATACTGGTTGATGCGTATATGAAGCATCATTCATTACTAAATCGATAACGTTTCAAGTGCTTCAGATATATCACTTAATTTATTTTCTTCTTTAATCCAACGCTCTCGCATTTTCTCCCACGTTTCTTGATCCCAAAGTTCGAACTTATTTCCTTGCCCAATCAGCACTGCATGCTTGGTTAAACTGGCAAACTTTCGTAACGGTGGGGGTAACAAAATTCGGTAATTACCATCCACTTCACATTCTGTAGCATGACCAAGTAACAAACGTTGTAGTCGTCGTACTTGTTTATTAATGCTTGGTAACTGCATCAACTTTTGTTGAATCACATGCCATTCGGGTTGTGGATAAATAAGCAAACAACGATCAACATCCACGGTAATCACTAAACTGCCCGCGCAACTTTCTTGAATACTTTCGCGATAACGAGCAGGCAAAGACATGCGGCCTTTGGCATCCAAATTGAGATCGTTGATTCCCTGGAACATAATTTAATGAAACATAAGTATTCGTCACGGAGCTTTATTCCATGTTTTCCCACAATTTCCCACTTTTTGACACTATAGAAACGACCCCATTAGATTGCAAGCAAATAAGTCGAAAAAAACCAAAAAATTTCTTATAAGACAGATAGTTAAGAGGCCTTATACCCTGAAAAATACAGGGTATTTTTTGATTAACTTACCTAATTTTGAAGGCTTACCAAAGAATAGTAATAAATTAGTTTAAGAGTGGTTGGATTCCGTGACTCAGATCCCAGTAATTAAAGCAACAAACCAGCAGAACCATGGTATCTAGGTACAAAAAACTAAGCTGTTAAATCATGGAGCCAGCCGATAAGCCGGGTTCTGTCGAGAGCAGTCATTCATCTAGGACTTGCGTCACCACAAGCCTCGAGCAACCTACCCGGGGACCGCACGGGCCATGCGTTGGATTGCTCCACGCCCCCCTATTTGGTCTTGCTCTGGGTGGGGTTTACCTAGCCACCACTGTTACCAGTCGCGCGGTGCGCTCTTACCGCACCCTTTCACCCTTACCTAAGTTAAAAACTCAGGCGGTTTACTTTCTGTTGCACTTTCCATGGACTCACATCCTCCAGGCGTTACCTGGCACCTTGCCCATAGAGCCCGGACTTTCCTCCGCTCCACTTAGTTTAAGTACTCATATCTAAAGTCAAACATTTAAAGTAAGTGGAGCAGCGACTGCTTGGCTGACTCCACAACTAAGATACCACACTCCCTAAGTCTTATTATCAGAATCAATCTCTGAACCCTGTAAATCTAGACCCAGAGAATAGAGTTGATTACGGCGTATTCCAGTATGTTTAGCCACAATCGCTGCGGCATCTTTAAGTGACATATGTTTGTATAGATCAGCTAACAATTGCATGGCTTTGTCCATGTCTGCGGCATCCTGTGGCGAATCAGTTCCATGCAGAATGAACACAACTTCACCACGTATTTTTTCAGTCTGATTGCTTAAGTGTTCATTAATGGTTCGCAAGTCAGCACTTATATGTTCCTCATAGTGTTTTGTAAGCTCACGCAGTAAAATCGCTTTGCGCTCTCCACCCATTACTTCTATACAAGCTTGCACTGATGCTTGAATACGCTGCGGCGACTCATAAAACACCATAGTACGCGTTTCAAACTGCAATGCCTTAAAAAGACTGTTCCGTTCACTGGAACTTTTAGGCAAAAAACCCTCAAATATAAAGCGATCTGTAGGCAAGCCTGCGATAGATAACGCTGCTGTAAGTGCACTAGCACCAGGTATAGCCCTCACGTCTATCCCGGCTGCTTGCACGGCAGCTACCAACTTATACCCCGGATCACTTATTAAAGGAGTACCTGCATCGGACACTAGACCCAGATCATTCCCGGCTTGTAACTGCTCAATGACTGAAGAAATTTTATTAGATTCATTATAATCATGTAGCGACTGTAGTTTAGCTTGGATACCATAGTGCTCTAATAAACGTTGCGTCACACGAGTATCTTCGGCATATAAAACCTTAACCGTCTTTATAGTGTCTAATGCTCGCAGAGTAATATCTGCTAGATTGCCTATAGGTGTGGCAATAACGTATAAGATGCCAAATTCACTCATAACTATTAAATTAAAAAGTAACCCAAAAAATCAAAATGCGAAGTAATCAACTGCAATATTCAACTAAACATACACTAACATGGGTAGTCATAAGTTTTATTACCCTGTTGATACTAACAAGTTGCGCTGACTTTCCACTCGATACTAGCAAAGTATTTAACACTGGCAGCGCCCAAACTCGCAAAGCTGAAAGACTACTCAATGCAGGCAAATATCAAGAAGCAGCTGCTATTTTTTGGGCAGAAGCCGAAAATCGACCATCGCCACAAAAAGAAGCCTTACAAATTAGAGCCGCTGAAGCGGTATTACAACCCACAACCAAACTGCAAGCCCAACAATATTTAAGTGCTATTGATGAAAGCACACTTACGCAAGATTTATTTGTACGCAAACGTGTCGCGAGCGCAGAACTAGCCTTATTAAATGGACAACCACAAGTTGCATTGGATGCTGCACCTGAAAAATTAATTAATTTATCTGAAAAATATAATCCGCACTTATTTGCCGTGCGCGCAAAAGCTCTAAATAGTGCTGGCAAAACAAAACAATCCATCGAAACACGCATTGCATTAAATAATTTATTAAAAAAACCTGCGCAGTTGAAAAAAAATAATGAGCTCATCTGGCAAACCATGCTCAATACAAATGTTGAAGAATTAAATACGTGGTCAACCAACAATAATAACCCCGAACTTGCAGCGTGGCTTAGCTTAGTAGCAATCCAAAAGCAACCACATGCAAGTCAAGCCTCTATCGATAACGCTATTCAACAATGGAGGCTACGATTTTCTGGACACCGAATTCCTAATCACATTATTGATTCAATTCACGAAGATTATGCCTCTTTTCATATCGCCCCAAACAAAATTGCATTATTACTGCCGTTAACCGGTCGCTACAGCAAAGTGGCTGAAGCGGTTTATTCTGGCATCACAACTGCACGCGAATTTGGCGAAGCCTTTAATCCACCGCCCGAACTTGTTGTTTACGATACGGGTGATGATCCAACTTCTGCACTGAGTTACTACCGCCGCGCTGTTTCAGAGGGTGCAGACTTCATCATTGGTCCATTTCAAAAAGACGCGGTGCGCAGTTTAGCCAGCCAAGGCACTCTGCCAGTACCCACTTTGTCACTAAATTATTCTGATAATGCATTAACAGGTGCTAATAATTTATATCAATTTGGTTTATTGCCCGAAGATGAAGCGCAGCAAGTTGCTGAACGTGCGTCTTTTGAAAATAAAAGCGCTGCATTAGTACTCGTACCTGAAGGGGAATGGGGCACACGTTTATTATCCGCTTTTACGAATCGCTTTCTTGAATTAGGTGGCTCTGTTTTGCAAGCAGAACGTTATTTCCCGCAAAACTCAGATTACTCCGTGGCGATAAAAAGCTTGCTACAACTCAACCAAAGCGAACAACGCCGCCGCACCTTGCAATCTATCATCAAAGCAGAAGTAGAATTTGAACCCCGCCGCAGACAAGATGCTGATTTCGTATTTATTGCCGCATCACCCCAGCAAGCTAGACTGCTTCGACCACAACTGAGTTTTCACTTTGCATCGGATCTTCCAGTATATGCCACGTCCCATGTATTTTCTGGCAATGAAAATCTATCAGCAGACCAAGATATTAATGGCATCACTTATTGCGATGTACCTTGGCTGTTATCAAACGACCCTTCAATGGCATTATTAAAAGATTCACTAGATTTACAATCCTCTAGCAGCTCTTCTCGCTTACCACGTTTTGCTGCACTAGGAATCGATGCTTATCAAGTGATCCCCCATCTACAACGCTTAGCTGCGAATGACTTTGATCGTTATGATGGCACTACAGGAAAATTAAGCGTGGATGCACAAAATCGTATCTATCGTGAATTAGTATGGGCAAAATTCAAAAAAGGTCGACCAGAATCACTAGGTGCTATACCTGATTACTCCGCTCAACTGAACGCAACTCAGTAATACCACATGAAAACGATTGTTCAGGGCAAAATTGCAGAAAATGAAGCCTGTAACTTTCTACAAAAACAAGGTCTTAAGTTAATCGAAAAAAACTACTATTGTCGCAGCGGCGAAATAGATTTAATTATGCAAGACAAACAAGAACTGGTATTCGTAGAAGTCCGCTATCGTGCTAAAAATGAATACGGCTCCGCTCTGGACAGCGTTGACCAGCATAAGATCCAAAAAATCATCTCAGCCGCCACTCATTACCTGTCAAATCATCAGACCGATCTACCTGTGCGCTTTGATGTGATAGGGTTTGATGCTTCATTTAAACCGAATTGGATTAAAAACGCCTTTTCAGCATTTTAAGATTTTATACATGAGCAAAAAATCCCGCATTGAAGAACTATTCCAATCCAGTATTGAAACTAAACGATTAAGCTTAGATAAAGTTAAGGCAGAAATTGTTAATGCTGCAGATATGATGCACCAAGCATTCAAACAACAAGGCAAAATATTAACTTGTGGAAATGGTGGTTCAGCTGCAGATGCACAACATCTCTCATCTGAATTACTCAACCGTTTTGAGCGTGAGCGAAAAGGCTTAGCTGCTATTGCGCTCACTACTGATAGCTCAACGCTTACCTCAATTGCCAATGACTATGACTATGAAAATATTTTTTCTAGACAAGTACAAGCATTAGGAAATACCAATGATGTATTAGTTGCTATTACCACCAGCGGTAACTCTGCAAACGTGCTTGCCGCCATCCAGGCAGCACATGAAAAGAATATGACAGTTATCGCTTTAACTGGAAATAGTGGTGGCAACTTAACTTCCATACTAAAAGATAACGATGTTGAAATTCGTGTGCCCAGTGATTCCACAGCACGCATTCAAGAAGTACATTTACTAGTATTACATTGTATTTGTGATCTGATCGATCAGCAATTGCTAGATTCGTAAGCGTTTTCCAAAACGTGGCTTTAGAAACTCACATCATAAACAAGTTTATTGAGGCTTGTGGAAGAAATTCGGTACTTACTGATCAAGGCGAGTGTTGGCCGTATGGCTATGACAATAGCAAACAACACGCTTGTCCTGATTTAGTTTTACTTCCAACCACTCACGAGCAAATCGTGAATAGTGTTGAACTGTGCAACGAAAATAATATTCCAATCACAACGCGTGGACGTGGAACCGGTACAACCGGTGCTGCAATACCTATCCAAGCCGGTGTTGTGCTTTCAACCGAACGCATGAATCAAATTTTAGAATTTGATGTGAATAATCGAAATATGCGCGTTGAACCAGGTGTCTTAAATATAGAAGTACAAAAACGTGCAGCAGAAAATAATCTATTTTGGCCGCCCGACCCCAGTAGCGCAGACTATTGCAGCATTGGCGGCAATCTTGCTTGCAATACGGCTGGCCCACGTGCAATCAAGTACGGAACCTGCAGAGAAAATACATTAAGCCTTACTGCAGTGACAGGAACCGGCGAAACTATTCATACCGGCAGCGCAACCACCAAGGGCGTAGTCGGTTTAGACTTGACGCGTTTACTTATTGGTAGTGAAGGTATTTTAGGCGTCATTACTGAAGCACGTTTAAAACTCCACCCAAAACCGGAATGTATTAATACCATTCGCACACTTTACAAGAATTCAAATTCTGCAATTGAAGCAGTAGTGAGTGTATTAGCACAAAATGCTCTACCGTATGCATTAGAATTTATTGATTCAGGCTCACTCAATTTAATTCGTCAACATTCAAACCTTGAGTTAGATTCTCAAGCCCAAGCGATGCTAATGATTGAAATCGATGGGTTAAACGAAAATATTGAAGCGAGCACGCAAGCTGTTTTAGACGCAGCAAAAAATAGCGGCTGTATTGATATTCAAACTGCAGAAAACGACCAACAAAAAATCCAACTATGGGCTGCTCGCAAAGCACTTTCCCCTGCCCTTCGTAGTTTTGCACCGAATAAAATTAATGAAGATATTGTTGTTCCCGTTACACAATTACCTAAGCTATTAACCGAGATAGAAAAACTAAGCAAAAAAAATGATATCGCAATTTTTAATTTTGGTCATGCCGGCAATGGTAATTTACATGTCAATCTTTTATATGATGCCACTAAACAAGACTCTGTAGTTAAGTCCTGCTTGAATGAAGTATTTGAATTGGTATTACAACTGGGCGGCACTCTCTCAGGCGAACACGGAGTGGGCATTGCAAAACGCGATTTTGTATCTAAAGAAATTGACGCAACCACACTTGCATTAATGCACAAAATCAAAAAACAATTTGACCCCAATAACATCCTTAATCCTGGGAAAACGTTACCAAATTTATAAGTATTCTTTGATAAATTTTTTATTTAATACATTCTCAAAACCTAAACCAGATATACCATTAAATAACTTTGCAGGGTCTAAAAGTCCAGCTTTCCCGAACTGCAAAGTAGGCTCAAAGACGTCCTCTTTAAGCAAAAGTTTCCCAAAAGCACCTTCTTGAGCAATGAGCATATCCCTTGCGTAGTTTGCAATCGTCAAAGCAGCTCTAGAAAGAAGACTTGTTTCCCCTACTTGAGCACCAATAATTATCTTAATTCCATGAGCTTTTGCTTTATCAACAATCTTTTTTGACCTTAATAAGCCACCCATTTTTGATATTCGAAGATTTATTATCCACATTATTTCAGGATATTCGATGAGGTTCTCGAATTGACCTAGATTCAAAAAACTTTCATCTAATATGATTTGTTTATCTAGCTCATTCGAGAGTTTGGATAAACCTAGATAGTCCTTTGGTGTAAGAGGTTCTTCAATTGCAAAATAATCTATATCTAATTTAGATAAGTATTTAATTGCAGTTTCATGGTTATTCCATGAGTTATTAGCATCGAAACGTAAACGAAAAGGAAATTTACACATATTAATTAATATATGACATTTTTCTTGATCCTTCTCTAAGTCACCTGAGAGCTTAACTTTGTAATCATCAAAGCCCATTTCAATATATTTTTTAAGAGTGCTATGAAATACTTCTGAACTACTGTCTCCAATAACTGCTGTATATTTAAATTGGCCTTGTAGTTCAGGCACCCCAATTAAACTTTCAATTGATATATCCTTATTTTTTGAAAGCAAATCTAAAAATGCTGTTTCAATTGCACACATTGCAGCAGGGTTAAGGTTAATACTTTTAAGATTGTTGCCCATCCAAGTATTAAGGCTATCTAAGTCATCTACATTATTTTTGAAAGAGAGAATATTCTCATTAAAAAATACTTTCACACTTTCAATATTTTCTGATGTTACATATTCTCTTGGGCATGATTCTCCATAGCCAGAATATCCGCTATTGGATGTCATCTCTACGAGAACACTCTCCGTTCGTGATCGTTCGGCAGATGAGTGCTTAAATGAGACTGTAAAAGGAATATCTATTTTTTTTAGCTTAGCGTTTTCAATCAACATGATTGTAGTTAACTCGCCTTTTCATAATATCCTAAAATGTAATTATCAAAGTCAAAATCTAATTCGTTCTTGTACTGAAGTGCCACAACTTTAAATTGACTCTCTTTTTGCCCTTTTCCAATATAATATTTCTTAAATATTTCCCTTGTTCCACTTTGAACATGATGCAAAGACAGAGGCTTTAGTCTCCCGCTTGCAAGTTTACTTTGATATTCGATATTTAGCTTACAAAGACAAGACTCAATATAGTCTCTTAATGTTTCTAATGGGGGTTCAAAATTTCCGGGGGTTTCAATATATAATTCATAATTTGAGTGAATTTTATTGGCAAGCATAATGTAAAAAATACTTGAGAAATTAAATTCTTTTTCCGTTAACTTCATCGCATCAATAATTTGGCATTCATATAACTTTTCGCCTGTAATACTGGTTACACCTTTTCCTTTTTGTATAAATTGAAGAGTAGGAGTATTTTCTATTTTTCCATTTACTCTTACTATGTCGTTGATGTAATATCGATAAAGGCCAGAGCTTGTTGTAATGAAAATATAGTATTCTTTGCTATTAGATAGTTGATCAATTGTTAAGAAATTATTTTTTTCGTTTTCCCAATCATCTCTTTCAACAAATTCAAAGAAATTATCCTGAATTGTAGGAAGACCAAGATTATTTTCTGCATCAATTGTTATTGTCCCTCTCACTTCAGTAGCCATATACCCTAGTTCGATTACTTTTGTAACAATCGGTAATTTTTGCTTGACTGCATCTATTGCGATTCCACAACTACCGCCAGTCCATGTAACAACTGTTTGTAATTGTGGCCATACATCTGCAAAGGTGATTTCTTTTTTATTCGATATTAGTTGACGTAGCTCATTTGCACGTTTTGGATTTGAGTGCAAATTATGTGTAATAAACGTTTGGATACTCTTTGGCAATACTTCGTATTCTCTAAATCCTCCGTGCTCAATTTCATTTGCCAATACAGAAATATCCTCATTTAGTATTTTGTTAAGCATTAGTAAAGTTGAAGGATTTGCTGTAACAAAATAGGTGATATCTTTGTAAGCAAGGGCAATTCTTAGGATGAGTTGATATTTAAGTTCATAGTTTTCAATTGAAAATATTTCAAATGGAAGTACATATTTTGATCTCATAATTGAAGGCATGTTTTTATACAGAACACCAGATACTGAGCCAAATGGAGTGCCGTGGTCTGTATATCCTTCAATTGCAGGGCTTACGATTCCAAGCATTTTGCCGCTGAATGTTCCAGGATTATCTCTATATTGAATATAGGTAAAAAGTTTTTGATGCTTTTTATTTTGTTTAATTGTTTTATCTAAAATCGGGATAAATTTTGATGCTCCTGTAGTCCCGCTTGTAACTGCATACATAAACGGTTGCTCATTATTTATCAAAATTTCTTTTAATTTATCTTGGTTTATAAAATATGGGCTTAATGTCTCATATGTTTGAATTGGCACAAGCCTACAATAATCTTCATAAGAATTTATTTTATTAAATTGATGTTCTTTTCCAAATTTTGTCTTTGCATTTTCTTTCAAGAGTTGTTCAAGGAAACTAAATTGCGCATGCATAGGATCTTTAGCTGCCTTCATCATGGGTTTCCAAATAGTAAATTTGGTAATATTCATTTGAAGCTTGATTAAACTATTCACAATTAACTGTTTAATGCTAGGTAATGGCAAATTCTTTTTATCTAACCCTCCAACAAATGGTGTTTTAAGTTGATCGAAAAATGTTGCTGGGTATTTAGAATTGATGAGCCCTATTTTTTCGATGCTTCTATCATCTGGCAAGTATCTCGTGCCAAAGATTAGATCCCAAATAATTGTGTTATTTCCATAGTTAGAATTAGATTCTTTCTCAAGACGTGAATGATGCCAACGGTGTAGTTCTGCAGTACTAATTAAATAATTCAATACACCAAACTTTAGTTTTATATTGGAATGCTGAAAAAAACCATTAATGGCATAGAAAACAAAATAAAATGCCAGAACATATTCACTGACTCCTAATAGAATGAAAGGTACTGCATCGAATAAAAACTGAGCAACTTCTTCAATAGGGTGAAATCTTCCTGTGTTTATCCAATACAATTTTTTAGGTGAATGATGAACTGCATGAAATCTCCATAAGAAACTATTTTTATGAGAAGCAACATGAAGCCAATAACGGAAAAAATCAGCTACTAAAATCATTAGCATTGCCTGAATCCATACAGGTAAGTAATGTGGCCAAAGGTTTATATTTAATAAACCACTTTCATTTGAATAGCGTAACAGTACTAATGCTGTAATAAATGCTAATACTTTTGGCAAAATCGTTTGTACAACAAGCATGTACATTGCATCATTTTTTATATCTTTAATATTGGGTTTCCATTGATGCAAATGTGGAAAATAAAGCTCAAACAACACGATCATTCCAGCTGCAAGAAATATGGGAACGTATGTGCTAATTTGAAGATCAATGCCCCATGACTGCATAGCTATATGCAAATAGATTCCCATCCCAACGCCAACTGGGTATACAACCCACGACAACCATTTATTTACTGCTTCGATTGACATATATCTTTGTATTTCTAACATGAAATATCCCAACCACAATTAGGAATAGTGCAAGAATAAAGTGAAAGAAAATGGGAATGTAAGCATGAAACCATGTAGAAGAAGTAAATAGCTGACCAATCAACAATCTTCCCAGCATAAAGCTTGCATAAACGCCCCCTATGGCTAAGAAAAGTATACCCATGCGATTAGATGGCGTGACGGAACCTTTGGTAAATTGAAAACAGATATATGAATAAATACTGATGATTAGTATCTGAGATACCAGCAAATACGGATAGGCCAACGCTCCACTATACCAAGTGTCAAACGGAGGCAAAAATGGACTATCAAATACCAATTGCAATAATTGAGCAATCACACGGAAACAGAAAAGTCCAAGCAATACCCAAAGAACTTTTGCGTATTTACTACTGTTACTCATAATTTCAACTTACAAATAATTTTCGGAATTCAGTTGGTACTATCGGGCACAAATTACTTTTAATACCAAATAGCCGGTATCTTACTTTCGCAACAAACCGGTATCCGAAATTTAATAACGCTTTAGGTAAAATGCTCAAAGCTGTTCCTAATAAGTACCAAAGTCCCCCAAAGCTTCGAAGCACGTGCAAAACTGCATCACATTCGACTTTCACTTTATTGTCACTTGTAAGCACGAGAAAGGAATCGGGTAACTGTGCACGCACATTTTCCGGAATTGCATTTTCAAACGTTTTACTTTGAAGCGGTGAAAAAATATATCGTTCTTTGGGCATTTCAGACAATGCAAGACGTACAACAGAATGACACAATGCACAATTTCCATCATAGAAAATCGTTTCTTTTTTATTCGGCTTTGGTGTAATCCACTGAGGGTCAAAGAGCAATAAATGGATAAGCAACATTGGAAATGTTAAATCTGCAAAGTTAAGTAAGAAAAGAAAGCCAAACTGCACAATCAACATCAATGCCCATACAATAAAGCGTGTTGACTTAAAAGCAATTAGAGGAAGAAATAATAGTTCAATCCATGTAATTGCCCAGGTAAGTCCTTTTAAAAACCACGGGTCTAACGATAAAAGAAAAACTGTTTAGAAAATAGTCTCTTGCTAATGGATTCTCTAGAACAATGCTTATAGCAGAACCGTCCACCCACGACGGACTTAATAACTTAGTATATCCACTATATGTATAAGCTACACCCAATACGATCCATGCTGCCCACCATGCAGAGCCCGGCAATCGCCAGTTAAAATCAGTCGTATCTCCATTTTTAGTAAATGCCCGGCCAATTCCACCTAAAGGAATAATGCAATAAGCAAGCAACATCCAACCAAGTAAGGGTAATGAAGGATTTGCAATCAAAGGATTGCGTTGATAGAGCCATGCTAATACAACCATTGATATGGCAGCTCCTATGCGGTCCCACTTACCTAATACAATTAGTGTTCCACTTATTGCACCAATCAAAAGTAATAAACTTATGAAGTAACTCTCTCCTAATATGTTAAGCGGGTTTGGCATGATGCCCATGAGTGGACTAACTGATGAACTATATAGCGTTCCATTGTCCCCAAATACTTCTGTACCCCACGGTACCAAATGTAAAAAATGCACAATTAAATACAATCCTAGTAGAACTCTAAAAATTGCGAACATACCGGCAGTCCAGTTAGAGTTATTCACAGTCCACCTCCAATTGAACAGGGATAATCAGTATTTACATTTTCCTGATGTAGATAACGAACCGTAACTTTGCGCACGTCATCAAGTACATTAATTTCTAATTCATTAATCAGTCTCCCTGGTTTACAAAAACTATACTGCACAACACTGTAAAATAAATCCGCTGTATTTTGATTGCTCACAAGTACTGGACCATAGGAAATGGCTGCACCAAATATGTTTCTTCGATTATAAGGGCCTTCTAATTTTCTATAGAGTTCTGGTGTTAATTCAATAGATGTCGAACTACCATTGTCTCCATGAAAATCGAGCATAAAAATTGGTGAAAAAGTCTCATAATTATTATGTGCCGTGAACACTTTCATTGCAGGTGATGCATTAAATAATGAGAAAAACGAAGATACATTTGAATACCCACCGATATCAGCAACTGCACGTACACTGCCTATAAATATTAAGAATAAAAATATTATTTTATGTTTCATGTTAGTCTCCTATTAACAACAGACTTTCCAAGCAACATGGTTTTAAGCTGTAATTCATCATTAATTTCAAATCCCGTTTGTTTAGGCGTTGATTTAGGATTATTGAATGTCCCAAATAACATGTCCCAAATTGGTAAATCCGAATAATTAAAATGATGAAGCCCATGTTGATGATGCACACGATGACTTTCTGGACGCTGAAACAAAAACCCTAACCAGTAAGGTGTGCGTATATTCCAGTGATAAATGAATTCAGCAAGACCAGTGATCATTACAACCGTGGCTGCAACGGTTGGAGTCACACCTAACAAACTATGTAACAACCAACTGGATAACAATCCATTTACGAATGTTTCTAGTGGATGTTTATAAAAGCTGGTGATTACTTCTAGTCTTGCAGGGCTATGATGAATTTGGTGGAACACATTCCACAGCAATGGAATTTCATGTCGCGCACGATGCCACCAGTAATAGATAAATGTAATTGTAATGTAGCCAATGAGGATTTGTATTGCATTAGGAAGTGCATCAATTTCAAACAATGTAAAAAATGGAAACCACTTGTCCCAAGTAACTGCAGCGATAAAACTGATTAGTGCTTGGGCAAAATTAAATATAAGGGCTCTTACCCACCAGCGAGGTGTTTCGGGTAACAGAGCGTTTGGCCACAATCTCTCGATAATAATCATGCTGACCCCGATGGAGACAATAATGACAAATAGACTCATGCAAATACTCCCTTGTATCTGAGAGCATATTTCCGGTTTGTCTCATTATTTGCAATTATTATCTAAATATTTGCAATATATGACATATTTGTATCAATATATAATACATTATGGCTGTTCAAAGCAAAGCTATTCACATTGCTCTAAAGAAGCGGATTCGAACTCAAGGTAAGACCTATGCTGATGCTGCTGAGATTTTGAACCTCAGTGAACCCAGTATAAGGAGATTATTTTCCACTGCAGGGTTATCACTAAATCGACTAGAAACATTATGTAATTGGTTAGGTTTAGACATAAAAGAAATCGTTTTAGACTCTGAGCTGCAACAACCTTTGATTACACAACTTACATTGCAACAAGAAAAAGAATTTGTGAATGACCATAGGTTGTTATTAGTTACCTACCTTGTTCTTAATCATTGGAAGGAGCATGAAATTAAGGATACGTTTGATTTCTCAGAAGCCGAGCTCAATAAGCATTTTATAAAACTTGAAAAGATAGGTCTCATTGAATTATTACCATTTAATCGTATACGTTTATTAACAGCTCGAAACTTTAAATGGTCCGATGATGGGACCGGTACAAAAGTTTTTCAATCAAGAAATTTTAACTGAATTTCTGAAAACAAAATTTTCTCATCAAGATGAGAAACTTCATTTTGTTGGAGGAATGCTTACTGACGGAGCAATTCATAAAATGCATGAGAAATTAGACGAAGTTACAAGATACTTTGATCAATTAATTAGCAATGATTTAAAAATTCCTGCAAACAAGCGTAGCGGGGTTGCAATGATGCTTGGTTTTAGGAAATGGGGGTTCGCAAAGTTACTAGGTGTTAAGCGAAAAAACTAAGGCGGATCTTATGATGACTAGATTGCTTCGCTGCGCTCGTAATGACACAGTATCTTTTTAAGATTTAGACAGCAGCCTTAAAACTATTGTTAAGTATCCCCTCATAAATCTCCACATCCACTTCGCTAAAACAACACGCAATTACTTCATCAAATTTATCTTCGTAGTTGCGGAATTGTTGCATTGCAATTACAGATGCAGCTTGTTTGGGATAGCCATACACACCTGTGCTGATTGCGGGAAAAGCAATGGTTTTAATTTGATTTTCGAGCGCAAGTTCAAAGCTTTGTTGATAGCATTGTGCGAGCAATTCAGGCTCTCCTTGAGTACCGCCTTGCCAAACAGGACCAACAGTATGAATGATCCACTTTGCAGGGAGTTTAAAGCCTGGTGAAATTTTAGCAGCACCCGTTTCACAACCACCCAAAGTTTTATTGAATTCTAATAGTTCAGGTCCTGCAGCTTTATGAATTGCGCCATCTACTCCACCGCCACCCAACAAACTGTTGTTGGCAGCGTTAACGATTGCATCAATTTTTAAGGTTGTGATGTCGTCTTGTAAAACTTTGATCATTTTACAACACGAAGGTGAGGTTGTTTTTGCTTACCCGAACCTTGTTCTGAATCATCCCCTGGCGGCGGCATATCTTCATCCGCAAACATCATGCCTTGACCATTTTCACGCGTATAGATTGCGAGTATGAATTCCATCGGAACATATACATCTATGGCAGTACCATCAAATCTTGCATCAAAACTTAACGCCTGATTACCAAGATCAAGTGATTGCACAGCACTGGGCCCAATATTTAAAACGATTTTGCCATCTTCTTCGTATTGGCGCGGAATAATAACTTGGTCATTTCGCGTATCCACCAAAACATAGGGTGTCATACCATTATCGACAATCCATTCGTACATAGCGCGTAGCAAATAAGGACGACTGGAGGTCATTGCGAATAGCTCAATAAGATTTGGAAGTTAGGCTATTTTATCCTGACAGAATATTCGATGCGACTACCCAGGCCACATTTCGACTTCTTCTTCAGAAAGGCTGCTTCTAAACGAAGGCCGATCAAATACGCGCTCTGCGTATTGCATAATGGGTTTCGCGGAGGCACCGAGTTTAATACCAAAATATGGCAATCTCCATAAGATCGGCGCAATACTGCAATCTACCAAACTGAATTCATCACTGAGAAAATAAGGTTTAGCGCTGAACACTTCAACCGTAGATAGAATGCTTTCTTGTAATGCTTTTTTAGCATTATCGGCCACACTGCTATCAGCTGAATTGATTTCACTTAATGGCACATACCAGTCTTTTTCAATATGAAATAAGGCTAAACGTGATTTAGAACGTGACACTGGGTCTACTGGCATCAATGGTGGATGCGGAAAACGCTCATCTAAATATTCCATGATTACGCGCGCATCATAAAGTACAAGTTCACGATCAATTAATGTTGGTACTGAGTTATATGGATTTACATCTAATAAATCCTCAGGCTTATTGTTTGGATCGATATGCACCACATCAACAGTGATGTCTTTCTCAGCTAAAACAATGCGGGTACGGTGGCTCTGTGCGCAATATGGATCAGAAAATAACGTCATTCCAGAACGACGGTTTGCAACTAAGGCCATTTTAATCTCTTTTATTTATTGTATGAGTTATGGGCGAAATACTTAGTGGATATCTTGCCAATAATTTCTCTTCAAAAAATAAGCAAGCACACCTAAGAAAGCGAGAAATAGTAGTACACCAGTACCCACTTTTTTGCGAATCAGTTGTGCAGGCTCGCTTAGGTAAGCCAAGAAGTTAACTAAATCAGATACTACTCTTTTATATTCGTCTTCACTTAATGTGCCTGGCTGAACTATTTCAAATTTTAACTCTTTGTGCTCTACACCATGACCATCAAGTGTATTATGAAAATCGGCATGCTGTAAGCCTTGTAAATCTGCCAATACATGCGGCATCGCAGTGTTATTTAAATGTAGATTGTTCACGCCAAAGGGGCGTTTATCATCCACATAAAATGACATTAAAAAGTTATAAACCGCTTGTGAACCGATTGCGCGTACATGAGTGCTCAAATCGGGCGGGTCTACACCCAAAAACCAGTTCGCTGCATCTTCACGCTTCATTGCTACCGTCATCAAGTCACCAAACTTTTGTCCCGTAAAAATCATATTTTCAATCATCATAGTCTCGGGAACGCCCAAATCATCCGCAACTCTTTTATAACGACTATGCTGTGCAGGGTGACAACTTAAACAGTAGTTCACAAAATATTTGGCACCACGTTGTAAAGAAGCTTTGTTGCTTAACTGAACGTTTACTTTGCCAAAGTGTTTTTCGAGATCAACACCGCTTCCTCCACCAGCACTCCACGCAATGCCCGAAGACATTAGCAATAAAGTGAGCAATAAAAATAAATTGTTTAATATTTTCATGATGTCACTCGCTCTGGAACTTCTTTTTCACGATCCCAATTAGATAGCATTGGCATCAGCAAAGTTATAAACAAACAAATCGCAGGAATTAACCAGGTGTACCAGATCAATTCGGGTCTATCTGAAGTGTTAGCAAATACATCGTACAAAGTGATGCTGCCTAAAAGCACGATAAAACTGTTGATCCAGAAACTACTTGATCGTGGTTTACTGTAAGCCCACAACACAAAAAAGAAGATGAAATAAACTTCTGTAAAACGCAGTGCAAGCTGTGAGTACAAAAGTGTTACGGGTTTCAATCCTAAGTAACCCAAAATGATAAACGTGATCGCAAAAATCCATAAGTTTAATTTAAATAACAAGCTACGATAACGAATCGACTTAATCGGGTTGCGATCAATCCATGGCAAGAAAAACAACACGACAATAGCTAAGCCCATCAGCAAAAATCCACCAAATGGATTTGGCACTGCACGCAATACTGTATAGAAAGGTGTGAAATACCAAATTGGCGCAATATGATCTGGCGTGTTTAATGGATTTGCTGGATCAAAATTCGCATGCTCCAAGAAATAACCATTCACTTCAGGCCAAAAGAATACAACACCCGAGAAAATAGCTAAGAACACTACAACCCCTAAGATATCTTTTACTGTGTAATAAGGGTGGAAAGGAATGCCATCTAATGGAATGCCATTTGCATCTTTCTGTTTTTTAATTTCTACACCATCAGGGTTGTTAGAACCCACTTCATGTAAGGCAAGAATATGACCTACGATCAACCCTAACAATGCTAAAGGCACTGCAATAACATGGAGCGAGAAGAATCGATTCAATGTGGCATCAGAAATTACAAAATCTCCACGTAACCATTCAGAAATTTCTTGTCCAAAACCTGGAATAGTATTGAACAAGTTAATAATGACTTGTGCACCCCAGTAAGACATGTTGCCCCATGGTAACAAGTAACCCATGAATGCTTCTGCCATCAAAGCGACATAAATCAGCATGCCAAAAATCCAAATCAATTCGCGTGGATTTTTAAACGAGCCATACATCAAACCTCTAAACATATGCAAGTACACAACGATAAAGAAGAATGATGCACCCGTTGAATGCATATAACGAATTAACCAACCCCAGTTCACATCACGCATGATGTGTTCTACCGATGCAAATGCCAGCTCGGCATCTGGCTTGTAATGCATGGTTAAAAAGATACCCGTTAAAATTTGAATAACTAATACGAGAAGTGCTAAAGAACCAAAGAAGTACCAAAAGTTGAAATTTTTTGGCGCGTAGTATTCAGATAAGTGCTCCCGCATCATTTTGCTGAGCGGGAAACGCGCATCTATCCAACCCAATAAGCCTGTTGATTGTTCACTCATGCTTCTGCCTCATCTTGGGTTAGACCAATTAAAATTCTATTTTCACTAATGAAGTGATAAGGCGGTACTTCTAAATTTTTATTAGCAGGAACATTTTTATACACCCTTCCAGCCAAATCAAAACGTGAGCCATGACAAGCACAATAAAATCCACCTTCCCAATTAGCTCCTAATTCACCAGGCGTCGGTTTAAATTCAGGTGAACAACCTAAGTGAGTACAGATACCAATCAACACTAAGAATTCTTGTTTAATAGAACGAATCTCGTTCTGAGCAAAAGCAGGCTGCTGAGAAACCTCTTTAGAATCTGGATCACGAAGCTTTTCTGTTAAGCCAGATAATGTTTGGACCATTTCAGGTGTACGGCGAATAATCCAAACGGGTTTACGTCGCCAAATTTCTTGAATTTGTTGTCCCGGTTCCATTTTGCTGACGTCCACTTCAACTGGAGCACCTGCTGCAAGCGCACTTGCACTAGGATTCATGCTCGATATGAAGGGCCAAGTTGCAACCGCTGCACCAATGCCACCTACAACCGCTACACTACCTGTAATTGCTTTGCGGCGACCTTGATCAATGTTGTCTTTTGCCATGTACTAACTCTCCTCGCTTAGACTCAACGAAGTACTGTGATTAGTCTGATGATGAATAATGATGTATTTTTAAATTAAGTTTTGTGTGCAAATTTGTTGTGTGAACACTGCCCCACAAAAGACGCGTAGGATGGCGCAAGAACCGAATTTCGTCAAGTAGAAGTTAGAAAAATGCTTTAATTACGCGGGGTTATCCACGTCTACAAATTCATGTTCTATCCCAAATTGTTTAGCTAAATGTTGTGCTAAAGCTTGCACGCCATAACGCTCAGTTGCGTGATGTCCTGCAGCAAAATAATGAATACCTGACTCACGCGCTATATGTGTTGTAGTTTCGGAGATTTCGCCACTAATGTAAGCGTCTAAATTTTGTTGTGCAGCAAGCTCAATGAAACCTTGTCCGGCACCCGTACACCAACCAATTGTGGTTATATCCGTGGACCCAGCATGGATATGAGTACATTTTCTGTGCAATGCGGAGCCAATTTGCTGCTTAAATTGTTCAGCTTTCATTGGATTAGCTAAATGACCGTAACTTCCGCAAACCGTATTAGAGTGACTACGCAACTCACCATCCACTTGAATGTCTAATATTCGTGCCAACTGAACATTGTTACCCACCTCTTGATGTGCATCGAGCGGCAAATGGTAGGCCAATAAACTGATGTTATTTTCAATTAGCGCTGCAATACGTTTACGCTTGATACCCGTGATGCGCGCATCCTCATTGCGCCAAAAATAACCATGATGAACTAAAATTGCATCGGCTTTTTTATCACAAGCAAAATCAATTAAAGCCTGGCTTGCAGTAACCCCAGTGACTACACTATGAATCTCGCTTTTACCTTCAACCTGCAAACCATTTGGACAGTAATCTTTAAATTGATCAATTTGTAAGAAATTATTTGTGTATTCTGTCAATTCTTGCAAAGACACCATAACCATGCTCAAACAATTAAATTATTGGTAACAAGGTTAACGTACTTATGAAGATACGCAAGTTGTTACTTTTTATATTCCAAGCCGTTGCGGTGGGTGTCTTGGCAGCTGTGCTATTGCTGGTTTTTTTACCCGATTATGTAATTGACAAACGACCAGTAGTTGAATTTTTACAAGACAACTCTGATAAACCCGATCATTTAGGCTCTGGTCCAGTTTCCTATGCGCAAGCCGTACAACGCGCCAGCCCGGCCGTGGTAAATATATATACTCGTAAACAAGTATTTGCTCGACCAAGTCCATTATTAGACAGCCCGGTCTTCAGACGCTTCTTCGGTGATTTAAATCAACCACGACAACGCACTCAAACTAGTTTGGGTTCGGGTGTAATCATGAGTGCTCAAGGCTATGTGCTTACCAATTATCATGTCATAGAAAATGCAGACGAAATTGAAGTATTACTTGCGAATGGTCACACAGTGGTTGCAAATGTTTTAGGTGCAGACCCTGAAACCGATTTAGCGGTACTCACCATTTCAGTAGAAAACTTACCCACAGCAGTAATTAGCAACTCATCCAAGTTACAAGTAGGTGACGTAGTACTTGCTATTGGTAACCCTTTTGGATTTGGACAAACCGTTACCCAAGGCATTATCAGCGCTACTGGACGAGATCGATTAGGGATTAATACTTTTGAAAACTTTATTCAAACCGATGCTGCAATCAATCCTGGTAACTCAGGTGGCGCATTAATCAATGCATATGGTGAACTCGTTGGCATCAATACTGCGATTTTCTCTAAGTCTGGTGGCTCACAAGGTATTGGCTTTGCCATTCCGATTGGCTTAGCCAGTGATATAATGGCGCAAATTATTGAGCACGGACGCGTAATTCGTGGTTGGCTAGGACTAGAGTTACAAAATCTTTCACCACAGCTTGCGGAATCTTTTGGGCTAAAAGAACGCACGGGCGCGCTCGTTGCCGGCGTGGTACGCCAAAGCCCTGCCTACAAAGCCGGCATTCGTCCTGGAGATATTATTTTATTATTCAATGATGAACTAATTCGCGATGCAAAAAACATTCAAAATGAAATTGCCAGTAGCAAACCTAATTCTGAAATAACCATTAGTGGTCTACGAAGAAACAAAAACTTTGAGGTGCAAGCTAAGATTGGCCAACGACCTATTTATAGATAGCTAAAAGCCCTGATTTATCCCGACCACTTCGTTAAAAAATAGTCTTAAAATCGCTCATGCATAAATTAATACACTTGCTCTTCTCGATATTTTTTGCCTCATTTCAGAATAAATCAGAGCTTTTTAGTAATTATTTCAGTATCGATGTTAATGCAGTAAGAAAAGCGTTGTTCTCATCTTCAGTTCCAACCGTAACACGTAAACAATTTTCTAGTAGTTCATTACCAGAGTGACCGCTAGAAACATTTTTTATAATGATTTTATTTTTTAATAAATTTTCATACACATCATCTGCAGTACCCTTTAAAACTTTAAATAAAATAAAGTTTGCCTGACTTGGATACACCTTCACATTTCTCATTGCCTGCAGCGATTTAAGTAATTGTTCACGCTGCTGACAAATTTTTTCAGCTTGCTCTTTGAATACCGCAATATTTTGTAATGCAAAGTTTGCACTTGCTTGCGTCAAGGCATTGATGTTGTATGGCAGGCGCATTTTGTTTAGCTCATCTAGCCATTTCGAATCACCCAACAACCAGCCAAGGCGCAGGCCTGCTAGACCCATTTTTGAAACGGTGCGCATTAATAAAGCATGTGGATAACGCTCTACTAGAGGCATCATGGAATAAGCCGCAAAAGGCGAATAGGCCTCATCAATGACTACTAACCCGGTTGCTTGCTTAATGACCTCTTCGATCTCTTCTTGTGGCCAAAGCGTGCCTGTAGGATTATTTGGACAAGCTAAAAAGATTATTGCGGGTTTATGCTTTTGAATCATTGCCGCGAGCAATTCAGTTTGCAATGCAAAACTGTCTTGTTGCAACGGTACTTCAACAACATTGACTCCAACATATTCAGCGATCAACTTATACATTGAAAAACTTGGTGTGACAGTCAGAATCAAAGCATTGGGTTTAGCTACCGCCATAATCAATAACTGAATCAATTCATCCGAACCATTGCCAAACATCATTTCAAGCTTTGGTGAAAGTGTAAAAACCTGTTGAAAGGTTTTTTTAAGTTCAGACGCTTGAGGACTTGGATAACGATTAAGTTCGACTTGCTTTAATTCAGCCAACCATTTTTCACGCAAAGAAATTGGAAAAGTATAAGGATTTTCCATCGCGTCTAACTTAATTAAGCCGCTTGAATCCGGTACTTGATATGCCTGCATTGCAGCAAGCTCTGCGCGCAACAAATTTTCTGGAGTGATATCCATATTAAATTCGCTAAATAAACCTAGATTTATTTTCTATACTCAGCAGACCTTGCATGCGCAGTCAAACCTTCACCATGTGCTAATGTTGCCGCTACACCACTTAACTTTTTAGCGCCCGCTTTAGAGCAATTCACTACACTGGTACGTTTTTGAAAATCATACACACCCAAAGGAGAAGAAAAACGTGCAGTACCTGCAGTAGGCAAAACATGATTCGGTCCTGCACAATAATCACCAAATACTTCTGGTGAATAGTGGCCTAAAAACACCGCACCTGCATTACGAATTTTTTTTAATAATTGCTCTGGTTCCGCAACACATAACTCTAAATGTTCTGGTGCAATTTGATTAGAGAGTTCTGCTGCTTCAGATAGGTCTTGTACTTGTATAAATACGCCAAAATTGTTTATTGCACTTGTAATAATTTCTTCGCGGTCCAACTCTTTTAACAGCCTTTGCATTTGTTGTTGCACTTGATCAAAAAAATCAGCCTGCGTACTAATCAATGTTGTACGCGCATAAGCATCGTGCTCAGCTTGAGAAAATAAATCCATCGCCACCCATTCCGGATTGGCACTCGCATCACAAATCACTAACACTTCTGAAGGTCCCGCCAACATATCGATCCCTACCTGACCAAACACTTGTTGTTTTGCACTTGCAACATAGGCGTTCCCCGGTCCTACAATTTTATCAACCTTGTGAATACTTTCGGTTCCATAAGCAAGTGCAGCAACTGCTTGTGCACCCCCAATCATAAAGGCTCGATCGACACCTGCAATTGATGCAGCTGCCATCACTAAAGGATTAATCTCACCTTTTGGGGTTGGCACCACCATATAAATGGAATCCACTCCTGCTACTTTTGCAGGGATGGTATTCATAAGAACTGAAGAAGGATAGGCCGCCTTACCTCCTGGCACATATACGCCAACTTTTTCGAGTGGTGTAACAAGCTGACCTAACTCATTCCCATCTTCATCTTTCGTTGACCAAGATTCAAGTCCTTGTTGCTCAGCATATTCGCGTATACGTTGTGCTGCCATCTCAAGCGCATCGCGTTGCTCGTCATTAATCTGACTTACATATTCCTGCATTTGTGCTGCTGAAATTTCTAATTCAGATACTTGCTTTACACTGACTTGATCAAATTTTTCTGTATAGTTCAGTAACGCTTGATCGCCATTGTCTCGTACATTTTTTATAATGGCTTCAACAGTAGCGCGCACATCGTTTTCTGCCGACTGATTTTGTTGTAGCACATGATTAAATTGCGCAGAGAAATCTGCGTCTAAGGTTGAAAGACGTCTCACTTCCAGCATGGGTTTTTGATGAAGGAACTAAGCCGCGCTTGCTGCAGACTTAATATGTCGTCGTTCGCGCACTGCGTTTGCAAGTGTATGTAATAAGGTTTCAGTATCTTCCCAGCCTAAACAAGCATCGGTAATACTTTGCCCATAAGTTAGTTCTTGACCAGGTTTAGCGTTTTGTCGACCGCCCACTAAATGACTTTCGATCATCACACCAAAGATACGCATATCACCATTACTCAATTGTTGAGCAACTGACCCACCTACTTCCATTTGCTTTTCATGCTGCTTATGGCTGTTTGCATGACTAAGATCGACCATAATGCGTGCAGGTAAACCTGACTTTTCAAGCAGAGCAGATGATTCATTGATGCTCTCAGGACTGTAGTTAGGTTGATCACTGCCTCCACGCAAAATAATATGACAATCTTTATTGCCTGCTGTAGAAAAGATTGCCGACTTGCCTTCTTTAGTCACTGATAAAAAGTGGTGAGGATTCATAGCAGAACCAATTGCATCTACTGCAACTTGTAATCCACCATCGGTAGCATTTTTAAAACCAACAGGACAAGACAAACCAGAAGATAATTCTCTATGCACCTGACTTTCAGTTGTACGCGCACCGATTGCCCCCCAACTTACAAGGTCAGCAACATATTGTGGGCTAATTAAGTCTAAATATTCTGTACCTGCCGGCATACCTGATTCATTCAAATCAAGTAATAACTTACGTGCAACGCGCAAACCTTTATTAATTTCAAAACTGTCATCTAAATTAGGATCATTAATCAGACCCTTCCACCCCACTGTAGTCCGTGGCTTTTCAAAGTACACACGCATGATAATCATCAAGTCGCCAGCAACTTCATCGCGTACTTTCGCTAGACGCGTTGCATACTCCCATGCAGCTTCAGGGTCATGAATTGAACATGGGCCTACAATGACTAACAAACGGTCATCTTCACCATGTAGGATTTTTTGTACTGCACTACGTGCTGTAAATACACATTGTGCAGATTGTTCGCTAATGGGGAGTTCTTTATGTAATTCAGAAGGCGCAATGACTTCCTTCATTGCTACAATTCTGAGATCGTCCGTTTGATGTTGCATGATCGTACCTGACGCTAATTATTCTTATGGGAAATTTTCTTTTTTAATTCTATGAGAAATCCTATGGTTTCTCGACAGCTAGCTTAAATTGTTCAATTAAGGGTTTAAGTGTAGCAGATTTTATCTTCATTGCTGCCTTGTTGACGATCAGTCGTGAGCTGATATCGGCAATGTGCTCTGTGGCCACCAAGCCATTTGCCTTCAGGGTTCCGCCCGTAGCCACTAAATCCACAATGCAGTCGGCGAGTCCAAGTAAAGGCGCGAGCTCCATAGAACCATAAAGCTTAATCAATTCAACTTGCTGGCCCTTAGAAGCAAAATAACGCCGCGTGCTTTGCAAATATTTTGTTGCAACACGCATACGACGACTCTCAATCATTTTGCCTTCTACACCTGCCACCATAAGTTTGCACTTCGCAATGCCTAAATCCAACGGTTCATAAATTCCATCACCTGCAAACTCCATTAAAGTATCTTTACCCACGACCCCAAGTTCGGCTGCACCATATTGAACATAGGTAGGTACATCTGTCGCACGAATAATTAACAAACGCACATCATCTTTATTAGTAGGCAATACTAACTTACGACCATCGAGATCTTTTTGTGCAACCGTAATACCTATTTTTTCTAAAAGCTCACGACTCTCATCAAAGATACGCCCTTTTGAAACCGCAATCGTAGTAATGGTTGAATTAGCTTCTGTAGACATAAAAATATTCTAATGAGGAACACGGCGTATGTTCGCGCCCAGTTGCACAAGTTTTTCTTCAATACATTCGTAACCACGATCAATGTGATAAATACGATCCACAACTGTCTGACCTTCTGCAACCAGCCCTGCCAATATCAAACTCGCCGATGCACGCAAATCTGTTGCCATTACTGGCGCTGCTTTTAATTGATCCACTCCAGTTACAATTGCTGTATTGCCTTCTACTTTTATGTTTGCCCCCATGCGTTGCATTTCTTGCACGTGCATAAACCGGTTTTCAAACACCGATTCGGTAATTGAACAAGAACCTTCTGCAACACAATTTAGGGCAGTAAATTGCGCTTGCATATCAGTAGGAAAAGCAGGATATGGTGCAGTACGCAAATTAATACTTTTAGGGCGACGGTTTCGCATATCGATTTCAATCCAATCATGACCGCTATTAATCGTCGCACCCGCGCTATCGAGCTTTTGCAAGACAGATTCTAAAATTTGCGGTTGCGTATCCTTTAACTTTACATGCCCACCGGTAATCGCTGCAGCAACTAAAAAAGTTCCGGTTTCAATACGGTCCGCTAGCACACTGTATTGACAGCCTTTTAACTCTTTTACACCGTGTACAGTAATAGTATCGGTACCTGCTCCTTCAATATTGGCACCCATCGCAATTAAACAATTGGCCAAGTCCGTGACTTCTGGTTCACGCGCAGCATTTTCAATCACACTTGTACCATCCGCTAAACATGCGGCCATCATTAAATTTTCCGTACCAGTAACCGTAACGTTATCCATTACTAAGTGCGCACCTTTCAAACGATCACAGCGAGCATGAATGTAACCACCTTTAACCTCTATATCCGCTCCCATGGCTTCCAAGCCACGCAAATGCAAGTTCACCGGACGCGAACCGATCGCACAGCCACCGGGTAGCGATACTTCAGCTTTCCCGAAGCGCGCTAATAAGGGACCTAGTACTAAAATAGATGCGCGCATGGTTTTCACCACCTCATAGTGCGCAAAAAACTCTTCAATCGTGCTGGTATCGATTTCGATATTCATAAACTCATCGATAGTCAACGACACCCCCATGCGTCCCAACAATTCCATCGTGGTGGTGACGTCTTGCAAATGCGGCACATTGGCAACCCGCATTGGACCCTCGGCCAATAAGGTAGCCGCCAGTATGGGTAATACTGCATTTTTAGCACCGGAGATACGCACATCCCCCTGCAAAGGCGTACCGCCTTCAATTAATAATTTTTCCATGATCTACGGAAATGATAGATGAAAATTTGTTATAGAACAGATTGATGAAAGAAGAGATCTTAGCGAACCCACTTGCTAGATACTAGTACACAAATAAAAGTAAGCTAAGAACGATACCCTTGCTTAAGCGGTTTTTAATATATCTTGAAGCTTGTTAATCTCAATCAGCTTGTATGCTCGTTCAGTGGGATTACGAAAGGTTAGCACTTTTTTATTGCAATGCGCCCAACGCGACCAGGCCACTAACAGTGCAAGGCCACTGCTATCAAATTTCTGTGTGGCACCGATATCAATTTCTACTTCGTCTTCATAAACATCTAATAGCATTTTTCGAGCTTGCTCCCATACCATGGGTACGCTTGCGAATGTGAGATCACCAGAAAGACTAAATCGTCCAGGCTCTATAGGTTTGAATTCGGACACAACTTTTAAGCTAAGAAAATTTTCCTTAGGAAAATTATATAATAGAGCTACCCCGCTTCTTCAGCAACTTCATCAGTTGTGCCAGTTTTATTCGTGTTCGCTAGGCGTGCAATCAATGCATCCAAAGAAGTTTCTTTAATTTCTTGACCAAAACTAGTGCGAAAATTTTTAACAAGACTCAACCCATCCACGGCGAGGTCAAAGACTTTCCACTCTTCTTGTTTGTTTTTACGAAAAATATACGCAACCTGTAAAGGTGCTTTTCCTGAACCTACATCAAGCTCTGATTGCACGGTGTAATACTTTCCCTGCTCTTTATCACGATTAGGTAATACTGTTATTTTTGCATGCCCGTAGTCCACCAATGATTTCGCATAAGTGCGAATTAACATATCTTTAAACTCTGCAATAAAACTAGCACGCTGTTGTTCAGAAGCTTTTTTCCAATATTTACCTAAAATTAATTTTCCCATTGAATCTAGATCAATAATGGGGATCACCGTATCATTAATCAAAGCATTGATTAAAGCTGGGTCTTCACGCAGCTGATCATTGTCTTCGTTAATTGTATTTAGAACCGTTGAAGAAGTCTCTTCAACGATTTGCTCAGGCGTACGTTCATCGATAGCAAACACAAATGTGTTCGCAAACACCAGCAGTGCTACGAATAAAAATAGAATAAATTTTTGAGACAGGTGCTTAGTCACTGTGAAACTCCCTAAAATTGTACAGCACGAAAGTAGCTGCTATATAAATCAATGGCTTATAGACGCCTATATTACCCAGACGTTAGTTTGACAACAATTTTGCCAATTATTTCCTCTAATACTAGAGCAGATTGCGTAAATTCTATTGTATCACCTGTGGTGAGCACATCGTCCTCTGCTCCCGGCTCTAACGCTACGTATTGCTCACCCAGCAATCCCGCAGTGTAGATGCTAGCAGTGGTGTCTATCGGAAAATAATCATGCTCAGATTGAATGCGCATTACAACTTTTGCTTCATAGCGATTCTCGTCATAAACAATTTCTGTAATCTGTCCTACACGCACACCTGAAACGGTTACTGGTGATCGCACTTTTAATCCACCAATATTTTCAAAATACGCTGTCACTTCGTAACCCTCATTGCTTGTTAATCGACTTAAGTTGCTTACTTTCATCGCTAACATAAATAAAGCTAAAAACCCTAGTACGACAAAAAGTCCTACCATGATTTCAATAAAGCGGGTTGTCATAATTAAATACCTATTATTATTTTCAAATATAACGTTTACTTAAAGATCACCGAACATCAAAGCAGTTAAAACAAAATCTAAGCCCAATACGGCTAATGCAGAATTAACAACAGTATGTGTAGTTGCCAAACTGATACCTTCTGCAGTTGGAATGGCAGAATAGCCTTTGTATAACGCAATCCATACACATGCAACTGCGAACACGACTCCTTTAATCATGCCATTTGCTACGTCATCAAGTAGATCAACATTGGCTTGCATTTGTGACCAATAGGAGCCCTCATCAATCCCTAATAAACCGACACCTACAAACCTTCCCCCTAAAATTCCAACTGCTGTAAAAATTGCAGTAAGCAAAGGCACAGAAATAAAGCCGCCAATAAAGCGCGGTGTAATGATGCGTCGAATTGGATCCACTGCCATCATTTCCATACTTGAGAGCTGTTCGGTGGCTTTCATCAATCCAATTTCCGCTGACAATGCAGAACCTGCTCGACCTGCAAATAATAATGCCGTTACAACAGGACCTAATTCACGCACTAAAGTCATCGCGACCACAACCCCTAGTGACTCTTCAGCGCCAAAGTCCACCAAGGTTATATATCCTTGCAGACCTAATACCATGCCCACAAAAAGACCAGATACAACAATAATGGTGAGTGATAAAACGCCAATGGAGTAAATTTCTTTAATAATCAATCGCGGTCTTGTCAGAGCATGCGGGATCGCTACGATAATTTTGGCAAAAAATATCGACGCATAACCAAGATTTTCAAAAACACCTAAGGCACGGGCTCCGATATTTTGCAGTGCTGAAGTTATCATTACCTTCCTACTAATAAATCTGCTTTAAATTCATCTGATGGATAATGAAATGGAACGGGCCCATCGGGCAAACCTTGCAAAAATTGCTGCATCCAATTGGATGTACTTGTCGATAAATGCTCCGATGTTCCAGATTCAACAATCTCGCCCTCAGAAATGACATAAATATAGTCTGCGATCGACAAAGTCTCATCAACATCATGAGAGACAATAACACTGGTCAAACCCATAGTTTCATTTAGCCCTTTAATTAAGGTGACAATAGTGCCTTTAGTGATTGGGTCCAAACCAGTGAAAGGCTCGTCATACATAATCATGTCTGGATCAAGCACGATTGCTCTTGCCAATGCGACTCGTCTAGACATACCACCAGACAATTGACTCGGCATCAACTTGCGCGCACCCCGCAAGCCAACTGATTCGAGTTTGAGCAGCACTAAATCGCGAATTATCTGTTCGGGTAATTGGGTATGTTCTCGCAACGGAAACGCTACATTCTCAAATACATTTAAATCCGTTAACAAGGCACCACTTTGAAAAAGCATACCCATCTTCTTGCGCACTGAATAAAGCGTATCTTGGTTCACATGATGTATATCTTCACCGAACACATGCACCGTACCTTTTTCTGGGCGCAATTGACCACCAATGAGTTTTAATAAGGTTGTCTTCCCAGTGCCACTAGGACCCATAAACGCTGTCACTTGCCCAGCGCGAATATCTAGGCTGATGCCATTGAAAATTTTGTGCGTACCTCGCGAAAAATGCAGGTCACGAATTTGTACAATCGATTCCACTATTGTTGTTCTTGTATATCACGGATTAGTGTCAATTCAGTTGCGCAAGAATCACACACTTAATCCTAACGACTCTTTCTACATAATTTAAGCCGAATATCATACCTGCTTATAGTATGCTTGGCGATGTACACACTCTAAAATCAGTTTCCATTCAACAATTAGTAAGCCGATAAACCAAAAGCTAAAAACGAATATATGTTGACCTTTATTGCTGCCCTACTCATAGGGTTTTTGCTACTGATGTGGAGCGCTAACCGTTTTGCGGATGAGGCACTATTAGTGGGTCAGTATTTTAATCTACCAAAGATTCTAATCGGCATTGTGATTCTCGGTTTTGGCACCTCTGCACCCGAACTGCTGGTCTCCGCCTTATCGGCCTTGCAAGGCAATTCAGGCTTAGCAATCGGCAATGCAATTGGCTCCAACATTACCAATATATTACTCGTTCTCGGTGCAACATTATGTATTTTACCATTAGAGATTAATGCACAAATCATACATAGAAATTTTTTACTATTACTTGGGGCAACCACATTATTGAGTTTGCAAATTTATGACCGACAATTAAATTTAATTGATGGCATGATTTTATTTTTTGCTTTAATCGTTACATTCTATCTGTTAGCGCGCTTTGAAAATAATTCAGAACAAACTGATGATAACGCAACTAACACTCAATCTATTAAAAAAGTAGTTATTGGCTTACTAGTCGGCCTTATAGTGCTGCTATTAAGTTCAAAATTAGTCGTTTGGTCTGCCGTAGGCATCGCCAAATTCTTAGGCGTGAGTGATTTAATAATCGGTTTAACTATTATTGCGATTGGGACGAGCTTGCCGGAGCTTGCCACGTGTGTTGCGAGCGCGTTAAAAAAACACAGCGAGCTTGCACTAGGGAATATTGTTGGCTCAAATATTTTTAATACGCTCGGCGTTACTGGCGTTGCTAGTTTGATCGCTGGATATTCGTTACCTGGTGAGATTTTTGAGCGTGACTTCCCTGCAATGCTAATCGCAACAGCTATGTTATTTATTTTAGTGTTGATATTTTTACGTAATCGATATATTCCACGCGTTTTCGGGTTACTATTTCTCGGCGGATACTTTACTTACATCTACCTCATTTTTATTCAGACATCATAAGTGGATATTAAAACAGAAATACAAGAACGTGCTAAACAAGTTCGCCTAGCATTATTTGATGTGGATGGAGTGCTTACAGATGGCAACATTCATATTGATGCGCAAGGCGAGGAAGTTAAAACGTTTAACACTCAAGATGGACATGGCATACGCCTGCTGCAACATTATGGTATTCAAGTAGGTGTCATCACTGGACGCAGCTCAAAAGCACTTACACATCGCATGCAAGATTTAAATGTAGAACATGTTTATCAAAGCGTTATTGATAAACAATCTGTATTTCAAGGTTTATTAAAAAAACTAAACTTAAATAACGAACAAACTTCATTCGTAGGTGATGATATTGTCGATTTACAAGTCATGTCACAATGCGGCTTGAGTATTGCCGTTGCAAACGCGCACGATTTTGTGAAACAACATGCACACTGGCAGACTACAGCAAGAGGCGGACATGGCGCAGTTCGTGAAGTATGTGAACTGTTACTAGAATCGCAAGGTCTATTACAACAAGCACTGGAATATAACCTCAACAAAGGCTCTTGACGCATGTCGTTTAGAATAATCTGGATATTCTGTCTTATCATAGCTGGTGGTGTGCTTACCTTGTTTTTTTTCAATCAGCGTGAAAATTATGCAGAAGCCCCAATGGCTGTCTCTAGCGATAAACCTACAGTTAGTTTTGAAAACATCAACATGGTGATTAATTCCCCTTTAGGGCAGCCGCAATATAAATTGTCAGCACCTAAGTATTGGCTTTATCATCATGAACAAATGAGTGAGTTTGATTCACCCAATATCATCATCTATAACAGCGAAGGCAGTAAGATTTACGCCACATCTAAAAAGGGTGAAACTTATAATGAAAATGATGTCATCACTTTAATCGGTGAGGTGGAAATTCAGCAAGCTCCCACAGATGAAGAACCATATCCATTAAACATTTTTACCGATAGACTTACTGTTTCACAAAGTCAGCAACAGGTCACTACTGATTTACCCGTTACCGCAACGCGTGGATCACAAAAAATTACAGCCTTAGGCATGACATTAAATTTAAATAATAAAATTTTACACCTGCATAACAATGTTAAGGGTCGTTATGATCCATAAGATAACTCGTCATATAATAAAAATTATATGCACCTTCAACCTAGTGCTTTTTTGTAGTAGCTATGCGATAGCCCTCACCGATGACTCGAACAAACCCATCAATATTCAAGCCGACTCAGCAGAAATTAATGATGCGACTGGGATAAGCACATACAGAGGTAATGTTGTGATTACTCAAGGCAGTATGCGACTAACGGGGAATACCGTTGTGCTTGAAACCGCGAATAAAAAAGTTAAGAAAATTATTGCTGTGGGTAACTTAAGCACTTTCAAACAAAAAACAGATGATGGACGACTTATTAATGCTGAAGCAGAAAAAATGGTGTATAGCATCACTGGCAATAAAATAGTCTTAACTAACAATGCAAAATTAACTGAAGCAGGTAATACTTTTGCAAGTGATAAAATTACTTTCTTTACAGATAAAGAAGTTGTTCAAGCCGGTAGCACTTCTGGTAACGACCGAGTCAATATCACTGTTTTCCCAGAAACCGTTAAAGAAAATACCGAACAAGATATCACTAACGATCAATAATTATTTTTAATTCACACACATGAGTAAACTAAGCGCAGAAAACCTGCGTAAACAATTTAAATCACGTGTAGTTGTCGATGACGTTTCACTGCAAATTAAATCAGGTGAAATTGTTGGATTACTTGGCCCTAATGGCGCCGGCAAAACCACTTGTTTTTATATGCTAGTCGGCTTAATTCAATGTAACGAAGGTTCCATTTCACTTGACGACAAAAACATCACAGCTATGTCGATGCACAAAAGAGCCAAACAAGGCATTGGCTACCTACCACAAGAAGCTTCTATTTTTCGCGGCTTAACAGTAGAACAAAATATTTTAGTCAGTCTTGAAGCTCGCGGAGACTTAAAACGCAGTCAACGCAAGCAACAATGCAATGCGCTACTTGCCGATTTGCAAATCGAACATATTCGTGATCATAAAGGCTTAAGTTTATCTGGCGGTGAAAGAAGGCGTGCAGAAATTGCACGTGCACTTGCTATGCAACCAAAATTTATTTTACTCGATGAACCTTTTGCAGGAGTTGACCCTATTTCAGTAAAAGATATTCAACACATTTTAAAAGAGCTACGTGATAAAGAAATTGGCTTACTCATCACCGACCACAACGTACGCGAAACCCTAGACATATGTAATCATGCCTTTATCTTAAATGAAGGTAGAATGCTTGCGCATGGGACACCTAAAAAATTGTTAACTAACAAATCCGTGCAAGAAGTTTATCTTGGATCAAATTTCACTCTTAACTAAGTTTTCTATGGCAAACTAAACGTCAAAATAATGCCGCCAAAACAAACTAGAAACAATTTCTAGCTTGTACCGTAGGGTTGCATACAGACGACGAACGCAGCACCCTTTAGTATTTTGAAAGCAACTTTCATGCCATAATTAATATCATGCTTAAACCTTCACTACAGGTTCGGTTAGGGCAGCAGCTAACCATGACACCGCAATTGCAACAAGCGATTCGCTTATTGCAGCTATCCTCATTGGAACTGAAAGCTGAAATACAAGAAGCCTTTGAAACCAACCCCATGCTAGAAACGGAGGATGATACTGCACTAGAAACGCTCACACCGGACAGCAAAGAGAATAGTGAGATAGCCAGCGAGACTACTGAGCTCGGCCAAAACGAAAACCTCCCAGATGAGCTGCCTACAGATAGCCAATGGGATGATTATTATGAACCTAGTCAAAGCACACCCATCAGTCAAAAATCTGATGATTATTCAGACTATTTAGAAAACCAAAGCAGTGAGGACCAAACTTCCTTACAAGAACATTTACTCTGGCAGTTAGAATTAAGTGCGTTATCTGAACAAGATCAAATTATTGCAAACACACTAATTGATTCGTTGGATGAGTCTGGCTATCTACAAGAACCAATCGAAAATATTTATGAAAACTTAAAAAATAGTCGCGATATCGATACCGAGCAATTTGAACTCGACGAAGTTGAAGCGGTATTAAAATTTGTACAACGTTTAGACCCCATAGGTTCTGGTGCAAGAAATTTACCTGAATGTTTAGATATTCAGTTACAACAAATGGGAAACGATACACCCTTTGTAGCTGAAGCGCGTTTAATTGTTGCTGATCATCTTGACTTAGTAGCCACAAAAAATCATCGGCAAATTGAGAAACATACAAAGCTTGATATAGAAATTATCGAAGAAGCAATTAAATTAATTCAATCTCTAAACCCCAGACCTGGTGATTTAGTTGCTACTCAAAAATCAGAATATATCGTGCCTGACGTTTATGTTGCAAAACATGAAGGCGTTTGGAAAGTTAGACTCAATTCAGATAGTGCACCAAAACTACGCATTAATGATGTGTACTCAAGCTTAATTAAAGACTCAAACAAAGGCACAGACGCGGAATATTTGCGCAACCAATTACAGGAGGCACGTTGGTTTATTAAGAGCTTACAAAGTCGCAATGAAACTTTAATGCGCGTTGCAACTTCAATCGTTAAACATCAACGGGCATTTTTTGAATATGGTGAAGAAGCCATGCGTCCATTAGTGCTACGAGATATCGCTGAAGAGCTGGAGATGCATGAATCTACCATTTCTAGGGTAACAACAAATAAATATTTAGAATCAGCTCGAGGCGTGTTTGAGTTTAAATACTTCTTTTCAAGTCATGTCAACACAAATGATGGGGGAATTTGTTCCGCTACTGCGATTCGGGCCATGATCAAAAAGCTAGTAAAAGAAGAAGTCAAAAATAAGCCTTTGAGTGATAACAAAATAGCCACATTACTAGAACAAAAAGGCATCAAAGTAGCACGTCGAACAATTGCTAAATATAGGGAATCTCTAGGAATACCTCCATCCAATGAAAGGAAACAATTGATCTAAATCAGTAATATAAAAATACATATTTATCAACTATTTTAATCTCAGGGCGACTGTGATTTACTATCATAGCAATAAGATTGAGGGAATAATTATGCAAATAAACATAACGGGCCAACATCTTAAAATCACATCTTCATTAAAGGACTATGTAGAAAAAAAATTTGAAAAACTCACCAGACACTTTGATCACGTAATAAATATTCATGTCATCCTTACAGTTGAAAAACTAGACCATCATGCTGAAGCATCAATGCAAGTAAGTCGTAATAAAATTTTTGCTGAAGCTGTAAGTGATGGAATGTATGCGGCAGTTGATAGTTTAGTTGATAAATTAGACAGACAAATTGTTAAGCACAAAGAAAAACTAAAAGATCATCATCAACGCGATGTAGAACATCACGCTATAAATTAGTTCTAATAATTTAATTTCCCCATAACATGCAAATCAAAGAATTCATCTCTGAAGAAGGGATTGTATTTTCACCTTCTGTCAGTAGTAAAAAAACAGCACTTGAAGTGTTAAGCGAAACGCTTGCGCATCTAAATACTGATTTAAATAAAAATAAGCTTTTGGATGCGCTGCTGGCACGCGAGAAGCTTGGCAGTACAGGTTTAGGCAATGGAATTGCGATTCCACACTGCCGCATGCAGGAGCTTAAAAGGATCTATGTTTCAATACTCAAGCTGGAAGAAGGTGTAGATTTTGAAGCCAGTGATGATCATCCCGTAACATTTTTATTTTGCCTTGTTGTACCTGAAGACGCTAACGAAGATCATTTGCAGCTATTAGCAAGCCTCGCAGAACTCCTAGACAATGAACAACTTCGAAATTCTATTGAAAAAAGTAGTAATGCTTCAGAGCTCTACCAAATTCTTACCCAAAACCCAAAACACCTTGCCGCCTAGCTCGGTGCTTATATCTTTTCTATTCTTAAGCATTATCTATTGTTTTACCTTGAACCGTTCTAAATAGAGCTGTATATAAGCCATATGGCAGTTGCATCCCCACATGACTCACGCGTGGCACTCAAGACTATTGATCTGTTTTCGCAAAAAAAAGAAACCCTTGATTTACACTGGTGGTCGGGAAACAAAAATAGCGGACTTGGCTTCACCCGCTTATCTTTTTCATCATCTGAAATAGGCTTAGTTGGTTACTTTAATTTAATTCATCCAAACCAAGCACAAATTCTCGGTGAAACCGAGTTAAAGTTTTTTAATAAAGCAGATGAAAATATTTTAGAAAATTTACTAACACAATTATTTCAAAGAAAATCAGCAGCCATTTTTATTAGCGATGGCCTTACACCTCCAGAAGAATTTAGAGAACAATCATTAAAATATAATTTACCCATTATCTGCTCTTCACTATCGAGTAATGAGCTTATTGATCAATTACGCTATTACTTAACTCAGGCACTCGCCGAGAAAGAAATATTGCATGGTGTTTTCATGGAAGTCATTAGTGTGGGTGTATTAATTACTGGTAAAAGCGGATTAGGAAAAAGTGAACTTGCACTCGATCTAGTATCTCGTGGACATCGATTAATCGCCGACGATGCACCAGAATTTGCTCGCATTGCGCCAGAAACCATAAACGGCACTTGCCCCGAATTATTACAAAACTTTTTAGAAGTGCGTGGCTTAGGTGTGCTCAATATTCGCGAAATGTATGGGGATAGTGCAATTAAATCGAATAAATTCTTAAAGCTCATCATCGAGTTAATACCTCCTAAATTAGATGTGCCAAAAACCGAAGATCGACTTAGACTATCGGAAAGAAAAACAGACGTGCTAGGTATTGAAATTCCAACCATTTCACTACCCGTTGCACCCGGCAGAAACCTTGCCGTATTAGTAGAAGCCGCTGTACGAAATCATTTGTTAGCTAAAAATGGTTACAAAGCGAGTGAAGACTTTATTGGGCGTCAAAAAAAGTCGATGCAATAAATTTAGAATAATAAATAATGAAATTAGTAATTGTTAGCGGTCTGTCTGGCTCAGGAAAGTCAGTTGCAATTAAAACTCTGGAAGATGATGATTTTTATTGTATTGATAATATGCCCCTAGGTATGTTGTTAAATTGCATTGAGCACCTCACTACTTCTAGCTCTATTTTCTATGAAAAAATTGCTATTGGCGTGGATGCACGAAATGCTAGCAAAGACATTGTATCTTTCCCCGATATCGTAAAAGCGATTAAGAATAGAGGTATCGATCTTGAGCTTGTACACTTGGAAGCCAACGAAGAAACCTTAATCCAGCGCTACAGCGAAACACGCCGAAAACATCCACTTACTAAAGATGGCCTTCCACTAGTGGAAGCGATTCAAATGGAAAAACACATTCTTGAAGATTTAGTGCTTCTTGCAGATCTACGTATTGATACTACTTCAACTAACGTACGCGAGCTGCGCGCAATCATTACTGAGCAAGTTTGCAAAAAAATCTCTTCGGCATTAACGATATTATTGCAATCTTTTGGATTTAAATTCGGTGTACCAAATGATTCAGATTATGTTTTCGATGTACGCTGCTTACCTAATCCTTATTGGGAAAAGTCTTTGCGTGATCTCACTGGCAAAGACACCGAAGTTATTGATTTTTTGCAATCGCATGATGAAGTGACGCAAATGATTCGCTCAATCTCAGAATTCATTGAAAAGTGGCTTCCATTATTTGCTAAGGAAAATCGCAGTTATTTGAGTGTTTCTATTGGGTGTACAGGCGGACATCATCGATCAGTACATATTACCGAGTCCTTAGCAAAGCACTTTGAAGATTTTAAGGACACACATATCTCAGTACGACACCGAGACTTGGAAAATTAATGTCAGTTTCAATTCTTACCATAACCCACGGCAAGGTCGGGCATGAGCTTCTTGCTACAGCTAAATCGATGCTGGGCAATACGTTGCCTCTTACATGCGAAACACTTTCTGTCTCTGAAACCTGTAACCCAGATGAATTAGTAATTAAAGCGCAACAGATTTGTAAAATAATAGATCAAGGTGAAGGGGTTTTAGTATTAACCGATATCTTTGGCTCTACCCCTAGCAATATCTGTAATAAACTCAAAAATGACAAAAGCCTCAAGGTACATGTACTCGCTGGACTTAATTTACCTATGCTGGTTCGGGCCATGAATTATCCCAAACTAGAACTCAATGAGATCGTCGAAAAGGCGCTTAGCGGCGCACATGACGGGATCATCGATTGCCAAGTGAATAATTGAACGCTTAGCGCAATAATAGATAGGTGAATACGTGATTAGCAAGGACCTTACGGTTGCCAACAAATTAGGTTTACATGCACGCGCAGCCGCAAAGCTCGTTGCCCTAGCATCGAATTTTGCTAGCGAAATTACAATTCAAAAAGAAGGCAGAAAAATTAATGGTAAAAGCATTATGGGAGTCATGATGTTAGCCGCGAGTCAACATAGTATTGTAAACATAGTCATTGATGGTGAAGACGAACAACAAGCTATGACACAGATTGAAAATTTATTTAATAACCTTTTCGACGAAGAAGAGTAATTAATATTATATGGCACTTATTATTTCTGGCATAGGAGTCTCCCGCGGCATCGCCATTGGCAAGGTACATCTCCTCAATCGTGGCGCACCAGAAGTATTCGAAAGAAAATTAGAAGAATATGAAATCGAAACAGAAATTGAACGTTTCGAATCTGCAGTAGAAGGTGCAGCAGAACAGCTACGTGGTATTCGCGATACCATTCCTGAAGATGCTCCTAAAGATGTAGCAACATTTATTGACTCTCATTTGCTGATGGTCAAAGACTCTATGCTTAGCAAAGTGCCAATAGAAATCATTCGTGAAGAACACTGCAACGCTGAATGGGCACTTAAACAACAGCGAGATAAATTAGAGGCTGTTTTTGAACAAATGGAGGATGACTATTTACGCACGCGCTTAAACGATATTGAACACGTTATCAATTTAATTCAGCAAATCCTAAAAGACCAACAATTTACCGTACAAATGAAACTGCAGCCACTCAAAGGCAGCATTATCGTTGCGGATGATTTAACCCCTGCTGACACAGTTGTGATGCAACATCAAAATATCGCAGGGTTTATCACTGAGCTTGGCGGCCCACTATCACACACCGCAATTTTAGCAAGAAGTTTAGGTATTCCCGCTGTGGTAGGCATCCAAAGTGCTCGCACACTATTACAGCAAGAAGAACAACTCATACTTGATGGCAGCAGTGGCATGGTGCTCGCAGGGATGGATGAAAATACCATCAAGGAATATCGGCATATTCAGCGTGAACAAAGAGATGCGAAACGTAAGCTAGGTTCATTAAAAAATATTTCTGCAAAAACCAAAGATGGTCGACGCATCAGCTTACAAGCTAATATTGAACTTTCAGAAGATATTAGTGCGCTGAAAAAATCAGGCGCGGATGGTGTTGGTTTATATCGTACAGAATTTTTATATATCGATCGTAATGCGCCTGCGGATGAAACAGAACAGCTAAATGCCTATAGAAAAATTATTCGCGTATTAAAAGGCAAACCTTTAACCATACGCACACTCGACCTAGGTGCTGAAAAAGAATTTGACCCAGACTTCCAAGGACCGATGACTCAAAACCCTGCTTTAGGGTTACGCGCGATTCGCAGGTCGCTAAAAGATACCGATTTATTTAAACAACAATTACGTGCGATCCTTCGTGCTTCTGCCAATGGCCCAGTAAGAATTTTATTGCCGATGATCACAAGTCATAATGAACTTGTTCAATCCTTAGCGATACTGGATCACGCTAAACAAGAGCTCACCGACGAGAACAAAGAATTTGATGCCGAGATTCCTGTAGGTGCAATGATTGAAGTACCTGCAGCGGCTATTTCTGCAAATATATTAGCCAAAAAATTAGATTTCTTATCAATCGGCACCAACGATTTAATACAATACACATTAGCGATCGATCGCATCGATGACCAAGTGAACTACTTGTATGATCCATTACACCCTTCAGTGTTAAAACTTATCAACCTCACTTTACAGGCGGGCCGCCGAGCAGATATCCCCGTTGCTATGTGTGGTGAGATGGCGGGTGATCCACGTTATACACGCTTACTACTAGGACTAGGATTACAAGAATTCAGTGCTCACCCATCGAACCTATTAGAAATCAAGCAAATCATTAACAAAAGCAGGATTTCGGATCTTGAGAAACAGGCCAAAAAAATTTTGAGCACAACCGTGCCGAGCAAAATCGCGCCCATGGTTGATGCTCTAAACGAATAAGTCTATTAATTTTTTCTGATAGGCGAGTAATCCCTAAAACTATTTACTTTGGCAAGCTACTAACAAGCAGTTACACTTGCCGCGCGCATAATAATAAATAGCTAGATGTTTCATGCCTGACACAATTGTTCAACTGCAAGACCAAACCTTAAAGGTCATCGGTGACGCTTTACAAAGCGGCACGATGCAACGTGCGCGCCGTATTCTAAATGCACTGCATCCTGCAGAGATCGCCAATTTGCTCGAAGCACTTCCACATTCACAACGTAGCATTGTATGGAACATGCTAGACCATGACGATGACGGTGAGATTTTGCTGAATGTTGGTGATGAAGTTCGAAATGGCTTGATCAAACTTATGGACAGTGATGCTTTGCTGTCTGCAACGGAAGGCTTAGAAATTGATGATTTAGCAGATTTGCTTGCCGACTTACCCGATACGGTAATGGAAAAAGCCTTATCGAGCATGGACTACCAAGATCGGCAACGCTTAGAAGCGGTCTTGTCCTATGACGAAGACACTGCCGGCGGCTTGATGAACACCGATACAGTAACCGTGAGACGCGATGTAACTTTGGATGTAGTGTTACGTTATTTGCGCACTCGAGGAGAGTTGCCAAATGCTACAGATTCTTTATTTGTAGTCGATCGTTACGATCATTATATTGGCACATTACCCTTGACAAAAGTGCTCACCGAAAAACCAACCGAATTAGTACGCGATGTAATGGTAGAAGATGTGGAAGCATTTTCAGCAGATACGGAAGACAATCTTGTCGCAAAAACCTTTGAAGATTTAGATCTTGTTTCAGCCGCCGTAGTCGATGAGAACAATAAACTCATTGGCCGAATTACAGTAGACGATGTTGTGGATGTGATTCGTGAAGAAGCTGAACATTCTGTTTTTAGACAAGCTGGTTTATCAGAAGAAGAAGATTTATTCGCACCTGTTGTTGCATCAACTAGGCGCCGCTCTATTTGGTTAGCGGTAAATTTAGCCACCGCATTTCTTGCCGCATGGGTGATTAGTTTATTTCAACCCACCTTGGAAAAAATCATCATATTAGCCATATTAATTCCAGTTGTTGCAAGCATGGGCGGTATTGCAGGTAGTCAAACCTTAACCTTAGTCATCCGCGGCATTGCAACCGGTCAAATCAGCCGCAGTAATTCAAAGTTACTATTATTTAAAGAACTTGCAGTCGGTTTTTTAAACGGCATGGTATGGGCCATTATTGTTGCCTTAGTGGTAATCCTTTGGTTTAAAGATTTTAAAATGGGTGGCATCATTGCTGCTGCAATGGCGGCAAATTTACTCTGTGCTGCACTTGCGGGTGTAACAATCCCAATCATATTGCGCAAACTGAAAATTGATCCAGCACTTGCAGGCGGTGTAGTGTTAACTACTATTACTGACGTAATTGGAATCTTTGCATTTTTAGGTTTGGCAACTTGGCTACTTTTATAGCCCATGCCTTCAAACATTACATTGCTCTAAAACTCACTTAATGAATTATTTTGAACTCATTATTTTTGATTGCGATGGCGTACTTGTCGACAGTGAGAGAATAGCTACTAGAGTATTCTCAAAAGTCATAGAAGAAGAATGTGGACTAACCCTAAGTCAAGAATATTTACTTGAAACTTTTATGGGTCAATCTTCTGAACAATGCTTAGCAATACTCGAAAACTTATTGGGCAAAAAGCCTCCTCCCGACCTAGCATCACGATATCAGCATGAGATCAAAGAAGCACTTAAAAATTCAGTTTCAGCTATAGATGGTGTTGAAGATGCTTTGAAAAACTTATCCATTCCGTATTGTGTAGCCTCTGCAGGCTCACATGAAAAAATGCAAACCACACTAGGCAAAACAAACTTACTAAAATATTTTGGAAATAATATTTTTAGCACTTCTGATGTTGCAAGAGGAAAACCATTTCCAGATGTTTTTCTCTATGCTGCTAAAAACATGAACTGCTTAAATCTAAACCGCTGTCTTGTTATTGAAGATAGCCCATTAGGGGTTGAAGGTGCTGCTGCTGCGGGAATGGTAGTATTTGGCCATGCTGATCTGATTAAGGAAAAAACTTTGATTGATTCAGGAGCGCATCATATTATAAAAACAATGCAAAATTTAACCAATGAAATAAACTATTATATTCAAAATAAAACTTCGTTATAAAACAAAAGAACTTTTAGAAATCCTGCATGTCAACATTAGTATGAATATAAAAGACTCACCTGATATTGTGAAAATTTATCTGGCAAAAGTAGACATGCGGCTATTACGTCATTTTGCTGATTACGTTCTTGAGAATGGTGAAGAAAATTACCTTAATTTAAGTCTGAGCATCAAAAATGCACTTAAAATTGCTCTAGTCGTAAGCTATTCGCGACCATTTTTTGAAAATTATGAAACGAAAGTTGATGAAAAGCTTCCAATTACGAAATTTCTAACCAAAAATTTTTTAGACGAAGAAATAGTACTTCATAAAAACATACTAGAAATGTATATAAAAGACATTGGTAGTACGAATATCAATATCCCAAACATCAAAGATATTGAATCAAACATTACGCACATTTCATTAGCAAAAACTAACAGAAAACCTGTTGACTACAAGATAGTTAAAACCTTAAGAGTAATGGCAAAAAAAATCTATACAAACGCAGAAGAATTAGTTGAGGGAACACCTAGTTTTGATTATGAATTTAAATTCAAAGGAACCGATTTACAAAGATAGATACAAACTTTTATAAATATGTTTTAAATAGACCTTATTTCACCAGCTTAACATTAAAATTAATAAATTTTTGCGCGAGTTGGTATTATCTATCTAACCACTACGCTTTTGTTATGCTAATAACGCTCTAATTTGAGCAGGATATCGTGTTTTAAGAAACTTCCACTGTTCGAGTTGATTATCTATGCCGTATCTCTTGCTGATTTGATTCCAAGAATCTGCTGTAGCGTCCAACGCAAATTTCGGACTCATTTTGCCTCGATCTGCAAGTTCAATATATTCCTTCAGCACATCCCAATACTCTCCTTGCCCTGTTAAATATAAATCGGGAATACTATTTTGCATGCTATATTTATGAGCCTTTAAAAAACTTTTTGAATATGTAGCCTGTATCTCTTGGTCGTCATAATGTTCAACACGAAATGGATCAAAGTAACCGCTTGAATATTGTACTGCTTTGGTCGACATATCAGGACAACATGCAAACAAAGTAAATAGGTAAGAAATTTCTGGTTCTTTGGAAAAACTTGAAACCGTATAGTTCCAACCCCAGTTAAAATATGGTGTATGTAACAATGTATCGTTTAGGTAACCTCCTGGCGTCGAACCAAAGGCAAGATTATCTCGAATACTTGAGCCTTCTCCATTTAAGTACTTTTGTGTGCCGCCCCAACCAATATTACAAAAAATATTTCCTTTGGCGAACGCTTCCCAATTTTCAAACAATCCATTAGTTTTAGCATATGGGTACAAGTATTTTGTTGTGGATATCAACTCACTTAAAGCATTTACTCCTGCTTGATTGTTAATTTGTGGTCTTAATGAATCATCAAAAGGAAAATAACCTTTGGCATGAAACCGAACCCACCATTCCCACGCTATATAATCTTTATTGCGATACAATGCACCACCAAATTTATTCTGACCAGGACGATGAAAATATTTAATCATCTGGTCAAGCTGTTCCCACGTATTTGGGATATCTAACGGGTATCCATATTCACTCCTAAATTTCTTTTTTTCTTTTTCATTCTCTAACCAGCTTTTATTATAAAACATCAAATATGTATCGCCGTCAGTCTGATAACCATAAAATTTACCTTTATAGAAATCGCCAACTGGATAGAGCATATTTTTATTAAATCCATTTGGTTCATATTTTTTTACGAACTCGTCTAAATCTCTTATTGCCCCTGCTTCTATTAAATCAGGTAACCCAAAAGTTGCTGGTAACGCTACATCAAAATCGGATTTGTTAGATAAAGACTGCGCCATGATTTTGGCATTAATTTCATCAAGTGATGCTTCGATATACTTTACTTGCACACCCGATTTTTCACTAAAAATATCACCCACGGGCTTAACATTCCCTAGTGAGCCCTTAGGCTGCAAGATTGAAATACTTATCTCTTTGTTTCCCACCAATTTTTTTACGATATCGATTATTTTCTGGTCTAGCCTATATGTAGTGTCCTGCTCAACACTAGTATTTGCCAAAAGATAATTGGTAGGTAAATACACACCAAGTGTCATTATTGCTGTATTTTTTAAAAGATTTCTTTTAGAGATCGAAATAATTTTCTCCATTTCACACCTTAATATTATGGCTATGCAGCCGATATTTATTAACTAGACAAAAATATCTATAAATATCGGCTGCGACACACATAACTTTAAGATGCACTTAAAAATAGCTAAAAATATCAGCATTGGTAAACTAATCGTTATCTCCTTATCTACGGTGTTATTTTTTTCAATAGCATCAGTTATTGTTGCAAATGTTGCCATAAGCAACATCGATACTTCTCAATCTAATTTAACTCGTAGTTCAATCCCCGCATTAATTTTTGTTAACCAGTTATCCACAACCTCTTTTAACCTTATTCAAAGTGCATCGTTAATGAAAAGTGCCGAAAGTATTAACGAACTAGACACCAAGAGAGATAATTCAACTGCATTGAATAACAAATTAAAATATCAATTGGATGGATTAAAGAACTACAACTTCCCAAATAATTTTATTAGTGAAATTGAAAATATTCTTCATGATTTGGAAGAAAACGTATACAAATATCATGAGATATTGAGCATCAAAATAAATACAGTAAATAATTATAATAAAGCTAATCGCATTTTAATTGATTCCACTGAAGCTCTTTCAGACCTAGCCTCTATCATGAAAGTTGAAGCAAATACTTTAGTACATAATAAATATGATTCAATACATCCTAAATTAAACAAACAAAACTACAAAAACCTTGAAAAATTTGTACAGGAAATATTATTTGAAAAAGAGAAATCATTAGAAATTGTTAATCGCATTAATGAAATACAAAATACATTACAAATATTAAACAAAGCTAATACCAACGAAAGCATACTCTTTGCAGAACAAGAGTTTGACCATGCCGTTCGTATAATTACCAGAGCAATTGTTAATTATACTAACAAAAGGTTTCGTAACGAATTTTCTTCAAAAATTTTATTGTTGATTAAGCATGGTCAGGACAATCCAGATATTTTTAGCCATAGAAAGAAACTTGTAGAACTTCAAAAAAGACTCAATCTAATTGATAACAGGAATATTGAGCTGACCAATATTTTAAACTCGTCTGTAGCAGCTTTAAGCAACGAAGTGAAAAATAAAACTGATCACTCTGCTCAATATCTCAAGAATATGATTAACTACGGCAAAGCTATGATTTATACCGTTACTATTATGGCGACATTAGTTGGAATCATACTAATGTTAGTAGCTGTTAGAAGAGTAACAAATCCTTTGTATAAATTATTGAAAGCTACGAAAGAAATAGGAAAAGGTAATCTGGATTATCAAATAAATATTGATACAAATGATGAAATCGGTGAACTTGCGAAGTCATTTAATCTCATGGCGATTAACTTAAAAGACTCAAACGATCAAATTCAGTATCTAGCTTATCATGACACATTGACAGGACTACCAAATAGAAGATTATTTAATAATTATTTAAAGACTGCCCTTGTTGAAGCTGAACGTAATAGCGAGAATCTTGCTGTCATGTTTTTAGATTTGGACAACTTCAAAAGAATTAATGATTCGCTTGGTCATGATATTGGAGATGAGTTGTTAAAAATTGTTGCGAGCAGAATATCAAAGAGCATTAGAAAGACTGACACTGCAATAAGAGAACGAGCAGAAAAAAATAACTCAATTGTTGCGCGAATTGGAGGAGATGAATTTATATTATTATTTAGCCATCTACACGATTCATTTCAACCAAGCACCATTGCAAATCGTCTGCTTAAGAAACTTAGCGAAACATACGAGATCAATGGTGAATCTATTCGCACCCACGCTAGCATAGGTATTGCAGTCTATCCTGATGATTCAAATGACGCAGATGAGTTAGTTAAATACGCAGATATTGCTATGTATGAAGCTAAAGAAAACGGTAAAGGTATATATCAATATTATTCAAACTCAATGAACACCGCTATATTTAGAATCCTAACTTTAGAAAACAAGCTTCATAAAGCGGTTAATGAAAATCAGTTAGAGCTATACTATCAACCAATTCTAAATTCTACTAACCATGAAATTGTAGGAGCTGAAGCACTAATTCGTTGGAACGATCCAGAACTTGGAGTTGTGTCACCAGATGCATTTATACCGTTAGCTGAAGAATCAGGTTCAATAATACAAATTGGCGAGTGGGTGATTAAAGAAGCTTGCAAACAAATACATTATTGGAACAATAATTTTAATACTGATTTATCCATTTCAGTAAATGTATCAAGTATACAATTTAGCAAACAAAATCTACGAGAAGTAATATCGAATCAATTACGACATTATAAGATCAATCCAAATTCTTTACATATAGAGATCACTGAATCTATTTTAATGTCCTCTAGTAATAAAATTACGGACAAGCTTAAGGATTTAAAATCATTAGGGATAAAAATTTCCCTCGATGATTTTGGAACTGGGTACTCATCTCTAAGTTATTTACAAAAATTCCCCATAGATGTATTAAAGATAGATCGCCAATTTACTAGTGAGATCAGTAAAACGAATAAATTCCCTCCTTTAGTTTCAGCTATCATTAGTATGGCACATGGTTTGAACTTAAAAGTAGTAGCAGAAGGTGTAGAAAATGAATTTCAAATGACCCAGCTGATGAAATTATCTTGCGATCAATTGCAAGGTTACTTTTTTAGTCGCCCAGTCGCAGCAGATGAAATGACTGAATTGATACGAAAAAGCAGCCTTAAAATCGCATAACCCTCGTAGATTTCTCTAAACCATAGATCTCTCAAAACAGAAACTTTAGAAACCAACCCAAGACTATTCAATTTAAATTTATATATACTTAAAATAATGGAGTTTTCACTGCAATTCTAAAAATTTAGCCAAAAAAGTAATATGTAGCAAACAAGATGAGAAGAATAATAATGGAAACAATCACACCAACAATATTTACATCATCCTCTCTGATGCGCTGTTGGTCTGTCTTGATACCATCTGATAATTTATCCACTCAAATATCATGCTACAACCTGAGCGCTTGTGTTGTTAACACATGTGAAAGTTAATTCAAAAGTAGAATAATTAGCTTAATTAATCATTTAATACTGTTTTTAAGCAGAAATGATGACAAAACTTATGCTTTAGGAAGCGTTACACCCTTTTGCCCTTGGTATTTACCACCACGATCTTTGTATGAAGTTTCACAAACCTCATCGGACTCAAAGAACAACATTTGCGCAACACCTTCGTTAGCATAAATTTTAGCTGGTAACGGTGTTGTATTGGAAAATTCTAGCGTGACATGCCCTTCCCATTCGGGTTCAAGAGGTGTGACATTCACTATGATGCCGCAACGCGCATAAGTCGATTTACCTAGGCATACCGTAAGCACAGAACGTGGAATACGAAAGTATTCAACCGTGCTTGCAAGTGCAAACGAATTCGGTGGAATAACACATTCATTACCCCTCACATCAACAAAACTATTTTCATCAAAAGCTTTAGGATCAACAACTGCGGAATTAATGTTGGTAAAAATTTTAAAATGATCCGCGCAACGTACATCGTAACCATAACTTGATGTACCATAGGAAATCATACGACCATGGCCGTTCTCACGAACTTGTCCGCTCTCAAAGGGTTCGATCATGCCGTGTTGTTCCGCCATTTTACGAATCCAACGATCTGATTTAATCGCCATAAATAACTTAATAATAAATTCTAGTTCGCGCTACCGATATAAGGCAACTTCAATTCATCGGTCTTATCAAATGGAATATTAAATAAACGAGTGTGAATGCTACCGGAAAAATTATACGAAGCCACACCTGTTTCCAGCACTTTAGGAATCGTTTCTAATATAGATGCATATGAAATTCGCACCGGCACTTCAATTTTACCACTGCCTAATGCTGGAACAGACAGGTTACTCTGACTTTCACCGCTTAGAATATTCGTACCCGCCAAACTCATAGTGTAGTCTAAACCTTTTGCTTTTAGTGCAAAATCATTTGGGTTTTCAACGTTTAAAGTAAGCAAGGCAGTTAGCCCTGACAGATTTGCATCCTCTATTTCAATGGCATCAATGAATACTTTGGGCTGAATTGGATTTAAACGTTTGTCTAAAGTCCCGCAACCTTGGAATGCAAACAGCAGTAAAGAGGTAATAAGGATTAAGAAAAAACGCATGCTCACTACAAAGTACGGCTGTAAAAATTCTAGGTGTTCTGAATAACAATTTTAGGAAATTTAGCGCTGTAATCTTTACTTTTCACTGCAAGTTTTGCTGCCGCTTTTCGCGCAATTTCTTGATAAATTTCTGCAATACGGGTTTCTGGCATAGCCACTACACTAGGGTTACCACCGTCCACTTGTTCACGTATACGAATATCCAATGGTAGGGCACCTAGCATTTCAACACCTGATTCATCTGCCATGGCTTTACCGCCACCTTCTCCAAATATATGTTCTTCATGTCCGCACTTACTACAAATATGAATGCTCATATTTTCAACCACACCAAGTACGGGTACTTCTACTTTTTCAAACATCTTTAAACCCTTACGTGCATCCAGCAATGCAATGTCTTGAGGTGTAGTGACAATAATCGCACCACTGACAGGAATTTTTTGCGCTAAGGTTAATTGCACATCACCTGTGCCAGGTGGCAAATCCACAATTAAGTAATCAAGTCCACGCCATTGTGTATCGTTTAAAAGCTGTTCTAACGCTTGAGTGACCATCGGTCCACGCCAAATCATAGGTGTCTCTTCGTCAATCAAGAACCCAATCGACATGGCTTGTAAACCATGCGCTTCCATGGGTTCTAAACTTTTTCCATCTGTAGATTTTGGCTGCCCACTTATGCCAAGCATGCGGGGCTGGCTTGGCCCATAGATATCCGCATCCAATATTCCAACTGTAGCCCCTTCCATAGACAGTGCTAAAGCTAAATTAATTGCCGTGGTGGATTTACCCACGCCACCCTTACCTGATGCAACCGCAATAACATTTTTTATGTTCTCGAGTGGCTTGAGACTTTTTTGTACTGAGTGCGCTTCAATTTCCCAACTTACATCTGCTTTCACAGTTTCCGCACCGGCCTGAGTTAACTCACCCTCAATCTCTTCAGCAAGGTCGGCAACAATACTCTTTGCCGGATAACCTAATTTAACTTCAACATGCACATTGCCAGAATCAACATCAATATTTTTAACCACATTTGCAGCCATAAGATTTTTGTCGATATTGGGGTCTTGAATCTCTTTGAGTACAGCTTCTACTTGCTCTTTGGTAAGCTCGGCCATGCTTATAATTCTCCTGAATTTATGGGGTATATGGGGAACCCTTATGAATTATCTGTACTATATCACGCCAGGATAAGCAGCAAAGATCCCTATTTGAGTAGCTAACTACTAAGGAATCGTAAGCAAAATAGCGGTTTTATTGAGGAGCTGTTAAGGTAGCCAGCGCCTTAGAAATTGCAAGCTAAGAAACAAGCAATTTACATAAACGAATAAGAATTATTTTGAACAAAACAATCCTCGTCACTAGCGCATTGCCCTATGCGAATGGCCCTATACATATCGGCCATTTAGTCGAATACATCCAAACCGATATTTGGTCACGTTTTCAAAAAATGTCTGGAAATGATTGCATTTATATCTGCGCAGATGATGCGCATGGCACACCCATTATGCTCCGTGCACAACAAGAAGGTATTACACCAGAAGAGCTCATCGCAAAAGTAAAATTAGAACATGAAAAAGACTTCGCAGATTTTTTGATCGAATTTGACAACTATCACTCCACTCATTCTGAAGAAAACAAAAAACACGCTTCAACAATTTATCAGCGTTTAAATGAAAACGGTCACATCATTACCAAAACCGTAACGGATCTATTTGACCCAAAAGAAAATGTTTTTCTACCTGACCGCTTTGTTAAAGGCGAATGCCCAAAGTGCAATGCTAAAGACCAGTATGGTGATAATTGTGAGGTCTGTGGTGCCACCTACACTCCAGCAGATTTAATTAATCCATATTCTTCCGTAAGTGGCGCAACTCCTATACAAAAAGAAAATCTACATTATTTTTTCAAACTAAATGATTTTAAAGACATGCTTGGAGAATGGATCAATCAAGAAAACTTGCAACCAGAAATTACCAACAAACTAAAAGAATGGTTTGATTCTGGCCTACAAGATTGGGACATCTCTCGCGATGCACCTTACTTTGGATTTGAAATTCCTGATGCACCAGGCAAATACTTTTATGTCTGGTTAGATGCGCCCATTGGTTACATGGCCAGCCTACAGCAATACTGTGATCGCACTGGCAAGGATTTTAATCACTATTGGAATCCAGACAGCGATGCTGAAGTGTATCACTTCATTGGTAAAGACATCGCTTACTTTCATATGTTGTTTTGGCCCGCGATGTTACATGGCGCAAAATACCGAATTCCAACGGCCGTTTATTGTCATGGTTTTCTTACTGTAGATGGAAAGAAAATGTCGAAGTCTCGCGGTACCTTTATCAAAGCCCGCACTTATTTAGAGCATTTAAATCCAGAGTACTTGCGCTATTACTTTGCTGCAAAGCTAGGACCTGGTGTTAATGATATCGATTTAAATTTAGAAGACTTTCAACAACGTGTAAACAGCGACGTTGTGGGTAAACTCGTCAATATCGCCAGCCGCTGTGCGGGCTTTATCACTAAAAAATATGACGCCAAACTCACTGCAAGTTTTAATGAAGAATGCGCTCACGCTTTTGATCTTGCTGTAGAAAAAAACAATCAAATCAAAATGTACTATGAGTCGCGTAAATATTCAGAAGCAATGCGTGTAATTATGTCTGTTGCAGACATTGCCAATCAGATTATCGATGCTCATAAACCGTGGGAGAAAATTAAAGCAGATGAGAATCGAACCGAAGTACACCAAGTCTGCAGCTTTGGCTTAAACATGTTTTGTTTATTGATTGGCTACTTAAAACCTGTATTACCCGAACTCGCCTCCAAATCAGAAACATTTCTAAACACAGAATTTACTTGGGAAAAACTCTACAACGGAAACCCTCTTCCCGAAGGACACGAGATTAATAAATTTAAACCTTTGATAACTCGAATTGAAAAAGAGTCAATAGATAAAATGATTGAAGATTCAAAACAAGATGCCACACCCGTTGCTAGCGATCCAATCAGTGAGGAAATCACCTTTGATGATTTTGCAAAGCTTGACTTTAGAGTGGCCAAAATCCTCAAAGCCGAGCATGTAGAAGGCGCTGACAAACTATTACAACTCACTTTAGATTTGGGCGAACCCACTGGTGGAGTGCAAAAAAATGTGTTCACCGGTATTAAATCTGCCTATGCTCCCGAAGATATAGAAGGACGGCTCACAATAGTCGTTGCTAACCTTGCACCACGTAAAATGCGTTTTGGTATGTCAGAAGGCATGGTACTGGCAGCCGGACCAGGTGAGAAGGACATATTCTTATTACAGCCCGACACAGGTGCTAAACCTGGAATGCGTGTTAAGTAACAAGTGGCAACGAATACCGAAATTATTCCAACGGGCAAATATATCGCCTACATAAGAGAAGAAGAATGCATAGGGTGTACACTTTGCATAAATGCTTGCCCTTTTGATGCCATAATCGGTGCATCAAAACATTTACATACTGTCATCAGTCAATATTGTACAGGCTGTAAACTATGCTTACCTCCCTGCCCGGTAGATTGCATAGACTTGAATGTGAATACCGAATTCCAACTAGTATGTAAAAATTCAACTGCTGATCAAATAACTGAGTTAAAAAAAACCTTTGCAGTTTTTTCGCGCAATAATAAAAAGTGCCGCAAACAACGACTCAATGCTGAAAAAATTGCAAAACAGCACGCATTTGAACGTAAAAAAAATGAATTACTTAGTCGTTAAGCTTAGTTATGAACAAAGAAAAACGTAGCGAAATTTTTCGACGCTTAAAAAAAGCAAACCCTGCGCCTCGAACTGAATTGGTGCATAAATCCAACTTTGAATTATTAATTGCAGTAATACTTTCTGCTCAAGCAACCGATGTCAGCGTTAACAAAGCCACAAAAGAATTATATAAAGTTGCGAATACGCCGCAAAAAATACTAGACCTAGGTGAAACAGGACTTAAAAAATATATTAAATCAATAGGGCTTTATAACAGCAAAGCTAAAAACATCATCAAAACATGTAAGATTTTGATCGATGAACATAAATGCCGCATACCACGTGATCGCAAAACACTGCAAAAGTTACCTGGAGTCGGTCGAAAAACTGCGAATGTGATACTTAATAATGCCTTTGGGCAACCGACGATAGCTGTCGATACACATATTTTTCGAGTCTCTAACCGCACCGGTATTGCACCAGGTAAAGACGTACTCAAGGTAGAGCTCGCGTTAGAAAAATTTGTACCTGATGAATATAAATTACATGCTCACCATTGGTTGATTCTACATGGTCGATATACCTGCTTAGCACGAAATCCAAAATGTGGTGAGTGCTCGATAATTGACCTCTGTGAGTACAAACATAAGATAGTATAAGTAACAAAATAATTAAATTAATTTAATTTAAGAATTACGGATACCTCTGAACCATATTGCCTCTAAGCGTTCAAACACCCAAACACTCAATCACTACTTAATGTTTTTGTATCAGTGTAATAAATAAGTATAAGAACTGGTCCTTAAGGAATAGAACCACTCTAGTTTCTAAACAATATCAACAAAACTCATATAGGAGATTGTATATGTCGAAAAAAAATGAACTTAAACCTTTAGCTGCTGCAGTCGGTGCGGCACTCGCTGCCAGCGCATTCACTATGACAGCTGCAAATGCTGAAGAGAATCCTTTTGAAATCAAAACCTTATCATCTGGCTACATGGTTGCAGATAACCATGCCGAAGGCTCTTGTGGTGAAGGCAAGTGCGGTGAAGGAAAATGTGGTGAAGGTAAATGCGGTGAAGGCGAAAAGAAAGCCGAAGGTAAGTGCGGTGAAGGAAAATGCGGCGAAGGTAAAAGTAAATGTGATATGAGCAAGATGGATGCAGATGGCGACGGATCGATCAGCAAAGACGAGTTCATGAAGCATAAAGAACAACGCTTTGATAAAAAAGACGCCAATAACGACGGTGTTTTAAGTAAAGATGAAATGAAGAAGCACAAAGAAGGAAAATGTGGCGAAGGTAAATGCGGTGAAAGCAAAAACAAAGCAGAAGGCTCTTGTGGTGAAGGCAAGTGCGGCGAAGGAAAATGCGGCGAGAAGTAATTTACACCTTTACTCGTAAATAAAGAAAAACGGCGAACATATGTTCGCCGTTTTTTTATCCCACTAGCGACTCCAGTTAGAGCTCAGGTGAGTTCATCACAAGCATTTTATTCACTTGCATATCTTCAATGGTATAAGGGATACCACCTACACCAAGTCCTGATTGTTTTAATCCTGCAAACGGCATTCCGTCTACACGAAAAGCCGTATGGTCATTTAACATGACTGCAGATGCATCAATACGTTTGTATACACGCATAGCCGTGTCAATATTGCTAGTAAATACTGCGGCTTGAAATGAAAAAGGCAATGAGTTTGCTTGTATTAACGCTTGATCAAGCTCATCAAACTCATACACACAAATAACTGGACCAAATATTTCTGCTGAACTCACTTTACTTTCGTATGCTGGTTTAGCTAAAACCGTGCATTCATAACAAGTATCGTTCATTGAATTGCCACCCACAACACATTCCGCTCCTTCAGACTTCGCTTCGTTCACCCAAGTCTCAATGCGTTGAACTTCTACTGGACGAATTAAAGGCCCTACTTCTGTTTCAGCCAAAGTTGGATCACCTATACGTTGTTGTTGCGCATAAGAAGAAAGTTGCTCTACAACAGATTTAAATGCATTTTTATGCGCAAAAATTCGCTGTACAGAAACACAAACCTGACCTGCATGATAAAAACCACCCTTACCTAATTTTGGAATCATCATATTTAAGTCAGCATCTTGAGCAACGATAACGGGCGCTGCACCTCCATGCTCTAACGCACAACGCACACCCGGCGCTAATTTTGAACGCAACATCCAACCTACTTTTGCGCTGCCTATAAAACTAAAAAAACCAACTCTTTCATCGGTAACTAACTTTTCCGCAACAGTTATATCTTCTGGTACAACCGCTTGGCACCACTCGGTGGGTAGACCTGCCTTCCATAAAATTTCTACAAAATTTAGACACGAGAGTGGAGTATCTTCAGCAGGTTTTACAATTACTGGACAGCCTGCAGCAATTGCAGCGGCAACTTGATGAACGATTAAGTTTAACGGGTGATTAAAAGCACTTACCGCAACTACTACTCCTATAGGCTCTTTTTGTGTAAATGCGATCCGTTTTTCAGATGATGGCGACATGCCCATAGGAATCACATCACCTTGCTCAGTCTTTAACGTTTCAATGCATAAGTGAATCCCATCAATTGCACGTGCAACTTCAACTTTGGAATCAAGCAATGGCTTGCCTCCCTCTCTTGCTGCCTCTACTGCTAATCGCTCTTGATCTTGAGACATGATTTGCGCTGTTTTCTCAAGGATTTCGATGCGTTTATGCAAAGGCAGCCAGCAACTTTTATCGCGGTAAAGCGAATACGCTACACTCATCGCTTGTTCAATGTGCTCTGCGTTGACAGTTTCTACCTCAGCAATGATAGAAAGATCATAAGGCGCATGGACTTCTAGCACACCCGCTGCATCAGAAGCATTGTGCAACATCAATGAATATTTCTTATTACTCATGATTTAATTCGCTACTACATATGCAGCGTTAATTCACCAAGGCGTTTAGTAAGCAGCATGTTTTCTCGATAATCAATGGGCACTACAACTAAACTCGGCGAGCCATCATTGAAAGCAGTTTCTAAAGTAGATTGTAAAACTTTACTGTTTTCTACTAGATAACCATTCCAACCAAATGATTTAGCCAACAACTCCCAATCAGGGTTTTCAAATGCAAGATCCGTGTGCTTACCAAACTCATTTTGTTGTTTCCATGCGATTAAGCCATATTCATGGTCTTCCCACACCATCATCACGATATTACTATTAAGTCGCTTAGCCGTTTCCATTTCCTGCACATTCATCAAGAAACCCGCATCTCCAGCAATCCCGAGAATACGACGGTCTGGATAAACCATATTGGCTGCTATCGCTCCAGGTAATGCAAAACCCATAGAACAAAATCCATTTGGAATTAAACAAGTATTTGGCTCATGACAATGAAAATAACGTGCAATCCACATTTTATGTGCACCTACATCGGATAACAAAATATCATCCGGGCCTAATACTTGGCGTGCATCCCAAAGTGCTTTCTGCGGTCTTACACTTCCTTTTGTATCGTCATCTTTATACTCAGCAAGATCTTCCAGCATGTCTTGACGCACTTGTTTTTGTTTAGAAGTGTCATACAAAAATTTCGCGCGTGCCTTTGCGCGAACATTCAATTCTTCAAGTGTATGTTCAAGGTCGCCAATTAACTCGATTTGCGGATGATAATGTTGATCTATTTCTGCTGGTAAGAAATCTGCATGGATGATTTTTTTATCACAGTTTGGGTTCCATAAACTGGGATGGTATTCGACCATATCAAACCCCAATGTAATGACGACATCTGCATCATCAATCAAAAATGACATGCGATCACGACTTCCTAAACCGATGGTAAATAAACAATGTTCGGAATCTTTATCTACACATCCTTTTGCCATAAAAGTACTCATGACGCCGATATCTGTGAGCTCACAAAATTTACGTAGTTGCTTACTCGCATTTTTTCGAACGACACCGTTGCCTGCCAATATAATTGGACGTTTACTGCTTGCAATGACTTCAAAGGCATTATCAATGACTTCTTCATCCGGCACCGAACGCATATAACGTTGTGGCTTTATGGGTTTGCTAGCAGTTTCTTCTTTAGCGAGGTCTTCCGGCAGCTCTATATGTACAGCCCCAGGTTTTTCAGTGCGCGCAACACGTACTGCTTTACGTACGATTTCAGGAATGGTCTCCGGATGTAACACAGTAGTTGCCCACTTAGTTACTGGTTCAAACATTTTCACCACATCCATGATCTGGTGTGATTCCTTATGCAAACGTTGTGTTGAGCCTTGTCCAGTTAATACCAGCATCGGTGCTCGATCCATGTTTGAATCCGCAACACCAGTAATTAAATTTGTTGCACCCGGCCCTAATGTGCCTAAACAACCTGCAGGGTTACCGGTAAGACGGCCGTATATTTCTGCCATGAAAGCCGCGCCTTGCTCATGTCGCGTAAGAATAAATTTTATTTTTTTAGAATCTTCTAATGAAATCATAAAATCGGCATTTTCTTCTCCTGGTACGCCAAAAATATATTCAATATTTTCTTCTTCTAAACATTTAACAAAAAGATCTGACGCTTTCATGAATAACCCCTATAAAAAAATATTTCTACCAACTATTTTTTAAATTTATCTTGCTTTGTAGTCCGTCTTGCTCATTAGAACCGTGATTAAGTTTTATTATTACAGCTAAATACAAAGTGTACGCTGCATCAATTAAGCACGCTGCAATTTTTCATGAATATAAGCATTCACTAACATATACACTTTAAACAGCTTGTACATTACTCTTTCTATTCATAAATATTAGTGAAATATATTGTGTTAAAATCCGTTCATCTATCCCAAGCTCACTAAAACAATAATTAAGGGAAGATCGCATGTCCGAATTACCTATTTTTGTCATCCGATTTTTAGAAATCGCCGCCTTACTATTTATTTTTACTTTAGGGCTGCTTGTTGTCATCATTGCTGTTCTATACATCATAGATAAATCTCAGACTGCGCACGCAATTCGGCATAATTTCCCTGTTATCGGCCGATTTCGCTATTTCTTTGAAGAATTAGGAGAGTTCTTCCGTCAATATTTTTTCGCCATGGATCGCGAAGAACTGCCGTTTAATCGCGCTGAGCGTTCATGGGTATATCGTGCAGCAAAAAATATCGATAACACCGTAGCATTTGGCTCTACACGAGATTTGCGCCCTACTGGCACAGTGTTATTTGTTAATTGTCCGTATCCCACTCTGGATCGAGATGCAGCACCAACAAGTAATGTCACCATCGGTCCATATACTACTCATCCCTATACAACTGACTCGATTTTTAATATTTCAGGTATGAGCTATGGCGCGATTTCAAAGCCTGCTGTACTTGCACTTTCAAATGGTGCGCGCATGGCAGGTTGTTGGATGAACACGGGTGAAGGCGGTTTATCCCCTTTCCATATAGAAGGTGGTGCAGATATCGTATTTCAAATTGGCACAGCAAAATATGGAGTGCGTGATGCTGAAGGAAATTTAAGTGATGAAAAATTGCGCGAAGTAGCGGCTCTTGATCAAGTAAAAATGTTCGAACTCAAACTAAGTCAAGGCGCAAAACCTGGAAAAGGTGGAATTTTACCGGGCAATAAAGTGACCGAAGAAATCTCAAAAATAAGAGGTATACCTGTAGGTTCAGATTCAATTAGCCCCAATCGTCATCCTGAAATTGATAGCACAGATGATTTATTGAATGTGTTGAATCACATACGCGATGTAACAGGAAAACCGGTTGGGTTCAAATGTGTTATCGGTGCATACGGTTGGCTCGATGAACTATTTGAAGCCATTAATAAACGCGGAAAAGAGTCCGCTCCTGATTTTATTACTATTGACAGTGCAGACGGTGGAACGGGTGCAGCACCGATGAGTTTAATTGACTACATGGGTTTACCAATTGAAGAAAGCCTCCCACTAGTGGTGGACCGCCTAAAAATGCATGCCTTACGTGATCGTATAAAAGTTGCTGCCTCTGGAAAACTCATCACACCCGCTGAAGTGGCCTGGGCTTTTGCAGTCGGTGCAGATTTTGTAAATTCTGCTCGTGGGTTTATGTTTTCCTTAGGATGCATACAAGCTCTACAATGCAATAAAAACACTTGCCCAACTGGCATCACCACTCACAATAAAAAGCTTCAAACCGGTTTAGATCCAAAAATTAAAGCCGAGCGTGTAAGAAATTACGCCCAGAACATGGTCCATGAAGTAGGAGTGATTGCACATTCTTGTGGAGTACATGAACCACGTCAGTTACGTCGGTTCCATGCGCGCATGGTTCGACCAGATGGTAAATCAGTCCCATTGAATGAATTATATCCTGACCCTGTAACTTCATAGGGCTCGAGTAAATAAAATAAATAATCAATACTTAAGGAGCGACACATGTCGGCATTAATTGGCACAGCAAACTCGTTACAAAATATTTTAGATAAATTTCGTGGCATCGATTTTCTTGGACCACTTGCATTACGCCTTTATCTCGCACCTATTTTTATCGCAGCAGGTTTAACTAAAATTACGGGTATCGAAGACTTTGCCAATTGGTTAGGCAATCCGGATTGGGGCTTAGGGCTACCTGCACCCACGCTTCTTGCATACCTTGCGGCTTTAACGGAATTAATTGGCGGCTTTGCATTATTGTTTGGTGTTGCAGTCCGTTGGTTTGCCATTCCTCTCATGATTACCATGTTAGTAGCGATTTTCGCTGTGCACTGGGATGATGGTTGGTTTGCAATTGCTCCAGGTGATCCATCCACAAGTACTGCAAAACCGCTTGCTGCAATTGGAATCCCCGCCGCAAAACGTAGTTTAGAAAACAGTGAAGAAGTTGGAAAGCGTGTTAGTGCAGCGAAGTCTTTACTTAAAAAACATGGTAACTATTCATGGTTAACGGAAAAAGGAAATTTTGTCGTTTTGAATAATGGTATCGAATTTGCCACAACCTATTTAATTATGTTGCTGGTTTTATTTTTCATTGGCGCAGGCAAGTATTTCAGTATTGATTATTGGCTGCATCGAGCATTTCGACAAGAATAAATAAAATACATACTTTGCCTAGGGAACAAATACTAGAACCTGCTTTCTAACATACAAACCCAGAACATCTAAGATACAAGTCCTTTACAGTTAGTTATGCTTAATTATGTAAGCACATAATTTGTAAGTACTGGAACTGTAGTGCGGTCTCTTCTGCTAAGGTAAACTGATTATTATGCAAACAACACAAAAAACTTATCCAGTTTCAGGTTCAGGTCTTGGTTTACGCCGAGACCTCATGGATGAATTGGAAACTGCTTTTCCTGCTGAAATCGACTTTATGGAAGTTGCTCCAGAAAATTGGATCGGCATGGGTGGGAAACTCGGTAAACGCTTTCGTGCATTTACTGAAAAAGTTCCATTTGTCACACATGGTTTATCGTTATCTTTAGGCAGCCCCGCACCATTAGATGAAAAATTTATTTTAGAAGTAAAAAAGTTTTTAGATGAACATGATATTCGTTGTTACAGCGAACATCTGAGTTATTGCTCCGACCAAGGTCACCTATATGACTTAATGCCCATTCCTTTTACAGAAGAAGCGACACATTACGTTGCTGACCGAATCAAAAAAGTACAAGAAATACTAGAAAGACGGATAGCGATTGAAAATGTTTCTTACTATGCTGCACCTGGTAAAGAAATGGATGAAATTGATTTCGTCAATGCTGTTTTAGAAGAGGCTGATTGCGATTTGTTATTAGATGTTAATAATATTTATGTAAATTCGATTAACCATCGCTATAACCCAATGGAGTTTTTAGCGTCACTCCCTCGAGATCGTGTCGCATACTGTCATGTAGCAGGCCATTACAATGAAGCGGAAGATTTGATTATCGATACGCACGGTGCAAATGTAATTGACCCTGTTTGGAATATTTTAGATAAGGCCTATGAATTATTTGGCAATATGCCGACGTTACTCGAACGAGATTTTAACTTCCCACCACTGAATGAACTTATGCAAGAAGTTCACACCATACGTGATTTACAAAATAAATGGGACATTTCTAATCAAGCGGTTGCAAAAGCAAGCTAGTCGAGAATGGAAAAATGACTAGCGAGAATTCTGAATTCAAAAAAGTCCAGTACGAATTTACTGCACATTTAAGAGATCCGGAACACGCAAGTGCACCAAGCGATATTGAAGACCGCCGTATGGAGGTTTACCGTGGTCTTTTCTACCGCAACGTTAAAGGCTTTATCGACAACGCCTTCCCAGTGTTACATAAATTTTATAGTGAAGAAGATTGGCACAAAATGGTGCGTGCTTTTTTTGCAAATCATCAATCTGTTTCACCCTATTTCAAAGATATTTCTAAAGAATTCTTACACTACATACAAAATGAGCGTGAGCCTCAGCCCGAAGACCCGATTTTTATTCAAGAACTCGCTCACTATGAATGGATTGAAATACATCTAACCTTTACTGATGTCGAACCAGATTTGTCGAACATTGATGTCGCGGGCGATTTATTAAATGGGGTGCCTATATTATCCCCCCTCGTCCAAATGCACAGCTATCACTTTCCAGTGCATCGACTAAAACCCAGCTTTCATCCTACACAAGCTGATGAGCAACCAAACTTTCTAATGATGTACAGAGATAAACAAGACAAAGTCAATTTTATGGAACTGAATCCTATAACTGCGATGTTAATCAGCATGCTTTCGGAAGATAACACTAAAACCGGCCAAGAATTACTGGACGAAATTATTAAACAAACCAACCACCCAAACCCAGAAACTGTGTATATAGGTGGTGCACAGACATTAAAGCTGCTACGTACAAAAGATATAATTTTAGGAATTAAAAAATAAAAAACCCGCAGTCGAACTAACAACTGCGGGTCAAGGCATCCTTGCCAGGAGATGAACTTTCAATCCATATCAGAAAGTTAATCTGTCGAAATAAAATCTGTATGTATATTTTAAATAGCACGATAGGATTGTTTGTGATACAGCACACATTTCGTACTGATCATATGCAACAGAACGTCACACGATTAGAGTGAGTCTAAATTGAGATGTTTAAGTAGATTTTGCTGCAGTTTTTATGTCAAAAAGACCACTTAAGCCGTAAAATATGAGATAAGAAAATAGAAGATTAGCAATTACTGCATTCCGCAAGAATGGTAGACCTGCCACATAAGCATGTAGCAAGCCATTTAGGTCTTGTGTATACATATCATGGTGCAACCAAGCGCCAAAATTTGTAATTAGAAAAAAAACAATTGATGCCAATAATGCGCTTACCCCAACACTTATAATACTGATTCGTTTTAACTGGCTTCCTATCAGTACAATCAACGCCATACCCAAATACACATACCAAACCGTACTATGAAAACCAATGAGTGCATCGCTAATAAACATGGCTGCAATAGGCACAAGATACGCCAAAGGACGATGGGTAAAAAAAGCACCCGCAAATAAGGCCATCGCTGCAATAGGTACTGCATTAGGCGGATGTGGCACTAAGCGAGACAGCGCTAGCACCAACACAATCCCAATTAAATAGCTTGGCTGAATACGGTTTTGAATCATAATTAAATTATAGCTTACTCAATTGTTCCATAGCCATGCGGCACCCCTAACTCCACTGGAATCACCATAATTCGGTGGCATTAACTTAGTATTTACACAATCAGAAAAAATCCACCGCTTCCATAACTTAGGTACATTCTCATACAAACGCATTACATTCGACATGCCACCTCCTAAGACGATGACATCAGAATCAACTATATTAATGACATGTGCAAAACTTCTTGCCATGCGATGCTCATAACGTTTTAAGGCCTCTTCCGCAGCAGAATCTCCTTGTTCCGCTAATTCAACAATTTGTTCTGCACTAATTATTTTTTCCGTGGAACGTTGGTAATCTTTCGCCAAACCCGGGCCCGATAGAAACGTTTCAATACAGTTTTCTTGTCCACACCAACACTTCGATAAACCATGCTCACTTTTCTCTGGCCATGGCAAGGGGTTATGCCCCCACTCACCTGCAATTGCATTCCCTCCCATTAGTACTTTCTTATCAATAACAATCCCACCACCTGTACCTGTACCCACGATTACACCGAAAACAGTACCCGCATCTTGTGCTGCACCATCCATAGCTTCAGATAAGGCAAAACAATTTGCATCATTCGCAATTCGTATTTCTTTGTTTAAATTTGTTTCGAGATCTTTTTTGAATGGCTGGCCATTAAGACAAGTTGTATTGGAATTTCGCAACAAACCCGAAACTGGAGATAAAGAACCTGGTGTGCAAATGCCTACAGAACATTCTTGTTCTAATTGTTTTTCTGCATCATCCACTAAACCTACTATTGATGAAATAATTTCTTGATAATTATCTTTAGGAGTAACAACTCGATTTCTTAGCACCTCCTGACCTCCACTATCAATCACCAAGACTTCAATCTTTGTGCCGCCTAAATCAATTCCCAAGTTAATAATATGTCCCCTGCGCTATTGTTTTGCTTGACCAAAGGGTTTCTTTCTCACCTGCATGCTTGGCTAACACTCGACATGCAACAAATAGAAAATCAGAAAGACGATTTAGATAAATTTGTAGCTGAGGGTTGAGGTCATTTTTTTCACTTAACATGACTACGCTACGTTCTGCACGACGACATACTGCGCGCGCTAAATGACATGTCGCGGCCGCACGCCCACCTCCTGGTAAAATAAAATTCTTTAGCTGCGGAAGTGTTTGGTTGAGTTCATCAATTTTATCTTCTAATTCTTTAACAATATGTTTATTCATAAAGGTTAGTTCAGCATTATTTAGCTCTGCGCCCAAATTGAATAATTGATGTTGAATAGTTATAAACGTTTCTTTTAATTTTTTAGGTATATCATGAGCCATAACCATGCCCAACACTGAATTCAACTCGTCAACATCGCCGATCGCATGTATTTGTGGACAATCTTTACGAACACGTAACCCAGTCGATAACCCAGTATCGCCTTTATCACCTGTTTTGGTATAAATTTTTGTTAATCTATTTGACATTACAAATTTACTCTAAGCCCTGCATATATAGTTTGACCAAGCGTTTCAAATCCATATACGTCCTGATAAGACTTATCAAACAAATTATTAACTCTTAAATATAAATTAAAATTATCAGTTAAGTGATATGACCCACTGAGATTAAACAAATAATAGTCATCTAGCTCTACCTCACCAGCAGGGAAAGTCGAAAAATCAGAATCAATTTGTTCATCGACATAATTCAACGAAGCATTAAAATTTGATTTTCCTGGTAACAATTCATAATTTAATTGCAAACTAGCGATTGTTTTCGGCCGACGAATTTCCCGAATTTGAACACCATTTGTGTCTGGGGCTGTAGAGTCAGTATATGTATATGAACCTCTAATATCTATCTGATGATTTACATTCGCATCAAAATAAACTTCCACACCATTTCGTTCACTTCTTTCATCCAAATTTTCTGCAGTACTTAAAGGAAATCCTAAGCTTTGGATTGCAATTTCATCTTTTAAGTCTTCCCAAAAAAATGTTGCTCCAATATGAACGGTATCCGCCACTAAAGATTGGTCAAATCCAAACTCCCACGATTCTGACTTTTCAGGTTTTAAATCAGGATTGCCTACAAATGAATCAGGGAAAAAACCAAATAACTCTGTAAAGCTCGGATTTTTTACACCTGTTCCATAAGAAGCACGCAATTTTGTGCCTAAATCTGAAAAATTATAAGCTGCGGAAAATCGCATCGTATCACGATCTTTGAACTCATCATTATCATCCTTTCTTAACGAAGCTGATAAAAACAACCGCTCCCATAGACCTAGATGATATTCTGCTGCATAACCAAAGTTGGTAATATTTTGATTTTGATTTGGATCATTAAATGAAATAACGCCTCTTTGCTTATAATGTTCTTTTTCTCGCTCGACTGAAAAAAGTATTTTGTGTGACTCGCCAGAAAACAGATTTGTATCCCAAATTATTTCGGACAAATAATCAAATTTTAATTTTTCTCCTTCTGTTCTTCTTTTGCCAAAACCATCTTCATTTTGATTACGTGTATCGGTAAGGCTAATTGCTAATTTTTGGTTCCAATGATTTTCAAGCATGGAAAATTTTAAGTAGGATATTCCATAAAATTGCTCTGTATTGGTTTTATTATCTGCATCCGTAGGCTTACCAGTGATAATTGAAAAATCATCAAAGTCATTAGCTGAGTCAATCTGTCTAACATTCAATCCAAATACTACTTCCGGTTTGATTTCATACTGTGCATTAAATACGAATTCAGACTGATCATATTCATCTTTTTCGGAACCTAGTTCTGAAATATTTGCGCCATTCGTATCTGTATAAGCACCCTGCAAATAATATTTTAGTTTGCTCAAACGACCTGACATAGATGCTGAACTACGAAAAAAATCGTGTGTGCCGATTTCAGCTAAACTTGTAAATTTAGTATCGTCACTGCCGGTTCGAGTAATAATATTAATCACTCCTGCAAGCGCATCACTGCCCCATATTGAGCTTTGCGATCCACGTATAACTTCAATACGCTCGATGCTCTCTGGATTTAAATAGGAAAAATTAAACTCTGAGCCATTAGCAGGGTCATTTGCCTCAACACCATCAATCAATACAAGCACATGATTCGCCTCAGACCCTCTTATACGGACTTGTGTTAATGAGCCAAATGGCCCTGATTGGCTAATCGCAACTCCCGGAATAATTCGCAATAAATCAACCACTGACAAAGCATTATGATCTTCAATTTCTTTTCTGGAAATAATCGATATAGACCCACCAACTTCTTTCTCAGGTACAGCAACTTTTGCAGCGCTTAACACGACGATATCGTCACTCGATGCAACGACGGCACTATGAGTAAAAATAATTAATAATAAACAACGAAATAATATTTGCATGATGTATCCTATATAAATTTACGTAACGGACACACAGCTAAGTGCACAAGCAAGCTTGTGATAAGACTTCAGCTAGAACCGCCCGCCGCAGTTTCCTGATTCACATAAGGCCGGTCTCCGGGCTGATGAGCAGTCAAAGACTTAGTGGTTCACCTTCCCATGTTCTTAGAACACAGTGGTTTTCGAACTACTGAAACCCAATCACCGTTGCGGGGGCAGCGTCTGTCTTTCACAGACTTCCCTGTTTCATCCTTGGCACAAAGTGAGCAAGGACACCTTTAGTGAGGTTGTAAGATTGGATTATATCAGATCATAAGAGTTTATTTTTGCAGCAGTTTGATATCTGCAATTACCTCATCACTATGTGCAGCAGGCTTCACACTACGATAGATCTTAGCTAACTTACCTTCAGGATCAATAATAAAAGTGTGACGTTTTGCGAACTTTAATGGGCCAATTTTTGTCAATGACCCGTATCGGCCCGCAACATCGCCACCAATATCAGCTAATAACGGGAATTGTAAACTATACTTTTCTGCAAACTTTGCATGACTCTCCGAATCATCAACGCTAACACCAAAAATCTGAACATTAAGATTTTGTAATGTAGCGATGTCATCACGAAATGCACAAGCCTCTTTCGTACAACCAGGTGTGTCATCTTTAGGATAAAAATAAAGCACTACCCATTTTCCTAGATAGTCACTTAATTTATGCGTTGTGTTTGTTTGATCAGCTAATTTAAATGATGGCGCTGCTATGCCAACATCGAGTTCATTGGCAGAAGTAGTATTGAATAACCCCATTAAAACTATAATCGCTATGAGTACGTTAACTTTATATAGCATTCAAATACTAAGGCACAAATTTAAAAATTTTACCTCGATAGTCTATTACATAAAGCTCTCCAACGGCATCTTCACCGAAGGAACTGATTTTTAGATCTGTTTTCATTAATTCTTGCATAGAAAAGTTATTATATTTATCAATTGTCCAGATCATGCCTGTACAAAAATCACCGAAAATATATTTGCCATACAATTCTTTAATATTTTCGCCACGATAAACATAGCCTCCTGTAACAGAACAACCCTGTTTATGTGAATATTCTGCAACAGGTTTTACCAAGTCTCCATATTTTTTATTCTGGCAATCTTTTTTTGGCAAGAAACAATGATTCCCTTCCATTAAGCGCCAACCGTAGTTCTCTCCACCCGTGCTATCCACTGATTGCCAATGAATTTCTTCCCATTTATTTTGCCCTACATCGGCAATCCATAAATCACCCGTTTCTCGATCAAAAGAATGCCGCCATGGGTTACGCAATCCATACGCCCAAATTTCAGGCAAGGTGTTGTCTTGTCCAACAAAGGGATTATCTTTTGGAATTGAATAACCTCTACTGTCATTGACATCAATACGTAAAGTTTTTCCCAGAAAATTCTCAAGATTTTGTGCATTGTTCCAGGGGTCTCCACCACTTCCGCCATCACCAATACCTAAATACAAATAGCCATCATATCCAAACGCCAACATACCTCCATTATGATTTGATGCGGGATCTTCTTGTGCAATTAATACTTCAAGAGTTTGCAAATTAGTTTGACTTGCGTATGGCGGAGTGACTGTTAATCGTGCCAAAGTGTTGTCGCCATTTTTTGCGGTATAAAAGATGAATAGATAGCCGTTTTCAGAAAATTTCGGATGAAATGCAATGGACAATAAACCTTGCTCACTTCCGCGCGAGGTAACCAGCGAAGATGCATCGAGATAAAGATGCTTTTCTTTTTTATTATTAAAGGAAAATATTTTACCTGTTTTTTCAACAACAATATTTTGTGCCTTTATTTCAGGAATGTGTGTAAGGAGTATAGGCTTGTGTAAACCCTCTATATATGGCTCTAATTCAATTGCTGCTGCATCAAATAAAACACAATAGCTTGCTACTAATATAATTAATAAACGATCGTAATAAATCATCTCACAGCTCTTTATAGTACAAGCTGCAATTTTATCAAGTCCCAAAAGAATTTTTCAGAACATAAAAAAACCGGGCTTCAAAAGAAGCCCGGTCAATGCTCGAGTAAATCCCTATGTTTTAGTTATTATTGAGGAGTATTTCGATTATTCACACTAGAACCATTGTACGACACCGACTTGAATGGTTTCTGCTTTACCACCTTGTACAACAGTATGGCCAGAAGCATTGATGCCCCAAGAGTTTGCAGAGTTCCGGTCATTATCCACTTCACCATAAACAAGACGTAGTTCTGTTCCAGCTGGCAAGGTGTAATACAAACCCAGAGACAGCTGTTCAGCACCTGAGCTGGACTCATCAATTCCACCACAACTTTGGCCAGCTACTGTACTATTGTTACTGCAATCAAAATCATCTGCTTCCGCATACATGAATCTGAAATCCAGTGGGCCAGGGAAATCGTGTTTGCCTGAAATTAACCAAACATCCCGCTCGACATCGATGTTTCCATCAGTAGTCAATGCAGCTTGAAAAGGACCATTTGCAAGTGCGCCTGCACCACCACCAGTATCGGCACACTCATCCCATTCCCATGACATTTCTTCATAAGCGAGAGATATACGAGTGTTATGACCATTGCCCCAGTCATGAATGTAGCGCCCCGCAAGACGCCATGTATCATCATCTGAATCAGAACATTCAAAATCAACCGCAGCCCATTCATCATGTTGTTGGTAACCAAAACCAATCCATAATTCATCGTTGCCGAAGTTGTGTGTATACGCAGCTCCTATAGACAGCATTGAAGGGTCATGCTCTTGAATTGCTCCATTGATATCAGCGACTTGTTGCTCTTCGTGACCAAAGCCTACTGCAGAGTTAGAATTTGACCAGCCTACGCGCAACTGTAATCCACCCCAATTGGGTGACCACCATTGCCATAGTTCAGGTTTGCGGCGCATGAAACCAATGTTTGCCATACCTGCTCCGAAAGCAGTGTCAAATCCGCCGTTTCCATAAGATGAACCAAAACCAGACAAACCCATTAAGGTTGAATGTGTTTGGTTACCCGCATCATAGAAAGGATCTATCCATTGTGCCGTAATTTCGTTGTAGGGAGTTAGCCAAGCAGAAAACATCACTTCACCCCAAGGACCACTTATCCCAAGCTTACTGTTACGACTACAAAGATTATTAAAAGTGAAATCACTGAACCGATTGAAATAGGTAAACATTTCACATTGGAAGTTCGCTTTTACTGCTTGGCCTGCAACCGATACGCCTGTGTCAATTGATGAAGCGAAACCAATGTTTGCCGCTTCATTATCCATACTGATAAAATCGACTTCTCGTTCATTAGGTCCACCAAATCCCGTATTAACCGTGTCTGTAGGATCAATACTCGTTTCATCAATGGATTGAAAATTGAGTGACCAATTTTGCCAACCATAAATTGTCCAATTTGAATTTGCATTCCCTCCAGAAACACCACCAGCATTCACTATAAATGGCATCATCATTGATATTAGCAATACTAAAAATCCTATTTTTTTCATTTTCCTCTCTCCGCTTTATGTTTAATGACTAGGTTCCCCGAATCAGTACGATTCACTTTGAATACAGTCTTTTGTTTTCAAGTGACTCTGAATATGTTGGCAAACAGTCTTTTTCAGAAAGCGTGAATCTAAAGCTAGTTACGAAATGTGTTTTGTACTCAAACTTAGAATTTGAGAAATAATCATTACTACAGATGATTAGATTTTTTCTAGCTACTTCTGAACTCTCATTTATAGTTGCTATTTCTGTATCAGATGAATTTACTGGCTGCAAAAACAAAAAAATAACGAATATAAATAGAGTCAATTGATAAAAATTTTTCACGTTTTTCATAAAAATGCTTCGCGCATTTCTGTATGTTCGCCGTGAAAATATTTAATCGAATTAATAAATACGCATCAGTGAAAATACATACGGATCAAATGTGATATTAATTACAAAGTAATTGTGATTAATTATTTTGCAGATTAATCAGGAGTGAATTCTAATGTTAATTAAAAACGTGATTTTTATTACACAAAAATAGAATTCGAAAAAGCAGCTAATTAACAGCCTTGCACTATTCGCTTGGAAATTTCTATGCAGTTGCTGTCTAGCTTCTTGAAATGGATTAAAACCACTTATAGAAAGCTTTAGTAAGACTAATAGCCAAGAAAATTAGAGAGTTCGGAATATTTGTTAACATAAAAACTACATTTAGTGATTGAAAACTAAATAAATCAAACACCTAGTGATACAATAAAGAACGTGAACAAATAACAAAAGAGACAGAGTAGCGTGAATGGGGCACCACAAGGAACTACTTATCGCGAACTGAAAACAATACTGTTTGCAGATGTTGCTGAGTATGCTCGTTTGACTGAAACAAATGAGGAACTGACACACAGTAATTTATGTGTGCGTTTTTCACTTATTTCAAATCTTGTTCGTCACCATAATGGTGTGATCCATAGAACCGAAGGTGACAGTGTTCTAGCTACTTTTGCCTCTCCTACAAAGGCCTTGCAATGTGCAGTAGACATTCAAACATCGTCATTTGAACAAAATGAAACTTTACAAAAAGAGGAAAACTTAAGTTTTCGTATTGGAATAAATTGCGGAGAGGTCATTATCGATAGTGGTGAAACTTTTGGCAATTGTGTAAATATTACTAAAAGGTTGGAATCGTTAGCAGAACCAGGCGGAATTGTTTTTTCGGAATCTTTATTTTCCCACGTTCATCGTACTCTTCCATATAAGTATAAATGCTTAGGTCAACATCGATTAAAAAATCTACACAACTCTATAAAAGCATACAAAGTATGCTTAAATCAAAAAGGCTCTTACATCAGCAATACCACATTTTTTAACTGTAGGATAAAAAAACCTCTATTCCCCATTTTTACATACGCATTTTCAACAGCATGTGCATTATTCTTCGCTTATCACATTGGTACTGCACAATTAAATAACAATACTAAGATTTCTTTCACGGACAAAATTAGCGAAATTAAGCCTGATATAAGCTTAAGAAATAAAAAAAATAGCGAGATAGTTTTATATAAATCTAAACACATAGAACATCTCCATGAGAATGATTTAAACCTGAACCAACAAAGTAAAATTGACGAGAGTTTACTAGCACAGGCACATGAGAAAATACTGACATATGAAAAAAATCAGGAATTTTTAGTTAATAAGTACGAAAACCAAAGAAAAGCTCTTGATGGTCTTAAACGACTAAACCACAAGCTTATTTCTCAACAGGAGAGCATGAGTGCTCGATTTGATCGTATTGAGAAAGAGCTAAGTCTCAAAAATATCCTAATTGATGATTATGCAGCAAAAAACATAAATCTAATTGAGGCAAACAAAACATTGCTCTCTCGTCTAGATGAAGTGATCTCTCAACAAACACTCAATACTTATGAAAACTTGTATGCAGAATATAACCCTGTAAGACAGCAGATAATCGATATTATTGAATCACAACCACAATCAGAGACACTGAACGAAGAAAAACAATTCACAAATTGCTCTATATACTCTAATGATGCAGTAAAACCTCATTCACTAGAAAGCAGCAAGGGGACTATAAGAGAAGAGCTATTTTGCGCGCCCGAAACTGATGAAAATACACCAATCCCCCAAAGCAAGCTGGCCGAACCAGAAACTTTTAAAAGTGATTTAAGCCCTAAAGAAAAAAAAGTAGTTGTTTATGCGTATATACCTAAACTGCCACATCAAACTGGTAAACATGCAAGGCTAATTAGCAAGAATATTGTTGAATTATATAAAAAAGCATTATCTGACTCTTCGTTACAGTCATACAAAACAAATTTTGTACTCCTCAGCTCACCTCTAAATTCTAAAGATTTTAAAAGCATTGACAATGAACACTGCAATATTTATGGGGCGGACTACATCGCAAGTGTTCGCTTAAATGAAATTCAAACTAATTGGCCGATGTCTAGTGCGCTTGTTATACATAATTGTAAAACGGATTCTGTATTAAAAAGGGACTCAAGATACCTCTTATCGGACTCATGGAAAGATAACGGCGGGCTGTATTTAACACCTTCGACATTAGATTCATTTAATTCACAAGTACATTCGATTGTTGATTTAGCGTTGAATAACATTGTTACTTCGGAAGTAGAACTATGAATGCAAAACTCTTTGCACTACAACAAATACCTTTCTTTTTAGAATTTTCTAAAGAAGATCTCGAACCACTATCGAATAAGTCACGCATTAAAAACTATGCAAAAAATACAATCATTCTTACGGAAGGAGATGAATCTACCTCTGTATACTTTATTCTTGAAGGTAGTGTGCGCGTTTATATTGAAAATGAGCAAGGAAGAGAAGTAACGCTCAACGAAATAAATGAAGGTGATTCTTTTGGCGAACTCTCGTTATTTTGCAATACACCGCGTACGGCGAGTGTGCTTGCGAAAGAAAAGTGCAAAGTTTTAATCATAAATAAAAATGACTTTATTGACTTTTATAGCCACAATCCTAAAGCTGCACAAAAAATTGTGCTTAGCATGGCTACTACTATTAAAAAATTAACTAAGGATCTAGAAAATTTTGCTCTTAATAATGTACACCGTAGAGTGGTACGTGCGTTATTAGATCATTCTATTAATATAGATGGTCGTAGAGTTGTAAAAGGCTTGACTCATAAAGATATTGCTAATCTTGTAGCATCATCAAGAGAAACAGTAAGTCGTGTAATTCACGATTTAAAGCGTGACGGATTTATTCAAGTTAAAAATGGCAAGATTAATATAAAAGAATCTGCCATGCATGACTAACTAATATAAAACTACGTTTTAGCGCCGAAAGCTTTTACTGCTCCTGCAGTGACATCTTCTTCAGGATTAAACCAGTTTAATTTTTCATGCAGCCGCACAACATCGCCAACGATCACAAGTGTTGGTGGTTTGACATCATGTCGCTTGACTAATTCCGGTAGATTTTCAAGATTGCCGATAATGTTTTTTTGATTTGCTGTGGTGCCTTGCATTACTAAAGCTGCTGGTGTTGTAGTGCTTAGCCCATGTTTGATTAAATTATTACAGATGATCTGCAACCCATGTAGACCCATATAAAATACTAAGGTCTGATTAGCATGCGCTAACATTTCCCAGTTCAAATCCACCGTACCATCTTTTAAATGTCCTGTTGCAAAAATTGCAGCTTGTGAATATTCACGATGTGTAAGCGGGATTCCCGCGTATGCCGCACAACCTGCTGCCGCAGTAATACCGGGAACAATTTGAAATGGAATACTTTCATCAATAAGTGAAGCAATCTCTTCACCACCACGGCCAAAAATAAAGGGATCCCCCCCTTTTAGACGCAAGACACGCTTCCCTTCTTTCGCCAATCGCACTAGAAGTTCGTTGATCGTTTCCTGTTGTAAAGTATGTTGCGCACGCTCTTTCCCTGCATAAATATGTTCAGCATCTTTTCGAACTAAATCCATGATTTCTTGAGAAACTAAACGGTCATATACGACTACGTCTGCTTGTTGCATCAATCGCAAAGCTCGGAAGGTTAAAAGATCTGGGTCGCCAGGGCCTGCTCCTACTAAGTACACCTCTCCTTGCGGCAACTCATTATTATCCGCTTGATGAATAGCATCTTCTAATAATTTCTGCGCAGCACTTAATTGGTTAGCAAATACTAATTCTGCAATGGGTCCTTGCAATACTTGTTCCCAAAATTTTCGTCTTTGATCAACGGTGGAGAATTTTTCTTTAACTTTTATACGATTATCTTCAATAAGCCTTGCCAAATCACCATAAGATGCAGGCGTGCAATTTTCTAGTTTCGTACGCAGCATTCTTGCCAATACAGGCGAAGCGCCTCCAGTTGAAACTGCAATTTGCACTGGTGAACGATCAATAATAGAAGGCAGAATGAAGTCACAGTTTTTAGTGTCGTCAGCAGCATTCACTAAAATATTTTTTTCTCGGCAAAGTGAAGCAACTTTTGCATTAACCTCTCGGTCATCAGTCGCTGCGATAACAATTTGGTAGTCTTTTAAATCTTCTGCTGCAAACTCTTTTTGTTTCCATATGATCTTATTATCGAGTTTACGTTGTATCTCTGCGGTAATTTCAGGAGCAATAACCGTAATGGCTGCTTGCGCACGCGACAGAATAGTTACTTTGCGTTCAGCAATTACACCACCCCCCACAATCAAACAGGGCTTGTTTTTAATATCGAGAAATAGTGGCAGATAATCCATATGCTTTATTTATTACCTAAGCAACTGCAGATTTTCTGTAATTGGATTTACAACGTGTGCTATTTTTTTTCTCATCACAGAACCTATGGCATCTGTCATACCAAAAATTGGATCAACAAGTGTTTCAGAAATCATTGATAAATTGAATAATGCTTTTAGCTTAGAAGCTAAAGCTTCATCTATTACTAGCAGTTTTTGTACGGCCCAATGTTGTTGGTAATGCACTTCGGCATAACTTGTTAAATCTTGAATATCACGCCATTTCAATTGATCGATACCAAATTTATCAAAATACTGTCCGATTGCGTTTAGTATAGCCGCTACAGCTTCTTGATCATTTGGTTTTTTCAATACCAGCTCTATCGTTTCTAGGAATGCTTGCCCAGCAGGACTTAACGCCAAGCTTAATAAGTCAGCTACTTCATTACCTTGTTCTATTTCGGTTTTTATTATTTCACTAATTTTTCCATAGCTTTCATGCGCATTAACCTCTATTGGCAAGTCGTTAGGGGTTTGTTGAAGAAATCCAATGTAGTAGGTATTTTTTCTTTTTCCACGCTTCCATATTTCCATGCGCGTTTCATCTGTTATCAATCCAGGTTGTAGCACTAAACGTACACTATCAATAATTGCTTTTTGTTGTTCTTCGAAAGGTAAAAATTCAATTAAAAACTGTGCCAATTCTTTTCCCATTAAACCTTTTACAACACATTCTTTTTCAAGCATGCGCCTAGCATTTTCCGCGGTGGCACTAGACCACCAAGCACGCCTAGCAAGCTCATCAGTTAGGCCCGAAGCATGCACAACCGCAGCAACCGCTTCTGGTTCTCCTATTAACAATAACTTTTCTAAACTATCATCACGCGCTTGACCCATACGTGTCCAGCGACGCAAAAATACAGGATAACCCCCGGGTGAACCTAAATAATATGTTGATAAAAATTGACGTACCAAACGCACATATTTTTCATCCTTACATGTTGGATTTAATTGCACACTTGCATCCCCTTTTTCAGATAATACATGTACACACATACGAGACTCATCGATGCGGACCGCTTGGAGAGGTTGCGCAACTAAAACGTTTAGACGCAGCTGATCTTCACTAGATAATTGCATACTAGTTTAGCTGTACTCTTTGGCCCCAAGGAATCTCATCTTTACCTTTAACCAACCAAATCACAGGGTAACTAGGAATGACTTCAGGAAATCTTCCTTTGCAGTCGGTGAAATAAACCAACAAATCTGGATTTTGATCTTGTAAATCTAACCATTCAAACACGGGGCAAAAATTGGTACCACCTCCACCTTTTAGTGAATCGGGCAAATTAATTTCTTCCCAAGGTTCAAATATCCAAGGTGCACCTTCAGCTAACTCAGCATCACAAGGCAATAATGTGATCCTAGCTCGCATGTTGCCTTTTATTGCATTGACTTCTGAAAGAAATTCACTCATTTCTTTATCATCCACAGAACCACTTGTATCAATTCCAACCGCAATATTAATTTGAGCACTGCGCAAACTTGGAAAAATTGCAGGATCTCCCCGACGCGAAGAAGGTCTAGAGTAACTGTAATCATCTCGTGCACTCGCAGTCATGTAACGAGCCAATAACATTCGCCATGGCAACCTAGGTTGTAACATAAAGTTCACCATGCGTTGCATAGCGCCACCCATCTTCCCAGCTTGCATGGCTTGTTGCGCGGCACCCGCTAGACGTTGCTGCCATTGAATCGATAACTCTTCTTGTTCTTGTGGAGTAAGTTCAGCTGGCTGCTGTGCCAATTCTTGTTCATTTTCTTCTTCTGAATTTTGACTTTCATCTGAAGAGTTCGAGATAGAAGAAGGCTCTATTTGCTGATTTGAATTGATCGAAGAATCTTGTGAGTCTCCATCATCTTTATTATTTTCTTCTTCTTGTTTATCTAATTCAGAATCCTCATTATCAAGGTCACCAATATAGTGATAAATTTCTTCAGCAGTCATCCCTTGGTAACCATCATCTACCAATGTTTCAGGTGGTGCTTTTAATCCATCTTCAATGAGCAAAGGGTTCACTGCATAATCACAGGCTAAATCCCAACGATGTTTGATACGATGCTGTCGACGCGCGAAATGCGAAAGCGCACAATGTAATGCTTGTTTAGCTAAAACAAACTGAGTTTGTTGAATATCTAGTGCGTTGATGTAGTCCTGATTGTAATAAAGTTTTTTGGCATCGGTTGCTGCAGCTTTACACCATTGCGGATCTGCAGCAACGAGAGGAAGGCGCAACACAAGTGCCCCTAAAAAAGGTTTGTCTAAAATTAACCGTGTCCTAGCAGCGGCAAGTTTGTTTTGAATTTCAGAATCAGTCACTGCAACTATATTCAATTTGAAAGTGAAAAACTTAGATTCATTTATAAATTCTGCGAGAGCTTAAAGTGGCTCTAATTTATTACGAAATGAGGCAAAAAATGTTTAAAGAGCGGAGTTTACATACTAGTAAATGAGCATCTTTGAACATTTTTTTAACGAAATGTCGGGATAAATTAGGGTTACCCGCTCTGAAAAATCATAATATCGGCAATCTTATCCGCCCATATAGCAAACTCTGGCAAAGCAAATAAGTCTTCGCCAATCGCACGATGCATATCGGATACCATCATCACACCCATTTCACGTTGCGGGAATTTATTTGCGTAATTCAAAATATTGCCTTGGACTTCTCCAGACTTACTTTCTTTTTTGGCACGAATTGCATGACCTACTAATGCAGAAGCAACTGCATACTGCAAATCGATTTCTTGCGGTGCGGCAATATCTTCGCCACGCACAATGGCTTCAAGATCTGGCATTTGATCAAGATTTGCAATAAATGCATTTAACTCAACACCAGCCGCTGGTCCCACACAGGCTTGTAATGCACCAACCAATAAATCTGGTCGTTCAGAAAATTTTTGTAACGCACGATGCGCAAACTCCCAGGAACGCGGTGAAGGAAATGCTACAGGATTATGTGCGGGATCAAAATCAAATAATAAATCTGGGCGAAAACGTAAAAACGCAATAATTCTTTCATCAATATCATTTGCGTATGCCCAAGCCACCCAGTCATCTAAATTTAAATCCACTTCAAAGTGAGAAAAACGATTCGCAAGTGGTGCTGGCATCGTATAAGTAACACCGCGATCCCCTTGACGATTACCTGCAGCAAAAATGGCCCATCCATTTGGTACAGTATATTGTCCAAGTCGACGATCAAGAATAAGCTGATATGCCGCAGCAGACACACTCGGTGCAGCGGAAGTAATTTCATCTAAAAAAAGTATTCCACTTTTACCATGACGTTCTTCATTAGGAAGCATGGCAGGCACAGCCCACTCTACTGAACCGTTTTCGCGAAAAGGAATCCCGCGTAAATCACTCGGCTCCATTTGCGACAGACGAATATCAATCACTTCAACATTATTCTTCTCCGCAACCTGTGAAACCATCTGCGACTTTCCAACACCTGGAGGACCCCATAACATAACAGGTGTATGGTGCCCAGAAGCAGCGCCATGAAATTCTTTTTCTAAAACTGTTAATAGATGTGCAGGGCGCATAATTATTTATAATTTATTCTTTCCGTTTGTTTAAGGGAGCTCTGAATTAATTTGAGATTAGGCAAAATGAATTTGAAAAAGCGGATTGCATTTATAAATACATGAGCATTTTGAAAACTCATTTTAACGACATATCAGGATAAATCAGAGTTTCCTTAGATTTCTTCTGGTGAAAAGCCAGCTTTGGCATACCACTGTTTAGCTTTTTCAGGGTCTTTCTCAATTCCTGCAGTACCTTGCTCATACATCATGCCTAGTGTCGTTTGCGAACCTTGCAAACCTTGTTCTGCAGCAGCGGTAAACCATTTCACTGCGAGCTCGCCATTTTGATCCGTACAATCTCCTTCCATATACATAAACCCTAAACCATGTTGTGCAAGCTCATGCCCAAGTTCAGCTGCTTTTTCCATCCACATAAATGCAGCTTCTTTATTCACGGCAACTCCCAGTCCATTTTGATACATGATGGCACAGCGGTGCATCGCTTCTGTATTTCCTTTTTCCGCAAGAGGAGAAAGAATCTGCATGGCACGAGAAAAATGTTTGGCCTCAAACGCCATCATGCCGCTATTAAAATCCATTTCATCTTGTGCAGACATAGGGTCTCCAAACTTCAATTATTGAGGGTTATTTAATGGTAAAGATGATACGCGAAACATTAAATGAGTAGGAATAACCCTAAATATATCCAGTGCAAGTAAGGATTTATCAGGAATACCTTGAAAATTATCCTCTCGATAGGGATATATAGAGTGAAATACCACCTTTTGTATCCTGCCAGGCCATTTCTAAAGTGGCATTATTCAATTCATGTCAGCCGCAACACAAGAAATCAATCCTGATGCCAAGCTTGCCATGCGTTCTTATATTCAACGTGTAGCAACTGGACCGGAATATAGTAAAGACATCTCATTTGAAGAAGCACGAGATGCCATGCGCCATATATTGGATGGCTCAGCTGATCCTGTGCAAGCAGGTATCTTTTTAATAGCTTTACGCATGAAGCGTGAAACGTTGGACGAAAACGGTGGCTGCTTACAAGCGATCATTGATGCTTCTAATATCGTTACAGCAGATGTTGATCATGTGATTGACGTGGCCGACCCCTATGATGGTTACACACGTGGTTTACCTGTTTCACCCTTTATACCTGCAGTACTCGCAGCATGTGGCTTGCCATCTGTATCGCATGGCGCAGAAGCGGTTGGACCTAAGTACGGGGCTACACACCGAAAAGTGTTACGTGCAGCAGGTATTAACGTTGATTTTGATATGCAACAAGCACTCGCACAAATCAATAATGCTGAAGTTGCCTGGGCTTACCTCGATCAAAAAACAATTTGTCCAGAGTTGCATAATTTAATTCCTTTACGCACACAAATTGTAAAACGCCCAGTAATTACTACCGTGGAAGTTTTAATAGGTCCGGTGCGAGGCAAAAAAAGTACAACTTTGATGACAGGTTATGTGCATAAACCTTACCCACCTGTTTATGAACACCTCGCAAAGTTATCGGGTTTTAATTCTGCAGTGTTAGTGCGTGGCGTTGAAGGAGGTGTTATTCCTTCTTTAAAACAAGAATCAAAATATTTTCAGTATTTAGAAAAAGGTGAACTCACTGAAGTTGAGATTCACCCAGATCAAGTCGATATTCAGCAAGATGTTCGCGCAGTACCATTACCAGAACTGGGTGCAGCAAAATCTATTGGGGATGAGACGGCCGCAAAGATTGATACCGACCAACTTGCAACAGAAGCAGCAAAAGTTGGAATTGCAGCTTTGCAGGGCAAACAAGGACCAGCACGAGATAGTTTAATTTATTCATCTGCCATCATGCTTACACACATGGGTATAGAAAAAGATTTACAAGCTTCTTCTGAAAAAGTGAGCGCAGTCATCGACTCGGGAAAAGCCTATAAACACTTTCAAAAAAATACATTACATTAATTCAAGATTTATATAAGGAGACAACAATGGACCAAACATATAGAGACGCAATCACAAAAATGGAATCTGCAAACGTAGACCCCGAATACGTATTAGGCTGGCAAGGCGGCTACTTAGGTCACCCAGAGCGCGAAGAACAGCGCGTTACGGATGCCTACACAGCAGGTTATGAAGATGGTCAAGAAAAAAATGATAGTAATTTTGATAATTGGAAAAAATAATCCTCAAACATACTTAGCACTCTTATCTAAAATATAATTTTTAAATAATTCAGCTGAAACCGAAAGGCGCTTACCTTTTCGATGAACGATATTCCACTTTCTCATGATTGGGAAGCGCCTTACATTCAGCACCTTAAGCTTCCCTGCTTCTTTTTCTAGTTTGATCGTATGCTCCGAAACAATTCCTAAACCTAAACCAGCCTCAACACTTTTTTTAATCGCTTCATTGCTATTCATTTCAATTGTACTAATTAACTTAAAATTTTTCTTTTCAAGAAAAAATTGCTCCATTGCCAATCTTGTACCTGAACCAACCTCCCTCATAAGCAACTTGTCATTCTTTAAGTTCCGTAAAGGAATTTCTTCCTCACCCACAAACGGGTGATTAGGCGGCGCAATAATTACTAAAGGATTATCCATAAACGGTTCCACTACCACATCTAAATCATCTGGCACTGAACCCATTAATACTAAATCTGTTTCATTGTTTTCTAGCTGTGAAAGCAAAGTAGCACGATTTGTAACATCTAGATGTATGTGAACTTCTGTATGATATTTACAAAACTCTGATAAAAGTTGTGCTGCAAAATAATTTACAGTAGAAGCAATCGAAATTTTTAACAACCCTCCTTCAACTCCTTTTAGATCATTTATTTTTTTATCAAATTCTTTCAATAAAGATTGTATTTCAGTAGAAAACTCATACATTTGCTTCCCAGCTTCAGTTAAAAATATCTTCCTCCCCAGTTGCTCATACAAAGGAAGGCCTACTTCCTTTTCTAATTGTTTAATTTGTCCTGATACAGCAGGTTGAGATAAAAAAAGCTCTTCAGCTGCTTTAGTAAAACTTAGCTGTTTACCTACATGACGAAAGATCTGAATTTGACGCAGTGTGTAACTCATTGAATTAGATTCTTAGATTAGTGCACTCATTAAAAAAAAATGACTGTAGATAATCAATACTTTATTTTTCAGTGTTTGCATTTACTTATAGGACCAATAGAGAAAAGCTTTAGCATAAGCAATTCGTTATACATATCCTAAGAAAAATCTAATATTCATCGAGCTAAATTTTCATTACAGTTCTTAACCAACAAACTTCTATATTAAACATAATTATTAAGAAAGATTTTTTTATTATGAATACTGAAATTAAACTAGATGTAAGGAACTTAGAAATTCCTCGTCAAATAGCTCGCATACGAAAGCTTGTAGGAAAACTTTATCCTGGCCAAACTCTTAAAGTTTCCGCGGACTCAAGTTCAACTGAATACTTTGAGACTTATTGCGAAGAAACCGGAAACAAACTTATTGAGACATCAAAGGCAGGAGCTACATTTTATTACCTAATTAAAAAACAATACTCATAGACATTAGCCAATCAGATATTTTCTTATCTGTGACTCCATCTGTGGCCAGACCACACATCTGGCCGCTCATTTTTAGCCGAGCTTGTCTACATAGTTCATTACTGATATCAGATACATGGTCGCGACAAAATTACCAATTCAGACCGTTATCAACTTCTACAAAACTCCTACAAATATAGCAACCAAGATCTTTAACTCATTGATACTTGTGTAGATTACTAAAGTAACCAGCTAGATCGCCGATACTCAAACAGAATCTCAATGCGTAGGCTACATTAAGCCTTTTTAAAGTGCGATCATGAAGAATCAAAAAACCTATTACCAAATCCTTCACGTTCAGGCAGATGCTCCCCTGGAAGTTATTCGGTCGAGCTATCGAACCATGATGCAAAAACTCAAAATGCATCCGGATCTTGGCGGCAGTCATCAAAATGCTACAGAAGTAAATGAAGCCTATAACGTGCTCACCAACCCTACTAAACGCGCTGAGTACGATGCTCGATTAAAAATTAGCCTAGAAACCGAAAAACCAAAACCTGCACACAAAACAAAACAGACTGAACCACCCAAACAAACTAACCAGTTCTACCAAGAAAGCAGTGAGGAAAATTGCACTTTCTGTAATCAACCTCATTACATGGGAAACAACATTGAGCCTGATGATGTATGCCCAAAATGCGAAAGCCCACTATTCCCTGCAGCCAAACAAACTGTAGAAATTTGTGGTAAACGCACCATTCAACGTATTAATAAAGAATGGCCGTTGCGATTTTATACATCCTGGCCACACACTGAATCCTTTTCTGGAAAAACGAAAGATGTATCTTTAAATGGAATGCAATTAATTACCGCCGCTCAACTAGATGAAAATCAAGTAATAAAAATTACCAGCAATGAACTTTTTTCAGTGGCTAGAGTAATGAATCTTTATCAAATGGATAATGAATGGCGTTACGGACTTGAATTTTTAACGCTGCGCTTTCATCGAGCGCATGGAACATTTGTTTCTTTGGAGATTTGAATGAGCGCAAGGGTGGTGATTATGAGTTGCAACATGGATGTTGTTTCGGATTTAAGTTAATTGATCTTGATTTCCACTATCGGCTAATAGCGGTCATCTCAAACTCTGTTGATATACAAGCGAGCCAACAAAGATTATTGCAAATATTACGTATATAGTATTTTTAATTAATACAATTCTTTTTGCATCCTCATTTATGTCTAAGACTCTAACTTTTGCACTACTGCTAAATGATTCATAAAAAGTTATCGCCAAAAGAAGTAAGCCTAGTAAATATACTAAGTTGCTATTTTGAATAAAAATATAGGCAAATATAATACCAAACGCTAAAATTACTTCCGTGATATTCAAATACAGTTTGTGCGATTGCTCATATTTTTGCTTCTCCTCATTATTCAAATTCTTCATCAATAAAGGCACTAATACTGCTTGAGTCAGAATTAAAATAATCAGTGACGCACTAGCTATGAATGGTATTTGCATAGTTGAACTGGACTAATTAAAAATATTAAGATGTCCGCTTTGCGTCGTTAGCGGTCATATTAATAATCTGATTTGAATTTCCCAACGTGTTCTTCATTTTAAACCAACCTAACTTTAATCTGTTGCATCATCCCTGATGGACATCATATTCGCGCATCCCTGCGCTTACGCCCCAGGGCCGAGGAGTGATTGTGCACAAGTACAATCACTCCTCGCCCCATACACCACTTTCTGGTATTGGTGGTGGTGCAAAGTCAGCTTCATTTAAAGATGTGCATTGACCTTTGAATACGCGTTTTAGTGCGAGTAGCATTTTTGGAATTTCGGAATCAATTACATAGTCCGGAATCCATTTACTATCTTTTTCACCCATTACTTCTTGCACATGATTGCCAGCTAAACGTCGCATGGAAAAACTGGGTCCATCTTCATGTGTATAGGAACACTCTGAATATTCACTCATTCTCTCGTTGAGTAAATTAATAAAATCAGTACGGTATTCGCCTTCTTTTACGTCTGCGCGATTACTTTGCATGGTATCCGCCAGATGTTGGCCCAACGCATTAATAAAAATCTCACGTTCCGCCGCAGTCATTTCATCGAATACCATTCGATCAGCAACGTGGGCACCGAATGCAACAAATTCTGCAATGACATCTAAGCGTTGGAATCGAGAGGCCGTTTCAAAACCCTCATTCTCTAGATATAAACAAGACTCACCTGCTAATACCCATAAATTGAAACCAATCACACCTGCAATTTCTTCGGGTTTGCGTTTTCTATCCTTTTGGTTCCATTTAGTCTTTAACCTAGCCATATTGGACCTTTAATATGCACTCCATAGATTCCATTGGTTTTTAATCTCGCCATTTAACCCTTATTTAATAATGATAATAGTGTTTATTTTTAGATCCTAACATAGACCTCGTATAATAGGCTTATGCAAAAGACGACTCACCCTCTTTGCGAGATCGTGCAAAAGAACTGCGATATCTCTGATGCACATCACGCAGCGAATTACACCTTATGTGTGTATTTGCTCAAAATGCGTGAATACTATCGCTGGGAAAATGGGTTTTCTTATAACGATGTTTTACCCAAAGAAGATGTTGGTAATTGGGTACAAGAACGTGAAAGTTTATGGGAGACGTTAGAGGATAAAATGTTTATACCTCTAAAAATTGATGGCAAAGAGTATGATCCGTTTGATACTGAAAATATCAATAAAGTTTTAGCCCCTAAAGGTTATGTCTATAGTGGCGGCATTGGCGTTCGCTCTGCTCCGCACTTTTTTTTAGCCAAATTAGAAGAAAAAGAAGTGTATAGCGACTTCACTATGTATGTGTCTGCAGATGAATGTGCACGCGACTTAACCGCACCCCCTGCCATGACACAAGGTAAAAACGTTTTTATTCGCCGCGAAGCCTTACGTCGTTATCTTTGGGAAAAGTTTACCGAATGGCAATGGCACAGATATGAAAACGCCATGTCACGAGCATTATCATTTTATGATTTTGAGAATGACGTCGATCAAGCGCTTGATCAAATGACAGATAACGAACTCGAAGCCGTTACCCTGCATGAGATTGGTGAATTCATTGCCACAAAAGAATTAGGAAATGATTGGCGCGAAATGATTGTGAACTTACCGCGCTCTCGCGCAGAATTTATGGCAAGAGCGGTGAAAGATTTACTAGCAGATTGTCTATCTACACTGCCCGGCTTAATTGAAAACTATAATCCAGCATCATTGCATTTCTACTCAGCAAACCTCGTTGCGATGCGAAAAGAATTGTTTCCCAGCTTTCAAGAAGCTTATCAAGCATGGGTAGATATGGATGATATTAAACCCATGAAAGCATTAGTCGCTCAAGGGGTACAACACTGGTCAAGGCTTGCGAAAGAAATGTTAGCGTATTATCAAACTAATAAAGAGCTTGATTTAGAAAAACTCGAACATCTTGTTCAAAAAAATACATTATAAGCATGCCAAACAAACCCTTACAGACCATCCAAGAGGTCAAAGCGAATAGTTTTGTATTTGAAAAACAAAATGCACTTGATAAAGAATTTTGTGAAAGTGTAATTACTCGATTCGAACAAGATAAAGAAGGACAATACAAAGGTCGTATAGGCCAACTGGCCAATGAAGATGACAGCATAAAAAAATCTACCGACCTTGTAGTCAGTGGCAAAGCGCATTGGAAAGATGTGGATAAAGAATTATTCCAGTCTTTAGGCCGAGCTATTTTAGAATTTCGGGAAAGCTACCCTTTTTTTAAAGGACCATTCAAAGACATGGGTTATGGCGTGCAACGCACGAATCCAGGTGAGCACTATCACTGGCATATTGATGGTGGCAGTCATGATTTTAGCCATCGCCAACTTGTCGCAATTTGGTATTTGAATAACGTTCAAGGTCCTGGCGGCGAAACAGAGTTTTTATTTCAAGACATAAAAATTAAACCTGAACTTGGAAAATTAATTCTATTTCCTCCCTTTTGGACACATGAACATCGCGGTGTAACGCTTGAAGAAGGTGTGAAGTATATTGCAACTACTTGGGTTGTATTTGCCTAATCACCTAGCCTCTTTTAACTAGATTGCTTCTCTTCGCTCGCAATGACCATTTCTTACCGCGCACCACAAACCGAAAAAGAGTTTAAGGAATACTTTAAATTTCGCTGGGAACAACTACGAAAACCCTTAGGTCTTGAACGCGGCAGTGAACAAGATGAACTAGAAAGCACTGCTTTTCATGTTGCAGCGCTTAATGGTGAAAAAATTATTGCCGTAGGTCGCCTGCAAATCGAAAAAGATTTTACTGCACGGATTCGCTACATGGCCGTAGAAGATTCATTTAGAAGACAAGGTATTGGTAGCAAGCTGCTCGCACAATTGGAAACCATTGCCAAAAAAGAAAACACAAAAATATGCTGGTTACTTGCTAGAGAAACCGCAGTAGATTTTTATTTAAAAAATAATTACAAAATTGAAGGTGAAGCAGATTCTGATTTAGAAATTAAACATTTAAGAATGGCAAAACATTTCTAGCCCATTGTCTTTAGCTCATTATCAATTCTGTAAGGTTCATATCCCCAGAGGTATCAATATCCACTGCCTGAATACCAGGTAATTTATTTAAGATATACGCCGCCATCAGTCCAACTGTCGCAGTTTTCTCTTGTTGAATGGCAGTTAACATCTTATCTGCTGCAATTTGACAGCGCTGAGCATCATTCGGTGCCTCTACCCAGGTGCGACTCATTTGCCAACCTTGATCCATGTCAGCATCCATTTTTGCAAACATTTCTTGTCCACTAGAAATCATATCTGCATCTAATTCTAGAGGAAATGTTTTTTCATCTATCGTAACTTTAAGTATCATCAGTCTTCGATTCTCTATAATTTGTAATCCAGTATAACGTGTAGCGAGAAAACAAAAAATGTTAGTGCATATTAAACATATTCTTGGTGATGCTGAATTATCAAATGTTCAAGCAATTTTAAAAAATGCAAAATTTAGAGAAGGAAAGCTCTCTGCGGGTTTGGCTGCTCAGCAGGTTAAAAATAATCAAGAAGTGGCTGATGAAAATATTATTTCATCACTAAATAGCATTGTAATGAATAATGTTGTTCGACACCCAGATTATCAACAAGCGGCTTTACCCCATCGTATTGCTGCACCTTTTTATGCGCGTTATGAAACTGGAATGGAATATGGTGAACATATTGACGACCCTGTTATGGGTGCGATGAATGAGCGATACCGTTCTGATCTTGCAATGACCATTTTTTTAAATTCACCAGACCAATATAATGGCGGAGAACTTGTTATACAAACACCTTACGGAGAACAAAGTATAAAATTCAACGCAGGTGATGCAGTGCTATACCCTGCTACTACAAGGCACCGCGTCAACAAAGTAACCAAAGGTGAGCGTTTCGTCGCGGTTACTTGGATTCAAAGTTTAGTCCGTAGTAACGAACAACGTGATTTACTCTATCAACTTAGTAAAACGCGTGAAAAAATGCTACGCAAAGACCCTCAATCAGAAGACACAAAACGAATTGATAACACGTATGTGAATTTGGTACGTATGTGGAGCGAAGTTTAAATTAGATGCAATAAAAAAGGCCGCTATAGCGGCCTTTTTTAGTAGAGATAATTTCTATATTTATCGATGTGAGCCTTTATCTTCGTGTGCTTCATCAACTACTTCCATGGCAAGTTTCATATATTCTTCTCTATAACCATCAAGATCAGAACCAGGCTCTGGTACAAAATAACTTTCTGCAGTTACTTGCCCACTTTGCTCAAGTTCAATAAACTTTTTTTGCATCTCAAGCATTCTTGCAATTTTTTCTTGCTTGGAACTCATAGTGAATCCTTTTCAATCAAATGTAATTATTAATTTAATGATTTAGGCAAAACAGTCTGTATACCCTTTTGGGTGCCCATTGTGTGCAAATAGATTAATAACCACCTTTACGTCGGCTCTCTGGTAAACCACCTATACGTCCTGCTTGCTTACTTGGATCACCAGGAAAAAGGTCATACAAAACTTTGGCATCAATTTTCTTCTCACCCCAGGCTTTGGCCATAGCCTTAGTCATGTTGCGGGTATTAGGTTGATTGCCTGCATTATTAATAAATTCATCACGCAGGTAGTTGATTACATCCCAATGCTTTTCAGTCAGCTCCACACCTTCGTCCTTGGCAATTTCATTGGCAAGATCTTCATTCCAATCTTCAATGTTTACTAAAAACCCAGACGGTGTAGTTTCGATATCACTCAAGCTCATATATCACTCCTAGTTTTTGAAAAATATCGATAGTTCGAACATTTAAGTTATTTCAATCTAAACAGTATTTTTATTCCCATAAAGGGAGATTTTTCATCTGCTAACACTAAAAAACTATTTTTGCTGAGCTTCGCCCACGGCATCTATCCCCTTATGAGGTAGAAACAATCCACAACCAAACAATCGGCCTGCGCCTAGCCCATGTTGCTGCAAGTAAACAGATTCTTCCACTTCTAAGCCATCAATCATCAGACTACGAGTGAATAAATCGTCATCAGGCATACGTAACAGATGCGCACGACCACTCATCATTTTCTTAACTTTTATGCCCTGTTCTTTTAATAATTCTGCAGTTTGATTTAAAAATACTTCTTCATCTTCAACATCATCTGTGACGACATATCTTGCAAATATAGTGGTTAATGCAGAAAGTGATTTTTGGTTAGGCGTACTCAAGGTTAACTCATTACCTGCTACATTTAAGGTTTGATCGACAAGTTTAATTGCCTCATCGATACGATGTTTTGGGATACGTAACATGAACCGTGTTCGTCGTGACAAACTTAAAATGGCATCCGGTTCTTCAGGGCGCATCCAACCGTTTCCAGACTCCGCACCATGTATTAAATGGATCCCAGCGTGGGCTTCATCTTTCATCCAAGGCAATACTTGTTGAATCGCTTGTGATAATTCATAGGCGTGATCCAAGGGAAGCTGCTTACACTGAACTTTAAATGACAAATCAACAACGTCATCGGGAACAACATATTGTTGCTTCTTTTCCTCTTGATCTTGCCAATACATTTTTAATTACTCAGCCTTATTTGCAGAAGTAAACACAGCTTCTAAAATATCTTCCCAATTTTCTGGGGTATCTTGAAAGGGTGGTCGCACATCCATGCGAAAAAACATTTCACCTTGTGAAACTTGCTCAGAAAGTTTTTCTTTTAATTCTTCAAAAGACTTCAGCTCATGATGCTGCATGAGAAGTTCACTCAACCACAACATTATTGATTCACCACTTTTTGCAGCGCATCACCATTCGTAACACGATTATAAAAACGCCCTCGATACAGCAAACGTTTACTTTGGTCATCATCTTCAAATGCTGTGCGACAATGTAAAACGTTATTACACACCACACCTTCTTTTGCGTTGAGTCGATAACGAAACAAATACGGATTGTTCTGCAGAATCTCTTGCAAACAAGCTAAAGCGTTTTGCACATTTTTTTCCTGCTTCCAAACAACATTGCGTTTGCGCGCGGTGTAACGCATACATAAATTATTCATCGCATCGAAGTAAAACACTGGCCCACTTTGTTCAGGGCGAATATTTTTTTTATCTTGTTCATTTGCCGGAATCGTCATCACTTGTTCATCCATCAGTGCAGCAATATATTCTGAGTTTTCATCTCGTAATAAAATATATGCAATTTCAGGATCTAAATATGTATTTTCACCCCCACAACCTGCAGGTCGCACACAATGCATTAAAAAAGCATGTATGCGCTGTTGAGGTAAATTGTAATAACCATCGGTATGCCAATTTAGTGCCTTGTTGGTATAAGGGATGTAATAAGCATTGCTTTCATCAGAAACTTGTATAGCAGAAATGCGGTCTTCGTCCGCACAAATGTTTGCATCGAGTTGTTGCAAACCTAATTGTTGAGCTAGAGACATTACAGTTTGCTTTGGATCGTCATCTGTTATGCATTTGTAGATGACCAAATTGGATTTTGCACAAATAGATTTTAATGCATTTATCTCAGTATCCATTAATTTTATAGGGTTATTTAGCTCAATAATTAACTCATCCACCTGCTTTGGATAATTATTTAATTTTTGCTCACGCCACGCCTCATAGGCATGCTTTTCTTTTATGGGATAGGGCTGCATTTCTTATGAGCTATATCAGCAAAATGGTGTAAACACATGGTTCTATTGTTGGTTATGAACATGGATCTAGACTACTCGCAAACCCCTTAAAATTACTTATCTCATGACTGTAATAAATCGTATCTCTATTGGGATAAGTTGTATTTAAGCCGGCACCCAATGGTAGGGATTTAGCCTTTTTAGCCCTACTTCTACACTTCTAACATTATGTTTTTAGGACTTTTCTATTAGGTTCTGGAATGTAACGGAATATGTTTTCTGTCGACCTAGATTTGCTCAGCAAATTCCAAAATTAACGACTTTTTGACAACAATTTTTAGGAGATTCCACTATGGCTGATAAGCATCATCCTACCCCCATGCTTGATGAGCTAGAGAAAGGCCCATGGCCAAGTTTCATTTCTGGTTTTAAACGTCTGCGCGACCAGCATCCTGACGAAAGAATTCAAGGTGTAGCCAATTCTTTGTTAGGTCAGCTCGAACATTCATACGAGACGCGCAAAGGGTATTGGAAAGGTGGAACCGTTTCTGTATTTGGATACGGTAGTGGAATCATTCCTCGCTTTTCAGAAGTCGGTGCAGCATTTCCAGAATCAAAAGAATTTCACACGCTGCGCGTACAACCGCCTGCAGGCAATTACTACTCGACAGATATGCTACGTCAACTTGGCGATAGCTGGGAAAAACATGGTTCAGGCCTAGTCACTTTCCACGGTCAAACCGGTAACATTATGTTCATCGGTGCGACAACAGAAAACACACAACACTTTTTCGACGAAATTAACGAATACGGATGGGATCTTGGGGGTGCAGGACCATGCGTACGTACAGGAATGTCTTGTGTAGGTGCTGCACGCTGTGAAATGTCTAATGCAGATGAAATGAAAATTCATCGCACACTTCTCAATAACTTCACTGATGATGTTCACCGCCCCGCCTTACCTTACAAATTTAAATTCAAAGTTTCTGGTTGCCCGAATGATTGCATGAACGCAATTGAACGTGCCGACTTTGCCATTATTGGTACTTGGCGTGATGACATGAAAGTTGACCAAGAAGAAGTGAAAAAATTCGTTGAGCGCAAAGGTCGTCAATATGTAATTGATAATGTAATTACACGTTGCCCAACGAAAGCATTAGCGTTAAAAGATGACGACACCTTAGATGTAAACAATAAAGATTGCGTTCGTTGCATGCACTGCTTAAACGTTATGGTGAAAGCATTGTCTCCTGGTGATGACAAAGGTGTATCAATTCTTATGGGTGGTAAACGTACCCTTAAAATTGGTGACTTGATGGGAACGGTTGTAATTCCATTCATGAAACTAGAAACCGAAGAAGACTATGAAAAGATTGTAGAGCTTGCAGAAGAAACCATCGACTTCTGGGCAGAAAACGGTCTAGAACATGAGCGCTGCGGTGAAATGATTGAACGTATTGGTTTAGTCAACTTCCTAGAAGGTGTTGATGTAGATGTTGATCCAAATATGGTCAACGAACCTCGACAAAGTTCTTACGTTCGTATGGATGGTTGGGATGAAGAAGCAGAGCAATGGTTCCAGAAAAAAGCAGAACAAGCTGCTGCTGGTTAATCAAAAACACCAAAATCTAACTTCAAAGTAAAAACTTCAAAGTAAATAAGAATTAAGCGTAGGAGAACATAAATGGCGCAAGAGCATCGTCCACCAATTGAATCAGGATGCCCAGACGGATTTCAATACATGCATCCTTTGATGCGAAAAAATTATGGTATGTGGGATTATCACGAACACCCACGCCCAGGTGTATTGCTACACGTTGCCGATAACGGCGATAAAATTTGGACTGTACGTGCAGGTACGCAACGTATTCTTGATGTGTTTACCTTACGCACTTTATGTGACATTGGTGATGAGTTTGCAGATGGCTATGTGCGCTTCACCATTCGTAGCAACATTGAATACATGGTTGCGGATGAAGCTAAAGTACAACCTCTAATTGACAAACTTGAGTCTGAAGGTTTTGTGGTAGGCGGAACTAAAAACTCAGTGGCAATGATTTCGCATACTCAAGGTTGGTTGCACTGTGATATTCCTGGTACCGATGCATCGGGTGTTGTTAAGGCAATGATGGATGAACTTATAGATGAGTTCAAAGAAAATAACATGCCTAACCGTGTACACATTACGACTTCTTGTTGCCAAATTAACTGTGGTGGTCAAGGTGATATTGCAATTAATGTGCAACACACTAAACCACCAAAGATTAACCACGACTTAGTATCCAATGTTTGTGAGCGACCATCAGTTGTAGCACGTTGCCCTGTTGCAGCGATTCGCCCAGCAATGGTAAATGGCAAACCTTCGCTAGAAGTGGATGAGAAAAAATGCATCTGCTGTGGTGCATGTTTCCCACCATGCCCACCAATGCAAATTAACGATGCTGAACATACAAAACTTGCAGTTTGGGTAGGTGGTAATCACTCCAATGCACGCGGCAAACCAACTTTCCAAAAATTAGTTGCTGCCGGTATTCCAAATAATCCTCCACGTTGGCCTGAAGCAACTGCCATTGTTAAACGCATCCTGCGTGCGTATCGCGATGACGCAAAAGATTGGGAGCGTATTAATGATTGGGTAGAGCGCATTGGTTGGCCACGTTTCTTTGAAGTAACAGGACTGCCTTTCACTAAATTCCATATTGATAACTGGCGTGGTGCACGTCGCAGCTTAAATGCTTCGACCCACATTCGCTTCTAACTTGATTAGGAGTTCATGTGAAATTTGGAATCGTAATTAACGAAGGACCGTATACGCATCAAGCATCTGATTCGGCACTGCAATTTACAAAATCGGCACTTGCGAAAGGCCACGAAATATTTCGCGTGTTTTTCTATCACGATGGTGTGAATAATGGCACAGACTTAGGGGTACCCCCTCAAGATGATCGCAACCTTCCAAAAGAATGGTCAGATCTAGCTGAAAAACATGACTTGGACTTAGTGGTTTGTGTAGCTGCAGCACAACGTCGTGGCATGTTGGATGAAGACGAAAGTAAGCGTAATGGTAAAACCTCAAATAACCTAACCAAAGGCTTTCGGATTTCTGGTTTAGGACAACTTATTGAAGCTGGCATCCAAGCGGATCGCCTAGTCACTTTTGGAGATTAAGAATGTCAGAAGAAGGCATCGTCAAAAAGTTTTGTTATATGAACCGTAAGGCTCCTTACGGCACAATCTACGCACTAGAATCTTTAGAAGTGGTACTCATTGCCGCAGCATTTGATCAAGACATCAGCTTAGTATTTGCAGACGATGGTGTATACCAACTAACAAAAAACCAAGACACCGATGCAATTGGTATGAAGAATTTCTCTAAAACCTATACTGCTCTTGGTGATTACGATATTAAGAAAGTTTACGTAGAGAAAGAATCTTTAGAAGAGCGCGGCTTAACTACTGATGATCTTCAAGCTTTAAAATATGAAGACGAAGATGATGACTGGGCTGAAAAGGATTCATTGTTTGTTGTGGATCGTGATGAACTTTCAAAAATCATCGACGAACAAGATGTTGTATTGAGTTTTTAAAGGAATCAAAAATGTCATCTTTACATATAGTCAATAAATCCCCATTTGAACGTAACTCTTTAGAATCTTGCTTGCGTCTAGCTTCTAAAGGCAGCTCTGTACTCCTTTTTGAAGACGGTGTTATCGGTGCAATGCAAAACACCAAACATTCCGACACTGTTGCTAGTGCAATGAGTGATATCAATTTTTATGTCTTAGGCCCCGATATCAAAGCCCGTGGCCTGAATGATGGCAATGTAATCAATGGTATTAAAGTCATTGATTATGACGGCTTTGTAGATTTAACGACCGAACATGAAACTGTTCAGTCTTGGCTTTAATAATTTTTATTATTTGTAAGGTAAATAGGAGAGTCATATGCCTTTAGAAGTAAACGGTCAGTCTTTTGAAACTGATGAAGAAGGTTACTTAGCGAACCTTAATGATTGGCAACCTGACCTAGCTGAAGCAATGGCTGCAGCAGACGGTGCTGAATTAAGCGATAACCATTGGGAAGTGATTAATTTCCTTCGCGAATACTATGAAGAGTATCAAATTGCACCAGCGGTACGCGTGCTTACAAAAGCAATTGGCAAAAAGCTTGGTAAAGACAAAGGTAACAGTAAATATTTGTATGAGTTGTTTCCTTATGGACCAGCAAAGCAAGCTTGTAAGTATGCAGGGTTACCAAAACCAACAGGCTGCGTATAGAGTTTGAATGCCTGATTTGTCATGTAACTTCGTTTAAAAATATTTTGAATTGCTCATGTATTGATACATACACTGTGCATTCAAAAAGTTTTTTGCCTCGTTACAAATCAAATCAAACATTCTTTGAGAATGGTGAGAGGTGGTTTTATACCACTTCTCATATCTAAAACATGTTTGTAATAACATGTTTATTTAAAACAAATACATGTCAACATTAACCATAACATTTGCAATTTTATTTTATATAGCCACCGCTATATTAGTTGTTTTTGTTGCGCGTAAAGTCTGGATCTACAAAAAAACCCCTGCACCTTTAAAAATTCCAACCACACCAGCTCCTACAACACGCGCTGGAGTTGCTTTCCGAATGGTAAAAGAACTTACTGTATTTGAAAGCTTGTTTAAGTCGAATAAATGGATTTGGTTATTTGGTTGGATGTTCCATTTTGGTTTACTTTTAGTTTTACTCCGACACCTTCGCTATTTCACAGACCCTGTATGGGGATGGGTGGTCTTTTTACAACCGTTTGGCAAATACGCTGCATTTATGATGCTCGCAGGTCTAGCGGGTTTATGGGCACGTAGACTTTTTGTAGATCGCGTGCGTTATATCTCCTCACCTTCTGACCACTTAATGCTTTTATTATTAATCGCTATCGGTGTAACGGGAGCATTAATGACCTTTGTTGAACACACCGATATCGTTGCATTGAAATCTTTTCTAATCGGTTTAATGACGTTTGCTTGGACCTCTGAAGCAGGTTTAACAAACATGCCTAATGACATTATCTTAATAGTGCATTTAGGCTTGGTGGTCACACTTATGATTATTTTCCCATTCAGCAAATTATTGCATGCACCAGGTGTATTTTTCAGCCCTACTCGTAATCAAGTAGACAATCCTCGCGAGCAACGCCACATCGCTGATTGGGCTGCTAAACTTGAATCTAATAAAGCAAAGGCAAGTTAATCATGGCTGCTGCAGAATTCGATACTCCCGAACTTAAAGAATATCCTGTTATTCCACGCCTACAAGAAGGTGTGATGAAACACAGTCAACCCTATGTTGCCAAAGCTGAGTTTCAAGAAAAACTAGGTTTCCCAGGTGAGCTGGTTGATAACTGGCAACAAGTTGCGATCGATAAAATGGGTGAGCTCAAAGATAAATATCGCTCACTACAAGTTTTCCTAGATTCCTGTGTGAAGTGTGGCGCATGCACCGATAAGTGCCACTACTACCTTGGCACCACAGACCCTAAAAACATGCCAGTGGCACGCCAAGATCTATTTAGAAAAGTTTATCGTCGTTATTACACCCTTTCTGGAAAGTTATTTCCAAAACTCGTTGGTGCTGAAGATTTAACCGAAGAAGTATTAGACGACTGGTATAGCTATTTTCATCAATGTTCTCAGTGTCGTCGTTGTTCAGTTTACTGCCCATATGGCATTGATACCGCAGAAATTTCCATGGCCGCACGTGAAGTAATGGATGCGGTTGGTAAAGGACAAAAATATTGCAATGAAATTATCGGTAAAGCACAAACCATTGGTAACAACTTGGGCTTACCCGAACCAGCATTGATCGATACTTTAGAGGGATTAGAAGAAGACGTAGAAGAAGACACAGGAGTTAAAGTTCGCTTCCCAGTAGATGAAAAAGGTGCCGAAGTATTACTCATTACGCCTTCTGCAGATTTTTTTGCAGAGCCACACATCGATGGTTTAATTGGTTACGGTAAAGTATTCCACCAAGCAGGTATCTCTTGGACCTTAAGTTCATATGCAAGCGAAGCCGCTAACTTTGGCATGTTTATCGGCAGTTATGAAAACATGCAAAAACTTGCACTACGTATTCGTGAAGCTGCAATTGAATTAGGTGTTAAAAGAATTGTATTCGGTGAGTGTGGGCATGCTTGGCGAGTAGCCTATTCATTCTTAAATACACTGGCCGGGCCTTTTGATTTTCTAGACCCTAATTATCCTGTGCCTCAGCATATTTGCGAAGTGACCCATAGCTTAATTAAAGAAGGCAAACTAACACTCGATCCATCTGAGAATGACGACATGGTCGTTACTTATCATGATTCTTGTAACGTTGCGCGCGCATCACGCATGGGAGACGTTCCTGGAGGTCAGTTCGAGATCCCAAGAGAAATTATTAAAGCGGTGTGTAACAACTATGTCGACATGCCAAGTTATGCCATTAAAGAAGGCACTTATTGTTGCGGCGGCGGCGGTGGTTTGTTAACGGATGATTTAATTGAATTACGTGTTAAAGGTGCAATGCCACGCATGGAAGCTTTGAAAAATGTAGTGGATGATTATGGCGTAACGCATATGGCAGCGATCTGTGCCATTTGTAAAAGTCAGTTTTCAAAAGTATTTCCTTATTACGACTTCCGTATGGATCAAATTGTCAGTCTGCACCAATTAGTCAGTAACGCAATTGTGCTTGAGCCTGAAAATGCATCAGAAGGTGATGAGGAAGACACAACAGATAACGAAGATCAGGTTGAAGCAGCTTGATGAGCATTTTTAATTTGGAACTATTTAGATATATAAGAGCTAGGAGCTAACTATGGCAACTTCTAAAGAAGAAATGACCCACAAACTAACGTTCAGAAAGTTTGAAGATGGTGATCACACCTGGGGAAATTTTGGAGACCAAATCTTTAATGAAGACACGTCACATAAATGTCCGACCTATGTACATCGTACACCTCCTTGCCAAGGTAGCTGTCCTTCAGGTGAAGATATTCGTGGCTGGTTGCAAATTGTTAGAGGCATTGAAAAACCACAAGAAGAAGGTATGAGCATGCAAGAATATGCATTTTTACGCTCAACCGATGCCAATCCATTCCCTTCTATGATGGGCCGTGTTTGCCCTGCACCATGTCAAGATGGCTGCAATCGTAATCACGTAGAAGACTTCGTTGGAATTAATGCAGTTGAACAGTACATAGGTGATACAGCTTTTGAACAAGGCTTTAAATTTGAAGCACCTGAAAAATTAACGGGCAAAACGGTTGCAATTATTGGCGGTGGACCCGCAGGGCTTGCAGCTGCTTACCAGTTACGTCGTATGGGCCATGCCAGTGTTATTTTTGATGATCATGAAGAGTTAGGCGGTATGTTCCGTTACGGTATTCCAGGCTATCGAACGCCACGTGATTTTCTAAATCATGAAATTCAACGCATTCTCGATATGGGCAACATTGAAACCCGTATGAATACGCGCGTGGGTAAAGATGTTTCGGTTGCTGATGTCGAAAAAGAATTTGATGCAGTTTTATGGGCGCTAGGTTGTCAGTCTGGCCGCGGTCTTCCGGTAGAAGGGGGCGATGCACCTAACTGTGTATCGGGCGTGAAATTCTTAGAGGCGTTTAATACTGGGCGTTTACAAGTAACCGCAGATCGAGTGGTATGTGTAGGCGGTGGTGATACTTCTATTGACGTAGTATCCGTTGCACGTCGTCTCGGAAAAATTGGAAAACTCAATAAAGAAGAGGCGCCAGAGCATGTCATTGGCGGTTATGTGGCACATGATGCGGCTTACGCTGCTGCGCGTGAGGGCGCTGAAGTTACTTTGACCTCTTTGTTCCCAAAAGCGGAAATGACTGCGGCAGAACATGAAGTACATGATGCACAGCGTGAGGGTGTAACCATTAAAGATGGTGTAATGCCAGTCAAAGTAGTTCTTGGAGAAGATGGACGCGCTACTGCATTGCGCATGGCGGAATGCAAAATGGAAGATAATCGCCCGGTACCTGTTGAAGGCACAGAATTTGATATTGAATGTGACTTAATTGTTTCTGCAATTGGTCAAGGTGGTGATCTCGAAGGTTTAGAAGAATTCGATAATGGTCGTGGGCTTATCGATGCCGATAAATTTTATGCTGTACCTGAACGTGAAGGTCATTTTGTTTGTGGTGACATCATTCGCCCTCACTTATTAACCACTGCAATTGGCCAAGCATCTATCGCTGCTGAAAGTATTGATTACTACTTTAATAAAACTGAAATTAAGAAGCGTCCGAAAGTAGATGTACATCATTTTGATTTATTAGAAAAATTACAAGAATCAGGGCTTGAACCTGAAAACTATAATGTAGGCGAAACACGTGGCACAGATTCAGCAAAATTCTCTGTACATAATTTTGAGGATCGTGCTGAACAGGAAATTATTTCTTACGATGAATTATTCCTAGGCCACTTCCCATATACGCCTCGCTTATTACGTGAAGAACATGGACCAGATGCTGAACAAGTGTTGGGTCACTTTGAAGAACGCATGAAAAACTTCACAGAAGAACAAGCAGTAGAAGAAGCCGGTCGTTGTATGAGTTGTGGCATGTGCTTTGAATGCGACAATTGCGTAGTGTACTGCCCACAAGACGCAGTATTCCGCGTTAAGAAGGATGAATCTACAACTGGACGTTATGTGGATACCAACTACAACAAATGTATAGGTTGTCACATCTGTGCAGATGTATGTCCGACTGGGTACATCGATATGGCCCTTGGTCATTAATAAGGGCCACTAAAGTCTATTAGCATTTCTTCTGATGAGAAAATTTTTAAAAAAATACCTCGTTTACTTGTTACTAGTAATCACACTCGTATTCTGTGCGATTGGGATCACGATTGCATATGCCAATGGTGATCATGCTGACATTCCTGCTCCAAAAGCAAATTACAGCGAAGAAACACTATGTGTTGAGCCGGTCGAGATTATGCGTAAACAACATTTCGAATTCGTATTAGACCATCGCGATGCGACCGTAATTGAAGGTATTCGTACTAAAAAATACAGCTTAAACGAATGCATTGAATGTCATATCACTGCAAACGAGCAAGGTGAATATGCGCGTTATTCAGAAGAAACACATTTTTGTGCCAGCTGCCACCAGTATGCTGCGGTAAATATAGATTGTTTCCAGTGCCATGCTGATCGACCTGAAGAAGCGATACGCAAAGCAATGAATCCCAATCAAACGGTTGACCGCCAATCAGACGAAGAAAAAATAAAACATTACTTACAATTTAGTAATGTAGAACATCAATAAAGTAACGAACCATCATGCGCTATAAACTAGACATTGATACCAATATTGATAATGTCCTCAACACTACATCAGACAATGTTGCTTATGAGGTAGAACATGAAGTAGACCATAAAATTGATAAAAGCAAACGTGATTTTTTACGCAGTGCTACTGCAGTGGGTGGATTAACCATTGCGCCGGGAGTCATGCTGTACCAAACCGCATCCGCTAAGCCTGTGGATGAAGCAGTTACCAGTCAACAGCGCTGGGGCATGTTAATCAATACAAATTTATGCCAGGAAAATTGCGACGCATGCGTGACAGCCTGTAATGAAGAGCATGGCCTTTGGGATTTAGGTCGACCTACAACCGATGCACAGTGGATACGCAAGCTAAACGTTAAAGATAAACAAACCGGACATGTCACCTCACTGCCGATGATGTGCCAACACTGCGAACATCCTCCTTGTGTTGATGTTTGCCCAACAGGTGCTTCTTTTAAACGTGCTGATGGAATTGTTTTAGTCAATGCACATACTTGTATTGGCTGCCGTTATTGCATGATGGCGTGCCCATATAAAGCTCGATCTTTTATTCATGAGGTATTAGTCGACCAACTCCCGCACGCACCACGAGGCAAAGGTTGTGTAGAAAGTTGTACTTTATGCGTGCACAAAGTTGATCGTGGTGATAACAATACAGCGTGTGCTGAAGCATGTAATAAAGATGGCCACAAGGCACTTTTGTTTGGTGACTTAAATGACCCAAATAGTGAAATTTCAAAACAATTAGAAAAACACGGTGGCGTACAAATTCGCGCTGATTTGAATTTAAATACCGGTGTTCGATACCAAGGCTTATAAAAAATTTAAAATTATGGAAACAACACGCTTTAGTTCAATCGATGCAAAATCCATTCAATATTGGATTTTGCTTGGTGCATTAGGGCTTGCCGCATTAGTGGGTTATTTGTCTTCACATCATATGGATGTTGAAGGACACTATATTTCAGGCATGAGTAATCAAATTGTTTGGGGATTCCCACACGTTATTGCGATTTTCTTAATCGTCGCAGCTTCAGGAGCACTCAACGTAGCATCTATTTCGTCTGTGTTTGGAAAGTATGATTACAAACCTCTCGCGAGGCTGTCGGCATTATTAGCGATTGCCTTATTAGCAGGAGGCTTAGCCATCTTAGTTCTAGATCTAGGTCGACCTGACCGCTTGATTGTTGCAATGACGGTTTATAATTTTAAATCTATTTTTGCATGGAATATTTTCTTATATACCGGCTTCATCATTATCACAGGTATTTATTTATGGATGATGATGGAACGCAAAATGAACAAATTCACTAAATCTGCAGGCTTTTTCGCCTTTATTTGGCGACTGATCCTTACTACAGGTACCGGTTCTATCTTTGGTTTCCTCGTGGCTCGTCAAGCCTATGATGCAGCCATCATGGCACCTATGTTTATTATCATGTCATTTTCATTTGGTTTAGCGGTTTTTATATTAGTTCTGCAAGCGAGTTATGCATGGACGAATCGAAATTTAGGCGATGCCATGCTGGATAAACTACGCAAGTTGCTCGGTATATTCATTGCCGCAGTATTGTACTTTGTAATTGCGCAACATCTAACAAATTTATATGCAACCGAACATCATGGAATTGAAGCATTCATATTAATGAACGGTGGTATCTACACTTATTTGTTTTGGGGTGTACAAATCATTTTGGGTTGTTTAATTCCTCTTGCCTTAGTGTTTATTAAACCCATGAGCCAGTGCCGTAATTGTTTAACAATTGCATCGCTACTTGTCATTGTGGGCGGTTTAGCGCAACTATATGTCATCATTATTGGTGGACAAGCCTATCCATTAGACATGTTCCCGGGTTATGAAGTCAGTAGCAGCTTTTTTGACGGTGTAGTCGCTGAATACTCGCCTAGTGTTTGGGAAATTTTACTTGGCATTGGTGGAACCTGTATCGCGCTGTTGATTGTTACCGTAGCTATTGCAGTATTAGACTTTTTACCAGAGAGTCTTTCAGACCAAGCCTTAGAACTTAATTCAGCGAAAGCTTAAAGCTAACATGTAGCACAGACGTGCTTTAAATACAGCGTGTCTAACATACTCCTTTCCGCCGCACATAAATCTTCTGGAAAAACCGTTTTAAGCATCGGCATCACTGCCGCTTTACGCTCACAAGGGCACAAGGTTCAAGCATTCAAAAAAGGCCCTGACTACATCGACCCGATGTGGCTAGCAAAAGCCACACGACGTAACTGCTATAACCTAGACTATTGGACTCAAAGTGAATCCGAAATTCTCACTACACTGAGTCACCACAGCCAAGACGCGGATATTAGTGTCATCGAAGGCAATAAAGGTTTACATGATGGCTTAGCTGCAGATGGTAGCAACAGTAATGCAGCTTTAGCCAAGCTTACTGGAGCTCCAGTCATTCTTGTTTTAGATACACGCGGTACAATACGCGGGGTTGCACCTTTACTGTTGGGTTATCAACAATTTGATCCTGAAGTAAACATTGCGGGTGTGATTCTAAATTTTGTTGGTGGTGGCCGTCATGCTGCTAAACTGCAAACCGTGATAGAGCGTTATACAAATATTCCTATTCTAGGTGTGGTGCAACGCAATAAAGCGCTTGAATTAGTCGAACGTTATTTGGGATTGATGCCCAGCAATGAAGACCAATTAGCAGACAATAAAATTAATCACATTGCCAAAATCATTGCTGATCAAGTCAACTTAAATAAGATTGTTGAAATAGCAAATACAGCTAAACCTATTCCTCTCCACAAAAAAGAAAAACGTAGTGCTTCTTATGAATTAAAAATTGCATACGCAAAAGATGAAGCTTTTGGCTTTTACTACGCAGATGATTTAGATACTTTTCGAGAACTCGGCGCACTACTCATCCCTTTTGACACACTTAATGATACGTCTTTACCTGAAGCAGATGCGTTATTTATCGGTGGCGGTTTTCCTGAAAAGCGCATGCAAGAACTCGCAAGTAATTCAAGTATGAAAGCTGCAATCCATTCAGCCATAGAAAAGGGCATGCCCTGTTATGCCGAATGTGGCGGCTTAATGTATTTATGTAAATCTATTCAATATAAAACACAGCATGCTGAGATGGTTGGCATTATAAAAGTCGACTGCGAGATGCATGAAAAACCTATCGGTCGTGGCTACACCTTATTACAAAAAACGGCTCAACATCTCTGGAGCCAGGTTGAACAAAATGAACTACCTATGGGCGAATTACCTGGGCATGAATTTCATTACTCAAAATTGGCCCAGCCACTTAATGATTCTAAATTTGCATACCAGGTAAACAGGGGCTACGGAATAGATGGGCAAAATGACGGATTTCAATATAAAAATCTATTAGCCTGCTATGCGCACCAACGGAATACACAACAAAATCAATGGATTTCAAACTTTCTAGAATTTGTAAAAACTAACAAATAGATGTACTACAATTAGAACTCAAAAAAATAAAAGTCTAATAATAAGGACACGTGAGGCTCCATGACCATTGAAGTAACAGAGGCAGCAGCTGAACAAATTAAAAAAGCTGCTCTAGAATCTAAACTTGAAAACACCCCATTACGTATTGCGGCTACACGTCAAGATGATGATTCGTTTCATTACGGTTTAGGTTTCGATGATATTGGCAGCGGAAGAGAAAAAGACCATGCATTTGAATCCAATGGTGTAGAAATTGTAGTTGCAGATTCTAGTTTTGAATTATTAAATGGTACTACGCTTGATTATATTGAATTAGAACCTAAACAATTTCATTTCGTTTTTTTAAATCCAAACGATCCCAGCTACGTGCCTCCAACAGAAACATAAAATAGTTATAAGTGAGGAGATCATCATGAATGCAAAAAAATTTATTATCGCTTGTATCGCAGTCATTATTTTTATTATGGCTTTTGATTACGTATTCCACGGCATGATCATGACAGATGCATATAAAAGCACTATGCATTTATGGCGACCAGATGCGGATATGCAAAATCATGGTATTTGGATAATGATCGGACAAATAGTGATCGCTATAGGCTTTGTTGCTTTGTTTACAAAAGCATTTAAACGAGGTGGCATTGCTGAAGGCGCTATCTATGGTCTATTGGTTGCAATAATATTTATTGGTAATCACTTAATTATGTATGCCGTAGCACCTTATCCTATGAGCATGATCATTAATTGGAGTATAGGAGTAACCATTCAATTAATTTTGGCAGGAATTATTGTCGCTTTAATTTATAGAAATAAATCTGCATAACACAATTATCAAAAGCTTATGAAAAAACTCCTCGGCCTTCTGTTATTACTGATCATCGTTTTAGGTGTGGTGGGGAATTTTTTACCTACAAGTTTCACAATTAACAAAACTGCAACCATATCCTCCACCCCTGCACATATTCACGAATATGTAGGTGATTTAAGTACCTGGCAATCCTGGACAGTTTGGAGAGGTAGTGACCCAGAAATTGAAATCACAATTGGTGAAAAAACTACAGGAATTGGCGCCAGCCAAAGTTGGAAAGATAAACATGGTGGCGGCTCGCTTACTTTTACTTCCTGGTCACCGGAAAAAGGCATTGAATATGACTTATTTTTTCAAGGCGGAAAGTATAAAAGTAAAAGCGCTATTCAATATGATAGCAGCTCTACAACGCGAACACGTGTGAGCTGGGCACTTGATGGCGATATGAATATGCCTATTATTGGAGGCTATTTGGCGCTATTGATGAAATATTCAATTGGCAATATGTTCCAAGAAAATTTAAATCAGCTTAAGGCTATTGTCGAACAAGACAAATAAATACCGTATCTACATCCAAGTCTCATACGTCAGTTCCTGACCGTTCGTAGTTTCTAGCGTACTAACGGTCTACTTGCATATACGTGTTCGCAGGTGATCTCGTTACACTCTTATTTACAGGGGTTCAAGAAAGCGAGGTGGGTATGTGTCACATCCATATCAATAAACTCTACACAACTACATTATTATTTGTACTGCTCATATTGTCTGCATGCGCAACGCAATATGAAGCAGATGCCGATGCCGATCAACTCGTTGCCGCAATGCAAGATCTGCCAGCGGTTAAACCTTATCTTGCAAAAGTATATTTTTACCCTGAAGTGCGTAGCAAAAGCGGTAAAGCCGAAGCAGATAATGCGGATCAACGTAATTTAAACAAAATCATCTTCCCAGAAGATGAGATGTTAAATCTAGCTGGTCATGCAAGTATATTTCGTTGGTTTCAAGATGATGGTAAACATACTGATGTACCATTACTCAATGTACATGCGCGCATCTATAAATTAGATCATTCGATTCGTGTAGTTAAAGGTCGCATGCAACCGATCACAAAAACCAAGATCGAAGTATTTTTAACCGATTCTGATAAACAACGTATTTATGAAAGTGTCTTCACTGCAGAAGGTAAAGGTCGGGAAGGTGAGATTTTGCGCAACAAGCGTGAAACGCAAGATATTTATGGGCAAGCTATTTATCAAGCCATGGTACTTGCTTTTGAGTCTGCATTTGCTGAGATCTCGAATGATTTAAATCTACGGCCTATTGATTTTGATATCGATAAAATTGAGTTAGATGAAAATTTCGAAACTTCAAACCACCAGAATGTGGATAATCACACAGAAAAGCTGTCGAGCTTAGAGGCTGAAGATAGTTAAAACTATTTAAAGACCTGCACGTGGAACTGTGCTTCGACGCCGGTCTCCTCCCAAGCGACGATTTTTTTCTCCACTGAAATGTATACCACTAGAATTAAACGCATCACGGCGCTCATCTTGACGACGATCTTCATAGTGCTTGAAGGTACATCTACAAGACTGATCACATTCAGCAACAGGCAACATCGGCGCATCTGCAGATAGAAAACGCTTTCCATGAAGCTTTAATACGGCTTCACAAGCATTATATGACATCTTGATTTCTACACAATGATAGGGATTAGCTTTTAGCTTTGCCGCAGTTTTATCCTGCGAACGCTTAAGTGAATCTTTTTTACTCGAACGCGTCGACCAAATAGCCATTACCCAACTCCAACTCTCTAAATAATTATTATTACCAACTCAGACACTCATACTCAAAAGTGTCAATTAATTGTAAATCAAAATATCTGATGTTTCGACCATAAATTACTTATGTCGGAGATCAGTTTATTTAGCAAGAACTAAAATATTATGAAAATTGTTACAGAACAGTAACTTCTTTATTGAATAAAAAATCAAAAACTATGACTTGGGTTTATTACAGAATAGTTTCCCTTCGATATATGGGTATTTATTTTCAGAGAAATCTTTACCGCGAAATTCCTCTTTATCAAATTCATAATCAAATTCACGCGATTTACATAACTTCTCCGCTTTAGCCAGCCATTTTTCTGCAGCGATTTCTAAAGTCATCTCGAGTACACCGCTATAAGCTAAGTAGTGCTTTCCTGCGCTCAGTTGAGTATGACTATACTTTGCTTGAACTTCTTCATTCGATTTCGGCAATGAAAGGCACGCGCCTATACTCATACTAAGTATGCACACAGCAACCAACCGAAAAACCTGATAATTCAAAATAAGACCAGTAATATTTATAAAGTCGAGAGAAAAATTTTGAGAGGAATAATTATCTGTGACTTAGGCGCGAAAGAATACCGCGCCTAGTACAGAACTGGGTCGACGGCTAAAATTTGCCGATAATTGCTACCGCAAGAACGATGCAAGGAATCACCATTACAGCTACAACTAACATCGTTTTTACAAATTCATTCATTATTCTTACTCCTATGAATATTTCTTATATGGGTTTCTCTATATAATATTTCTAGGATTTGCGCCTCTCTGGCAGACCCTATCTGTGCTGTATTATACCACTGACTCCAGTAGCGCTAAAGCCAAACTAGGTCACAAGAATACCATTAATCCATTGTTTTCAATCCTATTTAACTACATATACTGTAGTCTGAATCGTACCACATAGGCATTTAGCATATTTCCTATCTCTCTAGCCCCATGAGCCTTCATATCTTTACAGAACGCAGAAAACCCAAAAGAAGAACCAGGCGAAAAAGAAAATCGGCCGCTTGGAAAATTATTTTCTCATCACCATGGTTGGCTTTTAAGCAGATATTTAAATGGGCCGTTAAATGGATTAGAAATTTTGCTTTTATTTTTATTGGCATCACTTTACTTGCAACACTAACAATGCGCTGGATCAATCCACCTTATACAAGTTTTATGGTTACACAAAGACTCGCAACTGATTTTGTTCCATATAAAATTAATTGGGTATCGTTAGAAAATATTTCGCCTAATTTATTAATTTCAGCAGTTGCTGCAGAAGATCAGAAATTTCCACACCACTATGGGTTTGATCTTAAAGCTATTCAATCTGCATTTGAAGAAAATAAAAAAAATAAAACCTTACGTGGAGCAAGCACGATTACTCAACAAGTTGCAAAAAATGTTTTTCTCTGGCCAAAAAAAAGTCTATTTAGAAAAGGTTTGGAAGCCTATTTCGCATTACTGATCGAAACGCTATGGCCCAAGTGGCGTATTTTAGAAGTTTATTTAAATGTGGCGGAATTCGGACCAAACATTTTTGGTGTACAAAATGCAGCATATACGCATTTCAAAAAATCTGCCGGGCAACTCACACAAAATGAAGCTAGTATTCTTGCAGCAGTACTACCAAACCCACACAAAATGCATGCTTCAAAACCCTCAAACTATGTGCAGCAACGCGCTGCTCATATATCCAATCAAGCAGAGTCGCTTGGGGGTCCTGCATATCTAAAAAGTATTTGGCAATGACTTCAGCATTATTTGTTATGCGTATTGCGTATAATAAAGTGCTCATAATGAAATAACATAATAACAATCCCATGCAGAGCGAACTCGATAGTTTATCTAAGCAAGACTTAAGTAGTTTTTTAAATTCATTACGTCAGTGGATTCTAAAAATACGCGCAGGTGAACTTTCTGCACGCATCCCTATTTCAAATCATGATGAAATTTCTGAGTTAAGCCAAGATATCAATTTCGTAGCAGAAATGCTGGAGTCGTTATCTCGTGGAGCAGAATTACAATTACAACGCCATACTGAACATATCGCAGATAAGAATAAATCACTGGAAACACTTTATGATGTCGTTACCAGTATCAATATGACACGCGATGTGCATACTTTACTTACGCACTTTTTGCATACCATGACCGAATTGGCAAATGCCCATGCTGCAACGGTATATTTAAAATCTGATAAAAACACCTGCTCTCTTATCTCCGAAATTGGATTAAATAATGAGTTTAGTAATCGACACCCTGAGTTACCTAAAGATAAAAATTCGAATCAACAACAAACCATTCCCGTAAGCATTATTCCTTGTTCACAAGAAATATTAGATCGTTACTTCGACGGTAGAAATTTATCCATCCTTGTCGTACCGCTGCAATACCGTGGAGACATCTTAGGTGTTTACAATTTATATATAGACAAAGATCGCTTTGCGGATAAAAGTGAATATCAAGACCTATACACTAGTATTGGCACACATCTTGGAATTGCAATAGAGAAAGCCCGTTTAGATAAAGAAGCCAATGCACTAAATATTGTGCGAGAACGTACGAGTTTTGCTAATGAATTACATGATTCTTTAGCGCAAACGCTAGCCAGTGTTAAATACCAAGTACGTGTATTGGATGAAACTATACACCAAGGAGATGAAGCCGCTACTTGGCAAGAACTCGAACGTATAGAAACGACTATTGATGAAGCTCACTCCGAGCTACGTGCACTGATTGCTCATTTTCGGGTACCCATAGGTGAGCACAGTCTCATCGCATCTGTAGAACAAACCGTTGAGCGATTTAAACAAGATTGTGATGACGTACAAGTATATTTACAAAAAGAATGGCCTGACACCAAACTACCCGCACAAATTGAGCTACAGGTGTTACGCATTATCCAAGAAGCACTCACTAATGTACGCAAACACAGCGAAGCCAATGTAGTGAGGGTGTGGATGCAGGGCGATGAAAAAGGCCATTACATCGTATTAATTGAAGATGATGGTATGGGCATCTCTGAACGGCAGAAGAAAAATACGGCTGGGGAGCACGTTGGACTGAGCGTCATGAAAGACCGTGCCAACCGAATTGGTGGTACACTCAGCATCGACGGGGATACTGGGGAAGGCGTACAAGTACGCCTAGAATTTGATTATTTCCCCAATGACCTGCAAGATACAAATCTGCAGAATATCAATAATAATGAGAAAATAAGCCAAGAGATATGAGCATGGAAACTGCATTACGCATCGTTGTCATCGATGATCACACCTTATTTCGTGATGGATTACAAAGCCTGCTAGGTCGCCATGGTATTGAAGTCGTAGCTTCAGTCGGAGATGGCCGCGAAGGTATTCGTCTTGCCCAAGAACTCAGACCCGATATTGTTTTATTAGATATGCGCATGCCAGGCATGAGTGGACTCGAAGTTCTCAAGCAATTCCAACAGGTTAAATTTGAAGCCCCCATCGTGATGTTAACCACCAGTGGTGATGAGCGCGATTTAGTAGAAGCTCTGCGCAATGGCGCCAAAGGTTACTTATTAAAAGACATGGAACCAGATGATGTTGTAGCCGCACTGCGTGAAATCATTCAAGGTGAAACAGTAGTTGCACCGAATTTGACCCAGATACTCGCCAAAGTTGTCAAAGGTGAAGATCCACTGGAACCCGAACCTAGCCCTCTCGATAATCTCACCCCAAGAGAACGTGAGATTTTAAGTTTGTTAGCCGAAGGTCAAAGCAACAAAGTCATCGCCAGAAATCTAGGTATCTCTGATGGCACCGTTAAACTTCATGTTAAAGCTATTCTAAGAAAATTAAACATTCACTCCCGTGTTGAAGCGGCCGTTATCGCAGTTGAGCAAGGACTTAGAGCAAACAAAACCTTTCCAGATAATTAATCTCTTCTTATGAATTAACAGTGGTTAATTCATACCTAGTCGCCATTAAGAAATGAAAAGCTTTCAAGAACTAGTTGATGAAATTGCAAAAAATATTGCAGAGCTGATGCCGTGGGATCTTGAAGAAAAGCTAAAACAAGCAACTTTCCCCATGCTACTCGATGTACGAGAGGCGGATGAATTTACTGCGATGCATATAAAAGGTTCTATGAACATACCTCGTGGAATATTAGAAGTCGTTTGTGACCTTGATAATAAAGAAACTGCACCTGATTTTGTAAACGCTCGAGACAAGGAAATTGTCGTGATTTGTGGTTCTGGCAAACGCAGTTTAATGGCAGCTAGCACCATGGACATAATGGGCTATAAAAACATTTTTTCTCTTAAGACAGGTTTAAAGGGATGGAATGATGCTGATTTACCACTCGTGGATCACCAAGGTGATACTATTGATCCCGAGCTAGTAGCAAAATTTTTAAGCTTTAACACCAAGCCAACACAATTTACTCACAGATAAGTATTTGCTATATGCGACCTTGGCAACGCAACAGAATTGCATTGGTGCTTGTAATCTTTTTATCTGTAATCATTATCAACCTACCCATGCTTAGTTTGAATCAAGCACTATCATTGATCGCATTACTATGCGTATTGTTTGCGGGCTATGTGCTATTTTGGAATTCGTACAAGAAAAAATAAATCCATCAGGCACATTTACAACCAAGGATCACACTTTTTAATAAGCTCAGCTTGATTTGTTGCATTTAATCGAGCGTCCTTTCTTTAATGAACCGTATCTTTTCATAACAGCAGTGTTTGATAACCAAGACAACCAAGACAACCAAGACAACCAAGACAACCAAGACAACCAAGACAACCAAGACAACCAAGACAACCAAGACAACCAAGATTTTCAATATATACGTCCCGATGTCGAATATTTTGAATCACTTGAAGATATGGCTAAACAAGTAAAAACCGAAGTCACTCTCATGAACCCAGATTCCATTTGGAAAAGTGCTTACCGATCTTTACAATGTCGAACGTGGTATAAAAAATCCAGATGCTGAGAACTTAACCGACGAAGTTAAATTAAAGTATCCAACCGTTGAAAAGCCTGTGACCGCTGTACATTAATGCATATAAGATAGGCCTCTATCCTAAGCAAAAGCCCCTAAATTGAGGCTTTTATTTGATCACTCGGTACAGACTATGCCGAATAGTATATTCAAATATAAATGATAATCATTACTATTTAGAAGATGATGAGAATACTTCTAATCACCATACTTCTGTCTATCATCCCTCTTTTTCTGCATGCTGAGGAAATGGATCCTGCGGATATTATGCTAGGGGAACGTTTATTTTTAGAAACACGTTTATCTCAGTTTTTTGCTGCACAACTTGGAAAAAACACAGATGTAAACATGCCTCTAAAAGAAGGTGATCCCGCATTAAATAAAACTGCACGCTTTTTTAGCTTACCCCCATATCAAATCCCCTTTACAGATGGTCCTTATGCAGGACAAAGCTTTAATTGCCGTGCCTGCCATCTTGTCGATGAACATTTAGAGCAAAATGAGCTTGGTATGCGTTCTTATTCTGACTTTGCCTCACGCAGCCCTATCCCAGCTCGTAATGACAATTTACTCACTACGGTTAGAAACAGCCCAGCACTTGTAGATGCTTCGCTGCCAAGAAAAAATTTCATGTTGCACTTTGATGGTGAGTTTTCTTCTTTGCATCATTTAGTACGCGGCACACTAACTGGTAGAAATATGGGATGGCTACCTGGTGAAGAAGAAACTGCGATAGAACACATCTGCAAAGTAATTCGAGAAGACGATGGCAAAAGTGAACTCGCTGAAGAATTTGGTGGATATTCCTATACAGAAATCTTCTCGGGTATAACTACTGATGGAAAAATGGTTGAAAATGAGTTTCTAATTCCTGAAAACTTAAGAATCAATCCTCATAAAGAAGATTGTGAAAAAGTATTTGCAACTACTGCTGAACTTATAGCGATCTATACCGACGACCTCGTTTTTGCTCAAGATGAATCGATCATCTCACCTTATGATTTATTCCTAAAGCTAAACAACTTACCTACTGCACCAAATGAGAAAGACAGTCATAAAGAATACAGCGCTAATTTGATGGCTCGTATCGATAAGTTGCATCAAGAAAACAAACTAACGTTCGTATCGAAAAATCCTAATACGGAAGATGGAAAATTCCAGTTTCACGACGAGCAACCTTTTGAATTTGGCGAGAAGCAACTTGCTGGAATGTATATATTCTTTTCAACTCCTGGCAAAGATAAAACTTCTGCAGGCAACTGTGTTGCCTGCCATCCTGGCCCCCATTTCACTGATTTTAGTTTGCATAATACAGGCATCACACAAGTTGAATACGAAGCCATACATGGGCAAGACACATTTAATAAACTAAAAATTCCAAACGTGAAACAGCGTGAGAAACAAGCCGAGCTTTATTTACCTGCAACTCGACAACATCCCAACCGTAAAGGGATTTTTCGTAGCGTTCCTTCGCAAGCGAACATCATGGCAACTGACCTAGGGGCATGGAGTATATTGTTCAATTCTGATTACTCATTGGCACAAGAAAGCATCTACAACGCGATTTGCATTCACGATGGATATGAAATTTGCACCTCAAGAGACGACACTCTTGAAAGAAGCATTGCTACATTTAAGACACCTAGTCTGCGCAACCTAGGCCACTCAGCGCCCTATATGCATAACGGACAAATCAGTGATTTGCATGCCGTAGTCAGTTTTTACCTAGCGGTTTCTATTAATACTCGTCAAGGCTTAATTAGAAATCCAGATAAAGATATTGCAGATATCAACATCAAGCCGAAAGACATCGAGCCACTAGTCGCTTTTTTAGTCTCACTCTACGAAGACTACAACTAGACAGCTAGCCTGCCTCTCTTAAAGATTTTGCTTGCACTGAACAAACCCAGCATACGGTATATTCCTGGCAGAAAATTGCTCCTACTAGCAATACTGACAACTGCATCCTGCGTTGTCAGCATACAGTACGTCCATGTACATAAAAAAGCCCTGTTATTTAACAGGGCTTAATACACTAGGGATTTAAAAATTAGTTATCTCGAAATTTGTTTCTCAGCAACTGCTCCTGCGTTGCCCTACCTCCTGCATCCATGCAGTCGCATATTTTCGGGATACACTACGGTCGCTCCCGACATCCTGTCTTCCGCGACACTTGTGCATCCTGCACATCGTCCATGTAGTTAAAATATTAATAGCATTAAACCAAACGCTGCTGTCATTGCAATCGCAAATAGCAAGAAGTCTGGTAATAATATGTTATACACAAAGGCATTCTCTGCTGTATCAGTCATGGTTAAGTTCCTCTAGTTCTAAGTTATGGGTTAATAGTCAATACAATCCTAGTTACGTTTTAGCATTCCAAGCGTATGGTTAGATGGGGCTACACACTTTAAGTTCAAGCTATCGATATGAATCTTTTCTATGCGAGAACATCGAAATCTTTATAGGCTCTTTGCTATATAAGTAGGGTTCAATTTCTATTTAGCAAGTGCTATGCCAAAATTTGTCTTCTTAGTTATCAAGCAGTTACCAAACAACCTGTTTTTAGCTCAAAGTGAATTGCACTTTCATTGTGCTGGCAACGTTTCATTATTGAGCATCTACTATAGATAAGGATGTAGAAAGAAATACAAGTCTTACACCATTTCAACGAGGCGCAGACTATACACAAAAAGTTAATAAATTATTTCAAATTATTGATGCCTTCATTACAGAAGGTGAAAGTAGCAGATTAAATGACAAACGGAGCTAGACGAGCTTCAAGACTAGACCTAACGATTACTCTGTGAATCTAGTTTAAAAGCTTGAGCTAATCGATTTTATAGGCGCTATTTTTGATAGTTAAACTCTCCACGCTCAATACGAATACAAATTTCTTCATGCCCGAGTTCACAAGCGCGGCTTGCAACTTCATAGACTTTTTTATCATCACGTTCTACGCCTATTGCATTTTTTATCATCCATGCTTGCTTAGCACACATGAGCGCCTGTCCCTTATTACATTCTTTTGACACTAAGTAATATAGAGTAGAACAGCCCTTGTGCAAATTCTTATCACACGCATTTTGCCAAAACATGGGGTTCTGTCCCGGATGCTTTTTACCTAACGCATGTGTGAAAAAAATACTCAAAAAGAATACAACCCAAATTCCCATATGAATTAGATTAAGTTGGTTACCCGTTGGATTAAACCGTAATGAGCGCGGCCATAACCATGATAGATTAATCGAATTAGCAATACGATCTAGAAATTTAATTGATAGATTTAATATTGGAATAGCTAACAATTTGTCGTAAAAAGTTGGTGCGCCAAAATTGCCGAGCAAATCAAATAAAAGCATTACACTTGCGCCATATAACACACCAAACATTATGCGACCAAGATTAGTTCGTGGAGAAGTAGAAGGGTCTGTTACTAGTAAATGCAATCCTAGAAATACTGCAACTGGTACATCAGAGGTTATAAAAAAATATATCCCGGTAGTTTGGTGATATATAAGCGCACTAATAAACAATGTCATTGCAGCCGAAATAGTTACTAATGTCACTTTAAATAAATATTGAACTATTAGGCCTAACAAAAATATCCAAAGATAAATATTTTCAGGATAGGTTATAGTTTCAGCAATAGCTTTACCCCAGCTAATATCTGTATTGCCAGTAATAATTAATAGAATAGACGCTACTGATAGACCAAAAGCTGAAGGATTAAATATATGTGCGCGACGCCCATCTTTATCCCAAGTAATAAACTCTTTCGCTAATGCACCGGCAGTTATCATTAAGAACTGTAGAAAAAAGACATCGTCTTTAAACCACAAAAATAAATTTGTACTGAACACTATGGGAAAAATACCAAAACCCAAACGATATTCTTTCCCACGCACCCAAGACAAAAGTGCTCCTAAAATATATAGAAATAGTATTTGCGCAAAAATAAGAGGCATTTGCACATATACTTGATTTACCACCCATCCCCAATAACCATACACACCAAGCTGAACTATCGCTTGCACATAATGTGATGGTCGAATCACTAGTTTTATCGTCGGTTCAATTTTCTTTTTTATAACACCATATAAAACTAATAAGTAAAAAAGGGCTAACAGAGCACTAATCCACCAGAACGTATAAACTAGATTTTCATTCTGTTGTACGCGCGGTAGAAAAGAAAAACTATAAAATATGAAAATTAGAGCTAAAGGGAAAAAAAGATAGAAATTACTTCGCTCTTTATTCAACATATTTCCCTTTAATGCTTCCATGTGTCTACGTCTTAACTGTGGTTAAATTTTCTGAAAAATAAACTATATAGTCACCTAAACACTCAAACGAATATGTTGTATGTTTCGATTTTGTAAAAAATTAAAATAGAAGAAAACTACTACTTACAATTATAATACTCACATATCCTAGAGGTTATGTATATTATTAAGTATAATGTTTGTGATCTTTGCGACGTGTCCCTGCACGTTGAACAATTACCCCACGCACTGCATTCTTACTTTCAAGAAGTATCTCCTCATATCCCTCCTTAAGTGCACGTAGATAATATCGATCATCCTCAGCAATGAATTGGCGAAAAATATATTCTTCATTCACCATAGCCAGCACATAGCTACCACTTTCTACAACTGCTGCAGAGTCAATGATAATAATGCAACCATCTTTAAACTCAGGTTCCATACTGTCACCCATCACTCGCAATGCAAACGGCTCAGAATTGGCACAACCTCCATGGTCTGCCAAATCAGCATGCAATATTTGCTCTTTTATAGATTCTTCAGAATTGCTCATGACACTATTGTACAGCGAACTGCTACTGGAAAGAAAAGATGCCGTAAAGGTTATATAAGATAGCTAAACTTTCTTATAGTGCATAAGCGCATTTAATGCAGGATCACCTTCTTGGTAAATTTGCTCACCTTTAGATTTAAAGCCATCTATGCAAAGTTAATTAAGTTTGGTGCGCAAACCACCTGCGAACAAGGTGATGGGCTTATTTATATGGCAACGTAACAAGCGAACACCACCAACCCTTATTTAACTGCAACCGTTGAAATTGTTTAGCTAAAAACTTGTCTCCGATCCCAACAAAAACCGAGTTGCAATTCTCACTAAGGCACAAGATCTAAAAGAATTCTTACTCTAGATAGCAGAATGCGGCCTAGTTGTAGAACATATATACGACTACTAATTTTTATCTACACTAAACTTCGATCGCTGCAGCTTTCTCCGCGGCCCGCTCTTCTTGTTGCAAGGCCCACATGTTGGCATAAATGCCTTGTTGAGCAAGTAATTCACGGTGATTCCCAGATTCCACTACACGGCCGTGATCAAATACATAAATACTATCGGCATCCACAATAGTCGAAAGCCGATGCGCAATGACTAAAGTCGTCACCCCTTTAGTAACTTCTTTCATAGCGTTCAAAATCATACTTTCAGATTGCGAATCCAAACTCGAGGTGGCCTCATCAAAGATTAAAATGCGTGGGTTTTTGAGTACTGCACGTGCAATGGCAATACGTTGCTTCTCGCCTCCCGAAAGCTTTAAACCACGCTCACCGACAATAGTTTCATATTGCTGTGGCAATTGTTCAATAAAGTCATGGATATTTGCCAACTTTGCGGCTTGCTCAATTTCTTCCCTACTCGCACCCGGCTTTGCATACTGAATATTAAAATAAATACTTTCGTTAAAAAGCACTGTGTCTTGTGGCACTACTGCAATATTTTCATGCAAACTTTGCTGGGTGCATTCACGTACGTCTTGCCCATCGATACGTACCGTACCTGAAGTGACGTCGTAAAACCGAAACAACAGCCGTGCGATGGTTGATTTACCGGCGCCTGATGGCCCTACTACAGCTACCTTATGACCAGACGGAATGCTAAGAGAAACATCACGTAAAATTTCACGATCTTGATTATATGCAAAACAAACATTTTCAAATTCAATATTTGCTGCACTCACCTGTAATGTTTCAGCATCTTCTACGTCTTTAATTTCAGTGTCTTTCTTCAGCAGTCTTACCAACATATCCATGTCTGCAAGTGAATAGGTGATCTGTCGATACACAATCCCTAAAGTATTTAAAGGCACAAACAATTGCAGCATCAGCGCATTGACTAACACAAGATCTCCGAGTGTCATCGTTTCAGTTGTCACGCCTTCCGCAGCAAAAATCATAATAATAGTTACACCAATTGCGATGATTACGGCTTGCCCAAAATTTAGCATCGACATGGTGGTAATACTTTTAACGGCTGCGTTTTCCCATTGCGAAAGCGTTTCACCATAACGCGATAGTTCATAGCGTTCGTTATTAAAGTATTTCACGGTTTCATAATTCAATAAGCTATCCACCGCAATTGAATTAGCTTGGGAATCTAAACGATTCATTTCATGCCGATACTTCATCCGCCAATTAGTCACTAACAAAGTAAATGAAATATAAGCAACCACTGTAAACAAAGTCACAACCGAAAATTTTAAGGCATAGGCGCCTAATAAAATTGCAGCAACCAATCCCAACTCAACGAAAGTTGGTACGATAATAAACACCATGTAATTGATTATTGAAGAAAGGCTTTGTGTGCCACGCTCTAAATCTCGGGTTATCGAACCGGTTTGACGTTCTAAATGAAAGCGCAGAGGCAAGTTATGCAAATGCTCTAATACACGAGTAGAAAGTTTCTGAATCGCGCGATAACGTACCCTGGCAAATAACACATCTCGCAATTCATTAAAAAGTGCGGTGGTCAAGCGTAAGGCGCCATAGGCCAGCAACAAGCCTAGCGGTAAGATTAATAAACTTGCTTCAATATCTAAGGAGTCAACAATGCGCTTTAAGACCAAAGGTACTGCCACAGTCGCCATCTTGGCGATTACTAAACATGCCAATGCAATGAGTACACGCCAACGATAGGCCCACACATAAGGAAACATCTGCAACAGATTTTTAAAATCGGTGCGTTGTTTATGCGGTTCTTCGGTACGCGCGTGAAATTGCATATATCTATCTTTTTAATACCTTGCTAGTCGAACCAGCTTGAAATTGCATCGTATTACTTTACTTAATCTCTACATCCACGATTAAATCGCGAACATATGTGTAATTACATTCTTCAATAATCTTATTTGAAGCAATTTGGAGCTAAAAAAACGAATTTTTTCTCACAAGAAAACCCTGTAAGAAAATTTATCTACACGAAAAAAATAAGCGGTCGTTTTAAGGCAATTTTTTCTGAAATCGATCAATTTTCATCAAAAAATTTATAAAACTTTTCTATTCAATCGATCGAAAGATTTTAAGCCAGAATCCATAAAAAAAGCTTGCATTTTTCCAACCCCACAAACGTTTGGGATATTTTTAACCATTTTGTAATATCAAACCGTTTATCCACAGGATTTCCCGCAGTATACACACAAGATATTGTGCTTGACGGATTTCGCACCCCAATTTATAGTAATTCCCGTTCACAGCAGTCCACTTCAGTACAACCTGAAGCTAATAACAATACCTCAAGGAGTGCGTGAAAAAGGGATTTAAAAACAACAACTTATAATATTTAGCTGAGAGAGCACATGCAGCCAGAACTTACTACTATTGCCAACGAAAAAGCCCCTAATCCTACACATGAGAATAATGCACCCACAAAGCTAGAAATTGCAGCTACAGCACCCGGCCAATACCGTGTAATCCGTCGAAATGGCAAAGTCACCAGTTTCGACCGTGACAAAATTAAAGTAGCGGTTACTAAGGCATTCCTAGCTGTAGAAGGAGGTCATGCCGCAGCTTCTTCCCGCATTCACGAGATGGTGGATGAAATCACCGACAAGGTCTTCTATGCGCTGTCACGCAGTCGTCCACAAGGGGGTACCTTCCATATTGAAGACATTCAAGATCAGGTAGAACTGGCACTGATGCGCAGTGAGCACCATAAAATCGCACGCGCCTATGTTCTATATAGAGAAGAACGCCATAAAGAGCGCGAACAACTTGAACAAGCCGCACAAGCGAACCAACAAGAAGGTGACACGCCTAGCCTAAATGTAAAAGATGAAGAGGGTCGTTTAAAACCTCTCGACGTTGAACGTCTTGCACGCATGATCGAAGAAGCGTGTGTAGATACTGCAGATGTTCAAGCTAAGCCCATCATCGAAGAAACACTGCGCAATTTATACGACGGCATCCCAGAAAACGAAGTCGGTACCGCGGTAATGATGAGTGCGCGCACATTGATCGAGCAAGAACCGAATTACACCTATGTAACTGCGCGTTTATTGCTCGACACACTGCGTCGTCAAGCGCTTACCTTTGTATACGGCGTGCCATCAGAAGCCACTTTCAAAGAGATGGCCTATCAGTACGCGGATTACTTTGAGAATTATATTCACAAAGCGATTTCACTAGAGTTATTAGACCCAAAACTTGCCAGTGAATATGACCTAAAGAAATTAGGTAAAGCATTACAACCTAAACGCGACCACCAATTCACTTATCTTGGCATGCAAACTCTGTATGACCGTTACTTTATTCAAAGTGAAGGTACACCGTTTGAATTACCACAAGCCTTTTTCATGCGTGTAGCGATGGGACTAGCTTTAAATGAAGTAGAACGCGAAGCACGTGCGATTGAGTTTTATCAGTTGTTGTCCTCGTTTGATTTTATGAGTTCGACACCCACTTTGTTTAATTCTGGCACCTTACGCCCACAACTGTCTTCATGTTACTTAACCACTGTGCCCGATGATTTACATGGCATCTTTGAAGCTATTCAAGATGACGCCATGTTATCTAAGTTTGCAGGTGGTCTCGGCAATGATTGGACACCTGTTCGCTCTATGGGCGCACACATCAAAGGCACCAATGGTAAATCACAAGGTGTCGTACCATTTCTTAAAGTTGCTAACGACACCGCAGTTGCCGTGAACCAAGGCGGCAAACGCAAAGGCGCAATGTGCGCTTACCTAGAAACTTGGCACTTAGATACTGAGGAGTTTTTAGACCTGCGCAAAAACACTGGTGATGATCGTCGACGCACACATGATATGAACACCGCAAACTGGGTACCAGATTTATTCATGAAGCGTGTCATTGAAGAAAAAGAATGGACCTTGTTCTCACCACACGAAACCCCTGACTTACATGAACTAAGTGGTAAAGAATTTGAAGCACGTTATCAAGCCTATGAACAAATGGCAGATAATGGCGAAATTAAAAACTTCAAAAAAATTCAAGCAGTAGACCTATGGCGCAAGATGCTCGGCATGTTGTACGAAACCGGTCACCCTTGGATCACATTTAAAGATCCATGCAACTTGCGTTCACCACAACAACACGCAGGCGTGGTGCATTCTTCAAACTTGTGTACCGAGATCACTTTAAACACGACTAAAGATGAAATTGCAGTGTGTAACTTAGGTTCGGTAAACCTTGCTGCACATCTTGATGAAAATGGTTTGAATCTGCAAAAACTCAAGCAAACCATTTCTACTGCCATGCGCATGTTAGACAATGTGATTGAATACAATTACTACAGCGTGGACAAAGCCAAGCGTTCTAACTTACGTCATCGTCCTGTTGGCTTAGGCATGATGGGTTTCCAAGATGCGTTGTATAAACAAAACATCACTTATAGCAGTCAAGAAGCGGTCGAGTTTGCCGATCGTTCAATGGAAGCAGTAAGTTATTTTGCCATTCAAGCTTCAACCGATTTAGCGGAAGAACGTGGTACCTACGCAACCTATAAAGGTTCATTGTGGGATCAAGGTATTTTACCTATCGATTCAATCGAGCTACTTGAAAAAGGTCGTGGTGATTATTTAAAACAAGACCGCAGCATGACCATGGATTGGGACAGCCTACGCCAGCGCGTACAAACTGTGGGCATGCGCAACTCCAACACGATGGCCATTGCACCTACCGCAACCATTTCTAATATTTGTGGTGTGACACAAAGCATTGAACCTACTTACCAAAACTTATTTGTTAAATCGAATTTATCTGGTGAGTTCACTGTAAGCAATCCACATTTAATTGCTGATTTAAAGAAACGTAATCTCTGGGATGAAGTCATGGCCAATGACCTCAAATATTATGACGGTAGTGTGCAATCTATTGACCGTATTCCAGAAGAATTAAAAAGTTTATATGCCACTGCGTTTGAAGTAGATCCACGTTGGTTAGTTGAAGCCGCTTCACGCCGACAAAAATGGATCGATCAAGCGCAATCGTTGAATTTATACATGTCAGAACCTTCAGGACAAAAGCTTGATAACTTATACAAGCTTGCTTGGGTACGTGGTTTAAAAACCACTTACTACTTACGCTCCATGGGTGCCACACATGTAGAAAAAAGTACTGTTCAAGGTCGAGAAAGCAAACTCAATGCCGTAAGTAACGGCAATGAAGCACCAAAAGCTTGTTCGATTTTGGATCCAGATTGTGAAGCCTGCCAATAACAGGCACTAAAGATTAAGAGGAGAAAGGGATTATGCAAAGCTGGGAAGATCCGATTGCCGATGCGCGCACTATGACCAGTGCCGCCAGCACCGGCATGTATTTACTGAAACAGAAGTGGCCAGATACTGAAAGTGCCGCGCCCGCACATATAGAAACACATGCGCAAAAATCTCGCAGCTTCGATGAAGTGGTTGCAAACCCTAGCAGCACCGCAATCGTTGAAGCAACTGAAGCACTCAACAAGCTAAGAGCTGAAGTTGAAGCAGAACAAGCGCAAGAACAGATTCAAGCTAAAACGGAGACCGAAAAAAGACACGAAGGTGCGACTGGTTTAGAAAGCATCGAAATGGGTGCAAGCCGCATTCAAGTAGATGATAAAAAAATCATCAACTGCCGTGCAGACTTAAATCAACTCGTACCTTTTAAATATGAATGGGCCTGGCAAAAATATTTAGACGGTTGCGCCAACCACTGGATGCCACAAGAAATCAATATGAATGCAGATATTGCACTGTGGAAAAACCCAGAAGGTTTAACCGAAGATGAACGCACAGTAATTAAACGCAACCTAGGTTTCTTTTCTACTGCAGACTCATTGGTTGCAAATAACTTAGTGTTAGCTGTTTACAAACACATTACGAACCCAGAATGCAGGCAGTATTTATTGCGCCAAGCTTTCGAAGAAGCTGTACATACGCATGCCTATCAATATTGCATTCAATCTTTGGGTTTAGATGAAGGTGAGGTATTCAATATGTACCGTGAAGTACCTTCAGTAGCTAAAAAAGCCGAGTGGGCATTACCTTATACCAACAGTTTAGGAGATCCAGACTTCCACACCGGCACATTAGAAGACGATCAGCGTTTACTTCGGGACCTGATTGCATTCTATGTCGTGTTTGAAGGCATCTTCTTCTATGTAGGCTTTGTGCAAATTCTTTCCATGGGCCGTCGTAACAAAATGACTGGTGTTGCAGAACAGTTTCAATACATTCTGCGTGATGAATCCATGCACATGAACTTTGGTATTGATGTCATCAATCAAATCAAACTTGAAAACCCACACTTATGGACCGAAGCATTTCAACAAGAAATGATCGAACTTATTAAGAGTGGTGTAGATCTTGAAACGCAATATGCCTACGACACTATGCCACGCGGCATTCTTGGCTTAAACGCGCCAATGTTTGAAGAATATCTCAAGTTCATTGCCAACCGGCGCTTCTCACAAATTGGTTTACCACAACAATATGAAAGCGTTAACAACCCTTTCCCTTGGATGTCTGAAATTTTAGACCTCAAGAAAGAAAAGAACTTCTTTGAAACACGTGTTACCGAATATCAAACAGGCGGCGCCTTAACTTGGTAGATCAAGCCTAGATAAACATGTTTTAGAAACCGGCGTTATGGGGCCACCACTTATGGTGGTTATATTAAGGGAGCAACCTCTGCTCCCTTTTTTTTATCTACAGGGATGTAGTGTATACCGCGAGAGACAGGATGTCGGAGCGGTATTTTTCTCAACTTAAATTAATAACCTTAAAACGCACGAGCACTTTTCTGCCAGGGAAGTGGTGTATCCCGAAAATATCAACATTAGAGTAGTATCTACGAATACTAACTTTAATTTTGAAATTTATACCCAATCGAAAACGTGATAGCTGAAGATGAGTTGTCACCTAAATCTGGCGCAAATCTTGAAGCAATAAAAACTTGTTTATAATGTAGTTGAATTTCTGGAATAATAATCGGCTGAATTTCATTGGCATCCGTATCTTCGTCGTATCCAGTAACAACGCCACCTACTAAACCTGCTTTGATAAATTTGTATTCTAGTGGCATCCACTTCACGCCTGCATAGATTGATAATTTTTCATAAGAATTATTAAATGCCCCGAAGCTTGCAAATATTTTAGATGTATATTCGAAGTTATATCCAGCGCCAATATTAAATTCATTTAAGTGATCGTCACTATCTTCATTGAAATGATAAGAAGTTATATGCAATTCCAATTCATCCGCACTGCTCGGAGAGAGAAACACAAAAAAAGATAAAAATACTATGTGTCTAGCAGTACATTTAGTAAGAACACCTATCAACATGAGTACGTTCTTTATTCATTGTTAATAACAACCAGTATTCTGCAAACTATACAATATCGTGCCAAAACATAAGACCGGCGCAGTTCACAAAATCTTACATGCAAAAAATTCATCGTGACGATTGATTTTTTGCATGAAAATCAAAGCCTTTCGATGCAATAGAACGCTCTCAAACCGTGTCTATTAGTACGTAACCATTTACTAATTTACAAAAAAGGAAATAGACATGAAAACAAAAGCAATCTTAATCGCAGCACTTTTGGCTGTAACTGGAACAAGCTGGGCATCTGGCTTAAGTATTGACTCAGTAGATGAAAGCAACATCAAACCTACAAAAGTAGAAATTACTGAGATCAAGGCACAAGGACCAACGGATACATTTAATGTGAAAGTTGACAGTAAAAAAGAAAGGAAAGCTGATAACAGCTCACTTAAGCAGTCATATGATGGTCGTTCATAAACGGCATACACATGACAAGTCTTAAAACGATAAGGGAATACACCTTGAACAAGGACGTTCTTTAAGACCTAAAGCATAATGAAACTTATAAATAAGATTACAGCAAGCTTAGTACGCATACTATTCATAATGACAATACTAATATTGCTGGGTCTTAGACGCGTTGTGCAAATGATAAAACCAACTGCACTACCGCATGGAGAAAGAACATGAGTCCAATTGAAAAACAAGCAACCTTAAACAAACACCTAAATTTAGTAGCAGAGTTATATCTTCGTGAAATGATCCGTAAAGAATATCCTGAATGGATCGACTATAACGGTGATTGTGGTAAATGTGATGATTACTACAACTCATTATTGGATGCAGTTGAAATTAGATAAATAAACCTTTAGCTAAAATCAAAAAAATAGGGAGTATCAAAATGCAGAAGCACTATAACTTCGGGATTATAGTGATCATGTTGATCACTTTTGCACTATTATTATTTGCCAACTTTGGATGGGCAAATACCGAATTTAATAAACCCTTTAATGATGCACTAAAAGGAAATGTGCGCAATGGGGAAGTGAACTATAAAGCGATAAAAGACAATCCAAGCTTTCAAATCTACATAGAATCACTTAAGAACGAACCAACTTTTGAAAACAAAATCCAAGAAGTCGCCTATTGGATTAATGCTTACAATGCTTTAGTAATAAAAGGCATATTAGAAGGCGGTTCACCCAGTAATTTTTTTAGTAGACAGCGCTTTTTCAAAAATGATAAATATGAACTAGCGGGCAAGCATATCAGCTTAAATGACCTAGAACATAAAGTCATTATTCCTCTAGATGAGCCAAGAATTCATTTTGCGATAAATTGTGCATCCAGCTCATGTCCAAAATTAAGACCAAGTGTTTTTAATGCAGATATGCTAGATAAACAACTTACGGATGCAGCATATGCTTTTATCAATGACACGATGAGAAATTATTTTGACCCTGCGACAAAAATTGCATACATCTCAAAAATTTTTGATTGGTTTGAGAGAGATTTTGTTAAACATTCAGGCAGTGTTGAAGAATATATCGCACAATATATAAACGATAAAACCATTGCGGAAGATCTACGCGCAGGGAACTATAAAATAAAATATCTAAAATATGATTGGACACTGAATGGTACAAAACCTTAATTTAAAAAGCACTTTAATGATTAATCGTACTGCAATGCTGCGACTAACTTACTTTTTGATACTCCTCTTCGTTAGTTGCAGTACTTGCGTTTATGCAAAAGAAAAAAAAGTTCACGAATACGCCATTGATTTATTTGGTGCAACAGACATTCGCACTGCGGCACGCGAATGGATGCTAAAGCGCGGCAAAACAGATATTGTTCCGGTACTGATTCGCTCCTTACGCTACTTCCCTGAGGACGCCTCTCAAACTGAACACGTCTTAAAAGAACTTACTGGACAAGAAACTCGGTAAACATTGGTTTGACTGGGTGGTTTGGATGCAAGACAACCCTACCGAACCTTTTGAGAACGATGAACTCTTCTTAAAATACTTTACCAATCGTATCGACAAGCAATTTGATGTATTTTTCTATCCGAACCTAGAACGACGCATCCGTTTAGGTGAAATTGCTTGGGGTGGTGTACGCAAAGACGGCATCCCTGCACTAACTAATCCAAAACTTATTCCTGCGAATGAAGCGAAGTACATCACGGATAAAGAGCTGGTGTTTGGCATTTCAATAAACGGTGACACTCGTGCCTACCCTTATCGCTTTATGGACTGGCATGAAATGTTAAATGACAACATAGGCGGCGTAGCGGTCTCACTTACTTACTGCACGTTATGTGGTTCTGGCATATTGTATAAAACTCAAATCAATGCCGAAGAAAAACCTATCATTTTTGGCTCTTCAGGTTTCTTATATCGCTCTAATAAACTCATGTATGACCAAAAGACTCATTCACTCTGGAATCAATTCAATGGTCAACCTGTAGTAGGAAAACTTGCTACCAGTGATATCGAACTTGAAGTGCTACCACTCGTTACAACTACCTGGGCAGAATGGGTAAATCAACACCCTGATACCAAAGTATTATCTGAAGACACAGGTTTTCACCGAGACTACACACCAGGAGCGGCCTATGGTGCATACTTCTTTAGTGAAGAACTCATGTTTCCAGCAAGTGTGAACGATGAGTCGCTAAAGAAGAAAGAAAAAGTATTTGGCTTACGAATTAGTGGTGCCAATAAAGCCTGGCCCCTTTCGCTTTTCAAAAAACCCACGGTTATCAATGACAAAATAGGCATCGTCTCTGTTGTGTTAATCGGAGATAAGAAAAGTGAAACCGTACGCGCATACCGTTCTGAAGGCATGCAATTTAAACTTTTAGAAAATGGACAATTAACAGCGAACGATCAAGAGTGGAAACTAACTGAAAATGAACTCATTGGCCCGGATAATAAAAAACTCTCTCGTCTTCCTGGCCACGTAGCGTACTGGTTTGCATGGAGCGGATACTTTCCAAATACCCTATCAAAATAAAAATTCTTAATTGACTAAACAATAGTCAACTTTATCTTAGTAATTTTACATCCTTTGATAGAATGCTTATCAGAGGTAGTTATATTATGAGTAGATTCCACTTTGAGAACCAAGTTGTCGTTATTACTGGTGCAGCGATGTACATGGATGTACAAGTGTCGCGGAAGATAGGATATCGAGAGCGACCAGGTGTCTCTTTGGAGGAATTCAAATGAATTACAACTTCAATAATAAGGTCGTAGTTGTTACAGGAGCAGCCGGCGCACTTGGTTCCACAACAGCAGAACTTTTCTTTCGTGCGGGTTCCAATATTGCGCTTGTAGACGTCGACTTTACTAAGCTTACCCACCCACGTTGGAAGCATGCCAAGAATGTAGGCTTATTTGAGACTGACTTAACGGACGTAAACTCAGTAAACGATTCTGTTTCAGCAATCGTTGAACGCTTTGGGCAAATAGATTGCCTTGCCAATGTTGCGGGTGGTTTCAAAATGGGCCCGAAAGTTCACGAAACTCCAGTAACCGATTGGGACTTCATGCTGAATTTAAATGCTAGAAGCGTATTTCTCATGTGCCGTGCTGTTATTCCGCATATGCTGGAAAAACGAAAAGGCAAAATTGTTAACGTTGCCGCACGCGCAGCTGTGGAAGGCAAAGCGAAAATGGCACCGTATTGTGTTTCAAAAGCGGCAGTGATTACGCTCACCCAAAGTTTAGCTGCTGAGCATAAAATGAATAACATTAATGTAAATTGTATTCTCCCAGGCACCATTGACACCCCACAAAATCGCAGCGACATGCCCGATGCCGATTACAGCACGTGGGTACCTACCACGGATTTAGCCAATGAAATTTTGCACTTGTGTTCAGAACAAGCGAAAGGTGTAACGGGTGCTGCCGTACCAGTTTATGGGAAGAGTTAACTTTATATAAATATTCTTTTTCAATTAGAAAAACATTGAGAATAGACCATTTTTAATTCGGCCATTGCACTTATTATTAAATTACTATAACGAGTGGCTATTATTGCCACTCGTTATTCATTAATACGCATTAAAGAGAGGCAGGGTCTTTATCTTTAATTTCTTCCCATTTTTCATCTGCTGCCTTAATGCGACCAGGCACATCTTTGAACCATTCATCCTGAATGTTTGCATCGAGATTTAAATATAATCTGTTGTCTACCACTCTCCATACTTCTGGGTCACCAACAAATTTTTTACCTACAGAAACACCATATGCGCAGTAACCGCCATAAGCAGGTGCATAACGATTAGGATTTGCTTTAAACGTATTCAAATTTTCTTTGCTTGAAAAAAGATACGTAGCCCCCTCGTGAACAGCTGTAAAATGCCCATTACCACGAATAGGTTTTTTAGCCGTTTGATAAGACACGACATCATAGCCCTGAACGGCAGGGACACTGTTCTGATCACTTGCTGCATGGACAGTACCTGTAAGGCCGACTATAGCCAACAAAAGAATTATTAAGTTACTTAGTTTCATGTTATTTCTCCTATACACTGTGTTTTGAAAGTGGGAGAAGATTACTCGGATACCCCTAATCCGAGAATGTGCGGGACTCTCATGTACTTGTCTGATCGTATTGAATTGCTATGGATATACTCAGCGACTTACTCAACACCTTTAGGATCCAGTCCAGAATTTTCCATAATGGGCAATATTGTGGAAATTGGAGCGTAGACACTTCTGGTTCTGCAAAAGCCTCTTTCCATATCGTCACCCATGGGCAATGTGAACTATTGCTTAACCATGGTAAAAGACATGAGGGTTTATTAAAGGCGGGCGATTTAGTGCTTTTCCCTCGAGACGCTGAGCATCAGCTCACTAATGATATCCACACAACCATCGCTTTAAATTCTGTTCCTTCGCGTGCATTTTCAGAAGGTTTACGCAGTGATGGCACGGGTTTAGTTTGTGGACATTTAGAATTTGAACACGTAAATAATAATGTGCTGTTTGATCTATTGCCTGATTATGTTGTGGTGAATAGCCGCGAGACGCCATGGGATGAACAATTAAGACCCGTGCTTGAGGTGGTGATTGCAGAATCTAAATCTGAATTACCTGGAACAGAAGTAACTTTGAACCGCCTAACAGAAGTTATTTTTATGGTATTGGTTCGTGAATATATTGATAAAGGATTTTCAAAAGATGGTTTAGCCGCAGCACTTCAAGATCAACGTATTTCAAATGTTCTACAAGCCATCCATAGTAATATAGAAAAAGATTGGAGCGTAGAATCATTAGCTGAAATTGCTTTTATGTCACGATCTGCTTTTGCAAAAAGGTTTAAAGAGTTACTTAGTATTTCGCCACTTGGTTACGTGCAACGGTGGCGTATGCATAATGCGTATCGCTGGTTACGTGATGACAATATTACCATCGCAGAAGCCGCCCAACGTACGGGGTACACTACCGAAGCTTCTTTTTCAAAAGCATTCAAACGTGAAATTGGGAAGTCACCCAGTAAAGTAAAGAATTAACTCGCTTAATTAAATAATAAGGAATTAAAAATAGTCGAATTATTTCACTATTATAAAATTCTAAGCACCTTCCCTAAATTAAGACTTTTTATAATTTCCCACGAATTTGAACTCTACCCGTAATACCTGCTGCGGTGTTGCCTATCGTTTCCTCATAATCTGTATCAAATAGGTTATCGACTGCGAACACGAAGTCTAAGTTTGAATATGCATTCCACACTGCGGAAACATCTACTCGCGTGTAGTCACCAAGTGTGACAGGTCCAGTTGGAATAGCACTATCCTCTAGATCATCTACATAAACTGCATTTACGCTATAACTTATATTATCTTTTGCTTGCCAATGTAAAGAAAAACTACCTTGCCATTCAGGACGGTTTAATAACGCCTCTTCACTACCCTTTATATTTGTGTCGATATAATTGATAAACATTCGGCTAGACAATGTATTCATAGGAGAAAATGCGAATGCAAGCTCTACTCCTTTTGCATTGACTTTACTTCGATTTACTAAACTTGGGGGTGGTCCTGCATCAAAATCGACGATATTTTCGAATTCTTGTGTAAAGAACGTTACATTTGCTTGCCCTTTATCATTTAAGAAATTTGTGTCTATTCCCAACTCAAACGTTTCGCTAGTTTCAGGTTTAATTTCTGTATTGCCAACAATTGGATTTCCAAGCGCAAAAAAACTAGGCAATTTAAAACCTTTGCCCAAATTCATTCGTAAATTAGAATTTAAATTTGGAAGTTGGTAATTCAGACCAATATTTGGACTCACACGATTACTAAATTTTTCTGGCATATCAACACGTAACCCTGACTGCAAAGAGATTGGCCCTATGAATGCTTCTATTTCTGTAAAAACGGAATACATGGTGCGCTCTAAATCAAAATCAGTTGGCATTTGGGCAAAACCGAAATCAAACAAACCTTTTGTTTCCCCTTCTTCCATTTCAACATCCACTCCCACCACGCTGGTGACATTACGTGTGGGCGTAATTAAACCACTTGCAGTAAATGCGTATCTTGTAAACTTACTATCACTACTATTAATTGGAATCCCAAATGGGTCACGTATGCCCGGCGCAACACCTGGTGAAGTGATATCTTCTTCGTGGTGAAATAATGAGCCTTTAAAGGAGAGTTCTAAAAGTTTATTCAGTCTGTGTAAAAGTTCGAAGTTGCTTACTGATTCAAATATATCTCGTTTTTCAACTTTTCGGTTCACGGCAAAATCTGAACCACCACTGTCTTCTGGAAATGATGAACCATCACTATCGTAATAACGACTATGAAATTTTAAATGCGTGGCATCAGTAAAATACCAAGCTCCTTTTACATCACCACTACGACGTTCTAATTCTGTACCGCTAACTTGTGTTCCAGAATCATTGTAAGAACCCGTGAAACTAACATTAAAGTGATCTGCTTGTTTAGAAAAAGTAGAAGATACAGCGTGAAGCCCATTCTCACCTTTTACTAAACTAGCCGTTGCATTCGTATTCGCTTCAGGTTCTTTTGTTATGACATTAATCACTCCTGAGAGCGCATCAGATCCATATGTTGAGGATAAAGGTCCTCTAATAATTTCAATTCGCTCAATGGTTTCTATTTCAAGACTTGAAAAATCAAACGAACCACCACGACTATTGGTTGGATCATTTACTTTTACACCATTAATCAGCACCAGAGTGAAATTTGGGTCTGCTCCACGCAAGTAAATAGAGCTTAAACTTCCCGGTCCAGCGGCTTGTTCAACACGCAAACCATACTTAATTAATAAATCAGCTACACTTTGAGCAGCATCATTCTCAATATCATCGCGATCAATTACAGTTACATTTGCAGGTATGTTATTTAGTTTCGGAGTTAGTCTATAGGACCGAACCTCGACTACATTTGAATCTTCAGCATGTACATCAAGAGTGAAATTGCAGGCTAGCAAAACTATCATGCCACCAATGCGGATCAATCTACATTCGACAATGTTCTTCAATGATATTTAATAATTAACGACTAATTTAGTTCTTTTAAATCTTGCAGCATGGTTGGAATCAGTTCTGCCACAGTAGGATGTACATGTACTGCATTTTTGATGACATGATACGGCTTTTTCGCATACATGATGTCGATGAATAAGTGAATGATTTCATCACCTCCAATACCTAATATATTTGCTCCTAAAATTTCATCGGTTTCAGCATCAATAAGCACTTTCATAAAGCCTTGAATTTCGCCTCGCTCTTTGGCGCGCCCTATACGTGACATCATCATCTTCCCAATCAACGCTTTTTTGCCAGAATCTCGCACTTGTTGTTCAGTTAAGCCCACACGGCCTAATGGAGGATCAATGAATAGTCCGTAACACAAAATGCGGTCACTTACTGTTCGTGTTTTGGTACCAAACAAATTATCAGCCACGATTTCATAGTCGTTATACGATGTGTGTGTAAACGCACCTTTTCCATTGCATTCACCAATCGCCCAAATTCCGGGTACGTTAGTTTCGAGAACATCATCTACTTTGATAATACCAAATTGATTGGTTTTAACTCCCGCTTTATCCAAACCTAAATCATGTGTATTGGCTTGCCTACCTACTGCCAGTAGCACATGCGAACCTAAAACTTCTCGCTTTTCATTATTACAGCTATCTGTTACAGCTATTTGTGAACTTTTCTTAGCAAAACTGATGCATTCCGCGCCAAGTCGTATGTTAACGCCTTCATTTTCTAAAATTTCTTGTACCGTTTCTGAAACATCTTGGTCTTCTCTTGGTATCAGCCGTTCCGACATTTCAATTACCGTGACATCACTGCCAAAGCGGCGATACATTTGAGCAAACTCCAAGCCAATGTAACTACCTCCAATAATGATGAGATGTTCGGGCAGAAAATCAACATTCATGATGTTGGAGTTTGTGAAATATTCAATTTCATTTAAGCCTGGCATATCCGGCACACGTGCACGCGCTCCAACATTGATAAAAATTTTATCGGCTTGTAGTTGCTCACCATTTACACTCACTACTTTTTCACTTTCAAGCTGTCCGTGGCCTTCATAAACATCTAAACCATCCATGTTTTTCATCCAACCGGTTACGCCTTGATTGGATTGCTGCACTACTGCATCTTTTCGGGCTTTGACTTTTTTCATGTCCATTTTGATATCACCCGAGATATCTACACCAAAGTCTTCTCCACGTCGCGCCATGTATGCAGCCCGCGCGCTCGCTACTAATGTTTTGGTAGGAATACAGCCTGTGTTTACACAAGTGCCACCAAATAATTTGCGTTCAATAATGGCAGTTTTGAGATTTTCAGAAACGAGTTTTGCGGCAAGCGAAGGCCCGGCCTGCCCCGCACCGATCACAATGGCATCGTATTTTTTCATTATTATTAATTAAATTATTATTCCATTTTCATTTTCACCACTGGCCTATTTTCTACAGTCCATTGGTGCATTGAACCATCATATAATTTTACATTTTGATTACCCAGTAATTCATGCAAAACGAACCATCCACCTGAGGCCATATGCCCACTATTACAATATGTAATTGAGCTAATATCAGTTTGAACACCAAGCGCTTTTGCGACTTCTTGTAGTTCGGCAGTGGTTGAAAATTTTACTGGCATTTTTCTATTTGAAATGAGATCAAGTGAATATAGTTTTGCGGTTGAAATGTGGCCTTTAGCCGTTGTTTTAGAGCTTTTATGAACACCTAAATATTGATTTAACGGTCTAATATCAAGAACTTGAGTACCTTTATTATCTATCGCTGCTGCTACTTCTTCACTTGTCGCATAAATATCTTTCCGTTCATCGATTGCTTCCCAATTACCAGAAGCATTTTTTGATGACTTTGTTTCAACATGATGGCCATCTATTATCCATTGAGCTGTTCCACCATTTAAAATAGAAACATCATCGTGACCATAGTATTTAAGTTGCCAGAACATACGTGTTGCCATAGTTAAATCAAAATCACTCTCAGCATTAGTAGTGATGACAATAGAACTATCTTTATTGATACCTGCCTTTTGAATAAGCGCCTCAAAAATAGCCTTTTTAGGCAACATATATTTAATCTTCTTGTTATTAATTTTATGTTCGCCTCGCACATTCTTGTAAAGCACTATTCTGGCGCTCGATATATGCCCACCAACACGTTCAAGATATTGCTTTTTAGTTTTTTCATCACTTTTAAAAACAGGAGCACTTGTGAAACTTTTTGTTTCTGCTCTTACATCAAGAATAGCTACTTTATCTAGGTTGTTTGATAACCATTCAACCTCGACAAGGGGTTTTGGTGTTTCTGCTGAAACAATCTGTGTAGATAAGAAAAATGCTATTACGTATTTTAGAAAAATTTTTACAGTAATCACGACTTATCCTCCATTGACCGATCTGAGAAAATAATAATTATAGCCATATAGTTTACATAGTTATGGAATCTGTACATCACTCATTTAAACATTGGGTTAGTGAGATTTAAGAACTACTAATATATAAGATAATGTTTATTGGTATCTCCTCTATTTCTTTAGCTAGATGTTCGATTGATGTGTGGAATACACTTCGCAGATATGAATCGAATCTACAGCTAAGTTACTCTAAAAGTTGACTGATTTGAACATCTAGATATATATCCTATTTCATCCTTAATTCGTTAATTCTTTATTTGTTATAGGTTCTAATTGACTTAGGACAATAACTTCCTATTTGAACTCATTCACTATTGTAACTTTACAAATGGTGTGGTTATCCACACATGAACTTCACTTCTCGATAAAACTCTATACCCATGTTAAGGATTGGATTGTAGACAAGATGAAAACGGTCAAGGCTTTTGCTTTTGCGTGTGCAGTATTATTATCGCTTACTGGTGGGAAGTGTTCGTTTATCAGCAGCTTTAGTGATGATGACGATGAGGATGACGAGGAAGAAGGTATAATTATTGTCGTAAGTAATGCAGAAAGAGTTGCCAGCGATGTAGTCGAGACACTAACTCAAACACTTATGGTTGCGGATATTAGCAGCCAATCAGCACAATACATAAATAACCTTAACACCTCATCAACCTCAATATATTCTTGCGATAATAACAGTGGTTCTCTCTATGCCAGTGTTGTAGATTTGGATAACTCAAGCACGGTTTCCAAAGGAGATGATCTAGTACTGAATTACAAAAACTGCGCTATTAAAGACACAGTTGCAAATGGTAAGCTAGAAATTTCAATCAACAATGTGGATGGTATCTTAATTGGTACTTATTCTAGTGGTACAAATTGGACATTTAATTTTGACGTCAACGCTGACCTTTTTGATGTAAACACTAATAATAAAACTTTTAAAATAAGCGGTAACCTCAAAATAAGCTTACAGTTTAATGCCACACTTGTATCCCTAATAACAATAATTACTAGCGATACGCTAACTGTCGAGAGCAGTTCAAAAAATACTCTGTCTAATATTAATATTTCACAAACAATAAATTTGGCTACTATGCCTTCAAATTATTCATTAACTGTTGATTCATTGAAGCTCATAAATAAACTTGAAAATACTGTAGTGAATGCTATTGCAAATTCCATACCCTTTACTGGGTTAGAGTTATTAGAATTAAATGAATACTTTGTAGATTTAGATTCTCCGGATAATGGCTTGCTTATTCTGACTGGTAAAAACTCTAGTGCTGAAGTTTCAATTTTGCAAGGTAAACTGGTATTCATTGATGTAGACACAAACAGTGATTCAGTTTCAGATAAAGTAATCTCTTCTAATTGGACAAAAATTGAAGCTGGCACAAATTAATTTATCGCTTTAAGTGTAAAAGACTGCATGATTAAATTGATGCTAAACTACTTTACGTCTTTCAAAAACTTTGAATAACCTCATAATTTAATTGATGCAGATCAAATTTTTTATATATTGTTTTACTAAACAATATTTTTCTTTTAGTGTGAAAAATACTATCTGTTAGCATTTTATCCATGGGCCAAGAAATTGAAAAAACGTTTTTCTCTGAAGACGATTACAATAAATTTCGACAAGTTCTAGAGCAAGAAACAACTTTGCTTACATCATGGTTTAATGATGGCGCATTATCGAATGATGGCTTAATGGGTGGTTTCGAAATTGAAAGCTGGTTATTAGATAAGTCCCTTCAGCCCGCACCCGTTAACAAAGAATTTCTAGATCGATTTGACTCAGAATTAGCCACGCCAGAATTAGCAAAATTTAATCTTGAGTTTAATAACACTCCTCGAAAATTATCGGGTTCTGTATTATCTGATTTTCATAAAGATTTACTGAATACATGGGAACGAGCAGAAAAGATCGCAGATAGTTTAAGTCTTTCATCCTCGCTATTGCTCATTGGCACATTGCCCACTTTAAATCTTTCAGATTTGAATGAGCATTCAATGTCTGACATGAACCGCTATCGTGCACTGAACAGTGAAATTATGGATCGACGTAAAAAAAAGCCGGTACATTTACACATACAAGGAAATGAACTGCTCGATTTATATAGTCATGATGTAATGCTAGAGGCCTCTACCACCTCTTTTCAAATTCATACTAAAGTACCTGCACAAGATGCACATCATTATTACAACGCCTCTTCTATTTTATCCGCCCCTTTAGTTGCTATTACGGCGAACTCACCTTTTGCATTTGGAAAAAATGTATGGAGTGAAACTAGAATTCCACTTTTTGAGCAATCTATCGATACAGATAACCCAAATGCGCCATTTAAAAGAGTGAGCTTTGGTAGTGGTTTTGCACAAGAATCTATATTGGAGTGCTTTCATGAAAACTTGAAAGACTTTCATATTCTGCTTCCAACAATTGATGAAAACAATGTAAAACTGGCTCATTTACGTTTACACAATGGCACCATATGGCGATGGAACAGGCCTTTACTTGGTTTTAGTGAAAGTGGAGAAGCTCATATTCGTATTGAACACCGTGCGATTGCAGCGGGCCCTACTTTTATCGATATGATGGCGAATGCCGCCTTCTTTTACGGCTTGCAACAATTTTGGGCGCAACGCTTAAAACAAGGTCATGCTTTACCTACATTTGAAGAAACAAAAAATAATTTTTATATCGCAGCAACTAATGATTTACAGAGCACTATACAGTGGTTTGGAAAATCAGCGAATTTAAAATCTTTGCTACTAGACGAATTATTTACTCAAGCCGAAGAGGGTTTAAAAGACTTAAAAATTTGTTCGCAAGATATTAGCACTTATCTGAACGTGATCGAAGCACGCATAATGAATGAACAGACCGGTGCCAGTTGGCAAAGAAAGTATGTCGCTACACATAATTGCGATATGACTGAACTTACCCATGCTTATCAAACCTTACAACGCACGGAACAACCTGTACATTCTTGGGAAGTTAACCGCAATACCGTGCACATTAATCAACCCTCCACACCATTAGAGCTTAAGCAGCTCGAAAGCTTTCCAAAAGAGTTGCTTGATATTCGTGCGAAAGAACTTTATACCATTTTCCCAGAACCAACATTGTTACATTTACAAGGGATGCGGCCTGAAACTGTTTTTATCAGCGTATTACTACATGGCAATGAAAGAACCGGTTTCCATGTAATACAGGAATTACTTCGAAAGTATGAAAATACTCGACTACCAAGATCTGTATCGATATTTTTTGGTAACACTCAAGCTGCACGTCACGGATTGCGTTTATTAGATACACAGCATGATTACAATCGTGTTTGGCCAGGTACGAACTATCCACATTCTCAAGAAGCGCCTGTAATGTACGAAATAGTTAATGAAATGAAGAACAGGAATTTATTTGCAAGTATTGATATACATAATAATACAGGCCTGAACCCTCACTATGCTTGCATCAACAAACTAGATAACTCATTTTTGCACTTGGCTGCACTGTTTGGGCCAACAGTAGTCTATTTTTTAACACCCAAGGGTGTGCAGTCGATGGCATTTAGCGACTTGTGTCCTTCTGTGACCTTAGAATGCGGTAAAACGAATACTAAAGGTGGAACGCAGCATGCACTCGATTTTGTAGATGCTGTTTTACATATGAAAAATATACCTAATCATCGTATTGCACCCCAAGATATTCATTTATTCCATACACTCGCACGCGTGAAAATACCAGAAGAAGCTACTTTTAGCTTCACAGATGATGATGCAGATATTTTATTCACAAACGAATTAGATAAAATGAATTTTACTGAGATGCCAGCTAATACAAGCTTTGGAAGAGTTAATAATAGTTCGGCCCGGTTACTTGCCTATAATGATGATGATAATGAAATTGGAAAAGAAATATTTCATATCTTCGAAGACAAAATTCAACTCAACCATTCCATGATGCCTGCCATGTTAACCTTGGATGAAATGGTCATACGGCAAGATTGCCTTTGTTATTTAATGGAACGCATGCCTCTTCCCAACTAGATTTTCTAGTGTTGATCTTTACAAAAGTAACATTCATTTATGCTACTACATAGATTGAAAGAGTTGATAGCATCCAAAGATAATTAGCACACCAATTAAGAAGAAAAATAAGCCCCGCATTTTTTGTTTGGTTTCGATTAGTACTAGCTATTCAGGATACACGTCAGCATTGATTGGCAATGAATCAATCTTCGACCACTCATTCCAAGAGCCTAAATAGTTACGTAAATGCTTGAAACCCGCTAAGTGCATGGCTATGAACGTATTGGAAACGCGTGCGCCTTTAAAACAATAGATAATAATGTCGTCGTCTGGATACAAACCATACTCCGCACACATGGCGCGAATTTTTTCAGGTGATTTAAAGTAAGGCAGATCAGCTTTGCCCTCCATAAACTTATACCATTCAATCCAACGTGCGCCTTGCAAACGTCCTTTACGTGGCACAAAGTCTTTTCCATATGGTGATGAGCTCTCCCCAATCCATTCGTCTTTGTCACGATTATCTAGTATCTTAATGTTTGGATTATTAAGTGCTGCCAATACATCATCTTTAGTCGCAATTATTTCGTCATTCGTTTTAACTTCAAAATTGGCCGCTTCAGGGGTTGGAATTATGTCATCCACTGGATAACCGGCTTTATTCCAGGCCGAAAATCCACCATCTAGTATTCCTGCATCGGGGTGACCCAAGTAAGTTAAAAACCAGTATCCACGACAAGAACCACCATAGCGATTATTTAACGCATCTTCATAGATAATGACTTTCTTATCATGTGTAATTCCAGCCTCTGAAAATAATTTTTGAAACTTATCTTGAAATTCTTTTAAGCCTTCCTCTGTCGTCTCAGCAAGATAAAAGAAAACATCCGGAATACTGACTGATCCAGGAATGTGCGCCTTTTTATAATCGTCTTCTTCGCGGATATCGACAATGATGGTATTTTTATCATTAAGTAAATTTTTTACTTCTTCTGGAGAGTAGAGTATTTGATTCGCCACGGGGACCTCCGTTTTTGTTCTTTGTTGTTAAAGTGTATCAACAACATTTTATTCTCTATTGATTAAGATCATCATTATGCTACTTGAATGAAGTTTATACTCGCCAATAGTTAATGGCTATGGATCAAATCAAGGGTTTCTATAGTTATGATCATCCATACATATTAGTATGCAAATTGTCACAAACCGTCCTTTATAATGAAATCAAGTAACGCTGATTGGGTGAAAAATGAAGCTATATGATGTTGAATTTTCAGGGAACTGCTACAAAGTTCGTTTACTTCTATCGATGTTAGAGATTGATTACGAGATCGTGCCAATTGACATCGCCAATCGTGAACAAAAAGCACCTGAGTATCTTAAAAAAAATCCTTTAGGCGAAATACCTACGCTTGAAGATGGTGATCTTATATTACGTGACTCTCAAGCGATTCTTGTTTATTTAGCACGAAAATATGGCAATGATAGCTGGTTCCCCAATGATCCTGATGAAATGGCTCAAGTAATTCAATGGTTATTTACTGCATGTAATGAAATCGCTCGTGGCCCAATGGATGCACGCGCACACTTTAAGTTTAATCTTGATATAGATATTGATAGAGCATACGAGAAAAGTAAAACAATCCTTACTATTATCGATAATCATTTAATAGATAAAAATTGGCTTGCCCTTAATAGGGTAACAATTGCCGATATTGCGTGTTTCCCTTACATTGCGTTGGCGGAAGAGGGAAATATTTCCTTGGAACCTTATCCGCATCTTCAAAATTGGATCGCTAGAATTAAACAATTACAAAATTTTATACCGATGCCTGGAATTTCAGCCTAAGATTGTTAATTTTAATTTAATGAACATTCTTCTGCTCTATATCTTTACGAACCTCTATAAGTAATTTACATATTCTATTTTTAAACAGACGAATAATGGTGTAAAAGAGTAATTTAATCCACCAACTCGATTTCATATCAAATTCCACTTCTAACAATGCCAAGGTATAGCCCCTTTTTGGTTTTAATGTACAGTTAAGAAGTACAATGGTGGGAATATATGTTGTGTTTCTACTTAGCTTTGTTCTACGATCAAAATTAACTAGCCAAGCAATATCTCTATAAGGTTCAAATTTTGTAATCTCTACTTCAAAAGCTTGTTTTTCATAGCGAGAACCTTTGGTCTTTTCTACTTCATATCGGTATTTCTTTCCATAACAGGCACTACCTAAGTCTTTTATAGTTATTATGGGAACACTATCTTTATATAGATCTACCACGTTCTGAAGCTCACTTAAATAGTTAAATACTTTGTCTTGAGAAGCATTAATTTTTTGTTTACATATGGGCATTCGTTTAACGTTTTATTCGATCCATTTGCTGTATAAAAAGTTGAGTTAGTTGAATTGCTTCAACTGTTTCATTCTTTGAAGTAAGTACACGATCAATATGCAGATCAAATCTAAATGCATCATTTAATTTTATATAGCGCACCTCTATGCTGTAGTTTTGAGCCAACTCCATTAGCGCTTCACATATCTCAGTAGTTAGTAACGCAACTAAATATTCATTGTGTTTAGCATACACAATGAATTTTTTTTCAAATTCTTCTAAATTTAATTTTTGCTTTTTTAAGTTCTTATTGGTTTCTGGAATTTTTGGTAGCTTTGACTTGCTCGTTATTTTGAATATGCATTCATGAGAGTATCTATGAGTGGTAAAAGATACATAAGTAAATGCACCATGTTCATGGGGCATAGCGGATACTTCTATAGTTTGGTCATAATAAAGAAAAATAAGTGATGGGTAGGTAATAACAGCAGGTATGACACGCCCATTGAAGTCTTTGGCTATTTGTTTAAATATTTTATTGAGTTCTAAGCCTTCCTTTTTATAAAGAATAAAACCAATCACACTCAGAATGATGATAATTAACCAAAAATACCCCATAACTTATAACCCACTGAATAAAAACATATTTATTAGCTATAAAGTAACCACATATATAGATGGTTGATTTTACTTACTATAAATATTGAACAAACTATGGCTAAGAACAAATAGGTTCAAAAGTGGTCCTATTGTTTAATAGTTATAAAATCTAATTAAAATAGAACCTTCTACAGGGGCTCTTAGTTATGACACCAGAAGAAGATGTAATAACCGGCTGTGTTGCAGCTATTCAAGCATTGAGAGCAGCTTCTGCTTCTCACTTAAGCATGAACCACTATGAGCTTTTATTTTATATATTCTTACATGATGGCATTAGCCGAAACGAAATTATTAAGCGCATTCCACAAGCCAAACCTTCTTCAATAAAACGATACATAAATGAATTGCTCACCGAGCATACATTACTGATTGAAACTAATAGCGATGAGGACTTTCGCATCAAACATTTACATTTAAGTGAAAAAGGACATCAGATTATTAAAACAGTAACGAATAAAATGCAAGAATGCGCCACGTGTTTAAAGCCTGATCCTGGTATGTCTTTAGACCCTATAACCCAAAAACTGACTCACTAATTTAATTTTTCTCATTGCATACTTAGTTTATTTGCAAGCCAGTGATCTAAACTTAGCCTTCCTGGCCCCGTTGTGATCAGCCAAACAAATAGGATGATGTACATCACTTGTGGCAGATAAAGAAACCAGCTCATCCAATCTAGTGGACCAATACCTTTTGGTATCACGTGTTCAATTTCTACTGTTGCGATCGCTACTATCATGGCAATGCTTAGTGCGATGCAAATGATAGAGGACAAAAATCCTACCATCAGCATTAAACCACCAAAAAATTCCACACATGCTAAAAACAATGCAGTGAATTCAGGAAAAGGCATGCCGATATCTACCATCAGCTGTATTAAATCAGCATGTTTTTCAGGCACAAAGAGCTTGTTATATCCTGAAACTGCAAAAAATAAACCAAGTGAGACACGTGCAACTAAAATCGGCAACCATTCCCAATTACGCTCACCCGTTAAAATAATTTTCATTAAATGCGAGAACATATATACCTCCTACATTTTATTTTTATTATTAAATTAACACCAACCTCTACACACCCTTAAAACCAGTTCTACATTCTGCTTCTAAAGAAGGTACTGCATCTTTTTCTGCTATCTTTATTTCTTGCAGTTTTTCTTCACGTAATTTTTTTAAGGTTGCATATAAACAAATTGCAATACCTAGTAATAATACTCCTCCACCCACATAGTGCGCTTGAGTAGGTTGCTCACCAAGAATTAAAAATGCTGCTAAGACACCCGCGATTGGGGCAAAAGAAGTTGCGAGTGATACATCCGCAGATGTTGATTTTCGCACACCGGAATCCCAAGCAAGCTGCCCGGTTACAATAATTAAGCCGCCATACACCAACATCCATTTCCATAGAAATGGGGAACCGATGTCGATGAAATGCTCTAAGCCATATAAATAGGCCGCGATAATAAAAAAAGCGATGGTACCGACAGCACTTCGAAATACACTAAAAATACCGATAGGAATCTTCTTGAGATACATCTTGGCAAACACAGTAGAAACCGCATAAGTAATTGCTGCAAAAGCCGCAGAGATTTCACCTTTGCCAATCAACAAGCCTTCAGTGTGGGGCTGTAAGAATGCAATTAAGGCCACACCGATTAAACTTAACACGGAACCTATAAATGACCATTTGCTGATACTGTCTTTAAAAACTAACCAGGCCAAAAAAAGTAACAGAGGAGGTTCAATTTGACTCACCAATACAACGTTAGTCACCATCGTTGTTTCTATCGCTACAAAAAATAACCAAGGTGCTAAACAGTTTGCGAGCAGCGCTAAAATAAATAAAAACAGCCACTCTAGTTTTGTAATCTTAGATAAAGTTTCACGCGTCCATTTTTTTCGATGCACTGCAAACAATACGATGACTGCACAAGCATTCCCTGCAAATAATAAATTACAAAATGAAATGACATTTCGTCCGTCAACCGTATGCTGACTACCAATATCTGCAATGATATGAACAATAGAACTAGCTGCTCCAAAAATAATAATGGAGTACCAAAGAAGTGCTGGACCTGGTATACGTCCAGTCATGACTAGTTATAGTTCACTAGAGTTGAGCATAATAAAGCTCGATATTCTTATAGTTATCTCCATCAAGGTAATGAAACATTCTTATATTGTCAATTATTAAAATTAAATTAGTTTTAATAATTAGTGAGTTAATGATACACATTCATTCTGCAGTCATTGTTCTATAAAGTGGCTCACAATTTAATATAGAATATTTAACTATATTACAGTGATAATAATAATTACTATCTAATCTAAACAGATTTTCTATCTTTGGGAACGGATATTCTCAGAACATTTCAGAAGGGAGCTGCTCATGGGGCCTAAGTTTTCTACCGCAATTTTAACTGCGGTTGTAATCATTCTAAGTTTTTCAATTGTTTCTCAAGCAAGTAATAGTGTTTTTTCCGGAGAAGAACTGCTTAAACACGCAGACTTTGATAATGATGCAAAAAAGACTTCACCTATTCGTAGAATTAAACGCAAGCATAATAAATACAAAATACATTCAAAAAAGAATTATTATTTTCGAACTATCGATGGACATTTTAATAATCTTCTACAGCCAAATATGAATGCAGAAGGTACACCATTAACTCGTAAAGCAAACTCTGATTATAGTGATGGTGTTTCTGCAATGGCAGGCGTAAACCGTCCTAACCCACGTGCAATTAGTAATGCCGTATTAGCCCAACAGCAAGCCACGCAAACCTATAAATTAGCCAGCGATATGCTATGGCAATGGGGGCAATTCCTTGATCATGATATTGATTTAACCGATGGTGTAGAACCCCCTGAGCCTGCACCCATTGCGATCCCTGCTGGTGATGAGTTTTTTGATCCTGCCAATACTGGCACAGCTCAAATGCCATTTAACCGCTCTATCTTTGATGTAGACACAGGTATAGATTCACCTCGACAACAACTTAATGAGCTTACAGGCTGGATTGATGCCTCAAATGTATATGGTTCTGACGAAGAACGCGCTACGGCATTACGTACCATGGATGAAACAGGCAAATTGAAAACCAGTAAGAAAAAATTATTGCCTTTTAACACAGAAGGTTTGAGTAATGCGGGTGGCACCTCAGATACTTTATTTCTAGCGGGTGATGTGCGTGCTAACGAACAAATTGGTTTAACCGCAATGCATACCCTATTTGTACGTGAGCATAATCGATTAGCGAAAAAAATTGGACGTGCCAATCCATATTTAAGTGGAGACGAAATCTATCAACTCGCACGCAGAATGGTTGGCGCCCAGCTACAAGTTATTACTTACAATGAATTCTTACCTGTTTTACTAGGAGAGAATGCGTTATCACCTTATAAAGGTTATCAACCTGAAGTCGATGCAAGTATTGCAAATGAATTTTCAACGGCTGCGTTTAGATTAGGCCATAGCTTACTTTCTCCTCAGATTCTACGTTTGAATAGAAAAGGTAAAGAAACAAAATATGGACACGTAGCACTTCGCGATGCATTTTTCTCACCACACCGAATTATTGATGAAGGCGGCATAGAACCATTACTTCGTGGCTTAGCGAATCAAAGCTGCCAAGACTTAGATGAACTCATCATCGATGACGTGCGTAACTTCCTTTTTGGACAACCTGGTAATGGCGGATTTGATTTAGCTTCTCTTAATATTCAACGTGGGCGTGACCATGGTTTATCGAGCTATAACAGCACTAGAGTTGCATATGGTCTAGCAGCTGTAACAAGCTTTGCGGAAATTACCTCAGACCCTGCTAAACAAGCAAAACTAGCTAGTATTTACGCTTCAGTGGATGAAATTGATTTGTGGGTGGGCGGTTTAACTGAAGATAAGGTCACCAATGCATTAGTTGGAGAGACTTTCTACGCAATCATTAAAGACCAATTTGAACGCTTACGTGATGGAGATCGCTTTTGGTACGAACGACAATTTCAGGGTCGCAGCAAGAAATATATAGAGAACACTACGCTTGCAAAAATTATTCGTCGTAATACCCGAATTGGCAAAGAGTTACCTAAAAATGTGTTCCTGGTGAATTAAGCTTTTGTAATTAAGGATTATTACCCTTCAATTACTCGCATACTTCTCCAAGGCCCTTTTTGAAAGCGCCAAAAAAACACTGCGCAGTAAATCACGACATTTATGGTGATAATCCACCAAAGGAAAAATAACTTGGCTTCAAAATATTTTATATATAGATAGCACGGCAAGACTAATAAAATTATTGAGATCAAAAAACTCATTTTCATAATAAAGCGAGTATCTCCAGCACCTTCTAATGCACCAATAAATACCAAGAAAATTGCATCAAACAGACAGAAAAATGCTACAAATCGCAAAAGTACTGCGATTAACTCGATACTATTTTCAATGTTCTCTAACCCCCCGTTGAGAGTAAAAGGATAAATAAACACATGCGGTATCGTTATATATAACACCGCAAGAACACTGAAAAATATAAAGGTAAGATGAATAGCAGACCATGCAGCTTTCTCTGCAAGTTCTGGTCTATTCTCACCTAATCGTTGGCCTACTAGCACTGCTACACCAATCATCATTCCAACCATAGGCAAGAAAGCCAACGCTTCAATATTAAACGCAATATTAGTAGCAACTTGTTCACGTGTGCCCACAGTACCCGTAAACATTAAAAATGCTGTGAATGCTGACATATCAATAAACAACCTCAAGCCATTTGGAAAGCCGTAATAAATCAATCTATGAAGAAGAGAAAAATCTAGTCGCCATGAAGAAACAAGTTCAAAACGCTTGCGATATTTACTTTGAAAAATTAGCAATAAGTAAGTGATTGAACCCGCTATCACAGCAATATTACTTGCAATAGCAGCCCCTCGAATTCCCATAGATGGAATTCCCAATTTTCCAAAAATAAAAATGTAATCTAATACAATGTTTATAACTGCAATAAGAACACTGACCCACATTACAACCAGTGTTTTACCTAACCCTGAGAAAAAGCTAGATAAGGCATTATTCAAAACCATGAACATGGCAGAATACATTAATATTTTAAAATATAGTGTTTCCTGTATTTGTACTTCTTTAGAATGACCAATGAGCGCAAAGAAACTTTCTGCTATAAAATATGCTGGAATAATTAGCAAAAAAGAAAATAAGCTAAAATAAATACCCTGCCATACAATAGCACCTATTTTATCTTCTTCTTCTGCACCATAATATTGTGCTACAAAAGTATTTACATATGCTGCAGTACCAATAAACACACTCAGCATTGCGAAACTTGTCATCCCAGATGGCATTGCAGCAGCAATGGAATTTTCTGAATACCAAGACAGAAACATTCGATCAAAAAATAATAAAATGCTCCATGCACCTGTACTTAATATAAGCGGAATTGAAATAACCAATACTTCACGATACCCGCTTTTTTCTGACCAGCGTTTTTTAATTGCATGTAACACGCGCTGATCTTACAGATTTTTTAATTTGATTATTTATTTTCCAATAAAAAAAGCCTCGCAGAGCGAGGCTTTTAAAACAGTCTATTCTAGATACACATTATCTTCGCCCACGATCTCGATCACGGTGTCTTCGATCTCCATCTCGATGTCTGCGATCTCGGCGATGTTCATGACGATCTCTATGACGATCACGAGAAACATGATGCCGGCGATCATGTCGGTAATGATGGCGATCTTTATAACGATGTCGATCATGATGACCATAATCATGGTGCTTACGATAGTGATGATCTTTGTAATAGCGCCGATCATGCCCATAATAATGTCGTTTGCGATGGCCGTAATGATGACCATAATCATGATGTTTACGATAGTGATGTTTTTTGTGTTTATAATGATGGTGACGATGCTTATGGTGGTGATGACCACGATAGTGATCGCGATATCCTCGATAATAATCGTTATAGCCGATCAAAATACTCCATGGATATTCGTGATAACCAACATTCCCATACACTGATCCTTCCGCATGCGAAATTGTAGACATCGCAAACAAAAGCATCCCTGCAGGAAACAACAAAAGCTGTTTTTTAATTTTCATCCTTCTCCTCCATCCTTTAATAGCTGTCGATATTTACTACAACGCAGAGGACTAACAACTCGTTGACGCTATTAATAAATATTCTGAAATAATTTTTTAAACTCTGATAAGTGGTTGATTTACATGTATAAAATTTTGAACTTTTAAGTAAACCTACGTTTTCATGCCCTTCGGATTAGTGCTTCATCTTGGATACCCTAATTACAGTAAAGGTATTTTGTTTGTATTTTAATCTTTTCTATTTCTACCCATAATTACTGCTATTGATTAAAAATTTGTACAAGATGTATTACAATTCATGTACTTACAGGATTATTTATACGCTGAATTCTTACTCATTGTATGTTTAGGGGAAGAACTACTTAATGACTACGCTCGACACACCATCTAAAAGCAAGCAAGACGCAGAAACGCTAGAACTGGAAATGGATTTAGAAATTCCAGTCCTTGAAGTATCCGAACATTCAAGCAACGAGTTGGAGTCTTTACGTTCTGCTTATGAAGCTGCTACTGCTATACGAGATGAATTACAGGAAAAATTAAAAGTTGCGGTTGAATTTTCTAATGAACAGGCCAAAGTCATTGAAGAGTTTAAAATCATTCCTACTGAGCTTGAAGAGTTAAAGATATTACTGGGCAAAGCCACTGAGAAAAATAATTTGCTCAATAGTCGAATTCAAGAACGCGACCAAGAAGTTAACGTGCTTAACGAAGAAATTACTTTCTTGCGCGAAAGTATTAATGAGTTACAGCCATTAAAAACTCAATTAGGTCAAGCTGATGAGGATAACCAAATTCTCTCTACTAAACTAAAATCAAACGCTACCGAAATTGAAAGTCTCAATAAAGAACTTGACTCAGCTCGTACAAAAATTATTGATGCACAAGAACTTAGAGAACAACTCAAACAAGCTGACAGCGACAATCAAGTATTAAGCAAAGAGCTTGAAGATCAACGTATCCATTTAACTACACGCATAGAAGAATTGGATAGCCAAATTGCGTCTTTTGGGCCTTTAAAGCAAGAATTCAATAACCGCGGCAAACAAATTAATAATTTACAAGAAGAGCTGGATGAGATGGATAATAAAATCTATCAGCTCCAAGGTGAAGTTGAACAACGTGTCCATAGAGAAGCTGGACTAATACAGCAAATCGAAAAAGACAAACAATCCATCGAGACTTATGAAGCTAAAATCGAGGCAAGTGCAGCGCAACTGGCAGAAATGGGGGTACTGCGAGAAACTCTCGATGAACGCAGTGAAGAAATTACTACTCTCAAACAAACTCTAGATACTGAACGCGAACGCATTCAACTACTTGAAACTGAAACCAATGATGCTCGAACAGTCGTAAGAAGCTTACAAAACAAGGTTGAACATGCAAATGAGAAAATTCCTGCTTTAGAAAATAGCCTTAAACTGCGCGACGAAAAGATTTCTATACTAAGCGAAGAAGTGTTAAGTCGTCGCAAACGCATCGAGTCTCTTGAAACTGCAGTTAATCTGCGTGACAGTAAAATTGCTTCACTTGAAAAAGTGTTATTCCAAGCCAAACAACAAGTTTCACCATTGCGCTCTGAACTCACTGCCCAAGAGGCGCGTATTCGCGAATTGGAAGAATTATTTCAGGAAGCCAAAAAAATCATCCCGATTTCCTCTAAGGAAGATAATCAATAAGCTGATTTTACTCAATTAGTAGCCAATACTTCTGGCTGACTGCTTAACACCCCTAAGCATTTTTCAATTATTTCTGCATTAAATTCCCCTCGCTCAAAGAGTGAGCTACATAAATTTGCTGCAAAAATATTACTTGGTGATTTTTTCTTGAATAAATCCAGTGCTTGCCCACCTCCTTTTGCAATATCTTTAATGACTAAAGGACTTAACATGCCCGCAGTTTCTTGCACCGGACATTGAACAATATTGTGAATAGCCGTAAGTAACTTTGGACCAATGAATTGTGGTGACATCTGGCCTTTATTTTTTATCAGCAAACGCTCAGCTGCATCATGATAAAAGTCCAAAAAAGAATTGCCTTTTTTAAACATCATGAAAGCATTATGGACTTTGATATAGGCGGTTAGGTTTTTTGAGTTTTTATCATTCTCCTGTATCCACACTTCACGACCTACAGCAAAAGTCTCGTTCAATAAATTAAATTTTTCAGGCGAAAATATTATAAAGTCAGCATCGCACCACACCACTGTATCGTAGCCTTTGAGAAAATATTCTTTGAGTACTTTAAGACGAGCTAAATCGGTTGCAATCACCTTTTGAGATTTTGTTTTTTCTATAACCTCTGTAGAAAGATACTCAAATAATTCATCTCCAATACATTCATAATCATACGTATTCAACTCGGCCCAGTGTTTTACTGAATCAATGCAAACTTTCAACCACTCTTCAAGCAATGGCTGACGATGAGATTGAAGAACTATCGTTTTTGGCATTGGGAAAATAATATTCCCGTTTACTTTACTCGTCGTAAAATATATTACAGCACTAAATCTGAATACTAAGCCTGCTAATTCAACTTTCTAACAGATTCGCATTCACAATATTTTCTGCAAAACCTTGGTAAGCACCTTCGAATTGTTTGGCCATGGAATCAGGGAAAGCATGAAATTCGCCTTTCTCAAGTGCAACGAGAATACTATCAGCGACCACACTTGGAGGCTCAGCAATTTCGCCGATACCTGCATCATTAGCCATATCTGTTGCAATTGGTCCAGGATGTACACTCACTACAGTTGTACCTTGTTCTTTTAACAAATCACGCAAAGCTTGAGTAATTGAATACGCAGCTGCTTTAGACGCACAATAAGTTGCAAAGGGTGGAAAACTTTTCATTGATGCAAGAGAGTTAAGTTGAATTAATACACCGCCACCATTGGCTTTTAATATTGGCGCAAACGCTTGCGCCATACGAACCAAACCAGACACATTCATATCCATTTCATATGACATAGTATCCAATGCATTTACATCAAGGGGTGTAGATGTTTTGAGTACACCTGCATTGTTAACCACAATGTCCACATCAGTGGCTTTTTCGGCTGCCTGTTGAATGGTATCCGGCTTTTCTAAATCAATTTGAATCACTTCAATACGCTCATTATATCTGTCCGCTAATTCCTCAGCAGATTCTAAATTTCTCACCGCAGCATAAACTTTTTTTACACTACCTTTATCTAAAAAAGTTTCTACAATAACTTTACCAATGCCACGATTAGCACCCGTTACGAGTGCGGTTTTGCCTTTAATATCGTATGAATTCGTCATGGTTGCCCCTTGTTTTAATCTAGGTGTATGGTTGACTAATAAATGACAGGTGTTTGCCTGAGTTTATTACAAATAAATGCGGCAATTAACTAGAATCGCATACCGATTTTGTTGCAAGCGCTAATATAGAGTGGCTTTATGAAGAATCATGAAAAAATTAATTATGTAGAGTTTCCTGCCAAAGATATTCAGATAGCTAAAAATTTTTTTACTGAAGTCTTTGCATGGCAATTTACAGATTACGGTCCCGACTATACGGCTTTTGAAAATCAGGGTCTGGAGGGTGGCTTTTTTACCTCTGATCTAAGCTGCGTTACAAAAAATGGCAGTGCACTCATCGTTTTTTATAGTCATGCATTAGAGCAAACTCAAGAAAAAATTAAAAAAGCGGGTGGCACGATTATTAAAGAAATATTTTCATTCCCCGGTGGTAAACGCTTTCATTTCGCTGATCCAAATGGCAATGAATATGCGGTTTGGTCTGAAAAATAATCTACCATTCCATCGCGTAAACACGACTACTGATGCATGCTAATGGTATAGATCAACTACCCTAAGCTCTAAACTGGGAAGCGTTAATTAAGGGTTTTTACCTGGCTTCGGGCGGTGACAGTAGTTCATGTTAATTCTTCTACAAACTCTAATATTTTTTCTTGGGCTTTTATTCACTGGGTTTCTTCTCATTGAAGGTTGGCTCACACAAGCAGTGTGGATTAAAGGTTATGAGAAGGGCTTGCTAGCGAGTGTAACCGAGATGCAAAACTGGGCAGTTAAAAAACATCGTAATACTGAAGAAACCGATTATTGGGTTTTTATGGGTATTTATGCAGTGGCCTTTTTATTTTTTTTATTCATGTTAGTTTTTTAAAAAATTTAAAAATATAGAAGTGAGCAGCTAACACGAGTTAATTTCTTTTCCGCCATTCCCAGGGTTTGATTTGTTCATGCTTGGGTAACTTCCATACACCACGCCTATTTTTTTCTGCTTCCGACTCATATTCATAAAGTTTTTTTGATACTGCGTATCGCGTATACACATAAGCATAGCCTTGTTGCACAAGTTCACCATTTACCCAAGTATCGTCAATGTAAACATGTCCAACGATTCGTCCATATTGATCACGGTCAAATTCTTCGACAACAACTTTCTTGTCTGCAACGTGCTTCTCTAGCGCTTGTTTAGATTTTTTCCACATGGCTTGTCCGTTCTCTGGTGCATCAATTTCGGCTAATCGAATACGCACTTCCTTTCCTTGTTGAAGAATATTGAATGAATCTCCATCGAGTACTTTTATCACTTTGCCTTCGTGAGATTCTGAAAAACTGAAGTCCTCACATGAAACTAGACCTAGGAGGAAAACAAAAACAAATAGAAGAAGAAAGCTTGGTTTCACAGACATTGCGCTAGCTAAATGCTTGCTTAATTATTTTGCTGCAGTACTTTACCTATAAAGAAAGCGCTACAACCAACAATTAGTATAGAAAGAGAAATGATCAACAGTTTAGTGTATTTATGCATTTCTCCTAATAACTGCGTGTACCCTGAAGATTCTAGGAAGTAAACGCTGGCACCCACTACAGCTACTATAAAAGTCAATAAAAAACTCCAAGTTGGAATATACTTTTGTTTAGCAAAAATCGAAAAGAACACTACTGGGGCCAAAAACAAAGATGCAGTACCACTGACTGCTACAGCGCTGAATAGATCTTGGTTACCAAAAAACACACACAATAGTCCTAACAGCATAAACATCAACATAATTAAACGACCGTTGTTAACTTTGGCGCTAACTAATTTCATATCCACAGCGATTAGCTTTGAAGAGCTCGATAAAGTGCTATCTAATGTTGACATCGCAGAAATCACTAATGTGGTGCTAAATAACAGCATTGGCCATTCACCTAATAAACGCATCAACACCGTATTCATCGTATCTCCCTGATTCGCATGTGCACCTGCCCATACCCCAATACAACCGAAAGTAACGATACAAATAATACTTATCCACGCTGCATGGTAAAAACTTTTACGTGTAGTTTCGCGATCCGCTAAAAAACCCCGGTCCATCATCACAGGGTCGTGCATGGGATAACTCCAGATCTGTAATAAAGCCACTAACATTAAAATCGGCCCAGGCTGATCAAATTGAAATTCCTTAAAAGTTAAATCGGCTAAAGCAAAATGTTCTCCACTAAATATGCTCATCATCAACAGCACTAACACGAATACAAATATGCTCATTTGCATTACATCCGTTTTTAACGAGGCGTGTAAGCCGCCTAACATGGAATACAATAACGTCACTGCTGAAAAAACGATAATAGATAGTACATAGGCGTTTGATCCTGCTATACCAAACAACAATCCTATAACTAATAAGTTGGCAAACACCTCACTAATTAAACGAATGATGATCACGATGTTGTAACAAGTCACACCTGCACTACCAAAGCGAGCATGTAAAAATTCTTGGATGCTATTAAAGCCTTGTTCAAAACGTAGCTTGTCGATGATAGTTCCACCGGTTAAAAAAGATAGGTAATACACCGCATAAGCCAAAGTACCCCAAAGTCCATAGAAATAACCCAAAATTGCAGCATTCATTAATGAACGCGCAAATATCCAAGTAGTGACTTGTGAAAGCGTTAACGTTAATAAACTAGGCGCTTTACCCTGTGACGATGCACCAGAGAAAAACGCATTAACGGTTTTAGCAGTGGGGGCCAAAACAATAGATAACATTGCGATTACGCCGGTTACGGCAATGAGAGCATATTCCATCATGTAGCTTTAATTTTGAATGAAAAGAGCGTGAGTATGACTTGTTAAAGACAGGAATCGTGAGTATTTAATTACAATAGACTGTGATTACGTCATATAGCAACAAGACGACATATGAATTTATATTGTTTAAATTGTAAACAACAAGGCTGATTTTTGTGCCTACAAAATAAATCTTTGTGTGCGGGTGACATCAAATAAAACGACTTACAAGCATTTATTAATCTTTTACTTTAAGTTTTATCTATATTCTATATAGTGTTCTTAAGACATTTTTCAACTTCTCACTATCAGCTAATAATCGTTCAACCTTTAAAAAGCACAACATATAGTATCAGCGTCAAAAAATAGTACCCCTATTTTGTTGAATGTAATAAAATTATTTTAAGAGTTGTCGTAATCAATAGTTATGATACTCACATACCTGGTTGCTGTATTGGCAAACCCAAACAGAACAACAAATCGCCAAACCTAATAATAAATATTAGCTGGAGTACCTAATAAAAATGTCTTATTTAATTTCCAACCTCGTATTTTCCCTTACTGCTACTTTTTTGTTTGGCCTGTTGATAGGTTGGTTTTTTTGGGGACGTATGAAAAATAAAGTTCAAGCATTAGAAATTGATTGGCAACGACGCTACTCAGAATTAAACGATGATTTCCAATCGGTAACTCAAGACTTTAATACGCTTGAAGTAGAATTAAATAATAAGTCAACACGAATTAGTGAACTCAATAACACAAAAAATGACTTACTAAGCAAACTCAATGCTTGTAAAACTTTAACACAAGAGACCAGCAAAGAAGTTGAACAACTAAAAAATCAATTAGGTCAAACAACGGCTCGTTTCCATATTACCAGCAAAGAACTTGAGGAACGTAATAAGGAATTAAAAACCTTACATGATACACCTGACGAGGTTGAGCAACTAAAATCATTACTAGGCAAAGCAACTAAGCGGTATAACCAAAACGGTTTAGAACTGAAAAACAAGCAAGAAGTACTCGTTACTTTAGAAAATAAATATGAAGTAACTAAGAAACGCATTGATTCTCTTAACAAAGAGTTAGATCTTGTACGTGCAAAATTACTCGAACGAGATAATGATTTCGAAAACCAAATCATTGCTCTTTCCAATTTGCAAAACGAATTAAATGAAAAGAACGAGGCATTACTTGCTGCGCAAACAAGCTTAGGTGCGGGCAATAGCGAAACAGTTAATCACAAGGAAATTCTTCAACGAGATGAAAAAATTGCTGATCTTCAGCTCAATCTTGCAGAGCAAGATAGCTTACGTAAGAAATTTGAAGCTAAAAGTGAGGAAGTATCTAACCTACAACAAAAGTTAGAACAAACTTTACTACGAATCCCCACATTAGAAAACTCACTCAAAAAACGTGACGCGAGTATTGCTGCTTTAGAAACCGAAATAACTAAATTGTCTAAGGAAATTCCTCCGCTACGTGACAATCTCGATAAACGCGATGGAAAAATCAGCCAGCTAACACAAGAAATAAATACTTTACAGCAAAAAATTCCTGCTCTAAGAAATACTATCTCGGCGCGTGATGCTCATATTCGTGAGCTAGAAAACTTTATTAAAGAGGCCCAACAAGCGATCTTGAAACCTGCGAATCGCTCTGCAGGGTTAAATAGCAATGGAAACGGAACTTCCAATGGCAACGACCATAATAAGCGTGCGACGAATAATATTGTACACATCAATGGCAATGGGAAATTTAATGGTAACGGTAATAATGGCAGTGCTAAAACAAATGGAGCTACAAAACCAAAGCTTATTGCTAAATCGAGTGACTTAAATGGCAAATCGAAAAGTTCAAACAAGCGAAAAATTAAATCTTATGGGCTTAAAAAACCTACACGTAAACCTGATGACTTAAAATTGATTTCTGGAATAGGTGTTACACTTGAGAAGACTTTACATAAATGTGGCATTTATTACTTCGAACAAATTGCAGGGTTTACACGCAAAGATGTCTCCGCTGTAGATAGTATGCTTAACTTCAAAGGTAGAATCGACCGAGATGAATGGATTAAACAGGCAAAAATTTTAATACGTGGTGGAATCTACACACGCAAGAAACCTGCACGCAAAAGTGCTCCTCGCAAGAGACGCATGAAACCTTTAGGTATGAAACGTCCGTCTGGTGAATTGGATGATTTACAACTGATAAATGGTGTTGGACCTAAACTTGAGCGAAAACTTCATCGTTTAGGCATCTATCATTATGAGCAGATTGCTGAATTTACTGCTGAAGATATTGAACTAGTGGACAGTAAACTTAAAACCTATAGAGGCCGAGTAAAACGCGACAAGTGGCCAATGCAAGCACGAAGACTGCATAAAGAGTTTCACGTAAATCAGTAATTAACTATTTACTACTTGTTCTTCTTGCATTTGATTCGCCAGGTGTTCTTCGTAATTACCACGAAACAAATGCATCTGCTGATCTTGAATCTCAACGATGCAATTCGCTAAAGAAGAAACAAACTCACGGTCGTGGCTTACAAATATCAGCGTGCCTTCATAATGCTCAAGCGCTAAGTTTAAAGATTCAATGCTTTCCATATCTAGATGATTGGTCGGCTCATCCATTAATAAAATATTAGTTTCAGACAACATCAGCTTGCCAAACAGCAGACGATTTTTTTCGCCACCAGAACATACTTTCACTTGCTTCTTAAAATCATCGGATGAAAATAGCAACCTCCCCAGCGTTGCACGTACTGCTTCATCATCGTGAGTGGGTTTACGCCACTGAGCCATCCAGTCAAATAAATTAAGATCACTGTTAAACTCTGTACTCGTATCCTGAGGACAGTAACCCAAACTTGCATTCTCTGACCATTTAACCATGCCTGCATTCGGCTCTAACTCATTCATCAAACAACGTAGAAAAGTACTTTTCCCTACACCGTTTTCTCCAATTACTGCTAAACGCGTACCCGCTTCAATAATCATTTCACCATTACTGAAAAGTGTTTCACCATCAAAACCATGACTTAATCCTTCTATAGTGAGCGCTTGGCGATGAAGTTTCTTTTCTTGATTAAAGCGAATGAAAGGACTACGTCGACTTGAAGGTTTTATATCTTCAAGTTTAATTTTTTCTATTTGCTTAGCACGTGAAGTCGCCTGTCGTGCTTTCGAAGCATTTGCTGAAAAGCGACTCACAAACTGTTGCAAATCTGCAATTTGTGCTTTCTTTTTGGCATTTTCTGCTTGTAACCGCTCTCGTGCCTGAGTCGAAGCGATCATGAAATCATCATAGTTGCCTGGATAGATACGTAATTCACCGTAATCCATATCTGCCATATGTGTGCAGACAGCATTTAGAAAATGTCGATCATGGGAGACGATAATCATCGTACTTTTACGTTCATTTAAAACCGTTTCCAACCAACGGATCGTATTAATATCTAAGTTATTAGTAGGTTCATCGAGTAATAAAATATCCGGATCTGAAAATAGAGCTTGCACTAATAAAACACGCAACTTCCAACCCGGCGCCACCTCGCTCATAGGACCATTATGAAATTTCTCTTCTATCCCTACACTCAGCAACAACTCACCGGCACGACTTTCTGCGCTATAACCATCTAACTCGGCAAACTGAATTTCCAACTCAGCTACTTTCATGCCATCTTCTTCAGACATTTCTGGCATTGAATATATACGCTCACGTTCTTGTTTAATTTCCCATAATTGCGCGTGCCCCATGATCACAGTATCTATTACACTAAACTCTTCGAACGCAAACTGATCTTGGTTTAATTTTCCCAATCGTTCATTTGGAGTGATCGATACATTACCCGAGCTAGGAATTTGACTACCATCTAAAATCTTCATGAAGGTAGACTTTCCACAACCATTTGCACCAATTAAGCCATAACGATTACCGTCACCGAATTTGGCAGATATATTCTCGAATAATGGCTTTGCGCCAAACTGCATTGTAATGTTTGCGGTTGAAATCAATGTACTCGTCCTGAACTATTATGGATATTCATTTTCAAAAGATGCGTACTATAGGGATTTCCTAGCATGTCGTCGAGCAAAACTAGTCATTTAAATTGGTTCATTACCCCATTTTTTATCATCTTTGTCATTTGCTCTTACTCAACGCAGACAGAGAGAGCCGAAAACCATGCTAAACAAGAACTTTGCACATCACTTGTGTGCAAAAATCTAACCTGGACCGATAAATTTAAGCATTGTAGAACATTCATTCACATATGCGGCGAATACACGGAGGACTCAATAAAAAATCAATATCCACTACAACGCGAAGTCATCAAATCTAGAATTACTTTAAGCGTATAAGTACTATGCTTAGCATCCCTTCTACGCAATCATCTCCGCAAGATGTAATAAAGCTAAAAAAAGCGTTTTTAATTGTTTTCTACTTTACATTGTTACTATGGGGCATCGAATTAACAAAGTTCTTATTTAATCTAAATCTTTTCAAGCTAGGTGTTCACCCTCAAGAACTATCCGGATTAATTGGTGTTTTAACTGCTCCTTTAATACATGGTTCGTTTGTACATTTGGTTTCCAATACACCTGCAATTCTCATTCTAGGCACGGCACTGCTTTACGGCTATCCGCGCTCTTGCTGGATAGTACTTGGTGTTGTGTGGGTACTTGCAGAACTTGGAGTATGGTTTTCTGCACGCCCCGTTTATCATTTTGGCGCCAGTGGACTTACCTATGGTGCCATGGCTTTTATCTTCGTAATCGGAATTTTACGCCGTGATCGCTTAGCCATCACGCTCTCACTATTAGTATTTTTCTTATATGGCACGATGATTTGGGGAGTATTTCCGCACCAGCCTGGCGTGTCCTATGAAACACATTTATGGGGTGCCGGCTTTGGGATAGTCTGCGCGGTAGTATTTCGTAACCGTGATCCTGCACCAACGATAAAGCGCTATTCATGGGAAAACGAAGAAAATGATGATTCTTCACAGGATGATTTTTGGAACAACGATCATTCTGATACGGACAGTAAATAATCTACCCTATTCCGCTACAATACGACCCATGTCATCACAAAGATTCATCAAACTACAAAAGCTTCTTAGAAGACAAACAGGTAAAGCGATTAGCGATTACCATATGATCGAAGATGGGGATCGCTTAATGGTCTGCCTGTCTGGTGGTAAAGACTCTTACACCTTATTAGACATGTTAATGGGTTTACAAACTGTTGCCCCGATTCAATTTGAATTAGTTGTAGTAAATTTAGACCAAAAACAACCTGGGTTTCCTGAACATGTATTACCTAATTACCTTGATGGGCTAAATGTCGAGTATCGAATCATTGAAAAAGACACTTATAATATTGTAAAAGAAAAAATAGAACCTGGAAAAACCACTTGTTCACTTTGCTCACGACTTCGACGCGGAATTTTATACAACACTGCACAATCAATAAGTGCAAACAAAATTGCTTTAGGCCATCACATGGATGATTTAGTCGAAACCATGTTCATGAATATGTTTCATGGCTCACGTATGAAAACCATGCCACCTAAATTAGTAAGTGACGATAAACGCAATATAGTCATTCGACCTTTAGTATATTGTCGCGAAAGAGAGATTGAACGCTATGCCAAACGCAAGGAATTTCCCATCATTCCATGTAATTTATGTGGTTCTCAGCCTAATTTAGAACGCCAACGTATTAAAAAAATGCTAGCAGAATGGGATGAACAATCTCCTGACCGTGTGAGCAATATTTTCCGTTCTATGCAAAACATCACAAGCAGTCATTTACTCGATACCAGTTTATTTGATTTCGAAACTATGCAAGAAAATACATTTACAGATAGTTTTGAAAACATTCCCATAACAAACTCTCAAACTCAGTAATTTAAATTAAGTAAATGTTGACTCGTTTTTTACGTCAACACACTTTTACAAACCACTTGCTCGTAATTTTGCAATTTAGTGGGATTACACTAAGTTGCTATCCTGTTGGCTTACAAAACTTAGGTAGCAAATATTCTTTATTGTTATGCGCGATAGGTGCGACATTGGGTATTGTGACACTTTGCTATAACAAGATTGGTAATTTCAGCGTCTATCCAGAAATCAAACAACACGCGAAACTGGTCACGACAGGACCGTACCAATATATTCGACACCCCATGTACGTCGCCCTTATCATCATGATGATAGGCATCGCACTTTATAATTACCATTGGATGAATAGTGTTGGTAGTTTGATGGTTGTTGGTGCAGTAATAAATAAAGCTAATGTAGAAGAAAGGCTTTTACTTATTAGGTTTCCTAACTATTCGAGTTATCAACACAATACCAAGCAGTTTATTCCTTTCATTTACTAGCTATACAAAAGTCATGGCATAATTCGAGTACAAATACCGTCATATGGAGGAACGGAATGCTTAACATAATAATAATATTGGCATTACTCGCGACCTTAGCAACCTTGGGCTTAGGTTTACTATCGATGGGGCTAGGTGGTGAAACGGATAAATCTTTTAGCGAACGCTTTATGTGGGCACGCATAGGATTACAAGCTGCCGCAGTTGCTTTGATTGTTACTGCACTGATTATCTCAAATCCTTAATCAATACATTTTTTGAGCTAGGTGTATTCCTATCTCATTAAACAACGCAGAAATTAGGCGGGATAAAACTAAGCCTTGACCTGCTTTAAGAAGCTTTTTGTCTACTTATAAGCCTGCAGCTTCAAATATCCTCCTGCCTGTAAGAGTAGGGGACTTCTTAAACATTATTAAAAATAAGGTTATTAGAGGAATCGCAAAGACTCCTCTATAATTCGCGGCCGTTTATATATAGAAGACGAGCTAAGGAGCTGATTATTAAAGGCTATAGCACAAGAATTGCACATAATTTCGTTTGAAAATTACTCTTTTGTAGTAGATAGATTTACGCGCAAAACAACTACCATATATAAGAATAAAACATACCAATTTTTTGAGTCGAGATGAGAATCACCAATCAGCCCAATAGAGGGCTATATGACCCTGCCTATGAACATGATGCCTGTGGTGTCGGTTTTGTGGTGGATATAAAAGGCCGTAAATCCCATAAGACTGTTGAGAATGCACTCACCATTCTTAAAAATCTCATCCACAGGGGAGCTTGTGGCTGTGACGAAAATACTGGTGATGGCGTGGGGATGCTTACGCAATTACCACACAAATTCTTTTTACGCGTGTGCAAGGAAATTGGTATCGAGTTACCTGAGTATGGGTATTACGGTGCAGGTATGATTTTCCTACCGAATGACGCAACTCAACAAAAACACTGTATTGATGAACTAAATAGAATTGTCAGCGAAGAAGGACAACAAATTTTAGGTTGGCGCGATGTGCCGATTGATTCTTCCTCTTTAGGCTCTATGGCTAAAGAAGGTGAGCCTACCTTTAAACAAATTTTTATTGCACGCAGCGCTAACTTAAAAGATGAAGCAGCATTTGAGCGTAAACTTTATGTCATTCGTAAACGTATTGAACATCAAATATTTAATGATTACCATTTAACCGAAAGAGAACATTTTTATATTCCGTCTCTTTCCTATCGCACTTGTGTGTATAAAGGCATGCTCACTGGTTCACAATTTGAACCTATGTTTCCGGATGTGTCTGCGGAAGATTTTGAATCTGCAATGGCATTAGTGCACCAACGTTTTTCAACCAATACCTTCCCTGCTTGGGAACTTGCTCATCCATTTCGTTATGTTGCACACAACGGTGAAATCAACACCGTACGTGGAAATGCTAATTGGATGCATGCAAGAGAATCATTATGCAAATCAGAATTATTTGGTGACGACTTAGCAAAACTTTTCCCGATTGTTCAAGATGGTGGTAGCGACTCGGCCACGTTCGATAATGTTATGGAATTTTTACATATGAGTGGCCGTCCACTTGCTCATGCTGTACTCATGATGATTCCAGAAGCGTGGAGTGGTCATGAAACCATGGATGCAGCACGTAAAGCATTTTATGAATACCACGCTTGTTTGATGGAACCCTGGGATGGTCCCGCATCTATCGCCTTTACCGATGGCGAAGTAATGGGCGCCGTATTAGACCGTAACGGTTTGCGTCCTTCCCGTTATTATGTGACGAAAGACGACATGGTCATCATGGCATCAGAAGTCGGTGTATTAGATATCCCACCTGAAAATGTATTGATCAAAGATCGTTTGCACCCTGGACGAATTTTTATGGTCGATACAAAACAGGGACGCATTATCGATGACGAAGAAATCAAAAAAGAATTTGTAGAACAACATCCCTATGCTGACTGGTTAAAGGAAAACTTAGTCGACATAAATGAATTACCAGCGGCAAAGCAAGTCAATGTAGGTGATAGTGAATCTTTATTACAACGACAACAGGCTTTTGGTTACACACATGAAGATTTACGTGTGCTGATGGCTCCGATGGCTGCAAATGGTTTAGAACCAACCGGCTCCATGGGTACTGATACCGCCTTAGCTGTATTATCCAATCGTTCGCGTTTGTTATACGATTATTTTAAACAGTTGTTTGCGCAAGTAACCAATCCTCCTCTAGATGGAATTCGTGAAGAACTCGTCACCCAAGTTGCAACCACGGTTGGACCAGAACAAAATTTATTAGAACCTACAGCACAAAGTTGCCGACAAATTAAAATACCTTCTCCGGTATTGAGTGATGAAGAGTTGGCACGTATTCGTGAAATTAATCAACCCGCCCTAAAAACTAAAACGGTTGATATCTTATACCCGGTTGCAGAAGGCGGCACAGGTTTAGATCAAGCTTTAAAAAATGTTTGCACGGAAGTGGACGCAGCGATTGCAGATGGTTTTACAAATATTATTCTTTCTGATCGTGGAATATCACAAGAGAAAGCAGCCATGCCTGCATTGCTGGCGACTGCAGGTGTACACCATCATTTAATTCGTACTGGAACCCGCACACAAGTAGGTTTAATCCTCGAGTCTGGTGAACCACGCGAAGTTCACCATTTCGCTGTATTGATTGGCTATGGCGCAAGTGCAATTAACCCATATCTAGCCTTTGAATCTTTAAAAGACATGATCGGTAAAGGACATTTACCTGAAATGCCTCACGAGAAAGCCGTGCAGAATTTCACTAAGGCGGTGAACAAAGGATTGATTAAAACCATGGCGAAAATGGGTATCTCAACGGTACAGTCTTATCGTGGCGCACAAGTGTTCGAAGCGATCGGTTTAAACAAAGAATTCGTTGACCAATACTTTACTTGGACGGCTTCGCGAATTGGTGGCATCGGATTAGAAGAAGTTGCGAAAGAAATGAGCATTCGTCACCACAATGCCTTTCCTGATCGTCCAGCAAAACGGCCTGACTTGGATTGGGGTGGCGAATATCAATGGCGTCGTGACGGTGAATATCACCTATTCAATCCGGAAACGGTTTATAAGTTACAGCATTCCACTCGTTCTGGTCAGTTTAATATCTTTAAAGAATACACTGACAAAGTTAACAATCAGAGCGAACATCTTGCGACCTTGCGTGGCTTGTTTAATTTTAAATATGCAAATAATCCTATTCCTTTAGAAGAAGTCGAGCCGATTGAAAACATCATGAAACGTTTTTCTACTGGTGCAATGTCGTATGGCTCGATTAGCAAGCAAGCACACGAAACTTTAGCCATTGCAATGAACCGTATTGGTGGCAAATCTAATACAGGTGAAGGCGGAGAAGATCCTGATCGTTACACACCTGATGAAAATGGCGATCTACGCCGCAGTTCAATCAAACAGGTTGCATCAGGTCGCTTCGGAGTCACTAGTGAGTACTTGGTTAACTCGGATGATATTCAAATTAAAATGGCACAAGGTGCTAAGCCAGGCGAAGGTGGTCAACTACCTGGAACTAAAGTATATCCATGGATTGCCAAAGTGCGTGGCTCTACTCCAGGTGTGGGATTAATCTCACCTCCCCCACACCATGATATTTATTCCATCGAAGATTTAGCCCAGCTAATTCATGATTTAAAGAATTCTAATCCGGATGCACGCATCCATGTAAAACTGGTTGCAGAAGTGGGCGTGGGCACAGTGGCAGCAGGTGTTGCCAAAGCACACTCTGATGTTGTGCTGATCTCAGGATACGACGGCGGTACCGGTGCGTCGCCAATGAGTTCACTCAAACATGCGGGTTTACCTTGGGAACTTGGTCTAGCGGAAACTCAGCAAGTACTCATGATGAATGGTTTACGTGATCGCATCGTTGTGCAAACTGATGGACAATTAAAAACCGGTCGTGATGTCGTGGTAGCTGCCTTACTAGGCGCTGAAGAATTTGGTTTTTCTACTGCACCACTCGTTGTTATGGGCTGCATCATGATGCGTGTGTGCCACTTAAATACATGCCCAGTGGGTGTCGCTACACAAAACCCAGAACTCACCAAAAAGTTCTCTGGACAACCTGAATTTGTTGAAAACTTCTTTAAGTTTGTAGCGGAAGAAGTACGTGAATATATGGCACAACTTGGTTTTAGAACCCTTGATGAAATGATTGGCCATGTGGATCGACTAGATGTAAATGCTGCTGTTGATCATTGGAAAGCACGCGGCTTGGATTTCAGTAATATTCTGCGTGAACCTGAAAACCCCATGAACAATGATTTCTATTGCACCAATGATCAAGATCATGGTTTAGATCAATCTTTAGATGTCACACAATTAGTTCCTGCATGCAGAGATGCCATTGATAACAAATCTCCAGTTGAAGTTTCGCTAGAAGTTAAAAATATTAATCGTACAGTTGGTACGATTTTAGGTCACCATATTACTAAAAAGCACGGTGCTGAAGGCTTACCGGAAGACACGATCCGTGCTCACTTTAAAGGTTCAGCTGGCATGAGCTTTGGTGCTTTTGTACCCAAAGGTGTCACGCTTACACTTGAAGGGGATGCAAACGATTATTTAGGCAAAGGTTTATCGGGAGGTAAAATTATTGTCTATCCTGACCAGGCTGCAACTTTTATCCCAGAAGAAAATATTATTGTCGGTAATGTGCTTTTATATGGTGCCACGTCTGGTGAAACCTATATTCGTGGCATAGCTGGCGAACGTTTTTGTGTACGCAATAGTGGGGTACACACAGTTGTTGAAGGTGTAGGAGATCACTGTTGTGAATATATGACTGGTGGTCGTGTCGTGGTGATTGGCCCTACAGGTAGAAACTTTGCTGCAGGCATGTCTGGTGGTGAAGCGTATGTATTAGCTAATAGAAATGAATTCGAAATTTTATGCAATCAAGACATGGTTGATTTGGATGAACTTGATGATGAAGACAAACAAATTGTCAAAGACATGCTCAACAAGCATGTTAGCTATACAAATAGTACTGTCGCAGAAAATATTTTAAGCAATTGGTCTGAGTATCAAACTAAGTTTATTAAGGTGATGCCGAAAGATTATAAGCGCGTACTCACGGCGATGAAGCGTGCGAAAGCAGAAGGAACATCGGTTGACGAAGCAGTAATGGAAGCGGCTCATGGATAGGTATGACTACAAGGAACATCAAACTAAGGTGGTAACGGCGCATGGCTAAAGTAACAGGGTTTATGGAATATTCCCGCGCAAAACAACCTTATCGACCAGTTGAAGAACGTATTCAAGACTGGAACCAAGTCATGGCACCATGGCAACTGGATCCACTCAAAGAGCAAGCTGCACGTTGTATGGATTGCGGCATACCTTTCTGCCATCAAGGTTGCCCACTTGGAAATTTAATTCCTGATTGGAATGATTTAGTCTATCGCGATCAATGGCAAGATGCGATTAAACGTTTACATGCAACCAATAATTTTCCGGAATTTACCGGCACCCTGTGTCCAGCTCCTTGTGAGGGTTCATGCGTACTCGGCATTAATGATGACCCTGTAACGATTAAAGGCGTCGAGCTCACTATTATTGATAAAGCATGGGAGAACGGCTGGATTTCTCCTCAAATGGCTAAAAAGAAAACCGGTAAACAAATCGCTATTGTAGGTTCTGGTCCTGCAGGCTTAGCGGCTGCTCAACAACTTGCACGCGCTGGACATGAAGTAACTGTATTTGAACGTGCAGACCGTATTGGTGGTTTATTACGTTATGGAATTCCTGAATTTAAAATGGAAAAACGTGTCATTGACCGTCGCATGGAGCAAATGATTGCTGAAGGCGTCATTTTTAAAACCAATATGCATGTTGGTGAAAATATTTCTGTCGATGACTTAAAAAAAGAATTTGATGCATTGCTACTCACTGGAGGAGCATGTGCCGCCCGCGACTTACCGGTTGAAGGTCGAGAATTAAATGGCATTCACCAAGCAATGGAATATCTACCCATGCAAAATAAATTATGTGAGGGTGATGCCAAGCCTGAAAACTTTATCAGCGCAGAGGGTAAACATGTAATTATCATAGGTGGTGGTGATACAGGCGCCGACTGTTTAGGCACTGCTAACCGCCAAGGTGCGCTATCTGTTCATCAACTCGAAATTATGCCTAAACCTCCTAAAGCTAGAGCCGAAAATAATCCTTGGCCAGAATGGCCGCGTGTTTTCCGTACTGCTTCTGCACATGAAGAAGGTGTAGAACGTTTGTATTCCATTTCAACGAAGCGTTTTGTCGGTGATGAAAATGGAAATGTTAAAGGCCTAGAGCTGGCACGAGTGAAGATGGTGAATGCTGATGGACGTGCTAACGTCAACGGAGGTCGTTTAACTTTTGAAGAAGTACCTGAGAGTCATGAAACATTACCTTGTGACCTTGCGTTACTCGCAATGGGCTTCTTAGGTCCGGAAAAACCAGGCATGTTAGAACAGCTTGATGTTGAGTTAGATGAGCGTGGCAATGTTGTTTGTGACCAAAACTGGATGACCAATGTAGAAGGCGTATTCACTGCGGGTGACATGCAACGCGGTCAAAGTTTAATTGTGTGGGCTATCGCCGAAGGTCGTTCTGCGGCACAAGCTATAGACACTTATTTAATGGGTGAAAGCCAACTCCCTGCACCCGTTTTACCTTCTAGCCGTGGCCAGTAGCCCAAACGCAAAAATTGCTTTTACCATTTAGCGATTTTGTTCGAACGAATATCTGTTCACTATTTATTCTATTACCTAACTAACTGATCATACGACTTCCAGGAAAATTTGGAGTTATGTATGGAATGGTTAGCCATAGGGGTACCCATTATTCTAGGTTTGCTATTAATAAACTGGCTTGTAAAGCATCGTGCCCAAAAACTAGAAACTAAAGCTGCGCGTAAAAACGAAGCAAACAAGCTACGTTTAGAACCCAGTGCAAAATTACCCGAAATCAGCGCTCCCACAGCTCGCTATCAGACAAAACCAACCTTACTATCGAAAGCTGAACAAGCTTTTTATCAAGCATTGCATATGGGTTTAAGTGATCAATATTTAATCTTAATGAAAGTGAGAGTAGCGGATGTATTAAAACCACAAACTGGCATCAGCAAAAGTGAATGGCAGAGTGCCTTTAGTAAAATTAGCTGTAAACATTTTGATTTTTTACTCTGTAGCCCTACGAGCTACGAGATTATCGCTGCAATTGAACTCGATGATCGTAGCCACCAACTCACAAATCGAAGAGCGCGTGACCAATTCTTAAATTCAGCCTGTGAAAGCGCTAATTTCGCACTCATTCGCATTAGAGCTAGAAAAATTTATTCGGCTCAAGAGATTAAAGCTGCAGTACTTGGAAGTTTACGTGATTATAATCTACACCAAGCTGCTTAATTTGATCTACGCTCAATTTAATCGCCTAAAAAATAACTATCGCAAAACACAATAATCAAAGTTACCCGTATTTTATATACCTTGATAACAGCTTCATAGATACGTTCTTTACTTATTAGAGACACTCCATCTGTCTTATTTAAACATTTATCTGATATTTGACAATATCAGATAGTTATACCTTAAGCTCTTGAAAACAAAATAATTTTACCTTTCATATTACTGGAAGTAGGTAAATGCATGTCCTACGACAAATATAAAATAAGAATTCAACAAGCTAAATTACAATTGTTAGCAGAACATTATGCATTTGGAATTATAGCCACAGCCGTTACAAGCCTTGTTTTAGGTTTAGTCTTATGGAATACCTCTAACACTAAAAATGTAATTAATTGGCTTGCTTGTGTTCTAGTATTAGCCTGCTTGAGATTTACTCATTACTATTACTATAAGTCTGAACCATCTCGTGCTCTAAATTCTTCAACTTGGAAAAGTCTATTATATATTGGCCTATGTGCTTCAGGATTATTATGGAGCGCATCTATACTTATTCCATCTAAAGAAGATATCTTATATTTAGGTATCACAATAATGTGGTGCTGTGCAATTATTGCAGGTGCAATAAGTTCTTACTCTTTTACAAAAAAGGCCTTTATATCATTTTCCACTTCAGTCGTTGCACCAATATTAGTTTACTTATTAATAACTCCCCCGCAATTAGAAATTTATATATATATGGCTGCAGGTATAACCGTCATGTATTTTTATATGCTTTCTAGTTCATTTAAATTACATAAAATTATTGATGCAAACCTTAAAAATATAAATGAAGAAGTCGATAGAAACGAAGAACTTAACAAGCAGAAAAATATTTTAAATGCTGTAGCAGATGCGTCTGAATGTTTATTAGAAGAGACTTGGGAACAAGCAATTCCTGAATTCTTAGAGAAATTAGGAAATAATATTTCAATAAGCAGAATTCAGATTTTCGAGAATTCATTAGAAGAAACTGACAGTGAAACTTATACGAAATGTAGATTTCATTGGTCTGGAAAAGATGCACCAGAATATAAGTTTCATAATATTACAATCTCGTATAGCCAATTAGGTTTAACGCGCTGGAAAAATGAATTGTCAGCAAGAAGATCAATTCTTGGTGATATAAATACATTCCCAGAAAATGAACGCCACTTTTTAAAATCAATCGACATTGAGTCATTATTTGCTGTACCAATATTTGTAGGTAACAACTGGTGGGGGTTTATATGCTTTGACGAATGTATACCAGGAAAATCCTGGAAAGTTGATGAAGTTAATATACTAAAAACTACAGCTGCAATTATTGGGGCTGCAATTAAAAGATCATGGGCAGAAAACAAACTTTCTTATCATGCTAGTCATGACTCCTTAACAGGTTTAGCAAATAGACGAGCATTTGAGATATATCTAGATAAATTAGTATTGACGTGTGGGGATAATCGTACTTCTCACGCTTTATGTTATATAGACCTAGACCGCTTCAAGTTAATTAATGACACTTGTGGACACAGTGCAGGAGATAGTCTACTCAAACAAATTGGTAGTCTAATGCAACAAAATATTCGTAAGAATGATTTTATTGCGAGACTAGGTGGTGATGAATTTGCAATATTACTTGAGAATATTACCCTAGAAAAAGCAAAAGATATTGCTAAAAATATACAAAAAACAATAGATAAATACTCTTTTAATTGGAATGATAGAGTTTTTAGAGTAGGCGCAAGTATTGGTATTGTATCGATTAATGCTGAAACAAAAAGCTCTGATAAAATTCTTCAAACAGCTGATAATGCCTGTCGGGCAGTTAAAATTTCCAATACAAATCAAATATGCGTATATAGTGTTGATGATACTGCAGTTGATTTAAATCGAAACGATGCTGAATCCTGTAACACTATAAACAATGCGTTAGAAAATGGTCAGTTCAAACTATTCTTACAGCCCATATGCCCTACAAACAATTTAGATAACACACATAAGCATTATGAAGTTCTTATTCGTATGCTTAATGATAACAACTCTATTATTACTCCAAACTGGTTCTTACCAACAGCAGAAAGATATAATTTAATAAGCAAAATAGATAAATGGGTTTTCAAGGCCTGTATCAAAACCATCTCTGAAAATAACTCTATTTATAATAATTTAGATACACTCTCAATTAACATTTCTGGAGCATCCCTATGTGATCCTACATTTTTAAATTATGTAACTAAAATATTTAACAAATACAATATACCAACTGAATTAATATGTTTTGAAATAACTGAAACTATAGCAGTCTCTAACTTAACAGAAGCAAATAATTTTATTACTGAGTTACAAAAACTAGGGTGTAGATTTGCTTTAGATGACTTTGGAACAGGATTTTCTTCTTTTGAAAACCTTAAGCATCTACCTGTTGACTATGTAAAGATAGATGGAATATTTATTCGAGATATTGATTCAAATAAAATTGATTATGAAATGGTTAAATCATTAAATACAATCTCGAAACTAATGAATATAAAAACTATTGCTGAATATGTCGAAAACGAAGAAATTTTAGCTACAGTTAAAGAGATTGGAGTTGATTACATTCAAGGTTATGTGATAGGTGAGCCAGTGCCTATAGAAGCTATTTTTCTTAGCCAGAAAAATTTTAAACAACCTTTGCGAGCAATTAATTAAAACGTATCTATTTTTTGAACAACCAAATTAGTATCGAAATTATGATACTAATAATAATCATGGTAGTGACTGGGAAGTAAAACTGAAATCCTTCTTTCTTAATAACAACATCACCAGGCAACCTTCCTAGCGGTAATTTTATTATCCAAGGCCACAACAAACCTACAGCGATAATTAAAATACCAATATAAATGATAGTTTTATTCATTTTAGAGTAACCATTTCTGCAGCTTTTAATGCTATGTTTTAATATGTAAATATTTTGACGAAATACCCATTCGTCTGCTTTTTTCGACCACTTATTTTACCTCTCCTTTACCTCACTATACATATAGTGAACCCTAAGCCTGCTCAACTAGAGGAGAGAGCATGGCCCATTTTCAAGAGAGACGCTCCGGCAGTGATCGGCGCCAGTTTAAAGGTGAAGACCGCAGGAATAAGTCCGATCGACGTGGTAATAGCTGTCCAGACATAGAATTCATTGAACGTGCTAGATTCAAGACTTGGATGGCAATGACGGACAGAGAAGTTAAAGACTAAGGTCTACTTGTTCGACAATTATATAATTACCAAAACTATTTAATTCGGCTCAGGTTTACAGCCCCGAGGTTTAGCGTGTCCATTTATCGGGTGTTATGATCTCAATATGGTTTTATATTGCATCATCTAAGCATGAATCATACGACTGCAAAAACACCTTTTCTTTGGGTCATCATTATTGCAGTTTTCACATTTGGTTTTTATTTATCCTCACAACGTGATCATTCAGCTGAAATTCACACACTTACCTCTGAGAGTAGTGTTGTAGACAAAATATCAGCGCAACAAGATCACGCTGCTCTAAAACAAAAGCTATCTGACGATTTTGAGATCGCTTTTCTTAAGCAATACACACCGCTAGTGGGCTGTGAAGATCTTCACAATCAGAAACCATCGGCCAAATGCAGTCAGCATTTAGAACAGGCAAAAAACGACTTTAAAGATGAGTTTATAAAGAACCGTGGACTGCCAAAAAATACGTTTGAAGCGCTTAAATTAAGCTTTACAGAATAAGAAACTCTCAGAAATTAGCCAGAACTAAACTAGAAGTTATCTGCGGCTTGTTTTTGCTGCCATCTTTTTGCCAATAAGAATCATACGAATTACACGTTCAGCAGCATTGGCAAGATCTTGCTTAGAATTCTTTATAGCTTCTTCTAAACTCATATCTTTTGCAGCTGCGCTCTCGATCGCATCAATACCATGAGCAAATACTTGTCGTGCATCATCAGACAATGCGCCCCCTATTGCGATCACTGGTACCTTACATTTATTAGCAGCCTTCGCTACACCAGACGGTGTTTTACCAAAAGCAGTTTGGAAATCGACACGGCCTTCGCCAGTAATAACTAAATCAGAACCCTTAATATACTTAGCAAGATTAGTTGCATCTAAAACAATATCAATCCCTCTTTCAAGCTTCGCATTGGTAAAAGCCAATAAGCCAGCACCTAAGCCCCCTGCAGCACCTGCACCTGGTTTCCGTGCTACATCTTTTTTTACATCACGCTTTAATAATTTTCCGAATTGACTCAAGTTTTCATCTAACTGCTTAACCATTTTTGGTGTTGCACCTTTTTGCGGACCAAAAACATGCGATGCACCTTTTTTCCCACAAAGTGGATTTTCCACGTCACATGCAACGACTATTTTTGTTTTTGCGATACGTGGATCTAGGCTTTGCATATCAATTTTCGCAATTTTTGCCAACATACCTCCACATCCAAGCTCTTTAATTTCTCTACCATTGGAATTTAAAAACTTAACTCCTAATGCTTGGGCCATTCCACTACCGCCATCATTGGTTGCCGAGCCACCAATACCGATTATGATTTTTTTTGCACCTTTATCAATGGCATCTAAAATTAATTGCCCAGTACCATATGTTGTGGTTTTGAGAGGATTTTTTTCGCGCCCATTTACCAACGGTAAGCCTGAGGCTTCTGCCATCTCAATTACGGCAGTTTTTTGCTTTGCTAACCAGCCATATTTTGCTGTCACTAATTTTCCTGCTGGACCTTTGACACGTTTCGAAACCAATTTACCTTTTGCAGCATCAACTAATGACTGCACGGTACCTTCCCCACCATCTGCCATCGGTACTTTGATACATTTTGCTTTTGGCAATACTCGTTTAATACCTTTTTCCAAGCAGGTTGCTACTTCTAGAGAGGTAAGGTTGCCTTTAAATGAATCGGGAGCAATAACTATTTTTTTCATGGTATTTTATTGTTCTGAATTTTTTACATATTATATAAGAGCCGTCCATCGAAGCTATATTATCAAGAAGTAATACGGTAGTTATTTCTTTTCATATGCCCGATCCACTTCAGCATGCAACAAAGCCGAAAATTTCTTTTCTTCCTCAAATTGCTTTATTAGATGCCCTATTTGAGACGCTTGATAGGCTTGCTGATAAGATAAATGCGTATCCATACGGTTAAGCTCATATAACAACTCTCCGGCTTTAGCCGGAAATACCGTCTGCATACGCCAACCAATTTTATTTTGATAATGATGGTCGATATGCCTAACCAAAGTAGTTGTACAATTATCACGCAATGTGCGATAGAACTGAGGACTTGTATGCAAAATATTTGCTGACTGAGCTAGATCTTTAAATAAACTGATGATGAATTCAGGCTCTGCTTTAATGGGATAAAAATGAAGCTTTGAACCTCTATGTACTGCACGTAAGGTAAGTAAATCTTGTTCGCTTCCGAAAACGTAAATTAGCTCTAGCTGTCGTAGAGCTCCTGCTACTAAACTATAGTTTTCGTTTTTTTCTTTACGTGTTTCAACTGAAACAATAATGTTATTCATGTTTTCAAATTCAAATACAAGCATAGTATGTGCCATATACTTAGAGTCATGGAAAGGCACTACAATAAGAGACAGACCTTGGAGTTTATTCAAATCATAATCACGAGTTACCCAATTTTGATCACTGTTATCGATACTTTGCCAAGTAAAGTCACGAAAATTCTCAATAGTGACCATATTGTTGTCAATATTAATTCGAGGTAATTCAGCAACTTCATCTAACCAATCTCTGTTGTTACTAGGCTGTATAGTGAATAACCAAACCAACATCACGACAAACATCAAATATGGAGTTGTATTAATAAATTTTTGCTTTCTGTATTTTGCCCACAACATAAAACCTGCTAAAAAAATAAATAAGGCAAGCTTGTCTGAAATGTCAAAAAAATGCCGCAGCATTAAAACATTCATTACCCAAATCAGGATTAGCATAATATTTTTAATCATTATGATAGGAATGTTTTAATAAATGTTACGTTAGTCAATTTTCTTGCACACTTAAGCCAATACTCGTATCTAGTTTATCGTTCTGGCATATATCATGAGCATATTTGAGTACTATTCACTTATAATAAGGATCTCACATATGATCAGCCTTAACCCACATGCAGATCGCATCCACTATTGCATACCTTTCATCATCCGTACTCTAAGTATCCTAGTATGCTTGTCTCTTACATCTATGATCGTTTTTCTATAATTAACTAAAAACTTTCTACAAATAGACCGCTGAAATACGCATCAGGCGTAAGATATAGAATGAGGTGCTGGCACGTTAGTCTAGCCAGCAGTTAAAAGATTTTTGCAGATGAGTATTGTGAAATGAAATTATAGCTTGAGCTATTTTGAATCGTTAGCAACTGTTTTATCTTGTGAGCGTATATCGTTTTTCAACCACTCGTAATAACCATCCACACCTAAAGTTCTTACTTTCTGAATTCGAAAGTTTTGTTCTTTTTGATTAATCTCGCCAAGCATATGGCTTAACTGAATCTGCTGCTCAACTTGTTCTACACTAAGATCTGCAGCTTGTAAGTAGCCAACCAACAACCCTAAAAACAGTATCAAAAACCATTGCTTCATTCGCGATTCTCCTAATATATAAGGAGTTATGCTAGCAAATTAATCTCGATTCTAACCACTGATGACAGGATTGCCGGTTCTCATATATAGATCGAAGGTAGACCACATAGCAGAAGTAGTTGTTATTATTGAATAAATTAGTACATTCATCACTACTTTGATATTCATTACGAAGGGGAAATCCATGCTATTAACGAATCTCGAACAAGTTCCTGGAAAAAAAATTGTTCAACATTTTGGTTTAGTTCAAGGCAATACAATTCGCGCCAAACATGTTGGTAAAGATTTTCTAGCCGGTTTAAAAAATATCTTTGGTGGAGAGCTCGGTGCTTATACCGAGTTATTAGCTGAATCTAGAAAAGAAGCGACTGAACGAATGATACAGCAGGCGCAATCTATGGGTGCCAATGCAATTGTTAATGTTCGCTATAGCACTTCTTCCGTCGCACAAGGTGCAGCAGAACTTTATGCTTATGGTACAGCAGTAAAAATTGGATTATAAATATCGAGCAATAGAGGAGTAAACAATGGAAATTATTGTTCTTATAATTTTACTGATGCTCGGCTATTTTTTTGGGCAACGTGCTGAGAAAAAACATTTCAAATCAATTATTGAACGAGAAAAGGCTTCATTAAAACTACCTGTTATAACTATGAGAACACCTCCCGCTATTAACAAGCATGAACTACAATCTGAATTAGTAGCAGGTAATGCTGTAATTTCGATAGATTTCTTTAAAAAATTTGTTGCCTCATTAAAGATGTTATTTGGTGGAAAAGTAACTCAGTATGAATCTTTGTTAGATCGTGCACGCAGAGAAGCGTTATTACGCATGAAAGAACAAGCTAATTCGAAAAATGCTTTTGTAGTCATTAATACCCGTGTTGAAACTGCTTCGATAAGCAAAAATAGCAAAAAACGTAATAGCGTTGGCGCCGTTGAAGTGCTTGCATATGGAACCGCAATTTCTATTGGGAATAAGATTCAATAAACTTGAAGCATAAGTGAAATATACTCCCGTTCAGCCTCCAGAAGGCATCAACGTCACTGATGAACATCCACTAAAATCTTTTTTCATTCTCACTGCTGGAACGCTAGGCGTAATCATTGCCATTGTTATCGTTTTAGGCTTAGCTGCTGACAATTTAGTTAAGTATATCCCGGTTGAATATGAGCAAGAGCTATTTAGCAAAGACAGTCTTTACATCATGCCATTTGCAATCGATGAAAGCGAAGCAGCCACACAAAGTAAAGAATACCTACAAGCATTAGTGAACGAATTACATGCTAAGGCAGGCGAAGATTTTGCTGGACATCGTTTTAAGGTTGAAATTGCAAATGAGTTACTGGCTAACGCCTTTGCTGCACCCGGAGGACATATCGTTGTAACGCGTGGCTTATTTAGTTCCGTAGAATCAGAAAACGGTCTAAGCATGATCCTAGCACATGAAATGGCTCATCACTATGAACGTCATCCTTTACGCAGTACGGGTAGAGGTTTAGTCGTGTCAGTATTTTTGCTTGCATTATTAGGCGCGGATGGCTCAAGTTTTTTACAAAATTTTATTGGCAGTACTGCCTCGCTCACGAACCTGGCATTTAGTCGTCAACAAGAATCGGATGCGGATGCGTTTGCGGTAGATTTATTAATAAAATATTACGGACATGCTTCTGGTGCTGCTGAGTTTTTTCAATATATAAAAATAGCCGAAGAAGAAAATACGGAAATACCTAGTTTTTTGAGTACCCACCCATCAACTGAAGGTCGTATAAATTCATTGCTCGAATACGAGCAAGAAAATTCTGGTAATAAAAAACCACTACCAGATTTTTTACGAGAATACGCTCACAGCACTGAAACTGATGAATAATTATTTACACATACACTCAAATATTTCTTAGCCGTATATCGGTAAATATCTTCCTCCTACTCACCGTTCTATAGGCTGTTTGAAAGCTTGGCCTACACTAAGATAGATTGATTAATTGAGTGTAGAGGCTATTTTAACCTTAACCAGGAAGGTTTTATCATCTAGCAATCTCCTCTCTCATTTAGGCATTGATGATATGACGAATACGTTATTTCAAAAATACTTTTTCCTAATACTTATCTCGTTGATATGCACAAATTGCAGTTATTGGGCTCATTACCAGCAACAAGCTGCTTTTACACAAATAGAAAATAAAATTTCAAAATCTAAACTTGATAAAGTAAAACAGTACACGAGCCGAACTCCATATCATAAAACTTATGAATTTGAGTTTAATAGTACTGATGCTAATGCTTATGCATTGATTTTTTATATTAGCGAAAGCCGTTTTCCTAAAAGCATCGTCAAACACCGTTATCAAAACGATTTACACCGTGATGCCATACGCATTGATAGCAGTAAAAGTATTCTAGCCTCACTGAATAAAAATCTACCTGACGCAGAGAGTGTTTCTTGGACGCTTGTTGCTAATCACATCACTGCTGATGAAGCACGTGATAGTTATCATATTTTGCAGGAATACATTCGCCTGAAAATTCGCGATTTATAACTCATATTTTCTAAAATTCTCACCCTGACGAAGGAACTAAGTGATTATCTGGTACTCAAATATTGATGAGACCGCCCAAGCATGAGTTATTAACCATAGTACTTATAACTGCTTTCAGTCTGAATGTGACCTCTGCAGCTTCTAAAAATCGTTATGAGTATGAAGATTGCATTTTGGAACACCTGGACCATGCCAAGCTGGATGTCGCCAGTCGATTCATTGCTGAAGCATGCGAGGAAAACTATGGCAGAGGCCCTTCCACCACCATTATGAGTGATGAACGTAGGTATAATGAATGTTTGTTAGATCACATGGTGGGCGTAGAAAGTGTGGATGCAGTGATCCGCATTCGTAGAGCTTGTGAGAAAAAGTATCGCTAAATTGTAACTTAACAGATGAACGGTATATTTTTGAACCTAAAATTTTAAACCTTAATATTGCAATACGAGTTTAAAAGAGTATAGTTCGCCGCCGATGAAAAATTTTATGCAACAACTTGCCCTAAATACCGACATGTATACATGGTGCACGACTATGTCGTTTACAAATACACACTGTGCACTGCATCGTGCAGAAATAGGCATTGAAGCAGTGAAAATGCAAAAGATTTTCATGGCATAGCAACCTTCCAAATTAATCGGAAGGTGCAGCTTACCTTCCGGAAACATTAAAAACCCCGGCAGCGTGAGCACCGGGGTTTTTTATTGACCCATCATGAATTTATTGCCCATTTATGTGGGCTATGAATATCAATAATGACCTAGAAATCAATATTGATAATCCAACTAGAGGATTTTATTAACGTACTTAACTTAGGAGGCATGTAATGAATCTAGAACAAATTCTGCAAGATAATGAAAATGTACGCTTCATGTTTTTCCTATCAGGGAAATTATGGTACCGCACTGAAAGTGGTTTTAAGTTTCCTGTGCCAATTAAAGGCTCAGGTCAGTCGGTTTTCTTAAATGAAGATCGTGTGAATCGTTTTTACCCTTACATCAAAGCGCATGTAGAAAAATTGGATAAAGCCAAAGCTGCGTAAGCTTTTTTACATAGGTGGAATATGAATATTCAAAACAAATTACTAAACAGTAAGGCAAAATTTTTACGCTACCGAAAAGGTATTGCGTACTACGCTGTGTCCGTGCCATACAGTGAAAAGTTATATAGCTTTCCAGTACCTGTTAATACAATGCAGGATGAGGTGTTATTTGCAGAGAAAAATTCACTGTATTTCATGAAGCACATTCAACAAGCAATTCATGATGGAACACTCGTGAAAGAAGCGGCATAAGGGAGTATTGATAACTCAGTACTTCCTTTATGGAATATTAATCTAATTATGGAGAATATAATGTCGAATAAAATCAAGTTTCCGACTAAATTGACTCGGCAAAGAAATCTTTTACACAATCATCCTTTACTCCGCAAAGGTGGTATACATCGTAAAAGTAATAAATCTAAACGGCGTTTAGAAAAAGTAAAAATGAAAAAAGAGTGGCTTCCCCAAAACATATTTGCAACAGTATGCTTTGGAGAAGGTTCTCATGTGCATTTACAATTTTGCTCAAATACTTCCTCTAAGCTTAAGCAATATTTTATGATTGCAAACAAATTATGAATGCGTTAGCCTGGATTTAGTTTTTCGAAACATACCAGTTTTTTAGCATTCCTCAGCAGTGTTTCATTACAAAACAAGACTAAAAATAACGTGATGGAGAGTTCTAATGAATAAAGCCTTGATTGTATTACTAGGTTTATTATTGCTCGCTATCCTTGGCTATTTTTGCATCTATGAGCGCAGCACTATTATTCAAATTGACATCGATACCCGCCTTCATGCATCCCTTGCTGAACTAGGCATAGATGATATAGACATCGTAACGGATGGTCGTGATATCGTCCTCACGGGTGAAGTCGCAAGCGATAAAATCAAACAAAAGGCAGAACAACACGCCAAACAAGTATACGGTGTTCACACGGTAGACAATCAACTTACTATCGCCTCTATAGAAGAACCTGTTACAGAATTAGAACCTGTCTCTGATACAGATACTGCAAAAAAAGAAATAGACGCAGAAATTCTAAAACCTAAGCTAGAGCCTCTCCCTGAATATACTTGTCAGCAAGACTTTGATGTTTTACTAAATCTAAATAAAATTAATTTTGCAACGAATAGTGCTGATATTGACCCGTCAAGTCATGCTTTATTAAACGATTTAACCGATATTGCCAATCAGTGCTCTGAAGCAAAAATTGAGATTAGAGGGCATACCGATGCTAGCGGCGACGATGACTACAACTTACTATTAAGTCAAGCACGTGCTACTGCCGTAATGGACCATTTGATCAACAACGGCGTTGAAGCAAGTCGCTTATCTGCTATAGGTTACGGTGAAACCAAGCCAATAGCGGATAATGAAACCGATGCAGGTAAAGCAAAAAACAGAAGAATAGAATTTAATGTAGAGGGGCTTTAACAATGAGCTATTTAATTCAACAAATGTGGCTATGTTTATTACTTGCAGCTTTGCTAGGTGCGGTTTTCGGATGGTGGCTAGCAAAAAGTTCATGCTGCACAAAACTTGATGATCTCGATGCAAGCTGGAAAAAGAAATTAGATGAACAAGATCAGGAATATTCCACAAAGCTTGCTGAAGTAAACAAGCCTATCGCCGCGGGCACCGCAGCAGGATTGATTTCTAAAGCTGAACAGACTAGCTATGAAATAGAAGAAGTAGAAGGTATAGGAAAAAGTTACGGTAACAAGCTTCGTGATAAAGGCATTGCCACGACCCAACAACTATTGCAGAAGTGTTGTCAAATGGATGGCCGTATAGAGGTTGCCAACCACATTGGCATCGAAGACTTCGTAGTGAGCAAATGGGCAAGTATGTGTGACTTGATGCGAGTCAGTGGAATTGAAGGTCAGTTTGCTGAATTAATGGTATATGCAGGTATTGATTCTGTACAAGACTTAGGTCAACAAGACACAAACACTCTATATAATAATTTATTGAGTTCCAATGATGAACAAAAACGTGTAAAAGAAGTGCCCGACCCAAGATCTTTAGAACTGATGATTGGCCAAGCAAGAAATTTACCTGTGCTTATGCAAGGTCTCTAGATCCTTTTATATATACGTTTTCAGGTAAACCTCATCGCTTAGCTTGGGCTGAACATATTTAAAACTTATAACTCACCCCAGCTTTTGCGTCTACGCCAAGGGATTTTAGTTATAATCAAACCCAATACTAAACTGCAAATTGCAATCAATGCGCCTGTAATAAACCATTGCCGATCTTTGTGAATCGACTTAAATGCACGATTTTCTCGTTTAATCTCTTCAGTTTGAGCACGCTCTTTTTCTAGCAATTCTTTTAATTGTTGATTTTCTTTTTGTAGCTCCAACGGTCGCTTAGAGATACTTTTCACTTTATTTAGTTCTGCAGATAACTTAGCTGTACGTTCTTGCACTTGAGTATCAAACTCATTCTTTAATTTATCGTAATCTTTTTTCAAAGATTGATATTGCTGACGACCTGCAGGCTCATTCAACAAAAAACTTTCTAGCATCCAGCCAACTTTTTTATCTTCAGTGCCAACCATCACATAACCTGCATCACGATTGGTTTTTAATACACGCACAGGAGTGCCACTTTTTAGTTGTGCCACAATCTCACTATTCATACTCATTTTACGATGTATAGTAATTTCAAGCTCATCTGTAACATAGCGAATGTCTTCAGCAGACATACTTACATTACTAGCAACTAATAAGATAATTAGTGTTGCTGCAATTCTGTTATTAAGCATTACATTGAGCTGTTAGTGAGACGAGATTAGCTCTTCGTCTTTTCAATATCTGCTTTTTTATCAATAGGTACGCGTGTTACTTGATAGCCATCTTTTTCCATCAATGCCAATATTCCTTGATCTCCATAAAGATGTAACGCGCCTACCGCAATAAAAGTCTTCTTCTCACGCATAGGTTTGCGCATATAGTGTTCCATTACTACATTTCTATCCTTAACTACGTGCTTTAAATAAGTTTCCCGATATCTTTTGTTTTCTGGCTTATTAGGAATGAAATTTGTACTAATGTTATACATTTTGGTTAAATCTTCTTCTAAATAAGCTTCTAACATCATATTAATCGTCGCACGCATTTGAGAATAACTTTCCAGCGTAAATTCAAGCAATTTAATTTGTACATCTTCAGGCATGGCATAAAAAGTAACTAGGAATTCTTCGATACTTTCTACTTGATAAAGCTCTTTCCTTTGTGCCGCTGCCCGATCTAAAAGCTCATAATCAAGAATTAAATCCTCAGTATTTTCCGCTTTTACGGCAAAACTACGCATTGCTGCCCATGGCTTCAGATGCAAAATAGTTTGCTTATCTAAACCAAGGTCTAAAAGGATTTCTTCTACCCGTGCATAGAGATCTTTACCTATCAGCCCTTCCAGAGTTTGACCTCTTGGTAAAGTCATATCGCCTTTAATCATTTGCCCACCATGGTATGGATTCCAATAATGATCACTAGGAAATGACTCCATGGCAAAACTATTCATGGCATCAAACTTATCAATAATATTTTTGCGAACTTCATTGACACGCTTGTCATTCATATGAATGGTGCCAAATATATAACCAATGAATTCTTTATCTTTTTCTATCTTCCACAAAACGCCTTTAGTAAATCGCCCAGATTCTTTAATTGGCTTTTGAAGCTCCTTCTCCATTTTTAGCAATTCTTCATCATTAAGCTCACCAATCTCCTCAACCATAGGGGTATGCACTTTCTGTGAAGATGACATGGCAGCCATAAATACTCCTGTTGCAAAAAATATGATTGACGCAAAAAAAACAGCAAAAATTGCCTTCAGTCTATTTGTCTCACACATAATAAAAACTCCATCTAACGCAGATATGCAATTCATTAGACTGCATAAATAAAAAAATAATTCCTAAATTTTACACGCATAAAAAAAGCCGCTAATGAGTAAACAATAGCAGCTTTTTTAGATACTAAAACAAACTTAAAATTCGATTCACGTTAATTTCTATACAAATTTAATTCTTTGAGATTCTCCTAAGGGTCTTAGGAACCTTATCATAATCAACTGATATCGCATCATGTGGACACGCCTCAACACACGCAAAACATCTTATACATTCATTTTCATCAATGAATAGAGAGTTATAGTACAAACCTGATGTTTTAGCCGGTGTCACTCGTTCAAAACTTGATACCTTGCCACCACCATTAGTTATAAAATTTGTCGCCTCAACCAAACAGTTTGGAGTGGGTTTCACCATCAAGCATTCATCACACAACACGCATTTCGTGTTATCCACTACAGGTGCAGGTGAACGCGAATCCTCAAATTTATCGAAATATATATTTTCATCTGCTAAGCCCGCTTCTTGTAGCGCCTCAACGCCAAGATCAATCATGACCGGCGGACCACAGAAAAAAGCTTTCATATCGTTTACTGAAACAACACCTTTGCTTAGATATTCATTCTTGAAGTGATCGGTTACGAAGCCGCGTGGTCCATCCCAATCACTATCTTCAGCTTCTTCAGACAATACTGGAATAAATTTGAAGGTGTGATTTTTATTCCACTTGCGTGCTATCTCTTGCATTTCTTCTTGTAGATATAAATCCGCTTGTGTGCGCGCTCCATAAAAGAAATAGCAGTCTCTTTCTACTTGGTCTTGACATGCTTGTTCAACGATCGCATTGATAGCACTCATACCACTACCACCAGCAATACAAACCATCGTCTTGTTAGATGAATCAAGCCCAAATTTTCCTAGAGGGCCTGAAATTTTTACATGCTCACCTTCACGATTTTCTTGAGCTATCCAACTTGACAACTTACCCCCATGCACTAAACGAATAAAAAACGAATATTCGTTTTTATTTTCATTTTCAGGTGCCAACGCAAAGGAATATGAGCGCGGTTTTCTACAACCAGGCACCGTGATCGTTGCATATTGCCCTGCCTTAAACACAATTTGTTTAGAATCATCGTTACACTTAATTACAACTTTGTACGTATCGTAAGTGAGGTTTTCAACACTTTTAATAATGCCTTGGTTGACTGTTACGCGTTTGGTTTGAATGTCACGATTAGGTTCGGGTAGCTTTCTTATAAATTGATCAAAAGGATCATGAAAGTTTTTTTGTGCCGTCGCCATTTTAAATGTACTCCTATTTTATCCTTTTTTATTTTTAGCAGATTTATCTTAAATATTAATTTAAGTATTTAGCTAAACACTCCTGGATGCTGCTTTTCAGCAAAAGCAATAATTTCATCATCACTCGCTTCTACACCCTCATTACGCGGATCTTCACGCCACTTCTTGATATAGCCTTTTTTACCACCCCATTCTTTCAGCAACGCTTGTATACGCATATCTTCGCTAGCTTTTTCTACTTCTGCCAAACAAGAATAAAACGTTGGACTGGTACCAAAGTCTGTAAGCATCTCAGTATTAAGCGCATTAACGTTAACACCACCTGGAGTGTTACTGCCTTTAAACTGCTTTTGAGTAGAACAGATACCATCCACATGCCCTTCAATGACGACAAGATAAGCATAGGTTTCTCCACGATCATTGTAAATTCGGCACAAATCGCCATCTTCTAAACCACGTTTTTTAGCTTCATTTGGGTTTAGCTCGACCGTCGGTCTAGACATCATTGCTTGTAAGCGTGGTACGGATTGGAATGAATCACCAATAAAATAGTGTGACGCGCTACTTAAAACTTGTAACGGATACTTCTTACGCTTGGGATCTTCTTGTCCTTCAATTTCAGGCACATAGGTTGGTAATGGATCTATACCTTCTTCTTTTAACGCTTCACACCAAATATCAATTTTACCTGAAGGAGTTGGCCAGCCATTTTTCATGAAATTTCGACTTTCTGTGGCGGTATTCGCGCGTACAAAGCCTTTGTTTTCAAAGTCTTCATACTTAATACCTTCCATGAGCAAGTTGTTTTTACCTTCATCACACAATACATCACGAATAATTTCTTCATCCGTTTGTGTAAAGGCATTATCTCCTTCTTCAACATAATCCATCTTCTTGGCTAACATACGAAACAACTCAGAATTACGCACACTCTCGCCAAGCGGCTCGATCACCGGCTTATTCATAGTGAAATACCAGTTGCCATAAGTGGCTACCATATCCATACGCTCTAGCTGTGTATCCGCTGGGATCACTATGTCTGCATAGTTACAGGTATCGGTCCAAAAAGTTTCATGCACTGCGACAAACAAATCATCGCGCATAAAACCTTTACGCACTGCATTGGTATTTGGTGCACAATTAGCAGGGTCTGAGTTGTATACAAAGATACTTTTAATAGGCGGATCAAGTTGTTCACCATCCGCTCCAATATTTTCAGACAAGGCCCGACCTATCTGCACCATATTAATAGCGCGCTTGCGTTTTCCAAGATCAGGGCGATGCAATGCATCACTCATACAACGGAACCACATTTCATTCAAAGTACCAAAACTTACGCCGCCACATTTTTCGCGCCATGCACCGGTAATACACGGAAGTATTAAAATAGCTCGACACATTTGACCAGCATTCTGGTGACGATTTAATCCGTAATTAGCACGGATACAAGTTTTCTTCGTTGAGGCATATTCCAACGCTAGTTTTTCGATGTCTGCTGCGGGAACTCCTGTTATTTCTTCAACTTTATCTAATGGATAATCTGGAAGTTTGGTTTCGATTAATGCTTCCCAACCATTGGTTTGTTCTTTAAGGAAGTCTAAATCATGTTTACCTGCATCGACGATGACTTTCATCATACCTAACGCCAATGCAGCATCTGTTCCGGGCTTCGGTTGGATGTGCCAATCCGCCATCATCGTAGTACGTGTAACACGTGGGTCGATTACAATTAACTTCATGCCACGTTCTTTGGCTTCACGTATAAATGGGATCGCATGTACACCAGTACTTACTAGATTAGCACCCCAAAGAATCATTAAATCTGCTTCTTGTGCCGCTTCATGCACTGACATATTGGAGTGGGCTAATCCATAAGTGTGCAAATCCGCCCACATCGCAGCATAAATACAAATCGACTGCACCAATCCTGCCGCTTGCATCTTGTTCCAGAAGCGATAATCCATGGTCCAATAACCCACCATTCCCATGGTTCCAGAATATGAATAGGGTTGTACGGCCGCACTACCATACTCACTGATCACACTCTTAAAATTGTCAGTAATGGTATCGAGCGCCTCATCCCAGGTAATACGTTCAAACTTTGCACCGGGTCCTTTTGGTCCAACACGTTTGTGAGGATATAAAACACGATTGTCGTTGTAGACCAAATCAAGGTAATGATTTACTTTGTTACATAAGTATCCACGCGTAATAGGATGAGTTGGATCGCCTTGCACACGTACGGCTTTACCAGTGGAATCATCGCGTGTAACCAACATCGAACATGAATCAGGACAATCATGTGGGCAAGTTACATGGTGAATAGAATGCCCTTCGGGCGCTTTAATTTTATCGGTCTGCATTTGAATCTCCTCCGCTACTCATTTTGATACGCTGATAATTAATAGGCGACAAATGAGCAGGTTGATGATGTGATATATATAAGTATCACTCCCTTTAAGTAAACATTACTACAAGGCCACACCGTCTACAATATGGGTACACAATATAAGAGGAGCTTGTTTGTGTTGGCTTTCAGTGCATTAGGTGCACTAAAAATAGGGTATTTAGCGGAGTACTTTTAGCGCATAAAAATCACTCAAAAATAGGTCTTTTACAAGAGATTGAGCTGCTCTTCATCCAGCTGCTCTAACAAGGTTAATTTAGACACTGAAACACCCAATAATCGCACACGTCGCCCGCGAACCTCGGCCTTGTGCAACAGCTCGTTCAGCTGAGAAGTGATATCCTCAAGCTTAGCGATATTTTGGTTCAACGTGACAGCTCGAGTCACCTGAGCAAAGTTATCGAACTTAACTTTTACAGTAATCGTTCGAGCACTGATATTTTTTGCTTGCATATCCTGCCACACTTCGGATGCAAGCTTTTCTAATCTCAATAGCATTTCAGATTCGTCGGACACATCTTCACTGTAGGTTTTTTCCGAACCGATTGATTTACGCTGCCGGTGGCTTTCCACTTGGCGCTGATCTACTCCTCGTGCCGCATGGTAGTAGTACTCACTTACTTTACCAAAAATTGCTTTTAGCTCCTCCAAACTCCAAGCTAATAAATCTTCGCCCGTGTATATACCTAAGTCTTGCATTTTTGTTTCAGTCGCAGGCCCTATGCCATGAAATTTACCAATAGCCAATTGCTTTACAAAATTTGGCCCTTGTTTTTGCGTAATCAAGGTTAAGCCATCTGGTTTATCCATATCTGAAGCGATTTTGGCAATGAACTTATTATATGAAACGCCTGCCGAAGCAGTTAAACCCGTGACTTGTTGTATTTCATTTTTAATCGCTTTCGCTACCAAAGTGGGTGATCCAAAACTACGTTTGCAATGCGTGACATCTAAATAGGCTTCATCTAGTGAAAGAGGTTCGACCAAATCAGTATAACTAAACATGATGTCTCGAATTTGTTGCGAGATTTGTCGATAAACATCAAACCGCGGACGCACGAAGATTGCATTCGGACATAGGCGCATAGCTCGTGCGCAAGCCATAGCAGAATGAATACCAAATTTGCGTGCTTCATAACTACAGGTAGCCACTACTCCACGTTTATCTGGATCCCCACCAACAACCACAGGCTTATTACGGTATTGTGGGAAATCTCTTTGCTCCACCGCAGCATAAAATGCGTCCATATCAATATGAATGATGTCTCGCATATGTAACTTTTGTTAAACAGTTTGTATATGATGCAAAAAATCGTTTCTAATTATCATTGGACTATCAACAAACTATGAATATGATTTAAAATTTACCTAGACTATTCTGAATAACATATATGAACTAGATCAATAATAAATCTAGTCACCACCATAACGAGGTTATCACCATGCCTGCATTATCTGAAAAAATTATCTGGCCTATTGTTGGCATTTTTATCTTTGGCGTTTTAGCTGGTTTTTATATTGATGATCGCAGAAGAATGCAGCAAGAAAATTCTTCTGAAACAGCTAGCAATCAACAGGCGAGCAAGCCCTCATCAAACAACGAACATGCAGGGAAAACTGCAGAATCTAAACAAGCCAGTAGCGAACACGCTGGCAAAGTGGCACATCAATCTCCCACTAAAACTTCAACAACTCAAAAGAGTAGTCATGGTGCAACTTCAATGAGTATAGATGAGTACCTTGCACAATCTACAAATGAGCGCAGTCAACAACTAGAAGCCAATGTAGCACAACACCAAGGCTTTTCCGGCAGCATAGACGAATATCTTCACGGTAAATCAACTAAAAAAATGCACGCAGCATCTAGTAACACATCGACTAACACTGCGGGAGCTACTTCTATGAGTATGGATGAATACCATGCAAAAACTCAAACCCAATCATCTGAACAAAATAGTGCTTACCATGGTGGTATCGACGAATACTTAGCGAAGTATAGTAATGGTGCACAAACTCCTATGAAAAAAGAAAGCTCAGATCCGTTTAATAAAAAAGAACACGTTGGGTTTCATGGTTCTTATGAAGAGTATGAAAAAAAATATAATTAGTTTTCTTTAATTAAAACTAAAATAAAAAAACGCCGCAGTTGCGGCGTTTTTTTATATTTCAAACTTTTATTTAAGGATTATTTGTCCAAAATCGGTCTTCAAGTGTTCCGGATGTATATATATCACCAATGTTTGGTAAAAACACACCTCGCACCATACCAGTTGATCCGTAGTGTAAAGTAAGCTCTGGAACAATACCGAAGTTCAAAATTGTAACGTATGGATCTTTAATTCCATTTATATCACCATCTAAATTTCGGGTTGGATTGCCTTCAAGGTCCACCACAAATAATCGCGAACCATCTGGATCATTAGAACACATAGTAGTTGGAGGATAGTATGTGCTGATAAATACTTCTCCACGCAGTACACTTGCAGCATTGAAAACTTTTTCACCTGCAATATCGAGATCAACCCGCCAACCTGATACTAATGAACCGGAAGAATCAAAACCACTAGTAAAGCCTGTTAAATCTTGAAGATCACTATCAGTAATTACTACAGGTGCAGAAGTCGGCACGCTATTTATATTAGGATCATAAATCGTATAAAGGCGATCTTGTACTGCAGTATCAAGCGGGTGAGACCGATGACCAGAACCAACTGTGACCGCAAGTTTTCCATTGGAGGTCAATGCAGCCACTGGTCTTGCAAAAAATCTACGATTATCATTTATTGCGCTTCCATGGAATCGTGCTAATTCATATCCTGAAAAATCATTGCTAAAACCCGCACTGCCATTCAAATCACCCTGGAAATCAACTCGCCAAATTGAACCACCTGTAGTACCAAAATAAAGTCGATCTGCAATGGTATCGCTATTAAGATCGATTACAGATACATCCCCAGCAATTCCGTTAGTTAAACCAAGAGTAAGATCATGCGTATCTGGGCTTCCACTTGGACCTGCAGACCAAAGCTTTGTACCGGTAACCGCATCAACAACATAGATCGCTCGACCGCGACTATCAACAGTATGTGTAACCGCAGAATCTTGAGTAGTGTCATAGCCACCACCAAACACTAAAGCCAATTTGGTTGAACCACCATGCGTTACGTTTGTAACAATAGGTTCAGACCACGATTGTCCCATCTCTTGGAAATCTCCTATTCCACCTTCGATTTTCCACATCAAGGATGGAGAACTAGGGTTCGTAACGTCAACTGCGTAGTAATTTAGACCTCCACGACGCATTCCGAAGTAAAGATATTTATTGCCAGCTGCATTTGCGGCTCCCCCAACTTGGAAAAGTACTAACGGCCCATCCAAACCATAAATTTTAGCTGTTCCACCAACATTTTTTCGTAATGGGTCTAAATTATCTAACAATTCACGTGGCATAAATGAAAACAACTCATTTCCACCTGTAGTGGATGTATTGCCGGTTACATCAATTGCGTGAAGATAACCTTCATTAGTCATAAAGAAAGCAACTCGTTCAATAGATCCACCCGTGTAGTTTGCAACAACTGGATTAGTGTGTAGTGGGTCACCTACAAAATTTCTCGCATCAGATGTGCTTCCATCTAAATCTTCATCATTTATATCAACGCCTCTTGCCCAATTAATTAAATCCTGTAGCTCGGAAGTTGTTGTAGTCCCAGGCAAACCAAACAAAGATGGATTACCCGTCAAACTAGAATTTGCAGCATCAAAACTAATTAAGTTTCCAGCCCCATCATCTGTCATAACATTACGTGTGCTTGGATTTAATAATGCCGCGACCCCACCTTCATTAATATCTCCACCATCAGCAGTCGATGTCCAAAAACTTCTTGCGGATGGTTCAAAATCACCTGTTGATGTAAATACAGGATTTCCATCTAAACCTGTAAGAAAACCACCTGGATCCAATAAATAACCCTTAAAGTTACCTTGCCAACGAGGTCTATTAGGATTAGCAACAAACATAGGTACATAAATTTCATCACGACTTGAACCCAATGTGCTTAAGTCTAACGTATTGCCTATGGCTGTAATTGTTCTCGATTTTTGCGTTATTGCAGTAACAATATTTTGTAATGTGGTTACCAATGAAGAAGGATCACTTGCATCGTAAAAAATTCCACCCCCTGCATTGGCTAACTCTTCCAAGTATTTTTTGCCGTCACCATCTATTTGGAAACCAATAGTATGAGTAGTAATAAATTGATCTCCAGGTTGATTAGTCCCAACTGAACTTGAGCTTTGATCTACAGTGTTCAAATAACTAAGCAAATCTATACCGCATTCACCTTTGTCTATTATTTCAGTGTCAGCAATACCCAATGACCCCAAATCGTCGCAGCTAGTTTTACCAGTAAGTGTTCTTATATTTGCTTGAATCGTTGAATCTTCTCTCGTGGGCTTTCCATCAGAAAGTAATACTATGAAGTTTTCAGTACATGCGGTCTGAATAGGAGAAATATATTCAGGTCCACTCGTTCCAGTTATGTACGTTCGTAAACCTGCAGATGTGGAATCACCTCCCGTATACATTGATACACTAACGTTGTCATCCCACCCCGTATGAAGTGTCCCTGTTGCTCCGCTGTGAACATCATCTCCACGAAAATATAGCGCTGCTTCATATAATGCTTGTACAGTTGGAGTATTACCACCATCTGAAAGTGCATTTACATTTCGGGTTAAGAGTTGTGCGTATGTTTCTGTTGTGCTGACCACTCCTGACTCAACATTATTTGCTAACTGATTTACATCAGCTACTGGTAAATCTACACCACTGCCTGTATCACCACTAAAATTCATAACCCCAACATTCAGCAACGAATAAGGTTGACTTAAAATATTTTGAAATGCCGTTTGGACGGCACTTAATCGAGACGGGCTACTTGAATTAGAAGAATCTACAGGATCACCCATACTGCCTGATGTATCAATAATAAATAATAAATTAGGAATATTTGTTGTACGGTTATAAATCTCTATATCATCTGCATATACAAAAGATATATTACTTATAAATACAATCACACAACTTAATGTGCTTAAACTAAACTTACGCGTTAACGTTTTCATAATATCCAACTCTCTTTTAAAAATAACCTAAAAATCCTTTTTAAGTTTTATGGCACTTGGTCACATTTTGTTGTATCAAATGCTAATCCCGCACTCATCATTGCGCGCGAACCTCTGCGTAAGTGCTGTTCTTGAGTACCTAAAGCACTTACTTGCCCTTCCCCTCGTACATCGAACACCTGATCGATATCGCAGCCCCCAGCTAAACCATTGCAAAACCCTGAACCCATAGGCAACTCTTCACCACAGAACTGAATACTTGCGTCTGCTTGAACTGCAATAGGTGAACCACTTTTAATATCAACGTTATAATTTGTTGGAGCAGGGTCAACAAACCAATTTACCGCCATTACTGAAGGTACAACAGATGGCACATTAAAGTTATCGTGAATAGCAGACTCGGCGGCTTGAAAACTTAATGTTTGAAATTGATGATTTGCTGTCATTCTTTCATTCATAGTGGTATCACTCATTGCTGTAACACCAACAATGGTGATAATAAGTAGCATTAATAATCCAACAACTAATACAACACCTTGTTGTTTTCGAATTGATATCTTCATGGCTGCCACCTAAATAATTGTTTTGTTGCGATTACGCAAAGGAATAGTTGTAGTGAAAACACGTCTTGGAGTCCGATCGTTATAGGAGTCTGGAACGCCTAATAAGTTATAGGTAATGGCTTGCGCTTGATCTAAAGTATTAGCTTCACCTTCAACTAATACTGCGATGCGAACTGAAACAACATTATCCCAATCGGGTGTTCCTGCACTAATTACACCGCCATTCACAACTGCTGAATTTGCATAGGTATTTGCAATACCATCTGCATCCGTGTCGACTCCATACTCTGCTTGTATATTTACAATTCCATCCACCAATGGCTGTGCGGGCTGATCAACACCACCTACAAGACCATTACCATTGCACGTCAATTCATTATTTGCACTTAATTGAAATGTGTTTTGTGTAAGCTTTAATGGCAATGCACCTGCCGGAACATCATTCAAACAATCCACAGCAGATCTAAATTGCACGGTTAACGTATCACTTCCATTTGTACCTGTGTTATTTCCTGGGACAACTGGAAAAGGATTAACATTCGACTGACGAGGGAATCCCGCTTGAAGCAAATGCTCTCGCAAAAAGAAAATGGCGAATCGCCCATTTTCCTGTAATAAACTATATTGATCTAAAAAACGGTAAGTTTGTTTATTGCTCACATAAATACTCGTTGTAACAAGCATCACAACAAGCGAAAGGACTAATGCGATCATGAGTTCAACAATTGAAAGCCCATTTTGCTTATGTATATTGAATTTTAAATTGTTCATAAGAATCTTGCATTTACTTCAACTTGCAACGTTGACAATGCGTTACCTTTATCATCTGGATCTTGCCAAGTAATAGTTACCGTTCGGTTATTATCGCCTTCACATTCAGGTGCAACACCAGGGCTTGAATCAGTACAAGTTATTGCAACTTGTCCATTGGACAATAAATTATTAGCCCCACCTACTAGCGCGTTTGGAACCGCAAGAAATTGTCCACAACCAATTCGAAAGGAATCGAGTACTGCAAGCTGAGAAACAGTGCAAAGCTCACTTGTAGTAGAACCTGTACATGAAGGCGCAGCATTCATTGGGTGGGCAGGGTCATTATTCACGCTTGTACAATCTAGCGCATCAACAGCTGCTTTATAATCACCATTACTCACTGCATCTGGATTTGCATGCATACGCTCAATGAGCTCATTTGCCAACATAGTCGCTTGACTACGCGCGTAAGAATCATGGCTATAACGCATTCCAAATGCTTGCATACCTGCGATTCCCAACAATCCAATAGATAACACTACAACTGTGATTAAGATTTCAATCAACGATAAACCTGACATAGATCTTTTGCATAAGGTCATGTGTTGATATTTGTGTTGTGTAAAAACTATTTTCATATTAGTACTTCAAACTTAAGGACAAGCTGCTACACCTGTTGTAGTTTGCACACGGCCTGTTGGAGAAATTGAAATCTGTCTTGCTTTATTTATGTCGGGGTTATGACCATCACATAAACTAAAACTCCCTGCACCTGCATTTTGTAATCCAGAAGGCTGGTAAGTCACTAAATTATTAAAAGGTGCAGCAGAACCACGTAGTGTATTTCCTGCACTAAGCCCACTGCTTACCTGTAGGACCGTTTCACCAGCATCTACTGTTCCAAAATTTGCAGCGTCCACAAAAATCAACCAACCTGATTCCCAATTCCCAGCGCCCGCACAAGCTGTTCCATTAGTGGTTCGACATACAGAAACAGGAGTTCGTAACTTTAGAGCTTCAGAACGTGCAAACTGTAAAGACGACACAAGTCGATTCGCTTGTGTCACTAAGCGATTATCGCTGACTAAATTTTGAAAACTAGGCACACCCACAGTTATAAAAATCGCCACTAATATGATGACAATCATTAACTCAATTAGGGTGAAGCCAGCTTGTTGTGCTGAAACAGTCACCACGCTCTCCATAAAAAGTCCAACTCTCAGTGCGATTAATGTACAGAAATCGCGCTCTCAGTAATGAGATATAGCTACAAAATCAGAGTAAAAACCGCCGAATTTGTGTAAGTGGAGGGGATTAATTGACTAGCGGAAGAGATCTTTGTGAACAAGGTCTCAAGTTGGTAATTTTTCCTTAATTTACAGGTAATTGCGCGCGAAGTTCATCCCGATCAAACCACCAGTTATCGGCCGTAATGGTATCGATTATCTGGGCTAATCGTATAAATAATTGATCGGTGTCGTTGAGTTCTAAGATCTCAATCCAAGTTTTTATCATTTCTTCGCCTTCGATATTACGATGACGTTTTGCGACTTTTGCCACAATTTGTGTGGTTAAGAACATTAAGTTTTCACGATGTTCCTCACCACGCATATCTGCAATATATTGTGCAGCCATCGCAGCTACAGCAGCACCATCAGAATTGTCTGGAGTTTCGTCAATAATGTTATGCAGCATTTCAACGCTTAATGTTGGGTTGATTGGATAGGTCACGGCTAACCAACATCCTTGCCCTAGCGCTGCAATGGATAATTCATGATCTGCTTGATACAAAACACGGTACGCACGCACTGCGAATTCAAATTCATTCTCAACAATAAATAATTCCACTAGAGGTCGCGCACTTTCCCAAGCTTCATCTAAACGATTCAAGCCGATAAATACTTCTGAGATTTCTAACTCTAACTTAGCGCGTTCTAGGTTACTGGCTTGTGGTGGTAATTCTTTAAGTTGTAGTCGAAATTTAATTAACTCATTTTCAAACCATGCACGTTCATCTCCAGATTGTAATGAACTTACTGAATCTGATAGGGAACTCTTATTCGCTTGTTGTGGATTAAATTTTTCGACCATTTAGTTACTTCTATTCTTGTTTTTAATTTAAAGAAAATATTACATGCAATACTAGAAACTGCGTTCTCGACTCAGATGTCCTCAGCAATTGCTCCTGCATTTTCTGCACTTCTGCCTTTAAAGTAATCGTAAATAATACCGACAACTGCATCCTGCGTTGCCGGCATACATAACATCTATGTAAATAAAAAAGCCCCGGTTCTAGAAATAGAACCGGGGCGCTTAAACGTAGTTTAATAAACTAGCTTTTCGTTTACACGTATCCAGCTTGTTTATTCATCTGATTGGCGATCTTTAATTCGCCCTCAGAGGCCATCTCGTCATCCCATTTCGCCAATTGTTCCTTCATGTAGGCATGGAATACCGGAGGCAGTAGGCCCAGTGCAAACAGGGTGAAGTACCCGCGTCCGCAGTTGGGGGCGCCGACTTCGTCGAGTTCCCAGAAGTGGGTCTCACCTCGGTCGTGGTGGTCGGCTTGGCGACCAATTTCAATAAAGAACCAGCTGGTAAATGCGGTGCTGTTGTCCCAGCTATGTCGGTAGTCTATCGGCTGACCTTTTTCTCGAATGAGGCCGTAGTGCTCAAGGTAGTTGAGGACTTCGAGCTCGAAGTTGGAGATGAGCCATACGCCTGCCAAGCAGAGCATGCCAAGCCAGCCGCCTACGAACCAGAATAGTAGGACGGTAGGCAGGGCCATGAAGTAGCCTCGAATCCAGCGGTTTTGCCAGGATAAAAAGGGTACGCCTAGGCGTTCAAGACGTTGTTTTTCCATCATGAAGAGGAATTTGCTTTGACCCAGTCCAGAAAGAGGGTAGTGGGTGTACATGCTGCGTCCACGTGGGGCGGTAGCAGGGTCGTCTTGGTGACCGAGTTCTAGGTGGTGGTTGTAGACGTGGGCATAGCAGAAGTGGGCTTTGCCACTTAGGGCCATCATCCAGCGTGCAATGACGAAGCTGAAGCCTTTGGTGTGGGCCAGTTCGTGACCATAAATAATGCCAATACCGGCGAAGATGCCGGAGGACATGACAGCGCCCCATAGTTGGGTGCCGGTAATGCCGTCTTGGACGGTGAGGCCTAGAATTTCGGTGGTGCCAATGGGTACGCCATTGACGTATTGCCAGATGCGCCAAGCTAGGGCGATTTGAATCAGGGCAAACACGGCGAGCATGCCGTACATGGTGCCATTTAATAGGGGTACGATGCCGTTGGTGTCGCCATTTTCGTCAAAACCAGCTCCTGGGGTTTGGGCTGTCGTTAGGGTGTCGATGATGATCCCAGCACCCAGTAGAAGTACGCCGGTCCACACCCAGGGACCCCCCGCAAGTACGCCAAATAAGGACGCTAAGATAAGTAACGGTGCTAAAAAGTACCGCGCGTTGATTAAAAATTTCTTCATGTTTGCCTCCGTTTACATGTCAGGCTAATGCCTAAATACCTACTTGGCCCATCAGAACAAGGCCTTCAAACTAAATCTTTCTATGTGTTAAATATACATTTAGCTACTTGGATACACAAGGCTTCACCCCTTTCTGACCCAAATTTGTCTAATACAAAGCTATGACGATGCCCTAGAATTGTTACAATAAACAGACATATTTGCTACAATATCTTAGACATAACTATGACAGACCGGCGTGGCTAGCAAACAGATAAACGTTTCGGATAACCAACACCCCATCCAAGTAGTTGCAAGGCGAACGGGTCTTAGCGCTGATGTGATTCGTGTTTGGGAACGTCGTTATAGTGTCGTATCCCCGCAACGCGCTAGTAACAGTCGTCGTTTATACAGCGATGGCGATGTAGAAAAACTCATACTACTACGTCGTGCAACCTCAGCTGGACGACGTATCGGAGAAGTCGCAAATTTATCAGTTAAAAAACTTCGCGAACTTGTAGATACCGATGAATCTGCAGCAGCCCGTTTACCCATTGCAAAAATTGAACAACGCCCGAGTACTGGCTCTGTCATGGAATACTTCGATGATTGTTTAGATGCAGTACAACGATTTAATAGCCAGGATATTTTTCACTCATTAAGTGATGCATCTAAATCATTAGGGATTATATTTTTGTTAGAAGATCTTTTACGACCCTTAGTTTCTCATATTCAAGATGAATGTCGGCGTGGTGCATTACGTGATGCACATTATGCTGTGGCCATTTATTCCATTCGTGGATTCCTTTCAAGCTTAGTGATGAGTGAACCTTTTGTTGAATCAAAATATAAACTCATATGCGCCTCACCTACAGGATCAGTAAGCGATATTGCTGCGTTACGACTTGCGGCAGCGAGCAAATCAAATGGTTGGCAGGCAATATTTTTAGGCATGTATGGAACAGTTGATGAAATTATCTTTACTCAACAAAAAAGTAATGCACAGATCATCGCTATTGGCATTACTCGCCCAGCTGATGATCCCTTATTGCCCAATCAGTTGCGTAGGCTACGTGCTGAGTTGAATGATAATATTGAAATTGCGGTAACCGGGAGTGGTGCCGCTGCATACTTTGATGTATTGCAAGAAATTCAAGCTAACTTCATTCAAACCATTAGCGAGCTATTTTTATTGCTTGATCGCGTGAAACAAAACGATCGTCTTTCTTAATCAACCGACTTACAAGCAAAAACTAGAAGCAGAACAAGTAATAATAGACGACATTTGCTACACTCAAACAATTACATATTGTCATCACATGAATCTGCATGGATGCAGTTAACCAAGAAATAACAAATCGTGACGCAAAAAAATTCCTTTTCTTATGAAGACCTGCTTGCCTGCGGCAGAGGTGAAATGTTTGGCCCAGGCAATGCACAACTACCCATGCCCAATATGTTAATGATGGATCGCATCACGAAAATTTCGAGTGAGAACGGTAATTATGGGCGCGGCGAAGTAGAAGCCGAGCTCGATATCAAACCTGACTTATGGTTTTTTGATTGCCATTTCCCAGGTGATCCCGTAATGCCAGGATGCTTAGGACTAGATGCCTTATGGCAGCTCTTGGGATTCTTCATTGCCTGGCAAGGCAACCCAGGCAGGGGTCGTGCGCTTGGTGTTAATGAGGTCCGTTTTACGGGCCAAGTTTTACCTACTGCGAAAACTGTGCAATATCATCTTGATATTAAAAGAGTAATCAGCCGTGGTACGGCAATGGGAATTGCAGATGGTGTGATGTCCGTAGATGGAAAAGAAATTTATAAAACTAAAGATTTACGTGTAGGGCTGTTTACCTCGACCGAAGGGTTTTAAAAATCTTTACATTCATTCTGCTATAAAATCTACCTTGGTATGTGTGCCATCACAGAATGGAGCATTATTCGTTCTTCCACACCTGCATAAACCACCCACTTTTCTATTTACTTCTTTCCCGCTTGAATCTTTTACACAAGCATTACCTCGAAAAATAAGTGGTCCATTTTCTTGTACTTTAATTTCTAGATCGCCTTCATTAACAAACTCTTCTATGGATTCAGGTGGTTTAATAAATTCACCTTGATCTTTAAAGCCCACCTTTTTATGTTGCCCGTCACAAAAAGGCTTATTGTTAGAATGCCCACAACGACATAAATACAACTCCTCTCCCTTTTCAACGGTTCCTCCTTCAGCGTTTTTCAATTCTAAAGACCCTGTTATATGTAAAGGTCCATCATGAAAAACTGTAATAATATTTTTATTTGTCATAACTTGCAGAGTTAGTCTTTTTAAGAAATAAATAATGGTCCATTAGGCCCTAATGGAGCACCCAACATCATCCAAAAGAACAATAATAATAGCCATGCAATTGCAAATGCAATCGCATACGGTAGCATGATACTAATTAACGTACCTATGCCAGACTTAGGTAAATAGTCTTTTAACAACGCTAATACAATAATCAGATATGGGTTTAATGGGGTAATTACATTTGTTACAGAATCACCAATTCGGTATGCCACTTGTGTAAGCTCAGGACTAATTCCTACTTGCATAAACATAGGAACAAAAACAGGGGCAAAAAATGCATATTTAGCAGACATGGAACCAATCAATAAATTTCCTAACATGACAATAAAAATAAATACTGTGATGAGAAAATAATTACTGATTTGCATAGATGCCAACCACTGGCCCCCAGTGATCGCGAGCATTTCACCTAGGTGCGAATATTTAAATGCTTCAATAAATTGTGCAGCAAAAAAAGCCAACACAATATACGGACCTAGTGCCGCAAACGTTTCCCCCATGATTCGTGCGATGTCGCGATGACTAGTAATCGTTCCCGCTTTATATCCATACACAATTCCCGGCACTAAAAATAAGATAAACAAAAGCGGAACCGTGGCTTCTACCCAGCGCGGAAAGTGCTCTCCCACACCAAAAAGTGGCGCATTCGGAATAACAGTCAACATAACAATTATGCACAGAAGTAAAAATATACTTAACAAGGCACGCATTACCGCACTTTTTTCTTTTGCTGACACACTTTGTATGTCAACAATTTGCGTTGCTGATGAAGTTAATTCATATGCAGTAAATCTTGCCTCTATATATCTTGCAGTAATAAACCATCCCACAATAGTGAGTAAAAAAGTAGACGCAATCATGAACCACCAATTACTCGTTACTGCAATTTGATAGTCTTGATTTAAAAATTGTGCGCTTGCGAGTGAAAAACCTACAAGCAATGGATCCAAACTCGTAATCAATAAATTAGCACCAAATCCAGCTGAAACTCCTGCAAATGCAGCTGCAATGCCTACTATTGGTGAACGCCCTGCAAGTATAAATAACACCGCTGCAATAGGAGGCAATACTACATAACCTGCATCTAAGGCTATGGATGACATAATGCCCAAAAAAATTATCATTGGTGTAAGCCATACGCCTTTCACGCGCATGCTCATCATCTGCAAAACCATCGGCAAAAAACCACTGCGGTCTGCAACACCTATACCCAACATCCCCACTAACACAATCCCTAAAGGAGGAAACTGAATAAAGTTTTCAACCAAATGACTGAGCAACCACCAAATTCCTTCAGTATTCAATAAACTTTTTGCTGTGATTACGGATGCATCGCTTACATTATTAACAGACCATTGTTGCATTTGTGCTAAATGCGAAAGCAGCATGACAACAACTAAACCTAAGAAAAACAGCGCAACTGGATCAGGCAAACGATTGCCTACACGCTCCATGGCATCGAGAATTCGATACGATTTTTGACTAGTTTGGTTCAATAGTTTCTAAATATTAATCGCGGGACAAACTCTTTGAAACAATTTCGTACACATCTTTAGATAAGTTTTTATGCGCTGCAATGACTTCTAGCTGCTCGCGCATTTTTTCACCACATGGTTCTTTATAAAGCTTCCAACGCATTAACGTTCTCACCAAACGCGAAGCTATTTGAGGATTCATATCATTTAATGTGATGACATGTTGAGCAATAAATTCATAACCACTGCCGTCTGGATTGTGAAAGTGATAAGCATTCTGCCCTGCAAACACACCAATGAGCGCGCGTACTTTATTTGGATTCTTGAGATTAAACACCTCGTGGTGTAACAATTCTTTAACGTTACGGAGTGCATTGGATACTTTTGAACGTGCCTGGAAACCCAACCACTTATCCATTACCAAACTATCATAGCGCCACTGTCGCTCAAATTCAGCGAGAACTTGTTCACGCTCCTCGCATTCAGAATGAATTAAAGCATTAATGGAACCGACTTGTTCAGTCATATTGCTAGACTGCTTGAATTGTTCTAGCGCAAGTTGTTTATATCTATCTTTATCTAAAGTATTTAATAGTTGTAAACAAATATTTTGTAATCTTCTACGCGCCATCTCAGCAGCATTATATTGATAAGCAACTTGCTTATTACAAGATTCATAGGTTTGAACCAGATCGGTTTCTAAATGTGACGCGATGCTGTGCTGTAGAGCGTCACTTGCTTGTACACATGCGCGTATATCAATCTTTTCAAAATGCTCTTCTAAATCTTTCTCGTTGGGAAATATTAATAATTCTGCTAACAGACTAGCTTCTGTTGTTTTTGGTTGCAGAGCATGTCGTAAAGCCTCCTTTAACACACCAAGCGCATCAACTTGATTTAATTCTTTTTGCTCCGCTACACAGTGCTTCAATACCTTCAACGCTAGCTGGTTACCAGCATTCCAACGATTAAATGCATCTCTTGAGTGTTTTAACAGAAAGGCTAACTGATCATTACTGTAGTCATATTGCAATTGCACGGGGGCTGAAAATTCTTGCAACAAATCTGGAATCGGCTCACTGCTGATATTTTTAAATTCAAAAGTTTGTTGTCGTTGCTCTAATTGTAAAATTTGTACATCTTCTACAACATCACCTTGCTCATTTAATAATGAGGTTTTTAATGGGATTACAAATGGCTTTTTATCTTTACTCTCAGGTGTCGGTGGACAAGTTTGAGTGCAGCTAAGCGTATACATATGAGTTTTCTCATCCCAATCGTCTGTCACTTTCACTACAGGTGTACCGGCTTGTTCATACCAACGTTTAAAATCAGTTAGATCAACTTGATTCGCATCGGCCATTGCAGCAGCAAAATCATCAGTCGTCACTGCTTGTCCATCATGACGTTGAAAATATAAGTCCATGCCCTTGCGAAAACCGTCGACACCAAACATGGTTTGGTACATACGCACAATTTCAGCACCTTTTTCATATACCGTCAGTGTGTAGAAATTATTAATTTCCATAAACGATGCAGGACGTACAGGATGCGCCATCGGGCTAGCATCTTCTGCAAACTGATAGGCACGTAGAGCACGTACGTCACTGATTCTTTTCACTGCACGTGAAGTAACATCGGAGGTGAACTCTTGATCACGAAATACCGTTAGGCCTTCTTTTAAACTGAGCTGGAACCAGTCACGACAGGTAACGCGATTGCCTGTCCAATTATGAAAATATTCATGTGCAACCACCGCTTCAATGTGCATAAATTCATTATCTGTAGAAGTATCAGAAGTCGCTAGTACACAACTGGAATTAAAAATATTTAGTCCTTTGTTTTCCATCGCGCCCATATTGAAATCATCTACTGCAACGATCATGTAAATATCTAAATCACATTCCAAACCAAAGCGTTGCTCATCCCATTGCATGGCTTTCTGTAAAGATTGCAAAGCATGCTCACATTTATCGGCATTATGTTTTTCAGTGTAAATACGCAAAATGATTTCTTTGCCTGAAGTAGTACGATGCATACCTTCTAGAAAAACCAAGCTACCAGCCACTAATGCAAATAAATAACTCGGCTTGGGGAAAGGATCTTCCCAAATCGCATAGTGCTTACCTGTATCTTCATCTTCGTCGCAAAGGCCTTCTTCTTTAAGATTGCCATTTGAAAGCAATACGGGATAACGTTTCTTATCTGCCTGAATGCGAACTGTGTATTTAGACATCACATCTGGACGGTCTAGAAAATAGGTGATTTTACGAAACCCTTGCGCTTCACATTGAGTACAAAAATTCCCGCTGGATTTATACAAACCTTCAAGCGAAGTGTTGTTTTGCGGAGTGATGTGAGTTTCGACAGTGAGACAAAACTTCTCTGGCACATTTGTGACCAACAACATTTCATCTGACTGTATATATTGCCCAGCACTCAATCGTGAGCCGTCTAGCTCAATCGATCTAAGTTCTAATTCCTCTCCATGCAATTCTAAGCTTGTATTATCACCAGCATAATCCGGGTTACGTCGTAGTTGCAGCTGAGAGGTCACTTTTGTAACTTCCTCACCTAAATCAAAATCTAAGCGCACTTCATCGATAAGATAATTAGGTGGTGTATAGTCTTTTAGATATACCACTTGTGGTTGACCTTCTTTCATAATGCCTACCCTAACTCATTATTATTATCTTTGTTAAGTACCGTTTAATTTCTTAAAAATTATGTCTGAGAAAATTACCAATATCGCAGGTTATAAATTCAGCACTATTGATGACACCAATAAGGTATTTGAGCATGTACAAGTGATCTGTAGTCAAACACATATAAAGGGGAATATTTTTATCAGCACAGAAGGCATCAATCTAGGCATTGCCAGTACTCAAAATGACATTGAGTACTTTTTAACTCAATTAGACAGTTTATGCGGGATAAATAACTTATTACTCAACACGACCTATTCTGAAAACATTCCTTTTAAAAGATTACTCATTAAGGTTAGAAAAGAGCTTGTGCCCACCAAGCCAATTGGCAGTGGTGAAAATAGCATCACAAATCCTGAGAATAAAAATGCTTCGAACCAAGCAAAACATTTATCGATTGATGAATTTAAAACCTGGCTGGATGAAGGCAAAGATATGACTTTGCTAGATATGCGCAATACATTTGAAATTGATCTCGGAAGTTTTAACAACGCTACCCATCTTGAAATGAGAAATTTCAGAGACATTATTGGTCTACAAGATAAAATCAATCAACTACCTAAAGATAAACCAATCGTTTCTTTTTGCACAGGTGGAATTCGTTGCGAAAAAGGTGCGCCCATTCTTGCTAACTACGGTTTTGATCAAGTCTATCAACTTGAAGGCGGCATTATTAAATACTTAGAGAAATATCAAAACAAACATTGGCACGGTGAATGCTTTGTGTTCGATGATCGTGTTTGCTTAGACGAAAACCTGGAACCCACTTTCACAAGATTGTGCAGACACTGTCAAATCGTCTTAGATAATGAAGAAGGTGAGTTTTGTGATGAATGTACACATCTTGCATAAAACTTAATAACGTGGAACTCGTAGATATAGGTTTTAACTTTACCAGCAGCGCTTTCCGCAAAGATGCTGATGAAGTCGTAGAGCGCGCGAACCATGCAGGGGTTCACAATTTTGTACTTACTGGTTCGGATATAAAAGAAAGCGAGTTTGCGAGTCAACTGACAACTCAATATCAAGGCATGGTGTCCACTGCGGGTGTGCATCCACACTTAGCTAAACACTGGCAAAAAAACAGTTATGAAAATTTAAAAAAACTAACCGAACATGAAAATGTAGTTGCTATAGGGGAAGCGGGTCTCGACTTTAACCGCAACTATTCCACACCTGAGCAACAAAAAATAGCATTTAAAGCACAACTAGAGCTAGCCGCAGAACTTAATATGCCTATCTTTCTGCATGAACGGGATGCGCATAAAGAGTTTGCAAAAATATTATCAACTTTTAGACAGCAACTTAACAAAGTTGTCGTACACTGCTTTACAGGTACCGCCGAAGAACTTGAGACCTATATCGACATGGATTGCCACATCGGCATCACCGGTTGGATTTGTGATGAACGTCGTGGTCAGCATCTACATAAGGTAATAAAAAACATTCCCGCTAACCGTTTAATGATTGAAACTGATGCTCCGTATCTATTACCCAGAGATTTACCTAAAGACGAATATCCCAATCCAGATGGTAGACGCAATGAACCTGCCTACTTACCGCATATTTTAGCTACGGTGGCAAAGTGTCGTGGAACAAGTTTGGAACAAACTGCGGAAGAAACGACTCAAACAGCTAAGAAATTTTTTTCTATTAACTAGTGTATTATTATTTTTAAATAATCCCTGCAACACATAAGTTTTATATGAAAATACAAGCCAACATTGAAAAAAAAATTACTCAAGCTTTACAGCCTGAACATTTAAAAGTAGCTAATGAAAGCCACATGCATAATGTACCCCCTGGCTCTGAATCACATTTTAAAGTGACTGTAGTCAGCAATGAATTTGTTGGCAAGATGCTGGTGGCTAGACATCGTATGTTAAATCAACTTTTAAAAGATGAATTAGCGGGACCTGTACATGCTTTATCTTTACACACTCTAACACCTGCGGAATGGCAAGAAAAACATGGTGAGATTAGAAAATCACCTCCATGTCTTGGTGGTTCTGAAGCAAAGTAGCTAGCCTAATTCTTTAAACAAATCATTAATACTCTCTTCCTCAATGGGGTAAGAGAAACAAGCATAAAAATCATAACGAACTTTTAACTTTTCAAATTGGTGCGCATATTCTTTTTCATAGAATACGATAAGTTTCATATCACGATTGCGCTGTGCTATTGCAATTAATGACTCGAGCGTGCTGGTACGGTCTCTAAAGTCGGACTGATAATTAAATTCTGCTACGACGACACTAGGACTTACTTTCTTCAACGCACTAAGCGCTTTACGCATACTGTATACAACAATTGGCTCGTAGCCATTCTTTCTATAGATTGGAGATAAATCTGGATAACCACCTAATTCAATAATCGAAAGCAGGGATTTATTCGTAGGCATTAGTATCTTTTAACTTCAAATTTTTTCCCTGCCAACCGCAGCATATCCCCATAGCGTAATTCGAAATTAGACTGATTACGCTTATCTTCAAAATATATTTCAAGGCTTTCTTTTATGACTGGAAAAGCAATTTCATCCCATGGTATTTCAGCTTCAGTCATTAACGCAACTTCCAAACTCTCTTCCCCTGGACTTGCCTTACCTTCTACTAAATCAGCACGAAACATCACATATACCTGATTGATATGAGGCAAGTTGTACATAGTGTAAAGACTTAGATTAGAAACTTCGGCTGTAGCTTCTTCTTGAGTTTCACGTGCAGCAGCATCGTGCATCGTTTCTTGATTCTCCATAAACCCTGCAGGTAGAGTCCACTTTCCGTAACGTGGCTCAATTGCACGTTTACACATCAATATTTTGTCTTGCCATTCAGCAATACAACCTGCAACAATTTTTGGATTGTGATAAAAAATTTCATCACAGCTAGGGCAGACAAACCGCGGTCGATTATCGCCTTCTGGAATTTTTAATGTGATTTCGGAAGAACCACAGCTGCTGCAATATTTCAAAATTAATCCAAGTAAGCTGATATGGATTTAAACCATAACAGAATCAGATTAAATTATTAAGAATGTGAGTAATCCAAGAACATTAAGATGAATATGTTGACCCAAGCTCTTCAGGTTCAGCGATCATTGAATCCACAACGATTACTTCTTCAAGTTTTTCTGATTTGCCAAAGTAATACCCTTGGCCATAGTCAACCCCAATTTTCTTTAGCTCATTACAAATTTCTTCATTTTCAACATATTCAGCAATGGTTTTCATTTTCATCACTTGCCCAACATCATTAATCGCTTTAACCATCGCATAATTAACATCTTCTAAGTGAATACCTTTAACAAACATGCCATCAATTTTTAGTATATCCACTGGCAAGTCCTTTAAATAAGCAAATGAAGAGTGGCCACTACCAAAATCATCCAAAGCAAATTTACAACCGAAATCCTTTATTGTAGTAATAAAATCGCGAGCTTTAGTTATATTCTTAATGGCAGCATTTTCGGTTACTTCAAAACTAAGTTTATTCACAAACATCTCAGCATCCTGAAGTTTTTCTTTTAGAAATGCTAAGAATGCTTGATCTCCAATCGATGCTCCCGATAGATTTATTGAGCATAAGCTTAATTTGTTAACATGATCTGGATGCTTCTTAAGCCAATCGAACAATGCATTTACCACCCATGTATCCACTCGCGTAGCCATGTCAAACTGTTCAGCTGCATTAAGCAATTCATGTGGTGACATTACATTTCCCGATTCATCCAGTACTCTTAATAAGACTTCATAATGCAAGCCTTCTTCTGTTACATCTTGTAATGGCATGATCGGTTGAAAATTTAGCTGAAAGCGTTCGGAACGCAAAGCATCTTCTAACTGCAATACCCAATGCATTTCATCATGACGACGGATTACAGTTGAGTCATGAGGTCTATACTCATGAATACGTCCTCGTCCACTATCTTTAGCAGCAGCCAAAGACACGTCTGCTGTTCCAAGAATCTCACTAACACTTTTTTCTACCGAGATTGGTACAAGCGCCATACTAGCGCTAACATCAAATACCTTGCCTGTCCATTCAAAATGAAAATTTTGAATGGTTTGTAATAATGTTTCGGCAACCTTTCTTGCCTCATCGCCCGAACAATTTGTGATGATTAATGCAAATTCATCACTACCCATGCGTGCAAAAGGATCTTTCTCCGTAATGTAAGGCTTCATATGCTCAGAAATTTTTCTTAGTAATTCATCACCCGCCTCGTGACCACAAGTATCATTTATGACTTTAAAACGATCTAAATTAAAATAACAAAATGTGTTTTCCGTTGGCTCACTCTCTAAAGTGTCTAAAACATTCTGAATTCTTTTTTGCATTTCAAATCGATTCAGAAGACCTGTTAATGGATCATGTACAGCTTGATGCTCAATTTTAGCGCTAAGAGCAAAGTTTTCTGTTACATCCCAACAAACCCCAACCACATTGGTGACGACACCTTGATCATTTTTAGTAGCCTCACCACGATTAATAATCACGCGCGTTTCCCCATCAGGACGTAAAATTCTAAATTTGGTATCAAAGTTTCCGCCTTCCTGATAATAATGCTTTCCAATTTCAAGTTGCTCTTGTCTATCTTCCGGTAACATATATTCTATAAAATCTCTCTGCTTCCCAGAAAAACTTCCTGGCGCAATTCCAAATAAACTATGCATGTTGTCGTCCCATGCAATTTGATTCGACATTAAATCCCAGCTCCATATTCCAATTTTTGCAGCATTCAACGCCATATTATGGCGCTCAATTGCTATACGTAAGCGCTTTACTTGTTCTGAAGAATCAGTTTGTGGTGTTTGAAAAGCAACTAAGATACATAATTGACTTTCATATTGAATTAAAGATGTCGCGGCGACTACGACTAGATCTTTATTATCAAAGTTTTTAATTTTTATTTTTTTTGGCGGAACAAAACTATTTTTTTGTAACCGCTGAATAGCGTTACTTCTTTGTTGAGCATCATCGAATAAACCAGAAATAGTTTTACCTTTGATGTCCTCAGCCTTGCCGCGCAAAATTAATCTCATAAGATGATTAGCAAAAATAACATTGCCATCGCTTGCATTTAACAATGCAATAGCAAAAGGTAATGACCCTGCATCGAGTAATGATGCAGCCACATTACTTTTCATTTCCACGACTGAGGAGGCAGCCATATTGGAGCTTGCTTGAGAGATATTATTTGCCTATTTGTTAAGAGTGTATAAAACAATCCAACACAGACTCTTATGCTGAACTCTTATATATACCCTTAAAATAGTAGTTTGCTTTGTGAGGGATCTCTAGAATTTAGCTCACAGACGGGATAACTAATGCGATAAAGTCGTTAAAGTGACTATATTTCAATGCGATATCGCATTTTTAACAAAAAAATATCAGTGTTCACCAGTAGCCACTGGTCGGCTTTTTTCTTTAATCCATTCACTCCAAGAACCCACATATAAACGCGACATGGGCAAGCCTGCAATACTCATTGCTAACAGATTATGACATGCTGTTACGCCAGAACCACACATATTGATTACTTCTTTTTTTTCTTGTTCAGCAAACGTATTTTCAAAACGCTGTTTCAACTCATCTGCTGATAAAAACAAGCCCTGTTTGTTTAGATTCCCTGCAAACGGAAAACTAAGTGCACCTGGCACATGACCCGGAATAGGATCTGTTTTGGAATCCTGTGCATTAAATCTTTCGCTTGTACGTGCATCTAACAAACTAATTTTATTTTGCTCTAATTGTTGTTGTACAAAATCTATATCAACCCACATGTCATTATTTGCTTGACCACTAAAGGCACCTTTAGGCTTAGTTTGTGTTTCTGTTTCAAGCTTTAAACCGCTCTCTGTCCACTTGTTAACTCCTCCATCTAACACTGCAACATCATTATGCCCTAGCCATTTTAGCAACCACCACATACGTGCAGCATAAGCACCCGACACATCGTCATAACAAATAATTTGTGAAGAATTATTAACCCCCCAACTTTGCAACTTATCGATAAACACAGCTGGATCAGGTAATGGATGACGACCTGATGCTGAAGTCATTGCAGAGGATAAATTTTTATCCATATCTGCAAACTGTGCACCTGATATATGTCCTTGATTATAATTATTCAGCCCATAGGTAGGATCTTTGAGAGAAAATCTACAGTCAAAAATAATCCAGTCTGGATTGTTTATATTTTTATTTAATTCATCAACGGAAATAATTGTTTGATATGCCATATAACATCCCACCTATAGTAATTATCTTTTCGATTTCTTTCTCTTAATTTTGAATTCTTTCATATTCTCTACAAATTGATCAAATGGAATATTCTCTATGCTTTTAAACTTTATCTCTGCGTGCTGGACTAAGTCAAAAATATTATCTACTTTCCTATCTTGCGTATTATCATCCATTACAACTGCCTTTTTTAAGGCTAGTAAACCACCGTACTGAATTTTATTGTAAACACTGGCAGGAGTTTTTAATAAATCATCTTCCGCACCAAATGCAGGTAAACTAACCGCCTTAAACTGATTATAGAGTTGCACACAACATTGACTTCCTGCTTCAGAAGTACAAGCAATGTCAGGACCTGCACGCCGCGTGACTAATTGTGCTTTTTCACAAGCATAATCTTCAGTTATTAGTGTTGCGACAAAACTACATTTGCAGTCAATCATAAACTACACCCGATGGATGAATGCATTGTAAATTTGGATTACCACGAATGATTTCATGATGAATGTGGCTGGATTGAAATCCTTCTGCCATAAGCATTTGCTTAACCAGCTTAGAAATCGGTTCGGGCGATACTAGAAAGACCTCTGCATTTTGTAAGCTCTGTATATGATGTAATGACGAGACAAGCTTATCTTCAATAATACCTAGACCTTCGTATTCGCTATCTAATAATTGATCAACATTCCTGTCTATGTGCAAAGGAATATAATGCAATTCATCTAGTGCGTCCGCCCAAGAACGACACAAATTATTTAAATACAAACCCTCTGCCCCACAAGCTAGCCAGTATAGAAAAATGGCTCGCTCTTTTTCTTGTGCAGTAACATGTTCTAATAAGCTTTTTATTGCTGCAAACCCAGTATCAAATGCAATCATTACAATGGGAACATCACTACTGTCATCAACTACAAAGTCGCCATATGGACCTTGTAAATTTAACCAATCACCCACACTGAGTTGCTTAAAGACCATGTGAGAAAAAGTATCCTCTTCAAGCTTACGAACATGAAATTCAATACGTTTTTCATCGCATGGGCAACTAGCAATCGCATACTCATGTGAGCGTTGTTGATCATCATAAACGCGCATATATTGGCCTGCCATAAAACGCAATCGCATACTTCTAGGTACTTGCAAGGTAATGATCACCAAATCATCACTAATACGGTCAATTTTACGTACTTTGACGCGAAGCTCTTGTATTGGGATATCACTTGCAGTTGCTGCAACCTCAGCCTCAATTACCAGATCACTTTGACAGGTTGTCGAACACATTAACGCGTGACCCTGAATTTTATCAGCGTCACCTATCACAAAATCGTGCTTGCGTAGCTGCAAAGTTTTTCCTGACACTATCTTTGCTTTACACAAACCACAATTTCCATTACTGCACCCGTAATTCAACGGAACACCTGCACGAATTGCAGCATCTAATATCGATTCATGTTCATCAGCCATGAATTTGTATTTTCCAGATTTAAGGTTAACTTGATGTGTCATGACATACAGTAGCTACCAAATGGCTCTGATTTATAACCGATAATCTAAGTTTAATTGAGCTTACAAGTATAAATCTTATGCTTTACGAATGCGCATATTTACTTTTAAAAATTTCAGAATCTTACTATTAATTTTCTTATTGGCTGCGGTCTTGTTATACACCCAGGACCAGCGTTTAGTTACTCAAGGCTGGTACAAACCGCTGGAAGTTGTGATATTTCCAATCAATGCTGACTCCAATAACAAGGTTGATCAATATATTAAAAAACTTAGCACTAAAAATTTTTCAGATATTGATGAATTTATAAAACGAGAAAGTAAAAAATATGACGTGGTTAGTTCTACTCCCACCTCTACCACTTTGGGAAAAGCAGTAAGCGCTCTACCCCCAAAACCTCCAAAAGCTGATGCCAATCCTATAACCATCGCATTATGGAGTATGAAATTACGCTGGTGGGCAATGCAAAATACTCCTGACGATAAATCTAATAAACATCGTATACGTATTTTTGTTCTCTACCATGAAGACATACCTAATCAAAAGCTTGAGCATTCTTTAGGTCTACAAAAAGGTTTATTAGGTATCGTGCATGCATTTGCAAGTCATACGCAAGCTAAACAAAATAATATTGTGATTGCGCACGAACTGCTACATACCGTAGGCGCAGTTGATAAATATGATGTGGCAGGTAATCCTATCCCACCCGATGGTTTAGCTGAACCCAATCGAAAGCCTGTTTATCCGCAACGACGCGCTGAAATCATGGCTGGCACCATTGCAGAAACTTCTCAGCTATCGAGAATGGCAAGTAGTCTTAAATCCTGTGTAGTAGGCGAAAAAACAGCTGTCGAAATTGGTTGGATCAGGAACTAGTCTATTCTATATCTGCATTGCAATATTGCTGACTGCCTTCAGAATCGTCTAAAGTCTTATCATGAATAAACTGTTAGACAAGCAACAATTTGATTTTAGCAACGCAGACGATATGAAAGTTGGCGTGTTATCCGACACACATTGCTATATCAATCCGTCTATTATTAATCATTTAAATGGCAGCAATTTAATTCTGCATGCTGGTGATATTGGTTGTTTAAATGTTATTGAACAACTCAATGAAATTTGCGATGACGTCGTATCCGTTTGTGGAAATAATGATACTACTTGGCAATGGGAAAGCACGGAACATAATGAATTAGAGAAAATTCCACAAATTGCCGAAATCAATTTGCCTGGAGGTAACATCACAATTACCCACGGAGACGAATACTATTCGGAATATGATATGTGGCACAAAAAACTACGTGCTTGCTTCCCTGCGGCTAAAGCTATCGTATATGGTCATAGTCATCGTCTTGTGTGTGACCAAAACGAAGATCCATGGGTACTTAATCCTGGTGCAGCTGGCGAAACACGTATACAAAAACATGGCGTTTCCTGTTTATGTATACACGCAAATTCGAAACATTGGAATGTAGAAAAATTTAGAGCTTGATTTTATATATATACATATTAAGTTTTTGCACACACCAAAACTATAGGTATTATTTTATTAATCTACAGGCGGACTGCCTTCAATAATTTCACCATCTGGATGCAATAAAGAAAGGTATTCAATTTTTTCTTTTGAGACCACAGCCACACCGTTGTGTCGATCAACACCACCAATACTGAACTCAAAAGCGTAAAATCTACGCAAGAAAAAATGATGTCTCTGATTTTTTGCGATGCGTACTCGTGCTACATGCACGGTTTGATCTAGAAACTGAACATTATGTTCCTTACATAAACGGCGGCAGTGCTTAAGCGTAAACTCACGACTGCGAAGACTATCTTGCCAATACCATACCACTGCAAACAAGGCAGCTATGGCGAGGATAATCTTCAAATTAGAAGTTTGATAACGTTCAACTTAGTGCTTGTTTAATTTGATCGCGGATTTCATCTACTGTATCGACGCCACCAATCTTCCTATATTTAGGCGCATCACTTTCACCGCTGCTTGACCAAGTTTTGTAATAGTTAATAAGTGGCTCTGTTTGATCGTGATAGACTTTCAAGCGTTCCTTCACAGTCTTTTCTTTATCATCGTCTCTTTGAATTAAGTCTTCACCTGTTTCATCATCCTTACCTTCAACTTCAGGTGGATTGAAAATAATATGATACGTCCTACCTGAGCCAGGATGTACACGACGTCCTGTCAAGCGTCTCAGGACCTCTTCATCACACACATCAATTTCTACAATATAATCAATTTCTACACCTTGCTTCTTCAAGCTCTCTGCCTGAGCAAGTGTGCGCGGAAAGCCATCAAATATATATCCGCTCGCGCAGTCGCTTTCAGCGACGCGGTCTTTCACTAAACCCAAAATAATTTCATCGGACACCAACCCACCAGATTCCATCACTTTTTTAGCCTCGAGTCCTAAAGGAGTGCCGGCTTTAACTGCCGCTCTGAGCATATCTCCAGTTGAAATTTGTGGAATGTTAAACAATTCTTCAATGAATTTAGCACGAGTGCCTTTACCTGCACCCGGTCCACCTAATAAGATTACTCGCATAATAATCGCTCCATTTAGTAAATTCCTTAGAACACCATAATCGAGAAAAAAGACTGCGCCTACTACTCTAATTAGCTAAACGAGTGAATGAATAATTGATGAGCCCATAAGAAATTAATTCTTAACAATAACTTTATAGAATACAAATCATGGAAAAACGTAATGCATTTTATGCACAGTCCGGCGGTGTAACTGCTGTCATCAATGCCACTGCGTGTGGTGTCATCGAAACCGCACGTAAACATAAAAATAAAATAGGCAAAGTTTATGCAGGTAGAAATGGAATTATCGGCGCACTAACCGAAGATCTCATTGATACCTCTAAAGAATCTGCAAGTGCAATCGCAGCTCTAAAGCACACTCCTTCCGGTGCATTTGGGTCTTGTCGATATAAGCTAAAAAGCATTGAAGAGAACCGTGCACAATATGAAAGACTGATCGATGTCTTTAAAGCGCACAATATTGGTTACTTCTTCTACAATGGTGGAGGGGATTCGCAAGATACCTCCCATAAAGTCTCGCAATTAAGTAAAAAAATGGGTTATCCGATCCAATGTATTGGGATTCCTAAAACGGTGGATAACGATTTGCCAATTACAGATAACTGTCCTGGATTTGGATCAGTCGCAAAATATGTTGCGGTATCCATTAAGGAAGCCGCTTTTGATGTCAAGTCTATGGCTGAAACCTCGACAAAAGTATTCGTCATGGAAGTAATGGGCCGCCACGCGGGGTGGATCGCTGCATCCAGCGGTCTAGCTGCAGAACAAAAAGGCGATGCGCCACATATTATTCTTTTTCCAGAAATTGCATTTGATCAAAAAGCCTTTTTAAAACGTGTTAAACAATGCGTAGACGATTATGGTTTTTGTGTAATTTGTGTTTCCGAAGGTGCCCGTTATGAAGATGGTACATTTTTAGCCGATGCGGGCAGTGTGGATGCTTTTGGGCATAAGCAATTGGGTGGCGTTGCACCTGTAATTGCGGATATGGTTAAACAAGAACACGGTTATAAATATCACTGGGCCGTTGCCGATTACTTACAACGCGCCGCACGTCATATTGCCTCGAAAACCGATGTAGATCATGCTTACGCAATGGGTAAAGCCGCAGTACAATTTGCCTTACAAGGTAAAACTGCAATCATGCCTATTATCGTGCGTACATCTAATAAACCTTATCGATGGAAAATTGGTAGCACTTCATTAGCAAAAGTTGCGAATGTAGAAAAGATGATGCCACGTAATTACATCTCAAAAGACGGATTTGGAATTACACAACGCTGTCGCACCTACCTTGCCCCTCTTATTAAAGGCGAGGCCTATCCGCCTTATCGAGCAGGTCTACCCCGATATATTCAGCTAAAAAATATTCAAGTACCCAAAATTCTCAATACTGAATTTCAAATTTAATTTTCTAACCTGAATGCTACGTGTTAATCGCACGTAGCATCCATGCCGTTTTCTCATGAATTCGCATACGATCAGATACTAGAGCAAGTGTAGATTCATCATTTGCTTGCTGGGCAACCGCTATCACCTTACGGCAGGTTTTAACTACTTTTTCATGTGCATTTTTTAACAACTCAACCATTTGCTTCGCAGCAGGCACACCGTCAACTTCGCTAATGCTACTTAATGCTGCAAACTCTTTATACGTACCAGGCGCTGCCACATCAAGAGTGCGAATTCTTTCTGCAATTTCATCTACAGCTGTAGCCAATTCTGTGTAATGCTGTTCAAACATGACATGCAATTCAGTAAATTGAGGACCGGTTACATTCCAATGAAAGTTATGTGTTTGTAGATATAAAGTATACGAATCAGCAAGCAAATGCTTAAGTCCTTCTGCGACTTTTTGCCTATCTTGTTCTTCAATACCAATGTCTATTGTGCTCATAGCTAAACTCCTTAAAAATCTGTATAGGAGTAAATATGCGCTATCGGTTATTTTATGTAAATTGAATTATTATTACTATAATAATCGTTTTCATAAATAGCTAAATCCGGAGGAATTCAACAAAATATAAATGATCTAGTCAACTAAACAATGAAGATTTAGCAAATAAAAAGAAGTGGTTTTTACTGCCAAATAGTGAGTTGCTCACCTTCGTGGGTATAAGATAAATTTCTCAAAAAAGACATGCCCAATAGAATTTCTTCACCTTCCATGTGTGGGTTAATATCTGCTTTAATATCGTGGAGCCTAATCTCACCTATGCTGATTTCATCTATTTTTGTTGCATAGACTGTAACCGTTCCGTTTGCAGTTGATACAAGAAAAGGTGCACCTTTTTTCAAGTTCAATTTAGTTGCAACACCTTCAGGGATTGAGACATAACTTGCACCGGTATCCACTAGAAAAGTGACTTTTTGATTATTGATTTTTCCTGTAGCTACATAGTGACCATAACTACTGCTTTTTAACACGATCTCTTTTTTACCATTATCAGAAATTTTAGTACTGACATTCTGGTTTGGATTGCGTTTATTGGTTTCTAATATTCCAAAAAACCACACAAACATACCAAAAATCAAAATCCAGGCAATAATGATCATGCCTTTGCCAATCTGCTTGTTTTGATCTTCTGGAGGAATATCGTCCATGATTCAATTCTAATGTATCAAGCATTAGATTAAATGCTATAGGTCTGTATTTTGATTCGTTTTAGGATTACAAATAGAGTTTGCTTAAAACTTATAAGGCGTTCAATGATCACAGAAAAAAACCGCCCTACCAAGCATTACACTAAGCTACTTTTTGGTGCAGGCACTTTATAAAAAGTTGCATAGAAAACAGGTACAAGTATCATAGTTAAAAGAGTACCGAAGGTAAGCCCTGCCATTACCGTTACAGCCAGACCAATCCAAAATACATCTTGAATCAGTGGGATAACACCTAATACGGTGGTTGCCGCAGCTAGTACAACGGGGCGTAAACGAGAAAGTGCAGCCTGAATAACTGCTTCATATTGATTCATGCCTTCTTCCACATTGATTTTTACTTGATCGAGCAACACCACAGCATTTTTAATCATCATGCCTGACAAGCTCATTGCACCCAATAAGGCAACAAAACCAAACGCTGCACCAGTTGATAATAGACCTATAGTCATACCAATCACTACAAATGGAATCGTTAAAAATATAATGACTGGTGGGCGAAATGCATTAAACAATGCAACCACGATAAATAACATAATTGCTACCGCTGGAATAACACCTGGAATAAGCGAGGCTTGTGCATCGGTGGAGTCTTCTAGCTCACCACCCCATTCAATTTTATAGCCAGGCGGAAGCTGAATAGAATTGATTTCATTTTTTATAAACGAGGTTAAGTTCACTAAACTTTCACCATAAATAGGATTTGCTTGCACAGTAATCGTTCTACTACGATCACGCCGCCAAATAATGGGGTCTTCCCATTCTACTTTTACACCATTGGTTACCTGCGATAGAGGGATTGTTTGAGTACTATTTGCTGGTTGTATTTGTAAAACATCAAGACCACTAACATTTCTTCGATCTTCTTCAACATGACGAAGAATAATAGGAATGAGGTCATCATCTTCACGATATAACCCTACACGGCGGCCATCATAAGCTCGCTTGGTTGCACGAGCGATATCATCGCGCTGAATTCCTGCGTATCTGCCTCGCTCTTCATTATAACTTGGGACGACCTTCTGAATACGTTGCCGCCAATCTGTCTGATGCAAACCTCCTACAGGAGAATTTTCTATTATCTGTTCTACATGATCTGAAATGCTGCGTAATTTTTCTGAGCTCGCATCACTTGGCCCACTTATACGTAATTGAAATCGCCAAGTATTTGATGGCCCCACACCAAACTTGCGTACCGGCATGACAGCTTCAGGATATGCAGAGGATAAATAGCGATCGTACTCTGCAACTAAATCATCAATATCTTTAAAGTCATGTACATTGATGATTAATTGACCATAAGCAGGATTGGGCTGCTCGGACTCTACCGGTAAGTAAAAACGGGGTGGACCTGATCCAATGAAACTTGTTACTGCGGCGATACGTTCGTCTTTGAGTAATTTTGTTTCAATATTTTTTAGGTCATTTGAGGTTTGAGAAATTCTTGAACCTTGCGGCGCCCAATAATCAATTATAAATTTCTCCATTGATGAATCTGGAAAAAATAATTGTTTAACATTCCCAAACCCAATGATTGCGATTACGAGCAAACCTACCATCGCAATAATCGTAAAAAAACGAAAACGAATTGCTTTTTCTAATATTCTTCTGAATTTTAGAAATAAACCGCTTGAATAAGGATCTTCACTATTAACACCATTTTTTGGTGCAGGCAACATATCGATACATTGCAAAGGCGTGAGTGTCATTGAAATAATCCAACTCACTAATAAAGATATTGCAACTACGGTAAATAAGGTACGGCAATATTCCCCAGCACTTTCCACAGAGGAAAAGATTGGATAAAAAGCCATTACTGCAACAATTGTTGCACCAAGTAAAGGCATAGCAGGTTGAGCAGCGGCTTCAATTGCAGCTTTAGCCCGATCCATACCTCGTTGTAACCGAGTGACAAATCCATCCGCTACAACAATGGCGTTATCCACCATCATACCCAACGCGATTATTAATGCACCCAAAGACATGCGTTGTAAATCAATGTTGAACAATGCCATTAAAACAAAACTACCAAGAATAGTAGCGACTAGAGCAACTCCTATAATAAATGCTAGCCGCCATCCCATCCCTACTGTGAGCACAACTAATACAATAAGAACGGCCTCTACAAAATTTATAAGAAATCCATTTACTGCTTCAGCAACCACATCTCCTTGCCAGTGCACACGCTTAACTTCAATACCAATAGGTAATTGTTTATTTAATTCTTGTAATCGCGTAGCAACCGCTCTACCCATTTCGACTACATTTACGCCTGGTTGATTGCTGATAGCCAATCCAATTGCGGGTTCACCATTAAATCTCATCTGTTGAGTTGCAGGTTCTCGATATCCTCTTCGAACCGTACCAATATCCTGAATTCGAATGAGTTCAGTTGATTGCTGAGAAACGTTATTACTTGAAGAATTTTGCAGTAAATCAAGTGTAGAAGGTTGAATGATTAAATCGGCAATGTCTTCCGGTGTTTGAAATTCACCTGTAGGCGCAATTCGTAAGCGTCTATTTTGAACATTTACATTTCCTGCATCCACGACCTCGTTTTGCAATCTCAAAGTATTCTCTAAACTTTCATCACTTATTCCAAGTGAGGCAAGTTGTGATTCTGAGGCATCAAGGTAAATAACTTTTTCTTGAACCCCCCATAAATCTACGCGTGCGACCCCTTCAACGAGGCTTAATTCTTTCTTTAACTCCTTGGCATACTTTTCCATTTCGGCATAATTAAAGCCGTCACCGACAATCGCAAGCAAGTGTCCATACACATCTCCAAAATCATCATTTACATTAGGTTTTTGTGCTCCAGGTGGTAGATACGCTTCGACGTCACGAACTTTTCTACGCAATTCATCCCATACTTGAGGTAAACGATCCGCCCAATATTTTTCTTGTACGTTTGCAAATACAATCGATAATCCAGCGGTCGATTTGGATTCGATGAAATCAATTTGTTCGAGCTGTTGTATCGCCAGTTCAATTCGGTCTGTGACTTCTTTCTCTACTTCTTCAGGACTTGCGCCAGGATATGCAGTGGAGATAACCGCAACTTTGATAGAAAAATCAGGATCTTCTAATTGTCCTAGCTTAAAAAAGCTAGCAATACCTGCAACTAAAATGATAAACGCTGCAAAGTACGTTACAACTTTATTTTTTACCGCAAACTCAGCAAGAACCACTTGATTGCCTTTTTATTCTTCTAGAATAGTTATTTTTTGACCTTCACTTAAATAGTTCACGCCTGCTATCGCGATCCATTCACCCGGCGAAAGACCTTCAGTTACACGGATACCGCTATCTGTTAGCGCACCCGTTACAATAGCTCTTTTTGAAACACTATTTTTTGCTTCATCGATGATCCAAACGTAAGTTTGATCTGCCTCACTTGAAGTAAAAGTAGCACTGATTGGAATTTCAATTCCCTCTTGCCCAACCTCTTTTAAAATATCAGGCGAAGTCATTTCTGCACGCAATGTTTTGCCTGCCATGCCAGGCAAAATCTTAAACTCCCTAGGTTGATCCATAATCAAGGTAACCGGATATGTGCGCGTAGTAGAAGAGGCTTCAGTGCCGATTTCTTTTATGGTTGCCTCAAGCTCGTTTTCAGGGAATGCATCAAAACTCACAAACACTTTTTTCACATATTGTGCATATGAGATTAAATTTTCGGGAATATTCACGATCATTTCGATACGCGAGTCATCTAATATTCTTAAAATAGCTTGTCTAGCATTGACATCCTCAAAATTTTCTACAAAAGTAGATACGACGACACCATCAAATGGTGCTTTTAAAAATGTGTATTCCAATTGATCCTGTGCTGAAGTAAGTGAAGCCTGTAAGGACTTAATATTAGCAGCAGCACGATCGCGTTCTTCACGCTTACGGTCTACAGCAGCTTTACTCGTTGCACCGGGTTCTTGTTTTAAAATATTTAATTCGCGCTGATAATCATTCGCTGCTCTTCTAAATGCAGCTTGTGCTTCTTGTAAATTACCTTTTACCGCTTCTGCGCTGACTTGGAAATCTCTGGGATCTATTCTAGCGACGACATCACCCACTTTTACTTGATCCCCGATTTTTACTGGGAAGTCAATCAATGGTCCGGATACTCGAAAGGCCAAATCTACTTCTTGTGTGGGCTGTGCTCGGCCAGGAAATGTGCGTGATCCTAGTTGTGAGACATCAGATACTTGCATAGCACGCACTGGACGTATCGGCTCTTCTTCTACAACTTCTTCTTTAGAACATGCAACAAGCAAGGAGACAAAAATTAGAAATATTGTAATTTTTTCTGCAGTAAGTATATGTTTTTTTATTATTGTCATATTCATATTAACTTCCTCTACAGAAAAACTATTATTGGTCTAAATACTTTCCCCAATCTGTTCTTTCACGCATTTTGTTTTTTATATTTTCTGGCACATAATTTTCATTCTTTCCTTTGGCTTGGCGAATTTGCCAACCCCCGCCTAAGGCTCTATACATCTCGATTAGATTCGTTGCGATACTTCCACGCGTTTGAGTCCATATATCTTGCTGACTTACAAGTGAAGTCTGTGTATCAATTACACGTTGATAATTTTCAACGCCATCTCGATATTGAATAAGTGCTAGCTCAACCGAACGTGATGCAGCTGCAACACTTTCACTTAAGTATTCTTCAGCTTGCCTCGCTTGTAAAAAACCTACCATAGAATCTTCAACCTCACGAGCAGCGCGTAATACAGTATCTTGATAGTTGATAAGCAACTGCTGAAAACGTGCATCTTGTACACGTACTTGGTTTTTAATGCGGCCATAGTTGAAAATATTCCAACTAAAAGACGGTCCACCAAAAAACTCTATGCTATCACTATCAAATAACTCATCAGCACCATCTTCACCGCTGCGCGTTGTATTGGTTTTACTACTTGATTTCAGGCCTAGTGAACCCACCAAAGAAAAACTTGGATAAAGGTCCGCCTTTGCCACTCCAATTAATGCACTTTGCGCTGCGGTTTCAAATTCTGCTCTTCGAATGTCGGGCCGCCTACGTAATAATTCTGCAGGTATTCCAGCCGCAACTTCGAGAGGCGCTGCAGGAATTTCAATCGCGCCATCTAAAATTACATTCAGCTCTTCAGGAGGTTTCCCTAATAAAGTACTTAGGGCATGGCGGGCTTGTCGATTTCCTGCTCTTAACTGAGGAATTGACGCTTGGGTGTTGCGTAGTAATGTTTTCGCTTGTTGCACATCTAGCTCAGTTGTTGCCCCATTCTCAAAACGTACTTCAGTAATACGCAAGCTATGTTGTTGCAGCTCCACATTTTCTTCGGCAAGTTGGATACGTTTTTCAAAAGTGCGAATCGCAACATAAGCATTTGCCACTTCTGCAAGTAGACTTACTAAAAAGTCATCATAATCTGCCATACTTGCTAATAAGCTCGCATCTGCAGACTCTATTCCGCGCTTGAACTTTCCCCAAAAATCTAATTCCCAAGCAATATCAAAACCAGAATCATAATTCCAATAATCCAAGTCACCTTGGACAGTGTTAGCCGCATTTTCACTAAGGGTGTTATAAGTTGCACCCCCTCTTGCTTGTTGTTTTTGTGGATATAAATTACCCACTGCAATACCTAACTGTGCACGTGCCTCAAGCACGCGTAAACCAGCAACTTGTAAACTTAAATTTTGCTTATATGCAGAAGAAATTAAAGAATCGAGGATAGGGTCATTGAATACTTTCCACCAGTTTTCTAGATTATTTTCTTTTGTATTTATATTAGAAGAAGTGCTGTCAATCCAGCTATCAGACACATCCGCTTTTGGAGTTTCAAAATCTGGACCAAGTGTCGTACATGACACACAAACAAATAACAGAAGAACTGTCAGTGTGAGAATTTTATAGATTTGGATTAATCTTGATTGTGGAAAGTTGTACCACATAAGTCGCTATGAGTTTTAATTTAGAATCTTGAGTGATTCATTTTGTTATTTGTTATTGCCTAGTATTTTACTATAGAAAACACATGGCTAGACACTTAATTTTCTTATTCTATATTCACCTCGCGTAACTTTTTAGCCGCATCTTCCGGGCTCACTGTGCTTACAAATAGCCCAGACCCAAGCTCAAAGCCCGTGGGTATGCTGGTTCTAGGGCAAATCTCTAGGTGCCATTGATAACTATTATGATATTTTTTAAATTCTTCACCATGTGGAATGGAATGTAAAAAATAATTGTACTGTGCACCGCCAATCACTTCATTAAGCCTAGACATTGTGCGTTTAACTAATAAAGCAAAATCTTCTAGGTCTTCATTACAGCATTCTAGGTAGTCAGCCTGGGGGAAGAGCGGAAATATTTGCACTTCCCATTCAAAACGACTGGCAAAAGGTTTTATGGCGATGAATCGTTTGGTTTTTTCGATTACATATTGTCCAACATCTATCTTGCGACGCACTTCCCCTGATTCACGATCATAAATCGTAGCCTCAAATGTCAGCGCCTCGTCTACTAAATGCGAAAAAATATTCTGATTAAATTTTTGAAAATGTATATAGGAATGTTGCAGTTCATTTGCAACATTCTCGGGTACTACAGGCATAGCAACAATCTGGCTATGAGTGTGTGCAATACTTGCACCTGCAGCAGGACCAAAATTTTTAAATACCAGTACATACTTAATACGGGGATCGCTGTCATACAGCACTTGCATACGATCACGATAAATTTTAAACAATGCATGTAGATGTTCTTGAGACATATGATCTACATGAATCGAGTGATTATTATGGTCAATGACCACTTCGTGTCGGCCATATCCATCGATCACTTGTTGCAAACCAAAACTTAAACTTTGTATTTGCTGCCGATCACTCAATACAGGAAATAAATTTTCGACAATACGAATCGCCCAACTTTCTTCATTCGGCCAACTGCTTAGAGTAGGTGGTGTCTTATCTTCATTGCCTTTACAGAATGGACAGGTCTCGACTTTCGACTCAGTACTTAATTCTTGTGGTTTTTCAGCTTTACGGGGACGCAATCCTCGTGCAGTAGAAACCAAAACGGATTCTGTAGGGACAATTGGATTAATACGAATTTCTCTCAATTCGTTTTGCCTAGATGATTGCGACATTATTCTGACTACTTAAAATTTATTCTGTCGTTTTAGTGTAAGTTCGTTTTTTTGGAATCACACTTCTTACCCCACCTCTTGGGTCTGGCACATCACCTTCATATCTGGGTATTAAGTGAATGTGCGTATGTGGAACTGATTGACCTGCGGCCTTGCTCACGTTGATTCCAATATTATATGAATCCGGCTTATGATTCTCTTCAACTAATTGTTTAGCATGATGAACTTCTTGCCATAACTCAGTAACTTCTTCTTGGGTGCAGTCGAAATAGTTGGGTACATGTCGATTTGGAACAATGAGCAAATGACCTGGAGATGCAGGATATTTATCCTGACTAATAAATGTCAACTCACCTTGATATATCAGATCGACTTTACGGCAAAAAATACAATCAGAAGACATAAATAATATTCAAAAAATTTAAGAATGAGTAATTTCTTTAACTGATAATGAAACTAAGCGCCACGAATAGTACAACCCCATTCATTGATTCTCCAACAGTTTCTATTGATTCAGTCATATGTCTTATGAATGCAAGATAACTTTTTACAACCCCAATTTAAGTTTTATTTGCACAACGGATAATCCATTGTATTGCACACTTTAGTATGCAATATCTTGCATAGCGAATGTGTTCAATGCTAAAACATACTTAATGATAAAAATTCTTCCTTTCTGAGGCTGGGCAACTCTCTATGTATGAGTTAAATGACCTCAAGGTCTTAATCAAATCCAAAACTCCTATCATCGTCATCGAAACCCACGATGAAGCGCATGTATTGAAATTATTTACTCAATTAGTCATTGAGTTCCCTGCACAGCTATATAAATGGGCTGTCACAGAGGGTCTACAGAGAATCGACATGGAGGATATGCGGCCACAAGCTTTCAACAAAGAGCCCATAGAAGCATTGCGGCATATACGTAGCGGCCCAAAATCGGGTATTTATTTATTTATGGATTTCCATCCTTATATGGAAGATCCATTTAATGTTCGTACTATTAAAGAAATTGCGCTTCAGTATGATGACAAACCCAACACGCTTGTTTTTGTTAGTCATAATTTAAAAATTCCTGCAGAGCTAGAAAAGTTTGTAGCACATTTTGAATTACGTTTACCTACAATCAAAGAACTACGCAACATCGTTGTACAAGAGGCAATACGATGGCAGGGTAAAAACCAATCCAAACATGTAATTCAAGATGATAATGTCGTTGACTTACTCGCACGTAATTTAACCGGCCTGCCCGAACAAGATGTTCGCAGACTTGCACGCCAGGCTATTGCTGAAGATGGGCGCGCTCTGCACATCGGATTTACCTGAAATCATGGCAGCTAAATATCGTTTATTAAGTCGTGATAATGGTCTGTCGTTTGAATATGACACTGCAAAATTTTCTGATGTTGCCGGCATGAAAAAATTAAAAAAGTGGTTAGATCACCGCAAAGAGATCTTTATTTCTGACAATCCTCCGAAAGGTTTAGACCGACCTAAGGGAGTATTATTGATTGGCGTTCAAGGCAGTGGTAAAAGTTTAACTGCCAAAGCAATCGCGGGCGTATGGGGTTTACCATTATTGCGTTTAGACATGGGGAGTTTGTTCAATAAGTTTATCGGAGAGACCGAGAAGAATCTGCGTGCTGCTATCAAAACTGCCGAGGTGATGTCGCCTTGTGTATTGTGGATCGATGAAATCGAAAAAGGTATTAGCAGTGGGGATGATACAACTGGCACTAGTGATCGTGTGCTCGGTACAATTTTGACCTGGATGGCGGAACGCAAACAACCTGTATTTCTTGCTATTACTGCTAATAATATCGAAGCACTACCCCCAGAACTAATTCGCAAAGGACGGCTGGACGAAATCTTTTTTGTTGATCTTCCTGATAATGAAACCCGACAAGAAATTTTTCGCATTCATTTAACTAAGCGAGATATTCCTGAGGATAGATTTGATTTAGGCAGACTGGCACAAATTAGTGATGGATTTTCGGGTGCTGAAATTGAACAAGCCGTGGTTTCAGCGCTATATGCTGCGCATGCTGAAAATTCTCCGCTTAAGCAAATTCAGTTATTAGAAGAGTTGCTGAATACTAAGCCCTTATCAGTAGTCATGGCGGAAAAAGTAGAACAATTAAGACATTGGGCAAGCACACGTACTGTGAGCGCTAATTGATAACCTAACCAACCCCGATCAATAGAACTCACAACTTTTATAAAAACCTTTCGCACCTGTAGTAAACGTTTGTAATTCATTCGATAGATTTTGTGCAAAGTGAATAATATTCAAGTAGTCACCATCGATTGAAAATAAGATTTCACGCACTTCTTCTTTATCCCCCCACTTGATATAAGTGTTGGCGATTAACACTTCTACACCATTCACCTGATCAAATTGTTCCCATTTAACCTCAACATTATCCGTATTCTTCCTTAGATACAGGTTAAAATAATCCTCTTTTGCTTTATCTAACTGTAACCTTTTTGCCTCAGGTTTAATTGCAGATTGATTTAACATCGCAAGCTTATGCTTACCTATACGTAAATGATCTATACGCCATAACAAACCTAAGTCCAAACTAAAGGTGGCGGTCTCGCCGATCTCGTTACTTCGATCGGTTACTTCTAAACGGCCATTTAAAGCCCCACCAGGGAGTTTGCATTTAAATGTTCTGCTCTTCGATTCATAGTGACTGAAACTAAGGTGGCCACTGAGCAAAAGTGCAACACAACCTGATAAGGATATGGTTAAAAAGAAAATGAGAAATGACTTATGCAAAAAAAACTTCAAACTGCAGAACACTACCTTGCATAGATTAGACATTTTTACATTGAAGAGAATGAGTTTGACTACGGGATATTTTGCACTAAAGGCCCAATGATTTTAAAGAGATGAGGATCTAATAATATCCTTCTGCGTTCCTTCATCACTTGCGTGACTTCTCCACAATGAAAATGGTTATTTTGATATTTTTTAATAAACACTTGTTGTTCATGCTCAGATAAACGACTAAATTCTTCGCCACCACTAATTTGAGAGGATTTTAGACGGTCTAGTTCTTGCTGTATTTGTGGTTTATATAAAATTGCTAATTCTTTAGTCTTAACTTTTTGTAATAAACTTTTAAGTGTTGCGTATTCTTTTGCAAAGCTTTCTCTATCCGTAACGATATTTTCACCAGCATAAAGAGGCAAAACAAATAATATGTTTAAATATATTATTATTATTTTTGCATACATAATCGAATATAAACTATCTATTTTGTGCGCCAGGTGGCTGACGAGGTGGGCCGCCCATAACTAGATCCAATGTATTACGCAATGCCCATGCTTGATCATGATGATCGTTTGACTCAGCAGCTTTCGCCAAACCTGCCTGTAATGCATCACTTAAATTCATACAATCATCTTTTATAGTAAATAGTAACTTATAGACTGTACCTTCATAGATTCGTTTTGTAAGACTTACTCCTCCAGCATTGAATACACGGGTTCCGAGTTGAATAGTTTCAGCAGTAGTTAAAAGTGCATTTCCAAAATGAGGGCAGCTTTCCTTTAAATCAGCTTTAAACTGTCGTGGATCTGCAGCCGCCTCATCATATGCAAGTAGTTGTCTTTGCTGAATTTCTTCAGGAGTTAATACAGCTGAATCATTTTTATTTTCTAAGCACCCAGAGCAAATAAAAACTAATATGAATACATATATGCTGTTCCTAATATGCATAATAATTTCCTTTAATTATCGAATTTCATCATATCAGAATGGCTACTAATGAATGTGCAGAATGCAAAAAAGGCGCTAATAGCGCCTTTTTTACTACTCAATATAAAAAGTAACTAACTCTCAGAAGTTTCAAATACGGCTTTATAGACAATCCCTGCCAAAATTGCACCTACGATAGGTGCTGCCCAAAATAGCCACAACTGACCCATTGCTACACTACCAACTCCAGTAAACATCTCTACTAAAGCAGGACCGGTACTTCTAGCAGGGTTTACCGATGTATTAGTAACGGGTATAGAAATTAAGTGTATTAAGGTAAGACACAACCCAATCGCAATTGGCGCAAATCCTGCTGGTGCACGCCGATCTGTTGCACCAATAATTACCATCAAAAAGAAAAAGGTCATCACTATTTCTGTTACTAGTGCAGCCGCCATGGAATACCCACCTGGTGAATGAGCAGCATACCCATTTGATGCTAATCCTGCATAACTACCATCACCACTCGCAATAATATATAAAATTACAGCAGCACTAATAGCTCCTAGTACTTGTGAAATAATATAAGGCACAAGATTTGCAGCAGGAAATCTTCCGGCAACCATCAGCCCAAAGGAAACAGCCGGATTCAAGTGACACCCTGAAATATGTCCAATAGCAAAGGCCATAGTGAGTACTGTTAATCCAAAAGCAAGCGAAACCCCAACCAGACCAATTCCTAATGGAAAGTAAACGCTCCCCCCAATCTCTGCTCCATTTGAAATAAATGTTGCGGCAAGTATTGCGCTTCCACAGCCACCGAGTACAAGCCAAAACGTTCCGATAAATTCAGCCACAAGACTTTTTGATAACGACATATCTCCCCCTCGTATTTATATTGTTGCTCTTAGTGCATTACAACATAGCGCGTATTTTAAAAACTTAATAGTTTTTGGCTGGGAGATTTACATTGGTTTGCAATTAAATAAATACTCTATGACCTATTATTACCAAATGAATCAACTAATTAGCTTCTGATGCATCTGTCGAGGTTTCTTTTTCTGAAATAGAGTCATCATTAGCAACTTCAGATTCCTGTAAGGCTTGGTTACAAGCTGAACCAGAATTTGCCGCACGCTTAAAAAGACCCTCTACTAATAACGAAAGCCCTCCAGTTGAAAGAGCAGCACCAATAGCTGCCCCACTTTTTAAAATACCAACTGGATCCGCTTCCGGATGAGGATTTGCTAGTGTTCCTCCTAACCTTACAAATTTAACTAGACTCCCAACATTCACGCCAACACCTTTTTTTGCAGAAGGGCTAAACCCAATTTCCAGTTCTTCGGTGCTCATATCAATAATTCCACCACCTACAATTTTCATTTTCGACGTTTCTACTGCCATTTTATTATCACTTATTAACACTCCATCTTTTGCGATGAATTTAACTGCTGCACATTCTAGCTCAGTAGTTTCATCTTCTTTCATGAATGGATTTAGCATAGTTAATAATTCTAAAATGATATCGGAACCAATAATTTCGAATGCATCATTGGTAATAATGCCTTTTTGCACCTCTGCTACTATTTCTCCATTTAAACTAGACATAATTTGATGTGATGATTTACCTTCACCACTGAAGTTCATCACTACATCAGTTATTCCACCTTCAAGCACACTCCCATCTGTCGCACCTAAAGCCGCTAAGCTCAAATTAATAGCATCCAACCGTGTATCAAGTTCTACAGACTCTCCAGTTTTTGTAAGTGAAAAAAAACTTTTAATATTTCCATCTGCAAAAAATGCTTGCAAAGGTTTGATATTTAACTTTCCACCACCAAGATCGATTTTCGTTTTAACTTTATGGAAAATATTTTTATCAGCTACTAATTTTTTGATACTTACATCGGCATTTACATCATAGGCTTCTAACCAACTCCAATCTATTGCTTCGTCACTGAAAATTTTTTCTTTTTTAGCTTCAGTTTTTTCACTTGTATTATTTGATTTGGACATTAAAGGAGTTAGATCAAGCAATTTTGAATCAACGTCTCCATCAATTTTTATAATGTCACTAGACCAGTCTACCTTAATATCTACTGCCACATCGCTATCTTTGAATTTGGCGGTAAGCTTCTGAAGCAACAAACCATGCTCAGATGTTTCAACATTAGTGCTAACGTTAGCCGGAAGATGTGGTGAAAGATCAGTCTGTAGATATTTTGACAGTGCATCAAGGTTTTTAGCATCTGCTTCAATTTTTAAATTATTACCCGCTATACCATTAACATTCGCCTCACCTTCTAGAATCAATTTCGCATTGCTATCATTTATGGTTAAAGCTAATTGAATATCTTTGCCTTGGGTTTTTTCACCTAAAGGTTGCAATCTGCCCATTATCTCGATCAAATCAGTTGCAAATGATCTCTCGGGATTTTCTTCATCTTCTAATTCAAAACGTGCTTTTATTGAATCTATATCAATAACACCATCTACCAATTTTAACTGTGCACTTACATCTTCTAACCGCTGTTGATTTACCAATATCTCGCCGATCTTTACATTAATTTCTGAATTTAATGTTTTCATCCATGACCAGTCTATCTCTATCTCTTTATTTTCGGAGCTTTTATTTTCTTGATTCACTTCACCAGCCACGTCCTGTGAAGATTCAGCCGATACAAAAGGACTTAGATCAATTTTTTCTGAACTTAAATTAGCGCGAACAAAAGAGTCATTTGAGTTAAATAGAACGTCTCCCGAAAGATGATTACTTCCAAGTTTTAAATCAATCTTGGAAAGCTCATAACTACCTTGTGAAGATAAAAAATCAAGCGACACATCGACTGGTGCTACTGCCGGGAAAGTTGTTTCTAAAAACTTTTCTAATTCAGCTAAATTTCCAGAATTTGCTTTTAAGGAAAACTTTGTCCCATCTATATTCAGCGGATTAACAGAACCATTGGTTTGTAAATCAACCCCTAAGCCCTTTGCTTCCATAGCAAACTGCAAAAGCTGCTCAGGCGGATGATCTCCCTCTATATCCACTGAACCCTCAATATCAACTTGTTGTTCCTGATATACTCCAACACCGTGCAATTCTACTGAACTATCGCTAGTACGTATTAGTTTTAATGACGATATATCTACTTCTTCTATTGTATCTTGTTTTTGTTGACGTAATTTTGCTTGGTTTACATTGAGTTCCGAAAAGCTAAGCAAATTCTTTAGATTTAATGGCTCTTCTTCTTCAGATTTCGGCTGATTAGCTAATATAGAAGTGTTCCAATTTAATTCTCCATCTTTATTCTCTATTAATTGAAAATCTGCACCGCTGACTACTGCATTCCAAAAAGGTAGTTTTTTGTCAATTAATTGCTTAATGTTTAAAGCAATCTCAGCATTTTGAACCGTTAATAACTTTGGGTTTTGAGTCCATTCAGGGTTATTAAGCTCAAGCCCCTGAATAGTAATCTTGGCCGGTGATAATTGAATTGCAAGATCTTGGGTAGAGTATTGGTAACCGGTTTTTTTGTGCACAAGCTTATTCAACACCCCCTCATATGCGCGTGGGTTATATACCCCTACAGCCAACGCAATTCCGGCTGCTAAGAATAGAAAAAGTAAAATAAATAAGAGTATGTGTATTGCTTTTTTCATAAAATGATTATTGTGTTCTTTTACAGACCAGTACAACCCCATTTATAATAAGTGTTTCATCGCCTTAATAATCAAACAGCGCCCCTTGAATAAATTATTAAACTTAGTAATCACTTACTTTCTAGTCATTTGCATTATTACGCTAATAAGCATAACGCATGCAGCACAATCAATAATAAAACTTAGCTTGTCTTTAAGTCATAAACCAGTTTATATTTTCCCAATTCATTAACATCACCCAATCATCAAGGTTATTCGGCAAATGAAATCACTAGAATTATTGCTAGAAAAAACTCTGTATGCGAGTCGTTGGTTACTTGCACCTATTTATGTAGGTTTATCGCTAGCAGTTTTTGCTCTCGGGATTAAGTTCTTTCAAGAAGTCATAAATATATTTGGGCATATTGTCACCATGAAAGAATCTGATCTAGTACTACATATTCTTGCACTGATAGATATGTCACTTGTGGCTAGCTTAATTGTAATGGTAATGTTCAGTAGCTATGAAAGCTTTGTATCTAAAATTGACCTTGACGAAGATACTGACAAACTTGACTGGTTAGGAAAACTTGATGCAAATACACTTAAATTAAAAGTCGCAGCCTCCATTGTTGCGATATCCTCTATTCATCTGCTACGCATTTTTATGGAAGCACAGAGCATCGATAACACTAAACTAATGTGGTACACCATTATTCACATGGCGTTTGTAGTATCTGCCTTGTTACTAGCAATATTGGATAAAATTGCTTTTCAGAAAAAGCACTAAGGCTTTCTAATTAAGCGAGCTAAAACATTTCTGAGGAATCTACTTCTGTTTTAGCATCTACTTCGGCATTACGCGTGGGGATATGATCTCCAGTAATCATTTGCTCATAACACATACCTGGACCTACCATTGGATATACACCTGCATCAGGATCAATCATGACCTCAATAAATGCAGGACCATCAAATTCTATAAACTCTTTAATGATTTTTGCTAATTGCGTTTTATCTTCGAGTCGTACAGCGTATTCATAACCATCCGCTTCGGCAGCTTTTACAAAGTCTTTTCTGTGTAATGATTTGTCACTCGCAGATAGTCGGCCTTTGAAAAACAATTTTTGCCATTGCTTAACCATTCCATCGCCTAAGTTATTTAATACCACAACTTTAATTGGCAATTTATAAGTAGTTACCGTTTCCAACTCACCCAAATTCATACGCATGCTGGCATCACCATCGATGTCAATCACTACCAAATCAGGCTTTGCAAATTGAGCGCCAATCGCAGCAGGCAATCCAAAACCCATAGTCCCCATACTTCCTGAAGTTAACCAAAGTCGAGGCGACTTAAAATCAAAATACTGCGCGGCCCACATTTGATGTTGCCCTACACCAGTACTGATGACCGCTTTACCCTTTGCATGTTTGTTTAATTCCTCAATTACAGCATAAGGCTGAATATATGTACTTTGTTTATCGTAGTTCATTGCATAAGTACTTTTAAGTTCAGCAATGTGCTGATGCCAACTAGAATAATCATATGAAGAGTGATTTTTTTTCACACCATAATCCAATAATTTATTCATTGCCTGCGGCAATAATCCTATGTGGTGCCAATCAACTACTTTTACTTTATGGATCTCAGAAGGATCAACATCAAAGTGCGCAATAAACTTTGCCTTTGGTGCAAATTTATCGGGTACCGCAGCAACACGATCATCAAAACGTGCACCCACTGCAATTAAGAAGTCACAATCATCGACCGCATAGTTTGCAAATGCAGTACCGTGCATACCTAACATATGTAGAGAACGCTCTTTGGTGGTATCGTATGCGCCAATCCCCATCAAGGTGGTGACTACAGGAATTTCAAATTTATCCGCTAACGCACGTAGTTCTTGCGAAGCGTTGCCGTTGATTACTCCGCCACCAGCATAAATTAATGGACGTTTAGATTTTTCAAAGGCTGCATAAAAGGATTTACAGTCTTCATCAGAAAGTACATTTTCAGCGACTTCTTCAATACGCTCACGATAACCACGTATAGGAAGCTGCCCTTTGCCTTGAAAAGCACCTTCCCAATTTTGCACATCTTTAGGTATATCAATGACGACGGGTCCAGGTCGACCCGTGCGTGCAATTTCAAAAGCCGTACGTATAGTCGCTTCAAGTTTCTCAGGATCTGTAATTAAGAATATATGCTTTGCTACCGCACCCATGATGTTGGCAATGGGCGCTTCTTGGAAACCATCACTGCCAATTGCAGGTGTAGGAACTTGGCCACAGATCACAACGATTGGAATAGAATCCGCCATGCAATCACGCACAGGTGTTACGGTATTAGTTGCCCCTGGCCCAGAAGTCACCATTACCACACCTACTTTGCCACTGGCACGCGCATAACCCGACGCCATGAACCCCGCACCTTGTTCATTCGCTGGAACAATCAATGGCATGGATTCATTGGTTTCAGCGTTAAAACGAAACACTGCATCATAGGTGGGTAGAATGGCTCCACCACTATAACCAAAAATGACATCAGTACCTTCTTGCGCAAGTACTTGCACAATAATGTCCGAGCCGGTCATCTTCGTACCCGCTAATGGATGATCATCTTCTTTTGCCAATGCCTGTTGCATAATCTTCAAGGTATTACGTTACATATTTTAGATTGACTATAACGTTAAATCTGTATCAGACCAAGCCATCTCAATAGGTTAGTTTTGTTAAAAAATGAATCGTAAAAAACAAAAAAGACCCTCAAAAAAGGGAGAGAACATAGATGTGCGAATCAAATATGTGGATCAGGGACGAAACACACAAAAACTAAAAGGCCCTTTGATAAGGGCCTTTTTCATATTGGTAAAATTCAGTTTAGACACAAAAATTATGGTCGTTTCGGCGTTGTGTATTCTGCTTCTTTTTGAAAGGATACCCATTCAGTTTCATAGCCAATAAAGCCCTTGTCATTTGGCTGCATTTGACGCGTTTTGTAATATTCAGTCTCACCCTCAGGAACCTGGGGTCTTGTATTGCTTCCTTCACTCATAAGTCACCTTTCGTTTATAAAGTAAATATTGTTCTATCGCTAAATTTTAACAAACTAACCTGTCAACATGACTATTTCTCTTTATCTATATTAAAAATATATCTATAGATAACCTTTTCTCAAAGGGTTATCAGAGAAGAATCTAGAGGTACTCCGTGTATCTTGATTCAGCCTGACCCAAACGGATCATCTGAGAGCATGATAGTGATATAAGGCGCATAGGTTAAAACCGCACCTTGGCTTGATTCAAGCTCATTAAAAACTGTAGCCAACTCAACGAGTTTAGAATGATCTTGCGGTGCCTGTTTGAGTGTCTCCAAAGCCGTTATCAAAGGTTGGATTTCTTCGTTATTTACATAGGTCTTTAACATATTGATCGCATTCTCGACCCCTTCAACACTCACTTTCTTGTCGTTACTAATTTTTGCTGGGGAAACTTCATCAAACTCGGGCGGTTCTTCATATACATTGCCATTCAATGTGGCAGCGCTAGAAGCCACCTTCATCCCAGAAATGGCATTGTATTCTTGCTGTGCTTTTTGTTTCAGTGTACTCACAAAGTCGTTAAATTCACCCACATTAGGTTGGGACAAAGCTAGGGACAATAAGGGTTCCCCATTTACACGACTTACGAACTCAAGGTGTGATCGAGTGATCACCGGCTCAGGATTAAGCACTGCCAAAGTAACACTAAGTACTTCGCCTTTTTGCTGTTTAAATTTGGATTTAGCACGGACTTCTACATGATCATCAACGATCTCAAATTCGGTTGTACCTTTTAAAAAATGTTTTTGTGTGAGTTTAATACTCATATCACTTTAAATATTAAGCATGGCATTTATAAGGACGCTAACTGGTTTTTATTCCAGCAAAAGAATCAAACTCTTGTTTAGCTTTAGATTTAATTGCATCAACAAACTCATTAAAGTCTTTTTTATTGGGTTTATTTAAATACAAGGAAATTAGAGGTCTACATTTCACACGACTGTGAAACTCCAGTCGTGATTTACTGATGATAGGCTCGGGATTAATCATTGCTAATTCAACTTCAAAATCTTTATTTTCGTCTAGCAAGCTATTGACTTTAACTTTTACAAAATCATCACGTAACTCGAATTCTCGCTTTCCATACAAAATATGTTTTTGTATTAACTTGTGTGTCATCGTGAATTTTTGTGAGCCTAATTAACCGTTTTAGGCATTTCTATCATTTCAGAAACTTCGAGTGTGCCGTTAATTTCCAGAAACGGACAGTTTTTTGCAGCCTTAAGTGCGCTCTGCATCGATTCAAAATTTAAAATACTCATACCTGAAATTAATGTAGTCGTACCTTGATCTATTCTGCCATCAGGATGCAAAGTATGGGTATCTTTAAAAGGGATAGCAGGACTAACTACTGAATCTCCTAAATCAGATAACCAAGCCTGATATTTTTCAAAATGTTTTTTACCCTCTTCAGGATTGTCGGGGTGATTCCCACCAATATAAGTAAAAATATATTTTGGCATACAGAATTTCCTATAATTAAGTTTGCAAATAATACCGTGTTCTTATGAATCAAGTTTTAGATTAATGCTAGAGGTAGTGAATCCCATCTCTCCGCTCATGCAACGCAGGCTGATCTTCGGTTGCACTGCGTAATCTTGCTTCAACAAGTATAGAATTCATCAGCGTTTGATCAACCACTTCTGGATACAATGAATAAAAACGCGCAACCTCAAGCGCAAAAGGACGTGCGTTGATTTCCAACTGTCTACGCAGTTCCTGACTCAGGCCGTTCAACATTAGTAATCGTGGAGACTGGCGTTTCAGATAGCGTTGGCACAAGTCAGTACTTTCTTCTTCTTTCCAGTCTTCTCTCAACATGAATGATGGAAAAGATTGTTCTTCATTCAATCTGGTAAACCATTTTGCCTTTGGGTTAAAACCAGCTCGCTCAGCAACTAAACGTTCTAAGCGATAATTAACAGGTGCAGCAGCATAAGACTTTTCGTCTTCAGTCACTTCTATTGGCATCACTGCAGCAGGTAATGCCGTCCACTCAGGACGTGATGGATATGCTTCCATTTGTTCTGATTCTTTGCAGGAAAAAATTAGTGCCAAAGGTGATTGGTCAGAACTATCTAACAGCCAGTATTCAAAATGATCGACCGCTGGAAAAGGTAACGTGACATTCGCAAGAAAATCAGTTAATTCTAAAATTCGTTCATCTACTGTTTGATTTTCTAATAATGCATCTAGTTTTTTTTGCTTAATTTCACTATCTGAAATACTTACCGCACGTCTAAATATATTATTTCTACTTTGATTGCCGTTTCCAGAACGAAGAAATTGAATTTCCCAAGTTTGCCCATCTACAGTTAATGCACGTGCTCGTTCAGATTCAGCAATTTGTACTAAACCGTAATAAGGCGTTAACAAACGTTGGGAATAGGTCTTAATCATGTAGAGCGTATCTTAAAATGAATCTTTTTAGTTTATGTGTCGTTCTCGCTTTTCTCAAATGCTTATGTACAAATGAGTACACTGTGCTTTTCGAAAAGCTCGGACCTAACCTAAACATAAAATCTACAATTTTTAGATAGGTTCTAGTAATAATGACGGTTTAATACCCATACTACACCTGAAGTAATTTCACTAATTCTTCAGATCGATCTTTACGTACTTCAGCCAATTGTTGATAGTGCATCAACTCTGCCCCTGCAAATAATTCAGCTATGGCATTAAATTCCGATGCAGCCATCTCAGCCATATCTAAATAATCTGACTCGCTGGCCAAAGCATACATAGCCGAAGCGCGATTAGCTGCAACCATCGCCCACATCATTGGCACTTCTTCTTTCGGTAATGCCTTTAAGATTGCATCATAGATAGGAAGAGACTCCTCAAGAGATTGAATATCTTCTTCATGCGTGCCTAATGATTGCAATGCAACGGCTAGATTGTTTTGCGTAATCGCCCATCCATAAGCCGATTTTTCAGGTGTGCGTTCCGCCATAGCATTACGCATGACTACAACAGCCTGCTCTAAAGTGCGCGGTCCGCGACGATGCACGCCCAACAAACAAAGCACATTTCCGACACTTAACAAAGCAGTCGCCCAATCCTGCGGATGTTCTTCTCTTTTCAGTGCAGTCGAAGCTTGTTTATAAATTTCACCTGCCTGCTTTAATAAGTTTAGATCGTCTTCGAGTTGACCAAGTGTTTGTAACACTACACCCAAATTATATTGTGTTAGCCCCCATTCGTACGGTGTTTCTTCAAAGGTGCGTGCCTCTAAGGCTTGCTCATAAGACATGGCAGCTTGCTCAAGAAAATGTGTACTGCCACTACGTTGTCCAATAAACCCCATCACATCACCAATGTTGTGATGTATTGCAGACCATTTAACAGAATCATCTTCTTTTTCAACCACCATTTGCAAACCTTGAAAAAGTTCGATGGCTTGTTGAAAAACATGTGCACCACCTAGTCTTAACTCTCTAACATCTGCGGTATCGACTAAAGTATTTTGTGAATTGGCCCACTCAATAAGTGTTTCTTTATTTGCTGATAATTCAAAAAAAGTATCGCCATAGCGATCAATTGCTTGAGAAAGTGCGCCACGAACAGGGGAATCACTATCTAGTAATTCAATTAGGTATCGTGCTTCATTTTGATAGCGCCACACCATGGGCACCCCAAGACCTGGAGTTAGTAGGGTTTCGGCGTATAGGTTTTGAGGCAATGCGTTTCTCCGTTGAGAAACTAGTTGATGGGTTGTACTTTTTGGTCTGTACCTACAATCTCACTAATATCAGGGTCGGCATCAAGTGGACCGCCTGCTTCCACTTCTTCTTCTGTTGCATCACGCACAGTGAGAATCTCGAGTTTGAAAATAACCTCTCGACCACAAAGTGGATTATTACCATCAATAGTCACTGACTTTTCATCGACCCTTGTAACAAGAAAACTTTTTGCCTCACCTTTTTCATTTTCCATCAGGATCGACATACCAACTTCACGATACTCTTCAGGTACATTATTAATGTCGTCAATGAATACTAAAGATTCATCCCTGGGGCCGTATAACTTATTGCAATCGATCGGCACATTGATCTCATCCCCGACCTCTTTACCTTCTAGTTCTGCAGTCACTTGTGGTGCAAGTGCTTCCGTTACACCATGAATATAACCAATTGGAAACTCGACGGTCGTCAGTACAGCATCGGTTTTTAAGTCAATGACCTTGTATGTTAATTCAACATACTTCCCCTCTGCGATAAGTTCTTTAGTCATTTCATTCATATCTGATTAGTGAAATACCTGCTAGAAAATAGATGCGCCAAAAATTCGTACTTCATCTTTCTCATAACCCAATACCATGCGCCCTAGCCACTCGCCTTCTTTTTTAGTGCTGGTTACACGATATAAAACGGTTACATGTTCACCTCGACGAATAAAACCAAGAAAATCATAATCAGTGTTTAAGTTTCTTGTAAGCTCACTGCGTGCAAACTGTTTACCTACCTCAACTTCATTCAGGCCAAACAATAAGTCGTAAGAAAATTTTCGAACAAATTTTCCATATTCACCTTCGTTAGAATACTTGATGAGGTCATCCCACATCGGATTTGCAATTTCTAAGAGTTCGTCGTCTGTTTTTTCAATAATGTTCATGTAAATCTCTATAACATGTATTGCGATAAAATTTTTCTAGTCTTAAAAATGAAAAAAGACCAACACATGTTGATCTTTTTTCTTCAATCAAGATTTAAGACCTCTATAAGAAGTGGTCTCTTGATTCCATGCTTTATGCAGCAGCTTGCTTCTCTTCATCACCAACTAAGTGATAGCAAGGCGCCTTCTCCATGGTGTACTCACCAGTTTCAGGATCACGGCGAGAAACAGTCAAAACATGCCAGTTTTGATCATCCACTTTCATAAAGTCACCACGGTAGTAGTAACCCGGCCAACGTGTCTCTTTACGGAAAAGAGTGTGCTGCAATACTGCTTCGGAAGCGAGCGTACGATGCTTCAATTCCCATGCACGTAATAGTTCATGGATGTCTTCTGCAGCAATCTTTTCAAGATCTTCTTCCAGCGTTTTGATTTTCTTCAAACCGATGTTGAGCAACTTTTCGTTGGTCATATAGTTCACTGTTACTCCACCGCCGTACTCGTCCATTAGCTTCTGCAAGCGATCGAGACCTTGACGTGGGTTGATGTAATTAGGATTAACAGAACCTGCAGTGATCTCATTACGATAGATTTTGTAATGTTCCATCGGCTTGTAGATTTCCGCTTTGCGGCGATCAATCTGATCTTGAGAAACCTTGATGCCTTCTGCCTTACCATCATCAATGTATTGACAAGCCGCTTTTGCAGCTAATCGACCCTCAGTGAATGAACCAGAAGAAAACGCATGTGGTGTTCCACCTGCAGCATCACCTGCTCCAAACAACCCTGCAACCGTAGTCATACGGTTATAGCCCCAGAAATATTCTGGTGGAGACAAATCTTCAGGACCAGATACCCATGCACCACAACCGGTTGCATGTGAACCCATAACATAGGGTTCTGAAGTGGTCAGTTCAGGATTTTCGTATTTAGGATCTACATCTGTAGCCGCCCAAAGTACTGCCTGACCTACAGTCATACCTAAGAAGTTGTGCCAACCGATCTCTTCAAGATGAGGATCTTGGAACGCTTCCATGGTTACCATGTGAATCGGGCCACGACCAGCATTTACTTCAGAGATAAACGCATGATTACGTAAACAAGTTGGAATTGGACGATGCGTTCTATGCGAAACTTCTGGGTCTAAGTATTCCTTACCCACCATTTCTTGTGTTTGTTCCCACCACTTTGATTCATACTCTTCACCTAAACCGTTCTGCGTGTAGGTTTTGAGATGCAAGAAATATGCACCTACAGGACCATAACCGTCCTTGAAACGTGCTAATACAATACGGTTTTCCATCTGCGTCATTTTGGCGCCCGCACCAATCATCAAACCATAAGCTGAACCTGATGACCATGGTGCATACCAAACTCGACCTGCACCTTCACCCACTGAACGTGGCTTATAAATATTTGAAGCGCCACCCGCTGCACAAATAACCGTTTTAGATTTGAATACGTGATAGTTACCAGTACGAACGTTGAAACCAACAGCACCTGCAACACGATTTTCTTGTGATTCGTCCATCAATAGATGAGTTACACAAATACGGTTAAATACTTCGTCCGCAGATTTCTTTGCAGCGTTGGATACAATGGGCTTATAGGATTCACCGTGAATCATAATTTGCCAACGACCTTCACGTTGATAAGCACCTGTCTTAGGGTCACGCATGAGTGGCAGACCCCACTCTTCAAATTGGTGTACTGCAGAATCTACGTGTCGTGCCATATCAAACAGCAAGTCTTCACGAACCATGCCCATCAAATCGATGCGTGCGTAACGAACATGATCTTCTGGGTTATTTTCACCAAATCGGGTTCCCATGTACGTATTAATTGCATATAGCCCTTGTGCAACTGCACCTGAGCGATCCATATTTGCTTTTTCAGCAATGACAATTTTCTTATTTTGACCCCAATAACGTGCTTCAAATGCGGCACCTGTACCAGCCATACCGGCACCAGCAACTAGAATATCGATACCGTCTTCAACAATAGTTTTATAAGACATTAGTAGTACACCCCTTCTTTCATCTCCAAGCCGTTTGATTCAAGCGTGTGGATGTCACCATCATCTAAACGAATATATTTTGGCTCGTTGAATAGCAACTGACTTTTACGCATCTCATCACTTGGAGCGGGCTCGTCTTTCAACTGAGGAGTTGCCGAACCCCATGGCTTAGTGGTGATCGGCGCCAATAGATTCATATCTTTTTTACCGTTACGTGATTTAATACGCCATGCGATAACACCTTTCTCCTCATCACGAATTACACGCACTGAGTGACCAAGGGGTGCGAAGTCAGCGTAACCACGAACATCGATCGCATTGTGTGGGCAAGCCTTTACACAGGAGTAACACTCCCAGCACATGTTTGGTTCAATGTTATAAGCACGTCGAGTTGTAGTATCGATGTGCATGATGTCTGAAGGGCAGATATCAACGCAATGACCACAACCATCACAGCGAGTCATATATACGAAAGTAGGCATAATATTTTTCTCTCTAAAATTAAATTCGTTATTAGTTTGAATTAGTAATGGCGTGGAGCTTCAGCTTTAATTCCAAGTCCCATATCAGTTGGGTTTTTACCCATGTATTCTGGAATATCTGGATACCTTGCATGTATTTCAGGGTCCGATAAGTCTCCAATTTCCGGTAGATTCTCATAAGAACCATCCGCCTTGATGCAACGCTTTTGGTACGCCGCAGCAGGCTTGAAGAACATATGCGCAAACTTAGACCAAAAAACTGTGCAGAATAAAACTGTGCTTGATGCAATGAATAGCACAAGGAAAATCATGTTCAGTAATCCGCCTTTATTGAGTGTGCCAGACCAAAGTAACGCGAAAGTACCCATCGCAATCAGTCCTACAATGAAGATGTCACCGCGACCATTGAAGTTGTACCACTTCACCCCTTCAGAAGAAACATCTACACGGATGAAAAACCAGAACCAGTAACCCCCTAAACACAACATAATTGCCCCGATGTGCCATAGAGCTGTCAGTGCTTTTGGTGCTGCTGCATCAGGAGCAAGATAACCAAAAATCAACCATGCGGTAGTTACAACAAAAATAATGAAACCGTACATTGTTAGCAGATGAGAAAAACGACGACTGGGTCTTTTAGCAAATTCACCAGAAGTTAAAACCTCATTCGCCACAGTTGCTACCGCAAGCGATGCCTTCTCACCACCACTTAAAGTTCGCTTGGCATTCTTTTTTGCTTTTTCTGCATTTTCAAAAAAGTACTGGGCACTCTTTTTATGCATCATGTCTAGAATTGTACCGACAACAACCATGATAAACATAAGGACGATATATGCCTGTATGACAGTGGGAGATATTAATGCCGAGAGCTCAGCAAAGGGATTAATTGAAAACATTATTAAGGATTTCCGCTTAAGTTATTTTTTTGGGTCGATAAGTCTGATAGCTAATCTATAACAATTCAATAAAAATAAAGTTATAGTGCTTTTAAGTACCCTTATATCACTGTGGTGTAAGTTGTTCATTTCTAGCACTTATTTGTGATTTCTATATAGCGTATAGCGATTGCGCATAGATTTTTCTGTAATGTACGTTGAGTACAATTATGCGTATATAAGTAGGTTAAATTTGCTACTGAAATTTGACTGATAGAAATTTGACTGATAATTGTGTGTGAAAAACGACCATAAACAGTAGTATTAAACACAATTTAAAAATATTTACATCATGCAAGCTAAATCCTTTAAGCCCGAAGAGTACTTCGTAAAAGATGAGCCTTATTACGAGGCTATAGGTGATGAAATCAATGTGTTTGAGTCGTCCTATAAAAACCAATTGCCTGTTCTTTTAAAAGGCCCTACTGGTTGCGGGAAAACACGTTTCATGGAATACATGGGTTGGAAACTCAAACGCCCGCTCATTACCGTCTCATGCCACGATGATTTAACTGCATCTGATCTCATAGGGCGCTACTTAGTAACTGGTGGTGAAACCGTTTGGGTAGATGGTCCACTTGCTCGTGCCGTACGCACAGGCAGCATTTGTTATTTAGATGAAATTGTCGAAGCACGCAAAGACACGACCGTAGTGATACACCCTCTTTGTGATGATCGACGCGTATTGCCGATGGAAAAATTAGGTGAATTACTCGAGGCACCACCCGAATTTTGTATGGCAATTTCCTATAACCCTGGTTATCAAAGTGTTTTAAAAGATTTAAAACAAAGTACGCGCCAACGTTTTGTCGCTTTAGAATTTGACTACCCTGATGCAACTACCGAACAAAAAATTGTAGAAAAAGAAACTGGTGTAGATAACAACACTGCAAAACAGCTTGTTAAGTTTGCACAAATGACTCGTAACCTAAAAGGTAGCGGTTTAGATGAAGGCGCAAGTACTCGTCTACTAGTACATGCAGGAAAATTAATTGTTAGTGGAGTAAACCCTGTTACTGCTTGCTCAAGTTGTATTTCTCAAGCGCTTACCGATGACACTGAAATGCTAACCGCAGTAAATGAATTAAGTTCTTCAGTTTTTTAACTTATTACTTTTACCTACACAAACAAAAACGCGGCATTAATAACCGCGTTTTAAGATTATCTATCAAAATAAATTTCTACAATACTGCCCAAGTAGTGTTAATTGTTGCCTCAAAACCTACCATGCCTAGATCTTCATCCACATCAATTTGAACGACCATTTAATCCTAACTTGAAATAACAAGTTTCATGTAACAGAATTTATTTACTGAAATTTTCATAACTACTAAACAAGGGATAACATGTCTAACGATATAATAAGCAGAAAAGGCGAAGTAGTCGGCCAATGGGACGGCGAAGATGTTAACGATCTTAAAAACGAACTGGCTCGTATTAAAAAAGAATTAAAGGGTGACCGAGTAGAACACACCGGTATCCCACATAAAGATCAGCTTCCTGAAGACTTTGTAGGATTTACTGCTTATGTAATGTGGGCAGTAGACAAAAAAGATCAATGCTTAACCGGTTCAGGCGCAAATCGTATTGAACCTGTTGCACAAATTCGTGAGTTCTATGCGAACGACATTGCTAAAGATGCGATGGGTCGCGCACGCGATTAAATTGCACCTAATCTCAACACAATGTTTACTATTTTAATCTTTTAATTAATCCATTTTTCTATTTAGGTCGGGCGTAAACTTGCGTCCAATACCAGTTCACCTGTGCTATACCCGTTTCAGTGTAATCTGCAGACATTAAGTTGCTACAATGCCCAGGGCTACTTAACCAATCTTCGATTACTTGCCCTATCGTTTTTTGATTATGCGCAATATTTTCACCAACTGCCTTCCATGAATAATCGATCGCTTGCATACGCTCTACTATAGTATCGCCATTTGAGCTGGTGTGTTCTAAAAAGCGATTTTCATACATATCTAGAGAATGCTTATGCGCTGCTTTATTTAAGTCATTACTTAAACGCAGTGCAGGCGCCACTGTAAATAACTGTTTCCCACACTTCCTAGCTTTTGATCTAACTTGATTTACGGCTATTAAGAAATTTTTCTCAAACTGACTTGATTGACTCGAATACAGTTTAGTACTTGTCTTTTTCTTTTCAACAGCACTTGGGGTTGCGCATGCAGAAATAGAAACCAAAAATATTACACAAACTAATGCATAAAGTACTTTCAAAATATCTGCATCCAATCAAATAGTATAAATATCAATAAGTATATTTTTGATCAGTTCACCATCTTTGTATGTCAAACTATGCATACTTTTTATTTTATAACTATCGCACCGCCCACGTAGCGCATATACCTCATTCATATCTTGACTCCAACTTGGAACGACAAAATCTTGCATAGCATCATCCGTTTCCTCTCTAACGATTGAGTAATAACGAGCTGACGGGTGTTCTTGATAATTTAACCAACCAATCAAATTATCAGAACGATTAGGGATTAAATCAAAAAACAATCCTTGTGACCGATATAGCTTCCCTACTCCAGGAAGTGCTTCTACCCACACTAATAAGTTTTCTGAAACTGCTTGTGCATACGCCGCTTTTTCTGTACCCAGGTGTGGGCTAGCAATCGTCACCAAGGCTCCTAGATCCGAGCTGGGTTTTTTCACCATATATAAACGCGCAACCACTCCGCCCGCAGAGTGACCAATTAATATGATTTGTTCTCCAGGGTGTAAGTGGCGAATATATTCTATATATTGATCAAGCTGATCAGCTTGAGTATCAATTGATTGTTCACTTGCTAGTTCAACACCATATAAACGTCTAATGTATTTATTTTTTTCGTTACTTGCTACCACACGCTCTTGGCGAATTAACAACACTCCTGCATCTCGCCAACCTGCTTCATCGAGTTGCTGAACAACGCCGGAATGTTTCCAATCTTGTGATGAGCCCAAGTAACCATGTAATAACACCAATGTATCTGCTTGTACTAATGAAGTTGCACTTAAAAAAATAAACAGAGCAAGAATATTTTTCATAATAGTCATTATTTTCATTATTCATAAGTGTGAAAATTTAGAGTCATCCTGTTCGCTCGAGTTCCCGAGTAAGTTTGCATATAAAGCATACAAGCAATAAAAAACCGACTGTGATGTTTCCATCACAGCCGGTCTAAACTATCCATATATGTAGTTTCTTCCTTAAATTATGTACTCATTAAATTTCTAAAAAAACGTAGGGATTAGTGCAACCGTTGACATAAATACAGTAAGGCCTGCTGTTTCTAGCCATAGAGTTGTTACAAAATCACCTAATCTTTTAGATCTACCAGTAGTGTTTACTTCTCTAGTTAAAAATGAATAGGGGTTGTGATAAGTAGCATTGGTATCTACCTTATTTACCTTATTGAAAAAGTTTTCCATCACTTCATCCTCACAAATGGTTTAAATTTTTAATGAGGTAAGGATAACTTCTATATAAGTAATTTATAATATACCAATATAGATAGGTTCTTAAAAATATAATAACCTATTGTTTTATATAATTTTTTATTTTCCTAACTCGGATGAGCGGTAATAAAATTATGATGTATATATCGGTCGATCTTTATTCAAAGTTAACCAGCCTTTCACAATGCGATAGAACCACCAAACTGTTGCCACAACAAATATGGGTATACCAACGACAACTCCGATAAGGGTCCAATTAAATAAAGCCGCTAGAGCAAACCATAATAACCCCCACCAGAAGGTACGAATTTGCCAGCGAAAATGGCTTTCTAAAATAGAGCCTTTGACTTCACTCTTTTTAAAATAATTAATGATCACAGCAATAATAGGAGTGAAACCAACAAAAGCAATGGCTTGTAAAAGATACACAAGCGTAGTGATATCTTTTAAGTTTTCATAGTTTTCAATACCCGTGCTGAGTATTTGTGAATGCTCTGCTTTTGATTCGTTTTCCGACATAGATAGCTCCTAAAACAAGATTAGCCATTCAATATCATGCGTATATTTTTACGCAACTGAGGAATGGTTTTTTGTTCAAACCAACTATTTCTCTTCAGCCATAATGTATTCCTTGGCGAAGGATGTGGCAATGGAAAATAATTTGGTGCAAATTTTTTCCAATTTTTTACCGTCTCGGTAACGGTAGTATGGCTATAATACTCTGAATTACCTAAATAATATCTTTGAGCATATTGTCCAATTAACAATGTTACTTTGATTTTGGGCAAGTGGTCTAAAAGTATTTTATGCCAAAGCGTTGCGCATTCCTCTCGTGGAGGTAAATCACCAGATGGACCTTTACCAGGATAGCAAAATCCCATAGGAATAATCGCTACCTTACTTTGATCATAAAATACATCGTCTGATACTTTCATCCACTCACGCAAACGCTTACCACTTGCATCATTCCATGGGATACCACTTTCATGCACCTTAGTACCAGGCGCTTGTCCGATTACTAATATTTTTGCGCTACGCTTGGCACGCAAAACTGGTTTTGGCCCTAAAGGCAGGTGTGCTTCACATGCACGACAAGATCGCACGTTTGTTAACAACTGATCTAATTTAGTTAGACGCGGCATACAGCTTTAAATTTCTTTTTTAGGTCTCGCTTTATTATTTGCCATTCTTTTGCCTCGGATGTGATAAGCACTGATTACCTGCATAATCTTCGAATATGGAAAGTCTTTTATACTGCCGTAATTATTTTCTGCTGCAGATACAACTGAATCAATATCATTTACGTTGCTTTGAGTTGTATTTGTGAGATTAGTGTAAAGACCCAGTAACCCTCCATTTTGTATTTTAATCTCTTGCGCATGACCAAGTTGATCAACATCAAGACGTTGCAAAGTAAAACGAGCATTAGCATGTAGACGTTCAAGAAGCTCTTCACAACGCGCAAGTGCAGTCGCAGATTTACAAGCTACTCCTTCGCGATCGGCTAAATTAAAACGTTGTGATTTATCACAGTTACAAACTCGTGAATTAATTGCTTTTTCAAACACACAGCGTTGAGGATTAATACTGCTATAGGTGTTTCGATAGTGTTGCTCATCCATAACTTGCTTCTATGAATGTGGCATAAAGGTAATTTATTTTTCCCACTCTCGCAAGATGGGTGCATCACGAGGTGCACTTAGTCGTTGTTCAGCCTCAAATTCGTTTTCTGCAAAAATCATTTTTAAAACTGTGCGACTATCTTGTTCTACTTCAGGGCGTTTTTCTCGTATCGTTTTTTTAGCTACTTTAAATTCATCATATTGATCAACAAGCTCAAGACTTTTAATCGCACCTGCTGAACCAGAAGTGATTTTATATATAAAGTACGGCATGATTAGATCAATTTAAAATTGCTTTTTAAAAATTGGCATGAATAAAGATATTAACTTCATAGACATTATGTCTGTAGAACATTTACCAATAGGTACAACTAAAAAAGTTTCTACTGAAATAGGAGACATCTTATTAGCCAATGTTGAGGGCAAACTATATGCCGTTGACGATATGTGTACACATGAAGATTCATCGTTATCTCTAGGTTGCTTAAAAAGTGAGCTTGTTAGCTGTACCTTACATGGTAGCCGTTTTAACGTTCGCACCGGCGAACCCATGGAGAAACCTGCAACCCAAGCACTCCAACGTTACCCTGTCAGAATAAAGAATAATCGAATTGAGCTCTGTCTTATCCCACTTCTTTAGTAGCAATATGGGGGCAACACTTAGTAATTTCAAGATTAACCTTGAAAAACATGCCTTTTTTCCTTACAAAATTTTACGTTAAGCTTTTGTAATTTAAGGCACTAATTACATTTTTCGAAGTCATAATTAGTACCTGGAACACGTAAAGGCAAAAAATGGAAGAATATTCAACGCTTGTACAAACCATTGCACTTACCATGGGTGTCGCCTGGGCCAGTGGTATCAACCTATATGGAACATTACTTGCACTCGGCATTATGTCGAACACGGGTTATGTTGATTTACCTGCGGATTTGCAAATTATCGGTGATCCTCTCGTAATTGCAGCGGCTGGTTTAATGTACGGCGTAGAATTTTTTGCCGATAAAGTTCCCGGAGTAGACACAGGCTGGGATACTTTACATACATTTGTGCGCATACCTGCAGGCGCATTACTCGCAGCCGGCATGATCGGAGACGTCACGCCGGCTGCAGAATTAGCTGCAGCAATCGTCGGAGGCTCTGTAGCAGCTGGTACTCATTTCACAAAGGCTGGAAGCCGAGTGATGATAAATACTTCACCCGAACCGGTTACCAACTGGACAGCTTCATTAGTAGAAGACATTGCAGTATTTGCAGGCATCTGGGCTGCCATTGAGCATCCTTATATATTTATTGCATTACTTGCAGTGTTTATCCTGCTTATGATTTGGTTATTACCAAAACTGTGGCGCGGAATTAAACGCGTTTTACAGTTCTTCGTGAACCGATTTAATGGCAAAACCAACGCACCTGAGACAAACTTACCCGTAAGTAAATAATTCTCTCAGCTATCACTTTTTACATTTGATGCATAGTTTACGCTTAGTATAACTAAGCTTATATCTATGCATGAGTAGTTGCTTTTTAGCAACTACAGCACTATGTTGCCTGATCCTGCCTCTCAAAACGTTTTATTACAAACACGAATATTTTTATGAGTAATTGGGTAAAAGGAAAAGTTATCGAGAATAAGCATTGGACAGATTTGCTTTATTCTCTTCAAATAGAAGCAGATATTGACCCGTTTACTGCGGGCCAATACGGAAGACTTGGCTTAGAAATTGGTGACCAAATCGTTGGACGACCTTACTCATTTGTAAATGCACCACATGAATCACTGCTAGAGTTTTACTCCATCACAGTTTCTGAAGGCCCGCTTTCACCAAGACTCGCAGAATTACGTGCTGGTGATTTAATCTACATTGATAAACGGGTCAATGGTTTCTTTACATTAAACGAAGTACCAGAAGGCCGTGATATGTGGATGATGGCAACTGGCACTGCTCTTGGACCTTTTTTATCCATTCTTAAATCTGAAGAAGTATGGCATCGTTTTGAAAATATTGTTTTAGTGCATGCTGTTCGGTTTGCAAATGAACTGACATATAAAAATACCATTGCAAATTTTGAGAAAGAATTTAAAGACCGATTCCAAATGGTTTCATTTGTAAGTCGAGAAGAAACTAATTTTGCAATGCCTGGTCGCATACCTGCTGCAATTGAAAATAAGAGTTTAGAAGAAAAGACTAAATTACAAATATCACCTACGTTTTCTCAAGTGATGATGTGCGGTAATCCTGACATGTTGGTTGATACACGTAATGCGTTAAAAGAAAAAGGACTTAAGAAAAATTTACGCCGCAGCCCTGGGCATATCACTACAGAGAGTTATTGGTGAGCATAGGGATAGCGAATAAGAGTTACAGCATTCATGCCGCAACTGATTTAATTCTTATTTAAAATGTCTGCTTACAACCCAAAGCAGACACTCAAAGATAACAAAATTTTTATATAAAATTTCAGTTATTCAAGGATCTAGTCGATATGCGTAGTTGAACGATGATAACGCATGATGATATTTGGGTCAGGCAGAAGACTGATGGCACTATCTTTTCCAGCATAATCAAAGTTCGAGAGCACATGGCGGATACTTTCTAGTCGTGCAGATTTTTTGCTATTTGCTTGTACAATAATCCAGGGGCTAAATGTAGTATGTGTATGACTAAACATCTTCTCCTTGTATTTCGTATAGTCGTCCCATAATTCTTGTGCGCGTTTATCGATTGGGCTAAGTTTCCATACTTTTAAAGGGTTAGTTTCACGCGACTTAAATCGCTTAAGCTGTTCTTCTTTAGATATCGAAAACCAGAATTTTATTAGATCTATACCATCTTCATAGAGCATGTGCTCAAATTCCGGCACTTGACGCATAAACTGTTTATATTGCTTTTCTGTGCAGAATTTATTGACGGGTTCCACCACCGCACGGTTATACCAACTACGATCGAAAAACACGATTTCACCTTTGTTTGGCAATTGTTTTGCATAACGCTGAAAATACCATTGACCCACTTCATCTTCACTTGGCTTAGGTAATGCAACAATTCGCATCGCGCGAGGATTCATATGTTCTACAAAACGTCGTATGGTTCCACCTTTTCCAGCAGCATCACGCCCTTCATAAATTATCGCAATACGACGTTGTTCTTCTTGTGCCCAACGCTGTAGTTTTACCAGTTCACCTTGTAGTAAACGTAGATCTTCTTCATATGCAAGGGCTTTTTTAAATTTTTTAAGGCTATAATCTTTCTTTTTTAGTAGACCAAAAAAGTCACGTGATGATTGCAGCTCAAGTAGTTCTTCTTTAGTTAACACATCTTCAGCAGTATTCATTATTAACTCTGCTGAGCTATCCATATCTAATGAAGATTCAAGTGTATTGTCCACAACATTATCTACACTCACGAGCTTCACATCCTTATTTTCCATATTTATAAACCTGTTAAGTATATTTGACCTAAAGTATTACAGAGGAATACAGGCCATTTAGTTATGTTCATGCATACTATTTAATAAGTGGAATATACACATATAACTAGCAAAATTGCTCTGATTTAAAACAGGAAAAAGTTATTTTTTGATATACGGTATAACCTAGATATATGGATGTCCACTATTGGCCGAAAGCAGTCATATTGAGTTTGAGAAACTTTAATCCGAAACAACCTCTCTGCTGTTACTCATATATTTTGGATATCGCCTCCAGCCAAACAATCCATTAAATAAAACTGCTACTGCGAAAATAACTAATGTGTTTATAAGCACAGGTGCAATAACATAAAGGTAGTCAATTTCATGTACGTGTGCACCACCAATCACAGCATAAATAGTTGTTGCGCCCGCAGGAGGATGAAACACAGCGTGCTAAATGAGATGCCGTCATGGTTACGCCTACACTCACTGCTGCAGCGATGAGTTCAGAGCCAAAAAGTTTGACACAACTTACGCCCACAATTGCAGCGATGATATGTCCTGCAATTAAATTCCAAGGTTGAGTAAGTGAACTGTGCGGTACTGAAAATAGTAGTACCGCTGAAGAACCCATTGAAGCGATAATAAAAAACACAGTTGAATAGTTTATTATAAATTACTCAGTAAACTGAAATTTACATAAATTATTTCACCCAATGATTTGTTGATACAAAGCCTTATATATTTTTTTTGTTTCCGCCCCAAACAATGGGTCTTCTATATCTTTTAATTCACTCTTTATTTCAAGCCATTCTTGCTTACTAAGCGCAGAATCTATTTCTGGATATACACTCACTTCCTCATGATTCATGTGTTCAACTTGCTTAGCAATATACTCTTCTAAACACGCACAGAGCTGAGACCTTTCTTGAGGCATGTCGGATAAAGCAGCTTGTAATATTTCAATTAGTTTTTCAGTTAATCGAGGCATTTCATCATGCTCGTGGAGTAAGTCATTGACTTCTTCATACACTTTATTATGGTGCTTTAAATAATATTTAAAGACCACATTTTCCAATGGGTGATGGATGAGATCTGGGTACTCCTTCATGTACCTAATCGCATCTAAAATAAGTTCGAGATCTGAGTGTTTGTATTCTTTTAGAAGTTGTAACTGTTGTTTTAAAAATTCCAGAAGTTTAATGAAGTTAGTATGATCTTTATGCAACTTATCTAGAATTTGTGACATAGTAATTTCTCAACTTGTTAGTTCTAATGCTTCTTTAATCAAATATAATACATATTAAAACCAGCATCTTTACTCCCCATATCAAAATTACCTTCTTGCAGATACATCAATAATTTTTATTTGTACTGCTTGATTACCCCATTTAGTACGTTCATGATTTACCACGGCTGCAATTTCTTCATCATTTAATTGAGCAGCAAACCCAGGCATAGGCGTTGGATATGCCACTCCTGCAATAACTTTATCTTTAATACCATTTAAGACAACATCTATATGTTGACCTGGGTCATTGTTTAATACTGTTTCGTTATTAATCAGAGGAGGAAATACACCCGGCACACCCATTCCATTAACTTGATGACAGGAAGCACAATATTGCTTATATACTTTATCGCCTAAGTAATTATCAGTTTCTAAAGCTGTTTCTTGTGTTAATGTTTGTTCTGCCTCATTTTTGACTACATGTTCAATCTGATTTGTCACTAAAGTTGATTCACGCTCTGGTAATAATAAAGCCGTAAGCATGCGAATTTGTGTTTTATCTAAACGACTAGAAAATGAGGGCATCATTCCGCTACGACCATAAGCAATGGATTGCGTAATAGCCTCATCTGAACTCCCATACAACCAAATATTGTCTGCAAGATTTGGAGCCCCAAGTGCCGCATTTCCTTCACCCAATAACCCATGACATGCAGCGCAATTTTTATTAAAAATTTCTTTACCTTCTTTATATGATGTTAACTTTGTTTTACTAGCCAAAGTCTTAACATAGTTTTTTACTTGCTCTACTCCCTTATCACCTATTACATTCTGCCATCCAACCATTACCGCTCGACGACCTTGCATAATCGAATCTGCAATTTGATTCTCTGTATCTCCCCATTGCCAATCATCGTCTTTTAAATTTGGAAAAGCTAAGGCCTGACCCTTGCCATCCACACCGTGGCAAACCGCACAGTTCTGCACAAATACTCGTTGTGCAGATTCCATAATCGCCTGATTCTTTTTAATTTCTGCAATAGGGCGTTGAAGAATATATTTTCGTATGGGAGAAAATTTTTCGTTATATCGACCAAGGCTATGATCAAGACGTCCGTGCTGAGACCATTTTAATGTTCCACTAAATGAGCCTAACCCTGGATATAATATTAAGTAGACGACTGTGATCACTAAGGCACCCAAGGTCATCCAAAACCACCACATCGGTGCTGGGTTGTTATCTTCGGTTAGCGTGTGATCCCACACCGGGGATTCATTTTGCTCTTGTTTATTTGCAATAAAATAAATACTAAAAACTAACCACGCCAAACCAAGCAGACTAACAATGGTTAGAACAGCAATCCATCCTGCCCAGAAATCTGTTGGCATATCAGCCATTGATGTCCTCGTCTTCTAAAGGAATACGCGCTGCTTTCTTTGTAGATTTATCTGAAGATTTCATAGATACCCAAACCACCACACCAATCATGAATGCCATCACAAGCATGTCGCCAATAAAAATAAAATAAGCCATTACTGCTCTCCTATCGAGTAGGCTGTTCCAAGCACTTGCAAATATGCAACCAATGCATCTAATTCCGTTTTTCCCTCAAGCACAGCACTTGCAGTTTCAATATCTTCTTCTGAATAAGGGTGTCCTAATTTTTTCAATACGCGCAATTTCTTTTCAATATCGTGACTACGATTTGCGGCATGTTCCGCTAACCACGGGTAAGCAGGCATAATAGAATTTGGTACAACCTCTCGTGGGTTTAACAAATGTATACGTTGCCAATCATCGGAATACTTTCCACCAATACGATGTAAATCAGGCCCGGTTCTTTTTGAACCCCATAAAAAAGGGCGGTCATAAACAAATTCTCCAGCGCGCGAAAAAGTTCCATAGCGTTGCACTTCAGCAACAAGTGGACGAATTTGTTGTGAATGACATGTACTACATGCCTCTCGAATGTATATGTCGCGCCCAACTAATTCGAGCGGTTGATAAACTTTAGTATTTGGACTCGCGGTTTTTAATGATTCTTGAAATAAACTTGGGAGCACTTGAACAAGTCCTCCAATTGCTGACACAAATAATATCCCAAAAATCAATAAGCCAATATTTTTTTCAAGAATCTGATGTAATTGGAATCCATTCATATGACAGCTCCCTCTAAGGCTGGAGGCCTTACTGCAACGGTACGTCTACCTAAAATGGTTCTAAAAAAGTTGTAATACATCAATATGGCACCAAGCAAAAAGATTGCACCTGCAACAAAACGCAATAAATAGTATGGATTCATCGCTGCCATAATTTCTGTAAAGCTATAACGAAGCTCACCTAAATCGTCTAAACTTAGCCATAGCACTCCTTGCGAAATACCTGCGCCCCACAATGCAACGATGTAAAGAATCGTCCCGGCCAACGCCAACCAAAAATGAATATTTGCTAAACGCACACTGTAGAGTTTTGCTCCCACTAATCTCGGCACAAGAAAATAAAATGTGCCAAAAGTAATTAATGCATTCCAACCCAATGCGCCAGAATGTACATGCCCTATCGTCCATTCTGTAAAATGACTAATGATGTTTACACTTTTAATTGCAAGCATAGGACCTTCAAAGGTTGCAAGACCGTAAAACGCCAATGCCAATACAATAAATTTTAATGACGGATCACTGCGAAGTTTTTCCCATGCTGTGCTCACCGTCATAATGCCATTGATCATAGATGCCCAAGAAGGTGCTAGCAAAACTAAACTCATCAACATGCCTAAATTTTGCACCCACTCAGGTATAGCATTGAAATGCAGATGATGCGGTCCTGCCCAGATGTAGCTATAAGTAAATGCCCAAAAGGCAACGATAGAAAGTTTGTAACTCCAAATAGGACGTTCTGCTTGCTTAGGAAGAAAGTAATACATCATTCCTAAAAACCCACCAGTTAACAAAAATCCTACTGCATTATGGCCATACCACCACTGCACAATCGCATCTTGTGCGCCGGCATAAAGAGAATAGGATTTTGTGAGGGTAACGGGGACTTCTAAATTATTAACGATATGCAGCATGGCGATCACAATAATGAGCCCACCATAAAACCAGTTCGAAATGTAAATTTCTCTTATACGTCGCTTTGCAATCGTTCCAAAAAACACAATACCAAAACAAACCCAAACCAATGCAATAGCAATATCGAGTGGCCATTCAAGTTCAGCATATTCTTTTGAAGTATTAAAACCCGCTAAAATTGATAAACCACCAATGAGTATGACAAATTGCCATGCCCAACAAGTAAACCAAGCAAGGCTAGGAGAAAAAAGACGCACATGACTGGTGCGCTGCACACTATAGTAAGCCGTACCCATTAATGCGGATACAGCAAATCCGAATATCACCACATTGGTATGAAAGGTTCTTAATCTTCCAAACGACAACCATGGTTGATCAAAGTTGAGTGCTGGCCATATGAGTTCTGCTGAAACGTACACACCCGCCAACATTCCCAAAACCGACCAAAAAATTGAAAACATTACTAGTACCGTAACAATACGATCACTGTAAATTTCGACGGATAAATTCTTTGCAGGATCTACCATACCTACACTCCCAAGACTGGACCTAGACCATAGATCCAAAGCACAACGGTGATGCCTAATAGACTTACAAATGCAACTAGCAAATAACCAATCAAAGAAGATGCCATTAACATGCCACGTTCAGGCGTAGTATGCAGCACAATTGGCAAACCTCGATAGAGTAAGTACATACTCCAAAGTGCAGCAGGCACAAATACGAGAACATTAATAAAAACATTAGGGTATAAATGGATGATACTTCCTACAACTAGAGGTGCGCCTACGATAGTGATCAAGGCTAAATGAGTGCCAATTGAATTTATTGCGCCATACGTCTTTGACATCCATTGCGATACGATTGCAGAACTTAAAAATCCAATTAGCAACGCACAGAAATATGCAACACTTATGCTAAGCAAGATATCTTTGCTTAAAAATATTGGTTCTACCGTTCCTAATCTCCAACCAAATTTACTTGCTCCAAAATATGCAAATACTGGGGGTAATAGTCCTAACCATAATGCGGCTTTAAAAAAAACGGACGATGCCGAGGGTTCTAATTCTGCCAGCTCTGAAAATATCTGTTTAGGTTGAAAAAATAGACGAACCAGTAAACGAGAAGGCAATACTTTTTTCATAGGAGGCTAACTTATCTTACTAAGTAATATGTAAAGCACCGCTTGAATTTCACGCTATCTTGGTTCGCCCATTAACTAGGAGTAAATCTCAATACACAAGCAGTATGCTATTAAATAACAATAAAGTTATTGATCTAAGACATATAAATACCTAATTTTAAAAAATTCGTTTATAAATCTATTTACTTTTGGTTTTATCATTAAGTACTTTTTATTGAGCAAAAAAAAGCCGCAGTAATTCATGCTGCGGCTTTTTCAGTTTGGATAATGAGGTGTTTAAGAATCAGGATCCCATTTAAATGCATCTTCGCCTGATATTGCAAAAAACATCCACACATCAATTAACAAAATGATTAAAAAGATGACTGCAGTTCCAAGTGCCCACAATGGATTAAAATGATGGTCACCAATTCCAAGTGAATAAAGGATAAAACCCATAACACCTGTAAATGCTGCAATAGCCAGTAACGCTTGTTGTACTTTTGACATTCTTATCTCCTAATTCTTTATTTATTTAGGGTCTGCATCACATAGCGGCATGTCATGCCAGCCGGCAAGATAGTTCATCCTTGCAGCAATTTTGCGCTCGCCTTCACTCGCACGATTTTCATCCCAGTCTGCGAGACGTGGTTTTATAAACGCTTCCCACGCTGGTGGTACAAGAAGCAAAGCAAGCATGGCGTAATATCCATAACCCGTATCAGGCGCTCCACAATCTTCTAACTCCCAGAAATGCGTTTCGCCTCTATCATGATGGTCTGCTTGTCGACCAATCTCAATGAAGCCCCATTGTGTAAATGGAGATTCACCTACATCCCAAGAATGGTGGTAATCAATTGGCTGACCTTTTTCACGAATCAAGCCATAGTGCTCTAAATAATTGAGCACTTCTAATTCAAAGGCTGAGATGACCCAAGAACCGACCATTACACCTAGGCCCCACCACCCGGCAGCAAACCAGAACATAAATATCGTGGGCAAGCTCATTGCGTATCCACGTATCCAACGATTCTGCCATGAGATAAAAGGCACACCTTTTTTCTTCAAACGTTGTTGTTCCATTACATATAGAAAACGTGATTGTCCAAAGTGAGAAAGAAGGTAATGCTTATAGATGTTGCGTCCTCGCGGTGAGGTAGCAGGGTCGTCCTGGTGACCTAGCTCTAGATGGTGGTTGTATACATGCGCATAGCAGAAATGGGCAATACCACTTAATGCCATCATCCAACGTGCTAAAACGAATGTAGGTCCTTTAGTATGAGCAAGCTCATGACCAAACATAATGCCTAGGCCCATGTAGATGCCGGCAGATACCGTTGCACCATACATTTCCCATCCGGTAACACCGTGGTGAATCGTAATACCGAATAACTCATTTGGTCCAAATGCATTTCCTGATGAAAATTCGTATACACGCCATACCAAAGCAAGTTGTAGCATTACAAACACGGGATATTGTATCCACATCATGACTTTCAAGAACCAATCGATTCCATACAAATCACCGTTTTCGTCTCTACCTGCTGGCTCACAGTGAAATAATGAGCTGGCACTCGTTGCCCAATCGACAATGATCGATGCAACCAATAAGACAACACCCGTCCACACCCACGGACCGCCAATGACAAGACCAACTAAGGTCAAGAAAATTAAAATCGGTGTTTCAAAATACCGAATATTTACTAAAAATTTATGCATTTTATTTTCCTCTTCTACAATTAATAATTCTTTATTGTTTTAATAATCAGCAATTACTACAGATTTAAGCTTCCCTTGTTTAATCTCTTCAGCATTAGGTAAATTTTCGTAAGCAACTTCATCTTGCCCACACTGCGCTTTTCTTGTTTTGATACGATCAAACCATTGCTTGACGTTTGTCCTTTCATTTATTAATACGCTACATCCTGCAGCATCTAATAAATGTGTATAAGCAGTCCAATGAAGATCTGCCCAAGTATATTTGTCACAGACAATGTATTTATTACCCTGAAGTTGCTTATCCAAAGCATCATAAAAGATCCTCAAGTCATCGCCAGCAGAGTTAATTACATCTTGATTTGCAGCATGAGATGAATCTTCATATTGCTTCACAAACACTTCATCAACAATCTGATTGACAAGAGGCGCAACATTTGAGTTTGCAATATCCACCCAATAATTTTGCATAGCAGCTAACGATGCATTGCGTGGTGTCAGCGCATACCCTAATCCTCTAGCATCTGCAAAGGCTGTGATTGCATCACTCCCACATGCATAAAAATCAGCTTCTTTTAAACATGGTGTAATGGATAATGGGGATAGTTCAGCAATACATTCATCAAGATTACTCACAGCATCGGTGATTATGCTATAACAATTCATTTCCATACCTTGTTCCGCGGCAGTGATTACACATTTAAGAGTATCAGCATCAGCAGGACAGCCAATAAGTTCTAATACAAACTGTGTTTTTTTCATTTCACCCGATGCACCATACCCCGAATTACTTTGGCCTCCAGATTTTTCAGCCATCAATTCAAATAAATCAGTCATAATTTTTTACCTATAATTTAATACTTAAACTTTCATAAGTGCTGTTATGCAGCAACCTTTTCACTTTTAATGTCATATTCAGAAATCTCTGATTTCATTCGCGCTAGCCAATTAGTGACATTTTCATATTTAGAAATATCTAAGGCATTGCCACTTTCTTCTATGGCTTTGAATGCGCCTGCCCAATGAAAATCCGCAAGCGAAAGTTCGCCAACAATATATTTATTTCCCTGAAGGGCTTGGTCTAGCTGTTCAAATACCGCAGGAAAATTTTCTTCTGCAGTACATTTAGTATTGAGTACTTGTATCCAATATTGTTGCATTGCCAGTACTCTCGCTTTTCTAGGATGGATCGTAGGAGTACGGCCTTTAATATTTAGATAGGTTAATACAGCACTCTCCCCACAAATTGTGAAATCACCATCTTCAATACAAGGATAGCGATTCAGATTTGACATGTTCAAAGACTCTGACATTTTATCGTCTAAAGTTGATGGCTCACCCCATTCAATATCAACAGGTATTTTTCGATAGGACGCTAAAAAGATGCACTTATACGATGCGGCATCACCTTGCATACATGTCAGCTTCGGTTTTCCGCTTGCTTGTGGTTTTGACTTACTAAATAAACCCATAATCAATCTCCGTAAATAGTTCTGCAGTGACTTTTTAAAATAGTTACTTGTTTCTTGCTCTTTTTTTTAAATACCCCAAACTCTATAGAGGATTTTAGCAATTCAACAAGAGTGCTTGAAGGAGGAGATTATAAGGATCTGAAAATATAAGTTCTGATCCACATCAGGAAAGACTATGGACCATTTTAAAAAAATAATAATCCTGATCTATATCAGAAAAGAGGTTTTTTTGGTAAAAATTACTTAATTTTGCTGAATTATGTGATTTTTCTGTCATATGTATCTAATTTATAAGGTAATTACCTAGAATTGGAGTAAACTAATTAATAGGTATGGAAGAGCAAAAAATCAACTTTAGATCCCTGAAAGCATCTTGCAAGAACTGCTCATTAGTTGAGCTATGTCTTCCAAGAGGGCTCAATAATAGTGACTTACATTCTTTAGATGATGTCATCCAGCAGCGCAGATTACTGCAAAAAAATGAATCTATATTTAACCAAGGTGAAAAATCAGGATGTATTTATGCGGTACGTTCTGGCTCAGTTAAAACTTTCACGACCGCAAAAAACGGTGAAGAACAGGTTTTAGGGTTTCACCTCCCAGGAGAAATTCTAGGTCTAGATGGCCTAGACAATCAGATTCACAGTTGCTCAGGCATTGCTCTTGACACCGCCACAATATGTGAACTGCCCATCGATGAGTTAAACGTTTTATGTGTAAAGATCCCTGGGTTGCAACAACAATTATTAAGCTTAATCAGTGATGAAATAACAAAAGACCATACAATGTTACTTTTGCTAGCACGACGAAATGCAGAACAAAAATTAGCAACATTTTTAATTAATCTTTCTGGTCGTTTTAAAGCTCGAGGTTATTCTGCAGATGAATTTGACCTCACTATGAGCCGTTACGATATTGGTAATTATTTAGGTCTTGCTGATGAAACAGTCAGCAGACTTATCTCAAAATTTAAAGAAAATAAAATACTTAGTGCAGACCGAAAGAAGATAGCAATTCTAGATCACGAAAAATTATGTGGCGTTGCTGAAGGTGACTATAGTTTGAGTTAAGCCCGTACTTAGACGCTTACCAAGGTAATACCGTCTTACTGCTTGCAACTACCAGTATATACATAAAAATTAGAATCGCTGATATCCAGGCAATAATTCTGATTTGTATGGTTTTACCGCGCTTTAACGCAACAGTCCCTAGTAGAATATAAATTAGTAAGGCAACTATTTTTGCGTTAATCCATGTAGCTGGACCCGGATATTGCCCGCTCAATATTACTAATATTATTGCGGCTGTTAATAAAATAGTGTCATTTACATGGGGCACTACTTTTACCCACCTGTTTTCTAATAGACTAGACGAGCTCATCATCCATATTCCTCTAATCACAAATCCACTAATCGAAAAGATAGCAGTAGCAACATGAATGGCTTTTATTAATTCATACATCGATATTTTTTACATTTAATATTCGTTTAATTTTTCAAACTTAAAACATCGTCTACTCAACATAGCATCAACGTAACTGATATGTATCAGTTACATCAATTTTTTCTGCTGTAATGACTTTCTTTAGGATTAAATTGTTCTAACTACCGCCCTTCCTATTTAGATATAAAAGCCCATAAAGTGTTTCAAGCTGACACAAGTCAGCAAAACATATGACTAGCTTTGTTACGTTTTTAATCGAATATTAAATTCATAGAGTAATTAATTTTTAAATCTTTAACAAAAAAGCATGAAATAAATAATGATCCAAATAGCGCACTTAAATAATTATAAATTTTTATTGTTAATAATTTTCATTTCTATCACACCAGCAAGTTATGCCTACGATCAAGGCACTTGGTTTGCCAGAATCGGCCCCGCATTTATAGAGCCCAACGACAGTAGTAATGATGTGGATGGAATACCTAACACCGAAGTGGGTGTTGATAATGACGTCACATTAGGTTTCACAATCGGTTATATGCTGACTTCGAGATTTGCAATTGAACTTTTAGGTGTTACCCCATCTACACATGATTTAAAAGGCAAGGATGGTCTAAGCGCATTAGGAAAAATTGCAGATGTAGATGTGTTTCCACCTACTTTATCACTACAGTATCATTTTAATGGATCCGCAAAATTCCATCCTTATATTGGAGCAGGGTTTAATTACACACATTTTCCAGATGAAGACGTTTCTTCCTCGCTCGAAACCGCGCTTGGCGGTGACACAAAACTTGATATTGATGACTCTTGGGGGCTAGCTGCCCAAATCGGCACAGATATTTCTATAAATGAAAATTGGTTTTTTAACACTGCACTTTGGTATGTAGACATTGATGCCGATGCTACATTGAAAACCAATGGCGTACGCAGAGACGTGGATATCGATATCGACCCATGGGTATTTTTTGTAAGCATAGGTAGGAAGTTTTAATTCTATTCAATCTATGTCTATTTTAGATAGAAGTTAACTCAAAAATCCGACTTATTAATTTAACTTTATAGAAAGAAAAGAATAATGGATCAAACCCTTTATGATGAACTTGGCGGGAAAGAAACTGTTGAAAAGGCAGCATATTATTTATATGTGCATATATTAAATGATGACCGCATTAAGGATTTTTTTGAAAAAACAGATGTTGAATCACAACAAAGAAAAATGACTGCTTTTTTAACCTACATTTTTGGCGGCCCGTCTTTATATTTGGGAAAAGATATGCGTCGAGCGCACAAAGGGGCAGTAGAAGAAGGACTTAATGATGAACATGTTGATGCCATGATGGAATGTGTAAAACAGTCCTTATCTGACCTTAATATTGGTAAAAATCAGACCACAAAAGTTATCGATGCTATCGAAAAGCATCGTGATGATGTGCTCTGCAGGTAATTAACTCAATTTGAATTGAAAAGGATTAATCATGAGTGGAAAACATTTAGAAAATAGCCACACAAATCCAATAGTAACCGCATTTTGGGTAGTATTTATTATAGCGGCTGCTATTACTGTATTTGTAAATTTTCTTATCAGTTTATAACTTTAAATTCTAACTAATCCCAGCCAAAGGCATTTCAAATGTCTCAGCAGATATCCTCAATGCCTATTAACATTGATAATGAAGGCTATCTAATTGACCCAGAAGAGTGGAATGAGGCATACGCTAGAGTTCTTGCTAGCAAGGAAGAGCTAGATCTTTCACCTGAGCATTGGAAAATCATTCAATTCATGCGTGATTATTACAATGATCACTTAACCGCTCCAGACTCTCGCTACGTAATTAAATATATTTCTGATGAGCTTAGTTATGGAAAGCAAGCAAAAAAACAGTTATTTAAATTATTTCCATATGGGTACGTCAAACAAGCTTGCAAAATTGCAGGAATGAAAAGACCAAGATCGTGGAGCACTGGATAGCTATATAACTCAGGATCAAAAGGTTCGCTTTCGGCCATAAGCGGACATGCAATATTACTGTACTCAAAGAAAATAAATACACTAAACCTTTTGCAATTTTAAATGTCTTACTAGAGTAGTCGGTGCGTGGGGTAAACGGAACTAAGTTCGATTTCGAGGGACTGAAACAGAACATTACCCAAAGCAAATAATATGAGTGCGTTGAGATCGCATGGATTGAGGAAACGCAGAAAAGCAAGTACAAATTCGTGGGATGCTCTGCCCCCACAATCCGCAAACATAAATCGAAAATATTATGCTATTTTGTCTGCTATTCGGCCAATAGCGGATGCCTAATTGATACGTGTCATTTAAGCATCCGCTAGGACCTCATTTTTCGTAATTGATGTTATTGTAGCTCTGTGCTTTTTAAACTGAGTATCTCATCACGACGAAGTTGTTGGTCGAGCAAATTGAAAATATCCAAAGACTGCTGCAAAAAACAAGTAAATTGCTACTGTTGACCAGCTAAGAGGATTCATAAATCCTGCAAGTGCACCAAGTACAGCCACAATACAGCCGATTGCAGCGGTCACAAATAATGCAAGGATAATTGCCCTACGCGCACCGGAATCACTGGAGTTTCTGGCCGACCAGGTCAACACGGCAAATCCAATAAGAGCAGCCCCAAATAGCTGCGCCATATATTTTAATGGGTGTCCACCGTGATGCCATACAAGGACAGAAGCTGTGCTGGTATAAGCACTAATGCAATTCCAAATATTGCTACGACAATAGCGTTGATGACCAAAATGATTTTAAGTTTCATCTTAGCACCTCCTTTAGTTATCGGCCGCTCAAAATTGAAGGCCACATAACTATAATAATAGGATCATATTGTCTCTTAAAATTGACAAAGAGCAAATTTTAGCTAATTTGAATGTCCGCTTTGGGTCGTAAGCAGACATTTTCCTCTTGTATGAGATTGAATCCAACCTATTTGATCCTATTTTATGTCCGCTTTCGGTCAATAGCGATCAGTAGTTTGTACAGGCTTTAGCATATTTATTAAGAATTTCTAAATTTTGTTTGGGATTAATTGAGGCAAAAAATCTTGGATTTAGCCATGAACCAAAAATTTCAAATTCATCTTTAGAATTTACTAAGGTAGCACTTACTTTCCAAAATCTAGGACCTCCACCCGTCATATTAATTATTCTAGTAACTTTAAATTTTGAGCCCTTAGGAAGAGCCATTGAAACTCTGTAACGGCAACCTATTGTCCATAAAGTTCGTTTAGACTCATCACAAATATTATTCCACTTACTAGGGTCTTTATTATAAACACTTATATTTGGTGGAGTGCAGTGTGGCTCAAAACCTTCTGGATCTATCAATGTTGAATCTGCTATGGAGGGGTGCGGTTCACACGGTTGTATTAGAAAAGCATCATTAGTTAATTGATAACATTGATTTGTCATATTTTTAGCATATGGTTTATCAGATGCATCAAATGACCACGGTACTGTGCAACCTGTAAGCAGGTAAATCAAAATACATATAGAAATAATCTTGCTCATTAACACAAAGATTAAAATCTTATGTCGAAAAACGTCAATGTCCGCTTTGTGTCGTTAGCTGACATTTTGAACGTATAAAGCATTGAATCCAACCTCGTTCGTCTCAATTTATGACTGCTTTCGGCCAATAGCGGACATCTAATTCAATTAATTTTAATTATTAGCTTTGTTTGAATTTCGCATGAAAAAAGCAATATAAAAGCAAATCAATAATGAACCTAGAGTCACAATCAAGATAAGTTTATGACGAAACATTGAGGAATTTTTAAAACCTTTATCATTCCCACGCACCCAATTTGAAAGAAAATTATAATTTTCTCGCTGTTTATCGGACATAGATGCAAAATTTATATACTTTTCTTCAATTGCAGTCATTGCCATTTCAGTAGAAAGTTTAGTGACTGGAGTTGACCCGTAAGATAAAACTAAAATTACTAAACAAGCAATCGCCCAAAAAAAGCAGGTTATACGTACTATTAAGATGCTCATGATAATTTTTTAAATATACCTAATGTCCGCTTTGGGTCGTTAGCAGACATTTTATGTTTGTAATTTATTGATTCCAACACATTGCGTCCCTTTTTTTGTCCGCTTACGGCCAATAGCGGACATTTCATTATGTTGTTACATATTAAAGGTCTAAACCTACTACCAGCGATAGCTCCCTTGATTTTTCCATTTGTGGATATGTAATTTTTGTTCTCAAAAAAAGTCTCCACATACCTTCATATCTAAATAAAATTAAATCTGTTTTATCTTTTTCTTCTACCCATATACTCCAACGTCTTACGGGAGCTAACATATCAAGTATATCTCTGTTCAAGTTATCGGTTTGCTCCTGACTATCATAAACTTTCCTATTTATTCTCTCGGAAATTTTATAGCTTTCAAAATGTGGTAGGGCAGCCAAATGAATCAAAATAAAATGTTAAATCTTGGCGCTTAATTACGTTTTTATACAATCGTATCTAGCTATGTTTCAAGGCCCTCATAGTTAAAAAATACATGCCTGATGGCTCTACCAAGATAGTTCTCATAACTAGGAAGCTGAGAAGCCCAGAATTTAATTCATCCTAATAGCTTTTTCACATGTATCACCAAGTTTATTTCCATTAAAATCGTATGAATAAACAAGAACAGGAAAACTTGAGAAATTAAGAAATTAAATCCCCGCTTTGGGTCGTAAGCAGTCATATTAGTTATTTTGAGATCCAACCTTAAATTCCCCTTTAAGTTTGAGTTTTCGGCAATAGCGGACATTCAATCTAATCTATGAAGTGAACTAGTTATTTGCAGCTTTTATTTACCGAACTTTTTCTTGAGGAAGCTTACAAAACCCCTGAGCGAATGTAAATTTACTAGATAGACTTTGAAAGGCGATGAGCCAGTGAGCTCCACTACCGCATCTTCACTGAAGAACTCTAGCAGACGGTTTCGTTAATTCAAGCACTATTGTTGATGAATATGTAATCGCTTCTACATTATTCCATTTACCATTTTTCTTTGTCATTAAACAGTTCACTTTCTTTCCAATGGCTTCTGAATATTTTCGAACCAGCTCGCTTCTGCTAATGTGGCGGAATTAAGCTCAACAGTGACACCAATTTATTTGTGAATTACCAAAGAACGCAGACAGGGTCTAATGGACTGTTTTTTATAGCAATTCACCATATAAAATGGCTACTGCCATAAAAAGCTTAGGCACCCTTGCCCAAAGCAGCGCTGGGGTTAGCACTTGCCCATATTTTCTACGTTGATTCCAAAAAAATGGACGTAAATACCATGCAGTTTTATTTACATTTTTCTCAGGGATTCTCATGAGTATGTTTTTGATAGCCTACTTAATGTTTATCAGTCTTAAATACCGTTCTTATTAAAAGTACAACTACAAGTATGACAATAAACCATAGCAAAACACCAAGAAACCAATGACCAAACCCAAATCCCCAATGCGTGAAAAATCCACCATCACCGTGCATTACAGTATTCTCCTTAATACTAAATTTGAAATTAACATCAAACACATAAAATAAAACTAGACATCCAGATTTACAATCTCTTGATCACATCGTTATTTTGGTAACAATCGATTATAAATTATTGCAATTAACCAACCAGCTATACCTGCGCATACAACCCAAGCTACAAGACCCCAAATAAACCCTGGCCAAGTTAGTGTGAAATTCATTGTAGTAATGTCACTATGCATCATCCCTGCTGTCATTTCATCATGAACCCTGGTAAGGTGACAACGAGTAAACTACAGATGACCCATAAAATTGCGGTTGTGATTGCGCTCGAGATTCCCAGAATAATTGGATTGAGTTTCATAGTTGCTCTCCATAAACAATCCCCTTATCCCTTGATGCTTAAATTCTTATAACACGTTAAACCTGATGTCTATTGATATACATCAATATAAATGAAGTAGATGGAGAAGCAAGAAGGTTAAAGCGTTAGAAAATATTACTATGTAATAACATGAAATATTGTAAGACTTAATGTCCGCTTTGGGTCGTAAGCGGACATTCTAATAAAAGAAATATTGAATCTGAAGCAACATCCTTGTTGCACCTCATATTCGCCCATCCATGGACTCACACTTTGGGTCGTAAGCGGACATATTGAAATTAGGTATTTCTAATTTTTTCGCAAAATTCATGACCATTCCATGCTTTCAATATGTCTTCGTAATTGGCCTGCAGTTTTAAATTTTTTTAAAATTAAATTTGATTTTAGGCCACAGCAAATATACTTGATTGGATCAGGATGCTTTGCATAGTGCTTAGCTCCACCTAATGACTCATGAAACACTTGAATCAAAGTTAAAATATCAAATCTACGGCTTTCATGTTTAGGTTCTTTTGCAGAAAACAAATCAACTAATTTCAAATCAAATTCTAAGCCAAATTTATTGACGATGACATTATCGGAATGCAAATCTCCGTGATATTCATTCAGGCTATGTATGCACTCGATACCTTGAGTTAATGCATAGAGCAAATGCAATGCTTGATAAGGGGTAAGACGTTTACCAGGAAAGCTTTTAATAAATTCAGAAAGCAGTTGTCCCTCAACATATTCTGATATTAGAACCGTAACTGGAGTTCTTTTAAAAACAAAATTCTCTTTTGTGTGGTACTGAATCAGTATTGGACATTGTCTGAGTTTATGCAGCTTTTGTGCATTAAACTTTACCGCTCGATCCTTTTCATTGCGATTGGGATAAAATAATTTGGCTGCGCGCTCAATCCCTGTGCTAATTTCACGTATTTTATACACTTCACCTTCAAACCCGCCACCTAGCTTAGAAAGCACCTCATACTTCTTTGCAATAATGCGACCAGCAGGTAAATTAAATTCAGTAAATTTTGCTTTGGTAGGTCGAGGCATTTTTTATAATTTTCTTATTCATACTTATTGTTATTTTTTTGGATAATCAAAATCCAAAAGCTTACCTGAATGTTCTGTTATGGATTCCCAACTATTTATATCAAACTGAATCTGTGCAATTGCGCAGGTCGGCATATTATCTATTTCAGCGTTAGATAGATAGTTGCATAAAACCGTAAAGCCTGGATTATGACCAACTAACATCACACGATGTAAATTATCGTCCAAACCTGCAACCAGGTCTATTAATGTATTCAAACTTGCTTCATAAATTTTTTCATTACGATCAACTTTTGAATATTAAATTCAATTTCACTTGCAATAAATTCTGCAGTGGTAATCGCTCTCACAGCAGGGCTTGAAATAATACTGTCCACCAAATAATTTTCATCAGCAAGGCGCTTACCCATCTCTGGCGCATTTTTTAACCCTCGGCTATTTAAAGGCCGCTCGAAATCGCTCAAGTTCGCATCGTTCCAGCTTGACTTAGCATGGCGCACTAAAGTTAATACACGTTTCATCTTCAAATATCTAGCTTATTGGGGCGTAATTTTAACGTCATACAGCGCCCCACAAAAAATAACCAAACGAACAAAACACAAGCTAATCCAAACATGGAAGCAAAATCTCTAAATCGAGTATGTACATGATACCGCTCAACTTGAATGGTGTGATTGTCAGTAAATATTCCTTGTAGTGAAATCAGTGAACTACTCTCTACTTCAGCATCAAAACCTTGCAAGTTTATGATTTCACCGTACGAAGTTTTAATTTTATGCTCGTTATAAGTTTGTAAATATATATTTCTATCAATTTCAATCTTTTTTCCTGTTCTATTTTCCAAATCTTTTAATGTTGCGATGAAGTGATTGTCCGCAGCATATACAGATTGAGTAAAAACAACTGGCGACATTAACCAAGCGGATAGCAAAACGGCACTCAAAACAATAGTTTTGATCGATATATTAAATTCTTCGCAATTTGCTTGAATTGACTTTTTGAAATTAAAAATAAAATAAATCAAACCTAAAATAGTTAAGACATAAGTTGCAAAACTCTCTGGCCAAAAGAGATCAAACCTTAGTAACTCCCAATTTACTGGAGCCAATAATTGCGCACCATTGGCCCATTTGATTTGTGTCGCATCTAATAATAAATGCAACAAAGACCCAATCAACAAAATAATAAAAACTTTACTACGTTGTTTGGCCAACATAGAAAAGCTCATGCATAGCAAAATGCAAAATAAAAGTGATGATTGTGTAATGCAGTACGCACGCAGATCATATAAGTCTATGGAGAGAGGTAACTTTTTAATAATACGTTGCACTATCCAAGGTAAATCAGGAATTACACAAGCTAGATAAATCCATTTAAAATCTGCATGTGTAAAAACTGTCCTCGTGGATAGACCATTTATAGCAAAATGTGCAATCGTGTTTGGCATTTATCTCGAGCACACTTACGCTTTGCGCTATTTCCCTAATAACTCATTTTTTAAGTTCTGCTGTACTGGCACATCGCCTAACCAAATACCAAATAACGCAGAAGAAAACGCTTTGTTTTCAATCACTCCAAGCTCATCACCGTTTTTTAAAACATGTGTGACATTATGTGGAATAAAGGCAAATTCAAATACGTCCCCTTTTTTAATTGGTTGCTTAAGCCATGACAAAAATGTTTCGATTTCAGCTTCTATTGGTGCTGTATTGCCCTGTGTTGAGCTTTCAAAACCTTCTCGCGTGGCTTTGATCATTTTCTTCGATGTGATTTTTGAAGAAGTAATATATAAGCGCATACATGAAGCTTGGGACATTTGAAGAAAATGGCTCGCATCCGTTGTTTTTTCTTGCACATATAATGACGCGGTATAAAGCTTGATGAATAGTTTTTTTCGTATACCAAAACCATTCAATTGTAGTTCTTGGTCAGCACATGTAGCCGTTTGCGAAATGACTACTTTATTTGCATCAGCTGCAAACGAAACCGAAAAACTAGATAGTGCAATTAAAATGATTAGTAAAAGAATTCTATGCAACATGATAAACACCCACCTCATCAGCGATTGCTAACGATACTCATGACAAGAATATCCTAGCATGAATAATCATCAGTAATTATGATGATGGGAATACACAAATTTAGCTACTTGCGCGTGCTTTTTTACCTAAATATCCACCATGATGGCGCTTTCCAAAGTCTTCCGCGCTGAAGCCTTTCAGTTCCATTAGCAGTAAAGCAAGTGCATCACTCATCGCTAACATCACTGCCATACTTGAAGTCGGTGTAAGACCTGTTTGGCAAGCCTCTTTTATAATGCCCATATCCAATACGACATCACTGAGCTCACGTAATTCAGAATCGGGATGTGAAGTAATTCCTATTACAGTATGCAGACCCAATCCACGTCCTGCAGCTAGAGTATCTAAAACTTCTTTCGTTTTACCGCTGGTAGAAAACGCTACAATGGCATCATTCTCTTCAATTAGACCTAAATCTCCATGCGCAGCTTCGCCAGGATGAAGAAATGATGCTGGGGTTCCAGTGGAGCATAATGTTGCAGAAAACTTATGCGCAATATGGCCCGCTTTACCCATACCCGTAGTGAGCACCTTGCCTTTACAACCCTGAAGAATATGCACTGCACGCTCAAATTCATCATTCACTGGTATGGATGAAATTGCTTTTGCCTCTTGTGCAAAAATTTCTCTAACTCTGTCTTTAATATCCACTAATTCGCTATTCTCTATTGGCTAATACTATAAAATCCGGTCATAAAGCTAAGGAATACTTAACAAACTATCCTGTTTTGCAATTTTTCAACTATAGCAAATAATTGTGTATACGATGAAATAACATATATATTTTTATGTTTATTAAATTATTTTTAGCCATCACGTTATTTTACTTGGCTGCAATGATAGCAATTTATTTTGCTCAGGCGATGTTTATCTATGCACCACATATGCCAACTCGAGACATTGTAGCCAGCCCTAGTGATATTGGACTTAATTATGAGAATCTAAACTTAATAACGTCTGATAAAGAAAAAATTCATGCTTGGTACATTCCTGCATCTACTGAAACATCTTTAACAGTATTATTTTTACATGGCAATGCGGGTAATATTTCACATCGTTTAGAAACAATAAAAATTTTCAACCACTTGGGTTTAAATTTTTTAATCTTTGATTATCGTGGTTTTGGAAAAAGTACTGGCAAACCAAGCGAACAAGGCACATATCTTGATGCGGATACCGCTTGGCAATACTTAATTGAGGAAAAAAATTTACGTCCTGACCAAATCATTATTGCAGGACGTTCTCTTGGAGGAGGTGTAGCAGCAGAATTAGCCAAAGAAGTGCAACCTGCGATGTTAATTCTAGAGTCTACTTTTACTTCGATGACTGAAGTATCTGCAAAACATTATCCTTTCATGCCCACAAGTTTAATTGTTAAGCATGAATATGAAACATTTTATAAATTAAAAGATATTCACTGCCCAATTGTAATCGCACATAGTAAAAGTGATGAAGTAATCCCCTACGAGCATAGTCAACGCAACTTTACAATCGCAAATGAACCAAAAAAATTTATAGAGTTACAGGGTGGACATGGTAATGGATTTTTGTTTTCCATAAATAATTATATAGGCGGTTTACAACAGGCTCTACGAGAAATGCTTTAGGATTATTTACTTTCCCTGTATTGGGTTAGAGATTTTCCCAATTCCTTCTACCTCACATTCCACTACATCACCTGGCATTAAATATTCAGGCGGATTACGCACATACCCTACACCACTTGGTGTGCCGGTAGCGATAATGTCACCAGCTTCTAATGTCATTCCTTTTGAAAGGGTCTCGATTACGGTCGCCACATCAAAAATTTGATATTTAGTATTAGAATCTTGTTTTAAATCACCATTGACCCAACTTTTTAAATCTAAATTTTGTGGGTCCGCTATTTCGTCCTTGGTTACAATCCATGGTCCCATTGGACAGGCACCCGTAAAACTCTTGCCCACGAAAAATTGTTTATGACGCTTTTGATAATCACGTGCTGAAATATCGTTAATAATGCTGTAACCAAATACATGATCCAAAGCATTTTCTTTACTGATTCCATCCCCATCTTTGCCAATGATCACTGCTAATTCCACCTCCCAATCCATTTTATTAGAAACCTCTAAATCAACCGGAATTGCAGAAAATGGACCGTTCATACTCGATGCAGCCTTGGTAAAAATAATGGGGTATTTAGGTAATTTTGGTGCTTCCAGCGCTTTGCCACTAGTTTCCTCGACATGTTCGATATAGTTCCAACCCAGACACATAATATTCTGCCGTGGTCGCGGAATTGGTGATATAAGCTCTACCTTTGACAGTGGCAACCATTGCTGAGAATCGGTATCTGCAACTAATTCTTGTAGCGCCTGTAAGGATTTATCGCCAGCATCGATCAACTGTAGCATGCTATTGACTTGTCCAGACCAATCTTTGTGCTTGGCTGGAAGGAATACTGAATCATCTTGCACAACAGCAAGATACGTTTGATCATTGTATTTACATGTAGCGATACGCATTTTAATAATGAAAAAGGAAGTTTGAAAAATATATTGTAGCGATAACCAACACCGCAAACTAGCAATATATTTAGCCTAACTTATTTAAAAATGAAAAAAATAATTATCTTATTTGTTATTTTAATTTTAGCTGCCTGTTTTTTTATTTTTGACTTGCATCAGTACTTAGACTTCTCATACATAAAATCAAAACAACTGGCAATTGCTGATTATTACCAAGCCAACCCCACACAAAGCATTTTATTATTTTTTATAATTTATATATTAGTTACAAGTTTTTCGATCCCTGGAGCAAGTATTTTATCTTTGCTTGCTGGAGCGATATTCGGATTGTTGTTGGGAAGCATTCTAGTAATATTTGGCGCTACAATTGGAGCCACCATCGCTTTTTGGCTAGCACGATACTTATTGGGAAATAGTATTCAAGAAAGGTACGCAGATAAATTAAAAACAATCAATGCGGGAATAGAGAAAGACGGTGCATTTTATTTATTAACACTTCGACTCATCCCAATATTTCCGTTCTTTGTGATAAATGTGTTGATGGGACTCACACCCATGCGCACTATCACATATGTGTTAACAAGTTTTTTCGGAATGCTTGCCGGCACAATAATTTACGTAAATGTTGGCACCCAACTCGCGAACCTTGAATCAGTTAGCGGAATTTTAACCCCCAAAATTTGGGGTGCTTTTATTCTACTTGCGATTTTTCCTTGGGTTGCAAAACTCATTATCAATATCATTAAGTCAAAACGTATTTATAAAGGCTTTAACAAACCAAAAAGTTTTGACTACAACCTCGCCGTCATCGGCGCGGGTTCTGCTGGCTTAGTGTCCTCTTATATAGCCGCTGCAGTAAAAGCCAAGGTAGTGCTGATTGAAAAACATAAGATGGGCGGTGACTGCTTAAACACAGGTTGTGTTCCTTCTAAAGCATTAATACGCTCAGCAAAATTTGTGTCACATGTACATAAAGCACAAAAATATGGCTGTAAAACTGCCAATGTAGAATTTGATTTTAAAGATGTTATGAACCGTGTTCAAAACGTTATTAAAGATATCGAACCACATGATTCAATTGAACGATACACCGACTTAGGCGTTGAATGCATTCAAGGAGAAGCTAAATTATTAGATCCTTGGACCATTGAGGTAAATGGCCAGACACTTACAAGTAAGAATATTATTCTTGCAACAGGCGCCGAACCTTTTGTTCCACCCATTCCAAGTTTAGACCAAGCTCCATTCCTTACTTCAGATACGATTTGGAATTTACAAGAGCTGCCTAAAAATATGGTTGTGCTAGGAGGCGGCCCTATCGGTTGCGAACTTGCACAAAGCTTTGCTCGACTAGGCGCAAAGGTAAGCTTAGTCGAAATGGCACCGCGCATTATGCTAATGGAAGATCCCGAAATAGCAGAAATGGTAGAACAGAGTTTAAGAAGTGATGGCGTTAATCTATTAACTAACCACACTGCGAGTGAAGTTCAACAAAACGCAGGAGCTTATACGCTGGTATGTAAAAGTGATAATAATGAATTATTGTTACCATTTGATACTTTATTAGTTGCTGTCGGGCGTAAAGCACGAGGAAGTGACGTTTGGACAGAAAACTTAAATCTTGAACTGCGCAAAAACGGAACCATAGAAGTGAATGAATATTTACAAACAAATTATCCAAACATTTATGCTTGTGGCGATGTAACGGGTCCTTATCAACTTACCCACACTGCAGCGCACCAAGCTTGGTATACCAGCGTGAATTCTCTATTTGGCTGTTTTAAAAAGTTTCGTGTTGACTACTCAGTTATTCCATGGTGCACCTTTACAGAGCCAGAAGTAGCACATGTTGGGATAAACGAAACTCAAGCCCAAGCAGAGAACATTGAATACGAAGTAACACGTTTTGATATAGCAGAATTAGATCGGGCCATTGCAGATGGTGAAGCACACGGTATTATTAAGGTGCTTACAATACCTGGAAAAGATAAAATATTAGGCGTCACCATTGTAGGTGATCATGCAGGTGACTTAATAAGTGAATATGTGAGCGCGATGAAACACGGTTTAGGATTAAATAAAATATTGGGCACTATTCATATCTACCCCACTCTTGCTGAGGCGAATAAATATGCTGCGGGGGAATGGAAACGTGCGCATGCGCCAAAACGTTTATTGGAATGGGTGCAAAAGTTCCATGCTTACATGCGTAAATAAATAATACATTCAATAAAAATCTATAATGCATGAAACTATACACTTATTAAAAAAGACTGATTTCCCAAGCATTGTTCGTAACAGACTAGAAACATTGCAAGTCAATCTGGGCTATAAATGCAATCAAACCTGCACACATTGTCATGTCAATGCAGGACCAAAGCGCAAAGAAATGATGACAGCAGACAATGTTGCAGTTGTTATTGATTATTTACGTGCACAAGAAATACGTATCTTAGACCTTACGGGTGGTGCACCTGAGTTACATCCACAGTTTAGAGAAATTATTCAATCAGCTAGAACTTTAGGCGTTCACGTGATGGATCGATGCAACTTAACTGTATTGGAGGAACCAGACCAAGAAGATACAGCACAATTTTTAGCTCAACACCAAGTTGAAATTGTCGCTTCTCTACCCTGTTATTTAGAAGAAAATGTGGATAAACAACGTGGTAAAGGTGTATTTGAAAAAAGTATCCGCGGCCTTAAAGCACTCAATGTACTGGGTTACGGAAAAGGTAATAAAAATTTAAAGCTTACTCTTGTGTACAACCCACAAGGACCACAATTACCCCCTTCTCAGCAGAGCTTAAAACAAGATTACCGCAAATTTTTAACTGATAATTTTGATATCAGTTTCGATGAACTTTACACCATCACTAACATGCCTATTCAACGCTTTGGCAGCATGCTTATTAGCAAAGGAAAATTTGAGGAATACATGCAATTACTGCGTGATGCGTACAGCACAGAAAACCTTGAGTTTGTCATGTGTCGTTCTATGATCAGCGTGGATTGGCAAGGTTATACATATGATTGTGACTTTAACCAAATGTTAGGTCTTACTCTCCCTCATAATGATCAAATTCGCACACATTTATCAGAGCTAATTAATATTGATTTAAAAAATAATGCCATTACTGTGGCAGATCATTGTTATGGTTGTACCGCAGGGCAAGGGAGTAGCTGTGGTGGTGCATTTAATTAAATTCTTGGGCTAATCCTTACTTTTATTACAGCATTACCATAGGAATTTTTTTATAACCTCTGAAATAAGCGCACTTCTTCATATACAATCTTGTTTATGAATCACTTACACTTAGTTTGTCTCCTATTGTTTTTTGTTCTTGTAACGCAGCTTCATGCAGAGGAAAGGAAAGGACCTCCTCCTGCGATTGTTGTGGTGGAACATGCTGTAAAAGAAAACATTGCACCTACTGCATTCTATTCCGCAACAGTAATTAGTCGTGACGATGCAAATTTATCTGCAGAACTTGCTGGCCGCATTACTTGGGTCTCAGAAGTTGGGGATCGTGTCCAAGCGGGTGACTCAGTTGTTAAATTAGATGATGTGTTCATTAAACAACAAGTTATCGAAGAACAGTCAATCATCCAAAGCGAAAAAGCAAAATATGATTTGCACACAAAAGAAGTTAAGCGCTTTACAGAATTACTAACGGATAACAACGTTGCTCGCAATCAATTAGACCAAGCTATATCAGACCAAGCTGTGGCGCGCAGTAATATGGCTTCCGCAAAAGCTCGTCTTGCACAAGCTCAAGAGCGCTTGCGTCGCACTAACATTACGGCGCCTTTTGATGGTGTGGTATCAGAACGGTTGCTACAAAGCGGTGAATGGGCCAACAATGGGGACACGATAATTCGTTTAGTCAGCTCCAGTAATCTTGAAATTCAAACACATATTCCTGCAAGCAGTTTGCGATTTGTCACCATTGGCACACCACTAAGTTATATAGATGGAACAAATAGTAGTCATGGAAAAGTTCGGGCACTGGTTCCAATTGGTGGCGACGCTTCACGTTTATATGAATTGCGTATTAGCACTGATAATGAAACTTTAGTCGCAGGAAAATTACTACGTGTGGCCATTCCCACAGAGCATGCTCGCGAAGCAATTCTAGTTCCTCGTGATGCTTTAGTCCTTCGCCGAGAAGGGGTTTACATTTTTAGAGTGAATGCAGCCTCCATTGCAGAACGTATACAAGTTGAAACAGGTATCTCTGATCTTGGTCGCATCGAAGTCATTGGTGGAATTCAAGCAGGTGATTCTGTCATCACTCGTGGAGGAGAAAATTTACGCCCAGGAATGCCAGTTACCGTTGCACCGCTTCAAGCGGACTCATGAATTTTCTTCGTCTTGCATTGGGTAATCCTGTTGCAACACTTGTTGCCTGTTTACTTGTTGGGATTTTCGGTGTTCTCGCCCTAGACCGTTTGCCTATCCAACTCACACCTGAAGTTGAGCAGCCTGAAATTGTAATCACGACCAGTTGGCGTGCAGCAGCGCCGGAAGAGATTGAGTCCGAAATAATTGAACCGCAGGAAAAACAACTACGCGGCTTACCGGGCATGAAAGAACTGTTATCAGAAGCCAGTATTGGTAGTGGTAAAATCACTATTACTTTTGAAGTTGATTATGATTTAAACCGTGCGCTCATCGAAGTCATCAATCGGCTTAACCGAGTTCCAAGTTACCCAGAAGATGCAGACGAACCCGTACTCAGTACAGCAGGAGGTCGTGGGAGACCGATTGCATGGTTCATTATTAAACCGAATGCTGATAACACTCGGCCAATTGAAACCTATAAAGACTTTGTAGAAGAAGTTGTACAAACCCGCTTTGAACGTGTAACTGGGGTCGCACTTTCAGAAGTACGTGGCGGACATGAATATGAAGTACGCATCACAGTTGACCCATATAAAGCAGCGGGGCTTGGAATTGAACTCCCAAAAGCAGCCCAACTTGCAGGCGGTAATGATGATGTATCAGGTGGTACCGCAAATGTTGGTAAGCGCCGTTATACCTTACGCTATACCGGCGCACTTACACCGCAACAATTAAGCGAACTCAATCTGGAGTGGCGTGATGGCAAAGCCATTACTTTGCGTGATATTGCGAAAGTCGAAGTTCGCACCGTAGATCGAAATAATTTTGTCATCACTAAAGGCAGTCAATCAATTGCTGTGAATGCCTATCGCGAAACCGGTGTAAATGTTTTAGAAACCATGAGTGATCTCCGTGCAGCAGTAAAAGAGATTGAAGCTGGCCCTTTTAAGCGTGCCAATCTAAACATTGAACAGGTCTATGATGAAACTGTGTATATTGACAGTGCAATTGAGTTACTACGCAACAACTTAGGTTTAGGCATTCTATTAGCTGTCGCAATTTTGTGGTGGTTTTTAAGAAAACTACGTGCCACACTCATTGTGACTTTGACCATCCCGCTATGTTTATTTGTCACCTTTATGGTAATGAAAGCCAGTGGGCGTACCATGAATGTCATTTCACTAGCAGGAATGGCTTTTGCAGTTGGAATGGTAATGGATGCCGCCATTATTGTTCTAGAAAATATTGTGCGCATGCGCGAACGCGGTTTGTCATCACTGCAAGCTGCTTTGGATGGCACCAAACAAGTTTGGCCCGCCCTATTGGCATCCACACTTACCACCATTGCTATTTTTTTACCTATCATTTTTTTAAAAGACCAAAGCGGACAATTGTTTTCTGACCTTGCGGTAGCCATCTCTGCTGCCATTACCACCTCTCTCGTCGTTGCGAGCTTAGTGATACCAACGGCAATGTATAAATTCACTGCTGATATCAATTTAGAAGATTTACACACAAGCTGGTGGAATCGCGCAACAAATTTCATTATGAATATAACCAAAACGCCAACACTACGCGCATTTTGGATATTTGGATTAATTTTTGTTTCAGCTGCTGTAACTTATTTAGCCTTCCCAAAAACAGATTACTTACCAACCGGTAATCGTAATTTAGTATTTGGAATTGTCATTCCTCCCCCTGGTGTCAACATCGATCATATTGAAAAAGAAATGGGTGACGTGATTGCTAAACGCATGCAACCATATATCGATGGTACAAAGGAACCTAACATTAAACATTACTTTTTTGTTGCCAGTGCCGGATCTATTTTCTTGGGCGCACGTGCTACTAATCCAGACAAAGAACAAGTGGATCAAACATTAAACGTGGTTCGTAGTGCAGTTTCGGGCTTTCCAGATACCTTTGCGATCGTTCAAAAAGCTTCTTTATTTAGTGGTGTCGGCGGGCGCACAGAAATCGATATCAATATTCAAGGCAGCGACATTGATAGTTTATTGCGTGCAGCGCAAGTAGGATTTGTACAAATTCCACAAGTGTTCGGACCGAAAACACGCGCTAGACCTCGACCAGGTTTGCAGCTGGCCGAACCTGAATTACAAATGAACCCGAAGGAAGATCGCTTAGTAGAAGCAGGATGGGATCGAAGCACCATGGCAAACGTAACCCGGTTACTTGGTCAAGGTTTATTTGTGGGCGAATATTTTAATGGAGAAGAAAAACTCGACATTATCGCACGTGTTCAACCTTGGCATACTCCTGAAGAATTAGCTGCTATTCCACTTTACACACCTGCTAGTGGTGTACTACCAGTGGGTGAGCTCGTCGATATTAAACGTACAGCAGGCCCAGATCGCATTCGACGTTTAGATCGGCGTCGCACAGTAACACTAGAGCTTAGACCTCCTCAAAACATGCCTTTAGAAGTAGCGTTAACAAAGATACAAGAAGAAATTATTCCCGCAATGGAACAGCAATTACCTGAAGATGGTGAAATTCGTTTAAGTGGTTCAGCTGATAATTTAAAAACTGCAATTAAAAGCTTCATTAACAGTTTTATCCTTGCAGTAATCATTCTTTACTTATTGATCAGCGCTCTTTTCCGCTCATTTAAAGATAGTTTGCTCGTTGTACTTGCACTACCTTTAGCAACTGTGGGCGGTGTATTGATGTTGCACTTTCTACAGTTACCTGCAGACTTACTTACTATGCTCGGCTTTATAATTCTATTGGGATTAGTAGTAAACAATGCTATCTTATTAGTCCATCAAGCACGCACAGTTGAACGAGAGGGTAAACCTCGACGTGAAGCAGTTAAAGAGTCTGTACGTATACGGTTAAGACCCATATTAATGAGCACGCTTACAAGTATTTTCGGGATGTTGCCCTTGTTGATTATTCCTGGTGCTGGAACAGAATTATATAAGGGTTTAGCAGGTGTTATTGTTGGAGGAATGTTTGTAAGCACAGCGTTTACTTTAATTTTACTACCGAGCTTATTGCAATTAGGCAACGTAAAAACTAACTTTAATCAAACGAATCACGCAACTATTTAAAAGCTTTCATTTTGATTAAACACATCTTCTTTTTTACTATATTGGTTGCTGCCACCCTGGCATTTATCTTTATCCTCAAACCCTTTTTCGAGCCTATTTTATGGGCCGTTACATTGGCAATTATTTTTTCGCCTTTGCATAAATTTATTTTAAGAAAACTTAAAAATAAAAATAACCTTAGTGCATTTATTACTTTGCTATTAATCTTATTTACTGTCGTTGTTCCCGCAACCACGCTTTCTATTGCAGTTGTGAATGAAGGTGCAGATCTATATAACGATATCCGTGAAGGTGTTTACGATTTCTCTAAGCCAATTGCATGGGTGCAAAATAGCCTGCCAGTAGTCACGGATTTGTTAAGCAAAGTTGGCATCGATTTCGAAAAGCTCAAAGAAGGCTTTTCAAGTACTGCCTTGAATACAAGCCAATGGGTCGCTACTAATTTACTCAATATCGGACAAAACGCACTTACGTTTACAGTGTTATTTTTCTTGATGCTTTATTTGTTATTTTTCTTTCTACGCGATGGTAAAAATTTAATTGAACTTATCATACGAGTACTACCGATCGGAGATGATGCAGAACGTCATCTGCTATCAAAATTCGCTGAAGTTTCCAGAGCCACAGTGAAAGGCACTTTAGTGGTCGGCATTATCCAAGGCACCTTGGGTGGCATTATGTTTGCACTTTTAGGTATCGAGTCTGCTGTATTTTGGGGAGTAGTGATGATTGGCTTATCCATACTACCTGCTGTAGGTTCTGCCTTAGTCTGGGTGCCAGCAGCCATAATCTTTTTAGCCAATGGTGAAATAGTAAAAGGCGTTATTCTACTTGTTGTAGGTGCGCTACTTATTGGCATGATTGATAATGTACTGCGACCCATACTAGTAGGTCGCGATACCAAAATGCCTGATTATTTAATTTTGCTCAGTACACTAGGCGGTCTTGGTTTGTTTGGTTTATCTGGATTTGTCATCGGCCCCATCATCGCTGCATTCTTTTTAGCCATCTGGGTTATGTTTGAAGCGGAATATCATCCTGATTCGATTAAATAGTATTACTAATCACAAAAAAGCCCGAAAGTTGATAAAACTTTCGGGCTTTTTTAATTTTAAGTATTTAAAGTGTCTATTTATAACTGAAAGTTAAATTCAACACCCATAGATAGAAAATCAGCTCGATCTAAATCATCTACATCAATACCTTCATACTCTAATCTAGCAGAAACTTGTTCATTGAAATTAAATCGCGCACCTAAACCATAAGACAAGTCTGTTCCATCTTCATCATCAGAACCAAATCCGCTAGCTTTTACTCTTGCATCCCAATAAGCAAAACCTAATTTACCAAATAAATCAAAGCGATCTGCAATAGGGGCAATACCAACTAAGCTCACGCCAAATGAATCAAACTCAACTTCAGTATCAATTCCAGCAATATTATCTTCAGTATCACCAAATACCGTGTAGTTTGCCTCTACAGCAAAATTTCTGTGAAATTGATAACCGCCAAAGGCTTTAAAACCAGTGTCCTCATCATCAAAATCTTCACCAAATAGTACATTGTCTTCTTCGATGTAGTTTTCTCCAATACTTGCACCTAGGTAAAACTCTTGTTCAGCTGCATGCGCTGGTAAAAGAATTAATGCTGATAGAAGTACTAAAATGAAGAAGTAGTAGTTAGTTTTCATATTTTTGTCCCAATCGTTAGTTGATATAACCCTAGGACCATGAAAATATGAATTAGTACTCATTACAACCTTGACAAGAAACAAGCGTTGCATTTCAAAGGATAAGCGGTCTATTAATAAAAATATCTAATTCTTATTAATAAAATTATTCTTGTTGTGTACTATTTTGCATAGCACCCATATTAAACAACGCTGAGCCTGACAGGTTCATACCTCCATCACAGACGATCTGTGAACCAGTAATATATGACGCTAAGGGTGAAGATAGAAAAACTGCAACTTGACCAATTTCTTCAGCTAAGCCCAAACGTTTTAAAGGGATGGACTGCAATAACATGTGCTTTTGTTTCTCATTTGTGAGTCGCTTAACGCCTTCCGTACCTTCAATCGGTCCTGGCACCACAGTGTTAACACGAATACCATATTGTCCCCATTCAAGGGCTAAATTTTTTGCCAACATTTCTACACCTGCTTTGGCCGCTCCTGCATGCGCTTGATGTGAATATGGCATGTAGGCTTGTCCAGCCGAAACCATTAATACACAACCTTGCGTTTCTTTTAATTGATCAAATGCCGCACGGCTTGCATTGAAACTACCATTTAAATCGATATCCACTACGGTACGAAACGCATTCGCACTCATTTGATTTGCAGGACATAAAAAATTACCCGCAGCACCACACACTAAATCTGTAATCGCTCCCAAAGCAATCTGAATTTCATCACATGCATCTTGCATGGCATCAAAGTCACGCACATCTGCAACTACTGCATGCGTTTTAGCACCTATATCTTCTAACTCATGTTTAGCTTGATCCAGTTTGTCTTCGTTACGACCACAAATCGCGACTTGCGCACCCACGGATGCATAGCTCTTCGCAATGCCTAGATTGATACCACTCCCTCCACCGGTAACAAAAACCGTTCGCTGAGCAAAAACATCGCTGGGATAATATTCAGATAGTTTCATTGTGAATAATTATCTTGAAGTAAGCTTAATTTCAATTCTTCTATTTTTTGCATACGCTTCTTGTGTTTTACTGGCATCCAAGGGATGAAATTCTCCGAAACCAGTTGCGGCAAGTCGTTGTGCGGGTACATCTTGAGAAATCATATATCTTACAATTGCTAGCGCACGTGCTGTAGATAACTCCCAGTTTGAAGGATATTCCGGGGTACTAATAGGCCTTCGATCCGTGTGTCCATCAATGCGAACAATCCACTCGATATCACTCGGTATGTTTTCAGCTACTGAATTGAGGGTTTGTGAAAGAATTTTGACCTGATTTTTACCTTTTTCTCCAAGTTCCGCAGAGGCGCTTTCAAATAATAACTCGGATTGTAGAACGAAACGATCACCAACGATTTGTATGTTGGGGTTTTCACCCAATACCTCTCGCAAACGGCCAAAAAAGTCTGATCGGTAACGTGCTAATTCTTGTGCTTTCTCAGCTAAAGCTACATTCAAGCGCTCTGAAAGCTTTTCTATACTCTCAGATTCAGTATCTAAATCTAAACCTAATGCTTTTGAGACTGCACCGAGCTGTTCACGCAGTGCCTTGACCTGTCGATTAAGCATTTCAATTTGAGCAAGTGATTTTGCAGAGACCTCTTTCTCAGCCCGTAATGTTTCCTCACCCTGCTGCAAGTTATTGGTCAAACTAGCGACTTCTTTTTCAAGTTGCTCACGAATTTGCATGAGTAAATCTACATCTGACTGCAAAAGCTTAGTATTTTCACCCTGCACTGCTAACTGAGCAGTCAAAATACCTAGCTTTTCTTCATACTTTGCAGAAGTACTCTTTTCAAGTGAAAGTAACTCACCAAGCTCAATCACTTGTCTATCTAATTCGATTAAAGTTTTTTCTTTGCCACTTAAAGCCTCGGATAAATAAAACTGCCCAACTGAAAATATCAACAGCAAAAAGATGATTACCATCAACAATGCGGCTAGTGCATCAACAAATCCTGGCCATATATTTATCGATCGGCGACTGGAATGTGCATAGTGCATGATTAGTTCGATTTATTTTGATGACTTAATGATGCAGCAATTGTTTTTGTGAGAATGCGTAATTCTTTTCGTAGTTCTTCAGAAAAAGGTTGTTGTTCACGCTGCATATATTCACTTAGACCTGCTAATTGTTGCGTCAAATTGAGCAAATGTGTGTCTAAACGTGAACGATCGCTATTTTGTTTGCTTAACTCTCTTTGCAAACTATTAATACCATCTGCAGTTTGTTCTAATAATGCTTGCACATATATTGGCACTGGAGTTTCACCATCCCCAGGCAGCGCACCCGAAGACAAGTGTGTAATTCCGGAAAGCCATTCTTCTAATTCATTAAAAAATCGCGCTTGCGCATGTCCAGCCTGAAGATCAAGGAATCCCAACACCAATGACCCTGCCAGCCCAAACAATGAAGAACTAAACGCAATGCCCATGCCTGATAATGGCTGTTGCAAACCTTCTTTTAAGTTTTCAAATAAAAGCAAACTATCCTGGCCTTGTGCAGACATGTTTTTTATCACATCACTCACTGAGCTTACTGTGACTAATAAACCCCAAAAAGTACCCAACAGTCCTAAAAAAATTAGTAAACCAATCAGGTAACGAGAAATATCTCGTGACTCGTCCAGTCGGCTACTGATACTGTCCAAAAGCGAGCGCATCGACATGGTTGAAAGCGTCAAACGATCACTTTCTTTTTTTGACAACATGCGCGCCATTGGCGCTAGCAGTGGAGTGATAACTTCTGTAGATGCACTGCCTTTAGAGGCGCGAAAATTCTCAATCCAGGAAATCTCCTTAAATAACTTTATGACTTGTTGAAAATTGTGTAAAACACCAATAAGCAGTACGAATAAAATTAAGGCGTTAAACCAAGGATTGGTTTTGAAAGCAAAAATAACTGGGGTATAGACGAATGTAACTGCTATAGCAGCAGCAAACACAAATGCCACCATCCACATCAAAATGTTATAGGGTCTTGTCATATAATTATAATTTTAAATATTTAGATTAAGGGTACTTAATAACAGCGTGATTTTTCTTTATCCAATAGGCTATGCCACGCTTTACATTGTACACATCCTCATAGCCAACTACTTTTGTCAGATATTTAGCGAGTTGTTTACTTCGGCTGCCTGAATGACAAATTAAAACCAGTGGTTCACTTTTATTTGCCACTTTAGCAATTTTTTCAAGCCATGAGTTTAAATCATACTTGCCTTTTTCGTCATAAAACATAATCAAATGGCTATTTTCAATCACTCCTGTCTCCTGCCACTCAGAAGTCGCTCTAACATCTACCACTGCAACCCCTTGTTGCATCAGCTGCTGAAGATCTTGATTGTCAATATGGTAAATCTCACTCGCATACAGTGTATTTGTCGCAAACAATAAAACAAAAATAATAAAAAATTTTTTCATATAATTGCTCATTAATTACTTAAGCTCTACTTTCGGCAATCATATCGTATGCCTTTTGAATTTCTTGGGTTTTATTTGTAGCAATTTCAATCATCTCTTCTGGTAAACCTTTAGCGATTAATTTATCAGGATGATTTTGACTCATTAGTCTGCGATATGCTTTTTTCACCTCTGCATCAGTTGCCGACTCACTCACGCCAATAATTTTGTATGCATCCTCTAGCGCAGAAGCAGAAGAAGTATAAGAACCATTTGCACCATATGACGCTCGACTACGCTTGCTAGCAAATAACATCGACTCGAGCTGAGCCAATAGTACTTTAGGATAGCCTAATACCTCACAGATATGCTGTAAGATCTGTTCTTCACCACTGCTCTTGTTACCATCCGCATATGCAGCTTGTAATTGGATCTCAATAAACATTTGAAGCAGCATCGTTTTGCCATTACATTTTTCTCGAAACTCTAATAGTGTCTCATCTAAATTGAAATCTGCCTGTTTACCTTGATTAAACAATTCTATAGCTTCACTGCGTTGCTCTTTACTCAAACGCATTTGTTGTATGACCTGTTCTGCAAGTTGTATCTCTTGCGGTGAAACACGGCCATCCGCTTTTGATATGTGTCCTAATACTGAGAATGTTGCATTAAAAAACTCTCGTTGTGTACGCTCTTGAGCACTATGATCGAAACGTGTTCTCTTTTTATACTCACCCGAGCGTGCTGAGTAATTCCGCCGTCCTGCGCGATCAAATAAGTGCCCTAAAAATACACCAATCAAGGCGCCCACAAATGATTCACTAAGCGCATAGCCCAAAACACCGCCGAGTAATTTACCCCACAATTTCATAAATAATATTTAAAGCTTAATGTTACTAATCAAGAGCGCAGGTACGAAATCCTGCAAACACATCATTCCGATCTGGACCATAATAATTACGCAAAGTATTTCGCAACATGCGGCTTCGCGTCGTCCATGCACCACCACGTAATACCTTGGTTATACCAAATAGAGGACGAGAGTACTCAGTATACCAATCTGGGGAAAATCCTGGATAAGGATCAAACGTAGATGCAGTCCATTCCCATACATTACCAAACATTTGACGACAACCAAAAGCACTTTCTCCTTCTGAAAAGGCAGCTACATCGACGGTACTTAATTGTTCACAATCAAGATTTGCATGGCACTTTTGATTATTATTATTTGAATCATTATTTTTCTGATACTGATTATCTTTTTCTCCACAGGGGTCACATGCCGCAGCAAACTCCCACTCGTGTTCAGTTGGTAAACGTCGTTGCGCCCATTTACAAAAAGCTTGGGCCTCATACCAGCTCACATGAATAACGGCATGACTTAATTCAAGAGACCTCCATTGGTCAAATTCTCTTACATACCAATGACCGTCTGAATCTTTTTTCCAATAGATAGGGTGTTGAAGGTTATTTTGTTTACACCATTGCCAACTAACATCGTCCCAATACTTTTCTTCTAAATAACCACCTGCTTCGACAAACTCTAAATATTGTTCATTACTAACGGCAAATTTAGAGATTTTAAAGGGCGCTACATTTACTGTATGCCCCCATTTTTCATTATCAAAAATAAACTCATCATTACGCTCAGCACCGAGCACAAAAGATCCACCTGGAATCGGGATATCTTCATTATGTGTTGCAGATGAGTTTTTGTTTATGCTTTGCTTCTTGATAAAGTCGGGCGCTGGATACGACAATGTTTGCCGTGTATAAATAAATGCCTCGTTATGCATATCTTCATGGAACAATGATAATAAGTAAAAATATTTCGCATAATTATTTAGTTCAATATTTCTAAGCAGTTCCAATTCGGCCACTAATACATTATTCATATATTCAAACGTTGCCGATATGCTTGGCAATGGTAAACTCCAGCGATCCTCATGTTGAATTTCGATGGAATCAAACAGTTCATCTGCATCTTCTCGTACAGCTGGCAACTGGCCTAAATGACGCAGCACCCAAACCTCATGGAAATACGCAGCATGAGCAATCTCCCATCGTAAAGGGTTAATCGTGGGCAATATCTTTCCCATTAGTTGTTCATCACTTAAGCCAGAAACTAGCGCAAGCGTTCTGGAACGCGCGTCTAGTAATGCGGATGAAATACTCTCAACGGTGGCACTGCTATAATTCACGACTAGATGTGGAGAAAATAAATCTGAATGTATATAACCATACAATAGCGATAGATATATTACATCTATGAATATTCTTCTTATAACTCCAGCCCTACCCAGTGCACGCGCTGGAAATCGAGTTACCGCTGTACGCTGGAGAAATATACTGACCGACCTCGGGCATCGTGTAGTTGTTAAAAATAGTCAAGATGATATTCAACAAATTAGCAAAAAATCAGACATGATGATTGCTTTGCATGCTTGGCGTAGTGCAAGTTCTATTCTTACTTTCGAAACACAATGTCCGGGAAAGCCGCTAATCGTTGCACTAACTGGTACTGATTTATACAGGTTTATTCATTCTCATCCAAAACCGACACTACGCTCCATAAAGCTTGCGGATGCACTCATATCGCTTCACGATTTAGCCCATTTAGCAATACCGAAACAATATCGAAAAAAAGTAAATGTCATTTATCAATCTGCTAAAAAAATTAAACGTTTACCTAACAAAAATAAAAGATATTTTGATGTATGCGTAATTGGACATTTAAGAGAAGAAAAAGACCCTCTGCGCACCGCTTATGCCGTACGCAAACTATCCGATTGTTCACGTATTAGGGTAAAACAATTTGGCAAAGCGCATAAGTTTGCTTGGGCGGAACGTGCAAAAAAAGAAATGATGTCAAATTTACGATACCACTGGTACGGCGAAGTGCCCCATTGGAAAATTCGGCAACAATACGCAAATGCAGATGTAATGGTTCTGAGTTCTAAGATGGAAGGAGGCGCCAATGTGATTTCTGAAGCTTGTGTAGCCGGTATGCCAGCGCTTGCTTCGAATATAGATGGATCGATCGGTTTACTAGGTAAAAATTATCCTGGTTATTACCCATACGGCGATACAAAAGCTTTACGAAGCTTATTGCTAAAAGCAGAAAATGATCAATCTTTCCTGAATAAGCTAACAAAAGCGTGTAAAAGTAAAGCGCCTTTATTTACCTATGCAAAAGAAAAAAATAACTTGAAAAAATTACTTAATGAATTTACATAGACTAATTAAATGAACGCTTTATACTTGTTTTTTAAACATAAAATATCAAATTGAGCAATCTTTGCTCATGTATCAAAATGTTTAATCTTAAATATAATGAACTTTTAATTGTTCTATACTCAAAACAAGCGTAGCTTAAAAACCGAGGATGTTTTTAAGTCGTTTGTACCGTAGGCTGACAGACAACTACCTGCAGATCGAATTGGCGTAACTTAATATTCATGCTTTGGAAAAGTAGAACACTACTCAACGAGGCAAAATTAACACCAATACGCATTTTTCGACGCAAATAAACATCTCAAAAACACACATAAGCCTGCAATGAAAGCCCGCTCACACAAAACCACGCGGGCTTTCTTTTGCATTACGACTTTAATTGATTTAATTGCTGATCATGCAGCTTGGATAAAGTTAACAGACCGAGTATTGCGCCCAGCAAAGCCAAACCCATATCAGATTGTGTATCCCATTCATAGCCTTGTGTAGCCAAAAATGCATCAGCATCCTCACCCACTGCTAGCGCAGCCCACCACTCTATTAATTCATAAAACGCACTGAATGCAAGACAAAAACAAACAATAAAAAAGAATTGCCAAAAAGGTTTAGGAATAATGTTTTTACGAATGATAATTTCTCTTGCGATGAGCGCAGGAATAAAACCTTGTACTAAATGCCCCAGCTTGTCGTAATTATTTCGCATTAATCCAAACCACTCTTTAATATAATCAAACAGCGGTACTTCTGCATAAGTATAGTGACCACCCACCATCACAATTACACAATGGACCAAAATCAAGAGATATACCAGCGGCGTAAGACGGAAAGTATTATATGTATACGCCATTACAATAATTCCAATTATTGCTGGTGACACTTCTAAAAACCAAGTCAATTGGTCTTTAGGGTTGATTGCGGACCAAACAAACACGATAAAAAATATACTAAGCCAAATTATTTTATACATGCTTAATTAACTTCAAGATTAGTTTAGATTAATGTGGATACTCTCAAGCGATGCACCTTCTTTTTCTACACGACCAATTACGCATGCATCTGAATAGCCTAAATCTTGTAATTCAGAAATGCAGGACTGTTCATATTTTTCAGGCACACTGGCTAGTAAACCACCTGCTGTTTGTGGATCAAATAACAATGGATAATAGGAATGTTCTACTGCGGCTTTCTGATTTTTAATCGATCTACGTAAACGAACATTTGATGGTTGCAAAGAACTATAAATTCCTTGTTGCATAGATTCAATCGCGCCACTCAAAATCGGTAGAGTATTAATATTGATATTAATATCAACCCCTCCAACTCGCAGCATCTCGACTAAGTGTCCCAATACACCAAACCCCGTTACATCTGTACAAGCATGCACTTCATATTTATAAAGACACTGAGCAGCAGCATGGTTAGAATGAATCATTGAGCGAATCGCTGCAGAAATCCACCGCCCTTTTGCTTTGCCACGCATATCTGCAGCAAATAAGGTCCCAGTACCAATTGGTTTGGTAAGAATAATGACATCACCTGGTTGCATACCACTTTTTGCCAGTAAATCTTCTTTTTCTACTAAACCGGTGACACTTAAGCCGAAGGATAACTCAGCACCTTCACTGGAATGACCACCAATCAATGTTGCATTGTGTTGGTTCAGTACTTGCAGCGCACCCTGCATCATCTGTAGTAGCTGTTGTTCGACGACTTCCTCTTTTCCATATGGCACTGTGGCAATCGCCATTGCAGCCTGTGCTTCTGCGCCCATTGCGAACACATCCCCTAAACTATGGTTCGCAGCTATCTGTCCAAAAACATAAGGATCATCAATGAATGAACGAAAATAATCCACCGATTGCACTTGTACTTTACCAGGTGGAACTTGTAACACAGCTGCATCATCTGGAGCATCTAAGCCTAACACCACATCATCGCGTTTCACGGTAGTAAGTTGGTTCACCACGCGACTGAGTACATTGCTACCCACCTTCGCACCACAACCACCACACCGCATTGCAATAGCAGAGATTTCTTTTACTGCATCTTTGCTCACAAGTTCACTATTTATAGAATCTTGTTCTTCTTCCATATCAGGAAGCTGCTGATACTTACGCATGAATTCACGATCAATATAGTCTTTAAGTTTCCATATCCAAGCGCCTTCAAAAGCAAACATTCCTCTTGAACCAATTGCACACTTATCACCTGTGCTGATTAAACTTAAAAAACTTATTTGCGGTACGTGTCTTTTTAGTGGTTTATTCGTAAGCGCACGTCTAATGTTTTTATACAGCGGTGGACCTTGGCGTACTGCAAATACTCCCGACTTGGGTCGCGGATAATTTGTCACCGTGGCAATATCACCTGCTGCAAAAACATTCTCATGGGAAATAGATTGCAAGGAATCATTAACTGCAATGAACCCTCGTTCATCAACAGCCAAACCAGATTCCTTATACCAGCTTGGTGCTGATGCATGGGTAGCCCATATGATTGCATCGGCATGTAATGACTCACCATTTTCTAATTCGATTCTATTAGCGCTAACTCGATTAGCTTTACTGCCTTTATGAATTATAATTTCACGTTCAGCTAATACACGCCGGAAACGTCTTTGTATAGAATGATTATGCGTGGCTAAAATAGGCCCATTACCAGATACTAAATCAAAACGTAGTTTTGCATCTGTATAAGAATTTTCACGCAATAAATTACGCAAATGAAATTGCGTGGCGAGTGCTACTTCCACACCCCCTGCACCTGCACCCACTACTACAACCTTAAAATCACCTTTACGTTCAAGCACATTTTGCATTAACACATCCCAACCATGTATAAATTTATTGATGGGCTTTACTGCGAGAGCATGTTCCTTTGAACCTGGAACCTCTATATGGGATGGGGTTGACCCCGTATTAATCGAAAGCACGTCATAACGAATCGGTGGGCGATCGCCACAAATAACTTGTTTATCTTCAAGATGTAAAAATGTTGCCGGTGCATGAAAAAGCCTTGCCCCGCAAAATTTTGCTAACGGTCTTAAATCGATATGACTTTCATCATAGCTATAATGTCCCGCAATAAAGCCTGGCAACATTCCCGAGTAGGGTGTATGCACATCACGCGTAATCAGAGTAATTTGCAAACCCGCTAATGGCTTCATGCCAAATTTTTTCAATACCGCCACATGACTGTGGCCACCACCAATCAGCACTAAATCCTTAATAACCGGAGTGTTTTTAGTAGCCTGCAAATTAATTCCTAAAGTATTTAACCCATTTCTTTGTTTTAAGCGTTTACAACATTAGAACCAGTTTTTAGTCCATTAACTTACTTACAAAGGAATCAAACAGATGAAAATCAAACAACTCAAGCTTCGATATGGGTGGTTGTATTTATTATTAGCCCTAAGTGTAACAGTTCCATGCATGGCATCGAGCAAAATCGCACCTTATTATTCGCCTGTAGACATACAAATCATTGCGGATGACGGTCGTTTTTTCCCCCTCTATCCTGTGACTCAACGTCACCTAAAAAACGAAACCCGTGCTTATCTTGAGGCGATTAATGGTGAAAATTATTCAATACAAATTCGTAATCATACAAACCAACGTGTCGGCCTAGTCATTGCAGTGGATGGAAGAAATATAATTTCCGGCAAAAAATCAAATCTTAAGCATAGTGAAAACATGTACATACTAGGTGCATACGAAACACAAACCTACGCAGGTTGGCGTACAAGTAGTAGCGATATTCATCGTTTTTACTTTACTGATATCGAAGATTCTTATGCACATGCATTTGGTGATGATTCAGCGATGGGTGTAATCGCAGTTGCTGTCTATGAAGAAAAACAACCCTTCTTCACAAGACGCGAAAATATCCTTAGCTCAAAGCCCCAAGCAAAATCAAAAGCATCAAATCGCTCCCATGACTCTGCATCACCTAATGAAGCGGAAAGTGACGACCACGCTGAAGCAGGCACAGGTTTTGGCGACCATCAAACTTCATATGCACGCCGTGTACAATTTAATGCCAAACGTAAAGCTAGCATGAAAAGTTTTTACAAATATGAATGGCGGGAGACTTTATGCCATAAACAAATCATTGATTGTGGTTACAAACACAAAGAACGAAAAAATCGTTTTTGGCCACATGATGATTATGAAGTGGGTTACGCCCCTTACCCGCCGGGTTATTAAGCTGATTATTAGTTGAGAGAGATATGCTGGGTGGTTGCACCCAGCATATTTTTAGATTCAGCAATTAACTGCTATTTCAGATTGTAGTTTTTCTTTTTTAGCTTCGATTCGATCATCAGATAAATATTTTCTTTCGCCTGATGTTTCATCTAACTCATACCAACGGTAATTTCCTTGAGTAAAGTTCTTAAGTTGGTCTTGTAGCTTTGAACAAAGCTTTTTCTTTTTATCAGAAGCTTGTTGGGCCTCTTGTCTTTTTTCCTGGCGTTCTAAACGTTCTGCCTGCAAATAATTCACATATTTTTGCTGTTGCATTAAACGTTGTTCTACAGTGTTTAAATCTTGGCCAAGAGAAGCAGCACCTGTTTCCACATCTAACTTTTGCGCTTGGGTATTCATTTTGCGGTCACTGTAATGAACTTTGCCATTCGCATCGACCCATTTGAAAATTTCTGCATGTGCAGTACTGCCTAGAAAAAGTAAACCCAGTAATACTGCTACAAACGTTCCAACTCTACTCATATCACCACTTCCTGTTCAGATAGTGTGTTTGTGAAATAATTGTGCAGGAATTGATCGAATGTTTGTGTGTCTGAGGCCTCAATTTGTCGTTGTTTTTCGACCGACTGTCGTACGCTCGTTTGGAAAAAGTTTAGGTCTTTTTCACTTAACACACTGTTGCGCAATTGTTTTTCGTATTGTTTGGATACTCGTCTTGAAAATTCAAAAAAACACTCATTATTTTCATGCATGTCCTGTAGTACTCTCGCTGAAGGTGTTAGATCCACGTCTTCAACTGCAGCCAGTTGTTCTTGCAATGCCTGACTATAGCAATCTGAGTTGTCCTGCTCATCAAGAATGAAACATATCGCTTGCATCTCATGCAAGAGCTCTCCCGCCCAATCTTGCAGAGAATCTTGTTGATTCACTCTTGAAAGTGTTAAATCAGGATCACGACCTTGGTGAGCAACCTTGGTTTCATTATCTTTTACCGCCTCGCGCTCATCTTGATTAATTAAGGGGCTTTTTTGTAACAAACAAAACAACATAAACGCTTCCAAAAAATACAATTGCGATTCACTCACACCCAAAGAATCGTATAGATTCAGATCTAAGGATCTAAGCTCTATATATTGAACACCTCGCTGCGCCAAGGCATGCACAGGCTTTTCGTTTTTAACCAAAGGTTGTTTTGGCCGAATCGTACTGTAGTACTCGTTTTCTATCTGCAAAATATTCGCATTCAGTTGCCTATATTCACCACCCACTTTGACACCAATTTTTTCATATTCTGGACACGGCGTTTCGATGGCTTTAGTCAAACATTTTATATACGAAGACAAACTGTCATAACAAGCTTGCACACCTGTTTCATTTTCTTTTTTATTCGTGTATCCGATGTCTCCCATACGTAAAGTTGTCGCATACGGAAGGTAATAAGTGTTTTCATCAAATCTTTCAAGTTCACCAGGTTGCCCACTTAAAAAGGATTTGCATATTGCTGGAGAGCTTCCAAATAAATAAAAAATTAACCAGCCATAACGTTGGATGTTACGAATCAAGCCCATATACTGATCTGAAATAAAATCTTGCAACACCACATGCTCTTGATTGCATAGTGACTGGTAATACGGCCAAAAATCTTCATGCAAGGAATAATTAAAATGTACACCGGCAATCGCTTGCATCATTTTCCCGTAGCGATACCCTAATCCCCGCCGATATACCGTCTTCATCATGCCTAGATTAGAGTTTCCATATTGTGCAATGGGGATACCGTCATCACCTGCTACCACACAGGGCATGCTTGCACTCCAAATGTATTCATCTTTAATTTGGGTATATACAAATTGATGAATCTTCTCTAAAAATGTACGCGCTTTTGTAACTCCCTGTAAAGGCGGCGTAATGAGTTCAAGCAATGCTTCAGAGTAATCGGTAGTGATATAAGGATTGGTTAATGCAGAACCTAAACTTGATGGATGTTGCAACTGAGATAGCTTGCCATTTTTATCCACACGCAGAGATTCTTTCTCCAAACCTATACTACCGCTTGCTAATAGACTCAGTTGTTGATCCTTATCTATAGCAGTTAAGGTATCGTGCAGTTGCTGGTACATGAATTTTCGTATTCTTGTTATCTAAGTATTGAATCTAACAGTATAGCGGGTAAATAATATTCACATGGATTTTTATCAAACCCCCGTGCATCCCTGTGGTTATTTACCCAATCGATACAGCATCAACATATTCGCTGACCCAAATAAGGAAATATCCACACGCACTTATAGCTGGTTAATTGATCATGGTTTTCGACGCAATGGCAGTCATTTGTACCGCCCACAATGTCCTGATTGTAAAGCCTGTATTCCAACTAGGGTTGATGTGAAAAACTTTAAACCTAACCGTTCTCAACAACGCACTTTAAAACGCAATCAAGATCTAGAAATACAGATTATTGAAAAACAGTTTCTAGATGAGCACTTCGAACTGTATAAGCGATATTTACAAGACCGGCATAATGAAAGCCCAATGACATTATCGACCCAGCAAGACTATGAAGAATTCATTCTCGGTACCTGGTCGGACACACAGTTTATGGAATTTCGTCTAAACGGAAAATTAATTTGTGTTGCCGTATTTGATTGCTTGCCACAAGGCCTATCGGCCGCATACACCTATTATGCTACAGAATTTCAAAATCGTGGCTTAGGCACACTCGCAATTCTAAAGCTCATTGAACATGCAAAAACACAAACCCTCGATTATTTATACCTAGGTTATTGGATCAAAGAGTGCCGTAAAATGAGTTATAAAAAGAATTTCAAGCCAATAGAAGGGTTAATCGACAAAGCATGGCAACTCGTTTAAAAATGATTGATTAAGCCAAAAGATCTCGAAACGTTTTCCAGTTAAATGCTAGGAGAAAGTCTTAGGCCAAAAGATCTCGAAACTTTTTCCAGTTAAATGCTAGGCCAGGATCGCTCTTTCTACCAGGCGCGATATCAGAATGTCCAGCAAGGTTTTCTTTCGTTAAAGACGGGTACGCCATTCGAAGTGAATCTACTAAACTTGCCAACACCGCATATTGTTCAAGCTCATAGGGTATTTCATCCGCACCTTCCAATTCGATTCCAATCGAATAATCATTACTACGCGGTTTACCTTTGTAGTTCGATTCACCTGCATGCCAAGCACGCATGTTGAAAGGCACAAATTGCACCATGCTGCCATTTCTTCTAATTAAGATATGTGCGGAAACTTTTTTGTCTGCAATTTTAGCAAAGTAAGGGTGATCATTTGGATCAAGCTGGTTCGTGAATAACTGCTCTATGTAAGTGCCACCAAATTCATTCGGTGGCAAACTAATGTTATGAACTACAATTAAAGATAGTTGCGTACCCGCAGGTCGCTCATCAAAATTTGGAGAGGGTACATACCGCACTCCCACAATTAAATGACTGACTGGATCAACTCGCATAATTTATTTTAAATTTTTTATAATTAATGTCCGCATTCGGCCAATAGCAGACATTTAAGAATTAAAAACCACATAGCAAGCTAAAGCGACAATTAGCCAAATCGCAAATGCCAATAACGATTTATTATATACCCGTCTTGCCTTTTCACCTTTCTCGTTCAATGTATCTGTTTTAAACACAGGAAAAAAATTTAATATAACTAACCCTTTGTCTTCATCGTGATTAGATATCATTGTAAGCATGGAAATAAAATAGCTTATGCCAATACCTAGTAAAGAAATGACGAGAAGCCCAATTAATATTGCTACTGAAAAATCTTTCATTGATAACTAGGAACCTGAGAATGTCCGCTTTGGGTCGTTAGCAGTCATTTTATTAATCTGATTAGAATTTCCCAACCTGTGCATCATTTTAACTTACCTAACTCTAATCTGTTCGCATCATCCAAGACGCTACTCATATTCGCACATCCTTGTGCTCAGGTTCACATCCAGTACAAACCTCTAAATCTTCGATTTCTTGTTTTGTATATCTAGGCACTATGTGCTGAGGACAATTTCGGTCCCACGCTTCTACATGAATAAGGTACGCACGCTCAACAATAGCTTTATATCCTGATACCGTGAGCTCATTAATTAATGTTTTGTCTTCTTCATTTATTTCAGCAGTGCCCCAAAGTTTTATACGCATCCTGTTGGGATAATCCATAAAAAATAAACAGACCTTGTTATTATCTTCTAAGTTTCCATAAGAAATATATTGACGGTTCCCTGAAAAATCGGCGAACCCTAAGGTGTGTTTATCAATTACTTTCAAAAATCCTTTCGGTCCACCTCGATGTTGTATATAAGGATAGCCTTCACTATTAACTGTAGACATATAAAAAGAATCTCGTTCAGCGAGAAACTTTTTTAATTTAGTTGTTACGATATTTTCCCAACCACCAAATTCTTCTGCGCGTTCATAGATGGTTCTAGAGCCTTTTTGTTCTTGAATCTTTTTAACCGTATCGGTAAATGCAATGTCGCTTATAAACTCTCTCATGTTTTATCTCCCAAAAGGCACTAACACTTAGTGTTGAAGTGCACTTTGAATACCATCCCAAAAATCCAGCCTGACCGCCAATGCACGTTCAGCCGCATTCGCGACTGCAGAATGCTTTTGGTTTGAATCTTCACAAAGTTCATTTAAAAGTTGAATAGCGAGAGGTCCGTGCTCTTCACCATCGAGCTGAATATGGCGTTGCATATAAGCATATAGATTTGGCGCCACCTGAGAATTTATATGCATTCCATCTTGTAAGGATCGAAACAATTGAGGCACGAGGTCTTCTCTACCGTATGCTAGAGCGGCTGCTAGGAGATACGATTTGTTTTGTTCAATCAGTTCAAATGTGAATCGCATGAATTGTTTAGCTGGTTCAGGAACACTTGGCATTTTCAATCCTGCATCAAGACCTCTATTACTCACCGCATTAACAAATGAAGTAATCGCTTGGGTATCAGCCCCAATTTCTTCCATTGCGAGAAGATAACTTTCAAAATGACTTGCGTGCGTTGAGCTTGATGAATCCGTTAATGCGTAATCAGACTCTTCTTCAAGCACGAGTTGATTAATAAAATTTGCATAACGCGCATTTTTTGGAGGTATCCACGGCAATGTGATAGGTGAAAAGTGATTTTGCAGAGCTTTGATCAAAGACATGAAATCCCATACCGCATACACATGATGCTGCATGAATATTTTGAGTTTTTCTTTTGTATCAATCATGCAATATAACTTGTGATTAGATAATTGTCTGTGTAACTCATCAATTTGCGATGAACAATGATGATTTTTCAATAACTCAGCCATTAATGGTTTCCAAAATTCTTTTTTTAAGACGTTTTATTGAACGTGTGAAAATTTTTGCATCGTCTTGTGACCTTGCCAACACAAGTGCTCCTTGAATTCCACCGACCACCTCTTCTGCAATTAACTTAGCATCTTTTTTTGCTAAACCACATCGTGTCAGGGCACTCGCAAGCGAATCAATCCAAACTTTGAAATAGTTACTGACTTTCTCTGAAAATTGATCACGAGTCTGGTCGAGTGCAAATGCACCGACTAAACATATGCGCTTGCCAGAGCTGAAATACCGATTCACTTCATTAAACATTAATCGAATACTTGCAACTGAATCTTCTGTTTCACGCAATGGCGTAAACACATTATCTTCAAACCAACTATCAATATCATCCAGCACAGCCTCTGCCATTTCTGTTTTTCCTTGTGGAAAAAAATGATACAGACTGCCTTTACCAAGACCGGTTCGATCAGTTATTTCTGAAAGCGATGCACCTGCAAAACCATACTCTCTAAAAATTTCTCCAAGCGCAGGTACGACATCGCTTCGTTCAGCAATGACTTTTGGCATATGCTACAAACCTAACTCTGTAAGCCCTGGATGATCTTCTGGGCGGGCACCTTGTGGCCATAAAAACTTTCGCTCTGATTCTATTATTGGCACATCATTGATACTCGCTTCACGACGTTGCATTAGACCTTTGTCATTAAACTCCCAGTTTTCATTACCATGTGCACGAAACCAATTACCGGAATCATCGTGATACTCATACTGAAAACGCACGGCAATACGATTACCGTTATACGTCCAAAGTTCTTTAATCAACCTATAATCTAATTCTCGCGCCCACTTGCGTTTTAAAAATGCAACGATTTCATCACGTCCATTAAAAAATTCTGCGCGATTTCGCCAACGGCTATCAGGTGAATAGGCAAGTGCAATTTTTTCTGGGTCTTGTAAATTCCACGCATTTTCTGCCATACGTACTTTCTTTTTCGCGTCTTCTTCACTAAAAGGTGGGAATGGAGGTCTTTCTTCGGGCATTGTGATCTCTCCTGTTATTATTGTACTGATTGGTACAATATATACCGATTGGTACAATAGTCAAGAAAAAATATTTGTTGGTATTCTTTTTCTCACATGCATAAAAAAGGCCTCGCATTGCGAGGCCTTTCACTACGAGAAAATATGAGAAGAATTGATTACATCATTCCGCCCATGCCTCCCATACCCGCCATGTCTTCCATTGCTGGGCCATGAGAATGCTCTTCCTTCTCAGGAACTTCTGCCACCATAGCTTGTGTAGTAATCATCAAGCCTGCTACAGATGCGGCATTTTGCAGAGCAGTACGTGATACTTTAGTTGGGTCAAGAATACCCATTTTAATCATGTCACCGAACTCACCTGTTGCAGCATTGTAACCGTGGTTACCTTTACCTTCGTCTACTTTCGCAAGAATGACAGAGGCTTCTTCCCCAGCATTACTTACTATTTGACGTAGAGGCTCTTCCATTGCACGTTGCGCAATACCTATGCCTAGGTCTTGCTCATGATTATCACCTTTAAGGCCGTCTAATGCTTGGCGTGCACGAAGCAGTGCTACACCACCACCAGGTACAACACCTTCTTCTACTGCTGCACGCGTAGCATGAAGTGCATCTTCAACACGCGCTTTCTTTTCTTTCATTTCAACTTCTGTTGCGGCACCCACTTTGATGACTGCAACACCACCGGCTAGTTTTGCCATGCGTTCTTGAAGTTTTTCTTTATCGTAATCAGAGCTTGCTTCTTCAATTTGCGCTTTGATTTGCTCAACACGTGCTTTGATGTCTTTACCTTTACCCGCACCATCAACGATAGTGGTGTTTTCTTTAGAAACTTCTACACGTTTTGCGCTTCCCATGTCATCAAGGCTTGCTTTTTCTAGTGACAAACCAACTTCCTCAGAAATTACCGTGCCACCCGTTAATACCGCGATGTCTTGTAACATTGCTTTACGACGATCACCAAAGCCTGGTGCTTTCACAGCACAGACTTTCACAATGCCACGAATAGTGTTAACCACTAAAGTGGCTAATGCTTCACCTTCAACGTCTTCTGCAACAATTAACAATGGACGACCTGCTTTCGCAACACCTTCTAATAGAGGTAATAAATCGCGGATGTTAGAAATCTTTTTGTCATGTAACAAAATAAATGGATTTTCTAAATCAGCTGCCATGCTGTCTTGGTTATTAATGAAGTAAGGAGAAAGGTAACCACGATCAAACTGCATACCTTCTACAACTTCTAGTTCGTTTTCTAATGCATTACCTTCTTCAACGGTAATCACACCTTCTTTACCCACTTTATCCATAGACTCTGCAATGATGTCTCCAATTGAAGTATCAGAGTTTGCAGAGATGCTGCCTACTTGAGCAATGGATTTACTATCAGAGCATTTCTTAGACATGCTAGATAAGCTTTCTACTGCAGCAGTAACGGCTTTATCAAGTCCGCGCTTAAGATCCATTGGATTCATACCTGCTGCAACGGCTTTCATACCCTCACGTACAATCGCTTGGGCTAATACTGTAGCAGTTGTCGTTCCATCACCAGCAACATCAGAAGTTTGTGAAGCGACTTCCTTCACCATCTGTGCGCCCATGTTTTCGAACTTGTCTTCTAACTCAATTTCTTTTGCAACCGACACACCGTCTTTTGTTACTGTCGGCGCACCGAATGATTTGTCTAATACAACATTACGACCTTTAGGGCCCAATGTTGCTTTTACTGCGTTGGCTAGAACATTGACACCGTGTGCCATGCGTTGTCTAGCTTCTTCGCCAAAACGTACTTCTTTTGCACTCATGATTTTTCCTTCCTAAATGCGTTAAAAACTTTTTAAAATTAAAAAATATGTTGATGATACTTATTCGACAACTGCCATGATGTCGTCTTCACGCATCACTAATAATTCATCGCCATCAACTTTTACTTCAGTGCCGGAGTACTTACCAAATAAGACTTCGTCACCTTTCTTAACATCTAACTTTCGAATCTCTCCACTATCGGTAACTTTGCCATTACCTACTGCAATCACTTTGCCTTTGATAGGTTTTTCAGTTGCAGAGTCTGGAATCACAATCCCTCCAGGACTTGTGCGTTCTTCTTCCATACGTTTAACGACCACTCGGTCGTGCAAAGGACGTAACTTCATCGAAGCCTCCTAAATTAAGGTTAAATATATAAATTTAAATGGTATTTCTATGGAGTACTTTTATTGTTAGCACTCTCAGTTAATGAGTGCTAATCATACGAATGAGCTTCTTGAAGTCAAGTAATTTCTAGGAAATACCCCTTAACTAGTGATCTTTAGAACGCTGAGTCACTTCACCTTCATAGACATTTCCAGAACCACCTCTTTGAGAGGGCCGCGATGGATGATCTCCCATCTCCACTCCTGAAATGGATCCCGAAAAAGAGCCACTCGAAAAATTCCCTAAGGGATTGAATCGATTCACAATAAAGGTCACCACAGGCCTTCTGGTAATCGACAGTAAACAGAAAAAACCAATCATATCAGTGAAAAACCCAGGGGTAAGTAACAAGGCACCACCTACCAATAGGGCCACCCCTTCGAGAATTTCATTAGCAGGTACTCTACCTTGGCTAAGTGATTGATTAAAACGCATATAGGTTTGCAAACCCTGACTACGCAGTAAGGATGCACCAATAATTGCGGTCAATATTACAAGCCCGATGGTCGGTAGCACACCAATCATGCTGCCAACTTGGATTAGTAGGTAGATCTCAATAATCGGAATCACCAAAAATAGGATCATCAAAATTGGAAAAACACGAACACGAACCGGCGGCATATAGTTTCTCGATAAGGGCGATGCTGGCAATATGGGGTCAACTGGCACAAACTTCAACTGTTAATTCAGAGGCAACGATACCGGTATTCCATTATGAGCTCGCCCATCCTTGTACTGACCACTTTTCCAGATATAGACACCGCTCAGCGGCTTGCAGAAGGAATGGTGCAGGCAAAGTTGGCGGCATGTGTAAATATTATGCCTGCGGGGCAATCGACCTATATGTGGGAGAACCAACTTTGTAAGGAAAACGAGCATTTAGCGGTAATCAAAACCACCGAAAAATGCTACCAAAAACTTGAGAAGTATATACAAGAACAACACCCCTACGAACTTCCCGAGATTATTTCAACTCTAATCAACAATGGTTCAGAAAAATACTTGGCATGGTTAACAACGAATACAGCTTGATGAAATTTGCACACATAACACTACTACTACTTTTTACTTTTTTAAGTACAGCCGCTTGGTCTGATAGCCCGCTTGCTAATTTAAGCGAGGAGGAAGAAGAATTTTTGGACCCTGACGTTGCTTTTGTTGTCACCGCCAAACAAGGCGATGCGGAAACCATCAAAACTAATTGGCTGATTCAAGACGGTTATTATCTGTATAAAGATAAAATCAGTGTTACACCTGCGGATGCATCTCAAATTGCACTCGGCGAACTTCCACTTCCAGAAGGAAAGGAAAAACAAGATGAATACTTTGGATTAATTGTAAGTATTGATCATGAATTTAACGCTGACATTCCGATTAAAAAATTAGCTGCCAACACGAATGTAGTAGATTTAATTTTTAAGTATCAAGGTTGTGCCAAAGCAGGCTTATGTTATCCGCCGATTACTAAAACGCTTCGCGTGGATTTAAGCTCTAATGCTGTTAGTGCTACAACCTCTACAGAAAATGATGAGGGTGTTGCCAGTTCTTCATCAACGGGAGCTGAGTTTCAATCTGAGCAAGATAAAATTGCCGGTACATTAGCTTCTGGAAAACTTTGGTTTACCGTATTTTTCTTCTTTGGCTTAGGGTTGTTACTTGCATTCACACCATGCGTGTTCCCGATGATTCCAATTTTATCCAGCATCATTGTTGGACAAGGGGAAGACATTTCAACTTCCAAAGCATTTTCTTTATCACTGGTATATGTATTAGCCATGGCCGTGACGTATACCATTGCAGGTGTCATCGTTGGATTATCAGGTGAAAATATTCAAGTATGGTTTCAAAACCCTTGGGTAATTAGCGTATTCGCAGGCATTTTTGTTTTACTTTCACTAGCGATGTTTGGTTTTTATGAATTGCAAATGCCGAGTGGTATCCAATCTAAACTCAACTCCATTAGTTCTGGTCAACAACAAGGCTCTTACGTTGGCGCGGGCATAATGGGATTACTCTCGGCACTCATCGTAGGTCCTTGCGTGACTGCGCCATTAATTGGTGCACTTATTTATATTGCCGAAACTGGTGATGCACTTATTGGCGGTATCGCTTTATTCGCACTCAGCATGGGTATGGGCGCACCTTTACTTGCCATTGGCACCTCAGCAGGAAAAATTTTACCTAAAGCTGGGACATGGATGGATGCAGTCAAGGCTGTGTTTGGTGTATTGCTTTTAGCCTTAGCCATTTGGATGTTAGAAAGAATTTTACCGGCACCGATTATTTTATTACTTTCCGGCGCATTATTAATTGTTTCAGCAATCTACCTTGGCGCGCTTGATGCCATTAAAGAGGGTGCATCCGGTTGGTCTAAATTATGGAAAGGTTTCGGTCTTATTTCACTTGTATATGGTGCCATTCTTGTAATTGGTGCGGCAGGTGGAAGCCATAGTTTGTTACAACCACTACAAGGGATTGCGGGTTCTACACAATTGGCGAATAACGATGCCGCACATTCTAGTTCAGGCTCAGAACATGCGCTTCCGTTCCAACAAATCAAAGGTATAGAGGGTCTGCAAACAGCATTAAACCAAGCAGCGAAAGAAGGCCGGCCCGTAATGTTAGATTTTTATGCGGATTGGTGTATATCCTGCAAAGAAATGGAAGCTTTTACCTTTAGTGATGGTGGCGTGCAAAAGTCATTAAATAATTTCGTAATGTTGCAAGCGGATGTAACAAAGAATGATGAACAAGACAAAGCTTTATTAAAAGAATTAGGTTTATTTGGCCCACCAGCAATTTTATTCTATGAACCTTCTGGAAATGAGCTACGCAACTTCCGTGTAGTAGGTTTTATGGATGCTGGAAAATTTTCAGCGCATATCGAAAACTTTAAACAATCAGGAACGATTGCTTTAAACGACTAAATCGTATACTTCTTAGCCACAGTAAAATTGTGGTCAAAATTTTTGTAAGCATAATTCAAGCTCTCCGGTCTCATGTAGAGGGCCAAACTATTCGTTTAGTTTTGCGATCTAGTATTCAATTTCTGAATCATAGTTTTTAGCATATAGTTATCGCATGGAGATCAATTTAGACACTGGCAAACTCATCGTCTTCCTTGGAGGACTATTTTTATTTCTGCTTGTCGAAACATTATTTCCTACACGTGAATGGCAGGATTCACGCCTTAAGCGAATTGCATTTCATGGCAGTATTGCAGCCTTAAACACCGTGATTATTCGCATTCTGATCTACGTGCCTTTTTTGCTTTGGGTAGTATATGTAGAAGAAGAAGGTTGGGGCATTTCACGTTGGTTGGAAATTTATGGTTGGACAGAAATCATTTTATCCATCGTAGTACTCGATTTCTTTGACTACATTTGGCACCGTGCGAACCATCGTGTTCCAATTTTATGGCGCTTCCATAAAGCTCACCATTCAGACACCGCAATGGATGTAACTACAGCACTGCGTTTTCACCCAACCGAGTTAATCGTCTCTGGTTTTGTTAAAGCCACTTGGGTTGTCATTTGGGGACCCACTGTTGTGGCCTGGTTTTTATTTGAAGCACTCATTAGCTTGTGTGCTCAATTTCATCACAGCAATATCGATTTCCCCAACTGGGTTGAACGCTGGCTATCGTGGATTATTGTGACACCTAGATTTCATGCCTCTCACCATGCGGTAGACAGACGCTATGGTGATGCTAACTTTTCAACTATTTTAAGTATTTGGGATCGCCTGTTTGGTACGTACTCTCAGCCAGAAGAAGACGGTGCAACCACCAAACCGATAGATGCTTTAGGCTTGCCTGAAGCACGTGAATTATGTTTTTCACCAATCGCGTGGCTGCTAGAGCCCTTCCGTTCTCGCAACCTGAACCTCGCTACTGAACGTGTTGTCCAAATAACACGTAAAAAAACAGGGCCTAGTTGATAAAAACTGGGCTAACCTTGAACCAACTATTACCATTTAGATGAACTAACCAGGAGTACTAATATGAAATTTATTAAATTATTAACCGCTTTGTTTCTATCTGCGTTTTTAATGGTCGCATACGCTGGCGAGCACGCTGGAAAATCTGCAGAAGAGCAGAAAGAACATGCAGGCGAAGCTGCTGAAGAAAAGAAAGAACATGCAGGCAAAAAAGCAGAACATGCAGGCGAAGCTGCTGAAGAAAAGAAAGAACATGCAGGCAAAAAAGCAGAACATGCAGGTGATGCCGCTGAAAACAAGGAATAACAACAAGGAAATAAAAGAATGCGAACTCGAGTAGTAAACTATTTAGTCATCTCAATCCTAACTTGGTTACTACTAGGGTTCGTATTTAACCTTCATGCAACCGATGAAAACATAGGCGAACAGTACAATATTGATCATAGTGATCCACCGGCAAGTACGGATAAAAACCCGGCTAAATTTTATGTTGAAGATATTAAAAAAGCCATGGAGATTCACCTAGCGGAACGCGTCGATGAAAATGGAATTTTTCGCATGCTTGATAACCAAACCGGTGAAATACTAGAACTTAAATTTGTAAAAATTCACGATCCAGTACGTGTTATTAATAGCAGCACCTACTTTGCCTGCACTGATTTTCACGTTGTAGGTGAACGTAAAAAACTTTATGACTTAGATTTTTGGATGAGCCCAGTGAATGGGGAACTAAAAATTTACAAAGAAAAAATTCATAAAGAGCCACGCAAAGCATTACTTTATGGTTGGTATAAACAACCTCGTTATACTTTCGTGAATGATAAAGTTATTACTCTATATTAATCCAAGTTAATTACTCAGAGTTACTGGAATCAGTGACCCTCCCTTGCCTGCCGAGTCTTTCCACAGCTCTTTAAGTCTATTATCCCTACCACAAGCGAAGCGATAATATTTATATCGTAAAGGATTTTTTTTATAGTAATCCTGATGATATTCTTCTGCAGGATAAAACGTTTTTGCTGGCAAAATCTCAGTAACAATCAGTACTTCAAAATAGCTTGACGCTACTAGTTCCGCCAACGACGCATTTGCCAATTGTTTTTGTGTTTCATTCTGATAAAAAATTGCTGTGCGATAACTTTTTCCCTTATCGCAAAATTGTCCGTGCTGATCTAATGGATCAACATTGTGCCAAAAAACGTTTAATAAAGTTTGATAGTCAATCTTGTTTGAGTCGTAAGTAATTTCTACCGCTTCAAAATGTCCGGTCGAATCTGTAGACACTTGTTTATAAGTAGGATTTTCCGTATGACCACCGGTGTAGCCTGAAATAGTTGCGATCACACCATCCAATTTATCGTAGGGTGGTTCCATACACCAAAAACATCCACCCGCAAATACTGCAGTCATAGTGGTTGGTTTTGGTTCTGCAAAAACCCGCATATCTGCAGAAAATAACCAACTCACAACAATCACTAACACCAACGTGAGCAGCGTCCATCGAAATTTTTTGAGTAGAAATTTTATTTGCAGCATATTTATTTGGTTCATGGACATAAATCTAGGAATCACAATCAATTCAAGGACTTATAATCTGTTTAGACCCGCAAATAAGACAGCGGTTCAGAAATTTCACTAACTTGCAAGGAACTTACGCATAACTTCTAGGAACTTCTGAAAATGTACAATTTCATGATAAATCAACTAGATTCATATTCAATTTCGTGTACACTGCCTAATAACGACAATAATTTTGCATTTTAGCAGCATTTCGCATCAAGATAGCGCCAAATTATGCACAAACTCTTATTATTAAATGGGCCAAACTTAAATTTACTGGGTCAAAGAGAGCCCGAAGTCTATGGCCATGACACCTTAGCGGATGTTGTAGAACGTGCTCAAACCAAAGCAAAGTCTTTTGGACACACCTTTGAAGATTTTCAAAGTAATGCCGAACACGAATTAGTCAATCGCATTCATCAAGCTAAAGAAGATGGGGTGGATATGATTATTTTTAATCCTGGCGCATTTACCCATACCAGTATCGCACTGCGTGACGCATTGTTAGGCGTGAACATTCCATTCATTGAATTACATTTGTCAAATGTATTTGCACGCGAAGAATTTCGACAGCACTCTTTTTTGTCTGGTATTGCGGTAGGCGTAATTTCAGGTATGGGTGCTAAAGGTTATGAACTCGCGGTTGAAGCTGCACACGATAAGTTAACAAAATAAATTTTTACTTGAATGATGTATTAAACCTCAAATTATAAGTCTTAAACTATAACAAGAGATAATCATGGACATACGTAAAGTTAAAAAACTCATCGAGTTACTTGAAGAATCAGGTATCGCCGAAATAGAAATTAAAGAAGGCGAAGAATCAGTTCGTATCAGTCGCGGTGTAACAAGCTCGGCTCAGAGTCAGGTTATGTTACCACCACCAGTGGCTGCTGCCCCCGTTGCACCAACTGCTGCTGTGGAAACACCTGCAAGCCAAGAAGCGGCTCCTGATGTGCCTAGCGGGCATAGCGTAGACTCACCTATGGTGGGCACATTCTATGAATCACCAGCACCTGGCCAAGCGGCATTTGTTGAAGTAGGCCAATCTGTAAATGTTGGTGACACACTGTGTATTATCGAAGCAATGAAAATGCTTAATCAAATTGAAGCCGATAAAGCAGGCGTGATTAAAGCTAAGTTAGTAGAAAATGCTCAGCCTGTAGAATTTGGGCAGTCACTCTTCATCATCGAATAAAAATAATAGTTAAAAAAATTTCTTATGCTCGAAAAAGTTGTAATAGCCAACCGTGGTGAAATTGCATTACGTATTCTGCGTGCTTGCCGCGACATGGGAATCAAAACAGTAGCTGTACATTCAGAAGCCGACCGCGACTTAATGCATGTGGGCATGGCAGATGAATCGGTTTGTATTGGCCCTGCATCTTCTCTTGATAGCTACTTAAACATTCCTGCAATTATTAGTGCAGCTGAAGTAACGGATGCTACTGGAATTCACCCTGGCTATGGGTTTCTGTCTGAAAATGCAGAGTTTGCTGAAGTTGTAGAGTCCAGTGGTTTTGTTTTTATAGGCCCAAAATCTGAAACGATTCGTATGATGGGCGATAAAATTGCAGCCAAGGCAGCAATGGAAAAGGCTGGTGTACCTTGCGTCCCAGGCACTATTGAACCCATTAGCGATGATATGAATCGTGCCAAAGAAATTGCACAAGAAATTGGCTATCCGGTAATGGTTAAAGCTGCCGGTGGCGGCGGTGGACGTGGCATGCGTGTCGTACATCGAGAAGATGAACTACCCGAAGCAATTTCTCTCACCCGCAGTGAAGCAGGTGCTGCGTTTAATGACGATCGCTTGTTTATGGAAAAGTTTCTAGAAAAGCCGCGTCATGTAGAGTTTCAAGTTTTGGCGGATACACATGGCAATGCGATTCATTTATGTGAGCGCGACTGCTCCATGCAACGTCGTAACCAAAAAGTGATTGAAGAGGCACCTGCATTCGGCATTACTGCAGAACAACGCGAGAAAATTGGCGCAAGAATTACCGAAGCTTGTCGTCAAATAAATTATCGAGGCGCAGGAACGTTTGAATTTTTATACGCCAATGGGGAATTCTACTTCATTGAAATGAATACCCGTGTGCAAGTAGAGCATCCGGTAACCGAAATGATTACAGGTATTGATATTGTGAAACAACAGCTGCTTATCGCTGCCGGTGAGGAACTGACTTTCACACAAGACGATATCAAGATTCGTGGGCATGCTATCGAATGTCGTATCAATGCTGAAGACCCTTATAAATTTATTCCTTGCCCTGGAAAGGTCAGCCATTTTCATTGTCCCGGTGGCCCTGGTATTCGTGTAGATACGCATTTATACAATGGCTATAACGTACCCCCTTACTATGACTCTATGATTGGCAAGCTACTTGCCGTAGGTCATAGTCGCGAAGGCGCATTGACGCGCATGCGTGGTGCTTTGCATGAAATCGTCATAGATGGTATTACCACCAATATTCCTCTACTACAAGATTTAATGGTAGATGAAACATTCGTAGCCGCAAAACATAATATCCACTATCTCGAAACTAAACTTTCCTCCTAAGCTTTGTTCTTAAGTTTTTAAAACACTCTACATCGTGTTCGAAATTAGTGTACGCCTGAATCGCTCACAATTTCTGGCCACTGAAATCTTGCTTGAAGATTTAGGCGCGACCTCCATCAGTCTTGAAGATGCAGAAAATCATCCTGTGTTTGTAGAAGAAGTGGGAAGCACCCCACTTTGGCAATACATCACCCTCACCGCTCTTTTTACTCAGGATCTGGATATCCGTGATTTGCAACAACGCCTTGAACAGATCCTTAGCGCATCGATAGAAATACATAAGCGAGAGATACAAGAACAAGATTGGCAAAAAAAATCTATGCAAAATTTTCAGCCGCTACAGTTTGGAGAGCGTCTATGGGTTTGTCCTACTTGGGCGACGTATCCCGACCCTTTTGCCATCAATATTAGATTGGATCCTGGACTCGCTTTTGGCACCGGCAGTCACGCTACCACTTCTTTATGCTTAGAATGGCTGAGCAGTCATTCACTGTCAGGTAAAACAGTAATGGATTTTGGTTGTGGCTCAGGCATTTTGGCGATTGCTGCATATTTCTTAGGTGCAGAAAAAATCTATGCCATCGATCATGACCCACAAGCGATCCAAGCTACACAATTGAATGCTAAAAACAACCAAGTAGATGAAACCATCTTACAAATTGATTTGGCGAGTACACCAATACAAGAAAGCTGCGAAATCGTTATTGCAAACGTGTTACTGCAACCATTAATTGAGCTAAGCTCATATTTTGCAGAAAGCCTCTCACCTTCAAGCAAATTAATTTTATCCGGTATACTAGAACAACAGCTTACACAGCTAGAAACTGCATACCAAACCCACTTTAAGTTTGATGCAGTGTACTCGAAAAATGAATGGTTATTGGTTGAAGCCTCGTTGACTTAACTTGAGTCAGAGTTTTTAGTTCTATGTTCACTAAATGCCCCGAATGCAACGCCATCTTTCGCGTTACCACAGAGCAACTCAATATTGCAGATGGTTTAGTGCGCTGTGGAATTTGCGATACGGTGTTCAATGGCCGAGAGCATATCGATGAAGACCATAACCCAGAAGCACAAGTCGAAGAGTATCAACATCTTGAAGAATCATTTGAATCGGATTCTGATCAAAGTTTTGACCATCAGGATTGGGAAGAAGCTGAAGAAGTTATAGAACAAAGTGATGAAGACGAATTGATCGATGCAGATGTCGTCCCTACGGTGATTCGTGATGACTTTGGCGGCAACGTTCTTACTAAAACCAATAGCCCTATTCAAATTGTTGTTTTCACCATAGGCGCGATTGCTTTAGCCATATTTTTTCTTGGGCAAATTAGTTATTGGCAAAACGTTGACGTATTACCACGCACTTGGATAAATAGTTTTTGCAAACCTTTTGCTTGTGGTGATCATAATAAACGTGACTTAACTGCGATAAAAATTTTGAATCGCAATGTTTACACACATCCAAATGCAAAAAATGCACTCATGATCACTGCATCGATTGTAAATCAATCTCAATCCGCGCAACTTTACCCTTGGTTACAAATCTCCTTATTGAATACTCAAGGACAAATTGTTGCCATCCGTCGTTTTAGCCCAAAAGACTATCTTGTGAATAAATCACTTGCGGATACACTTATGTCCCCCAATCAACCGGTAGGCGCACGTTTAGAAGTATTGGACCCTGGCAATATTGTGATCGCATATGAATTCGAATTCCTTTAACCCAGCACTGAAGCCTTTAAAAATTGGCCCCTATACATTGTCGGGCCATACACTTTTGGCGCCTATGGCAGGGATTACAGATAGTGTTTATCGTGCCATATGCATGCAAACGGGTGCCTCTGCAACCGTTTCTGAAATGCTTACTTCAGACATTGCACATTGGAAAAGTAATAAAAGCTCACAACGTATTATCAAACCTACAGATCCTGAACCGCGAATCGTGCAAATTTCAGGAACGAAACCTGCAATGATGGCCACCGCAGCAAAACTTTGTGTAGATAAAGGCGCACAAATTGTTGATATCAATATGGGATGTCCAGCGAAAAGAGTTTGTCGTAGTCATGCAGGTTCCGCATTATTAGCAGATGAAAAAAATGTAGCACGCATCTTAGAAGCAGTAGTTAATGCAGTGCATGCACCAGTTACGCTAAAGATGCGTACCGGAATAGATCCACAAAATAGAAATGCAATAAACATTGCAAAAATTGCTGAATCCACAGGTGTGCAATCGCTTGCCATACATGGACGCACACGTCAATGCATGTATAAAGGAAATGCAGAATACGAAACAATAAAATCTGTAAAAAATATGGTGGCAATTCCTGTAATTGCAAATGGTGATATTAATTCTCCACAAACTGCAAAAAAGGTCTTGGCTTTTACTGGAGCAAATGCGATTATGATAGGAAGAGCAGCGCAAGGTAATCCTTGGATATTTAAACAAGTTAATTACCTGCTAAAAAATAAAAAGACGCTGCCCACACCCTCATTGGAAGAAATCGAAAGCGTAGTAATAACTCATACCCATGGGTTATATTCGCATTATGGAAATAAAGTGGGTGTACGTGTTGCTCGAAAACATATCACTTGGTACTTAAAAAATTATAAAGGCTATGCGATATTTAAAGACTTGTTGTTAAAAACGGATTGTCCGCAACAGCAACAAAAATATTTGAAAGAATTCTTTAGATATCAGCGTACAAACATAACGGAGTTAGCCGCATGAATGCATCATTTTCTACAGCACAAGTAACAAACTTACATCAAGAGCGTCGCAAACAACCTTTGCGTGATAATGTTAAAAACTCTTTAAGACTTTACTTAAACTCATTAAGTGGACATGAACCTGAAGAGCTGTACAAAATGTTCATCGAAGAAGTAGAACGCCCTCTTCTCGAGTCTGTAATGCAATATTGCAATGGCAATCAAACCAAAGCGGCTAGATGCTTAGGTCTTAACCGCGGCACATTGCGTAAAAAACTAAAAATCTACGGCCTAAACTAATACTTAAAGCGAATCTCAAGCGCTTTCCTAACAACATCATTGGTGGTTCAGTAGTTGGCTAAATCCGAGCCACAAATTATTCGTCGTGCCTTAATCAGCGTCTCCGATAAGACCGGAGTCGTTGAATTTGTACGTGAACTCAGCAAACTCAATATCGAGTTACTCTCTACAGGTGGTACTGCCAAGCTATTAAGTGAAAATGGTTTAGACGTTACAGAGGTTTCAGACTACACCGGTTTCCCAGAAATGATGGATGGACGTGTTAAAACACTACATCCAAAAATACATGGCGGTATTTTAGGACGTCGTGGTACTGACGACGAGGTAATGCAAGAACACGGAATTGCGCCTATCGATTTAGTCGTGATTAACCTATACCCATTCGCTGCGACCGTGGCTAAACCAGATTGCACATTAGAAAATGCAATAGAGAACATCGATATTGGTGGACCAACGATGCTGCGTGCGGCGGCGAAAAATCATCGCTATGTTGCTGTGGTAGTCAATCCCAGCGATTATGCAACTATACTCGACAAGCTAAACAACAATAATTGTGCACTGGATGAAGAACTGCGTTTTGATCTTGCAGTAAAAACCTTTGAGCATACTTCACAATATGACGGCATGATTGCGAATTACTTAGGCACTAAGCTACCCGATAGCGATGCCACTTTCCCACGCACATTAAATTTACAGTTTCAACAATCCTTAGTATTGCGTTATGGCGAAAACCCACATCAACGTGGTGCATTTTATATAGAAGAGGGTGTTTTAGAACCAAGTGTTGCAGGCTCTAAAGTCATTCAAGGAAAAGAACTGTCTTATAATAATGTTGCGGATACAGATGCCGCATTAGAATGCGTGCGACAATTTTCTGAGTCGGCATGTGTAATTGTAAAACATGCTAACCCTTGTGGTGTAGCTGTTGCAGATAATATTTTACAAGCCTATGAATTAGCTTACCAAACCGATCCAACTTCAGCCTTTGGAGGTATCATCGCTTTTAATCAAACGCTAGATGCAGATACAGCAAAAACGATTATTGATCGGCAGTTTGTTGAAGTACTCATTGCACCAACCGTTCCAGAAGACACACGCAAAGTTTTAGCAGAGAAGAAAAATATTCGTGTACTTGAGTGTGGCACCTGGGATGGCACATTTGAAGCCTTTGATTACAAACGTGTACTGGGTGGATTGCTTGTGCAAGACCGTGATTTAGGCGTAATCCATCAAGACAATTTAAAAATTGTTTCTAAACGCCAACCCAATGAGCAAGAAATTCATGACTTATTATTTGCTTGGAAGGTTGTAAAATTTGTTAAGTCCAATGCCATTGTGTATGCACGCAAACAACAAACTATTGGTGTGGGTGCAGGTCAGATGAGTCGTGTGTACTCTGCGCGCATTGCTGCTATTAAAGCGCAAGACGAAAATTTGGAAGTAGCAGGTTCAGTCATGGCGTCTGATGCATTTTTCCCATTTCGTGATGCGATTGATGCCGCACATGAAAATGGTATTACTGCGATCATTCAGCCGGGTGGCTCGATGAATGATAAAGATGTGATAGAAGCAGTGGATGAGTATGGGATGGCCATGGTGTTAACATCTATGCGACACTTCCGCCATTAGGCACTTTTTATTAATGTATCTTTTGGTTTGATATTTCGTTGCAGTGCTTTCTGCGATGCTTATTTATTTTCATGTAAATTCTGCTTCTCGAAAGAACTGCGCCTCATCTAAAACCAAAATCTACGATTATTTAAAGCACCTAAAACCTAAATCAATATGACACTCGTCATTCAAATTCTCAGCATCATGTTTCCCATTGTAGCGATAGTGGCAGTCGGTACAGTAATGGGCCGTATTTCAAATTTGAATATGGATACCGCCAATCGTTTGAATCTAGATGTGTTTGTTCCCGCATTAGTGTTTTCCTCCTTGAGTGATAAAGCTTTTGATTTAGCGCCTCATGTCTCTCTAGCACTGGCAGGTTTAGCGATCGTTTTGGGAGCAGGGATACTGGCATTTATTATTTCAAAAACGACTCATTATGCCTTTCGTACCATCGCACCACCGCTGATGTTTCATAACGCAGGCAATGTTGGCTTGCCGATTATGAGCTTGGCTTTTGGTAAACCCGGTTTAGTTACAGGCTTGGTGCTATTTTTAGTCGGCAACATCACACATTATGGATTAGGCACATATATATTGAGTGCAGGACAAGGCATTAAAATATTGTTGCGCCAAGCCGTGCTCTGGGCAGCGGCATTTGCTCTAATCTTCAATGTTTCACCCATCATCATACCTAGCAATGTAATGTTACCCATTACTATGTTAGGCCAAATTGCTATTCCCCTGATGTTATTTTCTTTAGGTGTGCGCATCGCTAGTGTCGATTTTCAAGAATGGAAAATGGGATTGTTATTTGCTGTGCTGACTCCTCTAATCGGTTTTGCAATTGCCTTCTTTTTAGTAATGTTATTTGAATTTAGTGCGATACAAGCAGGTTCTTTATTATTATTTGGCGCACTTCCTCCTGCAGTAATGAATTTTTTATTTGCAGAAAGATTTAATCAGCAACCCAAGTCAGTTGCATCGATCGTGTTACTAGGTAATTTATTCGCTATGATTACTTTACCTTTAGCACTCGCATACGTTCTTACTCGTTACACATAATAAAATGAAAGTATTAATTGTCGGCGGTGGTGGCCGCGAACACGCACTTGCATGGAAGATTGCACAATCCAACAAAGTATCAAAAGTATTTGTCGCCCCTGGGAATGCAGGTACAGCTACTGAACCAAAAACAGAAAATATCGCAATAGATGCTGAAGATATTGCAGCTCTAAAAAACTTTGCCCTGCAAGAAAATATTGATTTAACCATTGTTGGACCTGAAGCACCCTTAGTTGCAGGTATCGTTGATGAGTTTCAAAAAGACTCACTGACAATATTTGGACCGTCTGCAACAACGGCTCAATTAGAAGGCTCGAAAGCTTTCGCCAAAAAATTTATGCAGCAACAAAGTATTCCTACTGGCGACTATGCAGTATTTACCGATTATTCAGAAGCTGAAAATTATATTTCATCCCAATCGTTTCCAATTGTAATCAAGGCAGATGGCTTAGCAGCAGGTAAAGGTGTTGTCATTGCTAAACACAAACAAGACGCTCTGCAATGCGCCAAACACATGCTGAGTGGATCAAGTTTTGGAGATGCCGGTCACCGCATAGTCGTAGAAGAATTCATTCAAGGTGAAGAAGCGAGTTTTATCTGTATGGTGGATGGAGAACACATCTTAGCTTTGGCTAGTTCACAAGATCACAAAGCACGTGATGAAGGCGATACTGGACCCAATACGGGTGGCATGGGTGCTTACTCACCTGCGCCAATTGTTAACGAAACTATGCATGAAAAAATTCTTCAGCAAGTGATCCATCCCGTCGTGAAAGGTTTTGCAAATCAAGGCACACCTTTTGTTGGTTTTTTATATGCGGGCATAATGATTGATAAAAATAACAATCCTTATGTGTTGGAATTTAATTGCCGCTTTGGCGATCCTGAAACACAACCTATTTTAATGCGCATGCAATCTGATTTGGCTGAATTATGTTTAGCGGGCGCAAATAAACAATTAAACCAACATTTTATTGAGTGGGATCCACGTGTTGCAGTTGGCGTAGTAATAGCTGCAGGCGGTTATCCTGAAAGCTACGAGAAAGGTCTAGTGATACAAGGCTTAGAAAAAATTGACACTGATACACAAAAAGTTTTTCATGCGGGGACAAAAATAGTGGACGGTAACATTGTAACAAATGGTGGACGGGTGTTATGTGCAACCGCTCTAGGCCATGACATTGTAAGTGCTCAACATTCTGCATACGATTTAGTAAAACATATATCTTGGCCCAATATGTTTTATCGTAAAGATATAGGATCCAAAGCAATTTAAAAATATTTGAACAATCGCTCAAGTATATTTACTCAATTTTCATACACATCATTAAAGATTCTTATCCATAATTAATGTAAATTTTTGTAAAACAAATTCTTGAATTCAAATTTGTTGTATTTATCTACTTGTTTTTTCAGTTCTTAGATTTTAATTCGTATGTATTTCACGAGTTTATTGAAATCAAACTTTATTTCGATTGACAGTAAGAGGAAATAACTTATATTAAGATTAACAATATCTACATATACACATATTTCGCTTAATAATTGATTGTACGCTCATTAATTTTTTAATGAACAAAACAAGTTTTTAAGAATGTAATAATAACTTAAGGACATTTTGCTATGGGGAGGCAACCTGCATTCGAAAGAAGTGATGTGTTAGACAAAGCTTCAGAAGTTTTTTTGCGCAATGGGTTTCAACGCACAACAATTAAAGACATTACTAAAGCAACTGGATTACAACCTGGAAGTATTTATTCTGCGTTTTCAAATAAGACGGGGCTGTATACCGAAGTTATAGAACATTACACTAAACGCCAGATTAGTGTGTTAGATGAATGTGCAAAACAAAACGACTCCAGCTTAGCTGCATTAAAAGACTTTTTTACATTAGTAGGAAATGCAATTACAAATCGAAGTCTCGATGCGCATTGTCTTTTAATCTACGGGGTATTTGAAATTCCAGCTGAAGAAAAAGAGCTGCGCTATTATATCCAGTTAAAACTGCAAGAAATTGAATCGCAGATGTATATATTGCTGGTGAAAGCTCAGGAAAATAATGAAATTGTTTGCGATGAAGATCCCGTTCAATTAGCGCGCTTTTTGATGACGCTGCTTTTTGGTCATCGAGTATTGGCGCAACTACAATCCAGTAAAAATACGATTAACGATTCAATCGATCGAGTATTTCAAGTATTAGAAAATAAAAATTAAGCTAAGTTTTTTAAAGTTAGTTAGATCCTATATGTTTTTCTAACCAGCTTAACTATCTTTTCATTGCATCAAAAAACTCATCATTAGTTTTTGTAGTTTGCATACGCCCCAACATGAAATCCATGGCCTCTATTTCATCCATTGGGTGCAAAAACTTACGCAGCACCCAAATCTTTGCAAGTTCTTCTTGATCCGTAATTAATTCTTCCCTACGTGTTCCAGAACGATTGATATTTATTGCAGGGAATACACGTTTTTCAGCAATACGACGGTCCATATGGATTTCCATATTACCAGTACCTTTAAATTCTTCGTAAATGACTTCGTCCATCTTGGATCCAGTTTCAACCAGTGCGGTTGCAATTATGGTAAGACTGCCACCTTCTTCAACATTACGTGCTGCACCAAAGAAGCGTTTAGGTCGTTGTAAAGCATTGGCATCCACACCACCGGTTAAGACTTTGCCCGAAGCAGGTACTACGGTGTTATAAGCACGCGCTAAGCGCGTAATCGAATCTAATAAAATTACAACATCTTTTTTATGTTCAACAAGACGTTTGGCTTTTTCGATCACCATTTCCGCGACTTGGACATGACGGCTGGCAGGCTCATCAAAAGTACTGGAAACCACCTCACCTTGCACCATGCGCGACATCTCTGTGACTTCTTCTGGTCTTTCATCAATTAACAATACAATTAAAAAACACTCTGGCTGATTGGAAGTGATGCTTTGCGCAATGTTTTGCAGCATTAGTGTTTTACCGGCTTTGGGAGGTGATACGATCAAACCACGCTGCCCCTTTCCAATTGGAGCGCAGATGTCAATAATACGTGCCGTAATATCTTCAGTACTACCATTACCTCGCTCAAGCTTTAGACGCTCATCTGGATGCAAAGGTGTTAAATTTTCAAATAGGATTTTACGTTTAGCGTTTTCAGGTTTATCAAAGTTAATCTTGTCAACTTTGAGCATGGCAAAGTAACGTTCACTATCTTTTGGTGGACGTATTTTCCCCGAAACGGTATCTCCTGTACGTAAACCAAAGCGACGAATTTGACTTGGTGATACATAAATATCATCAGGTCCGGCAAGGTATGAACAATCTGAAGAACGTAAAAAACCAAACCCATCTTGCAGAATTTCTAATACCCCATCACCTAGGATGTCTTCGCCATTTTTTGCATGCGCCTTAAGAATTGCAAAGATGATATCTTGCTTACGTGAACGAGATAGATTGTCTATCTTCATGTCCGCAGCAATATCAATTAACTCTGATGCCGGTTTTTTCTTTAGTTCTGTTAAATTCATAGCCATAAAATGTTTTAGTTAAATAAACAAAAGATATATGTGTTTTACTGCAGTGCAGTCCTGCAAAGCATGTAAGATCAACGCGTGAAGCGTTATTTATAATTAAAAAATAGCTGGTTAATTATCTAGCAGTTGCCAGAATAATTTCTGGGCTAATTTCTAGTTAAAATCTGAATTATTTTTAGATGCGGTCGGTAAAATTATTTATTTATGTAATTAGTAAATGTGGATATAAAGGTTGGTTTCTTGTTAAATACTTTGATCAATAAAAGCCGTTAATTGCGATTTAGATAACGCCCCGACTTTTGTCGCTTCGGCATTACCATTTTTGAAAATCATGAGTGTGGGTATTCCACGAATACCATACTTAGGTGGTGTGTTTGGATTTTCATCGATATTCAGCTTGGTGATTTTTAACTTACCTTCATAGTCACCAGCAATTTCATCCAAAAGCGGAGCTATCATTTTGCATGGGCCACACCATTCTGCCCAATAATCAACTAATACAGGTTGCTCGCTATTTAATACTTCTTCTTCAAAACTGTCATCAGTAACGTGACAAATACTTTCGCTCACTTATTAAAACTCCAATCGATAAATAAAGTGTTGTTTTTGAAATCGAACACCTGAAATGATGCTCTCAAGGGGATCAAAAGTAGATAGCTGTATTTTTATGCATTCTTTATATGATTACAAGTATTTACTGGCTAACAGGCTAAATATGGCTAAATTTGCCGATAAATGTAGTAATTTGAATAATGACGTCACCATAATTGGTGATTTTTTAGCCTATATTTCAGCGTGAATTCCTTTCCGATTTGGTGCCACTCCTATCTCAGGCAAATTTTTGACACCTTAGAGATTAGGCTATCAAAAGCCTGGTAGCTTATTCATAATTCACGCGAATAAGCTAATTAATTCCTGCTGATGAAGAAACTAACAATATGTGTACTCGGTGGCACCGGTTTTGTAGGAAGCCATCTATGTGCCGAATTGGTTGAGCGTGGGTACCAAATAAAAGTACTTACTCGGCAGCGTGAAAAACATCGTAACTTATTAGTGTTGCCAAGCTTGCAACTCATCCAAGCAGATATTCATAACGAAGCTCAACTTAAGCGGCATTTTCAAGATTGCGACGCGGTGATCAACCTCGTAGGCATTCTGAATGAGAAAGGCCATGATGGCAGTGGCTTTCATATTGCGCATGTAGAGCTAGCTCGCAAAGTCATTACCATGTGTTCCAGCTGTAAAGTGAATAGATTGCTGCACATGAGTGCGTTAAATGCCAGCCCCGATGTAAAAAGCTTTTATCTTCGCACTAAGGGTGAAGCCGAGAATTATGTACACACTTTTGCAGCCAATAAGATTGCCGTAACCAGTTTTAGGCCTTCGGTGATTTTTGGTCCTGAAGATTCATTCATAAATCGCTTCGCTTCAGTGCTAAAATTTACACCAGGTTTTCTACCCCTTGCTTGCGCGAAAACAAAATTTGCACCGGTATTTGTCGGTGATGTCGTTCAAGTCATGGTGAATAGTCTGAATGACCCCAACAGTTTCGACCAAAGAATTAATTTATGTGGACCTAAGCAATACAGCCTTAAACAACTGGTCCAATATGTAGCGACTATGAGTGGCCACCATCGAATTATTATTAGTCTGCCGAATTGGGCATCTAAGTTGCAAGCCAATATTTTCGAATTCGTACCTGGCAAACCTTTTTCAATTGATAATTATCTTTCACTGCAACAAGACAGCATATGTAGTAACGAAAATGAAAACTGCACCACCCGTTTAGAAGCAGTTGTTCCAAATTATTTAACTAGTAATCCTCATTATAAACACATGGAGCATTTTCGCGCCAAACGTTAGATACAAACCAATAGCGGCGAATCAAGCACATTTATCTTCAGATTGAAGTATCTCGACTCGTTTCTCCTCCGACATTTTTGCAATATTTTGTACACGTGCATAAAATTTTTCAAAATCGTTTCCACATGAAATAAATATATTTCGAAAAGCAGGCACTAATTCACGATATAAAGAAATAGCACCGAGTTGAGCATTATTTAATGGCCCAGACATCCATTTTGAATATCTAGCAATATGTTTATTTTCTAGACTCAAATCTTCAAACTTTCTTCGCATTTCAGCGATCAGTATTTGCTTTTCAACTTGCATTTTTTCAAGAGAATGTTCTTGTTGATATAAAGCATCAAATTCATCTCGACTGCTTTTAATAAAAGCTGAAAAGAGTGTTTTTTGTGCTAACCAATCCTCATAATTCTCTGCATCATCTCTACGATTTTGCTGCTCTAGCCATCGCAACACACCGATTTCTTCCACTGCGGTTGCAAAAGCCTCATTAAATGCACCGTCTCCTTTGAGATAATATTGTTGATGTGCTAATTCATGAAATATATACGCAGCCGTAACAATCTCACCACGATCTATCATGCTGCTTAATAATGGATCATCAAACCAACCAAGAGTGGAATATGCAGGCACTCCTGCAACATAGACGTCCAAACCTCGCTTAGATAACCGATCTGCATAATGGTGTGCATCTGCCTGATCAAAATAGCCACGATAAGGCACACAACCAACCACTAAAAAACACCACTGCTGTAATGCGGTTGAAAACTCGGGTGCCGCAAACACATTCCACGTAACATATGGATGATCTAACTGAACGTAACTGCGGTAACTGTCATTCTCAGGTAGCTTTAGCTCATGCGTTGCAAATAATCGCAATTCTTGTGCTAAGCGCAACTGTGCAATTAATTTCTCGTCACGCGTTGAATCGTTTACGATATCAATTATAGGTTCACGTTTTGAGATTAGTTTAAGATGCCCAAAAATAGACTGATGGTAATAACCAACTGTAGTACAACCTGAAAAGCTGATTAAAAGCCATCCAAGCACAAATAATCGACCTATAATTCCTAGCATGTTTTTACGTTATCACACTCATCAGTTCTAGCAATGGAAGTTTATCTAGTCGGTGGTGCAGTCCGCGATGAACTTTTAGGTCTGCCCGTAACCGAACGTGATTGGGTAGTGGTGGGTGCTAGCCCTGAAGAAATGCAATCTCAAGGCTTCAAAGCGGTGGGGAAAGATTTTCCTGTTTTTTTACATCCACAAAGTAAAGAAGAGTACGCACTCGCCCGGACTGAAAAAAAGCAAGGACGCGGGCACCAAGGTTTTAACTTTTACACGTCTCCTGATGTCACCTTGGAAGAAGATTTATTACGTCGTGATTTAACCATTAATGCAATCGCACAAAATGAAAGTGGTGAAATTATAGACCCTTATGGCGGTCAACAAGATTTAGAGAAAAAAATACTACGCCATGTTTCCAATGCGTTTTCTGAAGACCCATTACGGGTATTGCGTGTAGCACGCTTTGCCGCAAAATATCATTCATTAGGTTTTACTGTTCATAAAGAGACTTCGTCTCTGATGCGTCAAATCGTAGCGTCCAATGAACTCAAAGAACTTTCTCTAGAACGAGTATGGCAAGAAACGACTAAAGCTTTAGAAACTGATTCTCCAGGAGAATTTTTTCTAGTATTAAAAGAGACAAGCGCATTAGCTCAGGTATTTCCACAAATTTATCCCCCACTCTCGACACCCAAAAGCAGTTCTCTTGGGCATACAGTGTTAGCAGCCATAACAAAAAAATACTCTGACGCAAATATTCGTTTTGCAAGCTTTATTGGCGGCTTACATTTTCACGACCACAATAACCATGAAAACATTAAAAATTTCACAACTGAGTTTCCACTCCCGAACATATGTAAGAAACTCATTACACTTCTCATTTCTTTACAGCATGACTGCCATAATGCTTTGCAATTAAATGCTGAAGAATTACTGCAACTAATACGCAGATTAGATGCACGAAGAAACCCAGAGCGCTTTATCGTTTTATTAGATATTTGCGAAACCATTTATACATGCGCAAAAAATAATACATCATATGAGCAAAAAAAATGGTTGCAAACAATTGCGATGGAGGTTGAGAATGTAAGCATCGATACCTGGATTCGTGAAAAGGTAAGCGCGGAAGAACTAACACACAACATTCAACAAGCACAGCTTGATATGCTTAATAAATTAATAAAAAACAGAAAATGAATTTATAAATAGAAAATTAACAGCACACTTCCAAGCAAGATACGGTATACCACAAAGGGCAGCATGCCGATCTTACCAACCATTTTTAAAAACCAGTCTATGCATAAGAAGGCCACAATTGCAGAACATGCGATGACGCCAATTGTGAGTGCCCAATGAATCACAAAATCATGCTGCATAGCTCTATAAGCTCCATATAAAGAAGCTGCGAATATGGCGGGAATAGCTAATAAAAAAGAAAACCGTGCAGCTTCGACACGTGTAAGTCCTAACCACAAGCCCGCTGTAATCGTAACACCTGAACGAGATGCACCAGGTATTAGGGCAAACGCTTGAGCTACACCAATTAAAATTGCATCAATGACTTTTAGGTCTTTATCGGCACGTGTTTGACTGCCGTACTTATCTGCAAACCAAAGTAAAATTGCGAATACGATTGAGGCTATTCCTATAACCACTGCGTCACGAATATAAGGTAATAAATAAGCTTGTACAATTAATGCCACAATAAAAATTGGCAAGCTTGCCCAAACTAACAACCAAATTAAATTACTATCATCAGTTTCATGTCCTGAGCTAACAGACTGTAGCCAACTATTTAATAGTCTCTTTAAATCGTGACGAAAATAAAATACTACTGCAAACAAACTTCCTAAATGAGCAGCAATATCCACCACCACGCCTTGATCTTGCCATTGCATGATGATCGGCAATAACACCAGATGGGCTGAACTTGAAATAGGCAAAAACTCAGTCAATCCCTGAATAACAGCGAGTAAAAATGCGTGCAGTGCATCCATAATGTTTAAATATATGAAATCTCTTTTTATTCGTTATAGTCGTGCGCGCATGTCCCGGACCGTAAATTTGTCTGCCCCATAGTCGATACCTTTACCCAACACCATGACTTGAAAACGTTCACTTATTGCTGAGCCCAGTGTAAGCTGTTTGAGCTGTGCAATCTGCGCCAGGCGTTCCACTTCATCATCTGCATTGGGCCGCCATTCGAGCAAATGATTTGCCAACATGAAATTTCGTTGTGAGCTAAAAGCTAATAATCCTAGCTGCAAATAGCTCGCAATCTTTGCAACCGCAGAAAAGTCCACATCTGCAGTGATATCTTGTATACCTGGATTGCACAACACATCTTCCGATACTTGGTGTTTAAAATAACTACGTAGGGTGCCCATATTGCGTTGTGGGTGATAGTACTCATGCCTAGGGTAACCATAATCAATTAAAAACATTACACACTGCTGACAAGCATCCGCCCAAGCTTTCAAGGTAGATTCATATTGTAGATTGATCTCGCTTTGATAACCTTCAGCCAGAGGTTCATCCAGCATTACGGTAATATAATCAAATGCAGCATCCAGCGTTTCAGATGGTTTTTTTAAGCTCCAACTAAAACCACCTTGGTCATTTAGCCCTACACGTCTTTCATTAATATTCTGTGACTGTACTTCAAAACATTTAACTGGCAGCGCATCCAATACTTCATTAGCAATGATAATAACGGTATCAAGCTCAATGGATAGATCCGATAACCACACAACATTTTCCATGTAATCGGGAAGCGCTTGTTCTACTTGCTTGATTTGTTTTGCACGTAATGTGGCACTTGGTTCATAAATGTAATATCGCTGAGGCAAAATTTGCCATGCTGCTAAATAGTGCAAAATATCCACCGCAAGCTTGCCACTGCCTGCGCCCACTTCTAATATTATTCGCTCTGCATCATCATGAATGAGTTTTGCGCATGCGTGTGCTAAGCAATAAGCCAAATGCACAGAGGTCTCTGGCACCGTGGTAAAGTCGCCTTCACTACCAAATATCTCATCTTGCTGTTGGTAGTAACCTACTTCCGGGTCATACAGCGCAATGTACATATACTCATCAAAGCCGATATCACCTTTCTTTTGAATGACCTCTTTTATTCTTTGCGCACAGCGCTGAGTTGCAAGCTGTTGTGCATTATTATTTGAATTTGAGAGCTGTGAACTAGACATGGGGCTGCTACTAAAAAAGGTATGTTAAAGTTTAGAAATATTATGGTGAGACAATAAATAAATGAGCAAACCTAAAGTAGTCCTGATCACCGGTGCTGCACGGCGCGTAGGTGCTGAAATGGTTCGACACCTGCATCAAGCAGGCATGAATATCGTTCTACACTATCGCAGCTCCAGCCAAGATGCTACCTCCCTTGCAGATCAACTGAACGCAAAACGTGCGGATTCCGTTAAGTTACTTAAAGGAGACTTAAAAGATTATTCCGCTATTCCTAGATTAATGAATGATGCCATCACATCATTTGGTCACATCGACGTACTGATTAACAATGCCTCTTCTTTTTATCCAAACGATCTAAAAGATGTAAGCGAAGAAATTTGGGAAGACCTTGTCGGTGTAAATCTCAAAGCCCCTTTATATCTAACTCAGGCCTTAGCAGAACACTTAAAACAACACAAAGGCTGCATTATTAACATCGTCGATATCCACGGTGATCGACCTTTAAAAAATTATTCAGTTTACAGCATCGCCAAAGCGGGTTTAATTATGTTTACTAAATCCATGGCACGTGAATTAGCACCTGAAATTCGTGTAAATGGTATCGCGCCCGGCGCCATCATGTGGCCCGAAGAACAACATTATGAAGGCATGCACCAAGCGATTATCGAACGCACGGCTTTAAAACGTGAAGGCCACCCTAAAGACATTGCAGAAACCGCATTATTTTTAATTGAAAAAGCGGGCTACATCACTGGACAAATTATCGCAGTGGATGGTGGCAGGACATTGAGTAATTAAGATGACTGCTTAACGTGCGAATATGAATCGCGTCAAGAATAGCTCGAATAGTTTAAAGCTAAGCTTGTTATAATAATTATGAAGAGCAATTGGTAATTTCAGTTTTAAAAATTCATAATGGCTACAAATAAACCAAAGTAAATATTCATTTGATAATTCGATTAAACTAGTTCGATACATCAATCAAATAATGTTTCTATAAAAAATTTATAAAGTTTGTATAAAAATATAAGAGGTAATTGAATATGGATGCACAAATCAAGAAAACCACACTACGAATGATTCCATATGGATTATATATCCTTACAAGTGAATCAAAGGATGGCCAAATTGCGGCTGCAACAATCAATTGGGTAACTCAAGCTTCATTTGAACCACCATTAGTTGCACTTGGTGTTAAAACTGATTCAGGTGCTCATGAAATAGTTAAAGAGACTAAAACATTTGCATTAAATATTCTTGGCAAAGGACAACAAGATCTTGCATATACTTTTTTTAAGACTTTAGAGCGTGAAGGTAACTCAATTGGCGGTGAGCCATTTACCATTGGCACATCTGGAGCGCCAATCTTTGATAACGCTGCAGCATGTCTTGAATGTAAATTTGTGGATTCTATCGAGCGAGGTGATCATTCACTTTTTATTGGAGAAGTTATTGAAGCAAGTTTAAATCGTGAAATATCAGGTCGTGCGGATGAAGAGACTCTCGTATTAGGAGACTTGGGCGAGAAAGTATTTTATGGTGGGTAACTACTTAAAAAGAATAGAAAAACTATTGCCTATTAACGATCCCAAGCAAACATTCTCAATTAACTGAAAATAGTAATTAATCAAAATGATTAATTACTATTTTCCTGTAACCAAGCGCAATGAAAAAAACAACATTTAACCAGTGGCGACCACACCCATGGCATGGACTTGAAGTTGGACCGAACCCACCCTCATTGGTCTATGCTTATATCGAAATTACACCTTTTGACTTGATGAAATATGAAATAGATAAAGATACAGGATACCTGCGAGTAGACCGACCACATCGCACATCATCTCTTCCACCAACTCTCTATGGTTTTATACCCAGAACCTATTGTGGTGAACGCGTACGAGCACTTATGGACAATGCTAAAACTGGTGATTCAGACCCTTTGGACATATGTGTAATAAGTGAACGTCCAATAACGCGCTCAGAAGTTCTTCTTAATGCACGTGTTGTTGGTGGACTTCCAATGTTAGATGGTGGCGAAGCGGACGATAAAATTATTGCCATACTTGATAACGACGGCATGTGGAATGAAATTCGAGAACTATCCGAGTTACCTGCTTCGATGATAGATCGCCTAAGACATTATTTCACTACATACAAGGTTCTTTCTGGTGAAGAGCAAAGTGTCCACGTCGGTGAGCCTTATGATCATGCACATGCTGTGTCTGTAATAACAGCTGCTATTGAAGACTATTCTGAGATATTTGGGGATAGTTAAGTCTAAAAAATAACTACTTAGTCTTAGCTTTAGAATAATAGTTTTCCTGAATGGCCGTTAGCGGGCATTTATTAATACAGAATTATCTGTCCGCATCTTACATGACGTGCCTCTTATTAGCGTATCTTTGCGCTCACCAAAATTAGTCGAAGATTGAGATTAAAAATCATACTCCACTACTTTCATTCCACCCTTTTCTCCAAATTCATTCCAAAGTTCATTACAGCTTTTTTCTTCTTCAGGATGTTCTACATCACCAGCCAAATCGGCGAGTGGTTTAAGCACAAAGTTGTAACGCAAAATATCCGGATGCGGTACATTCACGCCCTCCATTTGCATGACTAAATCACCATATAACAATTGATCTAAATCTAAAGTGCGGGATTCAAACTTTTCTTTGCCGCGTGTGCGGTCATGATCAGCTTCGATTTGTTTTAATACTTGGGCAATTTCTAAAGGCGATTCATCGGTATCAAAACTCACCACTAAGTTATGAAAATCATCGCCTTCAAATCCTACCGCTTGGGTTTCATAGACATTGGAAATCTCCAACTCACCATAATGTTCTTGCAGAGCTTTTACAGATGAAAGAATATTTTTTTCATATTACTACCGATGAAAGAATATTTTTTTCTAATTTTGGGTGTCGATATTGCTACCGATGCTGACATAGACGCGAGCCACTAGTTTCGCTCACCACGTTCGATAATGATGCCAACATCGCGTGAGCCTCGTACGGCTCCAGGCTTGCTGATGGTAACTCTCACCCAAGGAATGTTGAATTCATTCAGCAGTATTTCAGCTACCTTCTCAATCAATGTCTCGATCAGCTCATACTGGCTGTCTTCAACGAACTGGATGATACGCTTAGATATCGCCTTATAATCCAAGGTGTCGTCTATGGAGTCGCTTGCCGCCGCCTTGGCAATATCTGAGGCCATTTCCAGGTCAATACGCACCTTTTGCTTGATGCGCTTCTCCCATTCAAAGATACCGATAGTGGCATCAATCTCTAAATCCCGCAGAAATATTGTGTCCATTAGCTAACTATACGTGTTTTTGGGTTTTTGTAGGTAGAACCTGCTTTTCTAACCCATTCTAGACTGTCTTGGCTTGAGCCAATATGGTGATTCTGTTATCTTCACGCGCCCTATTTGAATGGATTTTGAGTAAATATTATGTCTCGTGTATGTCAGGTTACTGGAAAACGACCCAAGGCAGGTAATAACGTTTCCCATGCCCATAATAAAACACGCCGTCGCTTTATGCCTAATATTCAGTCACACCGTTTCTGGGTGGAAAGTGAAAACAAGTGGGTAAAACTACGTGTGTCTTCAAAAGGTATGCGCATTATCGACAAAAAAGGCATTGATGAAGTACTTGCGGATGTACGCAAACGCGGTATCAAAGTATAAGGGAATTTAACTCATGGCAAAATCAGTTCGCGAAAAAATCAAACTTGTATCAAGTGCAGGTACAGGACATTACTACACCACTAGCAAAAACAAACGCACCATGACCGAAAAACTTGAGATCAAAAAATATGATCCAGTTGTAAGGAAACATGTCATGTATAAAGAAGCAAAAATTAAGTAATTATTTTGTATCCATAAGTACCACTGAGTACTTTTTCGCTCTCTCCATAAGTTCCTATTCTTTTATTCAACACTTGCTCTTAGAGAGCAAGGTACTTTTGTTTCGCCAAAAGTACCCAAAATCATTGCGCTCAACATCACGAGATCGCAAATAACTGAGCAGATTGTGAAGCATCATTTACTTGCTATTCGAACCTCGAATGCTCGATATTTTCAACGGCTTCGCAAACTCGCTACGCTCAAGCAGCGCTCGCCTTGGTCTGAAAATACCTTGCGCTTCTCAGCGTGATGTAATGCCCGATTAAGAGATAGATGATTTGGTTTATAATGTCCGCTTTCGACCCAAAGCGGACATGAAGGCTTCGCTAAAATTCAAGCTTATTTGCTAGTTTTTAAATATGGATAACAACATCGAGCATAACAAGGCATTAGTTCGCGAATATACTGATGTTATCAACTCGTACAACTGGGACCGGCTTGATAATCTTTTATCTGATGGATTCATTCGACATAGCTTTGCTGCTGGCGAACCTGTTGTTAGGTGCCGAGGTGATTTAATTCAGTTTTTGCGTACGCAACATAAAATTTTTCCAAAATTTAAAGATCAAATTTTAGATTTAATTGCAGAAGGAAATAAAGTTGCTGCAACGCCATAGATTTAAAGGAACCCAACTTGGTGAAATGGGGCCTTATCCAATTTCACATAAAGATGTGGATTTTGAATATTTAGCCATGTATCGAATTGAAGACGGGATTATAGTAGAGGTATGGGTAGAGTGGGACAACTATACTTCAATGAAGCAGCTTGGCTTTTTAGATATGATGAAACTTAATTAGTTTATGACCGCTATTGGCCGAATGATAATTAATTGTTTATATATAAAAAGGCCAATCACCCACTAAGCAACCGGCCTTCTTATTTATGGCTCCCTGTTAATAGTTACACTATCAACTCATATAGCGGTCTTCAAGATATTGCAATTAATCAAAGTAATAAGGATTAATTATGCCAATCAAATGTCCCAAAGCGCATATTAGATAGTAAAAATTTACACTAATCATGAAAAAGCTATTTTGCATTATCTTTATTGGTAGTGGTGCATTGTTAGTATTTGCTGTAGGCACTATTGGACTTGGTTTTGGAGCGATATATTTAATGGGTGCAATCAGGGTACGGGTGGTCGTGAGGGAGTTGGAGAACTAGTAACTATTGTAACGATTGGTGGGATTGGGTTTGTAATTGGCTTTATTCTGATCCGTATAGGAAGGAGACTTAGTGGGAACAATACACAATGAAGCGACTTCATAAAATTTAACGGACGCTAACGACCCAAAGCGGACATTAACAGATAAGTAATATTGATAAGATGAATTGTCCAAGTTGTAAATTCAATATGGATACAAAATCAGTTAGCTATCCAGTAGATACAACAATTATTAAGGAATGCAAGAACTGTAAAGGAGTTTGGCTTAGTGGCGTTAGTGTTTCCAGGCTTATTGAAACACAGAAAAGTAAAATCAAAATTGACGAATTAGTTCAATATTCTAAAGATAATCAAAATCTGTCTGATACTAGAAATTGCCCACTATGTGATACAAAACCTCTAAATATTGTAATGGTTAGTGGAATTGAATTAGATTTTTGTGAATTCTGTTGTGGGGTTTATTTCGACAAAGGTGAATTAAATTATGTAATGCCAAATTTGCAAAAGCCATATTCTTCTAGAGACTATCAAATAAAGCAAAGTGATGGGATGAGGAGGGATGTCGGTGCAATTGTGGCTTTTGATGTATTGCTTCAATCAATTGCGGCTTTATTCTCTTAAAGTTTTAAATGTCCGCTATTGGCCGAAAGCAGGCATTCAAAGCACTTCTGAATCCCGTTCAACTTGGTGAGTAAACTCGAAACAACTGCAGGTAAATCAGCCAAGGATGGTTGATTTAGGCATGTTGTGCCTGGATGACATCATCATGCCAACCAAGGTTGTTAGATATTACGAACGTACTCGAAGAGCAAGTTGGTGGGAACGACGTGTAATTAATGTATTAATGTTGATATTTTAAATCTTACAAGAACACTTTTCTTTTGGTTCGTTTTCTTTGAACAAGCAAAGAAAACGAACAACTAACTTGATGACTATGATTTAGTGAATTGAACGTTCACTTCTTGCCAGAAATAAAAAAGATTCAAACCGCTGACTGTAATGCGTACCCTCGTAAGCTCTGCGCAAAGTCCTCTAGCACTTTAATTCCGGTCGCCTCGGCTTCTTTACACCACTCGATAATGGCCTGAATCATGCGTTCATGACTGGCATGGGTCTCTTTCCAAAGCGCTTGTAGCTTACGACGAAATTCATAAACAGTATGCAATGCTTCACTATTTTGTAATAGTTCTTGCAAGTGTTCACGATGCAAAGGCTTCATACGGCTATCTTCACGTATTAATGCAGTGCGCATTTGGCTCACCAGTTTTTTATATCGATCTTCAAAATTGGGTAGCTCGGCATGAAAAGTCGGCAAAGTAACTTTTTGTGCATACTCGGCCATCACATGTAATTGACTAGACACCATTGCTTTCGCAGTTTCTAAATCAATAATGTCTTTATTTATTAAGCGCATTGGCTTTGGTGCACGTCTGCGAACTTTTGCTAAACCAAATAAACTTAATAATTGAATATAAAACCAGCCTAGATCAATTTCCCACCATTTGCTCGAAAACTTTGCAGAACTTGGATAAGCATGATGATTGTTGTGTAACTCTTCTCCGCCAATAATAAATCCAAGATTAATAACATTGGTTGAACCATCTTCGGTTTCAAAATTCCGATAGCCCCAGTAATGACCAATTCCATTAATCACTCCTGCCGCAAATAATGGTATCCAAATCATTTGGACTGCCCAAATAGTCAAACCAATAGGCCCAAATAAAATGACATTTAAAACAAAGCTAATACTAAGACCAATAAAGCTATAACGTGAATATAAATTTCGTTCTAGCCAATCATCTGGAGTACCGTGACCATATTTCTGTATAGTCTCCATATTTTTGGCTTCTTCTTGATAAAGCTCTGCGCCTTGCCAAAAAACTTTTGCAATACCTTTTGTATGCGGGCTATGCGGATCATCCTCAGTTTCTGTTTTCGCGTGATGTTTGCGATGAATTGCCACCCATTCTTTAGTTACCATACCTGTAGTCGCCCACAACCAAAAACGAAAAAAGTGTGATACCAGAGGATGTAGGTCTAGTGCACAATGAGCTTGGCAACGATGCAGATATAGCGTGACAGAGACAATGGTGATGTGAGTAAGAACTAGTGTGACTACAATGTAGCCCCACCAAGGTAAAGTAATTAGTCCATTAAGCATATGATTGACTCTAGTTAATTATTGTTATTATTATGTGTTCCAAGTTGTGCTTCCTATCAACAAGCAAATCATACGTCTTGAGATTCCTCTTGGGCAAGCAGCATATGATCATTGGTGTAGCACTATTGATATCTGACCGCCATAAATAAACAAATGGCTTTATCGCTATATTGTGGCATTTTTTCTAATCACAAGAGCAGGTTCTGTAAGTTGCTGATTATTCATCAGCTGATCAGTTATTCAGCTTATATAATGATCGACATGCTCACATTTAGATCTATATAAGTATGCTGATTTACAACTGCGAACAGCAACTAAACCATCACAATATACAAATGTTTGTATAATCCAGTAATCATTCTGCCAAATATGCGTAATACCCAGCACTATTGTAACGACCTATCAATAGGTTTATTTATAACCACCTATCGCTTGCTTAGCCTCTATTGTAGAACCGCTATATGACACAAGAAACATTGTTGTCGGTGCAAAACTTATCGCGTAATTTTGATGGTCACAAAGCGATTGGAAATATCAGCTTTGAAATCTGCCGCGGTGAAGTCGTCGCACTACTAGGGCCTAATGGTGCAGGTAAATCGACAACCTTGAATATCATTACGGGTAATTTAATTCCGAATTCAGGCGATGTGGGTATTTGTGGTGAGAATATTTTTAAACACCCGAAGCTTGCAAAACGCAATTTGGGTTACTTACCTGACACGCCGCCTCTGTATAGAGAACTTACAGTTTATGAATACTTGCAGTTCGCTGCGCGCATACATGAAGTTAACAAAAGTGAAATTAAAAACAGGATTAAACAGGTAGTAGAAATATGTGCATTAGAATCAGTAGAAAAAAAACTGATTGCACATTTATCTAAAGGCTATAAACAACGCGTTGGCATTGCTCAAGCAATCATTCACGAACCCGCTTTGGTCATTTTAGACGAACCTACAGTGGGTTTAGACCCTGTGCAAATGCAAGATATTCGTGAACTGTTAAGTGAATTATCAAAAAACCACAGTGTATTGCTATCTACACACTTACTTAACGAAGCTGAGACCACCTGTGATCGTGTATTGATCATTGATCAAGGCTCATTATTACTCGACCAATCATTAGAAAAATTAAACCAAAGCTCTAGTACCAATAAACAAACTAAGCGTGTAAAACTTCGTTTCAATGGCCAACCTTCGATTGAAGATCTCAATGCGATCCCTGGATGTGAGTCAGTAAGTTGTACACAATATGGAAAATATATTTGTCGTTATAATGACATGGAATTTATTCAAAAAGTACAAGCGCGTTCACTAGAAAATGATTGGCAATTATATGAAATAGGCACTATTGGTGGTTCACTCGAACAAGTATTTCTTGATCTAGTGATGCGTGATTCAGTATGACCTGGGCAATTACACAAAATGAATTGAGACGTATTTGGTTTACTCCTATTGCGTGGATTTTATTTGCAGTTGCCTTGTTCGTATTAGGCTTGCTGTTATTGATCTTGTTGAATAATTTTTATAGTGAAGTACAAGCAAAGCTTGTTGGCTTAAAGCGCGCACCTGGATTAACTGACTTAGTCATTGTGCCCTATATGTTTTGGGTGGCTGTAGTGGGAATTTTACTCGTACCCTTATTTGCAGTACGTAGCAGCACAGAAGAACGTTATTTTGGTAGTCATTTACTTTTAAGCAGCGCGCCTATTAGTGCAATGCAAACCGTATTAGGCAAATACCTCGCGCTAGTGTTACTAGCGCTAACGTTTACAGTCATTTGTAGTGCTTACGCATTAATACTTGGCTACTTCACACAAATTGATTATGGCAAAACAGCCGCAACGTGCTTAGCAGTATTTTTATTTATCAGTTCATTTAGTGCAGCCGCTTTATTCATAGCAAATCTCACACGTATTCCAATTATTGCTACCGCCGCCATTATTGGTCTGCAATTAATACTCGTCATGTTGTATTTATCTGGCTCGGCTACTGCCAGCAGCAGTGAGCTATTTCTTTATTTATCTAACTTTCCACATTTAACCAATCTACTGACTGGATCGGTGGATACTCAACATATTGCATATTTTGTTTTATTTACCATTTTGTTTTTAATCTTGTGCATCAGACGATTAAGACTAAATAATGCCAGCTAAAAAATTACACAAGTATTTCCGCAACTGGACTGAATTGTTATTTTTATTTGCCATAATAAGTGTCTGTGCATGGTTAACACAAAAATATCACTTCGTATTTGATTGGACGCGGGATAATCGCAACACACTTACAGAAACCAGCCGCACTATTTTACAACAAGTCGATGACACTTTATTAATGACTGTGCTAGCACGTAATGCAGCAAGTGAGCGACAGGCAATAAAGAGACAAATTGATAAATATTTTAAATTTAAGTCTGAAATTGATTTTAAGTTTTTAGATCTTGATGCCCAAATTGAGCTAGCAAAAGAACTACACCTAAATAACCCCAATCAACTACGTATCGACTATAAAGGACGTTTTGAAATCGTAGACGTAATCTCTGAAAGTGAAATTACCAACGCTTTGCAACGCTTAACCCGGCAGAAAAAACCTTGGGTGGCTTTTTTAAGCGGTCATGGAGAACGTGACCCCTTTCGAAGAAAACAACCAAGGCTATAGCACGCTTAAACAAACTTTAGAATCTAGCGGTGTAGAAGTTCAAGATTTAAATCTATTGCAAACTACAGTAATACCAGACAACGTTGCTGTATTAGTGATTGCAGCACCACAAGCAGCGTTGCTAGAAGGTGAAGAAAAATTAATTTTAGATTATGTAGAAGCCGGTGGAAATTTACTGTGGTTATCTGACCCGATTAATGAAAATTCACCACTCCCTTCATTAGCAAACACATTTGGCCTCAGTTGGGTGAAAGGCACCATCATTGATGCTAACCAAGAATTACGTTCTATTCTAGGAATTAAACATCCAGCCGTGGTGCCCGTGGTCGAATATCAACAACACACCATCACCGCTAACTTAAAAAACCAAACCTTATTTCCATTTGCTAGCGGCATTGCAATTTCCACTCCCGAAAACTGGCAAGCAAAGCCATTATTTTATTCGCTACCTCGTGCATGGTCTGAGACCAATGCTCTTAGCGGTGAAAACGTCGTTTTTGACAGTACTACAGGTGATACAGAAGGCCCTTTACTTATCGCAGCAAGCCTCAGCCGTGTTGTAGATAAAAAAACTCAACAACGTGTGGTGCTAATGGGTGATAGTGATTTTGCTGCCAATGCCTATATCGGTCATGGTGAAAATCTGACACTAATCGTAAGTGTATTGCAGTGGCTCACCCACGATGACCAGCGCATCTCGCTACTACCCTATCGACCGCCTGATGTTTCAATTCAGTTCAGCAATACTGCCATCGCAACCCTTGCTGCCACGTATTTACTGATCGTGCCTCTTACAGTGTTGCTAGCAGGGATATTTATTGGCATTCATCGCCGCCGCCGAACATAATATGCTTAACGCACATTTCAAGTAATCGGTTAAATTAATCTTAAAATCAATTTTGCTTGCTAGCGAGACATCAGCTAGCACGCTACAGTAGTTTCATGAGCTTAGATTTGGACAAGAACGACCCCGCTGCATTAGACATCGTGGTCAGCGAAGATGTGGACAGGCTGCCCATTCAACAACCCTTACTGACACATCTTTATTTCGGCAATATTGCCAGCCAGCAGCAAAATTGCTTATCGATTCAAACCGAATTAGAGCTGCTAGGCGCCAATCTTTTTGCGCAATATTGGTTCACTGATCAGCGTGTTGCCCAAGATAGCTATAAAAATATTCGTTATGCCTGTACTCCACAAATGTTGTTTGGCTTTATCGAACTAGCATGTTCTGCGGATGCAGATTTACAAACCTTGACTGAGCAAGCCTATAGTGAAATTTATCAATGCCTAAAGAATACGACTTGTAAACATTTACTGCGCACATGGAATTTCTTTCCAGGCATCACCATTGTAGATAGACAACAACCCGAACTAAATCGCTATGAAACCTTTTGTCGTGGCAGACTGCAAGCGATGCAAGCCTGCGGCGTTAAAACCAAGATCTATCCGGCAGCAACTGTAATCGGTAATCATGAAGATAAATTTCAGATTTATTTTTTAGCCAGCGACACTCCAGGTACAGCGGTTGAGAACCCACGCCAAACCAGCGCATATGATTACCCAGTAGAAGATCGCCATACACAACCATTATTTTCCCGCGGCTTGATTAAAACCTGGGGCCCACGCACACATTTTTATGTGTCAGGCACGGCAAGCATTGTTGGACATGAAACTTTACATATTGATGATGTTTGTGCGCAATTAAATGAGGCTATTAACAATGTCGAAACTTTAGTGGCGCATGCGAACGATAAATTTCAAACCAAACTGAATGCACAAGATGATCTGTTATATATGAAGGTCTACATCCGTCACCGTGAAGACGTAGAGCAGATTAAGCAAGTGTTAGCCGCGAGGCTCTCTAATACTACACCACGCGCACTATTACTCGGTGATATGTGTCGAGAGAATCTACTAGTTGAAATTGAAGCCTTTTACCAAGCCTGACAGGAAACTTTGATTTATCCTAAATGCCCGAATTACCCGAAGTAGAGACAACTCGTCGCGGTATCACACCGTATGTAAAAAACAAAAAAATTGAAAATGTAGTTGTCCGTCAAACCAATTTGCGTTGGCCTGTGCCCCGCAACCTCAAACAAAAACTTAAACACCAAAAAATTTTAGATATTAAGCGCCGTGCGAAATATTTATTGTTTGCAACTGAAACAGGACACTTAATTCTTCACTTGGGTATGTCAGGTAGTTTGCGCATGATTAAACCACAAACCGAACCACGCAAACATGACCACGTCGATATAGTATTTGATAAAAAAACATTACGCTTTCATGACCCTAGGCGTTTTGGTGCGGTTTTATGGACAAATAAAGATCCATTGCAACATAAATTGTTACTAAAGCTAGGCCCTGAACCGTTGAGCGAAGATTTTAATGGTACACACTTGCATCGTCTTGCCCGGGCTAAAAAAGTAAGTGTTAAAAATTTTATTATGAATAGCCATATTGTCGTCGGGGTAGGTAATATTTATGCTAGTGAATCTCTATTTTTAAGTGGCATACATCCGCAACGTGCAGCAGGTAGAATCTCTTTGGCACGCTACAATGTTCTTGCAAATAATATTAAAACAGTCCTCGCTAATGCTATTAAATTAGGGGGCACTACTTTGCGCGACTTTGTACGTGAAGACGGTAAGCCCGGTTACTTTGCCAACCAATTAAATGTATATAACCAAACCGGAAAACCTTGCCCAGTATGTAAAAATCCAATAAAAGTACGCACAATCGGTCAACGCAGCAGCTTCTTTTGTGTACAGTGTCAACACTAATCACAACAACCTCCTTTTTTGGAAAACATACTAAAAATAATTTTAAGCAGCTTTCTTAGAACGGTTGCGATATTTTCTCCCAAGTTAGCCGCTAAACTAGCTTGGTCTTTTTTTTGTAGGCCTAGAATACGCAAAAAACCTCTCAGTGAAATTGAAACGAAGTTGCTCCACAATGCCGAACAATTTTTTGTTCACAGCGATGAATATAAAATTGCAGTGTATCGCTGGAAAAATACAGATAACTTAAATAACGCAAAAACCGTATTATTTACGCACGGCTGGGGAGGTCATGCGCTGAACTTTGCACCTATCATTTCACATTTAATTAATAATGGCTTTGATGTAGTGGCACATGATAGCCCTGCACATGGAAATTCTTCTGGTAAACAAACTAATTTGTTGTGTAATACCAAGGCATTATTAACTGTGCTGGAAAGTTGCCCACCCGTTTCTGCATTCATAGGTCATTCGTTTGGCACCCTGGCAAATGCCTATACATTTGAGCACTTAACAAGAACATCGCAAGCGCAAATGATTGAGAAAATGGTGCTTATTGCTGGCCCAAACGAGCTGAGTGATATATTTGCTTCATTCATACAAGCTATGCGATTACCTACAAGCGTGCTTAAAATCTTTCGTCGAAGACTGAAAAAAATGGCTAATCGAGACATCGAAACGATGTCTGCAGTTGCGTTTATGCAGAAATTCTCTGGCTCAAGCTTGGTGATTCATGACAAGCAAGACCGCATCGTACCCTTTGCTGAAGCGCAAACTGTGGCTCAAAGCATCAATGCAGAATTATTTACTACCCAGCATAAAGGGCACTTTCGTATTTTGGCCGCAAATCCTGTGTGCGAAAAGATCAAAACCTTTCTAAAAAAGAAATAGTTACATCATTGCCCACCCATTGGAATCTTAATTATGACCGGCTGTCATATGGCATGGTCATTCGTTGCTGGGATGCTGCCACGCATCATTCTCCGCGAGTGAAATTTTGTGAAAGCCTTCAAAATAATGAGCTGAATCACTTGTGTTAAATATATTTAAACTTTCATGGATCTTTCGGATAAAGAGCGCTATTCAATTAGCAAAGTTGGTGAGGACACCTTTGTGCTCACAGATGCAGATACTTTACAAACTTGGCAGATCGAAATTCTGCGTAACTCCTACAAAGATAATGAAACCGAGTCCACGAAAAATAGTTCTGTTACAGATAACAAATAAACCCACATTCGCCTCATTTGGTTAGCACATCTGCTTAGTAAGCAAATATTCAAGCTTCTGATTTACTTGCTCAAACGGCAAATAACCGTTAGCGATCAGATGATAGTCATCTTGCTGATGCAGCATAAGCGTGGGATAACTTTGCACTGCAAGTTGTTGGCATAAAGAAAAATCTTCGTTGAGCTCGAGCTTTACTTGCTGGCCAAACAAGTCTTGCTTAAACGATTTGATATCTAAATCAAACCCTTGCACAATTTGTAACAATACGGCTTTGCTAGTCAGGTTTTGGTTTTCAGTATAGTACGCCTGCTGCAACACGCGCATATATTCTAATTCCTGCGCAGGAAGTTGCTTACAAAAAGCCTTAATACTCAAACACACTAAAGTAGTGTTATAGATAAAATCATCCGGCATCGCAAAACGAAAATCGAAAGCTTGTCCTGTTGCTTGATGTACCTTATGCCATTGTCCCAATACATAATTCCGTAATGCATCGTCCATAGGTTCGGTAGTATCGACTCGAAAAGGCGTTAACACCAAACGAATTTTATCCATGCCATAACTAGCCTCTAATTGTTGTATCACTGGCGAGAACCCCCAACACCAGGAACACATCGGGCTTGCGAAATAAACCAGCTGCATTACGGATTTGATCCAACGATTGCTGTGCCTATGCCTCTAGGGTCGCTAGCAGCTGTAACTTGTTTGGTTTTTGCATCCCACACAATCGCGTGCATATTTCCATAACTACGTCCAAGATCTTTCAAGCGATGCCCCATAGACTGCAACTCGCGAATCAAGTTATTCGGCAACGCACCACTTTCATATTGAATTTCATCTGGTAGAAACTGATGATGATAGCGTGGCAAATTCACCATCTGTTCAACTGTAGCGCCTTCAATAAAGGCAAGCGAAGATAACAACACCATACTAATAATCCGACTGCCGCCAGGTGTGCCTAAAATTGCAACGCGTTGACCGTCACTTAAAAAGGTTGGCGACATACTAGATAACATACGCTTGCCTGGTTCTATGGCATTGGCTTCAGTTCCCACTAAACCCCATAAGTTAGCATGCCCTGGTTGAATGGAAAAATCATCCATTTCATTATTCAGTAACACACCAGTGCCTTCCGCGACAAATCCAGAACCGAAGTAATAGTTAATCGAGAGCGTAGCAGCAACACGGTTACCATGCTGATCCAATATGGAAAAATGCGTAGTGTTCTGCGCTTCTTCTTTAATTGATGAAGGTTTAAGTGAGGGAAGTTCAACCGGTTTATGTTGCAAATAACTTTCACTCTCAGTTGCATGTTTTGCACTAAAGTCAGTCCAACGTTTTTTTGCGTGGGGCATTGAGAGCAACTCATCTACTTGCACATCAATAAAATCTTGATCACCTAAAAATTGCGCACGATCATGATATGCACGTCGCATAGCTTCAATAATAGTGTGTTTGCGCTGCACATCATTCATCGCTTGTAAATCAAGCTGTGACAACATATTTAAAATCTGTAACATCACAATGCCGCCTGAAGAAGGCAAGGCCGCACTCACAAGTTCTAAATTTTTATATTTGCCTACTATTGGTTGCCTCTCTACAACTTGATAATTATCTAAATCTTCTAATTGCCATATACCTCCAGCTCGCTGCACACTTGCAACCAAAGTTTCTGCAACCTCACCACGATAAAATCCATCAGTGCCTTGTTTTGCAATTTGTGCTAATACATTTGCAAGGTCTGTTTGCTGCAAAATAGTTCCGGCTTGTGGTATTTCACCTTGCGGTAAAAAAATTTCTGTAGTTTGTGGAAAACTTTGTAAGCGTTCGAATACTACTTTGGCACGCTTTGCATAGAAGTCAGAGAGTTCAAATCCGTCACGTGCTAACTGAATGGCTGGCGCGAGACTTTGTGTTAAAGGTAAACGACCATAATTTTCTGCAACATGCACAATCGCTGCAGGAGTGCCTGGTATACCGGCTGCCAAAGGCCCGGTTATCGACTGTTTTGTAGGTTTGCCATCCGCACCAATGTACATATCACGCGTAGCTGCCAATGGCGCCACTTCGCGGCCATCAATCATTACATCATGACCTTCATCAGAAAAATGCAATAACCAAAAACCACCACCACCTAATCCAGAAGCATAGGGCTCAACCACTGCTAACACAGCCGTAACTGCAACCGCAGCATCGAAGGCGTTACCTCCTTGTTGCAAGATCTCGATCCCAGCTTGAGTGGCTAATGGGTGTGCGCTTGCCACAGCGAATTCTTTTTGTGTCTGGTTTTCAGATGACGTTGAAGGTGTCTGAGAAGACTTGTCACAAGCCGTAAACGACAACGATATAAAAAGTATTAAATAAAATAACTTATCTAATACACACTGCCTAACGTTGCTCATGAAAAAGCAAATAAGATTATTTAGACACTTTAGTTTGCAACGCTTTGACTACTGCAGGCGAAACAAACTTCGCAACATCGCCACCCAACTTGGCTATTTCACGCACTAAACTAGACGAAATAAATGCATGCTCTTCAGCAGGGGTTAAAAACATCGATTCTAAACTACTATCTAGCTGCCGATTCATACTTGCAAGTTGAAACTCAAACTCGAAATCGGATACTGCGCGTAAACCACGCAGAATCACTTTAGCATTTTGTCGTTGAGCAAAATCGACTAATAGACCATCAAAGCCTTGTATGGTTGCATTGGAAAATTTTTCTAGAGCCTGTTCAGCTAAATCAACACGCTCTTCTAAACTGAAATAAGGCGCTTTATTGCCACCACTAGTTGCTACACCTACGACTACTTGATCAAAAATATCACAGGCACGCCTTACCAGATCTGTATGACCATTGGTGATCGGATCAAAAGTACCTGGATAAACTGCGATGAGCGCCATGAGTAAAGTGTAATATGTTTACCCACCAGAAGGACAATTAATTTTGTACTTTGCAATCAATGTTGTAATGAATAAAGCGCATAGCGTACTTCACCAGTGACTTTTTCACGCACACAATTTAATGAATTTAAGTCTTTGCAAGCTGGCTTACTAGAAGATGATTCTACATACAATAAACCGCTAGGCGAAATTAATTGTTTTTTCAAAATCACGGGGATCACCTTATCTAGAAAATCAGTATTAAAGGGAGGATCAAGAAATATAACATCGTATTGCTGATTAAGCTCTCGCACATAACTCAGTGCATTCTGCTGTTTAATTTCAACTGTATCTGCTTGTAGTAGTTCTTTTTGTTGCTTTAGTTGCGTGACAATTTTTACATCGTCTTCAACCAGTACTGCGTGTTGTGCTCCGCGCGAAATGGCTTCAAAAGCGAGTGCGCCACTGCCAGCAAACAAATCTAAACAATTCGCACCATTAATATACCCAGTTAACCAATTAAAAACCGTTTCACGCACACGGTCAGGAGTGGGACGAATCTTTTCTGAGTTGATAAATTGAATGCGACGACTACGCCATTTACCGCCGATAATACGCAGACTATTTTTATTCGCCACCAGGATTTGATTCAATTTCTGGTCCGCCAACAATAATTTTGACGAGTCTTTTAGTATCTAAGTGCTTAGTAAACGCATCACGTATTTGCTCTTGCGTCACATTCGAAATGTTTTGAGTAAACGTTTCTAAATAGTCGAGAGGCAACTGATAATACCCAATCAAAGACAAGTAACCTAAAATATCGCGGTTACTGTCGATACGTAATGGAAATCCGCCGACAATATTATTCTTTGCTAAACTAAGTTCTTTGTCTGTTGGGCCTTCACTCACAAATTGACTAATGGTTTGCGATGAAACTTCTGCGGCTTGTTGAGCTTGATCGGTGCGCGTTTGCAAGCCCAAGGTAAACGGCCCTGCTTCATATAGTGGAAAAAAATAACTATATACACTGTAAGAGAGTCCTCGTTCTACTCGCACTTCCTTTACTAGACGTGAAGTAAACCCTCCGCCACCCAATACATGATTCCCAACATATAATGAAAAGTAGTCAGAATGACCACGTGGTATGCCTAATTTCCCTAAATACACATGCGCCTGTTGTGATGGGAAAGGAATGTAAATATCTGCTACTTCTTCAGTAATTTGTGGCGCCTGAAGAGGAATTGGCTTAGTACCTTGTTTGAAACTGCTTGATATTTTTTCAGCAATTTCTTTTGCTTGCGCAACATCAATGCCGCCGACCATAGCAATTAAAGCATTTTCAGCTACAAAGTATTGTTGATGGAAGCTTTTTATGTCTTGCAAACGAATCGCTTCAATCGTTTGCTTATACCCCAACGCTGGATGAGCATAGGGATGATCCTTATAGATCGCTTTATAGAAAGCTCGACTTGCCATGTCGCCAGGTCGTTGCGAGGAATCTTTAATCGCGATTAGTGCCTGATTTTTTAAACGCTTAAAATCTTTTTTAGGAAGGCTTGGCTGAGTTACGATTGCGATAAATGTTTCTAAGGCTGGCGTAAATAATTCTGCATCGGTAAGACTTCGTAATGTAACGCTGGAACGATCCAGGCTTGCACTGGCTCCAAATTGTGCGCCTAGTTGTTCAAATTTTTCCGCAACATCGTCAGCATTGAGATCGCCTGCACCTGCATTCAACATGCTATGTGTTAACTGCGAAAGTCCTGCAAGTTCACCGTCACGACCACTGCCCGCATCAAGCGTGATCGCAATATCCAACATTGGTAATTCAGGTGCTGCAACAAATAAAGTTTTAACTCCGTTGGAGGTTTGCCATTGTTCGATTTGAGGTGCGGCAATGACCGGCTGAATTAAACTAATCCCGACCAGACTCAATAAGAAAATTTTGAATTTCATAAGATTTAGATTTTTATTTATGGCTTATTTATGACTGGGCGATTTATTTTCCGCCACACGCTCGATTGGTTGTAATAACGCAACGGTAAGACCCTCTTCAACTAAGTATTTGCGTGCGACTTCACGCACTTGTTCAGCCGTTATCGAATTAATGCGTTGTCTATATTCGCCCATTAATTGCCAACCCAAGCCCACAGTTTCCAAACTACCGATCACGGTCGCTTGACGTTGAATAGAATCTTGTTGATAAACCTCACTAGCAATTACTTGTGCTTTAACACGATTTAGTTCTTGATCACTCACTAAGTTTTGCTGTAGATCTTTAATTTCCCCATATAGGGCTTGCTCTACCTCTTCAATGTTGTGCTTTTCTGTTGGGGTTGCATCAAATAAAAATAATGTTGAGTATCGCGCAAATAAGTTATAACCAGCACCTGCTCCAGAAACTAATTCTTTTTCTCGCACTAAACGTTTACTCAAGCGAGCACTGCGACCACCATCGAGCACTCCACCTAGCACTGACAATGCATACGGCTCCCAATCTTCTTGTGCAGTCGCGAGAGAAGGCACTTTGTAGCCCAGCATGATGTAAGGCAACTTTGCAACCGCTTTGACAGTTACTCTGCGTGTACCTGTTTGTGGGTGCTCAAGACGCGGTTTACTGGCTTTAACTTCACGACTCGGTAGGCTAGCAAAATATTTTTCTGCCAAACTAAATACTTGCATAGGCTCCACATCGCCCACCACGACTAAAGTAGCATTATTTGGGGTATACCAACGCTGGTACCAGTCTGCTAAGTCGGCAATTTCAAGATTATCTAAATCATTCATCCAACCAATGATAGGATGATGGTAAGGGTTGTTAATAAATGCAGTCGAATAGAGTTGCTCATACACACGAGCGTTAGGATTGTCGTCGGTTCGCAGTCTCCTCTCTTCTTTGACCACTTCTACTTCACTATTAAAGTCTTCTTCTGCAAGAATTAAATTCAACATGCGATCTGCTTCGAGCTCAAAACTAAGTTCTAAATGCTGCTTACCCATCAGTTGATAATAAGCCGTATAGTCACGACCGGTAAATGCATTATCACGTGCACCAATTTCAGCAACCATGGATGAAAAAGCACCCGAAGGATATTTTTCAGTGCCTTTAAACATCATATGCTCTAACACATGAGACACGCCAGTAATGCCACTGTGCTCTTGCGCCGAACCGACTTGATACCAAACTTGGGAGATCACCACAGGTGCACGATGATCTTCTTTAATGATCACCTTCATACCATTAGCAAAAGTTTTTTCGTGGACCTTTAACGCAGTATCACTGATGATAGCGGTCTCAACTGAGCTCGGATTCTGCTCAGAAGAATCAGAAGAAATATTGGCGCAGCCAACTAAGACCAACAGCCAAAGTGGCAAAAATTTTATTAACTTCATTTGTTACGTGTGAATCTACTTGATGTTAGGATTAGCGCCGTTTTATGTACAGCATTATTGTTTAGACCATACTATAAACTTTTGTTCCAAATCTATGCCTAAATTCACACTGCCACAGTTAATATTTCTTGGGTTGGTTTTATGACCGATGTAGGAGTTTTCCAACGCTTGCGCAAAGGTTTGTCTAAAACCAGCGATGCACTCACTGAGGGTTTAGCTACTGCAGTATTAGGCAAAAAAGAGCTGGATGATGATTTAATCACTGAAATCGAAGATCGTTTGGTGATGGCCGACGTAGGGATCGAAACCACAAACAAAATCATTACTGATTTGACGGATAGAGTGAGCCGCACACAGCTGACGGATGTTGATGTACTTTATGACGCCCTACAAGAAAGCATCGCGGAAATTCTCTTACCTTGTAATAAGCCTTTAATCATGCAAAAAATTCGGCCATTTGCAATTTTAGTCGTGGGAGTAAACGGTGCAGGCAAAACCACTACCATAGGAAAAATTGCACAACGCTTAGTTGAATATCGACAGTCCGTGATGCTAGCCGCGGGCGATACCTTTCGGGCTGCAGCAGTAGAGCAATTACAAGAATGGGGTAAGCGTATTAATGCTCCTGTCATTGCACAAAAAAGTGGTGCTGATAGTGCTGCAGTCGTATTCGATGCTTTTCAGTCAGCAAAAGCGCGTAATGTGAATGTACTCATTGCCGATACTGCTGGACGTTTACATACACAGCAAAATTTAATGCAAGAGCTACAAAAGATTAAACGTGCGATGCAAAAAATAGACCCTGATGCACCACATGAAACGCTGTTAGTGCTAGAAGGTGGCACCGGACAAAATGCAATCAACCAAGCAATAGAATTTCATCAAGCCATAGGGGTTACTGGTATCGCGATTACTAAATTAGACGGTAGTGCCAAAGGCGGTATCGTGCTAGCGATTGCAGATAAACTAAAGCTACCAATCCGTTATATTGGCGTAGGCGAAGCTGTAGAAGATTTACGCGTATTTAATGCACAACAATATGCAGGCGCTTTACTAGGACGCGAACCGATCACTGCTGAAATTACTTAATAGTATGATCGAATTACAAAATGTTACTAAGCGTTATCCGGGCAATCGCGAGGCGCTCACTCATCTTAATTTAACCATTGAACAAGGTGAGATGGCATTTTTAACTGGGCCATCAGGAGCTGGCAAAAGCACCTTATTAAAACTCATAGCGGCAATTGAGAAACCTACACGCGGACAAGTTTTTATTAATCGCAAAAATATTACTCATATTCCGAAACGCAAAATACCTGCACTACGTAGACACATGGGAGTCGTATTTCAAGATCACCACTTATTATATGACCGCAATGTCTTTGACAATGTATCGTTACCGCTACAAATTGCAGGCTTTGCACAAGTCGATATTAACCGTCGCGTGCGTGCTGCATTAGACAAAGTGGATTTGTTAGATAAAGAACAGATGATGCCTATTACCTTGTCAGGCGGTGAACAGCAGCGTGTAGGCATTGCACGCGCCGTGGTACATAAGCCTGCAATCTTATTGGCCGACGAGCCTACAGGAAATTTAGATCCTGAGCTTTCAGCAGAAATCATGCAATTATTTTGCGACTTTAATCAAGTTGGTGTAACGGTATTGATTGCAAGTCACGATCTTGACCTGATCACGCGTTTGCAAAAACGTATCATCCGTTTGCGCGCGGGTGAATGCATCGATTCTCAAAGTGTCCAAGCCATACAAGATTATGAAATGATTAATTAACCCATGGCCAAAACAAGATCCCCACAACCCTTAGCCAGACCAAAACTCAAAACACGTTTGCGTGCCTACGTGCGTGATCATATACGGGTATTGTTGTTCAGCCTAGGCAAACTATACCGCACACCTTTTGCTACCATCATGACCATTTTGATGATTGCCGTAGCATTAGCTTTACCTACCTGCCTTTATGTATTACTTAATAACCTACAAAATGTTACACAAAAATGGGATGACGCTGGGCAGATAACCTTATTTTTGCATACCAACACCTCTGAACAACAAATCAAAAAAATTCAACAGCAACTTGAAAAAAATTCCCAAGTAGAAAATGTCAGCTATATTCCTGCGGACACAGCATTGAGTGAATTTAAACAGCGAAGTGAATTTAGCGATTTGTTAGAAGGTTTAGTTTCTAACCCGCTACCTCCTTCTTTAGTCGTAACCCCGATTACACACGCCAAACAAAGCACGAGCCTAAATAAGCTCAAGAATGAGTTTGAAAACATTACACAGGTTGAGCAAGTGCAAATGGACATGCAGTGGTTACAACGCTTACAAGCGATTACCAATATAATTCAACGTGCAATATTAGCGATTGGCATAATGCTAGGCCTATCTGTTTTACTCGTTGTAGGTAATAGTATACGCCTCGATATTGAAAATCGTCGTGACGAAATTGAAGTGACTAAATTAATTGGCGCAAGTGACCGCTTTATCCGTAGGCCTTTTTTGTATGGTGGCATGTGGTATGGATTATTGGGAGGCGTATTAGCACTGCTATTGGTTTTCATCGTCTTATTGGTGATTCGCCAACCTGCTCAAAACTTAGTTAGCCTTTACAACAGCAACTTCAAACTTATGTTACCAAGCTTCGCACAGAGTTTAACTTTGGTATTTGCAAGTATTTTTCTAGGACTGTTTGGATCTTGGCTGGCGGTCAATCGCCGCATCAGTAAAATACAACCAAGTTAAAAGCGCTCTATTTTTCTACTGCTTAGTATGAACGCTATGTTTGACGGCTAAGTGCTTACTACCGCCAAGACGTGCGAAAGGGTGTCTTCGTAATAATTTGAGGTAAACATTATTTGCTTCTTCTAAATCAAAATAAACATCACTGATTTTTACCCAGTGATCATTTTTCATGTTCATCACATAGTAAGTAGATTGAGAAGATAAAGCGGGTTTGATGTGTGTACTCATCCTTGAGTTTACTTGCCGAGGGTTGAAATTCAAATATTGTGTTTGTCAAGTCACCATTCGTGTTCTAGATTAGATACTGACAATCGCCAATTAATTGCATCAGCAGTATCAAAAATAAGCTCTCGTTCCATTGTATTGTTTGGGCTTACCATGGTGTCTCCACCTGACACAGCTAATCGTTTACGAATGTAGGGCAAGCCTCGTTGTATCCAATGATCAATAGTGGGTTGATCTACACCAAAAATATGCGCGAGATCAGATTTACTTACTTGTACGCCAGGCATGTATTTATATTTAGAAACGTAATCTTTAAAATTGTATGGATATATATTTTTAGGCGTATTTGTAAAAGACAGAGTCCAAATATAGACCGATAAAAGGGCAGCAACTCCAATCCTGTATTTTAGTAAACGGTTCTCTAAATACTTCCTGTATTGAAAACTACTCAACGCCTGTATACGTGTTAACGATACGGTTTCAGAAATTTGAAACAACACGCTTCCGGGTGAAGCGCCCTGACAGAGCGACGTAATAACCAATCGAGATATAGGGCCATTTTGCCTAGCCTCAAAACATACTTTTCAACGCTTAGAAAGCCCAAAAATTGAAGCTGTTCATGAGCTTACTCAGTTCACTGTATCAATACTATTGATCTCCTCTACTCGAGATCTTGTGAGGGGGATAGAGCCCTAAAAATAGAGCATATAGTGCGGTTCTAGGACTTAAATTTAGCCAATAAGGGGTCAAAATTGAACGTTTTGGCTGGTTAGCACTCTAAGACCAAGAGTGCTAAAATTATACTCGAGAACAGTTAATGATCCGATAAGGGGAAATTAAAAATCATGTCAAAGTCAATGATGCTAACACAGGGCAATTTATCGGTGTCTACTGCAAATGTAGACAGCTATATTGCGTCTGCCTATCAAATACCCGTATTAGATGCTGAGCAAGAGCATGAGCTTGCCTTACGTCTATATGAAAAAGATGACTTAGACGCAGCTCGTACGCTCATTGTTCACCACTTGCGTTTCGTTGTGCAGGTTGCACGCGGTTATAGCGGTTATGGACTACCTCTAGCTGATTTAATTCAGGAAGGTAATGTAGGTTTAATGAAAGCGGTTAAAAAATTTGATCCGCACAAAGGGGTACGCCTAGTTTCCTTTGCAGTGCATTGGGTACGCGCAGAAATTCATGAGTTTGTATTACGCAATTGGCGTATTGTTAAAATTGCTACGACTAAAGCGCAACGTAAATTGTTTTTTAATTTACGTAGTAGTAAAAAAAGACTAGCTTGGTTAAATCAACAAGAAGTTGAAAATGTAGCTAAAGAATTGGGCGTCAAACCTGCTGAAGTGTTAGAAATGGAAAAACGCTTATCTAGCCCTGACTTAGGCTTTGACTTGCCTGACCATGCAGATGATGAAGAGGGTGCAAGCAGCTTCTCTCCTGCTGCGTATTTAACGGATCAAAGTGCTTCACCTGCTGAGCAACTTGAACAAAATGACTGGCAAGCTCACCAAACCCAACAACTACAAATTGCTCTACAGGAATTAGATGAACGTAGTCGAGATATTATTGCGAAGCGCTGGCTAACTGAAAAGAAAACTACTTTGCAAGACTTAGCAGAAAAATATCAGGTATCTGCAGAGCGTGTGCGCCAATTAGAAAATAACGCGATTAAAAAGCTAAAGTCAGCAATTGCTGCTTAAATATAAGTCTATTCTCGTCTAGCGTAGAAAATTAGCGTGACTACACTCAAGAGTAGTAACGCTGCGCCACCATTATGCATCACAGCTACACTGATCGGCAATTTCATCACTACGTTAGAAATGCCTAAAGCAATTTGAGCGATCAAAAAAACCAGCGTAATGGTCGCTATTTGGCGCATATTCGATGACGACTTATGACCTACCATGATGCGCAATAACATCGCTAACCAAAAAACAGCAACAACAATAGCAAACATGCGATGGCTAAGATGGATCGCGGTACGTGCAGGACTATCTAACACTCCAAATTCGTAGTTCTGCCCAAGCCCTCGCCAAAAAACAAAGCCTTCTTTGAAATCTGTCGCTGGCCACCACACACCCTGACAAGTTGGAAAATCTGGACACGCTAAGGCAGCATAATTCGCACTAGTCCAACCCCCCAACAATATTTGTACAACTAAAAGTATCAAACCGACTACTAAAATTGATGTTAAAGAATTTTGTGTGCCTAAAGTTTGCTGTGGCGAACTCTGTAACACGAGCCACCAGAGCAAAGCTAAAATACATAAGCCACCTAACAAATGCAGCATCACAATAACGGGTTTTAATAATAACGTGACCGTCCACATACCTAACAAACCTTGAAAGATCACCAAAGCTACTAAAGCTAGAGGTAACCACAAAGCTTGGTTCTCATCTTTTCGATTCTTGATTGCCACAATAGCTAAGATCAATATCAACAACCCCAAGCCTTCAGCTAAGTAGCGGTGTATCATTTCTTTCCAGGCTTTAGCAGATTCAACCGCACGCTCAGGAAATGCTTGATTGGCACGATCAATTTCAGCATTGGTTTCGGGAACGCCCAGTAAATGCCCATAACAACCTGGCCAATCCGGACAGCCTAAACCTGCATCAGATAACCGCGTATAAGCGCCCATTACCACCACTATTAGGGCTAATAATGTGGAAAGGAGTGCAATCTTTCTAAACATTTGTTTTTATTTTACTAATTAATTTAGATAAATAGGGATTTGTTTAACCAATTTTGGAGACCTTTAACAAACGTTTCAGATCTTTCTTCACGCCTTTTGAGGTAGCATCTTTTGAATATTGCATCATTATATTTCCCAGTGGGTCAATTAAATAAATAGAATACTTTTGCAAGTCATATAAAGATAACGCATTGCTTACTTTATCAAAATTAAACCAGCTGATTTGCATTTTAGGATAGCGTTCTAAAACAGCATTGATCTGTTTCTTATTTTTATCATGGTCAATCCCTAAATATTTACGTTGTACTCTTTGGCTATCGCGGCCTAACGTCAATCGCACTTGGCGCATTTTAAACAAACTTGCCTCGCAATACAGGTCACAATCTTCATCGCCTATATATAACAGTGTCCATTTCCCCATAAATTGTTGTTTATCCCAATTATCACCATCTAATGTGGTTAAACTCAAATCATCCAACGGTTTTGCCGGTTGAATTAAGGTGCCATGATTTTGTGTGTTTGAACTTAGCCAACTATTGGGTACATAAAATAGCCACATGGCAAAAAATAGTGGGCCAAAAAATACGATAAATAAGCCAACTAAATAGCTTCTACTTTGTGTTTTTTTATCCATTTGGTTTTTTTGATTTAGATATATGTAGCACGACAAAGATCACCAGCAAGGCTAACGCTAAAGCAAACCACTGTACCGCATAGGCTAAATTTCGGTTTGGTGAAAATGCAAAAATCTGCCACTCTCTCAAATAGCCATCTTGTTGGTCACCATCTAGTCGTAAGGTGAAAGGCTGTAGTGTTTTTCCCAAGCGATTCCCTAAAACATCAAAGTCTAAATACTGAACTAACCTTGGCCAGTTAGTATTACCATTATCAATTTCTCCCAGTGTATAGGGTTTGCCAAATAGTGCGTAAACGGTTCCTGTTATCGTACGTAGTTCTTCAGATACGTTCACTTCCGGCAATTGTTGACGCGAATTTTCAAGCGCTACCCACCCACGATCCACTAATACTACAAAATCTGTATTGCTAACTCGAAACGGTGTGAGAATATTGTAGCCAACTTTATGATCTTGTATTTGATTGTCCAGCACAAACTGTTTGCTTGAAATATAACTCCCCTGTAGCTCTATTCGTTGATAGCGTAGTTTCTCTGGTTCTACGACTGGTAAACGGATAGATTGCGGAGTATTGTTGTTTTGCGCTTTGCTATCACGCAGAATTTGTTTTTTTTCTTCTGCACGCTGCAGTTGCCAAACACCTAATGAGCTAAGACAAAATACTCCGACTGCTGTCACAATCAAAATCAACCATGAAGGTTTGTGCCAATACATTTATACTTCCACAGCTGAGTTTATGACCATTAAGATTATCATTATTGTATTATTTCTAATTATCCTAATTAGTCTAGGTGCAGCGCTATATTATTTAATCGAAGATAAAGGAAAGACTAAACGTACAGTTAATGCATTAACTATACGAATCGCGGTTTCTATTTCGATAATTTTATTATTAATACTCGGTTATTATACGGGTTTGATTCAACCACATGGTCTTGGTGGTTAACTAAACTCTTTCTCCAATATTAAAAAAATTAGATCTGGAAATAAAAAACGCCGCAATCGCGGCGTTTTTTTACAGTCGAGAATTTGTGCTACAAAATATAAACAAATATAAATAAGCCTAACCACACCACATCCACAAAGTGCCAATACCAAGCAGCTGCCTCAAAACCAAAATGACTTTCTGGTTTAAAGTGCCCTTTGATACATCTGATTAAAATCACAAATAGAATAATCGCCCCTATGGTGACATGCATGCCGTGAAAACCGGTTAACATAAAGAAGGTAGATCCATATACCCCAGAGCCTAAGGTTAAACCAAGATGTTCATAGGCTTCGTAGTATTCGATTCCTTGGCAAACCATGAAGATTGCGCCTAGCAATACGGTTAAAAACAGCCCGATGATGAGTTGTGTACGGTGATTGGCTTTAAGAGCGTGATGTGCCCAAGTTAAGGTCACACCACTGGTGAGCAATAAAATTGTGTTGATCAATGGCAAACCATTCCATGCCATGGCCTTAAATTCACCACCAACTTGTCCCGGTCCATTACCGGTTTGCGGCCAAATGGCTTCAAAACCTGGCCATAAATAAGCATTCGTAGATACACCAGAACCATCACCCCCAAGCCAAGGTAGTGAATAAGTCCTTATATAAAACAAAGAACCAAAGAAAACTGCAAAGAACATGACTTCTGAAAAAATGAACCAAAACATCCCCCATCGAAATGAAGTATCTACTTGTTGGTTATAAGTACCCGATTCACTTTCTCTTATCACTGCCCCAAACCAACCAAACAGCATGACTAGCAATACAATGCCACCAAACATCATCACATATTTGCCCCAGTCTGCCCCATTCAAGAGATTTGAGAATCCCACCATTAAACTGCAAACTGCTATCGATCCTACAAATGGCCAGTGACTGCCGTGGGGAATGAAATAGTTACTTTCTGCTTGTGCCATAATTTTCTCTTAGTGTTTAAGTGTTATCTGTATTATTTTGTAAGCTATCCACTCGATTGCTGACATCAAAATAAGTATAAGAAAGGGAAACCGTTTTTATATGGTCTGGTAGTGTTGGACTAATCACAAATACTAGTGGCATCTCCATCGATTGCCCTGCTTCTAATAATTGACTAGTAAAACAAAAACATTCTGTTTTAATAAATTTACTAGCAGCATCTGGAGGCGCAACGCTGGGAATGGCTTGTCCGATCATCGAATGTTCAGTTTTGTTATTGACAAAGAAACTGGTTTGATAAGATTTACCTGGATGTACCACCATTTTTGCAACCTCAGGCTTAAAGTCCCAAGCCATACTTTGGTTTAAATTAGCGATAAACTCTACAGTAATGGTTCGTGATTCATCTACATCAAAATTTGCTTCTTGCTGCTGTGTAACTGAATCAGATTTGCCATTCAAACCAGTGATATCGCATATGACATCATAGAGAGGAACGAGTGCATACCCAAAACCAAACATGGCAGCCGCAACCAAACAAAGTTTAAATGCACTTTTACTATTGACCGAACTCATTCATCTATTCTCTTATTTAGCATTCATCAGGAAATAAAAGCCGATATAAATTATCAGTGCAACAAGGCCCAAGATGATTGCTGTTCGCTTAGCTGCGCGTTTTGATTGCATCTTCATTTACTACACGAGTGAACCAGTTCCATTCATTTTCAACATTTGGTGGAGTAGTAAAGCTATGGTATGGAGGTGGAGAACTTAAAGTCCACTCTAACCCATGTGCACCTTCCCATACACGGTCAGTTGCTTTTGCGCCACCACGTATCGTAGCAATTATAATTCCTAAGAAAATGATCTGAGCAAAACCAAAACCAAATGCGCCAATAGAAGCTATCATATTGTAATCTGAGAATTGCAGTGCGTAATCAGGGATACGGCGCGGCATTCCAGCCAGACCTAAAAAGTGCATTGGGAAAAAAGTAATGTTGACAAAAATTGTAGATGTCCAGAAATGAATTTTACCCCACGTCTCGCTATACATATTCCCAGTCCATTTCGGCAACCAGTAATATGTTGCTGCTATAATCGCAAAAATTGCGCCAGGTACTAGCACATAGTGAAAATGTGCCACAATAAAATACGTATCATGGTATTGAAAATCTACAGGTGCAATGGACATCATAAGGCCAGAAAAACCACCTATCGTAAATAAAACAATAAAGGCAATAGAAAATAACATAGGTGTTTCAAACGTCATTGCTCCACGCCACATAGTGGAAATCCAATTAAATACTTTTACACCAGTTGGAACCGCAATCAACATCGTGGCAAACATGAAGTACAACTCTCCAGCAAGAGGCATACCTGCAGTAAACATATGGTGGGCCCAAACAATAAAAGATAAGAAAGCAATGGATGCAGTTGCATATACCATTGATGAATAACCAAATAATGGTTTACGGGCAAATGTTGGAATAATAGTAGAAATCACACCAAATGAAGGCAGAATCAATATGTATACTTCAGGATGTCCAAAAAACCAGAAAATATGCTGAAATAAAACCGGGTCACCACCACCAGCAGCATTAAAGAAACTAGTACCAAAAAACTTATCTGTAAGTAGCATCGTAACCGCACCTGCAAAGACAGGCATAACAGCAATTAATAGATATGCAGTGATTAACCAAGTCCAAACAAACAATGGCATACGCATTAAAGTCATACCAGGTGCACGCATATTCAAAATCGTTGCGATCACATTAATTGCACCCATAATTGAAGACATCCCCATAAAATGAATAGAGAACACAACAAAAGGTAACGCATCACCTGTTTGCAAAGTAAGTGGTGGGTACAATGTCCAACCACCTGCTGGACCACCACCATCCATAAATAAGGTGGAACCCATCATTGCAAATGCAAATGGTAAAATCCAAAAACTCCAGTTGTTCATTCGTGGCAACGCCATATCGGTACCACCAATCATCAAAGGTATCATCCAATTTGCAAATCCAGTGAAGGCAGGCATCACTACACCAAACACCATAATAAGCGCATGCATTGTGGTCATAGAATTGAAAAATTGCGGATCGACAAACTGCATTCCAGGCTGAAACAATTCAGCACGAATGATCAATGCCATAAAACCACCCACAAAAAACATAATGAGTGCAAACCACAAATATAATGTACCAATATCTTTATGATTGGTCGTTGTAATCCAACGCATGATGCCAGATGGATGTTCTTCGTGATGATCGCCAGCTGTCGTCGTTGACATATTTATTACTCCGAATATTTTTCTAAATTTTTTAAAAAATCTTTTTGGGCTTAATTCACTGCATTCGTGTTAATAGGCAGCTACTTTATTTGGACTATTTTGCTCTACAGAAGTCGAACTTCTTTCAGAATTTGCCACATTATTATTACTCTGCTGTAGTACCCAAGTGTCGAATTCTTCCGGTGGTAATGCGCGCACAACGACTGGCATGAAACCATGATCACGCCCACACAGTTCAGCACACTGGCCACGATAGACACCCGCCTTATTAATTTTTGTCCATGCCTCATTAATAAAGCCTGGCACTGCATCTCTTTTCACAGCAAGTTCAGGTACCCACCATGAATGAATTACATCATTTGAAGTTATTAAAAATCTGACCTTACGATTAGTAGGAAGAACGAGTTCATTGTCTACTTCTAATAAATAATTTTCGTCCTTGGATTCTTGATCATAGATTTCAGCACGAGGCGTGCTCAGTACACTATAAAAATCGATATCATGATCAATATATTCATAGCGCCATAACCACTGGTAACCGGTTACTTTAATAGTCATTTCTGCATCGTTAATATCCTTTGAGTGAATTAACACATTTGCTGAAGGTATTGCTATAGCTATAAGAATTACAAAAGGTATTGCAGTCCAGATGAACTCTAAGAAAGTGCTTTCATGAAACTTTGCAGGGGTTACACCTCTTGATTTTCGATCTCTAAATAGTGAAATTGCCATGGCTGCAAACACCACCACTCCAATTGCGCAACAGATGTAATAAATGATCATGTGCAAATCGTATATATCCTTGCTGGTATCTGTTACGCCTTGTGTGAGGTTATAAGGCTGAATCTCGGCCCAGGCATTTTGCGAAAAAACTCCAATCAAACTGCCCAGCAATATGTAGCGGAATGAGTGTTTCAGAGTATTTTGTTTCATTTATTACTTCCTATTATGAAAATCGTTAACTTTTAATTAAGTGTAGTGTTTAAAGCTTTGCCTAAGGAGATCGCTAAACTTTTTCTCTCTTTATTCGTTAAATATTCACCAATTTCAATTTGTTTACCTTTTGAGCGTATTAATAACTTGCTCGGATGACCTTGAAACTTTGCATTTTGTAGCTCCAAGTTGACCCATGCTCGATCAAATTTCCAAACTTCTTGAGGCTGTTGCGCTCCTTTCTCTACAGTAAGGGCTCTTTCATCAATAGTGATAACTTCTTGACGGCGATTTCGCAAACAACATATATACAAACCAATAGTTAACGCGATTATTTCTAGCCCTGCGAAGGGTAGAACCAGCCATAATCCTTGTAAAGCAAATATACCTGCGATACCGAGCGACAAAATACCGATATAGAGTATGAAAATTTTATTACCGTGCCACGAAAGGGACTGATTGTGCCGAACTATAAACTGTTTTGGACCTTCAAGTTCATGATCTATATCAGTAGCTGTGGCCAAATCATAATTCCCTTAGTTGTAAATTCCTTTTCCAAAAAATACAGCTCGATTTAAATCTTTGAGCGATGATAAATCTAACAATTTCCCGCGCTACAATTGTATCTCTCAATCAGAAAAAGTCATGCCTAGCACCCCAGGGCAATAGAGATAGTTCTACCGATCATTAATATTGCCATTAATGTCAGTTATAAGCCTGGATACTATTCTATAGCCTCGTAAAGCTATTGAATGTTATCGACCGAGATTCTTATTTCTCCACTTGCTGATGCTTGTACATTTGGTTTACACGCATAGCCGTAAATGACTTCGTAACTAGCCGGCAACAAGCCGTTTTTTTGACGAAAGGTTTCGTACGCAGTTTGTAGCTGATGAAATTTTGCCTTGCCAGTAAGCCCTGCTGAGAAGTTATCCTCTCTTGTAGAGAACTTGCCTCGACTGCCTGTGTCTTTTAAATCTGCGAGCAGTTGACGAAATTTCTGATATTCAATGATGATCGTTTCTCTATCCACTACTGGATCCATAAAGCGATTTGCCAACAATATATCGCCAATATGGTGCATATCGATAAAGCTATGTACATGATGACTTTGATCAACTTGCATCCAGCTTTGGCGCAACTCAACCAGGGTATCAGGTCCAAAAGTGGAAAAAACCATTGCGCCTTGTTTTTTTAACACTCGAAAACACTCGCTAAACACTTGTGCCAAATCTTCACACCACTGAAACGTTGAGGTTGAGAAAATTAAATCAACTGATGATTTTTTTATCGCAAGATGCTCTGCATCCCCACAAACTGATAATGCAGTTTGATTTTGCAACAACATGGGTAAAGCAAGATCACATGCAATGACCTTGCTGTGTGGAAATAATTTTTGTAGGCCACTAACACTCCTACCAGTCCCACTGCCTACATCTAATATGGTCTTGGGTTGTAGCTTTAGCATTTGCAAGCGCTCTAGGGCCCGATCGCAAATTTCTTCTTGCACCACTGCTGCTGCATCATAAGTATTTGCAGCCTTAGAAAAATCTTCGCGTATACGTTTTTTACTCAACATCGACATCAATATAAGTATATTAGGCTTGCATCATCAACTGCACTTTCTCGATAAAAGTTTTTGGGTGCGACAAAAAGGGCACGTGTCCAGCGCCAGCAATTTTATGCAATGTAATATTATCCCATAGGCATGCCGCATCTTTTGCAGCGTCTACAGATACAACCTGATCATTCTCTCCTTGTAGCATATGAACAATAATATTTTCTGCAAGATTACTTTCACGCAAATCTACTTGAGCTAACCATTGCAAGCCCCAAGCAATTTCTAGCATTGATTGAGTTTCCAATGATTGATTAAGCTGTTGCATAACTTGCCTGGCATTCAAACCATGTAAGGCTTGCAATGCGTGAAACTTTTTTAAAGTTTTCTGAGGTGAAGTCGTATAGCTTTGAGAAAATTTCTCAAATGTTTTTGTAGGCATGCCATGCAACCAATTCTTGCTCGCAACAAATTTAGGTGTGCTCGCAATTAACATCAAGTTTTGCACACGTTGCGGATAATGTTTTAAAAACAATTGTGCAAATAAGCCGCCAAGAGACCAGCCCACTATAGAACTCTCTTTAGGCAAAGCATTAGATAATAAGTCCAAGCCTTGATCGATACTAGCATCCCAAGATAGAGACTGTGATTTTCCATGTCCTGGCAGATCTATACACCATATTTGGAATTCTTTGCTTAACGTAGCAATACAAGAGTGCCAAATTTTAGAATTAGAGCCCCATCCATGTAACAATACTAAAATAGGTGCACGCTCAGATTCGACAAACTTTGAAACATGTAACGTAGACATGGTGTTATGGACAGCTTACAAATTTTATATGTTTTAGGCGCTTATTTATTAGGTTCGATTAATAGCGCCATCATTGTCAGCAAAGTGTTTAGTTTACCTGACCCGCGAAGTTTAGGCTCGGGTAATCCTGGAGCAACCAATGTGTTACGCACCGGCAATAAATTAGCTGCTGCGATTACTTTAATGGGTGATTTACTCAAAGGCTTGCTACCCGTGTTGCTGGTTGAGCTATTAACAGCAAACACAATGCTTGTAGCCGCAACTGGAATCGCTGCATTACTCGGACATATGTACCCATTGTATTACCGATTTCAAGGCGGCAAAGGTGTAGCAACGACTTTGGGCGTGTTATTTGGATTCGATTGGTTTTTAGCAATCATTTGGATCTCACTTTGGTTATTCGTTGCTCTGCTGTTTCGATACTCTTCTCTTGCGGCACTCGTAGCCACTCTGATAACACTGGGAACAAGTTGGTTCACAATGGAGAGCTGGACAGCTTATCGTGAAAATAATTTTTTAATTGTTGCTGCAATTGCGGTTATTACTGTATTTGTATTTTGGCGACACCGTGAAAATATTAAAAATTTATTATCCGGAAATGAATCACGAATTGGGGCAAAAAAATAACAGCGATAGAGTTTTGAAACTATTTTTTATATATTTTCTAAGGACCAGCGTGGGTGAACATGGATTGCTAGTTCTGATAAAGAACTAGTCTCTGAACGAATTTTATCTAACCTAAGCAATCCTAGTTGCGCTACCATCGCAGCGTTATCCGTACAAAATTCAGGTGCGGGATAAAAAACTTCTAAACCTTTTTGTTTAAGTTTTAACTTTAATTGTTGCCGCAATTTTTTATTCGCACCTACACCTCCCGCAACCACTAATGTCTTAGCTTGGCTTTGTTCTAGCGCTCTTAAAGATTTAATTCTCAATGTATCAACGATAGCGTCTTCAAATGCACAAGCCACATCTGCACGTGTTTGTTCATCTACTTTAGGAAGTTGTTTTAGTGTATTTAATACATGCGTTTTTATTCCACTAAAACTGAAATCTAATCCTGGTCGATCCGTCATCGGTCTAGGAAATGAAAACCGTTGTGGATCTCCTTGCAAAGCTAGGCGCGCAATCTCCGGACCACCTGGATAAGGTAGCCCCAGCATTTGTGCTGCCTTATCAAAGGCTTCACCCACGGCATCATCAATACTCTCACCCAAAATCTTATAATTACCGATGGCATTAATTTGTACTAATAATGTATGCCCACCCGAAACCAACAAGGCCACATATGGAAACTGCGGTGCAATATTTTCAATCAGCGGTGCCAAAAGATGTGCTTCCATATGGTGAATGGCAACAGCGGGTTTCCCAATTGACCAAGCTAAACTGCGCGCAAATCCAGCCCCCACCATTAAAGCCCCCATTAAGCCTGGACCCGAGGTGTACGCAATCGCATCAATATCTTGGTTCAATTGCAGCCCTGCTGAATACAGTGTTTCTTCTACTAGTGGGCCTAATTTGCGAATGTGGTCACGCGATGCGAGCTCTGGCACCACCCCACCATATGGGCTGTGTAGGGCTGTTTGCGAATAGAGTTGATTGGCGAGCAGTCCCTTCGTATCACTGAGGATGGCTGCTGCCGTCTCGTCACATGAAGTTTCAATTCCTAGTACATGCATTAAGCCATTATCACGTTAATTAAGAAATTTGGCATATATTTAACGCATTTATACCTATCTATAGGGCCAAATTGGATAATCAAGCCCATACTCTTAGGTGTAATTTGATATTGGGGGTACCGTCTGTATAATCGCGGCTCATTTTTTAATTGAGCAGAACAGTTATTCATATGCCTGGTATTCGCGTAAAAGAGAACGAACCTTTTGATTTCGCACTACGACGCTTTCGTCGTTCTTGTGAAAAAGCAGGTACAGTGACCGAAGTACGTCGCCGTGAAGCCTATGAAAAACCTACTGAAATCCGTAAGCGTAAAGCTGCTGCTGCGGTAAAGCGTAATCTTAAGCGCGTAGCACGTACTAGCTTACGCCGGCGCCGTCTTTACTAGAGCAAAACTTTTTAGCACCACCAGGTGCCTATCCCAGCATGTCTAGTCTCAAGGCCAAACTTACCGAAGACATGAAATCCGCTATGCGCAATGGTGATAAATCACGCTTACAAACCATCCGCCTTATTCTTTCTGCGATTAAGCAACAAGAAGTAGATACGCGCAAAGAACAAACAGATGATGACGTCATTGCATCACTCACAAAAATGCAAAAACAACGTCGCGAATCCATTAGTCAATTTGAAAAAGCCGGTCGACAAGATTTAGTCGATAAAGAAAATCAGGAACTAGAAGTAATCAGCGAATATTTACCTGAAGCACTTAGTACTACCGAAATTAATAGTTTGATTGCGGATGCACTATCGGAATCAGGTGCTACAAGCATTAAAGATATGGGTAAAGTGATGGGTTTATTGAAGCCCAAATTAGCCGGACGAGCAGATATGGGTGCCGTTAGTGCCAAGATCAAATCTGCCTTATCCTAAGCAAGCTCTAATTTATTCATCAACATTGATATAGTAGCCCTTACAATTTCAGGGCTAAGCTTCTAATCTCTTAATCATGTCAGATTTAAAAAATGACCTCTTTCTACGTGCATTGCTACGCAAACCTGTAGAACGAACACCTATGTGGATCATGCGCCAGGCAGGCCGCTATCTACCTGAATATCGTGCCACACGAAAACGCGCTGGTGATTTTTTAGCTTTATGCAAAACTCCAGAGTTGGCGTGTGAGGTCACTATGCAACCGATTGACCGTTATGAATTAGATGCGGCAATTTTATTTTCAGATATCCTAACGATTCCGGATGCTTTAGGTTTAGGTTTGCAGTTTAGTGAAGGTGAAGGACCAAGCTTTAAAACGCCTATCACTTGCATGTCTGATGTAGAACGCATAAGCACTCTAACTCCTGTTAATGAATTGAGTTATGTGATGGATGCAGTCCGCTTAATCCGTAAAGAGCTTGATGGCCGTGTGCCATTGATTGGTTTTTCAGGTAGCCCCTGGACATTAGCAACTTATATGGTCGAGAGGTAAAGGCAGCAAAGAATTTCATAAAGTAAAAGGTATGCTGTACCAAGAATCCGAAACCTTAGAAAAGTTATTAAATGTATTAAGTGATTCGGTGACAAATTATTTAGCAGCGCAAATTGATGCTGGCGCACAAGCGGTAATGATCTTTGATACTTGGGGTGGAGTGCTATCAAAAGAAAAATATCTTCAGTATTCCCTTGCTCCAATGCAGAAAATTGTGCAAGAACTTAAAGCCAAGTCTTCAGCAAAAAATATACCGATTGTTTTATTTACTAAAGGTGGAGGTAATTGGCTAAATGAAATGGCCGCCACAGGTTGTGATGCACTAGGGTTGGATTGGACTACGGAAATTGATCTCGCTCGTGCGCAAGTCGGCAACCAAGTAGCCTTACAAGGTAACTTAGATCCTTGTGTGTTATACGGTAGTGATGCCGTAATTCGTGATGAGGTTAAAAAGGTGCTGAATAAATTTGGCAAGGGAAATGGTCATGTATTAAACCTAGGTCATGGTATTCAACAATATGTAGATCCAGAAAAAGTCACCGTTTTGGTTGAAGCCGTGAAGGAATTTAGTCCCGCCTATCATTAAAGCGTTCTAATTTAATTTTCTGCAAGCAATTGCTCCAAGCCCTTTATATTTATCCTTTTCATACCACCATTCTGACTTTTACTTTTTGGATGTTGATGTTGTTGACGCAAAGAAAACACCAACACTTCTATTTCAAAATTTTGATATTCAAAATTTATCGTTGGTATGAATACAAAGTCATTATTTAATTTTAATCTTCGCTGAGTAATTTCTATATTTACATCTTTATCCTGAAGAGTATCTATAACACACTCTACCGTGTCACTTGAAACATGGAGGCTAACAGGATTACTCACACCAGAATTACCCTCTAAAACTGACCCCACTAAAAAAGGCGTATAACTTTGTAACCATTGCATTACCTTTAAGGCAACATGGCGTTGGCTCGTAATTATTTCTTGGAATTCAGGTAGGAAAGTATTTTGAAATGAAGTAATGGCTTGTCCAATTTCGAAATTGCTTGGCAGTGAACCGTATTGAGAATTCCCTAAACGCTCACTGGCTTTTATCTTTGCGCGGTGAAAATCTTTAACCCCTTCAAGCGTGATAATTTTTGCAGTTTCATTTGCAAGCGCTTGTCTCAAGCGGTCAACTTTAAAACGATTGGTTTTTTTATCGACTTTCACTTTTTACTATAAAGATAAAAGCTTTCTAAGATTTTATAGTTAGAATAATTGTTCAGGAATCTCTATTACATCACCACTCGGTTCGTCATTATCGTGCTGGAAAGTAATTTGAGTATCCATTTCAACACTTGTCGTGGGTACAAATTGCACACGAAACGTTTCCTCTATACCGCGGTTACTATCTTGATCTACCAACAAGCCCGTTTTTGGATCAATACGCATGGTTACAATTCCTTGCGGAGTTTGTAAAGTATTTTCAACCCTACCCTCCAATGCCACACGCATATACTCCATCCAAATCGGTAATGCTGCGGTGCCACCGACTTCGCGTTTACCTAAAGGCCGATCTTGATCAAAACCTACCCAAGCCGTAGCCACTACATCGCCATTAAAACCGCTAAACCAAGCATCATGTTGCTCGTTAGTAGTACCCGTTTTGCCAGCTAAATCGTCCCTTCCTAATTCACGCGCTTTTGTACCTGTTCCTCGTTTAATAACGTCTTTCATCATACTCACCATTTGGTAAGCATTTTCTTCTTTTAACACCCGCATCGCGACACGTTCTTCACTTATGTCTTCTTCTGATGGCTCAATGCTTTTTGTTGTAGTGTTAACTTGTTTATCTGTTATTTGAATATCACTTACTTTACTGAATTCTTCGTCTAAATTATTTTGCAAGGTTTCGCAACCAGACTCACAAAAAGAGAGTTCGCTTGACTGATATAAAATTTCACCTTTGTCACTTTCGATGCGCTCAATTAAGTAAGGCTCGATAAAATAACCACCATTTGCAAATACGGTATACCCGGTTGCTAATTCCAATGGTGTCACCACACCCGAACCCAATGCCAGTGTTAAATCGTAAGGCAAACGTTCTCGATCAAACCCAAATTTGGTTACATGCTGCATCGCATGGCGTCGACCCATATCATTTAATAAGCGAATCGAAACCATATTGCGCGACTTGAATAATGCAACTCTTAAACGAGTTGGCCCAAAAAACTTTCCACTGTAGTTTTGCGGGCGCCAAGTATCTTCTAATGCAACATCTTCAAACACTACAGGCGCATCATTAATAATACTCGCCGGCGTATATCCTGAATCAAGCGCGGCCGAATAAATAAAAGGCTTAAAACTCGATCCGGGTTGACGTCTCGCTTGGATAGCACGATTGAATTTGCTGTAGTAATAATCAAAGCCTCCCACTAAAGCTATAATTCCACCGTCATGTGGGTCCACCGAAACCAATGCACCTGATACATTTGGAAGTTGGGCCAAGTGCCACTGTTTTGAATCTTCTGTGGCAACACGAATAACATCTCCTTGCGAAAATAATTTTGTAAAATCTTTTGGCTCCTCGCCAACTGCATTTTCATTCAAATATGGCCGCGCCCAGAGTGCATTGCTCAATGTAATTTCGATTGTTTGTTCTGCGCCAATATAGACATGAATTACGTCTTTGGTAACGGAAGTAATGACACCCGGAATCAAGCCGCCCACTTCCAACATTTCACTTAACGTTTCATCAAGTTTTTCAACGTCAATTTCATCCACTTCAGTCGTAATGGTATCAAGCCTGGCCTCGGCGCCACGATAACCATGGCGCTGATCATAGGCACGCAAACCATTTACCAATGCTGTTCTTGCGGCTGCCTGTAGGCGCGTGTCGATAGTAGTATAGACACGAAAGCCTTTATTATAAGCGTCCGTAGTCCCGTATTTATCGACAATATGCGCACGTACCATTTCACCAATGTAAGGTGCATCCACTTCAACTTTAGGATAGTGTCGGGATGCAGTTACGGGTGCAGCATTAGAATTCTCAAAAGTTTCTTGATCAATGAACTTTAGCTTATACATTCTTTTCAACACATAAGCACGACGTTCCAATGCACGGCTTGGATTAATTATGGGATTAAATTTCGAAGGGGCCTTTGGCAAACCCGCAATCATCGCCACCTGTGCATAATTTAGTTCATCAACACTTAGGCCGTAATACACATCTGCCGCAGCTGCCACTCCATAAGACCGATTCCCTAAATAAATTTTATTTAAATACAACTCCAGGATTTCATCTTTACTGAGTTTTAAAACATGCTCGATTTCAAGCGCGAGGAATATTTCGCGAATTTTTCGCACGAGTTTTTTTTCACTACCTAGAAAAAAATTGCGTGCTAATTGCATAGTAATGGTACTGCCACCGGATCTGATTTCCCTGTGTTTTATGAATTCAGCAGCGGCACGCAGCAAACCCTGATAATCCACGCCAGGGTGTTCATAAAAACGATCATCTTCAGCAGCCAAAAAGGCCTGGATGACAGGGGTTGGGAAATCTTCGATATTGAGAGGCTGTCGGCGCTTTTCACCATAAACCGCGATAAGCTTGCTATCACGACTATAGACCTTGAGAGGTACCTGTAATTCGACATCTTTTAAGGTATCTACGCTTGGCAAAACCCGGCGCGAAATAGAGGTACGCACCAAGTATAACGATGCTCGCTGCGACGGAAATCCCGAAAATTCCGATGAATACTAGGCGGAATAGCTTTAAAAACAATGGCATAAGCTTACAATTAACACTGTTGTAGTGAGTTATCTTACGAGCTGGGTATCAGAACCTAAATTGGACGGTTCAGCAAGTATTTTGCTAAACCCTCTATTTGATATAGAGTTACGAACAGTTTCTAACATACATATGCATAAGCCAACTATAAGCATCGCAATTTTTAAATAATTTATTAGCAAAGTGTTGTTTTTCAATAGAAATAAAGGCCCTGTTGTTGGACTAGATATTAGTTCATCATCGGTTAAGGCGATGGAATTTTCTCAGACGAGTAATGGCTATCGAGTAGATCATTATGGCGTAGAACCCCTGCCGTCAAATGCGGTTACTGAAAAAGTCATCTCAGATGTAGATGCCGTCGGTGAAAGCATTAGACAGGTGATGAAGAAGTCTAGTTCCAAAGCAAAAAACTGCTGTTTAGCAGTAGCAGGATCCGCTGTAATTACCAAAGTCATTACTATGCCCGCTAATTTAGGCGAAGAAGATCTTGAAGGCCAAATTCAATTAGAGGCTGATCAATATATTCCCTATGCCTTAGAAGAGGTCAACCTAGATTTTGATATCTTAGGTCCTACTGAAGACAATCCAGAAACAATTGACGTATTACTTGCTGCATCTCGTAGTGAAAATGTCGATATGCGTGTAGCAGCAGCAGAAGCAGCCGGTCTCACGCCTATCGTTGTGGACGTTGAGGCCTATGCAATAGAAAATGTATTCCCCATCTTAACCGAAGGCATTGAAGATCGCGGTCGCGACAAAACTGTTGCGATACTTGACATTGGTGCCACCATGACAAGTCTAAATGTATTAGATGACCATAAAATGGTGTACACCCGTGAGCAACCTTTTGGAGGTAAACAGCTCACCGAAGAAATTATGCATCAATATGGTCTGACATTTGAAGAAGCAGGCTTGGCCAAGAAAGAAGGTGGTTTACCAGAAAACTATGTGTCAGATTTACTTGAGCCATTTAAAAATACTGCAGCACAACAAGCGAACCGTTTTTTACAATTTTATTATTCAGCCAGCCAACATGTAACCGTGGATCATTTGCTACTGGCGGGGGGCTGCGCTGCGATTCCTGGATTAGATGAAAAAATTGCTAACGAAACTGGTATAAAAACCACTGTCGCAAATCCTTTTAGTCATCTTTCACTTGGCTCCAAAATTAATCCGCAATCATTAGGTAGTGATGCCGCTTCGATGTTAATCGCATGTGGCCTAGCTCTTAGAGCGTTTGATTAAGGGGATAAAACGTAATGGCTAGAATTAATTTATTACCTTGGCGAGAAACGCGCAGACGAGAGCAACAAAAAGAATTTTTTACTCTAATGGGTTTAGCAGGTGCACTTTGTGCTGCTGTGGTTTTGCTCACACATTTTGAAATCAATGGCAGAATTTCACATCAAGAAAAACGCAACCAATTCATTACCAATGAAATTAAAGTATTAGATGGGCAAATTGCAGAAATCAAAAAATTAGATTCTACAAGACAAGCACTGATTGAGCGTATGGATGTAATTCAAAATCTACAAGCTGCACGTCCTGGTGTAGTGCATTTGTTTGATGAGCTAGTGAAAACATTGCCTGAAGGCTTGCATCTTTCTAGTCTTAAACAGTCTGGCAATAACTTGCAATTATCAGGACAAGCTGAGTCCAATGCGCGTGTGTCATCTTATATGCGCAAAATCGAAGACTCTGAATGGTTGGCTAAACCAAGCTTAGGTGTGATCGAAACTAAGGAAACAGAGCTTGCACGCATTAGTAGATTCAATATGACTGCTCAGCAGATCAACCCAAACATTGAAGAGCAAGAAGAATAGATGGATTTTGCAGAACTAAAGAATGTTAATCTAACCAATATTGGGACCTCGCCTTTATGGGTAAAGGTGTTACTAATAGGTTTGGTTTGTATTGCCATCCTGTTTGCTGGCTATTGGTTGCATCATAAGAACCAATTAGAAGACCTAAAAAGAGTTCAAGCAAAAGAAATTGAGCTTAAAACTACTTTTGAAAACAAGGCCGAAAAAGCTGCCAATTTAGAATTATATAAAGTTCAGCTCGAGGAAATGCGTCGCACTTTTGGGACTCTATTGCGTCAGTTGCCCAGTAAAACTGAAATCCCTGCTCTAATTGTAGATATCTCACAAACAGGCCTTGCAAGTGGTTTGGAGATTGAACTATTTAAGCCTGAGGCAGAATCACGCAAAGAATTTTATGCTGAAAAACCGATTAGCTTACGTGTGAAAGGTGACTACCATCAGTTCGGCGCCTTCGCGAGTGAAATTGCAGCGCTACCCCGAATTGTTACTTTGCATAATATATCTTTAAAACCCACTGACAGTAACATGACAATGACCGCTATAGCTAAAACTTATCGTTATCTCGAAGAGGATGAAGAATGATAAGAGCTCAGCTAAACAGAGTAACAAATGTAATTTGGGTACTTCTTCTAGTCTCAGCTACATTGTTTTTGTCTGGTTGTGGAAGAGAAATGCGTGACTTAGAGGACTATGTCGAAGAGGTAAAATCGCGCGAACCCCCTGGCATAGACCCTATACCTGAAGTAAAGCCGTATCAAAGTTTCAAATACCAAGCGAGTAACGCGCGCAACCCATTTGATGCATCTATTTTTCAAGCAAAAATTGTACAAAACATAAGAAAATCGAATTCATCTGTATCGCCTGACCCTAATCGAACACCTGAGTTTTTAGAAAATTTTCCATTGGATACCTTACGCATGGTCGGCACACTAGAGCAGAGTGGTACGTTGTGGGCATTAATTCAAACTCCTGAAAGAACTATTCAGCGCATATCAGCCGGAAACTATTTAGGCCAGAATAATGGAAAAGTTCTAGAAGTATCAGATGCAGGGATCAAGCTTGAGGAAATTATTCCAGATGGATTTGGTGGCTGGCGAAAACGCGATGGGGCCATAGGACTAAGTGAGTAACAAAAAACACTTAAACTACAAAATTGAATATAGAATTTTTAATTATTAAAAATATTAACAGGGAAAGCTTACACAAGGGGCATTATGCCATGAACGAAATATTACATAATTTAAATTGCCAGCATAAAAAATTACTGGTAACTGCATTACGAACTATTGTGATACTGACAATGTTCATGCTTACGACTGTTTTACATGCTCAAAATGCATTACAAGATATTAAAGTTGCAAGCCTACCAAATGATGAAATTCAATTATCACTAGAATTTTCTAGTGCTCCAACTGAACCACTCGCATTCACTATTGATAACCCTGCAAGAATTGCACTTGATTTCCCCTCCACAAATAATGCATTAGCTAGTCGTTTCCAAGAAATAGGTATTGGTACAGCACAAAGCGTAAACACTGCTGAAGCAAAAGGTCGTACACGCGTTGTTGTAAATCTAACCCGTATGGAAGACTATACAACAAGAGTTTCTGGTAACACGTATATCTTGACTATTGGTTCTAGCTCAGAAAATGTGGCACAAACTATTGCCTTAACCTCTTCATCTAAGCCTTCATCTGGAAACAGTATTAATGATGTAGATTTCCGTCGAGGAAATGACGGTACTGGACGTATTATTATTAATTTATCCAATCCAAACATACCCATTAATTTGCGAGAACAAGGTGGCCGTATTCACGTCGATTTTGCAAATACATCATTGCCTAGTAATCTTAGTAAGCGTTGGGATGTAGTGGATTTTGCAACCCCTGTGCAATTATTTGAAACCTTTGCTGACGGTGCAGACACTAAAATGATTATCTCTCCAGATGCAAGCAAAGAATTTGAGCATCTTGCTTACCAAATCTGATAATCAATACGTCGTTGAAGTAAGAGAGATCCCTGAAGAAATTATCGAAGAACGCAAAAAGAACGTTTTCGAGGGCGAGCGATTATCCTTAAACTTTCAAGACATTGAAGTGAGATCTGTGCTACAGCTGATCGCCGACTTCACCAATCTCAACATGGTAGTTAGCGACGCCAGTATCAGGAAACTTAACGCTACGCTTAAAGAATGTACCTTGGGATCAAGCTCTAGACATTATTTTAAAAACTAAAGGCCTTGGTAAACGTGAAAATGGTAATGTAATCTACGTTGCGCCTAGTGAAGAAATTGCGGCGCGCGAAAAACTGGAGCTCGAAGCTCAACAGCAAGTTCAAGAACTTGCACCACTACGTTCCGAGTTTATTCAAGTTAATTATGCGCGTGCAGGAGATCTCGCCGCATTATTAAAATCCTCAGATAACTCGTTATTATCAGAAAGAGGTAACGTAACTGTGGATGATCGTACTAATAATTTATTAGTTCAAGATACCGCTATTAAGCTAAATGAAATTAGACGCTTAATCGAAAAATTAGATATTCCAGTTAAACAAGTACTAATCGAATCACGTATTGTGGTTGCTAACGATGATTTTAGTAAATCCTTAGGTGTACGCTTTGGTATATCAAATCAAGATAGCAATCTTGCTGGTGATGATGACTTTGATGCTATTGCTGGAAACCTTGAAGGAACAGATCAAGCCTTGAGTGGTGGAAACATATCTCTTAACAATAGACTAAACGTAAATTTACCTGCTGCTGGGTCAACAGGAAGTATTGGTTTAGCGCTTGCTAAATTACCTTTAGGCTTAATACTTGATTTAGAATTATCAGCAGCTCAAGCAGAAAGTAGAGCTGAAGTTGTATCAACTCCACGAGTGATAGCCTCGAATCAAACTACCGCAAGAATTGAACAAGGTACTGAAATCCCTTTTCAGTCTGCTACCTCAAGTGGTGCAACAGATGTTGAGTTCAAGAAGGCGGTTCTATCTCTTGAAGTCACTCCACAAATTACGCCAGATGACCGAGTATCTATGAAGCTTAGTTGTCACCAATGACAGTGTAGGCGAAGAGGTTCCATCAGGCTTTGGTGGCTTTATACCCTCTATTGACACGAATGAAGTTGAAACTGATGTGTTAGTCGATAATGGACAAACTATTGTCCTTAGGAGGTGTATATCAGCAAGATAGAGTCCGACTCAATAAGCCGTGTACCATTCTTTGGTGATCTTGCCATTTGTTGGCGTACTCTTCAGAAATACATCTTTGCGTGAAAACAACAAGTCTGAATTATTAGTATTTATTACTCCTAAAATCATTAGTGAGCAATTAAAGTTAGTTCGCTAACCTCGTTGTTATTTCATATTTTTTGACCCTCTTTTGCAATAAAGAGGGTTTTTTCGTTTTGGTCTATACTCTTTTTGCTAGCTATATAGGAACAACAGTGCTCTGAGAAAGTTCAAAAGCAAGTGGATACAAAAAACATTATTCTTATCGGCGCTATGGGTGTAGGCAAGTCCACTGTTGGGAAAAGGCTGGCTAGAAAACTTTCAAGAGAATTCCACGATAGTGATCAGGAAATTATTAGTAGTACCGGTGTTGATATTGCTACTATTTTTGAATATGAAGGTGAAAAAGGGTTCCGTAAACGCGAAGAAAAAGTAATCTATGAGCTTTGCCAACTGAATAACATAGTGTTAGCAACTGGTGGTGGTGCAATTTTGTCGAAGAAAAATCGACAATTATTGTCATCAGCCGGAATTGTTTTTTATTTAAAAGCCTCTATTGAAACTATACTCAGTCGAGCTAAAAACGAAGGCTCAAGACCACTACTTAAAACATCAAATAGACGCGAGACAATTTGCAAACTATTAGAACAACGAACACCACTATATGAGTCTATTGCAAGTCACACTATTATTACCGACAGACATACAGTTAAATGGACAACTGAACAAATTTTAAAAATTATTCAAAATGAAAACATTTGATGTTCAACTTGGTAAAAGAAGTTATCCGATTTACATTGGCGAAAAATTACTCTCGGATGTTGAACTACTTACTAAACACATCCCTAGTAAAAATGTTTTTATTGTGAGTAATGAAAAAGTTGCGCCTCTATATCTTGATAAACTTTTGGAAATCTACGAGGGATTTAATTGTAATAATCTGATTTTACCTGATGGAGAGAAATATAAAAATCTCTCCACAATGGAAGCCATATACACTTCTCTTTTAGAAAAGCATTGTGATCGTAATACCACTTTAATTGCACTTGGGGGAGGTGTGGTTGGTGATATTACAGGCTTTGCAGCCGCAACCTATCAACGTGGTGTAAATTTTCTACAAATTCCCACCACATTACTTGCACAAGTAGATTCTTCTGTAGGTGGTAAAACCGGTGTTAACCATACACTTGGTAAAAATATGATTGGTTGTTTTTATCAACCTCAGTGTGTGATCGCCGATCTTAGTACGCTAAACACATTAGATGACCGTGAGTTAAGTGCCGGTATTGCTGAGGTTATAAAGTATGGATTAATAAGAGATGATAATTTTTTTGTTTGGTTAGAAAAGAACATTCAAAAACTCATCAACCGTGATCCTGAAACACTTGCCTATGCAGTACAATGCTCTTGTAAAAATAAAGCAGAAATTGTTGCAGAAGATGAGTTAGAAAAAACGGGTACACGCGCACTATTAAATTTTGGCCATACTTTTGGGCATGCCATTGAGACAGGCGTTGGGTATGGTAATTGGCTGCATGGTGAAGCGGTTGCTTGTGGGATGTTAATGGCCATGCGCTTATCCATAAAACAAGGATGGATAACAGAACAGGATTATTCTCGTGTCGAAGCGCTTTTAGAAAAAGCAAATTTACCAACTACTGTACCAGATAGCATGAGCATCGATGAGTTTATGGCGCATATGTCTGTAGACAAAAAAGTCCGTGCTGGAAAACTATTTTTAGTACTGCTTAAAAGTATTGGAGATGCCACTTTAACTGCAAACTATGAGCCAACATTGCTTGAAGAAACGTTAAAAGAGTTTTGTAATAAATAGAGATATGAATGTGCAATCTGCGATAAGGACTAACGAGGCAATTTCTTTTAAAGGTTTAGCTCCTTATGCTGCGCATGACGACAAAAGTTCAGGTAGACAATATAACGAGGCAGGCACAAAATATCGAACTGAATTCCAGCGTGATCGTGAGAGAATTATTCATAGCACTGCATTTCGCAGGCTAGAATACAAAACGCAAGTTTTTGTTAATCACGAAGGCGACTTATTTCGAACACGGCTAACTCACTCTATTGAAGTTTCGCAAATTGCACGCGCTATCGCACGTGCATTAAATCTTAATGAAGATTTATGTGAAGCAATATCCTTAGCTCATGACCTGGGTCATACACCGTTCGGCCATGCCGGCCAAGACGCTCTCAATGAATGTATGCAAGAACATGGTGGGTTTGAGCACAATTTACAATCATTACGTGTTGTCGATAAGCTAGAACTGAAGTATCCCACATTTGAAGGCTTGAACTTAATGTTTGAAACCAGAGAAGGAATTCTTAAACACTGCTCGCGCAAAAATGCAGAGAAGCTTGGCTCTTTGGGGCAACGCTTTCTAGACCGTAAACAGCCCAGCCTAGAAGCACAATTAACCAATATCGCAGACCAAATCGCTTATAATAATCATGACCTAGATGACGGTTTACGCGCAGGTCTTATTTCGGTCAAACAACTGAGTGAAATCGAATTATTTAACGGTAAGTTTGAACAGGTAACCACAAAATTTCCTGAACTAAGTGAACGCCGCAAGGTTTATGAGAGTATTCGCAGCATAATTAATGAACTTGTTACTGACTTAATAACCAAAAGTTCAGATGCCATAATGCATAAAAAACCTAAAACAATCGATGACGTGCGTTCTGAAACTAAGCCTTTAATCCAATTCAGTGAATCGATGTATTTAAAAAACCGTGAGCTCAAATCTTTCTTAAATAAGAATCTGTACCAACACTACAAAGTACACCGTATGAGTCAAAAGGCAAAAAATATAATTTTAGATTTATATACTTCATTTTATAATGACATCAAGCTTATGCCCGATGAATATCAAATGTATGCATCAACTGCTGAATCACTAAAAGGCTCTCAAGGCAGAGCACGTACTGTTGCAGATTATATTGCCGGCATGACTGATCGTTATGCGATTGCTGAACACGAACGGATATTCAATGCAAAAACCATTTGAAAATCGCTATAACGCTGATGCAATTGAAGATATGGATATGGATTTTATATCGATCGAATGTCTTGAAAAATTAGGCCTTGAACAAAACCCATTTATTGATCATGCACGAGATCCTTTTATATTTATAGATAAGCAACTCGAAATGTCCATGAATGTTTTGATGGACTATTTATTAAATCAAAACTCAACGATCGTGCTGCTTGGAGAAGTAGGTATAGGCAAAACCACACATTTACGCATGCTACTGCGTAAAGGTTACCAACAGTTTAACTTTTGCACCTTGAGAGCTAAGCCAAAGACCACTTTTGCTGATATCGAACAAAAGATTAAAGAGCGTTGGCAGCTATCAAAAAATGCAGATGAAGACCCCGACCTGTTAGATACTGATAATGAACCGCTGAATACAAGCGAGCATATAAAACAATATATAGAAGACGAAAAGCATCCTGTACTCATCATTGATGATGCACATCGACTTGAAAATAATGTACTCGATGAACTATTAAAACTAAAGCATCATGTTGGCTTGCAATCTGACAAAGCCATGGGTTTGGTACTTGCCGCTGAACCCAATGTGCAAACTCAACTGTCTGAACTAGAACAAACAAATCCCGCTGCAACTCAAATATACCAAGTGAATGTGCGTTCTTTTGATGCAAGTCAATGTGAAGATTATCTTAACTATCGTTTAGAGCAAGCCGGCGCTTCTAGCCAAGATATTTTTAGCCCCTCTAAAATTACAGAGATTTATTCAAAGTCAAAAGGCTTACCTAAATATATTAATAAATTGGCGCGTGAAGAACTTTCTTATCAATGTGAGCATCCATCTTCTACTGATAACAAATCTCACAAATTTCAATCCAGCCCTGGTATGCGGTTAGGACTAATACTAGCTGGACTAATTGGACTGGCAGTTATCTTCTCTGCCTTAATTAAAAATTCCGATGATTCAGATGAGCCCATAGAACTCGATATTTCGAAACCAAAACTTGAGCAGGAGATAGAGAAACCCAAATTAGCTGATAAATCTGAAAAAACCCCAACTACTGAAACTAAAAAACTTGAAGTTGCAGAAAAAGAAAAGCAAACGGAAAAACCTATTGCAAAACCCTATGTAGCGCCACTGGTACTAGGTCCTCTACAAAAAGATAAGTCTGAGGTTGAAAAGGATGCAAAAGCAAATAAAAAGCCCAAAGAAAAACCTACTATTACAACTAAAACAACAGAAGCCCTTGAACAGAAAACGACTCAAAACTCAGACTTTTCTTCGGATTGGATAATCAAGCAAGACCCTAGCTCATATACGATACAAATAGTCGCTTCACCTAATGAAAAAAATCTTTTAGATTTTATCAATAAACACTCCTTAATAGAAAATACTGCTTACTATCAAAAATCTTCTGCTGACAAAACTTGGTATGTTTTAGTACATGGCTCCTACACTTCACGAGAAGAGGCATTGAAAGGTATCGAACAGCTTTCAGATGCGCTGAAAAAAAATACCCCTTACCCTATCCAAATTAAGTACCTACAAGAACTCATCAACAAACAATAAACCCGAATAAATATAGTGTATCTTGGCTTAGCTTTAAGAGTTTAGCTCTAGGGTTTAACTTAAAACCTTTAAGTTTTAATGCGAAAGGTTCATCATTGTCTGCTTACAAAATTACTTTCATATATAATTAGCTAGCGCACAGTGTCCTCGAGAATTCCCCAAACCTTTATTGATGAAATCATCAATCGCACAGATATTGTTGAGCTCATAGATAGCCATGTTTCATTAAAAAAGAAAGGCAAAGAGTATGCCGCTTGTTGTCCATTTCATAATGAAAAAACAGCCTCATTTACGGTAAGCCCCGAAAAACAATTTTATCATTGCTTCGGCTGTGGAGCACATGGCACCGCACTGGGTTTTTTAATGGAATATGAGCGCTTAGATTTTATTGAAGCAGTAGAAGTTCTTGCTCAACAACATGGCTTAGAAGTACCTCATGACGATACTAACTATGTAAAAGATGGCCACCAAGAACTTTATGTACTATTAGAACAAGCAAATACCCACTTTCAAAAAAACTTACGACAACATCAACACGCAATTGATTATTTAAAAAATCGAGGTGTGAGTGGTGAGATCGCTGCCAAATATGATTTGGGTTATGCCGCAGATGGCTTTGAAAACTTGCTGAAACAATTTGATAACGCTGCTACACAAGAACAATTGATCGAAATTGGTTTAATTAAAAAAAGCGATAAAGGGAGTCTATACGATCGTTTTCGTAACCGCATTGTGTTTCCAATTAAAGATCGCCGTGGACGTGTGATTGGATTTGGCGGTCGAGTTCTAGACGATGCAATACCTAAATATTTAAATTCGCCAGAGACACCTGTTTTTCACAAAAGTGAATCGCTATATGGTTTATATGAGGCTCGCAAAGCAAAAAAAACTTCAAAGTCACTTATCGTCGTTGAAGGCTATATGGATGTTGTTGCTCTTGCGCAACATGGCATAGAAAATGTTGTCGCAACACTAGGTACTGCAACTACTTCTCAACATATACAAAATTTATATCGCTGCACTCAAGAAATTATTTTTTGTTTTGATGGTGATCGTGCAGGTCGAGATGCTGCATGGCGTGCAGCACAGCAAACCATACCTCTATTTAAAGATGGTCTTGAAGCAAAATTTTTATTTCTACCACAAGGCGAGGATCCTGACAGTTTAATTCGTACTCGTGGTAAAGAAATATTTTTACAGTATGTTAGTGAAGGTGATTCTTTATCGAATTTTATATATTCAAAGTTATGCGAAGACATTGACATTCGAACCCCATCGGGAAAAGCCAGGCTAGCACAAATTGCAAAACCTTTATTAGAAAAATTTCCTCAAGGTATTTACAAAAAATTAATTTTCGAAGAATTAGAAAAAAAAGTTGGTGCGCCTATTCAATACACCACTTCTTCAAGAACACAGAATACAGCTTTGGCCACTTCAAATAATAAAGTAACACCAGTACGTTTAGCAGTAGCGGCATTGCTACATCAACCATCATTAGCTTTGGAAATAGAATCTACTGTATATCTTGAAAACAGCTCTCTATCGGGTGTGCCGTTACTCTCAAAAATTATTTCCATTTGGCAACAAGAGCCAGCGCTCAATCATGCGGCCTTGATTGAACGTTTTCGAGGCCAAAAAGAGGAACAACAAATTCAGAAACTAATGTCCTGGAATCCACCAGAGTTGACAAATCCTAAGGCTGCTCTAGATGATGCCCTAGGCTGGATCGAGCGTAAATCTCAGAAAACTCGGGTACAGGAACTCATTGAAAAACAGCGTTCTGGCGGCCTAAATGATGATGAACTTCAAGAATTCAAGAACTTACTTCATCAGAAAGTATCATAGATACTATCTATATCAGTCTTTTCTGATATACTTTCCGGTTCACTCAATAGCTTTCAAATCTGGCACTAGCAAATGGACGAAGATCAACAATCCAGCATCAAACAACTTATCGCAAAAGGTAAAGAGCAAGGTTATCTCACCTATGCCGAGGTAAATGACCACCTGCCTAGTGGCATTGTTGATCCCGAGCAAATCGAAGACATCGTAAGCATGATTAATGACATGGGCATAAAAGTCCATGAACAAGCACCCGATGCCGATAGCTTAGTGCTAACTGATGATAGCGTGACCGATGATGATGCAGCGGAAGAAGCTGCTGCTGCACTTGCAACCGTTGATAGTGAGTTTGGACGCACAACAGACCCAGTACGTATGTACATGCGTGAGATGGGTATTGTTAATCTATTGACTCGAGAAGGCGAAATTAAAATTGCCAAGCGTATTGAAGATGGTCTACGCCAGGTTTTATTCGCAATCGGGCACTACCCCGCCACGATAGAAAAATTACTCTTCATGTACAACAAAGTTGAAACCGAAGAGTTACGACTAACCGATTTAATCACAGGCTTTGTTGATCCAGATGAAGACACTGATGCGATTCCACCTCCCGCCGCTCAACAGCAAGCAGAAAGAGAGAGAAACCAACTAGAAGGCGAAGAAGATGAGGAAGAGATCGACACTGGTCCTGACCCAGAAGAAGCTCGTGCATTTTTTAAAGGCTTAGAAAAATTATTTAAAAAACTTTCTAGCACTACAGTCGCCAATGATGACAAAAAGTTAGGCAAGGCACGCGAAAAACTCGCTGAAGAATTTACTATGGTCAAGTTAGTGCCAAAAATTGTAGATATTCTTACTGAAGACGTACGCAAAATGATGAACCGTATCCGCTCTCACGAGCGAGGTATCATGCAGATTTGTGTACACGATGCAAAAATGTCTCGCAGCAAATTTATTGAAACTTTTGCGGGTAATGAGACCGATTTAAAATGGGCGGACAATCAAACAAAAGCTCGTGCTAAGTACTCTAAAGCAATAGAGGAATTAAAACCTGAAATTATTAAAGAACAAGAGAAACTATTACTTATTGAAGATGAAATAGGTTTGACTGTAGGCGAAATCAAAGACATCAATCGTCGTATGTCGATTGGCGAAGCAAAAGCTCGTCGAGCCAAGAAAGAAATGGTCGAAGCAAACTTACGTTTGGTTATTTCAATTGCAAAAAAATACACCAATCGTGGCTTACAGTTTTTAGACCTTATCCAAGAAGGCAACATTGGTTTAATGAAAGCCGTAGATAAATTTGAATATCGACGTGGTTATAAATTTTCTACTTATGCAACATGGTGGATTCGTCAAGCAATTACACGTTCAATTGCCGACCAGGCACGCACAATTCGAATTCCTGTGCATATGATTGAAACGATTAACAAACTTAATCGTATTTCACGCCAAATGCTTCAAGAAATGGGTCGTGAAGCAACACCAGAAGAACTCGCGGAACGCATGGAAATGCCTGAAGACAAAGTTCGCAAAGTATTAAAAATTGCCAAAGAACCGATTTCCATGGAAACACCTATCGGTGATGACGAAGACTCACATCTTGGCGACTTTATTGAAGATGCCACTATTGAATCCCCGGTCGATTCTGCAGCTTTTGAAGGTTTAGGCGAAGCCACACGTGAAATACTTGCCTCGCTCACACCTAGAGAAGCAAAAGTACTGCGCATGCGTTTTGGTATTGACATGAATACCGACCACACTCTAGAAGAAGTAGGTAAACAATTTGATGTTACGCGTGAACGTATTCGTCAAATCGAAGCCAAAGCATTACGCAAATTACGTCATCCAAGTCGTTCTGAGCAATTACGCAGCTTTCTAGAAATAGAATAAGGAAATTCCTTAGAGAATTAGGGTAAAATTCTCTATTCAAATTTCACTCCTTTAGGGCCTGTAGCTCAGTTGGTTAGAGCAGAGGACTCATAATCCTTTGGTCGTAGGTTCGAATCCTACCGGGCCCACCAGTAGGATCAAAAGGTTAGCTAAACTAATACGAATAAATTTCACCAAAATTTTTAATTTCCACCAATTTTCCACCACTATATATACATTTGAATTTACATAAACCTCAACAATTTCTGATTTTGGGATAAGGTAAAGCAGTGCATTCATGATGCTGGGGTCATTGGTTCAAGTCCAACCATAGCCATCATCTCCTTTTTTAAGTAATTGTTTTTATTGAAACGCATTGGGCGATCACAACATACTTTTACTAAAAATTTTCAAACAAAGCACAACAGAGCACTATAAGTCAGGCAATAAGTTTGTTGTGAATTGTTACCCCTGCCAATAATTCAATCGAATTTGGTGTTGTTGATTTATTTTATTCGATTTGGCAAATCTACAAAGTCTGAAATCGATATTTGCCTATAGGTATCCATGATATATTTCCATTTATCAGAATTTTTGCTAGTTATTAATAAATAAGTTTTTTTATTATGTATTACAACCACGTATAACTCTTTATGAAATGGAACTCCCTCATCTGGGGTCATGATATTTACATTTAAATTTTCATATTTATCTTTACTAAGAAGAAAATAATTCTCCCAACTAACTTCCCCTTCTTGTGTTTCGATATTTATATCATTTGTATAAGGGCCATATGATATTTGATCTAAAAGATCCATAGATCGAAACAGAATCTTTTCAGTTTCTCTACTATCTAAAAAGTATTCATCATTTGGGATAAATATAAATCCATCAAATACTTTTACACTTGTTGCGCAACCTCCAAATACTACATTTGTATAAAAGACTAATAACGTAATTAGCAATATAATCAGAATATTTTTTAGGCTCAAACTTATCAGCACGAAGCAAATCCATTAGCATTTTGGGATCTACATGCTGGCGTAAATTTTCCAGTGGGTTCATGTAAAATTCCACAATTAATTCCGTTGCAATTAATTTTAAAACCCGAAAAATCGTATTCGGGTTCATGAATACTAAAAATATTCCACCATTTTTTTGCACCTTTTGTTATCGGAGCTCTAATTCCTAGTTCTATTAAATCTTTTTCAAATTCTATAATAGTGTCTATATATTGTTGGCCATTCGCAGCACCATAAATTACCCCTAATTGATGTTTTACTATTGGTAAATCTGAAGCAGTGACACCCAATGCAACTTTCAGCTCTTTATTTGACATTTTAAGTAATACATCAATTTTCTGTTTTAAATCCTCAGCTAATTGCTTGGTGTATTCATCATTAAGCAATCTTGAAAAGGAACCGGTGACAGCTCCATTTGCAAACTTACCGCCAGTTAACTCTGATGTTGTACCACCAACCACTGCTGCAACTAAAGTTCTTTCTAGGCTTATTCCCAGGTTGTCACTATCAATATTGTCAATACCAGGAGCGAACGCTTGAGTTACTCCCGCGGATAAAAAGCCTCTACCAAATTTCCCACCTTGAGCAGCAGATGCAGCTCCTCCTACTAAACCATGCAACCCAATTTTAATAAAATGTTTTGGTGAAAATAATTGTGGTTTCCCAAATTTAGCACCTATAGCGCCTAATGCCGCACCAGATAAACCTCCAATTACACCAGCTCTAATATCACCTCCACTCCCTACAAAACCACCAGCAAATCCGCCTATCGCGCCAGCAATTACTTTGCTTGCAATAAACTTTGACGCAAGTGTAAATACACCAAATCCGACACCTATCGTAACTAATGCACTCAGTAATTCATTCTGTGCAATCTTCTTAAATACTTTTTTAATTCCTTTAACTAATTTCTTAAAAGCTTTTTTAATTGATTTCAAAAAGAATCCACTTGGATCGGTATAACTCAACGGATTGTTAAGTACATAAGAATACCGATTGTAATTCTGCATGTTCTTAGGAAATTGCATCGTAGGATCCGCACTCATGAACCTTCCAAGCAACGGATCATAGACTCGACCATTCATGTGAATCAGTCCCACCGCATCTAACATCTCATGGCCGGTGTAACCGCGCGTGTTGTTGCTTACAATGCTTGGTACACCACTGTTCCAGTTGCTGAGTCTGCGTTTACCAAACGCATCAAAAGAAAGTTTTTCTACAATGGCTCCATTTGCATCGGTAATGGTGTCAATGGAACCTAGGTGATCACGATGTAAGTATTCAGTAGTATCGGTGCCACTGCTTCGATCCGTAAAGATTGCAATGGTCTGATTTCCAGCACGTATAAAGTGTTTCTCTTGTGTGGCTTGTCCGGTCTTTTCTACTTTTTCATATAAGCCACCAATGTAAGTTGTAGTAGTGGTCGTTGAACTTTCTGTCGTGACTTGTAAATAACGCGCACGATCCGGTCCGTAGGTAAATGAACTGGTACTACTACCTTTTGTGATTTGTGTAGGCTTATTAAAGGAGGACCAGGTTATGGTTTTACCGTCCCCTGTGATTTGATTACCGTTGTTGTCATAGGTGTACGTGTTTCCACCTGCACTGGTCACCGCATGCGGTCCAGCATTACCTGCACCATAGGTGTAATTGCCTACATCGGACTTATTCGTGATGTTGCCAAGATCATCATACGTGAAGTCTACATATCCTACTGTCAATACATCGGCTTTCTTAAGTCGATTTAAGTTGTCATAGGTAAAGTCTTCGGTAAGTGCAGATTGATCATGATCTTTGCGTTGGGTGAGATTACCGATAGAGTCAAAGGTGTACTCTAAATCTTGTACGACACTATCAATGTGTTGGATACGTCCAGAGTTTTGTTGATAACTTCTAAAGGTGGTAATGGCAGCGGCACCACTTCCAAGTGTTTGTGAGGTGATATTGCCAAATTGATCAGCTGCGAGTGCGGTGTAAAACACTTCAGAGGTGTTATTGGCATTACGTACTTTTTCTAAATAGCCATGTATGTTGTATACGTGATCAACTTTGAAGTTGCTGCTACCTGGATAACTCACATCATCCACTCTGCCTGAAGGATCGTAGGTTGTAGTGGCGGTGTAACTACTGCCACCAATGACGGTGGTGGTCGAACTCGGTCTGCCTACACTGTCATAGGTGTGACTTCGACTGTAACCCCCATAATGCGAGACACTGGCAAGTTTGCCTTTACCCTTGGTAGCCGTATCATAGGTCCATGTAGTCGTTCCTTCATTTTCCGTTCGGCTGATAAGTCTTCCGAGTTTGTCGTAACTCATGGTGACCGTTGCAGGACCAGTATGACTGGTTTTTGCATCCCATTGTGCGGTCAACTCACCCAGTACATTGTATTCGTACTTCCAATCGCCCATGTCAGGATCAGACATGGTGGTTTTAAAGCCTCGGAGGTTGTAAGTGTTGCTAGTGATGTTGCCTTCACTATCCGTAACCGTAATAAGATTACCTTGTGCATCATAGGCAAAGGTAAGTTGATTATTATTATCGTCTTCGGTCCATAGGGTTTGGCCCAAACTGTTGGTTTGTTCTTTGTTATCAAGTTGAGTAATTGTTCCACCTTGATCACGATGTACAGTAACTGTTGTGATGAAACCACTGTAAGTCATCGTGGTTAAACCTGTAGTCGGGGAATCTTCTTGGATTACTCTACCTAAATCATCATAGCTGTAGTCGGTCCAATAGGTTGTTGAAGTACCAAAGTAAGGATTGGATCTTCGATCCACTCGACCTTGTGCATCATATTCTGTTTCAACATACACACTGGTGCCATCAAAGCTTTGGGTCTCCGTGAGAATGACGCGGTTTACGGCATCATAATAAGCAATAGAGGTGGCGGCACCCGTAGTAGTGGTTGTGATTTTGTATGAAGCCAAACTACTGACTTGTGACGGACAACTACCATTACAAAATGCATAGGTCATATTCGTTTCGGTCCCATCAGCACGCATTTCACGACTCTTGCGTCCTAATGAATCGTATTCCCAAGTGGTGTCTAATAAGTTGGGTCCAGTTAACTTTGTGACGTTACCGTAAGGATCATTGTATTCACGGGATTCGCTGTGACCCAATGCATTGGTAACCGTCGTTGGGAACTGACCTTTGCTGTCATAACTCGTAGTGGTGGTTCTACTTGTAATACCTGAACCACTTTCCGTGACACTGATGCGATTACCAAAGCCATCGTGTGTATAGGTTTTAACAAGTTCAAACGAACCACCGGGCTCAATGGTTTCTTTGGTGAGTAAACCATTTGTGGAATCATATTCAAACGTAGAAGTTCGTGATGGACTAGTTTGTGCACCACCGGTTTTGGAAACGACGGCTTGAGTTAATCTGCCTAAATGCCATTTCGTTGTATCGTTGGTATAGGTATTTAAAGTTGTGGTGGTGTAGGTATCAATGCCTACATCCGCAGTCGTCACCGTTATATTGGTTGGATTGCCATAACTATCATAGGTGCTGTCGGTTGTAACGGTAGTCAGTAATGCACCGCCATTTACGTCATAGGTTTTGCTCACGGCAGGATCGACATAAGGGAACGCGGGTCCCGTTGTAGTGTTACCCAATGCAGCAAAGGTGTTACTTTCTTCTGAAACGAGTGTGCCATCAACTGTAGTCTTGGTTGATTCAACTTGGCCAATGTATGGGAACGCTTGTTTATAGTTAGTTTCAATGACGATGTTGGTATCGACATCGGTCACCGTACGTTTACTAAAGCCTAATAACCCACGCCCTTGTACATGTACCTTTGCACCTTCGTATTCATAGGTAAGTGTATTAAATTCATTTGACCCCAATCCATTATTAGTTCTAGACTCACTCACCACATACATCGGGGCTTGTAAATCAATCTCAGGAAAACTCGCACCACTGCCTTTGGTGTAAATGGTGTTGTTTGTTATTGGCGTGTAGTCAATTTCTATGTCAACACCAAGGCCATTGATAATGGCTGAAGCTAACTCAAATTGATTACCGTTCGAGAAAAGTGTTTGTGCGTAATAGTATTCTCGTTGAATTTGTAATACGTCTGACAAACCATCTCCACTGAATTCACCAACAAACGTATCAGTACCAGTATTATTTTCAGGCCCGCCATCCCAATAGTTACCATCATTAGGGTAGTTACTTTGCAAATGTGCACGAGTGAAAGTCCCGTCACCATTTGAAAATAAAGTTTGTCCTTCATATAGAGTACGATGCAATTGCAAAATGTCAGACATGCCATCGCCATTAAAATCTCCTAGGTGAGTCGTATATCCACTACCAACTCTATAAACTACGCCGTCATTAGGATAATTATCTTGATAATGTGCACGTGTGAAAGTTCCATCTCCATTTGAGAGTAACGTTTGTGCTAAATAATAATCCTTCATAATTTGGAGAATGTCAGTTAGACCATCTCCATTAAAATCTGCTGTAAATATTTCACTTGCACTTCCCACTCTCCAAATTACACCATCGTTAGGATAGTTATCTTGAAGATGCGCTTGAGTAAATGTTCCGTCTCCATTCGAAAGTAAGGTTTGTGCTTGATAATATCCTTCCATTACCTGGAGAATGTCTGTTAATCCATCCCCATTAAAGTCTCCTGTATATGCATCTGTTGCGGTACCAGTTCTCCAAATTGTTCCATTTGTAGGGTAGTTGTCTTGTAAATGCGCACGAGAAAACGTTCCATCTCCATTTGAGAGTAACGTTTGAGATTGGTAGTAATCTCTTTGAATTTGAACAGCATCCGTTAATCCGTCACCATTGAAATCTCCCATGTAGGTATCTGTTCCAGTATTATTCACGGGACCACCATCCCAAAAATATCCATCATTTGGATAATTATTTTGAAGGTGCGCTTGTGTAAAAGATCCATTTCCATCTGCTAACAGAGTTTGACCATAATAATTTGATCGCTGAAGTTGTAATAAGTCGGTTAAGCCATCTCCGTTAAAATCACCTGGGAAGGTTCCATAACCTGTATCACCCGTTCGCCAAATTAAACTCGTTGTATCATGAAAAGCTTGTGTGAAGGATCCATTTGTATTTGTGAATAAAGTTTGTGCGTTATAGTTATCACGCGCGATCTGTACTACATCCGTGCGTCCGTCCCCATTAAATTCTCCTAAAAATGAATCATGCCCATTTCCATCTCGCCAAACTGGTCCTTGTGAAGAACCTTGTTGCAGGAATGCCTGAGTCGTTGTTCCATCTGCTTCATGAGGAGTGGTTAAGTTCGTAGCTGCAATACAATTTGCACTACCATCACATTCTTGAAAAGATGAAATTTGTGATTGGTTAGTTTCTGTAGTTTCAATATAAGTTAATTTATATTCTCTTACTTTATTTGCGCCTTCTTTGCTGGTAATGGTTTTCAATCGTTTTGTGGATTCCATTTTTAACCCAGCAAGATAACGCGTTCCTGAATCTGTTCTGGCCTCATATGTGAACTCTACTGAGTTGTATGGAGTTAAGCCTGTATTACCTGTGTAATCTATTTGTTGTGGATAGTTTTCACCAGTTGAGGTGTCTTCAAAATAGGTAACTGTCATAAAGTTGCCAACGGTGTCCGTTACTTTGTTTAGTAACCAACAAAGTGCATCAGATTGTGTTGTTCCATCTGCAAGTGGGGGATTAATTCTGGAATCAGTTGTGTACCCATATTCCATAATCTCACCGCTTTTGGTCCAAACCTTAAACATCTCGGGACCATTGCCCGTGCTGCCATAGGAAATAATTTTGGAGAAATTGTTAATCTCGGTACGATATTCAGTATTGTTGGCACCGTAGGTGCCATTGATTGCTATTAAAGGTTGGCCGTCTAAACAAAAACGATCGTTGTCATCAAAATCAATGCCATCAATAAATCCATCTTTCACTAAATTGGCAGGGCATCTATGTATTACTGAGAGACCACCAATGGACCAACCCACACCTAACAAACCATTTCGACCTTGGCTGGAATAATTTAGGGAAAGTTTGGGTTCTACACCTGCTGTACCTGGTGGTACAACAATTGGAACAGAGTAAGTTGCAGCACCCGTACTGCTGACTGAAAACTCACCCGGTGTCGAGGCCACCAGATTGGCATGCACCATTGAGTTTGTGAAAAGAAATAAAACGACAGAAACCAGAACAGCACGTATGCGCATAGCACTCTCCCAACAGATTTTATTCTTATTAGGATTTATATTGCTCTTGTTATGAGATAATCGTCAAGTGTAATTATTGCTAATGTAGAAATTAGAAAATGTCGCCTATCAAATTGAGTGCCTTACGCAATTTAGTTAAACATATAGTTTAAAACGGAATAGTTAGAAGTTCGTATGAATATTGATCAATCCATTAATGTAATCGTTTAATACTCATATATATGAGTTTCTCTATTCTCGTTTGGAATGTTCAAAAGTTTAGAGACGAAAGCCAAGCCCGTATAGATGATGTTGTAGATCATATCCGAGCAGCTGATCCAGATATCTTTGGAATCATCGAATTAGAAAAATCCGCAAAGGCCGCAGCACGCCAATTCATTACAGAAGATTTCACCGATTACGACTTTGCAATCACCGACTCAAAGAAACAAATAGATTTCCTGATTGGCTGGAAGATCAACACACTTGAACAGATACTCATTACTCAACGCAGAGATTTCCAAGAGGGAAACAAGAGAGCATATGAATATTAATAAAGTTCATAAAACTAGCGAACGAGAAATCATTACATATGCTGAACATTGGCACTCATCGAGAATCTTTTTGAAACACGGGAAAGAAAACCAAGTAGGGTCTTATCATCAATTCCTTGGCAGTATCGTGTTTACTGCGTTCACCTTAGAAGCTTTTTTAAACCACGTGGGAAACGCAATTTTCGAATCATGGAGTGACCTAGAGCGCCTAAGTCCAAAAGGTAAAATTAATATCATTTGTGAAAAGTTGGAAATCGAACCCAATTTTGGAGAGACACCATGGCGTATCGCACCAGAAATATTTGGTATTCGGAATAAAGTAGCGCATGGTAAAAACGAATTGCTACGAGACGAGAAGATGCTTTCAATTGACAACTATGACGAGCGAATGGGCGAAATGCTTCGTGCTGATTGGCAGAAGTATGCTACCGATAAAAATGCCGAATGTGCTCGGGAAAATGTGGAAAAAATATGCCAAATAATTTGGGACAAGACAGAATTTAATAAGGACGAACTATTTCAAAGTAGTATGCAAACTGGTAGTGCTAACTTTGTTCAGAAAGAAATATAGCGCTTTCTGACGAATAAATGTTTGTTACGACCCAAAGCGGACATTGCAGGCATTATATAAATAGCGAGTAGAAATGTATTTAAACTATCTAATATTTAAAATTTCCAGATATGAAAAATCTTGAAAATATCGACGAAAAGGAGTTTGTTTCAATTACCATAAAAGAACAATGCACAGCAAATTTGAGTGAGCGCTGTGACGCAGTTGCGCCTAGCTATATTAAGTATACAAGTCAAACAAGAGAATTAATTGAGGGCAATGCTTATCCAACATGGCGCACAAACAGGGAGCGCACAAGATATATCGGTTCATTTGAAACACCACCAACGGAGGCTTTTCCAATCTCATTTCATGAACTCTCATTACTTCCTGCTCTATTTTCTGAAATTAGATTCAATCCAACTAATGACTATTTTAGAAGTAAAAATGTAATTACATTCTATTGCGATTCATGTAGCGTCCGTGTAGTAAAAGATGGAAATCACCGTTTGCTACAGTGCGCAGTGCAAGACATCTCTAATGAAGTAACAGTATATGAAGTTGTTAGTAAGGATTGGCATAATTGTAAAATAGATATGAAAAACTTTTGTAAATGCATTTCTAGTAATCAGCTCAAACATGATGTTCCAAAAAGTAGACGCCTATAAACTGAGAAGCTTGACGTTTTCATAATGCGCCCAATTACAAATTTGAAAATATTGGAAACAATCTATCACAGCTATATAGATGAGTTTCTCAAATACAAATTAGACAAACTCAATCGAAGCTCGGTCATCTATGTGCCTATTGATGTAGAGAATATCGCGAACCAACTGAAGGCTGATCCTCAGCTTCTATTTGGTCGCCTTTACTACGATTTAGATAAGCAATACAACTACACGCAAGATGATGGATCTAAGGTTCACCTTTTTGCTTTCAAGGTAGGAGAAGATCTGCATGCAGTCAACTTTCCACTGTTAGAGGGCATAATTGCGCATCTTTCAGAGCGAAAATTTCAGTTTTGGTTGCCGATTACGTTATCAATCATCGCATTGATTTTGTCAGTCTACGGAATCGTTAAGTAGAAATGAGTATGTGATCCGATCACCATATGCAAATGTCTGCTTACGGCCAATAGCGGTCATTCACCAAATCTGGTCTTTCCAATCTTTAGATTCTATATTTGAATATTTCCCTCTGACCGTTCTCTCGGTATGAAATATATAACTCACAAGAAAAACAATGACACTACAAATGAATGTAATAGCACAAATGTTTTTAATCACAATTAAATCTAGGAATCCAGAAATAAATCCAATCACTCCAAATCCTAAACCAATTAGTAATGATAGATAGCTAATCACCAAAGATTTAGGTAAATTTTTTGGTATGAAAGGCTTTCTCTTATTATTCATTACTTAGTTAAATGTCCGCTTTGGGTCGTTAGCGGACATATTCAATGCCTCTCAGCACCACTCATTTCAATTTGTCTAACAACAGCCAATAACGCTTCCATTCCTTTTACAAAGATTTCTTTCATATCATCTGTCATTTCTGATACGTTGATAAATTGTTCTGCTTCCTCAAGCTCTGAGTCTCCATACTTTCTTCGGTAGCTTCCAACTTCCAAAGCCAACATCTTGGCAACTGTGCTAACTTGCTCATGTGAGAGATTTTCGAGCGCATATTCTGCACTGTGTAAATGTTGTTGCCATTCCTCAGTCATGCTTTTTCCTTTTAAATAAACCTACTAACTTTCTAAATAACCAACCATAGACTCTTAGGACATCATATGCAGTGATGATTAGCATTAATGCAATGTAGTCTTCTCAAAAGGTAATCGACAACTGCCACGACTAATTCGATACATCCGACAGATGTTATCTGAGAATAGATACTTTCGACTGATTCCAGGCATGTATGGATTGGATTCAAGCCTCAATCCAACCTCTTTACATTTACATTGAATGCAATAGAGCTTGTCTTTGCGCTCAATAATTAAATCATCCAATTTACTGTCATCAGGTAAATATGAATGCACTAGATGCCTACCTGCATGCCCACAGCTCATGCAGTAAGGTATAACGTATTCCATTAAATCTAAATCACGGAATGTGTTTATAAATCTTATATTCTTGCGATACATTCTGGCCCTTGGTTTCTAGCATTGTTCACATAGTTACTGACGGGGTAAATATCTAGCCAATCTGTTGGGCAGGAGTTCATTAGATCATCCAAGTCACCTTTATCGTCTTGATTATCATAAGTCATCCAATTCTTTGCTTGTTCTAGATTAAGGATGACAGGTTGACGACCATGTACTTGGTCCATTTTAGAATTGGATGGGGTTGTAACGATGCAATGTTGCATCTCTCCATCTTTGCTGATTTGATAAATTCCACCGATTAACATTAATGGCTGATTGTTTACTTTAATGGCATAGGGTTGTTTCGTTTTCCCTTCACGTTTCCACTCAAAGAATCCTGAAACAGGAATTATGCAACGTTGATTTTTTATTAAATTCCGAAAAGAAGGTTTCTCCCAAACGGTTTCACTACGTGCATTGATTAAAGGGCTTTTAAATTGTCCTTCTTTAGCCCAAGGAGGAATAAGCCCCCAATGCATCTCAGTAATCTCAATCCTTGTATCGCTTTGGAATAAACTGAGTACATTTGATTGCGGTGAGATGTTATAGCGTGGCTTCGTCCAGTGTTTTATGGATAAATCAAAACACTCTTCAAGCATTACTGGAGCACTATCTAACCAATGTCTACCGCACATTTAGTTATTATAATAAGGAATGATGAAAGCTTCTGTATTGATTATTTTCTGTTCAATTCCTGTCCTGAGCTTAGCAGAGGAAATACCTAACTACTGCTATGATGAAGCAACTAACGCTAAATGGGAGTCCATTGCTGAACGTGCAATCAACAATTCAGATGTAATCGGTCTTTACAATTTACGCAAAGCGTTATGTGTTCAGATTGACAAAGGATTTTATTACTGTACGTGAAGCGACAGAAATATTTGAAAAAGAAAGGGATCGAGTAGTAAATTCATTACGAAATGGAAAAGCTTAGCTTACTTCCCGTTCAACTTTTTTAATCAAAGAAGACGCCTTGATATCTAGCGCATGCGCAAGAGAAAAGATACTTGCTAATGAGGGTTGTCTAAGTCCACGTTCCAATAAAGATATATAGGTCCGATCCAAACCACATTCTAAAGCCAATCCTTCCTGAGAATAGGATTTTTGTGTACGCACAGATTTAAGCACCTTGCCAAAATTTTTCTGTAGCTTTTCTTGACCTACCATAGGGTAGACCATATATTTGTGTGACTGATAGTCTACGGACTATAGTCTTCAATACTAGAAGATATATATTTAATTATGAAGAAAATTTCTCTTGAATTGAGAAAAACAATGTTACTTGCAGTTACAGGGCTTGTAGTAGCTTATGTACGTAATGTCGTTCAATATAGAGTATACATGTGGAGTTCGTTATATGAATTTCTAGGATGGTGGTTTTTTCATTATGTTGCAGTTGTTATATTTATTCTCATTGCCTTTACTTGTATATCTAGCACAGAAAAGTATTTCCTTAGAAATACAGAAAAAAAAGGCATAACTGTAGATCAAGCATTGATTTACATACCCATCGTAATTATTTCTATTGCATTGTCTATTATCATCTTATATCACTGGCCAGAACATGAGATCGAATACTAGTGCCATAAACACACTATTCGTTTAAATAGTATATTGGTGGAAATTAGGTGGAAAGAATTAATTATGAGCCAAAAAAACTTATAAACTAACGAAAAGTATATAATGCGTGTGTGATGCTATAAGGATTGGGAATCTTCATAGCTGCAATATAAAGGAACTTTTCACATCTCAAATTAATTAAAAACTACAGGAGAATTAAATAGATTTATATTTTTTTCTTCTTGTCTAATAATTTTTTTCATTGGTTTTGTAAGGTAAACAGTAGTCTTTAACTGTGAATCAGATTTGTTACCATGCCTTTCAATTACCCTCATAATTAACTCACGTTGATCTCTTGAAAGTGAACCAATATTCGTTGTTTTATTTCCAAATAGGTCGGGCGCGCTTCTGCTAATAATGAGCTTATTTTTATTTTGTTCAACTCTGAGATCCCCAAAGTATTTTTTAAGTTTTTTGATATTTAAATCAGTACAATATGGCCCATCTTTTTGTCTGATAAAATATGAGTTTGTTAGTTTACTTCCAGATTGTTTAGTGGCTTCATATTCAATCAGATAAAATATTTTGTGAAGCCAAAAATATGAAACTTTAGGTTTTAAGTGTGTAATGTAGTCTACAATTGAGACTACGTCCTCATTCATATAAGCAGACACCTTGCGAACTGGCTTATTTAGTCTTCTTATCTTTTCAGCAACGAACTGGTAATCAGCAAGTTGGTTCAAGAAGCTTCGATGCGCCATTGCTCTTTGTCCTGGATGATATAACGGTATTAATTTCCTATTAAACCAATTGAAAGATTTTCTCACATCTTTTTTTAGACTAATTTTATGAGATTCAATTATGGATGTAGCTTTTAATGCTGTAGCGCCTAAAGTAACAATTATTTTTGGATTAACTAACTCGATTTGTTGTTGCAGGTAATTTGTGCAATTTTTAATTTCATTTAAATTTGGTGTTGCGTTATTTCCATCATCGTCTTTTGGATTACATAAAACTGCATTAGTAATGTAGATGTTATATCTGCTTAACCCGACTTGATTAAGCAATCTCTCAAAGTTGTCTCCAGCAACATCGCCATGGAAAGGAATTTCAGATCCGTCAGCACCTAGTCTTCCAGGCGCCTCTCCGATAAAAAATGCTTGAGCATTAATTGGCCCACATGAGCCATTTAAAACACGTTTGCTATTGTTCATCCTGGCGCATAGCTTACATTTTTTAACCTCCCCGCACAGCTGTAATAACTTTTTACTATTTGATTTACTCATTATTCAATAATTCTCTCAATACAGTTTTTGATGTTCTAAAATATGCTCTAATAGAATGGCAGTTTAGTTTTCCTGCTGTTTTGTTGCTTTCGTTACATACGAATTCTAATAACTGACCAAGCCCAATAAAGTTTCCTAGAGCTTTGTTGAAATAATCATGGTTACGATACACTGCAGTTAAGTCAATAGACCCATCATTAGCTTTAGTAAACTGAATAAATTGAAGACAAGGCAAACCTAAAGGTTGTAAGGTGTCAAGCATGGGGGAAGAGATATGGCAATACAAAGCTGCTTTTTCATTTGATTTCCAGTTAGTCAGCGCAGATATAACGCTTTCTAATTGATTAAGCCTCCCAGGATAACTATTAACGATCTTACCAATTTGTTCTAGTGAATCAGAGGAATTAATATGTAATTTAATTTGGTCAATTGTATCAAACCATATTAGCCTCGTGAAATATGTTCCCCAACGGTCATACTTTTTACCGCTTATCTTAGAGCTTCTTAGATGGGTCTTTAAATACTTGCTATAAAGCTCTGTTCTATTCTTGATGTTTCGATAATGCTTAACTGGGAATATTGTGTGAATAACATCTCTTAAATCGTCACCTTTTCTAGTTGATGAAATGTTAAACAGTTTTGGGTTATAACATTCAATCCATTTATCTTCACATTCTGTGGGGCTATCAATCCCAATAAGAAGATTAAAGCATGATTTATTGTTATTTAATAAATAGTCCGATGCAGCTTTCCAAGCATCAATACAATTGGATTCATTGATTACTATGTAGCTAGTCATTAATCTCTTCAAACGTAATAGTCTTGGCATCTAAATCAACTTTTATCTTCCCTTTATGATGTTCACATAAAAGCCGGAATATTCTGTAGCCTTCAAGCAAAGCTCTCTCCCATTGTTTAAAGGTGCACTGTTTAACTTCTAAAGTACCAGTAAGTTCCTTAACTTCTTTCAAGATTGAGCTATCAATAGATATTTTGTTTTCAAATAGATCAAGCCTTTGTGCTTTTACAAATACAAAATGTAAAACAGCTTCTTCGATGATTCTTGCGCGTCCCCCATCTTCAACTTCATCTGTTTTTTTGTCATTCTTGCGTTTGATATCAAGAAACATTCTCATGTTGGGAGACCACCCAAGGATTGCCATATTGGCTATATGGAAAGCATCATGGAAGCGATATTGATCTTCTTTATATGTGTTATCTTTTAATGGATTGCCAATTGGATCGTTATTTGCAAATAATTTAACTTGTAAATCTCCACCTTCGGCTACCTCTAATATAGTAAACTCCATTTTACGAGGAAAGCTTTGTTCAGGAGGGAAATTTTTGTCAAAATTACAAGTTACTCCTTCGTCATGGATTGAAGTAATTTTTTCTATATTTTCATGGGCTACAAGACTTAGATCCAGAAAGTAAAACTTACAAAGAATCGCTAGAAACCATAATATGTCGCCTACTTCTTTTACTAAGCTGTCATGAAATGCATCTGTTTTTCTTTCTTCTTCATTTGCATTTTTATATAATTTTAAAAGATTTCCTGCATTTTTAATCAGTCCAGCAAGTACAAATTCTCTATGTCTATCGCTAACTTTTAAAGTAGATAAAGCTTGAGTTTGATAGTCTGTTAAATCAGTACAAATATGGGAAACTGGTATAGCTTTTAAGTGCTGCAAATTATCAGTGGCAACTTTTCTAAATTGAACTCCCAAATGCCTACTGATGCTGCAGAGATACCACAGAGCGTCACCTGATTCTTCTCTTAGATCCATTGAAAAATCTTTGTAATTTCTTTGATCTCTAACTCGTTTCTTAATAACTGAAGTAATTTCTCCAATTTCCCCACAAAGACCAAGAATTGGGACTAATAAACCCTGTTGAATTGTTATATCTGATACATCAGTTTGTGATTGATATTGATCGAAAAGCATAATAGTAATCAGGCCCAGATTATTTGATTACACCCATATCAATGAACATTGGTCTTAAACAATATTTTGTTCTAGATGGAAAAATTAATTAGCAAAATATTTGAATAGATTTGTGCCCCAAAGATGGGCACATATTTACATAAATGTGCCCTTATGTGGTATGCAGTGTACCCCACATAGGTATTCATTTTAAATATTTTTGTGCCTCATTTATGGGCTTTATCTAAGAGTCTGGGTTCTTTACAACTTTAGTATTAAAAATATTCTTGACGCATGCACTAATTCCAATACAAATATTTTGAATCTGTTTTTTCTGGATAATCTAATTCTTTGTAGTGCCTGAAATATATGTCCCCCCATCCAGTAGCAAATCGACTTGATCTCTTAGGATGCATTGAACCCTGTGCAGTTTTAATTATTAGTTTTCGCTCTAGGAGATTCTTTCGCGCACGATCGATAGAACCATGACTGGTAATTCCAAATTCTCTGAAGTAACTTCTGGAAAATACTAAATTACCGTTGTTATGGTCACGATATTGAGCACAAAATGCAATGAGCGCCCATTTTGCAGAATTGGACAATGTAATAAATGCTTCTGAAGTAAGTACATCAAACGGTAGATAACTAAATTTGTCTTTTGCTCTCTTTTTTCTACCTTTTTTTGACTGTTGCAGAGCCCAACGATCACCCATCTAAAAAGTTAGACAAATAATTTATTTGTACAATAAGTTCGTCGCCTCAGCACCTGTTTGAAATTCTTCTAACCGACTGAGCCATTCATCTAGCGTTGTTTTTTTGTAGATAACGGTTCGGTAGTTCAAACGAATATGTTTGGGAGCAGGTCGACCATAGAGTTTATTGGATTGACGTGAGTCTCGAAGTGAACATCGACTGACCCCTAAATATTGTGCGGCTTCATCATGCGTAAATATTTCGCCATTTTGGATAGAACCTTCTTGTATAGCTTGTTCTTGCATCGTTGTACCTCTTTATCTACTGAGTGAATAAGAGGGTGTAGGCTAATCCAATACTTCGATGATGGGTACGTACAAAATCGAGGCTGAATTTGTACAGTTTAGGTGGAAATAAGGTGGAAAAGATTGTGCAAGCGATTGAATGCTAGCAAAAGTCGCTAATTTGTTGAGATTAGCGAACCGATCATAGGAGGGGACGTCCTAGAACTTGGGTTTGTTTCGTCGTTCACGAATGTCTTTTTCTATAGTTTCTTCGCTTTTATTAAATTCGTTAGCTAATTCAGTTTTAACTTCGTACCAGCTTCGTGTATCGGTTCCGTACATGCAGCCATACCATGCCAAATACACAGCATGTCTTCGATAACGAATCTTTTCTTCGGGATTTAATTGTTCATAGGGCAGATTACGTATATCGGGCTGTAATCGTGCTAGAACAAAATCAGATAAAAACTCACGCACACTTTGTGGCATGGGTTCTTCGTGATAAAGAATTTCTTTTGCTAGCAAGTCTGGATAAGGAGTACGCCCAGACTGTAATCGACCGAGCGTAAAATGCCAGTTATTTACATCGAGCGAATCTGAATCATCAGTAGAGTCCGTCATGCATTTTCCACTAAACGATTGACTGCATTGCGCTGTGATTCATCTTGCAGGTACGCATAATGGTTTTCCGTTACATCCACCGACGAATGCCCTAATAAGTTTTTTATGACGTAAATACTTTCACCACGCTCGGCCAACCAACTGCCAAAGGTTCTTCGTAAATCTTGTCGTGTGAAATCCTGGACTTGTGATGCTTTCATAACGGAATTCCATGCCCGTACTATAGAGACGTAGTGAGACCCTGTTTCAGGGTTTGTAAATACCCATGGACCGAAGCGTTGAGAACGCATTTTCCATTCTTTAAGCATGGTGCATATTTGTGGGTTTAGCGGCACAAATCGACGTCGTTTACTCTTAGCAAATTGCGACTCCACGCATAAAGTATTGTTACTGAAGTCGATGGAATCCCATCTCAACGTTAACATTTCACTCATACGTAGACCGGTATGGATGCCAAGCTCAATGAATACGGGGAGATAATCATCTCGTTCGCGTAACGCATTATGCAAGCGCATATACTCTTCGTCTGTCAGAAATCTTTTGCGAGGATTTTTAGGTTCTTTTAGCTGTTTTAGTTTTGCGAGTGGGTTATTACGAATAATTTCCGCTTCGTCACAAGCCACGGATAACAATGCACGCAAATACGCAATAGGTCGATTGACTGCTCCTGGTCTACGTTTGCTCTCTTTTCGATTTTCGCCTTTCCCACGAATAACAGGAGTGTTCATTCTTTGATTTCGCCATTGACTCACAACAGACACTGTTATTTCGTCCATCGGCCACTCAAACCATTGACCAAAATTACGTTCAATAGTCTTAAGACGTTGCTCAGAATCTTTTAAATTAGCACGTACGTAGTCGATATAATAGCTGTAATAAAAGTTGCCCAAGGTAGAAAGTTTATCGATGGCTTCTTTTCGTTTTGCGTCTTTTTGCGCTTGGCGCTCTTGCATACGTTGTAATTGTGGATCTTCTCCGAGCTCAACCATGGCAGCCACTTTTTTGGCTTGATCACGTATGGCTTTAAAACTAAGTCGGTCGAGTCGTCCCAGTTTATAATCACGTTGATTTTCGTTTATGCGGTAACGAAAATATGCGACTGCTTTTGCGCTAGGAGGAAGACTTACGTATAAGCCGTGAAGCTCAGCATCCCATATGCGTAATTTGCCTTTAACGGGTAGAGGAATTTTTTTGAGATTATTTTTATTTAATAAAATTTTATTTGTTTTTAGTGAAAAATTTGATGAATTTTTTTCCACCGCTATGTCCACCACATTTGAACTCATTTTCAACCACCTTTGTGCTACCGATTAACCTAACATAATTGAAAAAAATACTTTTCAATCAACGTATTATATTCGTTTAAAGGTCTTTCAACGAGTGTTAATAGTAGAAAGTAGTTACGACTCATAATCCTTTGGTCGTAGGTTCGAGTCCTACCGGGCCCACCAATAAATTACAAAGTTAATGCTTCTCCCTCAAAGATAAGAAAAGAGTAGGCCTACTTATGATGGTTAAGTTAGCTATATTACTACTTATTATTTTCCTTCTTCAGTTAGCAATTTTCTCATCTGCTTAACATGTTGCGGATAGTTTTCATAATCACCAAAATCTGCAAATTTTGAATAACGCCTATGTGAGTCTAATATTTTTTTAGCATGTTTTATTGGACACCAATACTGTTCGGTTCGTGCCACAATTTCACGCGAGTAGGCTATTAAACCATTTACATAGCCACAATACATGCAATTCAATTTCTCCATACCGTTTAAATAGGAAAGGTGCTGTCTATCGATAACAATATACTTTTCCCTCTTTACTCTTGGGATTCCATATAAACGAAAACATATCATTTGATAAATTGAAATCGACAAATCTAAAAACAGAAACGGAAATATCATTGAATAAATAATCGGTGCTGATAGAACATTTAATGGGTGGCTTTTACTTAGCCAACTAATCATCCCAACTTTTAATTTAAGATGGGCTTGCTCTACTGCATGCTCAAACTTAATTTTTTTGCCCTCGAGCCGATATAAAAACTCTTTTTCGTGAGTTTTAATTACATCTTCAAGTTCTTCTTCTCTAATTCTAATTTCTTCTAATAGTTCACCGATCCGTGAATTCATATTTGCCTTCTTAATTTGAGTCATAAGTTATTTAAACTGGAAACCAATATACAAACTTTGTTAACTATATATCAGGCTTACGCATTGTAGGATTTTCCATATACTGAAAACCCAATGGTTTCATTACCATAGCGAGAGAAAGAAGCTTATAGTAAGCACCATACTAGTTTTTAAAGCGTAAAGATTTATTGATAGATATCAATTCTAAAAAGAATATTCCAAGTAAACTACGCGTGTTATTCAAGTACTAAGTTATTGGAGACATATGAATATTGGAACTTTAGAGATACTTGCTTTAATACTCATAGCACTTGCTGTAATTAAAGCGGTTATATTTTTTGTCAATGCAAACTATTGGTATAGCCTTGTTGAAAAGTTATATGCAAAACCCAAGATTATTTCTATTGTAGCTTTATTGTTAGCAGGCATAGTGTTGTATTTTCTTATTACGTCAGGGGTGACTGTTACAGAAATATTGGCAGTTAGTTTATTTATTATGCTTCTAATCGCTACGGGGGTGGCGAAATATGCGGGTAGTTTAGTGGCTTGGGCAAAACAACAAGATATGGTGTTTATACTAAAAGAGTTGTGGCTATATGTGTTGGTGTGGCTCTTACTGCTTGCTTGGGGTGTAGGAGAAATACTGATGGGCTAAATACTTAATGACTTTTACTACATTACTTAATTAACACAAAAGCAAGGAATCAGGAGTACTGTTTATGTCAAATATACTTGTTATTGCAGCAGACACTACTTGTGCTCGTATATTTCGTGCAACTTCTTCAAAAGGCCCTTTACAAGAAGAAACGGTACTCACTCACCCAGAAAATCGACTGCAAGATAAAGATATGGCGAGTGATAGGCCTGGTTATTCATTTTCTAGTTCCGGTTATGGTCGAAGATCACTGTCTAAAAGCGAAGACCCTAAAGAACATGAAACAAAACTATTTGTTAACGAAATTGATCATTATTTAAATTCTTTAAAAAGTAAAAATGACTTAAATCAGCTTATCTTAATTGCAGCACCAAAATTATTAGGCATGCTTAAGAAGCAATTAAGCAGTAATATCCAGGAGAATATTACTTATGTGCTTAATAAAAATATTGCTAAAATGACGGCTGAAGATATACGTAATCATTTGCCTAAATATTTAGCAAATCCAAATTTATAGATAAGGAATTCACATAGTGAGCCAAAAAGAATTACATCAACTTATTCGCAAGCTACAAGAAGAAGTAGAAGATTTAGAGATCAAATCTGATGCGCAACAAGAATTAAGTTCATTGATAAAAGAAATTGAAGATCAAGCTGATGCTTATGAGATAGAGAAAACTCATGGCCATCTTTTAGATAATATTAAAACTTACATAGAAAAATTTGAAGCTGAGCACCCAAGGATGACAAATATTCTAAGTGAAATAATGATAAAGATATCGAATATAGGCATTTAGTTAAATATTTTGTTTTTATTCTTTATGCGTTTTCAATACTTTTTTCCGTTGAGTATTTCCTAATTAAATCTTCTATATGAATTAGCTCATCACTAAGCCGTTTAAATCCGAAACTCCAAGCCTGCGCGAGTTCACTAGATTCTTTAATCTCAAGCGTCTCACATAATGCTTTAATAAACGCTTTTTGCATCAAAGGGTAATATTCATTTTTTACATTATGATTAATATGAACATGGGCAATATTATCCAATTTTCCATAAAGCAACTCGAAATTATCACCAATCTCACAATAAAGCATGACAGTATCTATCAATCTTTGCGCT
>CBDCTA010000028.1:0-182699 GCA_965221955.1 Gammaproteobacteria bacterium | reverse complement strand
ACATAAAGCTGCACCAATGGTAGATGAAGTCAGCGAATTTGAAATTCTTGAAATAGCTGTTCGTGAACTTGCGATTGAAAAAGGTCTTTTTACTGCAAGAAGATCATCAATGCATGGACAGAGTACATGCATACATTGAGTCCTGTACCTGCCGCACGTTTAGTCGCTAAAGCATGGTTAGATCCAGAATATAAAAAACTTTGTATTGAAGATGGAGTTAAAGCAAGTTTGGAAGTAGGCATTGATTGGGTGAAGCAAATGCCTACTCAGTTCGGCACACCTAGTGACTACTGTAATTTGCGTGTAATGGCGGATACACCAACATTAAAACATGTGGTGGTATGTACCCTTTGCTCTTGTTATCCAAGACCTATTTTAGGTCAATCACCTGAATGGTATCGCACACCAAATTATCGCCGACGGTTAGTTAGCGTTGGCCAAGACAAGTACTTATCTGAATTTGGTTTACAGCTTCCGGATGATGTTGAAGTGCGAGTAGTGGATTCCAATCAAAAGACACGCTATATCGTAATGCCTGAACGTCCAGAAGGAACCGAAGGATGGACGGAAGATCAGCTCACTGAAATCGTTACGCGTGACTGTTTGATAGGGGTTGCATTACCTAAACCAGGTAAAACTGCAAATGATCCTACGACCGATTCGTAAAGCACTTAAGCCGTATGGTCATTAGGAATAAGAGTTATGGACAATTTGAGGTGGAAATTAATCCTGAAAAAATTGAACTTAGATGAGGAAATGTCTAAGCGTAATTTGGATAATTCGCCAATAGCGGTTCTTGGAAGAAATAAAAAAAGATGGCTCAGGACGTTCCTGGGAAGATCTTGAGTAAGAAATGGGGTGTAGAAAATCCCAGACCCTCCTTGGAAAGTTACCTTAGAAGCGACCTGCGAAGTACTTGTCAGAAGTAGCTTGTGCGTCTACCGGCGTGTGGAAAGGCGTTGGGAAGAAGATGATCTTGTCGAAGAACTTTATAAGGATGTGCCTTATCCCGAGCGCCAATTATTAGCTCTAGCACATTCGATGATTCGTCGAGGTTTAATTGACGAAGAAGATTTAAAAGAAACATATGAAGGAGGTCGATAAACGTTTACACATGATGTAGTAAATCAACTTCGGAAATAAAAAATTAAAATAGTTTGTAAAAAATAAATAGAAATTTTCTAAATAGTTTCAGAAGTAGGAAGGAGTCCATGTTAAAAATTTTTATGAAATCTTCTTGGGGTAGTGACGACCCGACGCGTGCTGCAATGGTGCTTGGGCATAGTCACGCTTTGGCAAGTGCAGGTCATCAAGTGCGCATATTTTTGTTAGGTGAGGCTGTATGTCTCGCGCGAGAAGTTGTACGTGAAAATTTAAAACCGGTGGGTTGGCCTTCCGTTGCTGAGCAGTGGAAAAATGCATTGGATGAGGGTGTGCGAATCGAATTTTGCGGTGCATGTTCAAGGGCTAGAGGAATTACCGAAGAAGATATGGCAAATGCAGGTGGTCAGCCTGGTAATCCCGATACATTTGTAGAAGATACTGAATGGGCAGATAGGATTATCGCCGAATAATCATTATTAATACCTATGTCAGTTACAAGGAAGCATATCTTTTACAAGGAGGAAATACATTGGCTATTTTCCAAAATTTAAAAGGAAGTTTAATTTCATTAACCGGTGCTGAACAAAATGCTAAGCATTTTGCGACTACAGATAAGGGAATAAACATGGCAGAACGCAATGGCGTACATATTAATGTTAAGAGCTTAACTCATCGGTATAACCAAAAGAGTCCTCTTACATTTGAAAAAGTGGATGTACAAGCCGAACCAGGCGAATCGATTGTCATTATTGGGCGTTCGGGTTGTGGTAAATCAACTTTTCTCCACATTATTGCAGGCTTGTTAGGTGGTTATACTGGTACCAACGAAATTAATAACAAAGCAGTTACGGGTCCTTCATCAAAATGGATCATGATGTTCCAAGCACCGCATTTATTTCCATGGATGACTGTTGAACAAAATGTTGGGACTGGATTACGTTTTGCAGGTTGGTCTAAAGATAGAATTGCAGAACGTGTCAAAGAAGCTATTAGTTTGGTGCACATGGATGAGTTTGCGCATAAAAACACACAAGATTTATCAGGTGGACAGCAGCAACGTGTGGCTTTAGCAAGATCGTTGGTAATGGAACCAGAAATGTTGCTTTTAGATGAACCTTTTTCTGCGTTGGATGCATTCACTAGAGCTTCACTACAAAAAGATGTTCGAGCAATTTCAAAACAGCTTGGATTTAATATAGTTATGGTGACGCATGATATTGATGAAGCAGTGATCATGGCGGATCGAGCAATGATCATGGCAGGTTCACCAGGCAAAATGATGCATGATTTAAAAGTGGAGCTTCCTGATCCTAGAGATCGAGATGATCCTGAAGTGCAAAAAATGCGCGCACATGTTATGCAAGTTTTTCAAGATGCAGCAGGCTCGCCAGTTGGCAGCACGACAACGGAAAGTTGAGAAAGTGCTGTGTCTTATGTCGAAATGGTCGGCAACTACAATCTAGAGTCGCGGTCTAGATAAAATGATGAGAAAACTACGAGAGTAACGATGAGAGGAATTCCAAAATGAAGAAAATTTATCAAAAACATGGTGAGGGGATCATTCATGATGATCCGAACCTGGCCATAGAATATGACCCTTTATTTAAAGGCGCTTTAGGTACAGGGCTCAATCGGCGTGAGCTGCTTCAAGTGGGTGCTGCATTGGGCACGGCGGGTATGTCAATGCCTGCATTTTCAGCCAAAGCGAAATGGGATCCAGTTGTAAAAATTGGTTACATTCCCATCACAGATGCAGCAGCGTTGTTAATTGCTCACGATCAAGGGCTTTTCAAAGCAGAAGGCATTGATTCTAAAAAACCAACATTGATTCGTGGTTGGTCGCCACTGGTCGAGGCTTTTGCAGCGCATCGCTTCAACCTCACTCATATGTTGATCCCAATTCCTGTATGGATGCGGTACAACAATAAATACCCAATTAAAATTACTGCATGGGATCACACCAATGGTTCGGCAATTTTGGTGGGTAAAAACAGTGGTATTAATGAGCCAAAAGATTTTGGTGGCAAACAGTTCGCCGTACCTTATTGGTATTCTATTCATAATATTGTTTCCCAACGCATTATGAAAGCAGCTGGTATTAAACCTGTGATCAAACCTCAATCTGCCAAGCTTGCAGATGATGAGTGTAACTTCTTAGTGCTTGCACCGCCTTCAATGCCACCTGCACTTGCAGCTGGAACGATTGATGGATACTGCGTTGCAGAGCCATTCAATGCGTTAGGTGAATTAAAAGCAGGTGGTAAAGTGCTTCGATTTACCGGAGATGCTTGGAAAGGTCATCCATGTTGTGTAGTCGTAATGCATGAAGACGATGCAATGGATCCAGATCGAGCAGCTTGGGCGCAAGGTATTCATAATGCTGTAGTTAAAGCACAAATCATGCTTGCAGAAAATCGTGAATCCATGGCTGAACTACTCTCTAAAGACGGTAAGGGTTACTTACCTGTTCCTAAAGAAGTTGTGAAACGTGCCATGATGTTCTACGACCCTGCGTACTACAACAACCCATTAGCAATCAAGCATCCTGAGTGGGATCAGAATCGTATTGATTTTCAAGCATGGCCTTATCGTTCTGCAACGGAGTTAGTAGTAAATGACTTAAAAGAAACTGTTGTTACGGGTGATGCAAAGTTCTTAAATGATCTTACACCACAACATGTAGCAGACGATTTAGTCAATTACGACTTCGTTAAAAGTTCATTGGAATCTAATCCTAAATGGCGTAACGATAAGAGTGTTCCACAGGAAGGCGACCCATATGTTCGCACGGAGACATTTGTACTTTAATGAGCAATGGAGATGCAAAAACTGAATTGATTGATGCGGGTGCTGGAGGCATTCCTAACCAAGAACAATCATTCGCAAAATCCTTTGGAACGAGTCTGTTCTATTGGGCTGCTGGCTTATTTATTCTCTTCGTACTCTGGTGGATTGGGGGTTATCTCATTGAGATAAACCCCAACACCACTAACTTTAAAGATTTTGGACCCGTTCCAACGTTCAAAGCCTTTCCAGAGTTATGGGGAGAAGGAAAAATTCAAGCTGCTGTCTATGCAAGTGGATTTCGCCTTGGTGCTGGATTACTTATTGCGATCATCGTTGGAATTCCGATTGGCATTCTATTAGGGAGGAGTAAAATATTTCGTGACCTAAGTAATTCACCCTTTCAGTTAATTCGCATGATCAGCCCACTTTCTTGGGAGCCTATTGCAGTAATCGTATTTGCTACATGGAATGGGGCAATTGTATTCCTAATAGCAATTGCAGCAGTTTGGCCTATCGTGTTTGCAACTGCAGCAGGACTTGCAAAAGTAGATCCTGCTTGGTTCAAAGTTGCAAAAAATCTAGGTGCTAAACCATGGCATATGGTTACGCAAATAATATTACCTGCAATTATGTTTGATATTTTGACAGGCGTACGTCTGGCCCTTGGTGTGGGTTGGATTGTTCTAGTACCTGCAGAATTTTTAGGCGTGACTTCAGGTTTAGGCTACTCTATTGCAGATGCGAGAGAGACCCTGTCGTATGATCAACTTACGGCTATGGTATTAGTCATTGGTATCATGGGTTACATCTTGGATAGCTCGTGTGCAATGCTCATTAAAAAATATAGTTGGCATCATTAGTAATGCTTACTTCATTATAAATTAATTTATATTTCTATCGAGGAGACATAACTATGCAAACTCAAAGTACTACACAAAGCACTATTCAAGTTGCTTCGCGTACATCATCATTATCCAAGCCATTACAAATTGCTTGTGCGATTTTACTTGGTTCTGTGATTTTATATGGTGTAGGGTTCATGAATTCTGCCGCTGTGCACAATGCAGCGCATGATATTCGTCATACTCAGGCTTTTCCTTGTCACTGATTGTGTAATTAATTTTATGTAAAGTGATGCTTTTTGATAAGCATCACTACACTTTTTGCATACCATTAATCTATGGTATGTATCATGATGTGAAATGCTTATTGGTAATAGCTTTTTCAAGCTATTCTAGGTTTGTCCAGGTAGGAAATTTTTCCGCAAAGTCGTTCAGAATTTTTAAGTGCTCTTCTATAAATTGTGCTTGTTGAAACACATCTGCAGAGACCTTATCAGGGAATGATGAAAGTCTATAAACTCTTTCTACGCCTATTTGTGAAGCAAAGAAGCGCAATTCTGACAGTATAAGTGAGCTTAAATCAAATACATCTGATGTGTTAATAGGTACTTGTATATCACTACCCAGATCTAACATATCTATACCAGAGTCTTTTGCTATTTCCTGAATAATGCGGAAATTTCGTAGCATAATATTGTAAGTGTCTATCGGCGCAGTGCCTGCCTGATATGCAGGCAGAGTAGGTGCATTTAAGCTCCACACGGGTGCTATTTTATTTAGTATATCAACGATGTACGCATTAGCTTGTTCCACAACTGCATATACATCACCTTGTTCAATGGGTTGTTCTAGTACTAAATTTAACTGCCGATTTGCTTGTACAATTAATTTGAAAACATCAGTAAGCGTCTTTGTTGAATCTTCAGAAGCACTGAGCTGCCCAATGTTTTCGTCTTTTACATTTAATCCCGCTTTTGCACAGCGTATTTGGCTCCATGCATCGTTGACAATCTTGTAGACGTCTTTTGAGGTGATATTGCTTGGAATTGAATATTGTGCAACGAGAGGAGGGGCAAATAACGACTGAATGGTTTCATGACAAAGTCTTCCAGCTTTTTGTCTAAGTGTTAAGGCCTGGAAGTACACTTCGCGAGGATATACATTTTCAACTGCGATTAATTCACGTGAATCAATTGCAGCTTCTTTGTGTTTGCGTACGAGTTCTATCTCTTGCTGTACTAATTCAACAGTTTGATATGCAAGGATTGGGCTGAAATTGTTGGTGTTGGAGTTTCCAACAATAGGAGTGGATAGCAAGGCAATACAAATTATGCAGTAGAAACTGTATTTGTGAAACATTCAAACTCCTTAATAACTTTCAAGATATTCCTTGAATGTTTAAAATTTTAATTATGAGTAGACTTAGTTCAATATCCTAATTTTAACAGTGAGTAAGGAATGCCGCACTTAGTTTCTTAATAGAAATATTTTAATTCTCTTATTAATATTAATTTCACATTACTGTATGTGGTAATACTCACATAATTAAATTATAAAGAATTAAGTAATTATCAAAGTATCATATTTAATGATGCTTCTTTGGTGAGTCTATGTTATTGATAATTTAAAAAGAGTAAAAGGCGGAGGGGTGTGCACTCAGAGGAAAATTCCTCCCTATGGAGTTGAACTAGAAGCACTAGGACTATTTGCAATAAATAGTCCTAGTGTTGATTTTTTATTTACTGATAATGGTACTGAAGCATCAACCAGAATTTCTTCAGTATCGACGCAAAACAGAGGGTCGTTGCCAGCACCAGTACCACAGTCTTCACTGTAATCCGCGTATTTGATTACTCCGAGTAAACCCTTTTTGTCCAAAGAGATCAGGCTTACCCCATAATAAGTTCCACTCGTTACCATAGTCCGAAATCCTGGACCGATTAGGGCCTGTGAAATTTTTATCTGGCTCATAGTCATGATAAGAGACCACAATCTTGTTTTTACCAATGTACATTGCCGAAAAGGCCTAAAATCGTAAGATTGATACTAGTATCTTCGATACCCTCCTACAGGAGTTGCTGAACCGCCCGTGGGGCCAATGAATTTATCTGCCCATCCATTGAATGCATGAAATGTGGCAAGTGGAGTTTGCAAAGCATTACCTCCGTCACCTTGGCCTTCGAGACTTCCTGTCCGACTTAATTTGGAAAGTAGGGTTCACCTATTGGCATTAGAATCCTAAACCATCTACCCGGGTTCCGCCAAACCTCACACCTAGTTCAATATTGTAGTAATCATTGTCGTCAAAATCGGCTACTTCTACTCCCATGCTGGGTTTCACCTGCATCACCCTTTGGATCTTGGTTGGCCCATTCAAATTCAGTTAACAAATCAAGTGAGTCACCTAACTTCATGTTTACCTATCCAACTTGCACCAAAGTATCTGAATCAAATACAACTGGTGGTACAGGTCCAAGTGTAAATGGCAATTCCATCCGCCTTCTTGAAATGGTGTTCTTCTATTATCGTCGAAATCGAGTAAATAAGCCATATGCTGTTAGCTTTACCAATATCAGGGAAAGTATAGGAAGCATTTATAAGATGTGCGTCATCCATTTTCCATTCATTAAAAACGGATTGTCTCACCAAAAGTACGCTTAACCTTATTAAGGTAGGCATAGGATAAACTAAGATTTTTGATTGATGTGTTGTCTATACGCAAAGCATCATGGACACAAAATTATTGCGCCAAAGGATGTTGCCTACCCATCGGTGATTGTCATAAATTATTTCTTGACGTCCTAACTTGAATGAGGTAAATTTCCATACAAGGGTCTGGTGAATTTGGGCATCCTCCTGTGTGGCTGCGCCAGCCAATTAAAATTCATTTATTTCTTCATATTCGTTATCTGGAATAATCGCGTGTCCTTCCGCAAGTCGAGACCCAACTGGACCAGGGCCGGAATCCTAAAATCGTCATCGAGATTGAGAGCACCTGTCGCTACCAAAAGGTCTGCCAACTTCAAACTCACCACGAAGCCATAAAATCCATGGTAACGGGCCGTAGTCCACCCGCCAACAAACACGAGCCGTTAATTTGTTCCGCTCGATCCGCACTTGCAATGGGTGATCCATCCGATATGTCTTCATCGACTTCTTCATGACGAAGTCTTAATCTCATGTGCCTTCTGGCCATCAATTAGTGCACTTCCCAAAGAATCTGCAGGTGGTAAAAATTTTCCGCGGTGTGCGTTGGGTATATCAGTTAGGCCAACAGCACCAGCACCTTGTGAAATCAAAAAAATTGAAGCAGCTATCAATAATGAAAGCGGTTTAAAATAGACCATGGTTTCTTGCTCCTCCCTTGAAAGAATTGGGCCGGTTCTCGTTAGGAATTCCGGCCATGCATACACTAAGAATTTCATAGTTTTATATTTCTTATATGTAATATTTATAGGCACTTAGTGCCTAATTAATAGCAATATAAAAGAATGGTTGGTTATTCGTCCAAGACTTTGTAGTTATTGAATCCATAGATAAATGTTATGAGAAAAGAAATTTCTATGGTTTCCGTTTAAGTAACAACTCTTCGGAGTAGAGTGTGTAATTCTAAAAGAGTATAAGATTTAGGCTTAATCTAAAGAAATGGTTGTTTTAATAGCTCTTCGTTTTGACACATAACCTCACGTCTACATTTCATTTACCAGTTTTGTAGTTATTTAAAATAACCTGAATTATTTTAAGGTTTTTTAAGTTCCCAAACTTATATTGTAAATTGCAGCATGTAATAAATGATTATTCATGAATAGCAACTACAAATTCTTTCTTTTACTAACTAGTATTTATATGGAGTGTGTTGATTCATTGAAGCTCAATTTCGTTTTCTAGTAATTCTTTTTTAAGCTTTGCTAAGTTATTTTCAAGAAATGGCATTGTTTCTTTTTTAAATTCGTTAATTTTTTCTTCAAATTGGTTTGCTATATAAATAGTGTTGTTTGTTGGCCCTCTTTTATTTAGCTTTTCCATTACAAGTTCAGAATACTTATAAAAGTTTGTTACACCAACCAAAATTTCAGGTGGAGTAGTGAGTAATGCTGGAGAGGTTTTAAGTGACTCCCACACAAAATATTCAGGGTGGTTTAGCCATTGGCTATTTTTATGATAGCCATTTTTTCCATTGCGGTAGTTGTTAATAATATCTTCATATACAGTAATATTATGCTTTAGTTCATTGTGTAAAGAAGTGCGTACATAATAACTGTCACGATCAGCTCTTACAGCTTCAAATTGTATTGCGGTTTCCAATGCAGCATGAGCAGCTAAGTAAACGCCTAAAACCGTAGAGAACACTACAAAAAAATTACCAATCCAGAATTCCCAGTTTGCTTTACCCATCCGAGCTTTGGCTTTGGTGAATAGTTTATTGGGTGAAAGTAAAGCGATTAAAGACATAATATCTCCCTACAGCGTATGGGCTTTATTTATATCTGAATCCGAAAAAACTGGTTATACATTAATCAATATTTGTCATGTTTTAATACGACGAGCTGTAAGCTATAGTCATTCTGCGGCTTGTGTCAGTACCCATGTGACGAATTGCTGTGAACCCCGCCAGGCCCGGAAGGGAGCAACGGTAGCAGTTGCTTCGGGTGCAAAGGGATTGCTGGCACAGGTCGCACTGTAATCAATGAATTTTTATATATTCCTGAATGAGTTATCAAGCATTAGCCCGAAAATGGCGCCCTAAAAATTTTGCGGAAGTGGTTGGGCAAGGCCATGTGGTAAAAGCATTGACCAATGCTTTGGACCAAGAACGAACTCATCACGCTTATCTTTTTACAGGTACACGAGGAGTTGGAAAAACAACTTTGGCGAGAATATTCGCTAAGTGTCTAAATTGCGAACAAGGCATGAGCTCATCTCCATGTGGGCAGTGCAGCGCATGTGAAGAAATTGATGCCGGTCGCTTTATAGATCTCATAGAAGTGGACGCAGCTTCACGTACTAAAGTGGAAGATACACGTGAATTATTAGATAACGTTCAATACAGTCCAACACGGGGTAACTATAAGGTCTATTTAATCGACGAAGTTCATATGCTATCTGGACATAGTTTTAATGCTTTATTGAAAACCTTAGAAGAACCACCACCACATGTAAAATTTTTACTGGCAACCACAGACCCGCAAAAATTACCCATTACAGTGCTATCTCGTTGTCTGCAGTTCAATTTGAAACGTATTTCTGATGAAGCGATTGTGGAGCAATTAGAAAAACTTGTTGATGCAGAAGAAATAAAATATGAGAAAAGCGCATTACATGCTTTGGCACGTGCAGCAGATGGAAGTATGCGTGATTCTTTGAGTTTGCTAGATCAAGCGATTGCATACAGTGATAGGAATGTAGCTGACACTGCTGTGCATGAAATGCTGGGTACCGTACCCAGAGAATATTTGCATAAATTAATGCTAGCTTTGTCAAATTCGGATGCACCTGCAATTATGCAGTGCACAAAAGAGCTAGCACAGCTCTCTGCTGATTTTAATAGTTTGTTTGAAGATATTATCGAGGCGCTACATCAAGTTGCGCCTGTCACAAGCAGTGCCCAGTATGCTTGATTCTTTAGAGTTTGATGCAGCGATGATAAAAGAATTAAGTAATCGTTTTAATCCTGAAGATGTGCAACTTTTTTATCAAATTGCACTGATTGGAAAACGAGATCTTTACTTATCTACCACACCACAGAGTGCTTTGGAGATGACCTTATTGCGTATGCTTTCGTTTCGTCCTGCAGACGATAACCAAGCGGCTAAAAATATAGACTTCTCAGTCTCTAGTGGCAAATCTAGTTCAGCAAATGGTAACTCTACATCTAAAATTAAAAAAGAAAATCTATCTCAAGCTAAGTCTAAAAAAAAGAATAACGATTCTTTTAATACCTTGGCTGAAAATGATGATGCATGGCCATTATTGGTCGAAAAGTTAGGGCTGCAAGGTGTATCTTACTCGCTTGCATCCAATTGCAGCGTGGAATCGGTAAATGATGAGTTATTGACCTTGCACCTTGCGCATCAACATGAAGGAATTGCAACTCAAGGCGCTAAGCAACGCTTAGAAAAAGCTTTGCGAGAATATTTCGATGGCAACTTCAAATTGAAGTTTGATATTTCTGATGACGAGCTTGAAACTCCTGCGCGAAAAAAAGATCGTGTAAGAGAAAAAATACTGTCCCAAGCTGAAAAGAATGCTGAAGAAGATGATGCAGTAAAAGCCTTAAAATCACAGTTTGGAGCTGAAATTATTGAAGGGAGTGTGCGACCAGTCGATGAATAGGTAATAATCTGTTTAGGTATGCTTGAAGCTATAGGAAATTAAACTAAATATAATAATCGAGAATAAACGAATATGACTAATATGAAATTAATGGTGAATATATGAAAGGTGGATTGGGTAATTTGATGAAGCAAGCGCAGAAAATGCAAGAAGATATGCAAAAAGCGCAAGAAGAATTAAAAAACTTAGAAGTTGAAGGTCAGTCTGGTGGGGGCATGGTTAAAGTAACGATGACAGGTAAGCATGAGGTCCGCAAAGTACAAATTGATGACAGCTTATTAAGTGATGATAAAGACATGCTTGAGGATCTAATTGCGGCTGCAATCAATGATGCTTCTAATAAGGTTGAAACTTTAACTAAAGATCAAATGTCAGGTTTGGCAAGTGGGTTGAATTTGCCTCCGGGTATGAAGCTGCCGTTTTAAATATATGTCTATAGGTTTTTCAAGTAATGGTTCTCAACCGCCTTCACTTTTAGATTCGCTTCATAGATTCTTTGAAATGTTTGCCTGGGGTAGGTCCTAAGTCTGCACAGAGAATGGCTTTTCACTTATTGCAACGCAACCGCGATGGGGCAAAAACGTTAGCCATATGTTTAGAAGAGCAGCTAAAGAAATAGGCCATTGCAGCAAATGTCGTACCTTTACAGAGCAAGAACTTTGCGTGATTTGCAATGATAATCGCCGTTTGCAAACTCAAATATGTGTTGTAGAAAGCCCTGCAGATGTTTTTACTATAGAGAAAAGCACTGATTACAAAGGTTTATATTTTGTGTTAATGGGTAGGCTTTCTCCATTAGATGGAATTGGGCCCAAAGAGCTCGGTCTGGAAATTCTAGAAAAAAGGCTAGCCGAACAAGAAATAGAGGAAATGATTTTAGCTACAAATTCTACTGTGGAGGGCGAAGTCACAGCGCATGTGTTAAGTGAAATGGCGCGTAAGCAAAATATTAAAACCACACGACTTGCGCAAGGTGTGCCTGTTGGGGGTGAGTTAGAGTTTGTTGATCAGAATACTATTGCTCAAGCATTTAATTCTAGAAAGCACTATTAAAATAAATTAAAGATGTTTATCTAGCATATGTTTATATGATTGGTAACGCTCTAAATTAATTTCACCACTATCAACTGCATGCTTAACAGCGCATTGTGGTTCACTAATGTGCTTGCAATCATGAAACCTTACACTCATTTCCTAGCTTATCGATTTCAACAAAACCTTTGATAATACTGTCAGCATCGAGTTCAGGTGCTGAATATTCTCTTACTCCAGGCGAGTCAATAATTTCACCGCCCAGCGGCAAGTCATACAATGTGGTTGTGCTGGTGGTATGCCGCCCTTGATTAATTTGATCTGAAATTGATTGGGTTTCAATATTGAGATTGGGTATCAGTGCGTTGATTAAAGTAGATTTCCCTACACCAGATTGCCCAACAAATATGCAAAGTTTTATTTTTAAGATGCTGGGAAAGCTTGTTCAAACTTGATGGATTTATTTTGGTGGTTTCAAAAATAGGATACGGCAGCTTCTGATATTTATTTTTTAGTGATGTGACTACATTTTCAGCGTTGTTTAAGTCAGTTTTATTAATCACGATAAATGTTTCGGTTGCTAATTGTTCTGCAGCGACTATGTAATGGTCGATTAATTCTAATGAAGGTCCGGGTTCAACTGCACAAACTATAATAATAGTATCAATGTTTGCGGCAACAGTTTTAGCAGCATATTCAGTTTGTCTGATTAATTCATTTTTGCGTGGCACGACCTCGACGATCTGGTCTCTATCTTTTTCAACGTTAGAGCAAAAGACTTTGTCTCCGCAAACGACATAGCTAAACTTTTTTTTCGAGATGCAAGTATGTCTGGCATTAAACTTATCTTTTACAATAAGATGTGCGCCATGACGACTGACGACTTTAGCAGAATACTTTTCGATAATAGCTAATTCTAAAACTTAAAAATTTATAAAATGTACTATTCAGATATTGCTGAACAGCATTGATTTTTGATTCTGACCAATTGAGTCCAAGGCTAGATTGACAACGATTCACCTGTTTGTTCAATATTTCGCTTGAAGTCACGGTATGATCTTTGCGGAGTGTATAAAACCGAACCATCTCCTCCAGTCATCGCTGCATGACAAGTTATACAGTTTTCTTGATGAAGTAGTTCACCATCTTCAGCGAAAGCAAACTGAGATGGGCTTGTGCATAAAAAACCCAAAAAGACTAAATTCAGGAAATATCTTTTTTTCATTTTAAAATAGTTATATGGCTATGATAATTTATCTTTCAGACAGGTATGATATACAAAACCGACAAGGAAATACCAATGTCCGTAGATGCTGATAATTTAATCTGGATTGATTTAGAAATGACAGGTTTAGATACCATGTCAGATCGGATTATAGAAGTTGCTACAATTGTCACGAATAAAAATTTAGAGGAAATTGCAGTAGGACCAATGATTGCAGTGCATCAGCCAAACGCATTGCTCGATGCGATGGATGAATGGAATACTAAACAGCATACGCAGTCTGGTTTGGTTGAAAGAGTGAAAAATAGCACAATCGATGAGCTGCAAGCTGAGGCAAACACGATAGCGTTCTTGCAACAATATGTCCCAGAAAATACCTCGCCTATGTGCGGTAACAGCATCTGTCAAGACCGTCGCTTTCTGGCGCGTTTAATGCCAAACCTAGAAGCGTATTTTCATTATCGTAATCTCGATGTCAGTACTTTAAAAGAGCTTGCGCAGCGTTGGAGCCCAGAGGTCGCAAAAGGATTTAATAAAGATTCTAAGCACCTTGCCTTGGATGACATTCGTGATTCAATTGAAGAGCTTAAATACTATCGACAGAATTTGTTACAGAATGTGTAAACTTAGTTAGATTAAGACATCGCGTAGACTGTATTGGCAACAAATTTCTCCGTTTTAGGATCTAGAATAGTGTCTACGTTCTCCAGAGCGGGATCGGCATCTGGGTAATCTAAAGTGTAATGTAAGCCGCGACTTTCTTTTCTGCTCAATGCGCTACGAATGATTAAATCAGCAACTAGCGTTAAGTTTCTTAATTCGATTAAGTCACTGCTGACACGGAAGTTGCTGTAATACTCATCAATTTCAGAAGTGAGTAAATCTGCACGATGTTTAGCACGTTGTAAACGTTTATTGGTGCGAACAATGCCTACATAGTCCCACATGAATCTTCGCAATTCGTCCCAATTGTGTGCTACCACAATTTCTTCATCAGGTTCAGTTACACGACTTTCATCCCAAGCTGGAATTTCAACATTTGTATTGTCTTTAATTCCTTTTTGGTTAATTAATTCACTTGTAGAAGAAGCAAATACAAGGCACTCTAATAATGAATTACTTGCCATACGATTCGCACCATGAAGACCTGTATGAGTGGTTTCGCCAATGGCATATAAGTTTTCTACATCTGTTTGACCTTTTAAATCGGTCATTACACCACCGCAAGTGTAGTGTGCAGCGGGTACAACTGGCACAGGTTCTTTAGACATGTCGTATCCGAGTTTTAAGCAACGTGCATAAACATTTGGAAAATGTCCTTGAATAAATTTTTTTGGTTTATGACTGATGTCTAGATAGACACAATCAACACCCATTTGCTTCATTTTATAATCAATCGCACGTGCGACGATATCTCGTGGGGCAAGTACACCGCGTGGATCAAACTCATGTGCAAATTCATTACCATTTGGTAATAATAATTTTCCACCTTCACCGCGTACCGCTTCAGTGATCAAATACGATTTTGCAGTAGGGTGATATAAACATGTAGGGTGGAATTGCATGAATTCCATGTTTGCGACACGACAACCTGCACGCCAGGCCATGGCAATACCATCACCTGAAGCCCCGTCTGGGTTGCTGGTATATAAATATACTTTGCTAGCCCCACCGGTTGCTAATACAACATGCTTGGCTTTAAATGTTTTAACTTTGTTTTCATCTGTATCGAGTACATAAGCGCCTACACACTGATTAGTTTTATCAGTAGATCTTCTGCGTAAATGCTTATGTGTAGTGATTAAATCAATCGCAATGTGATGATCAAATAATTCGATATTACTTTTCTCGCGTGTGTGCTTAATCAAGGCATTTTCAATTGCCCAACCGGTTGCATCTGCAGCATGCACCACGCGTCGGTGGGTATGTCCACCTTCGCGTGTAAGATGTAAATATTTTTTTCCGTCTAAACCGGTTTCATAAGTAAACTCAACGCCCAATTCCAATAGCCAAGTGATCATCTCTTTGCCGTGAGAAACGGTGTGTAAAACAGCCGATTCGTCGCATAGCCCTGCACCAGCATCAAGGGTGTCGGACATGTGCTGCTCAATAGAATCATCATCATCCATCACCGCAGAGATTCCGCCTTGCGCCCAAGCAGTACTGCCATCATCTAGCGGGCCTTTGGAAATTACGGCTACACGAAAATCATCCTGTAGGCGTAAGGCTAGGCTTAGACCTGCCGCGCCGCTACCGATGATTAAGACGTCAAAATTATGCATAGGGTGAAGAAAACTAGGTTATTTTTGCTCCTGGCCAAGCATTGTGGCATAGAAGGCGTGATCCGGTTAACAAAAACCTACCACTTAGCGGTAGAATCCCTCTCAGAGTAAGGGATGTAGAACTCTTATCCGATAACATTGTCATATAGCTGCGGGTAGTAATAAATCCGCACTTACAGGAGTTTAGCCCTTATGGGCGAGAATAATAACGATAAAGAGCTTGTGAAGCGGGCTCAAAATGGGGAAAAAGTAGCGTTTGATACGCTCGTGACCAAATACCATTTGAAGGTAGTAAATTTGGTAACTCGCTTCGTGAAAGATGCTGATGACGCTCAAGATGTCGCGCAAGAAGCCTTCATTAAGGCGTACCGAGGTCTTAAAAATTTCCGAGGCGATAGTGCGTTCTATACATGGTTATATAGAATTGCGATTAATTCTGCGAAAAACTACTTAGTATCGCAGAGTCGTAAAACACCTGCATTTGCAGTGGATGTTGAAGACGCTGAACATATGGAGTCAGCAACGAGTTTGAAAGAGTATGATACGCCGGAAGGTAACATGCTCACGAATGAGATCGAGGAAACAGTATATAAGGCAATTAAGGAATTGCCTGAAGATTTGAAAACGGCAATTACACTGCGTGAGTTAGAAGGTATGACTTATGATGAAATTGCGAATGTAATGGAGTGTCCAATTGGAACGGTTCGATCAAGGATATTTCGCGCACGAGAAGCAATCGATAAACATCTTAAGCCACTTGTAAGTTAAGCAGAATAGTATTGGAAAGCTAGATTTAGAGTACATTTTATTATATGTGTTACAGGGAATGAGTTAATCATGAAGGAAACAAACCAAGAGCTATTATCGAGAATTTTAGATGAAGATGTGTCTGAGTTTGAGGCGCAACGCATCTTAAAAGAAATGAAGTCCAATGATGAACTTCAGTCTACACTTCAGCGCTACGATATGATTGGTCATGCAATGCGCAAAGAGTTGCCTAAGCAACTTAATCAAAACTTTGTGCATAATGTAATGAGTCAGATAGAGCGCGAAGAAATGGATGAGCCAGACCCAAGTATAAATGAAGTAATCGAATTAGATCATGGTACAAGTAAATTTAAAACATTTATTGGTTTAGCCATTGCAGCTTCTGTAGCCGTTTTCTCTTTCATAGCATTTCAAAACTTTTTACAACCCGAAGCTGATAATATCCCTCCCGCAATCGTTGCTGATCGAGTCGTTGAAGAGAACGACATACAACGTGTAAGTAGTGAAGATTTACAAAATTTTATTTCCAACCCGAATGCAGCTGCGAGTTTCAATAGTTATATTATGAATCATACGGAATATGCTTCACCGCGTGTTTCTGTTCCACATGTAAGAATTGTGGGTTACGGTAAAGATGGATTAGAAGAAAAAAATAAGTAAGCCATGTTATATCTCCGACTGCCCATAATTCTATTTATTGCGTGCAGCTTTTCGTTTTTATCCTCTGTTAGTTTCGCTGAAGATAGCAATCTGAAAAGTTTGCTCAGCAAAATGAATCAAACCTTAGAGAGAGGTAATTACGAAGGTACATTTGTTTTTATGCATAACGGCAATGTCGAAACAATGAGTATTGTGCATGGGTATTCCGAAAACGGTGTTCGTGAAAAAATGGTGTCGCTAACCGGTGATGCGCGTGAAGTAATACGTGATCAAAATATTCTAACCTGCATTTGGCCTCGCGATAAGTTAGTAGTAATTGAAACTGCGAGTGCAACGCATGGTTTACCTTCTTCATTGCCCACAGATTTAAATGAGCTCGCTTTTCATTATAAATTAACAGAAGTAGGCCGAGCCCGGATTGCCGGACACGATTGCACGATTGTGCGCTTCCAGCCCTTGGATGAATTCCGTTATGGACATGAGTTGTGTATAGAAACCCAGCAAGGCATGGTTTTAGAATCTAAAACTTTTGATGCCAATGGCAAGGCAATTGAGAATATGATGTTCACGAGTTTCCGTATGCGTGATTCGGCTCCTGAGAAACTATTTGAGCCAAGCGTACATTTGAATGACTACACTTGGAAAACGGCAAGTGTTGAATTGAATGGAGAACTGCAACCAGACCAGGCTTGGAAAATAGAAGAGTTTCCGCCAGGCTTTTCTTTGCGTAGTGTGACACGTAGATTAATGAGTGCGAGCAATAATCCTGTGCAACATATGGTACTTACAGATGGCTTGGCTTCGGTATCGGTGTTTATCAGTAAAGTGGATGATCCTGAGCATGTTTATAAGGGTGCGCATAAACAGGGAGTCATCAATGCTTATGCAAGGGACCTTAATCAACATCAAATTACTGTTGTTGGCGAGGTGCCTGAAGGAACAGTTAAAATGATTGGCTCATCCATCTTTTATTCAAATCCTTAAATTTAAAAAATAAAAATAATATTAAAATTTAAACTTTTTGGTTTTTCAAAGTGTCTAGATAGACACAACTAGCATATGCAAATGTTAGACAGCAAAATTTATTATCAAAGTATAAATCACTGACCAGAATGGAGTGAGGACATGAAGAATAGGAATTTTTTTACTGGTTTATTATTCATTTCAATAATTTTTTTGAGCTTGACTGCAACAAATGCTGCTGCGCGTTATAACCTACCTGATTTTACTGAGCTTGTAGAAGAGCATGCAGATGCAGTAGTGAATATTAGTACGAGTAAGCAAACAGAAGTTAGAAAAGGCTTGCCTCCAGGTATGGATATCCCCGAGCTTCCTGAAGGCAGTCCATTTGGAGATTTTTTTGAAAGATTTTTTGGTGAACACGGAGGTAATGGCGAAGAGTTTTTTAATTCTCGTTCTCTAGGCTCAGGTTTCATTATTTCAGAAGATGGTTACGTAATTACAAATCATCATGTTGTCAAAGGTGCTGATGAAATTATTGTGAAACTGAGCGACCGCCGTCAGCTGGTAGCAGAAATGATAGGTAGCGACCCACGCAGTGACATCGCACTCTTAAAATTGGAAGGTAGTAATTTCCCTAGTGTAAATCTTGGTGATTCGAATGCTGTAAAAGTAGGGCAGTGGGTTTTAGCGATTGGCTCTCCTTTTGGATTTGATGCTTCGGTAACAGCGGGAATTGTAAGTGCTAAAGGCCGAAGCCTTCCAAGTGAAAATTATGTGCCATTTATTCAAACGGATGTGGCGATAAACCCTGGAAACTCAGGAGGTCCATTGTTTGATCTTGATGGCAATGTGGTAGGTATCAACTCACAAATTTATACGCGCTCAGGTGGGTTTATGGGATTGTCTTTTGCGATTCCTATAGAAGTTGCTATGGATGTAGTTGATCAGTTAAAAACTCATGGTTATGTTTCGCGAGGTTGGTTGGGTGTTTATATTCAAGAAGTCACGCGTGAGCTTGCTGAGTCATTTGGTATGGAAAAACCAACAGGTGCTTTGGTAGCAAAAATTTTAGAGGATAGTCCAGCTGAAGATACCGATATCCAAGTCGGCGATATTATTCTTAGTTATAACGGTAAAGAAGTTAAAAATTCAGCTTCTTTGCCACCTATGGTGGGTCGCACGCGCGTAGGTGAAACCGTCAAGCTTAAAATTATGCGGGGTGGTAAAACTAAAACTGTTAAGCTAAAAATTGGTCAGCTACCGGAAAAAGATCAATCTCTCGCAGCAAAAAGTAAATCTAAAGAAGAAACGGAAGATACGGTTTTTGGCTTATCCATGCGCCCACTAACAGAAGAAGAGCAAGAAAATCTAGAGTTGGAAAATGGTGGTTTGCTTGTTTTAGATGTGCAAAGTGGTGCAGCAAAGTCAGCCGGTATACGCAAGGGAGATGTAATCCAGATGATTAATGGCGAGCCGGTGGAGAGCGTCAAAACCTTTAGCAAATTGATGGCTGATCTTCCCGAAGGGAAATTTGTCTCTCTGCTGGTTCAACGTTCGCATGGTCCTGAATTTTTAGCCATGAAAGTTCCTGAAAAAGAGTAGTCTCCTAAAGAGATAAATCAGCAGGAAAATAGGAAAGGTTAGTAATCGCAAGTAAAAATAAGCGATAATGAGGTCTGTTTAGTTAATCATTTAAATCAAGCAGGCCTTAATAGGGAAAACTCTTAAAGATTCCCTAACGTTACTCTATGCAGCGAATTCGCAACTTTTCCATCATTGCACATATTGATCACGGAAAATCTACTTTAGCTGATCGTTTTATTCAACATTGTGGCGGTTTATCAGAACGTGAGATGAGTGAGCAGGTGTTGGATTCGATGGATTTGGAGCGTGAGCGAGGGATTACCATTAAAGCGCAAAGCGTATCTCTTCAATATAAAGCTAAAAATGGCGAAACTTATCAACTCAATATAATCGATACACCAGGACACGTTGACTTTTCTTATGAAGTGTCCCGTTCTTTGGCAGCCTGCGAAGGTGCATTATTAGTAGTGGATGCGTCACAAGGTGTGGAAGCGCAAAGTGTTGCAAACTGCTATACCGCGATTGATCTTGGTTTAGAAATTCTTCCTGTATTAAATAAAATGGATCTTGCTTCAGCTGATCCGGATCGCGTTGCTGAAGAAATTGAAGAAGTCATCGGTATTGATGCCACAGACCCTTTGCTGGTCAGTGCAAAAACAGGACTTGGTGTAGAGGAAGTCCTTGAGGCTATTGTAAAACGTTTTCCTGCTCCAAAGGGTGATGTGAATGCGCCATTGAAAGCGTTAATTGTTGATTCGTGGTTTGATAGTTATGTCGGAGTGATTTCATTAGTGCGAGTTTTCGATGGTGAAATTAAACCAAAACAAAAAATAACCGCCATGTCATCGGGTCGTAGTTATCAAGTAGAAAAAGTTGGTGTCTTTACTCCTAAGCGTACTGAAAGTGAAAGCCTAAAAACAGGTCAAGTGGGTTATATCATTTGTGGCATAAAAGACATCACGGCTGCAAAAGTGGGGGATACGTTTACCAGCACTTCCAATCCTGCAGAACAAGCTTTAGAAGGATTTAAAGAAGTACAACCCAATGTTTTTGCAGGAATGTTTCCTGTTAGTTCAGATGACTATGAATCCTTTCGCGATGCACTGGATAAGTTAAGTTTAAATGATGCCGCGTTTAGCTATGAGCCAGAAACATCGGATGCCCTTGGTTTTGGTTTCCGTTGCGGCTTTCTCGGTATGTTACATATGGAAATTGTGCAGGAACGTTTAGAGCGTGAGTATAGTTTAGATTTAATTACCACTGCGCCCACAGTGATCTATGAGGTACATAAAAATGATGGTGAAGTCATACAAATACATAACCCGTCTGATTTGCCAGAGACCAGTAAAATAAAAGAAATACGCGAGCCTATTATTCATGCATCGATATTAGTGCCACATGAATATGTAGGTAATGTCATCACTTTGTGTATCGAAAAACGTGGTGTACAAAAAAACCTTACTTATCACGGTAATCAAGTATCACTTAACTTTGAAATTCCTCTTAGTGAGGTGGTGTTAGATTTTTTTGATAAATTAAAATCAGTCAGTCGAGGTTATGCATCGTTTGATTATTACCAATCTAAATTTGAAGTCGCACCTTTAGTAAAATTGGACACATTAATTAACGGTGAACGCGTGGATGCTTTATCGGTCATTGTGCATAAAGAGCAAGCTGCAAATTACGGAAGAGACTTGGCGGTTAAGATGAAAGATATCATTCCAAGACAAATGTATGATGTAGCGATTCAAGCAGCCATCGGTTCAAAAATTATTGCTAGAACTACAACTAAAGCATTGCGAAAAAATGTTACTGCTAAATGTTATGGTGGTGATATTACTCGTAAGAAAAAATTACTAGAAAAACAAAAAGCGGGTAAAAAGCGTATGAAACAGATTGGTAAAGTTGAAATTCCGCAAGAAGCTTTTTTAGCGGTACTGCGTGTTGAAAAGTAAATTAAGAAGTTATCTTTAAAAAATGTTGAGAAAGTACACCATTGCATGTGCAATATTCTTATTTGCAACGGCATGCCATGCAGATTTTATAAAAGTAACTCTGCTAGGTACCGGTAGTCCAAGGCCTAGCGTGGATCGTTATGGTCCTGCGGTATTGGTTGAAGCTGGTGGTAAAGCGCTATTGTTTGATGCAGGACGTGGTGTGGTACAACGATTACAAACACTCGATATTCCAATCTCCGGAATCCAACAAATTTTTCTTACTCACTTGCATTCTGATCATATCTCTGCAGTAGACGATGTATGGCTTACGGGGTGGATTTATCAACGCCAGAATCCATTAAATGTGTTTGGTCCAATTGGGACCGTATCGTTTATTGAACATTTGCAACAAGCATATAAATATGATGCAACTTTGCGTCATCAGAATGCAGGTTTAGATCCAAGTGCGGCAAAAATTGTAGCTACTGATATTAAACCAGGTGTGATTTATTCTGAAAATGGCATTAAAGTGACTGCATTTTTAGTAGATCATAAACCTGTTGACCCAGCGTATGGATATCGCATCGATTTTGGAGAGCGTTCGGTAGTGATATCGGGAGATACGACTTTTTCGCAAAGCCTAGTAGAACATTCTAAAAATGTGGATGTATTGGTACACGAAATTATCGCAGTCAAAAATGAAATTCTTGAAAAAAATCCTCGTTTACAAAAAATTGAGCGTTACCATACAGATCCTGCACAGTTGAGCCAGGTGCTTAATGAGGTTGAGCCACGTGTTGCGGTGATGACCCATGTTATTTTGGTAGGTATTTCTGAAGCAGATGTGCTGCAGCAATTAAATAAAAATTATGGTGGTGAAATTCACATGGGTGAAGATTTAATGTCTATTGAAGTTGGCAGTGTTATAAAAGTGATACCATATCCAAAAAATTAATTTACTAACTATGCGGCTTGATTATTCAAAACCACTAATAATGGGTGTGTTAAATGTAACCCCTGATAGTTTCTCTGATGGCGGTATGTATCCTTCATCAAAAGATGCTATTACGAGTGGTTTAGAGATGGTAGAGCAAGGTGCTGATATCATTGATATTGGCGGAGAATCCACGCGACCTGGTGCGGAACGCATTGATGCAACAGAGCAAAAACGTAGAGTCATTGATGTGATTGCGGGTTTGCGTAAAGAACTGTCCCAAAATGCTAGTAAAGATGTTCATATTAGTATTGATACCACGTTATCTGAAGTTGCGGATGCTGCACTAGATGCAGGAGCAACCATGCTAAATGATGTCAGCGCTGGCCGAGAAGATGAAGCAATGTTAAAACTTGCTGCACAAACAAATGCTCCAATTTGTTTAATGCATATGCAGGGGGAACCGGGCACCATGCAGGATAACCCTAGCTACGAAAAAGTCACACGTGAAGTTGTAGATTACTTGCAGCAACGTGCTGAGCATGCGGAGAGCTTAGGAGTAGATAAACAAAATATTATTGTTGATCCTGGTATTGGTTTCGGTAAACGTACTCAACATAATCTAGAATTATTGCGTGATCTTAAAGAGATTGTTGATATAGGGTACCCAGTATTACTGGGCACTAGCCGCAAGCGTTTTATGGGTGAACTTGCGAACGAAGAAGATCCTCGCAAAAGAATGCCGGCAACCTGTGCGACTTCTGCTTTAGGTGTAATAGCAGGTGTAAAAATTTTTCGAGTTCATGATGTATGGCAAAATCGCCAAGCTGTCGATGTTACCTGGGGAATTTACACGAGTTAATTGCTACAATTAATTAGTTGCTCTTTTTTACTTCGGTTTAATTTTTTAATCTCAGCTTCTCGCTTATTCGCGCTACTGCGAGTATGCCCATCTTCTTTGTATACGATTTTGATAGGGTCTCGACCGTTGAAATATTTGGCCCCTTTGCCTTTTTTGTGTTCCGTAAAACGGCGTTGGACATCGGTTGAAATGCCAGTGTAATAAGACTTATCGCTGGCTTGGATGATATATACCGACCATGTCATATGTAAAAACGTTAATTCGCCCTTGAAATGCGCATATTGACCCTAATATTAGAGTTAAAGTCAAATTTTGAGGTGTTTGAATGGATATTAATCAATTATTGTTTTTCGAAGAGCATGATGCTACAAATTTGTATTGCACAATGGTGAACGATCTTGGTCAAGTATATTATTGTGAAGCAAATGAAGAGAAACAGCCTGATGGTAAATGGAAACTTGTAAATTTAGATTTGCATGCCATGAGTTTACTACATTAAGTGATTACAAGTGATTTGAGATGAAGAAGAGCCTTATTATTGGAATCATAATTGGTGCTTTTGCTGTGGCAGTGTATTTTTTTGAAACAGGTGAAAAAGATCCAACTATTACGCCAAATGAAGCGCCTTCTCATGTAAAAGGCTAATAAAATTATCAATGCAACTTGAAGAATTTATTTCTAAACTTGAATCTTCACCTAGTTCAATAGAATTCCAAGATACTATGGCTGTGATTGAAACTCTATATCAATATGTTCCTGCAGCTTTTACAAATGGTAGGTTAACAAATCTAGCAGGCGAGAACGAAGGTTCTTGTAAGCTATTTGCATTCGCAAAATTGCATGATTTTAGTAAACAGCAAACATTAGATTGTTTTGGTGCTTATTATCGCGATGAGGTTTTAGCAAATCCAAAGAGTAATAATCATCTAAATATACGTAACTTTATGCAAACAGGTTGGGAGGGGATCAAATTTGAGAGTGATGCCTTAAAGCCAAGATGAATCTATTGCAACACTATGCAATCTAAGCGTAAGTTTTCTCAAGCTTGTGAGCAAAATAAAGATCCCATTTTAGAAATACTCAAGGTCGCTTTTAAAGACTGTAAAAAAATATTAGAAATTGGCAGTGGCTCAGGCCAACATGCAATCTACTTCGCTAATCATCTTCCGCACCTAAGTTGGCAACCTAGTGACTTGCTTGAAAACCTCGATAGTATTCGAGCATGGATTGATGAACATCCTTCAAAAAATATTTGTTCGCCTATTGAATTAGATGTTACGGATGAAGACTGGGAAGTTACTCAGATTGATGGAATTTTTTCGGCTAATTGTTTTCATATTATGTCTTGGGAAAAGGTAGAGGACTTCTTTCGAGGTGTAGGTCAAACTTTGAGGCCAAAAGGCAAATTGTTAGTTTATGGACCATTTTCTTATCAAGGAGAACATACAAGTCCTAGCAATGCGAGGTTTGATCAATATCTCAAGCTGCAGGACCCTCTTAGTGGGGTACGCGATTTTATGGATTTAAATAAGCTTGCCGAGGATCAAGCACTAGCCTTAGTAGAGGATTTTGCAATGCCTGCCAATAATAGGTGTTTGCTATGGCAAAAGGTCTAGACTGTGCATTCTACCGTTTATCCATTCAGCGAAACCTATTATCACTAACTCTAAAATGTGACTTAGTTCACATGGACAATACACATTCCCTGTTGGATCTCTCCTATAAAAAGAGATGTTTTTTAACCTAAGCCTGGAGTTGGATAGATGGAAGCATTTTTAATTATTGCCTTACAACTAGTAGTAGTGGGTGTGACCCTAATTGGAATGTGGCGTTTATTAAAAGAGCGTGATGGCTATCATAATAGCGAGCTCAGACGTCATCACTAAATACTAAGTACTTCCTTAAGTAAAAAAACCTGGTGTTAGCCGGGTTTTTTTATACAAATTTCAGAATAGAGTTTCGGTATATTGTACTTGATCGTTGACCAATACTTCTTTGATACCTGATTTTCCAAATCTATCGATTGCGACCCGAATATCAACAATTTGATCGTTATCTCTACGTTCAAGTTCTAACCCTTCACCCTCTGGAACAAAATAATTTTCTATTCCATATTTCACACGTAAGTTAGTCACTTCTTCTGATTCTCCTGTTTCTGGATTCCAGAAGTACTCGTTTACACGCTGCACCTTTCCAAGCAAGGTTGCATTGTCATTTGCGGGTTTGTGATGATGGATTGCAATTGGTTGCCAATATTTTTCTTGCTGTTGTAATACCACATATATTTTATCATAACGTTGAAAATCATCATCACCATTCAGTTCTGAAGGTTTGAGATTGCTAATGGTGTAGTTTAAGCGCACATAATCTCCACGAAATAAAGAGCGCGGATCAATAGGTTGCGTTTCTAGTAAAACAGGTGTACCAGTGTTTAGTGTCCATTGCTTAATCCCAATCATTGAGCAAAGTAACAATGTAAATATAACTAAGATGGCTAGAATTCGTGTCATTATGTTTATTATTTATTTTACTTTGTGTGTGGCTGCAGTAAATTTTCGACGTTGTTTTTCTAGGAAATAACCACCAATAATCAGAATTAAGCCTCCTGCCATGAAGAAGAACGAACGATTTAATAAAGTCCAAAAAGTATCGAAGTAGCGTGTAAGCAAAGCGATTGCAAAGAAAATAAATGCTAAATTAATGAGTGTGCGATTATTGGTATGGGTTCCTGCAAACAGTAACCAAACCATTCCAGAAAAAAATAACAAATTTAAGATAATCGCCATTAAGCCACCATGCTTTCCACCCAGAAATAAATTCATAATGATGGATAACACCACTGCTGCAATTAGGAATTGACCATAAACGAGATATTTTGCTCGTTCGTGTTGTGCAGATCGAATTCGATGCCATATTGTCAGTATTACTAAGATTGCTAAGCATACAAAAGTTATTAATAACCAAGTGTTTGATGCTTCAGACCTTAGATTTTCTTCATAATATCGATATCCTCTTTGAATATCGGGGAAAGTTAGGATGTAGAAGCTACCCAATGCAGCAAAGGCACTGTAATTCTGTATGGGTTTAGCAAAAAACTTTACGTGCTCAGTTGTAGCGCAAAGCATCCCGATAAGAAATAATGCTAAAAATAAAATAAAATAAATTTGCGCTAAATAAATTTCATTGTTTGCTTTATCAAATTCAAAAAAGCTGTACACGCTCCAAGTAATCAGTGCAATAAGTGCAAGGTGTAAAGCAAAGTTCCACTTTTGCGTATAAAGTATTGGTATAAAAGCTAACCACAAGGCCAAAAACCAAAAATGAATGTGGTTGAATCCAAACGTTTCTAAGGTTGTCCATAGAACGGACAAGGCGATACTTAATGCCAATGCAGCGTGAGATTTCAATAGATATGCAGTTAATAATCCACCTAATGCCCAAAATAGAACACCATTCGGATAATGTTCGTCTATGTGATAAATCTGCGCAATCAACATTATGTTGGCGCCAAAGATGATCACTCCCAAAACTAACAATGCTTGTCCTAAAAGAGGTGATTTTTCAGGTTTAGAAAAATATCCAGCCGCTATAAAGGTCATATACATGGCGCCAAATAACAGAATAAGTTTTGTGATTTTGGCCATTTCTGACCAATTTGCAGCAAAATAGGTAATAATGCCTGAGCCAAGTAATAAAACGCCTAAAACTGCAACGCCAAATGTGAGTAAATTAAACTGGCTATCTGTTGCGCCAACATGCTTAAGAATTGCCTCACTATTTTGTTTGGTAACCCAGCCATTACTTTCCCATATGGGTAATTCTTTGCTCAGCTTTTTTAAAAATCGATTTTTTTGCATTGAAATATTGTAGCGTAAAAAGTTTTAATTAAATAAAAATAATTATTCTATGTAGTTAGCGTTAATTTATGCTCTAAATTATTAGATATTTTCTATTAGAAAAGGTTGTGAGAAATAGCATGTTAATATAGGTACGCATCAGTTAAGTGATATAGGAGGGTTTATGGCGAATAATATTGCAGTGCTAACTATTCATGGTATGGGAGATACTGAAAGAGGTTATTCTGATGATATTAGAAAAAAACTGAGCCGAGCACTTGGTAGTAAATGGGGACATGTGCATTTTGGCGAAATTTACTATCAGGATATATTTCAAGATCACCAAAAAAAGCTATTTGATAGATATAAGAAAAATGATGATATTGATTGGATTAGGTTGCGAAGATTCTTGTTATATGGTTTTTCTGATGCTGCAGGGTTTGAACGACAAGCGAGTTTGCCCAATAGTGCATATGAGCAAGTACAGAATAACGTACTAGATGAAATTGATGCTGCTTATGATGAAGTAGGAGAGGAGGGGAAAGTAGTAATTGTAGCTCACTCTCTTGGTTGCCATATAATTTCTAATTATATTTGGGACGCACAGTGTAAATCTGCATCACAAGGCGCATGGTGTGACGGAGGATTTGAAGATTCACCTCCAGGTTCTGGTTTAGATAAATTTCGACGTTTGAAGACACTAAAATATTTATATTTCTCAGGTTGTAATATCCCAATATTCATTGCTGGAATCCCCCAATCTAAGATTCAATCTATTACTTCATCTAGCAGAGGGTACTCGTTCAAATGGAAAAACTTTTACGATCCAGATGATGCGTTAGGCTGGCCGTTGAAAAATCTAAACACTCGAGCAGGCAAACAAAGCTATAAAACCGAGGTTAATGAGGATAGTGCTATTAATGTTGGTGGAGTAATGACGATGTGGAACCCGTTAAGCCATAATGTCTATTGGAAAGATAAGCATTTTTTAAACCCTTTAATCAAGGACCTAAAAGGCCTAATCGCTTGAAGATTATAATTTAGCGTTTCAATAATTCTTTGACCACTTCTTCCCTAAAGTGAAAATTTACGTTTTGGTTAATCATAATCGCAAATGGTGACCAATGGTCCTTGCGATTAATGTAACCTGCATACGTACTGACGTTATTTAAAGTACCTGATTTTGCAAATATATCTGGTGATTGGTTAGGCAAAAGATGTCTGTAAGGCTCAAATACTTCTAATACGTCGATGAGCTGTTGCGCACTTAAGCGGTTTTTTCTAGATAAGCCTGCACCTTCAACAATTACATGCTTAGACCAATTAAAATTATCTTGTATATATTTATTGATTGTTTTCTGAGATTTCTCAAGGCTTGCTGGAGCACCAAAGTAATCTGCACCTAGCTTTAGGAATAGCTGATTGGCAATAAAGTTATTAGAGTATTCAAGCATAGAGGCAATGAGTTGTTCCAACTTTTTACTGTTGTGATAAGTGAATAATAATTTAGCCGATTTTGGAACATCTCCGCTTAAAAATAACGCATCGGTTGGAATTGCCGATCGGTTCAGCTTGGCTTTTAATAATTCGTAGAAATACTGAGGGCCATGTTCAGCTTTGCCTAGATTAATACGATGTGTACCGATTGATAAACCTTGGGCTAATTCATTGGCGAGGGGGGTTAGTGGAGTTTGGGTTTCGCTGCTGCTAATACTATCATCATAGATGCGAACATTAATGGTATTAAAATTTGCTGAAACAGCACCTACGGTAGCGTCATATGGATTTAAAGTATTTCCTTGCCCGTCTATGCTAATGGTCTTGCTAAAAAAGCTTGTATCAATTCCTATCGTATCGAGTTCAGTGATACCTATGTTAGAGATAGCACTTACGATAAGATCTAACTCTTCAGAGGTTAAATGAGGGTCACCATAACCTTTTATCCATAGACTCTTTGTGTTTGATTCATAGAAAAAATCTGTTTTAAAGCGGTGATCAGGCCCCCAATGATCAAGCGCTATAAGAGAAGTCAAGACTTTTATGGTAGAAGCAGGGATGTATAGTTGATTGGGGTTTTTCGTTTGAACTGCTTGTTTGTTTTCATCTATAAGTAGTAATGAAGATGAAGACAAGTTTCTAAGCGTGTCGAGTGGACTCGCTGCAAAACAATTAAATGTGTACAGCAACAACACTATATACAAGTAATACGAACGCATTTTAATTTCGAATCTATAAAGCCACTTCAAATCCTTCAAATTCAGGCTTGCCAATATATACTGGTTTTGCATTACCAGCATTGGCATGTGCCTTTCGGAAAGCTTCAGATTTTGTCCAGTCTTCAAAAGCTTGTTTTGAATCCCAAATAGAATGCGAAGCAAATAAGCTATAGTCATCTGTTTTTGGTCCACGCAATAAATTGAATTGCTTAAAGCCGGGAACTTCGTCTAAGAAGGTTTCCCTATTTCTCCAAATATCTAAAAAATCTTCTTCATTACCAGGAATAATTTTGAAGCGATTCATTGCAATAAACATGCGTAGTTCTCCAAGAGTTTATAAATATTAAATTACTAAATTTAGATAGTTCGAACCTGAATTAGTTCATGATGTGACTAATACTTCATTGTCCCGATTAAAATTTTTATCTGTGAAAGCTTTAAAGCAAAAATAAGCAGTTGAAACTATTCCCCAGAGCAAGCCAAAGACTACACCAAAGTCTAGTAAGCCTTTCCAAGGTTGCGGTATATATTGGAACGTAAGTATGAAACTAATAATCATAAAAGTTAATGCCCAAGTTGCAATTATCCGTTTTTTAGGAGCATGAAAATAAGCCATACAAAATAAAGGCGCTAATAATGTTTGCATCCATGTGGCATTGGATACCAAATATTTACAGCGGGCTGCAAAGCGTGGTGAAAATTTTAATTGAAAGCCTTTGTAACCCTCTCCATGCGCCATAAAAACTGCCCAAGCAATAAATACTAACCAATGTACCCAATTCAATGGCATAGAAAACGATTCAATGGTGTAAGCAGACAAGCGCCAGCACGCGAACCCTAGTAATAATGACAAGCCACAAATTGCCCAAATGACGGCTAAAAGCCCTTTAATTGAAGTTTGTGGTTGAGTCATAGTTTGAAAACAGTTACATCCATGTTAGAAAATAGTAGATCATATATATGCTAGTAGCAAAGTAGTTTTAGAAGCATATTAAAATTGGAGGTTTTTATGGCTAATGGATGGGCACGAGATGGGGCTGTACAAGATCAAATTGATGCAAGTGTAGAAGACGCTGTAAAAAAAGCAAGGAGCAAACTGACAACTGGCGAGGGTTTGTTTCGTTGCGATGAGTGTGATGTTGAAATACCTAATGCACGTCGTAATGTAATCCCAGGTGTGCGCTTATGCGTTAAGTGCCAAGCAATATTCGAAGAAGAAAAAACGTAGACTTCTGGCATCAATAGACGCGGTAGTAAAGATAGTCAGTTAAGGTAGCTAACAGTTGCTATTTATTGTTTAAATTTGTTGTGAATTAGTCTTATCCGAATAAAAAACTATGGGTTTCGGTTATATTTTTGATCAGCAAATCTAGCATATAAGGCTATAGCAGCAATGTTATACGGTTAATTGGATGATCATATAGGATAAATGGGACATTTGATGCTGTTTGTATAGGTATAGTGTCTGTTTTTATAGTTAAGTCTGATTGATTTAATTGCTAATTCTGTATTTGGGCTTCTAGAGTAAAAATTGCATAAAATGAAAAGATCAACAAAAGCTGCATTACTTTCTGCGTTTATTTGTCCTGGTGCGGGGCATATCTATTTAAAGAAATACTATTTTGGATCCTTTTTATTCGCTCTTGCGTTTTTTATTATGTTTGTGATCATGTCTAAAGCTGTTTCTAAAGCAAAAACTATCTCAGATAAAATTGTCAGTGGTGAAATTCCACCAGATATGAATATTATTAGAGATTTGATTGAAAAGTCGCAAACTCCTCAAGAAATACAACTTATCAATATCTTGACTTTAGTATTTTTCTTTACTTGGGTAATAGGAATCATCGATTCGTATCGAACTGCACGGCAGCAAGAAGCTAATGCAACGTTCGAAGCTTAGGTAAAGTTTTAAATAATTTAGAATGAAATAACTTAATAATCATTTGAAAGGGACGACAATGAAAGCATTGCAATTTGAGGGTAGCGGATTTGAGTATTTTAAAATTTGGATCGTCAATATATTGTTAACGATCATAACGGTAGGCCTTTATTACCCCTGGGCTAAAGTACGTAACCGTCGGTATTTTTGTGCAAATAGTGTACTTGAGGGAAGAAATTTTGAATACCATGCAACCGGTAAACAGCTTTTCATTGGTTATTTAATTGCAATGGGATTGTTTCTTGCATTTATTTTCATTCAAAATATTTCGCCTACAGGTAGTGTTATTGTTGTTTTAATTTTTGTTTTTGCTTTTCCTTGGATTATCTGGAGAAGTCTGAAATTCAACATGCGAATGACAAGCTTCAGCAATGTAAGGTTTGGTTTTGAGGGAGTGCTAAGTGGTGCCTATATTAATTATCTATTGTTACCGATTGTAAGTGTGCTCGTTTTGTATGGTATTCCGATTGCTTTAGCAATTGCTATCCCAATGATGGGTTTGCAAATGGGGGTAATGTTAGGATTGGCAATTCTGATTGCAGCTATATTATTTGTCGTTCTAACTTTTTTCATTTTTTCATATCTTAAAAAGAGAAATACGCATTATGCGATAAATGGATATCGATATGGTCAAGGCGTGTTTCATACAAATGTAGAAACAAAAACGTTCGCAATGATTCTGTTGAAAACGGCTGGCATTAGTATTTTGGCATTTATTGCTTTAATAGTAGCTATAACAGCAATTGCATATTTTACTGGAGCTGCAAATGAAATTTTGCAACTACAAAATAGCTTGGAAGATCCTGAAGCTATCCAAATGGCATTGGCAGGAGGCTTAGGTTTGATTATTGGTCTTGTGTATCTTGGTTTTATCATCGTGAGTCTTCTTGTCGTTGCATATATGTACACACGGCAGCGTACTTATATTTATGATAATTCAAATTTAGATAACAAAATTACATTTGCTTCAACGCTTCGCTCCAGACCTTTTGCATGGGTAATGATTACTAATTTCATTATTATCATTTTTACTTTGGGTCTAGGGTTGCCTTGGGCAAAAGTAAGAATGGCAAGGTTGCTTCTCGAAAATACACAGGTAAATACTGACCATGGCTTTGAAATGTATATAACACAAAAGCAAAAGGAACAGTCGTCCTTAGGTGAACAAATCGGAGACGCATTCGATGTTGATGTGGGGATCGGGTTTTAATTGTTAATTCAAGGAAAATGGTATGACAAAGGAGGTGCAGCGCAAGTTCCTGCTGTGTTGCATCTTGTAGGAGAACGCTACAAATTAGATATTGAAGGGCGAGCTTCTATTTTTGTTGATCTAGAGTATATAAAGGTTAGTGATCGCTTAGGAAATGTTGAGCGAAAGTTAACGTTTCAAGATGGCTCTGTTTTTGCTACGCATGATAATGATGCGGTTGATAAATTATTTAATAGTCGCAGCAAGATAAGTAACCTTATTCATGTTTTTGAATCCCACCTTGGTTTAGTTGCTGTAGCTTTGATACTGACTATTATTTCATCCATTTCATTTTTTAAATGGGGCATACCTTGGATCAGCACAAAAATTGCGCATGCCTTACCACAAGAAACCAATGAATTTATAGCTGCAAATACGCTTGAGTTCTTGGATGACTATATTTTTGAAGAAAGCAAGCTTGATTCTGAAACAATGGAAAATATACGTGAGCACTTCAAGTCAAAAGTGATTCCACTTGAAGAGAACCATGTCTCTATAAACTATACATTACACTTTCGTGATTGGAGCGAGGGTGAATTTGGAATACCTAATGCATTAGCATTGCCATCTGGTGACATTGTGTTAACAGACGAATTTGTACGGTTGTGTGAAACACAAGATGAGATGGATTCGGTTTTATTGCACGAAATGGGACATGTAGTTCATCGGCATAGTCTAGAAATGGTGATCGAAGCAACACTTATAACGACCGCTATTATGTTGGTTACAGGAGACAATAATGGGATTGCAGATTTAGGTATAGGACTAGGTTCCTTGTTGGTGAGCACACATTATTCGCGTAATCATGAAACAGAAGCGGATAAATATGCTTTTGGACTTATGTTGAAAGCAAAGATTGATCCTAACTCATTTTCCTCAATTTTAAGTCGGATAACTAAAAGCATTGATGGAATGGGTAGTGTAGATGAAGAAGAGATTGATCCAAAAAATAATGATGATAATGGCTTATGGGATTATTTATCGACACACCCAAGTACTGAAGCTCGTGTTAAACAAGCTGAAATATATAGTAAATGCTTTCAAGCAGGTTTAGAGGTTTGTGATTTTGAGTAATATCAATTTTATTAGTCTTTAATAACTTGGTTTTGCCGGATGATCAATCTACCTGCTTTTTTTATTTCATTATTAAAACTATATAAAATCGAACTAGTTTGTATTAAAAACCAGAGTTTAAATATGAGATAGTTATTATTACTTATGTTGTTTTATATGCCTTTAAGTTTTGTAAATGATGGCGAATATGCCAATGACTTTTGTTCCATCAGAAGTAGATAAAGAAAATGAAAATGGACATATTTGCGATGAGATGAAGCATTTATCGTTATGAGATCTCCCTTCAAGTAACACAAAAAAGCCGCACTAGGTATAACCTGTGCGGCTTTTAATTTTTTAACAGATTTAAATTACTTTTTCGCTTCTGCGCGCTCTTTTGCTTCTTTAATCACTTCATCTGCGACATTCTTAGGGCATGGAAGATAATGAGAAAATTCCATAGAGAATTGGCCACGTCCGGAAGTCATAGTGCGAAGATCACCGATGTAACCAAACATTTCAGAAAGTGGAACGTCTGCTTTTACACGTGTACCGGTTGCGCCCGCATCTTGAGATTTAATCATGCCACGACGACGGTTCAAATCACCGATTACATCACCCACATGATCTTCAGGTGTAAATACATCTACTTTCATAATAGGCTCTAACAATTGTGGTCCTGCCTTAGGCATGCTTTGACGATAAGCAGCCTTTGCAGCAAGCTCAAAAGCAACCGCTGAAGAGTCAACAGCGTGGAATGCGCCATCCGTCAAGGTAACTTTTACATCAAGGCATGGATAACCAGCAAGTACACCTTCGTCCATCATGTCACCAAACGCTTTTTGGATGGCAGGCCAGTATTCGCGCGGAACATTACCGCCCGTTACCGTAGATTCAAATTCATAGCCACTGTTTTGTTCACCAGGTTCAACAATGTAATCAATTTTACCGAATTGACCCGCACCACCAGATTGTTTTTTGTGAGTATAAGAATCTTCAACACGTTGAGTAATGGTCTCGCGGTAGGCTACTTGTGGAGCACCCGCAATTACTTCTACACCATGTGTGCGCTTTAAAATATCAATTTTAATATCTAGATGTAATTCGCCCATTCCTTTAAGAATAGTTTCACCACTGTCTTCGTCGGTCGAAACACGGAAAGATGGATCTTCAGCAACCATTTTGCTTAAGGCAACACCCATTTTCTCAGAAGCACCTTTATCTTTTGGTGAGATCGCCATCGAGATGACGGGATCAGGGAAGACCATAGGTTCTAGCGTTGCAGGTTTGTTTGGATCACAAAGCGTGTGTCCAGTTTGTACATTCTTCATGCCTAATACGGCAACGATGTCACCTGCTTGCGCTGAATCTAATTCTTCGCGTGAATCAGCGTGCATTTCTACAATACGGCCAATGCGTTCAGTTTTACCAGTAAAACTGTTCATGACCGTCATACCTTTATCTAATTTACCGGAGTAAATTCGAATGAATGTAAGTGCACCATAGCGATCATCCATAATTTTAAATGCAAGTGCACGAAGAGGTTTGTTAGGATCTACTTCAGCAAATTCACCGGTTTCATTACCTTCCATGTCTACTTCAGGTTGAGGGGGAACTTCAGTAGGACCGGGTAGATAATCCACGACGGCATCGAGAACTAACTGAATACCTTTGTTCTTAAATGCAGAACCGCAATAAGTGGGGAAGAAGTCTAATGCAATAGTACCTTTGCGTATGCATGCTTTTAATGTATCAATGTCCGGCTCTTCACCATCTAAATATTTTTCCATTGCATCATCGTCATGCTCAAGAGCGGTTTCAACCATTTCTTCACGATACTGTTCCACTTTGTCTTTCATATCTTCGGGAACGTCTTGCTCTTTATAGTTCATTGGGTCATCTGAGCCTTCCCAGATCCAGGCTTTACGTGTCATCAAATCAATAACGCCTGTGAAATTATCTTCAGTACCAATGGGTAAAGTCATCACAAGAGGTTTTGCGCCCAAGACATTTTTAATTTGGTCAACCACTCGATAAAAGTCAGCTCCAAGGCGGTCTAATTTATTCACAAAGATAATGCGCGCAACTTTAGATTCGTTTGCGTAACGCCAGTTGGTTTCGGATTGGGGTTCCACGCCACCTGAGCCACAGAATACTCCTACGCCACCATCAAGCACTTTAAGCGAACGGTACACTTCAATGGTGAAATCTACGTGTCCTGGAGTATCAATAATGTTTAGGCGATGGTCCTTCCAGAAGGTGCTGGTTGCAGCAGACTGAATAGTAATACCGCGCTCACGTTCTTGGTCCATAAAGTCAGTAGTGGCTTCGCCATCATGCACTTCGCCAATCTTATGAATTTTTCCAGTAAGGCTGAGGATGCGCTCCGATGTGGTGGTTTTGCCTGCATCCACGTGGGCGAAGATGCCAATATTTCTATATGTAGATAAATCGCTCATTACCGTTACCTTTATGTAATATATTCAATAAGTTCCGTAAAAAATTTAAAGTGTATTAATTGGGGCGCAAGTCTACTTGATTGTGCCTAGAGAGGAAGCCCAAAATGCTTCCGTTCGTCCATTAAAACCTTCGAAAATCGAGGAAGCGGCGGATTCTGGCCTATATTAGAGAATGCTTCAATAGGGCGTAGGGGGTAAGTAGCTAAGCAAGCTATCTTCTTTCACACAACCAGAAGAACTAGTGAGCTAGTCAGGATTGTTTTATGAATGTATAAGTAATTATGCGGGAGCTACTTGCAGTGCACAAAACTTGAATTCTGGTATTTTCCCAAAGGGGTCCAGTGCTTCATTTGTCAGTAAGTTTGCTGCAGCTTCTCGATAGCAGAAAGGCATAAACACTTGTCCTGGGTTAACCCCATGTTCCTCACGTGCAAAGCATTCAATTTCTCCGCGTCTAGAGGATAACTTAATTCTGTCACCCGCATTGAGACCTAGTTTGGCAAGATCATTAGGATTAATGCTTGCAACCGGTACGGGTTCTATTGCATCGAGCATACTTGCACGACGTGTCATTGAGCCGGTATGCCAGTGTTCCAATTGTCGACCTGTGACCAATATAAAGGGATATTCTTGATCCGGTAATTCATCAGCATTGGTGAATTCTGCAGGTACAAACTTACCTCTGCCATTTTCGGTCGGAAAGTCATCTGTAAAAATTACACTTTGTCCAGGGTCATTTTCTTCTTCACACGGATATGTTATTGAATGTTGTTCTTCTAAGCGCTCCCATGTCATACCTTTAATGCTATCCATGCCTTGACGCATTTCGTTAAACACATCAGATGGGTGGTGGTATTTCCAATCGAGTCCCATACGATTCGCAATTTCATTAATGAGCCATAAATCTTGTTTTGCTTCACCTGGAGGCATTAATGCTTGTCTGCCTAATTGAACACGACGGTCTGTATTAGTGAAGGTTCCTGTTTTTTCTGGAAAAGCCGATGCAGGAAGGATGACATCTGCAAACCATGCAGTTTCAGTCATAAAAATATCTTGCACAACTAAATGTTTAAGCGTTGCAAGTGCTTTGCGAGCATGGTTTAAGTTCGGGTCAGACATTGCTGGATTTTCACCCATAATATACATTCCATGTAAGTTTCCATCTGATATGGCGTGCATAATTTCCACAACCGTTAAACCAGGGTTGTCATCTAATTCAGTGTCCCATAATTTTTCAAAACGCGAGTGTGCTTCAGGGCTGTCTACACGCTGATAATCTGGGAAAACCATTGGTATTAATCCTACATCGGAAGCGCCTTGCACATTGTTCTGACCGCGTAGTGGATGTAAGCCTGTACCAGGTCGACCAATTTGACCTGTCATCATAGAAAGTGCGATCAAGCAGCGTGCGTTGTCAGTACCATGGATATGTTGGGATACACCCATACCCCAGAAAATGATAGAAGCGTTAGAGCTTGCATAAATTTTTGCAACTTCATGTAGCGTCGCTGCAGGGATACCACAGATTTTTTCAACTTTTTCTGGAGTGTACTTAAGTATATGTTTTGCAAACTCTGCAAAATTCTCCGTGCGGTTTTTAATAAATTCTTTATCTAGCAAGTTTTGCTTAATAATAGAGTTCATGATGCCATTTAACATGGCCACATCTGTGTCAGGTTTGAACTGTAAAAAATAATCGGCATGGCGAGCGATGTCGGACCGCCTTGGGTCCATAACAATTAATTTTGCACCATTACGTTTTGCGTTTTTAACAAAAGTTGCCGCTACAGGGTGATTTTCAGTTGTATTCGAACCAATAATTACGATTACATCTGCTCTAGAAACATCTTCAACCGGATTTGAAACTGCGCCAGAGCCAATTCCTTCAAGTAATGCTACAACAGAAGAGGCATGACATAAGCGTGTGCAGTGATCAACATTGTTGGTTTTAAAACCAGTGCGAACTAATTTTTGGAACAAATAAGCTTCTTCGTTGGAGCCTTTTGCAGAACCAAATCCCGCTAAGGCGTTAGGGCCATGCTGATCTCGAATATCGACTAAGCCTTTTGCAGCAAGGTCGAGCGCTTCGTCCCAGGTAGCTTCGCGGAAATATTGATCGATGTCCTTGTAGCTTAGTGATTCAAGATTGCCTATATCTTTTGAAACACCTTGTTTTCGAATGAGCGGCTTTGTGATGCGTCCGACATGATGTACATAGTCAAATCCGTAGCGGCCTTTAACGCACAATCTACTTTTGTTTGCTGGTCCGTCGCGTCCTTCTACATAAATAATTTTTTCATCTTTAATATTGTAAGTAAGTAAACAACCTACACCACAATAAGGGCATGTTGATTCAACTTTACGGTCAGGCTCTAGCATGCCTAACTGTTGCGAAGGCATTAATGCTCCCGTAGGACAAGCTTGCACGCATTCTCCACATGCGACACAAGTACTGTCGCCCATTGGATCTTGGATATCAAATACAATTTCAGAGTGAGCGCCACGATTTGCATAACCAATGACATCATTGTTTTGTTCTTCTCTGCAGGCACGTACACATCGTGTGCATTGAATACATGCATCTAAATTCACTGCAATCGCAGGGTGAGATAAATCTTGTTCGGGATTATGGCGTGACTCAAAACGAGGTAAACCTACTTCTAGCTCTTTAGACCAATGATCAAGTTCACTATTGAGTGTGTATTGACTTTCGGCCATATCGGATTGGAGCAACTCCAACACCATTTTTTGAGAATGGTTAACACGTTCATTTTCAGTGTTAACTACCATTCCCTCCGTTGGAGTACGCACACAAGAAGGTTGTAAAACACGTTCACCTTCGATTTCAACCATGCAAGCACGACAATTTCCATCTGCACGCATACCAGGCTTATAGCATAAGTGAGGAATGTCTACACCGTGACGTTTAGCGGCTTCCAAAATACTTTCGCTTTCATAGGCTTTTATCTTTTCACCGTTAAGCGAAAACTCTACTGTTTTGAAATCCTCTAATTGTTCTGGATTTGCAGCCATTACTTTTTCTCCAACATTCCTTAATCGAGTTCTTTAGGGAAATAATTTATTACCGATGTCATCGGATTTGATGCAGCTTGTCCTAATCCACAAATTGAAGCGTCATTCATGGTTTGCGAAAGCTCTTGCATCAGTGATTGATCCCACTTTGGTTTTTTCATCAGCATGGCCGCTTTGGAAGTGCCAACTCTGCAAGGTGTGCACTTTCCACATGACTCATGTGAAAAGAATTCCATAGCGTTTTGGGCTAGGTCACGCGCTTTGTCTTTGTCTGAAAAAATGATGATCGCTGCCGAACCGATGAAACAGCCATGTTCATTTAATGTGTCAAAGTCTAAAGGGATATCACCCATAGAAGCAGGCAGAATTCCACCTGAAGCACCGCCAGGAAAGTAACCATAGAATTCATGTCCATCTAACATACCGCCGCAATGTTCCTCGATCAGTTCATTAATCGTGATCCCTGCATCAGTAACATGTACACCAGGCTTTTTAACACGCCCGCTTACTGAAAATGAACGTAAGCCTTTTCTTTCATTGCGACCATGTGAAGTAAACCAATCAGCACCTTTTTCAATAATGTCGCGTACCCAGAAAAGAGTTTCTAAATTGTGTTCAAGTGTAGGTCTTCCAAACACACCTACTTCAGCAACAAAAGGAGGTCGTAAACGTGGCATTCCGCGTTTGCCTTCAATCGATTCGATCATGGCGGACTCTTCGCCACAAATATAAGCACCTGCACCACGGCGTAATTCAATATGCGGTAATTGCAAGGGAGGGTCTTTCTTTAGTTCATCGAGCTCATGTAGCAAAGTGGTGTAGCAACCTTGATACTCATCTCGCAAATAAATATAAATTTCATCGATACCTACTACCTGTGCCGCGATTAATGCACCTTCAATAAATCGGTGCGGATCTTTTTCTAAAAAATAACGATCTTTAAATGTTCCAGGCTCACCTTCGTCAATATTGACTGCTAATACACGTGGACCTTCATAATTGCGAACAATTTCCCATTTCAGTCCAGCAGGAAATCCCGCTCCACCCAAACCGCGCAGACCCGAGTCTTTCATGATTTCAATAATTTTTTCCGCCGAATCGGTGCTGTCAAACGAACGTTTTAATAATTCATAGCCGCCACTGTTTACATAGTTGTTATAAGTAATATGTTCAGCTACAGCTGCTTCGGTTTCACCTTTATCAACCGTTGCACAAACCTTTTCAAGCGTTGCATGTTGAATAGGATTTTTTCCAACTACTGCAATAGGGGCCTCTGCACATCTTCCTACGCATGGTACACGTTGGATGCGCACATCTTTTTTATAAAAATTTTCTAATTCACGTACTAAAGTTTCGGCATCATTCATTTGGCAACTGATCGAATCACAAACACGTACCGTCAATGGCGGAGGAGGGGTTTGGCCTTCTTTGATTACATCAAAATGATGATAAAACGTTGCAACCTCATAGATTTCAGTGGTGGCGAGTTTCATTTCACTTGCAAGAGCTGTGATGTGAGCCGCTGATATGTGGCCGTATTTATCTTGGATTAAATGCAAGTATTCGATGAGTAAATCACGTCGCTGAGGCAGAGGAGATAGTAGCTCACGGATTTGTTCTAAGACATTAAGGTCTACACGTCGGCCGCGCTTTTCGCCTCGCATTTTATTACGTTTACGTGTAACTGTTTTATCCATTGCTTGTTGTGAACTCCTATCGTTTTATACTTATTTATATAATCCAAGATATTAGTCTACGGGCTAAGAAGGAAAAATCGTATATACCAAATGTCAATTAGACAATGCTCAGCCAATCCAAATTAGCATTTCCCCTTGTCCACCTACCGCAGTATCGCCTAAATAACGCTGAACACGCCGTCTCATAGGATGAAGAGACTGGAAGGTGCTTTCAAAGCTTCTGATCTCATGCAGAAGTAGCGTTAAATAGCCTAAGTTGTGACGCCCACAATCATGAAATCCAGTGATCACATCTTTGGGTTTGTGGGGTAATAGAATCGTTCCTCTGCGCATACCGACCCCAACTTGTTTGCCTATGGTGCCCAAATTCGCAATTGTGCCAGCAATCATTCGGCTAGCACAGTAATCGCCAATATTGCCCACTACCATGATAGTGCCACGGCGCATTAGATCTCCTGTGAAATGATTACTGTTACCATGTACAAGGATAGAACCTCCGGACATGCCTTTTTTATTTCCTGCCTGTGCACCACCTAAGTAGTCGCCAGCATTGCCGTTGATTTCAAGCACTCCCTTGGACATCTCGCAGCCAGCAAAGTCATCGACATTTCCTTGAATTTTTAATTTACCACCCTTTAAGGAACTGCCAGCATAATGACCTACATCGCCTGCAACATTAAGTTCTATGTTTTCAGGTAAAGCGTAGCCAACAAAATCCATCTTTTGATTTGCATTTTCTAAACGAATCGTTTGTTGATCAAAGTTTCCCTCTATCTCAAAATGATCACCAACTGGCGATGTTTCGTTACCAATCTGTAGAGTAAGTTTTTTGGCATCATCACTGCTGCAGGCACAATCAATCGCATTACTAAGCCAGTGCATATCTAAGCGAAATTGCGGTTCTTTATTTGAGTCGCTTTTATATGTAACGGTTGTAAGACTCATGCATGATTTCTCTTAAATGAAAATGATGTGGCCCTAACTTACCACCATAATTACCACCAGTAATTTTTTCGATGCCTTGAGATTTTCCAAGATCGCATATCGCTTCAATACCACGATACATTGCTAAAGACACATCTTCTTTAGTTAAACCGTCAATAACAATTTCCATTGCTGCTTCGATATTTTTTCCAAGCACATTATCAGGACGACCTTTTAAGGTAGGGCAATAAGGATGATTAGTGGAGGCACTTAAAAATTTATATTTTGATCCAACTTTTGAACCAGAACGCACACCACCGCCAGGAAACGGCATGATGATGTTAGGTAACATGCTGATTGCATCAATAGCAGCTTCACAAGCAAGCAATGCATGTGAAATACCGCGCGCAAAAACTAAAATATTCCCACCACCAATAGCTTTTTGGTAGCCAGTACTTTCGGCACATAAAAATTCGCCATCCATGACTGGAACGCGCCAAAATCTTTTGTTGCCAATTTTTTTAGAAGTTTGAAATCCGTCGCCAAAATAACGAATGTTTTTTCCGAGTGAAATTTGGTCGTCTCCATCCATACCGGAAAAAACTGCAGTAGTGGGACAGGTCAGCACGCATTGCCCAATGCGTGTCTGCAATTGTTTTTCTAACGTTTTTTTATCAGTAGAAAATAGTAGAACAGAAACACCTGGCCTACCGTCAGGCGTTTCGTGATTACCGATCACTTTTTCAATTCCCGCTTCAACGCCACAACCAATTACAGAGGTTGCAAAACCTGTCATTGTATCTGCTGCATGGCGCGCCCATTTGTAGTTGATGGCAGTAATTATTACGCGTGTTGCACGCATAGGGAATGCTTCAGCAAACGTATCTTCTATTTCAACGCCATTGATAATCATGGTTTTAATTATTCTTACAAGAATGCGTTTCTATGTCGCTACCGATGCATTCTACCATTTCATCATTTGAAATTTTAAAGTTATTTAGAGAAATAGTTTGATAATCATCAAAGTACTTCTTCAATGGTTTTTCGATAGCAGGGTCGTATTCGGGCTTAGTTACATGAGTGACGCCTTGAACCGTTTCAATTATTTTGCCATCCTTAACAATTAAAGTGCCGTTTTTGAATACATAAGCAGGTTTCGCAAACATTTGTTCAACATCGTCTTGTTTACGATATACCGTGATATTTGCATGCGCACCATCACCTAAATGACCATGACCTTTTAAACCTAATATTTTAGCCGGTGCTGCGCGCGTCATGATGGCGATTTCATATAAAGAATATTCGCGATCCATCGCGGCTAAGTTTGATGCTTTTTGTGCATCAGCATGAACGATGCTGAATACATCATTTCTAAATGAGTGATCCATTAATAGTTTTATTAAGTGAGGATAGCTTGTAAAAGGCGCGCCATTAGGATGATCGGTGGTGAGAAATACACGCCACGGATCGTTTACTTGTAAAAATATTTCTAAACCAATGGCCCATTGCAATGCGTTTACAAAACTTTTATCACGATATTTAAATGGAATCACACCGCAGCCTGCTTCGCATTCAATGTCCATCACTGTCCATTTTTTTGGTGAAGCATGATCATGGCCAAAATACTGCATCATGGTGTCGCCAGAGGTTGTGATGGTTTGGCCAAACATGATTTGCCCAACATCTGCGGTAACATTTTTATTGTAGTTAATGGCTTCTGCAATTTCGCAGGCCGCTGAAGAAAACTTATAGTCACCTTCAGTGCCATAACTATGAAACTGAATATGTGTGAGATGGATCGGTAAACCATCCGCTGCAGACATGGTAGCCAGTGTTGACTCAAAGTTACCAGGTACACCTAAGTTACTTGCGTGAACATGTAAAGGGTGCGCAAGTCCAAGATCATGCACGGCTCTACTAAGTTTGTTAATGATTTCTCGAGGTTTGCTGCCTGCAGGGCCGGTCTCATCTATATCAAGTCTTCGTTGATTATATTTAAAGGCATGAATGCCACCAGCGTTAACTACTTTAATGCCAATACATTGGCTGGCATCTAATATCCATGCAACATAGTCGTTAATAGCTTGTTGAGTTGCGCCACTGTGGATCATGTTTAATAAAAAGTCGTCATTCCCCAACATTGCGTAACCACCTTTGTCCACCATAGGTGTATCAGCCATTTCCATATGGGCTTGTCGAGCATTGACGGGGAGAACAGCAGGTTCAAAGCACGCGGTGTAACCCATTTCAGCGTAACGATAACCTGTACTAAATGTAGAAGGTACGATATGGCCATTGCCAGCACGGCAAATTTCAGAACTTGCATGCGGATGATCATGTGCATCATCCAACATCATAGTGCGGGCGATATTTACTTTTCCACCACCTATATGTGTATGCAAATCGATTGCACCTGCCATTACTATGCAATCATCTAATTGATACGTTTGTTCTATTTTTTCACTGTCGGATAAATTACTTTGCAGTTTGCCGTCAACAATATATAAATCTCTATTCTCACCATCTACTTGATGTGCGGGATCATACACTTGGCCACTTGAAAGTTTAATCGCCATAAAAGTTAGATTAGCTGAATAAGTTTATTTAAAAGAGTGTTTGCAGGAGAAAGCTTGCTTTCACGAAGTGCGTGTAAGGGTAGTGTTGCAACGTTATCTGTACGACAAGCCAAACCGCGGTGATCAATCCCAGGTACACCAACAGGAAGATAAACTTCAGCATGCTCATATTTTATTTTTGGGTGACCCAATAAAATAGTTGGGATGTTGTTTTCAGGTGGGATGTTTTCCGAGTTATAAGTAGCCACCCATAATAAGCAATCGGTTTCTGAGTTTTTCAACATTTTCATTCCATCGTATAACACAGGGTCATGGATAGGAGTGCCTTGCGCAAAAGAAACAGGTAAAGCGACTCCCGTTTGCCATGTCGAAACTTGATTTGCCGTCATTTCGCCTTTGGAGCCGCCAAGAGGTAACCCTACACAACGAACATTTTTCATTAATGTTTTAATCGTTTCAGTTAATGCTTGTATGGTGTGTTCAGCAGATTCTGGATTAAAATCACTAGTGCTCCAGACAATAGTTGTGTACTGACTGGATAAAATAGTATCCAGTATTTTAAAAAGCTCTTCAGTCTGTAGATCGCGATCTGTGAAATATTCTTTTGGTCGAGTAATAACTTCTTGAAAGCGATAAACAAGAGATTCAATTAATGGATAATTGAACTTCACGTGAGTGATATTATTTTCAACTTCACATTGGGTTATTCCATCGTTTGAAATATCAAGAATAAATATTTTTTTATTTTTATAATTTTCGTTACTTAAGGCTTTTTCTGGGCTCAATATTCGAGGTAATAAACGAGGAAATTTTGTAGTGATCTTGTTACCAAAAATCACAACACAATCTGCTCGGTTGCGTACTTCTGCTAGTGTAGTACGCACTTCACCCATGCGCTGCATTACTGCTACGCCTTTACGTAGCGCGCTCCCATTCTCGTGGTCTATGACACCAGCAATTTTTTCTGTTAGTGCGATCGCTTCTCTGTTGGCTTGAACATCTGCAATCAATCCGCTTATTAATGGTAGTTTGGCGTTACGTAATAGTTCAGCAGCTTTTTCTAATGCCTGTTGTTCAGAAACGGGTTTTCCCAAGATGAGTGGCTTTGGTACTTCATTATCATTCAACGATGCATCATCAAATGCTTGAATAGCTCGTTCGCATTTGGGGCCATTGGGTCCTGTGTATTCAACGGATAAGTTTGAAACGTTGATTTCCAGATCGTCACACAGCAGCCCACAATGTGGACAGGTTACAGTTTTAAATTGCATAACTAATTAAAACGATCTGAATTATTCTTAATTATCTTATGTGTGGAATTTCAGAGGAGCTGTGTGGAAAGGCTTATAGTACCTAATCAAGAGTGAAGGTACTTGCTAAGTGACGGCTCTCGTACGCTATAAAGATTCATTATTAAATATACTGTATCGAGAGTGTATCGTATGTATCTCAAATTCGAGGGATTTGGTCATAATTTTGATAAAAATCAGTTAAATACAATAAGTTTTATAAATTTAAATAACAACTAAGGAGTCATTGAATATGTCAAAATGGCGTGAAATTAAACCCGAGCAAACCTATACCGAAGAACAGATAAGCCAGCGCTTAAGCGAAGAATTACCTGAATGGTTTTATGAAAATGGCTGGATTCGTCGCAAATATAAAACTCATAGTTGGAAAGGCACCTTAATGGTGGTGAATACGATTGGGCATTTAGCTGAAGTTGCCTGGCACCATCCTGATTTAACTGTTTCTTATGCTTTTGTGATATGCAAATTGATGAATCATGCTGCTAAGGGAGTTACCAACAAGGATTTCGAGCTGGCTGCAAAAATTGAAGAAGTAGTGATGTGGCAACCAGCTGAAGAAGATGGAGACTTAGAAGGTACGCCGAAAGACCAGCGCTTTGCCTATATACAGCACTAAGGGGTTGCTCGAATATCTTCTTAAAATACTTGAATAAGTACTGCTAAGTTTTTATCTCAGCAAGTAATTTTTCAATTGCATTCGTTATGGGCTCTGGAGGTAAACCGTATGGAATAATGTTTGTGACCTCGCCGGTAGGGTTAATAATGTACAAATTTGACGTGTGGTCGACAGTATAATGTCCAGTTGCAGTATTTCCTTCATATGTATAGAACGCTTGGAACTGTTCAACAACTTCATCTATTTTTTCAGATGCACCTGTTAACCCTATGAAATTATTACCAAAATATTTTAAATAATTATTTAGTACTTCAGGGGTGTCACGTTGAGGGTCGACACTAATGAAGATGGGTTGAACATGAATAGCGTTATCACCTAATTGTCCTAGTACTGTTTGCACAGTCCCAAGTGTATTTGGGCATACATCAGGGCAGTGAGTAAAACCGAAAAACAACATCACCACTTTCCCTCGAGCATCCAGAGATGAATAAGGCTGGTTCTGTTGAGAAATGAGTTCGAAATCCCCGCCAATACTAGTTTCATCGGCATAAGAGTACGATAGAAATAAGGCTATGATCGAAAATAGTATTAGATAGCGAGTTGCATTCAACATAAAAATTTGTAATTAGTTAACCTTTTTCCAATTTGATCCGATTAAACTCTAGCAGTTCCCTAAACTAGAATGTGTGCATTCTATTTCTTCAGTAATTACAATGACTTATGTAATTAGTAGATCGTATCAAATTATTCATGATGTAAAGTGATCGAATGCGTTTAGTTTATGTCTAATAAACTGACTAGCATATTGTTTTTTCTGCAATTTGAGGAAGAATGATATATCTTTGATTGGATTACTAGATGCGGCATAATGTCACGACTAATTTCTAACTGACTTGAATCATTTTAAAAAATGAGTCGGACGGCTAGTATGGTTCGAGTTTGAAGATTTTCTAGATAACTTATCTGATCAAATCAAATCTATAAATATGGAGTTATAAGTAATGAAGAAAAAGGCAGTATCAAAAGCCAAATGGATGCAGAGCATCGTCACATTTACATGTGTTTTGTTTGTTTCCGTAATTGGTTTTCAATCTACCGCAATGGCAGATGAGACTTGCATGTCTCCTTACATGGCGAAAATTGTAGGACAGGAAGACTACGTATATGTTTGGACATTAGGTGTTGAAGGGATGGGCGATGCACAGGATAAGCTCGTTACTATTTCTGTTAACCCTGAAGCAGATACATATGGAAAAGTTGTAAACGTTTTATCTGTAGGTGGTCGTAATGAAGCGCATCACTCTGGTTTAACGGATGATCGTAAATATCTTTTTGCGGGTGGCTTGGATAGCAACAAAATCTTCATTTTTGACGTTTATTCAAACCCAGCTAAGCCTAAGTTACACAAAGTGATTACGGACTTTGTTGAAAAAACAGGTGGTATGGTAGGTCCTCATACAATGTATGCATTACCAGGTCGTATCATGGTAAGTGCTTTATCAAACAATGTTGACCACGGTGGTCGTACAGGTCTTGCTGAGTACACCAACGAAGGTGATTTCGTAGCTGCTCATTGGAATCCTACCGATGAAGATCTTCGTGGTGCAGAAAAAGACGGAAATTTTGCGGATGGTTATGGATATGACATTCGAGCATTACCACGTCGCAATGTAATGATTACTTCTTCATTCACTGGTTGGTCCAACTACATGATGGACTTTGGTCAAATGCTTGGCAGATCCAGAAGCGATGAAACGCTTTTGGTAACACCGTTGTGGTTTGGGATTTACATACACGTAAGCCTAAGAAAGTATTTGATGTTCCGGGTGCGCCACTAGAAATTCGTTGCGCATGGGGTTCAAATAATAATTACTTGCTTCACTACTACTGCATTAACTTCAAAAATTTGGTTAATTTATGAAGATGATGCGGGTGAATGGCAGGCTGCCGATGTTGGTGACATTGGTGATCCTTCTAAAGTGCCACTTCCTGTTGATATTTCTATCACAGCAGACGATCAAGGTTTGTGGGTTCAAACCTTTATGGATGGCAAAACTCGTTTCTTTGATATCTCTGACCCACATGCTCCAAAACAAACTTATGAGCATGAAATTGGTTCCCAAGTAAACATGATTTCACAAAGTTGGGACGGTAAGCGCGCCTACTTTACCTCGTCTCTACTTGGTAACTGGGATAAGACGGGTGAAGCGGACGAGCAATACTTCAAGCTTTTCACATGGAATGGTAAGAAGTTGTCTCATGAGTTCACAGTAGATTTCTATGAGTTAAAATTAGGTCGTGCGCATCAAATGCGATTCGGTGCATATTCACTTTACTCACAAAAGCCAAGTTCTGGCGACACAATGTTGACTCAAGTAAAGTAAATAAAAGTACGATTTTAATAATGTAACTAACAGATTGCATTACAAAATAAAGGCCGCCTTTAGGCGGCCTTTTTTGTGGATATGAAAGATAAAAGACAATTAAAAAAATATTCAATGACTTTATAAATCGTGATTAACGCCAAGTTAGGTAATTAGTTATAGCAAAGTCATAATTGTTTTCTAACTGATACTGGTCAGTTAATTCAGTAACTGGGGGGAGTACGCTCTTAGGTTTATCACAATCTATTAAGATATGGAGTCGTAAAAACATGAAGAGAAAGGCAGTATCAAAAACCAAATGGATGCAGAGCATCATCACATTCACGTGTGTACTGTTTGCCTCTGTAATTGGTTTCCAATCTACCGCAATGGCAGATGAGACATGCATGTCCCCTTACATGGCAAAAATTGTAGGGCAAGAGGACTATGTATATGTATGGACATTAGGTGTTGAAGGAATGGGTGATGAGCAAGATAAGCTTGTTACAGTTTCTGTTAACCCAAATGCAGATACATATGGAAAAGTTGTAAACGTTTTATCTGTAGGTGGTCGTAATGAAGCGCATCACTCTGGTTTAACGGATGATCGTAAATACCTTTTTGCGGGTAGTTTGGACAGTAGTAAAATTTTTATTTTTGATGTTCACACTGACCCAGGTAAGCCTAAGCTTTACAAAGTGATCACAGATTTTGTTGAGAAGACAGGTGGCATGGTAGGGCCACATACACTATATGCACTGCCGGGTCGCATGATCATTAATGGATTATCGAACAATGTAGACCATGGCGGTCGTACCGGGCTTGCTGAATATACCAACAAAGGTGACTTTATTGCTGCCTACTGGAATCCTACCGATGAAGATCTTCGCGGTGCTAAGAAAGGTGGTAAATATGCGGATGGCTATGGTTATGACATTCGAGCATTACCACGACGTAACATAATGGTTACAACGTCGTTCACTGGTTGGTCCAACTACATGATGGATTTTGGTCAAATGTTGGCCGATCCAGAAGCGATGAAACGCTTTGGTAACACCGTTGTGGTTTGGGATTTGCACACTCGTAAGCCTAAGAAAGTTCTGGATGTGCCAGGTGCACCACTAGAAATTCGCTGTGCTTGGCGTTCTGAAAATAATTGGTGTATTACAAGTACTGCGTTAACTTCAAAACTATATTTAATATATGAAGATGAGTCCGGTGAATGGCAGTCAAAAGACGTTGCCGATATTGGCGATCCTTCTAAGGTACCTTTACCAGTGGATATCTCAATTACTGCGGATGATCAAGGCCTTTGGGTACAAACCTTTATGGATGGCACATCTCGTTATTTTGATATCTCAGACCCTTTTGCGCCTAAACAAACCTATGAGACTCAGATTGGTAGGCAAGTGAACATGGTTTCACAAAGTTGGGATGGTAAGAGAAACTACTATACAACTTCTTTGTTAAGTAACTGGGATAAGACGGGTGAGGATAATGAGCAATTTTTAAAATTGTTTACTTGGGATGGTAAAAAACTTAACCTTGAGTTTGAAGTGGATTTTTACGAATTAAAGCTGGGTCGTGCGCATCAAATGCGGTTTGGGGCATATTCACTTTACTCGCAAAAGCCGAACTCTAGCGGTAAAATGATGTCTTATGTAAAGTAAGGATAGGAGCGGTTACTTCAATGTAACGGCAATTTAAGTTACTTAAACAAGGCCGCCCATAGAGGCGGCCTTGTTTTTTCTGAAAACAGTACTACAAAAATTTTCATAGATGAAGATTACACGACTAATACTATTAGCATTAACTTTGTTATTAATTTCATGTGAACAGGGAATTGACAATGATGCGCCTTTGCCTGGATCACATGCAGATGTTGTAGCAAGTGAGGTTAGAATAATTGCCGATGGATGGGTGACCGAGCTACCGTATGAGGTGCCACAGCCTGGAAGTTATTCTTTATCAAAAATTAATCAGGCTGCTGGAGGAATCGTTTTAGACGTTGAAGGCAAAGAAATAGATTTAAGTAGTTTGTACGGAGATAAAATAGTATTACTTACATTTATATATAGCAGCTGTACTGACCTTAATGGTTGTCCTTTGGCAACAGCAGTCTTTTATAAGATTAAAGATAGATTTAAACAGTATCCAAAACTAGCAGATAAAATTCGTTTAGTAAGTGTAAGTTTTGATCCTGAGCGTGATACCCCTGAAGTGATGAAGTTATATGGAGCTGGTTTTGAAGGTGGACAACCTGAATGGCATTTTCTTACTACAGCTTCCGAAGAAGCGTTATTACCGATTGCCAATGAATTTGGGCAAATGGTAATTAAGCAGTATGACGAAAATGGTGAGTATACAGGTGCAATGGCACATGTATTACGCGCATTCTTAATCGATAGAAATAAGAATATTAGGCAAGAATACAGTGTATCTTTTTTGCATGATCAGCTTGTTAGCGCGGATATAAAAACGCTCCTAATTGAAGATGGAATTTTAACAATTGATGCAATTAAACAATGAAGCTATTTGAACAAAAAAAAATTTATTTTATAAATACTATAATCTTGTTTGGTATTTTGGCTTTATTACTTTTGTCTAATAATTTGCATAGCTCTGCTCAACAGGAAGTTGAGTCTGAGGAGATAAGTAATAAACATATATTTGGTCCGGGAGATAATAAACAAGGTTATGACTCAATTGATTACAAGACAAATGCTTTAGATTTGCAAAAACGTATTGGTATAGAAACGGATCTACTGGTTTTTGTTAATAATCCACCATTGGGGTTGCCCGCGGTTCCAGTGCCAGAAAGTAACCCTGTCACAAAAGAAAAAGTATCCCTTGGTAGGAAATTATTTTTTGATCGGCGCTTGTCAATTAATGATACTTTTTCTTGTGCGATATGCCATATCCCTGAACAAGGTTTTACTAATAATGAAATTCAAACTGCAGTAGGTGTAGAAGGGCGGTCAGGTAAGCGAAACTCACCCATGATTTATAACGTTGCTTATCTAGGTAAGATATTTCACGATGGAAGAGAATCTACTTTAGAGCAGCAAGTTTGGGCACCTTTTTTGGCACGTAATGAAATGGCAAATCCATCTATTGGCTATGTGATTAATAAAATCAAAGCGATTCCTGAGTATGATGGTTTGTTTGAAAAAGCTTTTAATGGACGGGGGCCTACAATGGAAACGATAGGCATGGCACTTGCTAATTATCAGCGCACCTTAAATTCTGCAGATTCTCCATTTGATCGTTGGTATTTTGGCAAGCAGGAAGATGCAGTAAGCGAGCAAGTGAAACGCGGATTTGAAACTTTTAGTGGTAAAGGAAATTGCACTGCTTGTCACTTGGTGCATGAAGATTATGCTTTATTTGCGGATGACCAGTTACATAATACTGGTCTCGGTTATCAAGCATCGATGGGGTCTATCTCTAAAACTACGCGTGTGCAATTGGCCCCAGGAGTGTTCACTGAATTAGATAATGAAGTTATTAAGAGAGTGTCCAGACCTAAAGAAAATGATTTGGGTCGTTATGAAGTCACAGAAAATCCAAATGATCGCTGGAAGTTTCGTACTCCCACACTCAGAAACGTTGCTTTAACTGCTCCATATATGCACGATGGCTCTATGCAAACATTGCGTGAAGTCATGGAGTTTTATAATCAAGGCGGAGTACCTAATGAAGTGCTGAGTCCTTTGATTAAACCGCTAGGCTTAACTGACGAAGAAATGGATAATGTCGTTGCATTTCTTGAATCGCTAACGGGTAGTAATGTAGCTACCATCGTGGCAGATGCTTTTGCTGCACCAATTGGTGATATCAGTGCAGATGATCCGAATTGGGCGCATGAGAATAAGATTAAATAATTGTTTGGTTAACCAGTAACCCAGGGCACACGAAATAAAATCAAGTAAATATGTTTGTCCAAGAGTCCCAGAGCGCATGAGAATAAAATCTGAGAAATTTAGTTTTGTCTAAATTATCTTTTTTCTTGTTGTGCTCGTAAGCTTTTTGATCTTGCTACCATTATATGCTGAAGAAGGGCGTCTACTGGATTCTTACCCACCGAATGTAATAGCAAAGAATTTTTCTTTATTTGATTTGCAAGGTGATAAGCATGATTTTGCTGATTTTCGCGGTAAATATGTCCTGGTAAATTTTTGGGCCATGTCATGCAATGTCTGTAAAAGCGAAATGACTACTTTGCAAAGCGCCTATGAATTACTAGATAGTGAAAAACTTGCAGTGATCTCAATCCATGCTGGAGACAACTATGACGGGGTTGAGGAGGTGTTAGAGCTGAATAAAGTCACTTACACAGTATTGTTTGATATAGACTTGCAGCTGGGAGAATGGGGTATTCCAATTTTACCGACAACATTTATCGTTGGTCCGCAAGGAAATATACGTTATAGAGCAGTAGGTACGAGGGTATGGAATTCGCCATTCATGATCGATTTTATACAAAGCATCTTAGAAAGTGATGAAGAGCAAGGGCTTTCAGTGCAAAGTTAATCAACGGAAGAACTTATTGGTAGAGCAGCTATCTAAGCAGTACTATGGATTTTACAAACTTAAAGATTAGGAAACTAATGAATAGGCTATTGTTTATTTTTATATTTGCTTCAATAGGTGTTAACTCTGTATGGGCTGGAAAGTTAATGGACCCAGTTAGTGGTTCGCCTAAGGCTAGTGGCTTTAATCTTGAAGGAATTGATGGCAGTAAAAAGAGCTTGGATGATTATAAAAGTAAATTTGTTTTACTAAATTTTTGGGCAACTTGGTGTGCACCATGTCGTGAAGAAATGCCAGCCATGAGTAACTTGCATAATGCGTTTAATGATGAAAGTCTGGAGGTGGTTGGTGTTCATGTGGGGCCAAGTCTTGCAGGAGTTAAAAAGTTTTTAGAGTCGGTACCCGTATCTTTTACCATTTTGATTGATAAAGATATGAGTTTGGCAAATTGGGGTGTGCAAGGGCTTCCGACCACGTTCTTAATTAATCCAGAAGGTAATATTGTTTATAAGGCAGTGGGTGAAAGAGAGTGGGATTCGCCTGATATGATTTCTTTTTTGCGCAGTATGGTGGCTAAATATGAACGCATGGCAGAGAATGGTGAATCAGTAGAAGAAGCTCCCGTTGCTAAAAAGAAGTCATTTTTTGCTAACTTCATGGAGAAAACTTTTGGTTGGTCGAATGATCAGTGTGATACGACAAACCTAATACCAAACTAATTGCATGCTGAATCGAAATGATTTTGCAAAACCTGTTCTGGAATATATTTCTGAACATTTTCCTAGTGCTAACGTAGAAGAATGGGAGCATGAGAAAAATGAAAGCCTAAATTTTTATGTTGTCGAAAATGAGACAACGTATACATTACGCGTAATGGATGAGTGTCTGCTTGAGGTTGAAGTAGACGAGATCAGAGAACTATTAACAAGTTACAATGTGGCGCAAGTAATGCGTGACATTAGAGATTTTCCGATTGTAGTGACTAACTCTGGTTGTATCTTCGGTTCTCCCTAATTACGTGATCTTTTGATCTATTACTTCGTTGCAGTACTTTCAGCGATGCTCATTTATTTAAATGTAAACTCTGCTTCTCGAAAGCACTGCGCTTCATACTAAATCAAAATCTCGATGTAATTAGATTTTATTGAGATTATTCAGAAGTGGTTGGGTCAATCATTCCTCGTATTTCAGAGATCTTATTCGCTGGAAAGCCGCCTTCTTCGGCATGCTTACGAATTTCATCTTCATTTGGTGCAATATAAGTGCAGTACACTTTGTCATCAGTGACAACACTTTCTACCCATTGAATTTGTGGTCCCATGTTTTTCAAAATGCTGCAAGATTTTTGCGAGATACCTTGAAGCTCGGCAGCTGTCAAATCACCGGCACCTGGTATTTCACGTTCAATTATGTATTTAGGCATGGAAAATCTCCTTGAATAGGGTTGTTATTATGGTATTCAATTGTTCTTATCAGTTTAGTGTAGCGAATTATAGCCTGTTCAAGCTAGTTGCTAACTTGCTGTAACTGTTTATTTCTTACCCAGCTTTAACCCCTATATAGCCTCAAATATTAGCTAAAGCAGGTGTAAATTAAGTTAAATATGCTAACATTATATCTCTGCAGAGTTAGCACACACTACCTCTTTACCTTAAATTTGGGGTAGACAATTGGCGGTTTTTCTCATCGAATACGTTTGGTGGAACGAAATTTGGCCTAAGATCTATTTTCTCTCGCTTACAGTAAAAACTTATTACTTTTTGTATTTATAAGGAATCCTAGATGGCGGAGACCATGATACTTGTACCCGGCCGGTCACAAAGCCAGGGGACATCTCTAAATGAAGGCAAGCTTAAAGACGAATATAAGAAAGTAACCTCTACTGCTGAGCTGAATGAAAAAGACATGAAGCGACTTAAGTTGAAAGATGGTGACAAAATTCGTTTGAAGTCAGAGGTTGGCCAAACTGTAGTGACCTGTAAAAGTAAAAAAGATGAAGACCTTCCCTCAGGAATGATTTTTATTCCGTATGGGCCACCTTCAAGTGAATTGATGGCATCGGATACTGCTGGAACAGGTATGCCATTGTCTAAACATATGGAAGTTACCGTTACTAAAGCAAGATAAATTTATTACTTAATTATTTGGAATATTTGTTATGAGTGAAACAGCGCCTGCAAAAGCACCCGTAAAAACCAAAGAAGAAAATAAAAATATTAAAATCGTTAAAGACGCAACGTGCACCTTTTGTGGTTGTGTTTGTGACGATATGGAACTCACAGTCGATCTAGATCAACATAAAATTACCAAAGCTAAAAAAGCGTGTGTTTTAGGCCGTGCCTGGTTTTACGAACACACTTTAGATACGCGCCCAGAAGTGTTAATTGATGGTAAAAAAGCCAGTTTTGAAGAAGGTGTTGAAGCAGCAGCAAAGATCTTAGTTGATGCAAAGTTTCCAATCACGTATGGAATGAGTGATTCAACTTGTGAAGCACAACGTGTCACCGTAGATATCATGGATACGATAAACGGGAACATTGATACCACAACGTCAGTTTGTCACGGTCCATCGGGTATGGCCTTCCAAGGAGTAGGGGAGAGTACTGCAACATTAGGTGAAGTTAAGAACCGTGCAGATTTAATTATCTACTGGGGTGGTAATCCAGCTGAATCACATCCACGACATTTCACACGTTATGCGGTAACACCAAAAGGTATGTACATTCCAAATGGGAAAAAAGATCGTACTGTAGTGTTATTTGATGTGCGTAAAACACCAAGTGCGCCTGTAGCGGATATCTTTGTAAAACTTAAACCTGGTAAAGACTTTGAAGTACTATGGGCGTTGCGTGCGTTGGTTAAAGGTAAAAAGATTAGTAACGACATTGAAGAACAAACAGGCGTATCACGAGATGTATTAGATGACTTAGTTGATCGCATGAAGAACTGCCAATTTGGCGTGTTGTTTTTTGGTATGGGTTTAACGATGACGAGAGGGCGGCATTTTAATTCGGGAGCGTTATTGTCATTAGCGGCAGATTTAAATGAATTTACTCACTTCGTAGCTAAACCTGTACGTGGCCATGGTAATGTGACAGGAGCTGATAATGTTGTGTCTTGGCAAACAGGATATCCTTTTGGTGTGAATTTCAATCGCGGCTACCCTCGTTTTAATCCAGGTGAATTTACAACGACTGATTTGCTTTCACGTGGAGAGGCGGATGCGGCGATGATTATTGCTTCTGATCCTGCGTCAAATTTTCCTAAAGCTGCAATTGAACATATGAAGAAAATTCCAATTATTTCATTAGATACAAAAGACACAGTGACAAGTAGTATTGCTAAAGTGCGTTTTGCAGTTTCAACTTATGGCATTAACACAGGTGGTACAGTTTATAGAATGGATGATGTGCCGATTTCTTTGCGCCCTGCATTTGAATCGACCTATCCATCCGACCAAGAAGTATTAGAGGCGATTCGCAAACGCGTTAAAGAAAAGCTTAAGGGAAGTAAAGCACGCGTTGCTGCGTAAATTTTAAAACGGATAACATAATTAATAAATTTAGAGCAACTGCAGCGATGGAGTTGTTGTAAAAAATAACAACTAAAATATATGTCTTCAGAGTTAAGAATTGTAAATGGTCGTGTATACGATCCTGCAAACAATATCGATGGTAAAGTTCAAGACGTCTGTGTAAAAGACGGCAAGGTCGTTGATTCAGTTTCGGGTTCAGCAACTAAAATAGATGCACATGGCATGGTGATTATGCCAGGCGCAGTAGATATTCATTGTCATATTGCAGGTGCAAAAGTAAATCTAGCACGAAAACTTCAACCTGAAGATCATCGTTTAGATGTGCATCCAAAAACTGCGATTACACGTTCCGGAACAGGAGGTATTGTGCCTTCTACTTTTGCGACTGGGTATCGATATGCCACCATGGGATACACCACAGCAATGGAAGCAGCAGTTCCACCGATATCTGCAAGACATACCTTAGAAGAATTAGATGACACACCAGTTATTGATAAAGGTTTCTATGTGTTGCTTGGGAATAATGCATTTTTATATAAACTACTTAAAGAAGGTCGCAAGAACGAATTTAAAGAAGCAATTGCATGGTGGATTAATTCCGTGCATGCACACACACTTAAGCTAGTAAACGTGGGTAGTGATGAATTATGGAAGGGACGTAAAAATGCAAATATTACCAACGTTAATGAGAAAATCGATCACTACGATATCACGCCAAATCATGTTATCGAAAGCTTTATTGAAGCTGCGCATGAATTAGGATTGCCTCATCCGCCACACGTGCATTGTAATAATTTGGGTCACAGCGGAAACATCAGTACCACGCTGGACACGATGAAAGCTGCACAAGGTCGTCGAGTACACATGGCGCATATCCAGTTTCATAGTTTTGGGGGAGAGTTAAATAAAAACGCCAAGTCTGGTGTAAAAGATATAATTGATTACGTAAATGATAACGAAAACATCACCTGTGATGTGGGTCAGGTCATGTTTGGTAAAGCGACTGCAATGACTGCAGATGCCCCCTTGGCGTGGATGTTAAGAAACGTAAAACCTGCGAAGTGGGTAAATGCTGATACAGAATGTGAAAGTGGGTGTGGAATTATTCCGTTTTCTTATCAAGAAAGTGTGTACACCCACGCCTTGCAATGGGCAATGGGTTTAGAATTGTTTCTGCATTCAAAAGACCCATGGCGTGTTTTGCTATCAACAGATCATCCAAATGGTGGTTCATTTATGAGTTATCCAAAACTGATTAAGTTATTAATGGATAGTGGTTATAGAAAAGAAGCACTGAAACATGTAAATCAAAAAGCAATTGACCAATCTAGTTTGCGTGACTTAGATCGTGAATATACTTTAAATGAAATTGCCATTATTACTCGTGCTGGCCCTGCAAGAGCCTTGGGGTTGGCGAATAAAGGTCATCTTGGAAACGGCGCTGATGCGGACATTACAATCTACACTGAAGAAGATGATAAAGAAGCGATGTTTAATGCACCACGTTATGTCATCAAAGATGGTGTAACGGTAATTAAAGATCATGAATTTGCAACAGACCATAAGGGCAAACTACTGCATTCTAAACCAGGTTATAACGAAGATATTGCGGGTGAAATTGAGCCATTCTTTGAAGATTATTATTCGGTTAAGTTTAGCAACTATGCAATTGGTGAAGAATATTTACACAAACATGAAGTGGTTCCTGTAAACCCTAAAGCTTAGTTTAGTTATCAACATGATGAAAATTGGTAAAACTGAAATTGTAGATACATTTGCAGAAGCATTTGAAATGTGTGGCTCGCGAGTGATTATCACTGCTGATACGAAACAATGGGCGCGTGCGGCGGCGGCTTCTATGACAGGGTTTGCTACATCTGTAATTCGTTGCAAATTAGAAGCTGCAGTGGAGTGTGAAATACCTGAATCAGATACACCAGATGGTCGTCCTGGAATAAGCGTGTTGTTATTCACTATGAGTTCTAAAACCATTGCAGGTCAATTAATTGATCGTATCGGTCAGTGTGTGATGACTTGTCCGACATCAGCCTGTTACAACGGTTTGGAATCTGAAGATTCTGTTTCTGTTGGTGGTAAATTACGTTTCTTTGGTGATGGTTATCAAATTAGTAAGCTTATTGATGACATTCGCTTGTGGCGGATTCCTGTAATGTCAGGTGAGTTTCTCATTGATGATCAATTCGGAATTAAACCCGCAGTAGGCGGGGGTAATTTAATTATATTTGGTTCAACAAGAGGCATCGCATTACGCGCGTCGATTGCAGCAACTCATGCAATGCGTGAAGTGGGTGGCGTATTTTTGCCTTTCCCGCAGGGGGTCGTGCGATCGGGAAGTAAAATCGGTGCAAAATATAAAGGCATGATTGCATCAACAAATGACGCATATTGTCCAACGCTTCGATCAATTAGTAATAATACAGTTGTGCCTGAAAATGTCGAAGCCATTTATGAGATCGTGATCGATGGTCTCACTGAAGATGCCGTTAAAGAAGCCATGCGACGAGGTATAAAGGCGGCAGCAGAAAAAGGTGCCACAATGATTTCGGCAGGTAATTACGGTGGAGAGCTAGGTAAGTATAAATTCCACTTAAATGAATTAGTTGGATAAATTTTTTTACATTAAATACAACAAGAAATAAGTCAGATATAAAGTAACATATTATGTCTACAGCGCATTTAAAATTGCACACTCAACCAGATGTACCGTTGGAAGCTGAAGTGCTTAACACGGCAACACTATCTGGTCTATCACAATCAGGTATTGAGCATTTACCTGTAATGCATGGCAATGTAAAAGCAAATTTAGGCGATTTCTTTACAGTAACAGGTAAAGGCAATTCTGAAATTTTACTCGAGGGCGATTTATCCAATGTAAAAATGATTGGTGCCGGTATGTCAGAGGGCAAAATCATCATTGAAGGTGATGTAGGCATGCACCTTGGATTAGGAATGTCAGGTGGAGAAATTGTCGTAGAAGGTAATGCTGGAGATTGGGTGGGCCCTGAAATGTCGGGTGGTCGTATTGTTGTTAAAAAGAATGCTGGCCACATGGTTGGAGCTGCATACAGAGGTCATACCGTAGGTATTACAGGTGGAGAAATATTTATTCATGGCGATGCAAAAAACGAGATTGGTAGTGCCATGCGCCGTGGTTTTATTGCGATTGGTGGAAACGCAGGTGATTTCACAGGTGTAAATATGTTGGCAGGTTCGATTATTGTTTTGGGTGAATTAGGTATTCGAACGGGTGCAGGTATGAAACGTGGCACTATTGCATCATTAGAAGATGCGCAGATGTTACCTAGCTTCGAGTATGCGTGCACATATCGCCCACTATTTTTAAGATTTTATCTTAGGAAGTTGCAAGACCATGGCTTCAAGAGGAAAATTCAAGATAAACACCTAAATGGTATCTACAAACGTTATAGCGGAGACGGGATTGAACTCAATCGTGGCGAGGTTTTATTGTTTTCAAAATAATACTCGAAAACATCACTTGCTTCGGAACACTCATCGCGTTTTCTATATTTGTGGTTAAATTATCTTAATAATATAGGAGACAAACTAATGACTACAGTTGTAACTGAAAATTGTAAGGGCTGTCGATTCACAGATTGTGTTTCGGTTTGTCCAGTTGCGTGTTTTCACTACGATGATGAAATGCTTTATATCGACCCTGAGGTTTGTATTGATTGCAGTGCATGTATTCCAGAATGTCCAGTAGAGGCTATTTATGAAGAAGATGACATTCCTGAAGGCCAAGAAGGCTGGGTTGAAATCAACGCTGAAAAATGCGGTGACCTGCCTTTAATTGAAGAGCCCATGGATCCATTGCCTGGTGCTGAAGATCGCAAATCAGAATTAGGATTCTAAAGCTCAAGAATCTCTGATTTGTTCTGAATACTTCGTTAAAAAATGTTTTAAAAATACTCATTTACTGATTAGTAAGCTCCGTTTTTTGCAACATTTTTTGTCTCGTCTCAGAAAAAATCAGAACTTTTGCTAGAAAATATATAGACTTTAATTACGCACAGCAATTTCCTGTGCGTTTTGTTTGTAGTAAATAAATATAAGAAATAGATTAATGATGAGGAGTTTTGAATGAGTCTTGGAAGCGAAAGTAACCCATTACGTGTAGCCATTGTTGGAAGTGGTCCAAGTGGTTTCTATGCAACCGAAGCATTAATTAAGTCTGACCTCAATGTTGAAATCGATTTGATTGAAAGGTTGCCTGCACCATTTGGTCTGGTGCGCAGTGGTGTGGCTCCTGATCATCCAAAACTCAAGCAGGCGATCGAAGTATATAAGAAAATCGCACAAAATCCTGAGTTTAATTTTGTCGGCAATGTAACGGTAGGTAAGGATATTAAGGCAGAAGAATTACAAGAAACACACCATGCCGTAATTTATACCTGTGGTGCTGAAACCGATCGTAAGTTAGGCGTACCTGGCGAAGATTTATTAGGTAGTTACACGGCAACAGAGTTTGTAGGTTGGTATAACGGACATCCAGATTACCGGGACCGTACATTTGATCTTTCACACGAAACTGCAATTGTGATTGGTCAAGGGAATGTTGCAGCAGATGTGTCACGAATTCTGGCGAAGTCTGTAGACGAATTGAAACATACTGATATCTCGCAACATGCACTGGATGCATTAGCTGAGAGTAAAATTAAAACGATTTATGTGGTTGGGCGACGAGGTCCAGCGCAAGCCAAATTTGCTTCTAAAGAATTAAAAGAATTCTTAGAAATTGAAAACTGTCGTGCCTATATTGATCCTAAGGAATTAGAGCTGAACGAGACGAGTTTGCAAGAACTGGAAATGAAAGAAGGGCGTGGGAATAAAAAGAATGTCGAAATCTTTCAAAAGTTTGCAGAATCTGAAGACACAGGAAAGCCGCGTACCTGTATTTCTACGTTTCTAAAAAGCCCTATTCGATTGGAAGGTGATGGTCGCTTAGAGAAAGTTGTATTTGAAATTAATACTCTTGATGGAGAGCCATTTAAACAATCTTGTAAAGGAATTGGTGAAACCATGGAAATTGACTGCGGAATTTTATTCCGCAGTATTGGCTACAATGGTGTGCCTATTCCAGGTGTACCTTTCTATGATCGTTGGGGCACCATCCCTAATGAAAATGGACGTATTACGACTGAACATGGAGGGGATGTGGTGCCAGGTTTATATACAGCAGGTTGGATTAAGCGTGGTCCTTCTGGAATTATAGGTACCAACCGCGCATGCGCAGTGGAGTCAGTAGATATGTTGCTAGAAGATGTGTCGAAATTAGATGCAAATAAACCTGGTCGAGAAGCTTTGTATAAAATTTTGGATGGCAATGGTGTGCAATACATCAATTATGGCCAATGGATGAAAATTGATGCAGCAGAAGTCGCAGCAGGAGAACCCAAAAATAAACCTCGAGAGAAATTTACGCGCCGTGAAGAAATGCTCTCCATTGCTAATGGCTAGGCAGCTTTTATATTGCGGAAAGACTAATGAATACTATTAGTGTCTGAATGGCTTGTATGAGTAATTCTTTTATAGAGTTCGTTATATTTTTCGCAAAAATCTTCAGAAATTTTAGTATCTGATTTGGCTTTGTAATCGGAACTTAACTTTTCGATTTGTTTAGCGCTTAATCTTTTCCTTAAAAGAGGAAAGATAATAATTTGCTCCATATGCATGTGATCACGTTGTCGTTTAATGCAAGCTTCAAGTTTGCGCTCAAACTTGTCTTTTTCAAATATAGAGCTTTCTAATGCTGCATTGATATAGCCGTGCAACTTGCGAGAGAGTGTTTTCAGTTCACGGTTTTCTGAACGCAGTAGCTTAATTGTACCTCTCAGGTCTACAAAACTATCATCTTCTGAAGATCTTTTAAAAATTGCATCTTCTTTAGGGGCTAACGCAAATTCAGTATAATTTTCGATATAATTTATTGCATCCAGCATTAGAGGATAGTCAGCAGATTTGTTATCACGCATGCATTCGAGCTGCTCAGCAAGAATGTCTAATACCTTGCTAAATTTAATGTGGTCATAGTGAATTTCTTCGATGAGATCTTCCATAAGTGTTTCTTCAATAATCTTTGATTATTAATAATATTTAGAAACCAGTAGGTACTCATGTTTCGAGCTTTTGATTGCAATTCCTAAATATCTACAAACACTTTCCCAAGTGACATTTAAAGTATTAAAAATTAATTTATATGTATATAAATATCATGATAGGAAGAGTGCATAAGTAGATAAACGGACATTGCCTGTAGTTTTCCTGTATATATCGTTCATTATGGCTACTTATTCAAAAGCTGAAATGGTAAATATTCCAGCCAAGATTAAAATTAGTGAAGCATTTTTATACTGGCTAAAGCTTGGTTTCATAAGCTTTGGTGGACCTGCAGGTCAAATTAGTATGATGCACCAAGAGTTAGTGGAGCGACGTCGTTGGATATCTGAGCATCGTTTTTTGCATGCATTGAATTACACTATGGTGCTGCCGGGTCCCGAGGCTCAACAACTTGCAACCTATATAGGTTGGTTGATGCATGGTGTTAAAGGTGGATTGATTGCAGGTGGTTTATTCGTATTGCCCTCGTTATTTATTCTTATAGCACTTACTTGGATATATTTAGAATATGGGCAGACTCAAATTGTGTCAGGAGTATTGTATGGTGTAAAACCTGCTGTAACAGCGATTGTGCTATTCGCTGCCTACCGAATTGGTTCTCGAGCCTTAAAAAATAATGTGTTACGTGCGATAGCTTTAATTGCATTCATTGCTATTTTTTATTTTCATGTACCTTTTCCGTTAATTGTAATTGGTGCAGGCATTCTAGGTTTTATTGGTTCCAAAACTATTCCTGATTCTTTCAATGCGGAGCTACATAAAACTGAAGCACAGGACTCATATGGGCCAGCGATCATTGATGACAATACACCTATACCAGATTATGCAAAGTTTAGTTGGTTGAGGTCGCTTACATTTATTGTTATAGGAGTAGGGATTGGAGTTGCAGTTTTAGCTGCACTTTATTTTAAGTTTGGTTGGGATAATCCACTGACTCAAATGGGAGTATTTTTTACCAAAGCCGCATTGGTAACTTTTGGTGGTGCGTATGCGGTATTGCCATATGTGTATCAAGGTGGAGTAGATCAATTCGGTTGGCTTACTGCAACACAAATGATTGATGGGTTAGCCTTGGGCGAAACAACGCCTGGGCCGTTAATCATGGTTGTGACCTTTGTAGGTTTTGTAGGAGGTTGGACGAAAGAGTTATTCGGTCCAGAACTATTGCCTTTAGCAGGAATTGTTGCAGCTTGTGTCGTTACATTTTTTACATTCCTGCCTTCGTTTTTATTTATTTTTATTGGCGGTCCAGCGATTGAAGCCACACGAGGAGATTTGCACTTTACTGCACCTTTGTTAGGTATTACTGCAGCGGTCGTGGGTGTAATTGTTAACCTTGCTATGTTTTTTGCTTATCATGTGCTATGGCCAAATGGGTTTGAAGGCTTATTTGACTGGGTCTCGCTTGTAGTAGGGGTTTTGGCATTTATTGCGCTATATAAATTTAAATTAGATATCGTTAAAGTTATTATTGCATGTGCAATTTTTGGTTGGCTCTATTCCTTCGTAATGTAAGTACTATTGATTGTTAAGCAAAGAATTTTCCTAATTTTAGGCTTAATCTTAGCCGGCGAAGTCATTTTTGCTTTGCCATTTCATTTGGGCCGTTTTTTTAGGCCCACTATGCTTGAGATGTTTAACCTCACAGCAACACAGTTGGGAGTTGCACAGGGAATCTATGGGATTGTTGCCATGCTTGCTTACTTTCCAGGAGGTTTGTTAGCAGATCGATTTCCTGCCTATAAGTTGATGTCGCTGTCTTTATGGATGACTGCTTTAGGTGGACTATACATGTCTACTTTTCCCAATTATTTTGAAATGGTATTGTTGTTTGGGTTTTTTGGTCTTTCCACCATTATGTTGTTATGGGGAGCGCTGATACGTGCTACAAGAGAATGGGGTAGTGAAAACGAACAAGGCTTAGCATTTGGTTTATTGGAAGGAGGCAGAGGATTATTAGCGGTAAGTCTGGCTTCACTTGGTATTTTACTGTTTCAACTTTCTTTCCCAGTGGGTTACGACACAGCAAGCTTCAGCGAAAAACAAAATGTTTTTCGAACCGTTATTTTTGGTTACTCACTTGTCACGGCATTAGTTGGGATTTATGTGTGGGTAGTGTTTAGAAATTTTTCTCATGCCCAGAAAATATCAAAAGAAAATCCATTCCTGGCACAGTTAACAAACAATATTAAACATGTATTTTCTAAATCAAGTGTATGGTTACAGTCAATAATCGTAATATGCGCATACGTAGGTTATAAAGGGTTTGACAATTATTCCCTCTATGCGGTGGATGTCTATGGGTATGATGATATAGAAGCAGCCAAACTGATCACACTGGGTTCGTGGTTACGGCCAATTATTGCTATCGCTATAGGCTTGTTAGCGGATAGATTCCATGCAACCAAAATGCTATCTATATGTTTTTTTCTGCTTTTATGTACAGACAGCTATTTTGCCTTTATCACGCCGGATATCAACTTTACGTGGATGTTGTTAATTAATGTGTTGTTAACCTGCATTGCTATTTTTGGCTTGCGTAGTCTTTATTTTGCTATTTTTGAAGAAACTAAATTGTCGCTAGCAGTGACAGGTAGTGCAGTAGGCTTAGTATCGGTTATAGGTTTTACGCCAGATGTATTCGTTTTATATGTGGCGGGTTTGTTAATTGATGGTTCACCTGGCTTAGAAGGGCATCAGCACTTTTTTATGTTTCTAGGGGCATTCGCATTGCTTGGGCTTTTGGCAAGTATTATTCTTTCTAAAATGATTACTAATTTTAATTCATCGTGTAATAAAGCCACATGATCTACGGTCTACTCTTCAGGCTTAAATAAAAAATTTGGAGAAAACATGAAAAAACTTGCCTTTTTACTCATATCCATCGCTCTTATAACAGCACCATTCATCTCTTTTGGAGAGCAGTCTAAGGCTGGGAATAAACCAGCCGTATATGGTGTGCTCATGTATGCAGACTGGTGTGGAAGTTGTAAAGCGTTGGACCCAAAAATTGCGCAAGCAAGAAAAGAGGCTGGACTTGATCAACAAGATATTTTATTTGTTCGCTGGGACCTAACTAATGAAACCACTCAGCACCAAGCAGAAATGATGGCTGCGGTGCTTGGCTTGGGTCAAGCCTATGAAGCCAATGCAGGCAAAACAGGATTTATGTTGTTATTTAATGCTGATACAGGTGAAAAACTAGCACGGATTACTACAAAATATGACGCAAAAGAAATAGCTACTATCATTCAAGAAAATATAAAAGCTGCTACATCATAAATTAGTAAAGCAAAGGTTAATTTAGAGAAGTTTTTAGTATGGCGTCATAACGTGTTATAAACGGAACATGAGTTCCGTCATTTCTGTAACGAATTTATCCAAAGTTTATTCAAGTGGGCATCGTGCGCTCAACGATGTCTGCTTGGATATTCGTTCGGGCGAAATTCTTGCATTGCTTGGCCCAAATGGTGCTGGCAAAACTACACTTATCTCCATTATTTGTGGAATTGTAAATCCAACAAAAGGATTCGTGAAAGTAGATGGTCACGACATTATTGATGAATATCGAATTACCCGCAGTAAAATTGGTTTAGTTCCACAAGAATTAACCTTAAGCATGTTTGTAAGTGTTTGGGATACGATTTGTTTTAGTCGTGGCTTATTTGGTAAAAAACCTGATCCAGCATATCTTGAGCAATTGCTTAAAGATCTATCTTTATGGGATAAGAAAGATAACGACATTCTGACCTTGTCTGGCGGCATGAAGCGCCGAGTGTTGATCGCAAAGGCTTTGTCGCATGAGCCAGAAATTCTATTTTTAGATGAACCTACAGCTGGTGTAGATGTTGAGTTACGAAAAGATATGTGGGAGTTGGTTGAAAAACTTCGGCAATCTGGTGTAACTATTATCTTAACGACTCACTATATAGAAGAAGCGGAAGAAATAGCGGATCGTGTAGGAGTGATCAATAAAGGTGAGTTGATTGTAATAGATGAGAAAGAGGCACTAAAACATAAGCTCGGCAAACGCCAAATGACGATTGAATTAGAGCATGCTATAGAATCTATACCAACTTCGCTAACTTTATGGTCATTAGAGCTATCTGCCGAAGGAAATCATCTTACTTATAACTATGATAGTCATAGTGAGCATACTGGTATTGCTGAATTATTGCGCGCTATTGATAAAGCAGGATTGTTGCTAAAAGATGTGAATACTTCACAAAGTTCTTTAGAAGACATTTTCATTAATTTAGTGAGTTCTTCGTCTGGGAATGTCGCATGAATGTTCAAGCAGTAAAAGTCATTTACAAATATGAAATGTTGCGAGCATGGGACACATTGTTGCAAAGCTTTGCGTCACCCGTAATTTCTACAGTGTTGTATTTTGTAGTGTTTGGCTCTGCTATTGGTGGTCGCATAGAAAGTATAGAAGGTGTTTCGTATGGAGCCTTTATTGTTCCAGGTTTAATGATGCTGGCATTACTTACACAAAGTGTCTCTAACGCTTCATTTGGTATCTATTTTCCTAGATTTACGGGCACGATGTACGAGGTTTTATCTTCACCTATATCGTTTATAGAGATTATCTTGGGTTATGTAGGGGCTGCGGCAAGTAAATCTTTTATTATTGGGTTGATTATCCTGGCTACAGCAGGATTTTTCGTGGAACTAAGAATTGCTCATCCAATTTGGATGTTAAGTTTCTTGGTGTTGACTTGTATTTCGTTTAGCTTGCTCGGTTTTATTATTGGATTATGGGCGGAAAGTTTTGAACAACTCCAGCTGATTCCATTATTAGTGATTACGCCGTTAGTATTTCTAGGCGGAAGCTTTTATACAATTGATATGTTGCCACCAGCATGGCAAACCGTAAGTTTATTTAATCCGGTGGTGTATCTGGTGAGTGGATTTCGTTGGAGTTTTTATGAAGTGTCTGATGTCAGTATTGAAATCAGTTTGTTGATGGTGTTGTTGTTCGCATCCGTTTGTTTGACTATCGTCTGGTGGATGTTTAAGACAGGATATCGTTTAAAACAATAAAACGAACTAGCTTTAGTTGTGGGTTATTTACGCTTTTACGGAAAGACGAAAGCCATAATAAGTGCATATAATACAAGCACAACGCCTACTATGAGCGCGATCATATCGTATTTCTTATATTCATCTTTATCCATAACAGTAGCCCTCGCTTTAGACTGCTTCTAATGTACTACGATATTCACCGGCTTGGCATATGAAATTATTTATAAAAAACATGTTGAAAATTTATAAGTAAGCATGGAGATTTATCTATTATTTCAATACTTCTCATTAATTAATTAGATTGTAGCAATACTGTATTCGCTAGTATCTAAGGCGTATACTTTTTATTATTAACTACAACAATCAGGAGGCGTGCCATGCAAACTGATAACATTAAACATATCTGCTCTGGCTTAATGTACAAAGCTAAAACCGAGCATTTTCTAGAACATCCAGTCCGCGATATCGAAAAAGAAGCCAACGAATTTGTTGAAAAGTTTGCTGAAGAGAATGGCCTTACAGCGCATACACTTTCTGCTTACCGCTGGTATTTTCAAACGGATGATCGATTACTAGAAGATGGGTTTATTGAGCTTCGATGTGATACAAATTTATTAAAGAATAAAGGCACCTGTTCCTTTAATGTAGTAGATGTTGAATCTATAGATAAAGTAAGACATTTGCACGAAGCATAAATTAAAGCTAATTTGGATAATAACATGAGGAGGTAATTATGCCGGTAACTAGACTTACTGATCTGCTATGTAATAAGCATATCCACTACATTACCATCCCACATCCTACGACTTATACGGCACAAGAAACTGCGGCGTCGGCACATATTCCTGGGCTTGAATTCGCAAAAACAGTAATTGTTAAAGTCGACGATAAAATGGTAATGACTGTATTACCTGCACAATACAGGGTTCATCTGGGACTTTTGAAGCAGGTAACTGGAGCTAAAAAAGTAGAGCTTGCCTCAGAGGATGATTTTAGAGGTTTTTTCCCTGGTTGTGATACAGGTGCGATGCCACCCTTTGGTAATTTGTATCAAATGGATGTTTATGTAGAGGAATGCTTGCTAAATGATAAAGAAATTGCATTTAATGCGGGTTCGCATACTGAGCTCGTTAAAATTTCTTATCAGGACTATATGAGTTTAGTGGAGCCTAAGATCGCAAGATTTTCGTTATTGCACTAAAACGATAGATCATTAGAAAAATTTTTACTTTCTTGTGAAAGTGAATGTTGCGGAGTTTTGTTTTTCACCATTTTCGTAATATGCCCATTCTTGTTCAAAAGTATTTTCATCAAGAATGGTCATTTTCATGCTTCCCATATGCCCAGTGGTTTCCTTGTCTATGCCAACTCCATCAAGATAAGTAAATTTAAAAGTGTTTTCGTGTGTATTTTCAAGCTTTAATCGAGGTTGATTACCAAGCATGCAGTAGTGGGTCATGAGTAATCCATCTTGATCACCGTGATACATGGTGACCATTTCTTTTGGTGTGTTTGCAAATATTCTTTCTTCTACTGCAGTACCACCAGACACAGTGCGATAAATCAAATTGACTTTTTCTTCTTCACCTTCGTGATTGATATGTGTGCCTAACCATTCACCTTCAAGCGCAATAAAGTGCTTAAGTGCCATGGGCGCGGGCTGTGCTTGGTGTTTGGGTTCCTCAGAAAAAGTAATTGACCAAGGCATGATGAGTGCCGCCCAAAAAACTATTAAATATTTATTCATATTTAAACTCCATATTTTTAATATAGTGGATAGGCGATTTGCTTATTATGAACCTTTTCAATGGGTGTAGTCTTATTAAATACTCGGCTTCAAAAATTTATAGCAATAGATATGTAGTATTTGATGAAATTCTATAAATAAGGGTACAATAAGTAAGGTATTTATCATTCCAGGCAGGTGGTTTATATGAAAAACGTATACGTGTTTCTGTGTTCCTTTTTGTTCGTATTATCAACGTGGGCGTTTGCTGAAGAAGCAGAACTTTTGGATGCCTATTTAGAGGATTTACCAGGTACAAGTAGTACACAAATCTCAAATTCAGACACGATTATTGGTCAACCTGTGGAGGTTGTCATCGATGAGAATGGTCAAAGTCATGAAGTGCTCCAACCTCAAACGGTTAAGTATCGAAGAGTAGAGACGGCTGATGGCAGTGAGTTATATGAAGTGGTGCCGGCTGAGCAAACGACACATGCATCTACAGAAGCACGCTCTGATAATAGTATCAACGATAGAGTAGCCACAAATAATGAGACACCTGCACGAAGTGAGCATGCCGAGGTGCAAGAGGATTTTGAGGTTATTGAACTTGAACCGGATGAGAGTGAAATAGTAGTGATTGAAGCACCCGATGTACAAATTACACAAACAGGTACTGCTGCCAACGCGGTGTCAGGGCCCGTTTTTTGTCAGCAGAACCCCTATGCAAGGGAGTGCTTACTGTCAAAATATTTAAGCTTGTGTAGAAAAGACCCTCAATCAATAGACTGCAAGAGTGAATTAGAAAAGTTTGATCGATTTTGTGGTATTTTTCCAAATGCGTATAAATGTAAAAAAGCAAAAATTGCTGCAAACTGTAAAAAGAATCCCGATACTAATGAATGTAGAACGTTTACGCAGCGTTATTGCCAAAAATTCCCTAAAGCGGTTTTCTGCAATTATAACTAATCTTGTAATCCATAATTAGACCTGTCTTTTGGTATCAGCGGCTAGGTCTCCGGCCGCTTTTTTGTCGGTAAATCTTGTCATTTAGCCCCTGCAAGGGCTTCAATATAAAGTGATATAGGGTAATTTAAAATCTTCTCTCATATGCTCAAATGGAGTTTGAGTTATGTCAAGTGCTATACCTCTAGAGGCTGAAGATAGATCAATATTAATGCGTAATTTTCTAAAGAAAATTGTTAATAATGATCAACGTTCTAAGCAGTTATTTCGACTTTATTTTGATCGTAAAGAAATCTCTGAAGAGCAATTTTATAAAGCAATTTCAAGCTAATTGCTTGATTATAAAATAAAGCGTTTTTAACGTTCTAGATTTATATTTCCTTAGAAGCTATTACTCGATAGTAATACATTTTTCTATTTCCAAACCTGTTTAAATAATATTAGATTACAGTTTGAGGCGCGCGCTCAAGCTGTTTAATTTGTTTGGTTTTTTAGTCAGAAATTAATACTTTCTAAGGCAAAGATGGATATTCAATTTGTACCTGGGCAACGTTGGGTTAGTAATACGGAGTCAGAGCTTGGTCTAGGTATTGTTATGGATACTGCCAATCGGCGTGTAACAGTCAGTTTTCCAGCAGTAGGTGAACGTAGAACCTATGCTTTAGATAATGCTCCACTTAGCCGCATTCACTATACAGTGGGAGAGAAAATCAGTAACGCTGACGGTGTCAGTCTTACTGTTACAGAGGTTGTAGAGCAAGGTGGCTATTTAATTTATCAAGGTTCCGACGAATGTGGGAACCAACATAGTATTGAAGAAATTGATCTAGAAAGTTTTGTTCAATTCAGCCGACCTCAAGATCGGTTATTTGCAGGGCAAATCGATAAAATTAAAAACTTTGCGCTACGGGTTGAAACAATACATCATCAGCATCGTCTACAAAAATCCCCATGTTATGGATTACTTGGCCCGCGTGTTCAATTGCTTCCGCATCAGCTCTATATTGCTTCACAAGTTGCTAAACGATATGCACCAAGAGTGTTATTAGCAGATGAAGTGGGTTTGGGGAAAACTATCGAAGCGGGATTAATTTTACATCAGCAATTGATTACCGGCGCAGCAAGTAGAGTACTGATTGTTGTTCCAGATAGTTTGGTACATCAATGGCTGGTGGAAATGTCGCGGCGTTTCAATTTGCAATTTACGATCCTCGATGAAGAGCGTTGCCAAGCACTTGAGGAAGCTGAACATGGAAATCCATTTGAGTCCGCGCAATGTGTGTTATGTGCACTTTCATTTATAACTGAAAACGCTGAACGTTTTGAACAGTCACTTTCTGTTGAATGGGATTTATTGGTTGTTGATGAAGCACATCATCTCACTTGGTCAAAAGACCATGTAAGCGATGCATATCGATGTATTGAAACCTTGGCGCGTAACGTTGTGGGATTATTACTATTAACTGCAACGCCTGAGCAATTAGGTATAGACGGACATTTTGCTCGATTACGGTTATTAGATCCTGACCGCTACTATGATTTAGACAAATATCGAGAAGAAGAGAAAAGCTATAAACCTGTAAATGAGTTAGTACAAAAGATATTAGCTACTGAAAATTCTGAAGAGATGCTGTTAAAAACAGGTTTGATAGATGAAATAGCTGTATTTTTAGGTGATGTAGCTGCAAACAATTTTAAGTCTGCATTACAAAGTAAAGGGGGTGTAAAACAAATTATCGATGAAATGATTCAAACGATTTTAGATCGTCATGGAACAGGACGTGTGCTATTTCGTAACACACGTGATGCGGTGGAAGGTTTTCCACAACGTGAATTGCATAAACATGCTCTTGAACAACCTGAAAGAATCATTGAAATCATTCCTAATAAAAATCTTCAAGAGAAAGGTGATGAGGTATTGACCTCTTGTTTGCAGACTGAAACTCAATTAGGCGTTGATTGGTTGGAGTTAGACACACGAGTATCGTGGTTAGCTAGGTGGTTGTTAGAAAATCGTGATAAGAAAGTGCTAGTAATTTGCGCGCGAGGAAGTACTGCAAGTGAGTTAGAGAGCTATTTACAACAGCACTATGCGATTCGTTCAGCGGTATTTCATGAAAATTTAGATTTAATTGCCAGAGATCGTGCAGCGGCATATTTCTCAGATATGGAAGAGGGTGCTCAAGTACTCATTTGTTCTGAGATTGGTAGTGAAGGGCGTAACTTTCAGTTTGCACATCATTTGGTTTTATTTGATTTACCCATTAATGCAGACTTGCTTGAGCAACGCATTGGGCGTTTAGATCGAATTGGACAAATGCATACAGTACAAATCCATGTTCCCTATTATCAAAACAGTGCTCAAGAAAAATTATTGCGTTGGTACGATGAGGGTCTGAATGCATTTCGTCAAGTATGTTCAATTGGGCAAGCTATTTATCAAATTTATGCAGAACGTTTACAAGAGTGTTTATTAGGACAAAAGAGTGATCAACTCTTTGAGCAGTTGATAGATGAGACAAAAGCCAAAGCTAAAGAGATGCAACAAACTTTACAGAAAGGTAGGGATCGTTTGTTAGAGTTAAACTCTTGTAATCCAGAGCAGGCTGCAGAAGTAGTTGAAGATATATTGAATGCAACGGACCAATTAGAGTTGGCAGATTATATGGAACGTGTGTGTGACCAATTTGGCGTTGAACAACAATATCATAGTTTGCACAGTGTAGTGTTACAACCAGGTGATCATATGCATGGCCATAGTTTTCCGGGTTTGCCTGAGGATGGTCTAACGGCAACTTATGATCGAGGTAAAGCATTGGTGCGGGAAGATATGCAATTCCATACTTGGGAACACCCTATGGTGATGGGAAGCATGGATATGATTCTTTCCAGTGATTTTGGCAATGCGACTCTATGCACTCTCAAGTTGCAATCATTAAAGCCCAGTACGATTTTGCTTGAATGTGTTTTTACTATTCAATGTGCCGCTCCACAAGTGTTACGAATCGACAACTATTTTCCTCAAGCTGTTATTCGTATCTTGATTGATCAAAGCCATAATGATTTAGGTAAAGTGCTCACAACGGAGCATGTAGATCGTTTGGCTGAGCGCGTAAAGAAAAATATTGGGCAAAATATTATTCGACATGCACGTCAACAAATTAGCGAATTAATAGAACATGCAACTACAATGGCAGAAGCCGAAATGGCAGATATTATCACACAAGCATCTCAAGCTATGCTGGCAAAACAAGATTCAGAATTACAGCGGTTAATTTCATTATCTAAAGTAAATCCTAATATTCGCCAAGAAGAAATTGATTACCTAGAAGCAACTAAAGTACAAGTAGAAGAATATATGCAACATGCACAATTGAAGTTAGACGCAATACGCGTTGCGGTATCGCGCCGTTAGTAAGCGATGGCTGAGATTCATATTTTAGAAGAGCTTTGTAGTCAGACGCATGATATTTTGCAGGTTGCTACAAAGGATTTGCCCATTCCTAGTGAAGAAAAAGTCCGTGATGTGCGCAAAATGATTTCAGTGTTTACTTACAGCTTAATTATAGAATTGTCTACTGACCATGAGGTCCACGAAGATGACATATATTTGCGCTATCTAATGGGTGGCGGTTTGCGTGCCGAGCAGGCGCATACGATTGTTGACCGTACTCGTGATGAATTTACTAAAAGAGAATTTGGACAAGATTGTATGCAAGCAGGAAAAGAAGTGGTTAAAAAATGGCGGGCAGGGGATAAAGATATTCAAGCATATCTTCATGATTTATTGGCTTAAGAGAGTTATTGGATTAATTAAGTTAGCGTGTATTGCCATAATCAGCTAACGTAACGCGATGGATACCTCAAACGATTCAGAGATTGAAACTTGTGAACATCCATTTGACGCTCTCAATCCAAGCTTCGTTTTAAATGCAGTTGATCATCAAGGTTATGTGAGTGATGGGAGAATACTTGCACTGAATAGCTACGAAAATCGCGTTTACCAAGTTGGTATAGAAGATAGCGAACCTATCATAGCAAAATTTTACCGCCCGGGTCGTTGGAGTGATGTGCAAATTCTCGAAGAACACCAGTTTTGTGCTGAATTAGTTGAACAAGAACTACCTGTAGTTCCGCCCTTGAAAATCAATGGTGATACCTTATTTCAATTTGGTGATTTTCGCTTAGCGTTGTATCCAAGAAAAGGTGGTCACGCACCTGAGTTGGATAATTTAGATAATCTATTTATTTTGGGGCGGTTCTTAGGTCGTATGCATGCGATTGCGGCAACGCAAAAGTTTCAGCATCGCCCCACAATCACATGTAAGCATTACGGGCACGAAAGTGCAGCCTTAATTGAAAAAGAATTCATGCCTGGGCATATTCGTGCTTCTTATCAAGCTGTGGTAAGTGAGCTATTAAAAGTCATAGATACCATCTATATTGACGGTGAGGATGCAGAATATATTCGTGTACATGGAGACTGTCATGTGGGGAATATTTTATGGCGTGATGAAGCGCCACATTTTATTGATTTTGACGACTCAAGAATGGCGCCAGCAATTCAAGATGTGTGGATGTTGTTATCTGGTGATCGTGCAAGACAAACTGCACAGTTAAACGAAATTATAGAAGGTTATAATGAATTTGCAGAATTTCCATTACAACAACTCAAATATATTGAGTCGCTGAGAACCTTGCGCATCATGTATTTCAGTGCGTGGTTAGCCAAGCGTTGGGATGATCCAGCCTTTCCGCGTGCCTTTCCTTGGTTTAATACTACGCAATATTGGGAACAACATATTCTAGACTTGCGTGAGCAATTAGGCGAGATAAATGAGCCGCCATTAAGCGTTTTTGGATATTGATTATGAAAAGTGAAAATTTCGAAGAGCGAATAATTGAGTTAGAAACTAAAATATCTTATCAAGAAGACTTAATTCAAGAGTTTAATAAACATGTAATTAGTCAACAAAACCAAATTGATCAATTAACTAATCTGTGTGAAATATTGAAACAGCAACTCAAAGAAGTGCATGCAAATTTACCTGATAGCATAGCGGGTGATGAAAAGCCGCCGCATTACTAAATATATTAATTAATAATAATTATCTGGTAACCATCCACCAGTAGTTTGTAATGGTTTTAAGTCTGCTCCATTGCTTACCCATATGGCCAGGCCATATTTATCCGCATTTGGAATAGCTTTTTCAGGCATAGAAACTTTCCATGCTTGATTGGAACTTACGTGTTTTGAATGCGATAGTAAGACAAAGTCCTCATGCAATACTCGATTCGAATTTTCACCTGCATTAATTGGGGTCTGATAGCCAAAACCTAAGACGCCTACATTCAATGTTATAGAGTCATGTTTGTTAGTGGTGTTATAGATAACTTTTAAGGTGCTACCGTTGAGTGTTGCTTCAAGGGTACCTCTACTATCGCCTAGCGAAGGAGTATTGCGACCAAAGCGAGTTCTCCATTCTTTTCCATTAAGAAAAAAACCTGGCGTGTAAACGACTTTTACATTACCTTGTGCTCTGTGAAGTCGCTGTCGATTGGAAAACTTCTCATTAGAAAAGCTATCTTTCCAGCCAAGATAATCCCAATAGTCGACGTGAAATGCAACGGGTACAAACTCTTCCCATAAGCCAGGCTCATTTTTAAGATCACTTAGCCATTCGTCGGCAGGAGGGCAACTACTGCACCCTTGTGAAGTATAGAGTTCAATTAACGCTACTTGTTTTTTTCCACTTGAGAACTTAATTTCTTGGCTTTGAACAGTTTGTATTAGGCAAACTAATACAAAGATGAATAGGATTTGCCGAGATTTTTTCATAATGTGTTTCTTGCAAAAGTAGAGTGCATAAATAGCCCTTACAGATTTTGTAAGGGCTGCTGAGGTTTATTCAAGTGGGATGCGAATTTTTTGTCCTGGATAAATTAAATCTGGATCTTTAATTACCTCACGATTTGCTTCAAATATCTTTGGATAATCCATTGCATTTCCGTAATATTGTTTTGCAATCTTTGATAATGTGTCACCACTTTCGATTACATAATATTCCACTTTTATTTCTGGTTCAGGAGCGTTGAGGTTTTCTGCAGATACCTCTGTTACGCCTTCAACATTTCCCGCAAGAAGAATGCATTTCTCGTAAGCGTCTCGACTTGAACATTCGCCAGATAAAGTGACTTTTCCATCATCGTACTCAACCTCGAGAGGATCTACCCCAGGATTGGATTCTAATATGTGCTCTTTGATTTTGACTGCTGGATTGTCTTTTATTCCAAATAGTTTTTTACCGAAATCTTTAGCAAATTCAAATAGTCCCATGATTAATTCTCACTCTATTATTATATAGGAAGTTTCAGCATACCGTTATTGGAAAAATGTGTCTAGCATGCGTGAGATTGCAGGATTATGGAGTTTAATTTGTGCGAATTAACTTAAGCAGAAGTAGAAGGATGAAAGGAGTAAATGATATCTTTATGCAACTATCATAGTACAAATAACTATTAATGATGAGTTTATCTCTATGTGAGTATTCTTAACATGACTTTGTGCCATGTATATAGGAGGATATATGTACTTAAAAGGAGAAAATAAATGTTTAATCCACTCAGTATTCCTTTTGGCTGTGTCATGTTATACAACGTAGTTAAACTTAAAGATAACGTTTCTGAAGTAGATGTTCAGCTGGCTTTGGGTGAAATGTGTAATGTTGTAAAAAATAAATATGGGGATGATAAGGGCGGCTTTATTGGTGGACAAGTCTATAAATTTTCAGGATTTGTATCAGATGAAGGGTCTATTGCATCAAAAAAACAAACAGAAGATCACATCGCTATCGTTACTTATTGGCAGTCATTCGAACAGCATGAAAAGTCACATGCAGATTCTGTCTTTAAAGAAAAATTTGATGCGTTAAGTAACTACGCAAGTGAAACTTATGAAATAGGGTATGAAATGTTATGGCAGGGCGAGCCAGAATAGGGTGCTTGAGGTTATTTGTTTTTTTTCTTTTGGCTAGATTTACGTTTACCTCGTTTCGTGCCCAAGGTGAACCAATATTCTTTATTAAGAGCATGAAAATGATCTGCTTCGTCGATTAATAATTTTGAGGTGGTACTGGGTACTGCAGCAATCTCAACTCGTACCCCCTCAGATTTTAGATGTCGTACTAGCTCTATGTAATCTGAGTCACCAGACATGATAATAATGGTGTCGACTTTACTAGCGACCTGTGTGGCTTTAATCGAAAGTGGAATATCGGCACTTTTATGGCAGGGACGTACCGAGCCATGATAAAACTCGTGTAACCGTTCCTGAAGTTTCTGGGAAATTTGTTTGCCTTCGCGAAAATATATTAATCGGCTTAGACCTCTGTTATCTAACAGTTTAGGAATGAGTGTGTCAAAATTGAGCATGGAGTTTTCATCTCCAGTCTCATTGTGAATGCTGCGCTCAATATTATTGCCGTCAATTAGTATTGCGACTGACTGACTGATCAGTACGCCTTCGTTTTGAGTAGGTGTCATAAGCATATTTTAACGCTTATCATGTGATTGTTACAAACAACTTAGCTAAATTAATTGTTCAAAAAGATACATATTTTAATAAGAGTACAATGAAGACATGGATGTTTCATACTTAACAAAACAAGAATTCAATACTCGATTGCACTCACATATCGTAAAAGTTTATGGCGAGGATATTGCTGAACAAGTAGTTGAAAAGATTTCAAACGTATTTGTCGACGAAAAAAACTCAATAGAGCAAGTGGATGACTCGTTTGTGCATGATGCTTGGAGTGAAAAAGATGTGTATTTAATCACATACGGAAATTCAATTCTTTCGGATTCAGCTAAGCCTTTGAAAGTGCTATATGAGTTTTTAGTGAAGTATTTGAAGAATGTGGTAAGCACTGTTCATATTTTACCTTTTTTCCCTTATAGCTCTGATGATGGCTTTGCTGTGATTGATTATAAACGTGTTAATTCTGAGCTAGGAGATTGGCAGGATATTAAAAAAATATCTAAACAGTTCGACTTAATGGCCGATTTAGTGATAAACCATATTTCTTCTGAAAGTGAATGGTTTCAGCAGTTTCTAGATAATAAAAAACCAGGATGTGACTATTTTATAACTGCAGAAGAAGAAGATGACTTGAATAAAGTTGTACGTCCACGATCTAGTAGTTTATTAAGAGAGATCAAAACAAAAGATGGATACAAGAATGTTTGGTGTACATTCAGTCATGATCAAATTGATTTGGACTTTTCAAATCCAGAGGTATTGCTAGAGTTTATTAAAATCCTTAAATTTTATATAGGACAGGGAGTACGCGTTATACGTTTAGATGCGATCGCATTTATATGGAAAAAAATAGGCACGAGCTGTATCAACCTCTCAGAAACACATGAAATTGTAAAAGTATTCCGTCTGCTTATTGAACGCTATTTTCCTAGAGTTTTATTTATTACTGAAACGAATGTACCAAATATTGAAAACTTGAAATATTTTGGTAATTCTAATGAGGCACACATCATCTATAATTTCAGCTTACCTCCTTTATTGCTGCATGCAATGTGGGCAGGAACTTCTGAACATCTTGTGCGTTGGTCGATGAGTTTGCCGCCTGCGCCTGCAAATTGCACCTATTTAAATTTCACTGCTTCACATGATGGGATTGGTTTACGTCCAGCTGAAGGGATCTTGGCAAATGAAACAATAGATTCATTGGCTGAGGGTATGCAACAGTTTGGTGGAAAAGTCACTATGAGATCCATTACAGATGCAGGTGAACGTCCTTATGAGCTTAATATCACTTGGATGGATGCTATGAAAGGCACACATGTAGGTAAAGATAATTATCAAATTGAAAGATTTTTATGTTCACAGACGGTAATGTTAGGTTTGGAGGGAATACCAGCATTTTATATTCATAGCTTGTTGGCTGGTGAAAATGATTATGAAAAACTCTCTGTTACAAATCATAATCGTGCGATTAATAGAGGGCAGTGGGATTTTGAAGAAATTGATCATAGGCTAAGTGACTATACTTCTAAGTTATGTAAAATTTTTCATGATTTAAAGCGGCTGATTTCAATACGCTCTAAGCAAGCGGCATTTCATCCAGATGCGACTCAGTTTACTTTGCATCTAGGTAATGCTTTATTCGGGTTTTGGCGTCAAAGTGTTGATCGTGAACAAAGTATATTTGCGATTCATAACGTTACTGAAAAAGATCAGCCTCTTTCGTTGGCGAATATAAATCTTATTTGTACAGATACCTGGATTGATTTAATTGAATGGGATGTAATTGACCTTTCTGCTGAAACAATCATTTTGAAACCATACCAATGCTTATGGATTACAAATAAAGGTTAAAGGTTATCTTCAGTAACCGCTTTGTGTAAATTTTCAAATATGTTTGGAATTGCGCTTGCCACTCTTGACCATGTCGGCATAAAAGGTGTTTCCATTGGGTTAGATAGAAATCTATCTCCTGCATTCATAATATTTTGTGCAAACAACTCTACAGTGCTTTCTTCTTTATGTCGATCTACAGTAAGCTCATTCATTGCTGCGTCATTTGAATAGTTATCAATTAGATCTAATGCGCGTCGGTAATATGCGGCTTTAATCGTGCGAAATTGTTCAGGTGTTAAAGTAATACCGTGAGTTGCAAGCTTACGAAAAATAATTTTCGAGATATCTATGCTCATTTTTGAAAGTCCAGCATCTGGGTTATTTTCAGAAAGACTTTGGTGCTTATGATCATAACAATCAGCAATATCGACTTGACAAATACGTTGATTTGAATATCTGCGATACATTTCAGAAAGTATGCCTATCTCTAATCCCCAGTCGCTAGGGATTCGTAAAGAATTCACAACTCCTGCACGCATTGAAAACTCACCTGCTAACACATAACGAAAACTTCCCAAAAAATCTAAATAATCGTGTGGCGCAATGGATTGCTTTAGTGCGGTAAGAAGAGGTAATACTAACAATCGTGATACACGACCAGAAAAATTATTTTCATGTGCACGATAGTAATAGCCTTTACAAAATACATAATCAAAAGTTGGGTGATTTACTGGATATAATAATTTTGCGGGTATACTTCGATCGTAGGTCAGTACGTCGCAGTCATGTAATGCAACCGCTTTTGATTTTCCTGATGCAAGAAAATAGCCTAGGCAATACCAAACATTGCGACCTTTTCCAGCTTGATCTGGTGCTAAGCTATGCTCATTTATATCTTGATCTATCTTTCTAAGGTTTGGTCCATCGTTCCATAGAATGACATGATGTTGTGGCAGTTTGCTAAAGAATTCGCGGGCATGTTCAAATTCGTCTTTATTTGCAGCATCTAGACCAATAATAATTTCTGAAATGTATGAAGCTGCAGTCAATTCTTCGATAATATTTTCAAGTGCAGGGCCATGTAATTCGGAATATAAACAAGGCAAGATTAAAGACATTGGGCGGCTTTTGCTCCATTGCAGTAGTTCTTTTTCAATCGATTCCGTTTTGCGATCAGTTAAGTTGTGCAATGTTGCAATTACGCCATTTTGGAAAAAATCAGTCACTCGTTTAACTCCATTAATAAAGACAATAATGTATCATTCCAACCACGCGGCCCTGAATGAATTGCGCGCCTTAGGTTAGCATGTTTATCAATGCACATTTTTGGTGCATCGTCATTAGGAATAACGATGCCATATGTTGCAGTTTTAAGCATATCTAAGTCGTTTGGGCTGTCACCTAACGCAATAGAGATGATTTCATGATCAAAGTAGCTAGAAAATGTATTTATTAATTTCAACATTGTAGAAGCTTTATCATGTATTCCCATTACATGATGAAAGCGCCCACCACTTACAAGTCTTAAATTATAATGCTTAAGTTGATATCCAAAATCTTTTAACTTTTCTGCATCATCTGCCCATAATAAGGGCTCTGTACTATCACGTTGATTAGCATAAATAACATGTTGTCTAGTTAATCCTGTATGGGAGATTAATTCTTCTGCAGTCATTTCAAGAAAAGATTTAAAGTGAAATGATGGTTTTAGTTGTTCTAAAGCTATTTGGATATCATTTCTGCTAACGCCAATTATAATTTTTTCATATTCGTTAACAGTTTCAGTATTTTTCGTAAAATAGTTTTTTGGTGTACAGAGCACTCCACCATTTTCTGCAATAAATGGATGAAAATAGTTTAATTCAATGCATAGTTGTTCGATCTCTACGCTAGTTTTACTGCTGGTGAGTATCAGTGGTATACCATGTTTGCAAATGTAATTAATGCAAGGCTTAGCTGCAGCATAGCTATAATTATGATGGTCAAGTAAGGTACCATCTAGGTCAGTAAATACGACAACTTTTGGAGGCATAGTTATAACTATTAAGTTTCAATTACACTACTGCTCTCGACATATTTCTTTGCCATACCAAGCAATTCAAGGCTATTGTTGACTACACAATCTGGTTGATGAGGGTGTTTAGTCGTGCCTGGAAAAATTTTATCGAGCCATTCTTGATCCCATTGAGCTCCATTATAAAAAATAGCGGTCACTTTAGCTTCTCTAGCTGAAATGATATCGGTAGTACTATCTCCTACATACCAGGCGTGACTGCCAGGCTCAATTTTTAATTCTTCAAGAACTTTAAGAATTAAATCGGGGTAGGGTTTGCGGTGTTCTACATCATCACCACATACAACAGAGTCAAAAAAATGTGACCAATCATGTCCATCGACACAAGTGATTTCATGGTCCATAAATTCACGTTTTCTATTGGTGAGAACAGCTAAAATTACTCCCAGCGCTTTTAGATCATGCAGCACATGTTCAAAACGTGGTTCAAGTGCCGTAACGTGCCCAAAATGATTTCGATAGGCAATGTCGAAAGCTTTGTGTGCCGCTTTTTTAGCTTGTTTGTTGTTTCCAAAGAGCACTTCAAAAATGTCTGTTCTTGAGATTTTTTTTGCCTCTTTGATTTTTGGGTGAAGCTTGCGCTTGTCTTTTATATATTGAACTAATTTAGCATCGTCAAGCGTTTTACTTTGTTCAATGGGAATAATTTCTTTATCTAAGCCTAATTCTGCAAGTTTGGGTAAAACTTCATCCACCGCTAGATACATTGCATCATGGGTGTCGACCAAAGTAGCGTGCCAATCAAAAATGATGGTTTTTGGTGCAGCATAAGGTACATCTAAAATGCTCATTTGGTTTTGCTATTATTTTTCAATTGAAAAACTAAAACACTAAAACAATATATCAAAATGATGAATAACCCGAGTGCTTCTCGAGTTTGTTCAATATAAGGCTTGTTATCATCCATGGCGAAAAAGATATCTGTATACGCATTCTTGGCTATTAAATCACTTAAGCCAGGTGCTACACCAATCAACATGAAAATAGCAAACAGAGATACCAAAAACGCCCAAGTAATTGTGCAGGGCTGGCAAATATTTTTATAGGCAATGGTCGCAAGAATTGCAGTGGCTAGATAAATTACAATCCAAGTGTTTGCGTCAACATCATTCCACTGTAATACAGCAAAAACGAGCATCATGCACAAGAAAATTAGATGAAAAACTTTCATCGGATTATGAGTGAACTATTTTAATTTGCATTCTAAGTGAAGAATGCTACAGGAAAGATAATGTTACCAGCTGCGAGGTCTACCAATATCAACGTGAATAAAATTGCTTTTAGCATAATAGCCAACGCCACCAGCTTTTAGCGAGAGAGCAACATCGCGTAATTGCTGTAATTCAACATCTGGAAGACGTATGTCAATAGCTTTGCCTTGCATATGTAGACTGCGTTTGGCTACACCATTCCCTTGTTTGCGTAATTTTTCATTGGTAAGTGCTGAGCGATAGCCCGAAATTACATGGAAAGGTGCTTGAGAACCGCTTGTTTTATGGATGAGGTGTAATAAATCTAAAAGGCTAACGTCCATCTCAGCAACTTCATTGGCACGATGATCGCGAAGTGTGTGGTTAATTTCAGCTAAACTCTCGTGATTATATTCACCATTTTCCCAATAGCAACAACGAACGGATTCGTCTGTATGTAGATTAATAAACTCTAAAGTTCTTTCTGAGAAAGAACTGCTATTTGCATGAATTACTTGAGGAAAAATACTAGAAACTGCGATAGCAGTTGTGCATTTTAAAAAATTTCGACGTGTATTTTGAGTCGCAACAACTCGCTTACGTGAATGACCCACGAAAAATCCTTGCTTGCATCCTGATTTTTAGTGGGAGGCATTATACAAGGTGCTGGCAAGATGGCTATCTCGTTTGTAGATGTCTGGTCTAAAATTAATGATGCCCTGATCATCGACCCAGGCAGTCATATACGTAATATGAATTGGAATGGCTTTATCTAATTTAAAGACTTTAGTTTTTTTACGGTTTGCGAAGAAGTGAAGATCTTCGATGGTCCAGGTCTGGCTATTGGATAATAAAACTTCTGCAAATTCTATAGGGTTTTCTACTCGCACACAGCCATGACTGAAAGCTCGCGAATGACGAGCAAACAATCTGCGTGAAGGGGTATCGTGTAGATATACTTTGTATTGGTTAGGGAATAAAAATTTCACTCGGCCTAAAGCGTTTTTCTTGCCAGGGTCTTGGCGAATGCGTAATGGTGCATTGTTGGCGTCGATACTGCTCCAATCAACTTCTCCAGGATCAATAAAATAATTATTGCTGCTGAGCTTAGAAATAACCTTCATATCATTTTTAACTAGATAATCTGGATCCTCAAGGAGCTTGGGAATGATTTCGTCTCTGGTTATAGAAGTTGGTACATTCCAGTATGGGTTTAGAACAAACTCAGATATCTCTGAAGATAATGATGGGGTTCTATTTTTCTTTTTACCTACGATCACACGTGTTTGGTAAATCGTTTTGCCGTACTCTATAACATAAAGTTTGTATTCAGGAACATTTACCAAAATGTATCGATCATGTTGTAGTTCGGCTAATTGTCTAGCACGTTCAAGATTTAATTCAATTTGAAACGCACGACTATCTGCAGACTTGTTAATTTCACGTGCAGTTTTTTTGCCTAATATTCCATCCACCTCTAAGCCATGCCGACTTTGGAAATCGCCTATCGCGATAGCGAGTAATTCATCAAATAGCTCGTTATTAAAGTCTGTATATTTATAATCTCCTAATTCATAAAGTCGTGTTTTGGCTTTAATGACTTCTGGTGAGACATCTCCAATCGTCAATGATTTTTTTCTCAATAGAATTGGTTCAAAGTTATCGTTTAAAGAACGATATTTTTCCAAGGCATTGAGTAACCTTATGTAATGACTCTCATTGTTTTGAAGTGGCTCCTTTGCAATTTTTTCTTTTTCATTTTTTTCTAGACTTTGTTTTGCTTGATCTGGGCTCGTTTTAGATTCGTCTAAAATATTTGCTAAAAATGCTTCATTGTCTAGCAATCCATAACTAGAGGATAAATCATTATTTTGGTCAAATTGTTTGTGATCAACATGGCTGGCGAGTCTTAAATAAGCATGTGTAAAAGTGATATCTGATTTGCTAAGGATGCTTGGATCCGCAATCGTAGAGTTTAGGAAATACTCAATAATTTCTAAATCATAATCATGAGGATTGAGTCCAAGTTTGCGGGTATTTTGAATTACACGATATAGATCATGTGCTTTATTATTATATTGTTCGCCGTTGCTCCATAACAGATCGAAGCCTCTATTTTCATACAGTTTAGTAACTTCATTAATTAAAGGTAATGAAGAATGCTCTAGAGCATATTTAAGGTTTAAGGCAGGCTTATTATCTGGATCTACGTTGGCAATATTTTTTGATTGGGGAAAGTTGCTAGCGAGTAAGGTATTGCAGCTTAATATGAAGACTATAAGCGCGGCAAAGCAGCTTCGGCATAGATAACCGATGTTAAAATACAACTTATTAAATGCCTTTTTAATAAGCATCTCATCTCTCTCCTTGAATTGGATTCACTTCCATGTGAATTCGCTTGTTTAGTGTATGGCATACGTTAATAAGGTTCTTTGTTCTATGTCACGACTATGAAAAAAATTGCTATGGATCATTTAGAAGCCTTAAAAAAACATCCGTTTGCAAATGCTATGATGGCAATAGGCCATATTTCTTCAGTAGGTTATTAAACAGGTGCATAGCTGGCGGTACGTACTTGCTAGTGAAATATTAATCAAGGATAGTTTGTAAAACGTGAGTCAGGTCAATTCCTAACCCATCGGGCGCTATAACCATTTCTTTTCTAATGCTATATTTGCTTTAAAGTCACAAAGATTAAAAATTGATGAAGATTCAGGTCTATAACACGCTATCGCGCAAAAAAGAGGAGTTCATTCCGGCTGATCCTAATCGTGTCACTATGTACGTGTGTGGTCCTACAGTTTATAGCCATGCGCATATTGGCAATGCACGTCCCGCAGTGGTTTTTGATACTTTTTATAGATTGCTACAGCACGAATTTCCAAATGTGGTTTATACCCGCAATATCACAGACGTAGATGACAAGATAAATGCTGCGGCCCTTCAAGAAAACACTTCCATTGATACTATCAGTAAACGTTTTACTGAAATCTATCATCAAGATATGAATGAATTGGCAGTGTTGCCGCCAACTATAGAGCCGCGTGTAACAGATCATATGCCACAAATCATCGATATGATTCAGCGCCTAATAAAAAGTGGTCATGCTTATGAAGCAGAAGGGCATGTGCTTTTTCATGTGCCTTCTTATTCAGAATATGGAAAATTATCGGGTCGCAATCAAAAAGAAATGATTGCAGGTGCACGCGTAGAGGTTGCACCGTTTAAAAAAGATCCTGCAGATTTTGTTTTATGGAAACCTTCAACTGAAGATCAACCTTCATGGGACAGTCCATGGGGTGGGGGTCGCCCTGGTTGGCACATTGAATGTTCGACGATGATTGAAAAACATTTAGGTAATACCATTGACATTCATGGAGGTGGGCAGGATTTAGTATTTCCACATCATGAAAATGAAAGGGCACAGACAACTTGTGTACATGGTGGCGAATTATTTTGTCGTTATTGGATGCACAATGGGTTTGTAAATGTCGAGCATGAAAAAATGTCGAAATCGATTGGCAATGTGTTGCTGGTAAAAGACTTGCTCAAGCAAGCGCCAGGAGAGGCTATTCGCGTAACATTGTTAAGTACACATTATAGAAGCCCCTTGGATTGGACGAATGATGCGATTAAACAATCATCGAGAAATCTCGATAAACTTTATGGTGCTTTGCAAGACTTGCAAGATATACAAGTAGAAGTTTCTAGTAGTAATGTGCCAGAAGAATTCATTGATGCGCTTAAGGATGATTTAAATACACCGGCTGCTTTTGCTGAATTACATAAGCTAGCAAAGCAAGCGAATAGTGAAACGGATCCCGAAGCAAAAAAACTTGTCAAAAAACAACTATTAGCAGCAGGCAATATGTTAGGTATTTTGCAACAAAACCCAGCTGATTGGTTCAAAGGAATGGGAGATGTTGATGAAGCTGAGATTGAAAAACTAATCAATTCAAGGGCCAAAGCTAAAAAAGATAAAAATTTCCAATTAGCAGATGAGATTCGCGATAAACTAACTGCAATGGGTATACAAGTATTAGATCACCCAGATGGAACCTCAAGCTGGCGCAAACTTTAATAAGTTGAATTTAAATTATTATGAATGAGACAACTGTTCAAGAGAATTCAAAAAAAGGCTTTAGTGGCAAACAAGTTCTTTTGATTATCCTGCTAACTTTATTTGTGGCAGTAGTAGGAACCTATTTTGTATTACAAAAATTCGTATTTGCAAAAGAATTTAAACCCGTTTCCTTATCTCAGTCTGAGGCAGTTGTATTAAACGAAAAATTATCTGTATTAGGATTTCAGTCTGATACTGCTGAAGTAAATAATGCGCCTAAAAAGAAGGGCGGATGGAGCTTTGGGAAGAAAAAAGATAGTAATCAAGAAAAAGTGGATGAACAGCTGGAGGGTAATGATCAACCATTAACTCCTGAACCTTATAAGGAAGATCCAAGCAAACGAGAAATAAACTTCACAGAAAAAGAACTGAATGCATTATTAGCCAATAATACGGATTTGGCTAAACGACTTGCGATTGATTTATCTAGCAATCTTGCCAGCGCAAAAATGCTAATTCCTATGGATCCAGATTTTCCAATTCTCGGTGGTAAAACTTTGCGCGTGAATGCAGGTTTAGGCTTATCTTTTGCAAAAGATAGACCTATAGTGGTTTTAAAAGGTGTGAGTATCATGGGTGTGCCAATACCAAATGCTTGGTTAGGAAATTTAAAAAATGTAGATCTGGTCTCAGAGTTTGGTTTGCAAAGCGGATTTTGGAAAACTTTTGCGGCAGGAGTTGAATATATCAATGTTCAAGATGGAAAATTGCAAATCAAGCTAAAAGAATAATGTATGGTTTAGTTCCTCCTGATCCTGAAGGAGGCGTCTCTGAGGTTCAGTTTGCAGTAGTATATGAACCTAAACGCGGAAAACAAAAACAGAGACCATCAAAGAGAAACAATAAACGTTTTTCAGCAAACTGTGTTGAAATAATGGAAAGCGAAGAAGAGGCGCAAACTGCTGCAAATGAAATCGCTAATCGTTACCCTGCAAAAGTCTTAGGTCCATCAAAATCTTCCGAAGGGCAATATATTTATTATTTAGTTGAGTGGCTAGAGCTTGCATAAATATTTATAAGGCGCTGTTATTGACAGTAATTAAGTGCGCTTATCCAACTACCTTATTGTATTTTTTATGCAACCATTCCAACTGACAAAAGGTCATAGTACACAGAAAACTCGGTTCTGGAGGAGACTATGAATAAATCTGTCTATAAGTATAAGTTTCTGTTTGCTTCGCTTTTTGTTTTTATCTTTTTGTTGCTCTCATTTCAAGTTCAGGCAGGTGACGTTAAAATAATTATCGGTGGCTATGGTGATGGTAAGCATTACTACAAGAGCCACAAAAAATATTACAACCACTACGATCAGTCTGTTAAACATCGATATTACAATAAGTCGCGATATAACTATAAACACCGCTTAGGTTATGGTGAGCATTACTACGGTAAGAAATATTATCGTAATAAGTATTATGGAAATAATTACCGCTATAAAAACAGAGGGTACTATCGTGGTGACCGCAATTACTGTCCTTACTGATCGATTTTAAATGCTTATCTGGTAAGTAATCTGTCAAAACAGGCGTTAATCTATCGATTGCGCCTGTTTTTTTTATGTATCCAGGTTTTGGTTCAGATTAAATAGCTAGTCCTTTTTTGCTCAGAATCGAATAGAATTCAGTTATGGATTCTTCACCCGTATATATAGAAGCGCCGGCGCGATTACACCTTGGTTTTTTGGACTTAGAAGGAGGGCTGGGTAGACGGTTTGGCAGTGTAGGGCTAACGCTTGATGAAATCGCAACAAAAATTATTGCACGACCTTCTGAGCAACTAAACGTGGTTGGAGATCCTTCTGGTCGTATTCAAAAGTATGCAGAGCAATTTATTACCTATAAAGGTTTGGCAGGTGCTTGCGAAATCCAAGTGGTTGAGCAAATCTTGGATCATTCGGGCTTAGGTTCGGGTACACAATTGGCGATTGCAGTTGGCACGGCTATTTCAAAGCTTTATCAATTAGATTGCACCAGTGCTGAAATTGCGGTGCTCTTACATCGTGGCGCAAGGTCAGGAATTGGAATTGGGGCGTTTGATCGTGGTGGATTTTTAGTGGATGCGGGTCGGAATTCCGACAGTAATGTGCCGCCAATCATTTCGCGAATCGCATTTCCATCCAATTGGCGCGTGATTTTGATTTTTGATAGGGCACAGCGTGGGCTTCATGGTCAAGATGAAGCTGCATCCTTTGCAGCCTTGCCTGGGTTCTCGGCACAAACTGCAGCAGATTTATGCCGTTTGGTGCTGATGCAGATTCTTCCTGCCTTAAGCGAGCAGAATATTGATGTATTTAATCAGGGTATATATGAATTACAAAGATGTATTGGCGAATATTTCGCGTCTGCTCAAGGAGGACGGTATACTAGCCCGTCCGTAGCAGCGGCAAATGCGTATCTGGAATCATTGGGTGTAAAGGGTGTTGGTCAAAGCTCCTGGGGCCCAACAGGGTTTGCATTTGTAGATAGTGAGACTCAAGCTCATAGCATGTTGCGAAAATTACAATCTAAGTTTGAAAATAATAAAGATCTTAATTTTAAGATTGTTTCAGGAAGAAATACTGGGGCACTGATATTAGAAAAGGAGTTCGAGCAAGACGCTTCTACTTCTTTTTCCAAAACTCGTAGATCCTAAACCATTCAAACGAAGAATTATGATGCATATGCATACTTATGCTATGCGTCGGTAAGGTATTAAATAATTTTTATTAATTAAAATTTTCAAGTAGAGAGAGAAAAATGGAAAAGCCATACATCCTTCATATGATTACCCCTGCAAAAAATTTGAGCCCATTCGATGTGAATATGGCGCTCGATGCGGGCTGGGATAATGCAATTGGTTATACAAACGTGGAAAAAGATGAAGTACAGGCATTAGTGCAGGATGCTATCTTTTCACGTGGACCCTCAGGAGCTAAACGATCTGGTTTATTCTTAGGAGGTCGTGATATGCATATGGCGATGGACATGATGGAGATTGTTCAAGAGTCTATGGTGCCTCCATTCCAAGTTTCTTGTTTTGCTGATCCTAGTGGTGCATTCACTACCGCTGCAGGTATGGTTGCTAGTGTTGAGCATGCACTTAAAGAGAAACACGATACGGATTTAAAAGACAAAACGGTCATCGTGATGGGTGGTACCGGGCCTGTGGGTTCTACTGCTGCGGTGTTAGCAGCAAAAGCTGGCGCAGAAGTAAGTATTCTCGGACGTAAAAAAGATAAGTCACAGCGCGTTGCGGCAATGTGTACAGAGTATGGTGCAGACCTTACGGGAATTAAAGGTGAAGCGAATGACATGATTGATGGCATTGTGCAGATGGCAGATGTAGTACTTGCTTGTGCAGCAGCTGGTATTCAAGTAATTACTGAAGAGCATATTAAAGTTGCAGATAACTTAAAAGTGGCCGCAGATGTAAATGCGGTTCCACCTTCTGGTATTTATGGTTTAGATCTAATGGGTGCATGCGAGCCGATTAAAGATTCTAAAAATGCTTTTGGTATTGGTGCATTAGCGATTGGAAATGTGAAATACCAAACTCAGCATAGAATGCTGCAAGAAATGCATGACCGAGATGAGCCTATCTATCTTCACTTTGAGCGCGCATTTGAAATTGCCAGAGAAGTCGTTAACGAATAGAAGTTGCGTGTTTTGCAATTATTAAGATCAATTAGAGTATTTATAAGTCTATTTTTCTCGTAATTGCTACTTCGGGTCGTGCAATCGCACAGGGGTTAAAGGCGCTTGGACATTCCTGTGCGGTAATTGATGGGTTTGCTGACCTGGATACTTTAGCAGCAACTAAAGTATGTATAAAAGTAAAACGTACACGCCATGGTTTAGATGAAACGGAAGTTTTACAAGCTATTAGTGAATTGCCAAATGAATATTCCTATGATGGTTTGTTTTACGATGCTGCCATTGAAACCAATTTTGACTTATTAAAGAAGCTTAATATTGAACCGGTGTATGGAAACTCATGGCAAACTTTGAATGATTGTAAAAGTCCGGCTACATTTTTTACAAAACTAGATCAACATTCTATTCCTTATCCTGAGGTAAGTTTTGAAGACACAGTTTCTGATCGTGACACTTGGTTAGCAAAAGAGCAGAGCACTACCGGTGGGGTGGGTGTAAGCCCGTTTTTGGAAAAAGGTGATTCGTTTGCAAGCTGCTATTTGCAGAAAAAAATATCGGGTATAACTTTTTCTGTAACTTTTCTTGCTAATGCAAATGAAATAGTTGTTTTGGGTTTTAACACACTTTGGGCTGAAGCATTAAACGAGAATATGCCATATGTTTATGCGGGTGCAATTAATCAAGTAAAATTAAATAATGATGTATTAGCATCTGCACAGCATTACACAGAAACTATAACGAAAGAGTTCAAGCTCATTGGCCTAAACAGTATCGATTTTATTTTCAATGGTCACTCGATCAATGTATTGGAAATAAACCCGCGAATTCCTGCTACCTATGAACTCTATGAAACTAAGTCCGGTGAGTTACTGGGTGAGCATATCGAGGTTTGTAAAAGCCGAGCATTACCCATAGAAAAAAGGCCAGTTATGTTGCGCGCACACGCAATTGTCTATGCGCCACACGACGTACAGATTCCAGAAAGCATGTCATGGCCGCTTTGGACAGCAGATCGCCCACACGATGGTGAGCAGATTCTGCAATACGAACCAATATGTAGTGTTTTTGCGGGCGCTAAGAATAGTGCTCAAGTGAGTGAGATGATAAAAACACGTAAGCAATCTATTATTAGTAAATTAATTCAATAAAAAATTTTAAAAGGGAGTCCAGATGATCAGTGTAAATGAACTAGCCAAACCATTAGTGCAAGAGCTAGTTACTAAAAGTGAAGCTTTGCGTATAAAAGTAGGCACGTTTTCTAACGGAGCGAATTATATTGACGCTGGAATCGATTGTGTTGGTGGTTTAGAAGCCGGAAGAATAATTGGCGAGATCTGCATGGGAGGTTTAGGTACGGTCAATCTATATCATGCCTCTGCAGTGGATGAATGGCCGCTCTCTTTGCATGTGCATACATCGCATCCTGTTTTAGCTTGCTTGGCGAGTCAGTATGCTGGTTGGAGTTTGTCGCATGAAAAGTTTCATGCTTTAGGTTCAGGTCCTGGGCGTGCTATAGCATTAAAAGAGCCGTTATTTGAAGAGTTAGGCTATAAAGATAGCTGTGATAGTGCGGTGTTTGTATTGGAAGTCGATCAGTTGCCGCCCATAGAGCTGGTGGATAAAGTGGCTGAAACTTGTAAATTAGAGCCTAGCGCAATTACTTTTATTTTAACGCCGACGAGTTCAATCGCAGGCTGTATGCAAGTAGTGGCGCGTGTACTAGAAGTGGCAATGCATAAAACACATGAATTACATTTTCCACTTGATCATGTACTGGATGGTTCAGCAAGTGCACCTTTATCTCCGCCGATTCCAGATTTTGTGAAGGCCATGGGACGTACTAATGATGCTATTTTGTTTGCGGGTAGGGTGCAGTTGTTTGTGAAAGGAGATGATGTTGCAGCCGAAAAGCTTGCTAATGAGTTACCTTCTAGTTCTTCACGGGATTATGGAAAGCCTTTTGCGCAAATTTTTAAAGATTATGAGTATGACTTTTTTAAAGTAGACCCGATGCTGTTTAGTCCTGCTTCTGTCATGGTGACTGCTGTGGAAAGTGGTAATACTTTCCGTGGTGGGGAGTTAGATCCTGCGTTGCTAAACAAATCATTCTCATAAACAAGAAGCTATGATTTATTCAGATGCGTTGTTAAAAAATGATCTCGGAATCACCCATGTATAAATTAATACACATCGTTCTCCTCGACATTTTTTGCCTAGCGTTATATGCATGGAAGTATTGTATGCCAGTTTTGCAGGAGCAAAAACTGGCCAGCGCTTCACTAATAAATCAGAACTTCTTTTATTTAGAATTATGAGTCATATAGCGATCATTACCGACGACCCCGGTTGGCATGGCAAAGAATTGCATGAAGCATTTGAACGTAAGGGGTACAAGTGTACAAATGTTTCATTAACGGATTGTTACTTTCAATTTAGCAATAGCGAAGGCAAAAATAAAAGCTTACACATTCCGGGTTTTGAAGATGCCTTGCCGGATGGTGTATTTGTGCGTGGTGTTCCCGGTGGTACGTTAGAAGAGGTTGTTTTTTATCTTGATGTATTGCATGCATTACAGGAGTTAAAAATTCTTGTTTACAACAATGTGAGAGCGATTGAGCGCAGTGTTGATAAAGGGATGACAAGTTTTTTGTTGGACCATGCAGGCATCGCTACACCACCTACATGGGTTGGAAATGATGTACATCAAGCTTACTCATTTGTGCGTCGTGAGCTTGCAATGGGGAATAAAGTGGTCGCGAAGCCTTTATTTGGGTCACAAGGCAAAAATCTGCAACTGATTAGTCAAGCGGAAGATATTACGAATTTTACGGTTTATAACAAGATTTATTATTTACAACGATTCATTCAAACAAGCAGGCAAACCGAGCAAGAAAACGCTTTTGATTGGAGAGTATTTGTAATAGGCGACCAAGTGGTGGCTGCAATGAAAAGAGAAGGGGTTGATTGGATTAGTAATGTAGCCAATGGTGGGAAATGCTTTTCAGCAGTTGTAAATGACCAGTTTACTAAGATTGCTAAAGATGCGGTGCAAGCAGTAAATATGTTTTATGCTGGAGTAGATCTTATGCAGGACGTAGAAGGTAAACTATGGGTGACTGAGGTAAATAGTATTCCAGCTTGGAAAGGTTTGCAGAGTGTGAATAATCTCGTTGTGGCTGATCAACTTGTCGATAACTTTATTTCTTGTATGCAAGAACAAACCAAAATAACGGTAGCAAGTTGAGTTTATTTGAAATTGTATCATTATTGCTCTGCTTAGCTGCAGTCTTCGCATATATCAATTATAAATATATAAAACTGCCAACAACTATTGGCATTATGTTGTTGAGTTTGTTGTTTTCTCTTGCGTTGATTTTGTTTGGTGAATTTGGAATTTCACTCGATGAACAAGCGACAGCGCTGGTTAAAAGTATTGATTTTAATGAAGCGCTTTTGCATGGAATGTTAAGCTTTTTACTTTTTGCGGGTGCATTACATGTAAATTTAAATGATCTACGCGAGCAAAAATGGGTGATAGGAACGCTCGCTACAGTGGGTGTGATTAGTTCTACTTTTATTATAGGAACGATCATGTATTACGTGATGCAATGGTTAGGAATACCGGTTGCGTATATTTATTGTTTGGTGTTTGGTGCATTAATTTCACCAACTGATCCTATTGCAGTGATGGGTATTTTAAAAATAGTAGGTGCGCCAAAAACGCTGGAGACAAAAATTGCTGGTGAATCATTGTTTAATGACGGTGTAGGCGTTGTGGTTTTCTTAGTGCTATTAGGCATTGCAACCGGTGGTGATGAGGTGACTGCGTTGCATGTAATTAATTTGTTTGCTGTTGAAGCATTGGGAGGCGTGTTTTTTGGTCTGGGGTTAGGTTTGCTAGGTTTTTTCATGCTCCGTGGGGTTGATAATTATCAAGTTGAAGCATTAATCACCTTGGCATTAGTTTCGGGTGGTTATACGTTTGCGGAGTCAATTCACATCTCTGCACCGATTGCCATTGTAGTCGCGGGTTTATTCATTGGGAACCAAGGCCGAACTTTGGCGATGTCAGATAATACACGTGAGCGCTTAGATGATTTTTGGGAGCTCATTGATGAGATTCTAAATGCGATCTTATTTTTATTAATTGGTGTGGAGTTATTAATCTTAACGTTTACCAATCAATTTATGATAGCGGGCTTGGTTGCTATTCCTATCGTTTTGTTATCCAGGTGGATTTGTGTGGGTATTCCTGTACAAATTATGAAAAAATTTAGAACTTTCAGTCCTTATGCAGTGACTATTCTGACTTGGGGTGGGCTGCGTGGTGGCATTTCAGTGGCTTTAGCACTTTCTATCCCTGCTGTGCCTGCAAGGGAACCTTTGCTGGTGATTACTTACTTTGTTGTAGTTTTCTCAATTCTTGTGCAAGGACTTACCATCAAGAAAGTGTTAGCTTTTTCTCAAAACTAGTTGAATAAGTTTTTTCAATGATTTTTGGCGCAACTCGAAAATTCAAACGAATACTATGACTCTTCAGGAAGAACTGACTATTTTGTATCTTCATGTATGCAATTTAGATGTTCAGTCACTCAAGCCTGGAAACATCAGTGTATATTCAGAAGCGAAAGACCTCCGTGTTGATGATTTTTTGAACAGCGCTGAGGTCAGTGCAGCTCCGATTACGCAGCCTAATATCACACTCGGAAAGCGTATTTTGCAGGCTGTAGAGGCGACTCAAGAAGCGGTAAACACGAATACTAATTTAGGCATGGTATTACTAATCGCACCACTCATTCATGCTAGATATGCAGCAAAAGATGTAACTAAAATTCAACAAAGTCTGCAGGAAGTTTTGCAACTAACTTCGGTTCAGGATGCGCATGATGTTTACAGCGCCATTCGATTGGCGAATCCGGGCGGAATGGGGGAGCAAGATAATCAAGATATATCTGAAGAACCTAACGTAACTCTTTTAAATACAATGGAAATTGCTGCAGATAGGGATCTAATTGCTGCTCAATATGCGACCAATTTTGAAGATATTTTCAGTTTTGGAATAGGCCGCTATCGAAATCTGCTTGCCAAGTGGGAAGAAGAAAAATGGGCAGTTACTGGTTTGTTTTTAGCCTTTTTGGCTCATTACCCAGATAGTTTAATTGAACGCAAGTATGGGCAGTTAAAAGCTAGAGAAATTAGTGATATGATCTCCGATCTTGAGATGGAGCTCTGCCGTTCGGACTCACCGGGTAGGTACGAGGCACAATTATTAGAAATTGACCGCCAACTCAAGTATGACCTAATCAACCCGGGAACCACAGCGGATCTCACTGCAGCTAGCATTTTCGCAGCTGGTCTAAGTTAAGCTTGGACTAGAAGTGAAACAGCAGTAGGCCCCAGACGTTGTCTACGGTTTTCCAAGGTGGATTTGCAAGTGAAGCATTTGATGCCGAGCTTGTAGTTTGTCGACAAATTAGAAATATAATTTAGGAGAATAATAATGGCATTAATTAATAAAGTAATGGTCGGAGAGTCACTCGTTAATGATAACGATCCTTCCGGCACTATGGCAGAAATTGCGCATATCGACTTACTAGTTGGTCCTCGTGGTTCTGCTGTTGAAACTGCTTTTTGTAATGGCTTGGTGAACAACAAGGATGGCTTTTCAACTTTATTAGCTGTAATTGCACCAAATCTACCTTGTAAGCCTAACACTATGATGTTCAATAAAGTGACCATCAAAGGTGCTGAGCAAGCGGTTCAAATGTTTGGTCCAGCTCAAGCAGCGGTTGCTAAAGCGGTTGCGGATAGTGTTGAAGATGGCACCATTCCAGCTGATGAAGCGGATGATGTATACGTTTGTGTTGGTGTTTTCATTCACTGGGAAGCCAAGAGCAACGAAGCTATCTATGAAAATAACTACAAAGCAACTAAAGAAGCATTAGAGCGTGCTGTTAAGGACGAGCCAAAAGCTTCAACTGTTGTTGCACAAAAAGACAGCGCAGAGCACCCATTCAAAGGTTTCTAAGCTACTTTTTAAAGCAAAGTATAAGAATGCCCCGACATATGTTCGGGGCATTTTTTTGCACGTGTGTTTTTCTCTATAATGTACAAGATCTAACCTGGATGTAATAGCAACATGCAATGTAGGGAATGCGGCAAAGAGCTTGGTAACCAAATTAGCAATGAGCATTTATATGCTTGTTGTGGTTTAACCTTGCAAGAGTATGCCTTACGTCATCATATGCCGTTAGACTTGCTTTTAAATTCTGATCAAATTAATCAGCAAGATGATGTTGCAGCATATGCTAAGCCAAGCTTACCCCCTAGTTCACAAGCACAAGACTTATTGAATGGCTTATATATGGCGGATGCGATTCAACAAGAAGGTGATTTTACCTATATTGCTTTAGGTGTTCGTAGATTAGAACAATTATTGTGGTACCAAAATGTATTGCAATCGATGGGTTTTCAATTCAAACAAGAATACTTTTATGAGAATGATAGTCATCGAGTGATAGCTAGAAATACTCTAAAAATTCCAACCGTATTTCTTCCTCCCAGGATTATATCGAGCTCGAGCACATCGTTTTTACAACAATTAGCCGTATTGATTGCGCATGTAGGTGAATTACACTCAGCTTATTTGTTTATTGACTTCCCAAATAAAGAGGACGCTGAACGCATTGAGAAAGAATTGGCAAGCAATCATCAAGTTCGTTTAAAAGCACTGTTAGCATCCGAGCATCAGACTGGACAGTTAATGCGTTGCGAGACATTAGAAGACACAACGCGTTTGTTAGTGCTTTTGGATGAGTACTTAAAAGATATTCCTAGTGCATCAGAGCGGTTTTTTGGGCAATACGAACAAGCACTCGTGTCCAAAGAGCTAGTATTTGATTCAGCGCACTTTATAACGGATCATCCAGATAAATGTGTAAATCTTCATGGTGGTAGATACACTATGAACGTGAAAGTCAAAGATCAAATTGATCCTTTGACTGGGTTTGTGCTGGATTATGGATATTTAAAACGCATTGCGAAGGAAAAAATTATTGAGCAACTAGACCATCATAATCTTAACTATGTATCTGCTGAGCTATCTTGGCGCTCTAGTACAGAACTATTAAGCATTTTTATTTGGGAGAGGCTTATTGAATATCTTCCTGGTTTAACGGAATTACAAATCTATGAAACCAGTCAATCGCATTGTTGTTTTGTAGGGCCAAGTTTAGATGAGCTGCAGAAGAAAGGCAGTAGTGCTTTATTAAAGCATTTTTCTTCGGATGAATTGGGCAAGTCACAGTTACGCAATCTTTTAGACCAAAGTATACAGCGTAAGCTTAAAGTAATTGGTTGAGAGAAAGGATTTCAGTGCTTGAGATGGTTTGAGAATGCAAAGCAGTCGAAATAAGTGCGCCTGAAAACCCAATTGAAGCTAACTTTTCAATATCGTCTGTATTTCGAATTCCGCCACCATAATAAACATTAAAATCGTTAATAAGGTTGTGCTGCTTAAGTTGAAGTGGGTATTTGAACCCTTGCTTAACACCAACATTATTTAAATTTAGTACAATTAGATCTTTGGGCCAGTATTTTTTAGTATTAAATAAGTCATTCGTTCCGAGTAATTCGTTAGCTTTGTAGTCTAAAGATAAAATAAAACGATGCTCAGAATATTGATCAAGTAAAGTGGTGAAGACTGATGTAGTGGTAATTGATTCAGAGGATAAAATTAAACGTAAGTTGTTGTAGATTTCTTGTTGTAAATATTTTTCTGTTGATGTTCCACAATCTAACCATACTTCTATATTAGGATACTTATTACATAATAATTTAATGATTTTCGTATTGTCACCTTGTTGCTCAAGAGCATCTAAGTCAGCGATATATATTGATTTGAAACTAAATAAGTCTAAATAGCCCTCTACTACATCAAATGGATTTGCTGATGAGCAAATCTTGGAGTCAATTGTTTTATAATTTTTTCTATTTCCTGCTACAGCATGAACGACAAGACCTTTATAGAGGTCTATAACGGGAATTATCTTCATTTGTATATTATGAACATTTTAATTTTTGAGTATATCACTGGTGGTGGTATGTTAGGTGAGCCATTGCCGGCTTCTTTGGTGAAAGAGGGCGAGTTAATGCTAAATGCTATAACAGATGATTTTGCAAAAATTGAAAATATACAAGTAAGCGCTCTGAAAGATTGTCGACTTGCAAGTAGTGAGCAGAATATTCATGAATATATTGTGAGCACCGAGTTAAATGTAGAACAAATAATAGAAAATATTGCACATGAAATTGATGCCTTATTAATTATTGCGCCTGAGTCTGACAATATTTTAACTGACTTATGTAGGAAGTATTCCCAACGAGAATTTTTACTTTTAAATAGTTCTTTAGACAGCATCTCTTTAACTAGTGATAAGTTGAAAACCTATAAATTTTTGCAAATACATAATATTGCGCAGGTTCCTAGTTTTAGCTTAGAAGATATATCTTCTATCCAAGCCGATAAGATCATGATTAAGCCTAGAAGTGGGGTGGGCTGTGAGAATCTGCATTTGCTAGATCAAGCAGATGATCCTGATAAATATATTAACCAATCTGAGAAAAAAAATTATCTAGCTCAACCATATTTAACAGGATTGAATGCAAGTTTAAGTTTGTTATGTTGGGAAGGGGAATGTATTTTGCTTTGTGCAAATAAACAGATATTAGCCAAAGAAAATAATTACTTTGAATTAAATCAATGTGTAGTAAATAGCTTGCAACGAGAACAATTTATCGGCTTTAGTAATCAGCTTGTAAAAGCCTTACCAGGTTTGAGGGGCTATGTAGGTATCGACATCTTAATTACTGAAGATGAAACGTTTCTGGTTGAAATCAACCCAAGGTTGACTACATCTTATGCCGGACTTCATTCAGCTTTAGGTTGTAATCCAGCAGAGCTTATTTTGAAAACGTTTATGAATAAAAGATTGCCGAATATTGAATTAAAAAGTGGCAGTAGCGTTATTGTAGATGTAAGAGAAGAGCGTGTCGCTTAATAATACGCAAAATATGGTTGGCTGGGATATAGGTGGTGCGCATGTAAAAATTGTGCGAGCAAATAAGCAAGCGATTATAGAAGTTCTTCAGCTTGCATGCCCTTTATGGAAAGGTATAGATAAACTAAGAATGTGTATTGAAACTGTTCATGAAAGAATAAATTTATCTCATAGTAAACATGCAGTCACGATGACGGGAGAATTAGTTGACTACTTCGAAAACCGTGAGCAGGGTACAATTTCTATCATTAATGAATTAAACGCAAAACTATCTGAAGATAAAGTGTTCTACTATGCCGGTGAGCTAGGTTTCATAAATGCTGAACGAGCTATCGTTGAATATAAAAAAGTAGCTTCTGCGAACTGGTTAGCCAGTGCTTGTTACACAGCTGAAAAACTTCAACATGCTTTGTTTATAGACATTGGTAGTACTACAACAGATATTATTCCTATTAAAGATGGTAAAGTAATTTACAATGGCTATACAGATGAGCAAAGGCTTATTGCAAAAGAACTTGTTTATTGTGGTGTGGTTAGGACCCCCATTTTTGCCATTTGTAAAAGTGCGATTGTTAAAACACAAAGCGTGCCTGTAATTAATGAGTATTTTTCTAATACTGCGGATGTTTATCGTATAACAGGTGAATTAGAAGAATATGTAGATGTAGGTGAAACACTGGATAGTCGTGCAAAAGATTGCCTGAGCAGTGTTAAGCGACTTGCCAGAATGTTTGCTAATGATGCAGATTCATCTGAATTAGATATTTGGAATGCAGTCGCAAAGCAAGTGCGCAGCATGCAAGTACAGATGATTAAAGATGCATGTCGTCATCAGCTTATGCAAAAACAAATATCTCTTGATGCACCTGTAGTAGGAGCAGGGGTTGGGCGTTTCTTGGTGAAAGATGTCGCTTCGCAACTTGGACGTGAATATGTTGATTATGAAAGTCTTTTTACTATCGATTCTGACGGTGAAGGATTTGGGGTTGGTGATTGTGGGCCTGCGGCGGCTGTTGCATGTCTAGCGATGAACAGTTAATGCGAGTGATTTCATGAGTGACTATTTATTAGTTGAAATCCCATATCAAGCTGACAGTAGTTTGTTGTTTGATAAATTTGCTGATGAGCCTTGGTCGATATTTTTAGACAGCAATCAACCTAATAGTATTCATGGCCGATATGATATTATTTCGTCGCGCCCAAAAGTTTGTATTACTAGCCGCGATAGAATAAATAAAATAGATTCGAGTTCTGATTCTTTAACTGTCCCCGGGGATCCATTTGCAATCCTTAAAGACTATCTTCCTTTAGATCTAGGCGGAAATAATACAGATCACAAGTTACCATTTGTAGGTGGAGCTTTAGGTTATTTTAGTTATGATTTAGGCCGAAGTATCGAGAAAATACCTGAAACTGCAGTGGACGATTTGCAGTTAGCAGATATGAAGGTTGGAATTTACTCATGGGCAATCATTGTTGATCATGCTGAGAAAAAAACTTTTATTGTTGGAGATAAAAGTGATCTGCGTCTGCAGCGAGACTGGGATGATTTAGTTCAATATGCTACTGATAATGTAAACTTTCTGAAAACTCGACAAGAATTTAATGTTTTGAGCGAAGTGCGCTCAAATATGACAGAGTCTTTTTATGCTGAAGCATTTAATAAGATCAAAAATTATATTAAAGAGGGTGATTGTTACCAGGTAAATCTTGCTCAGCGTTTCAGTGCTGTAGTCGAAGGAGATCCTTGGTTGGCGTACTGCATGTTGAGAACAATTAATCCATCACCATTTAGTGCTTACTTAAATTATCCGGAATTTCAAATTCTCAGTAATTCGCCTGAAAGATTTCTTTCAGTAAAAGATAAAATTGTGCAAACTAAGCCGATTAAGGGAACACGTCCGCGTTCCAAGGAACAAACTAAAGATGATGTTTTGTTGCAAGAACTTAAAAACAGTAAAAAAGATCAAGCTGAAAATGTAATGATTGTTGATTTGTTGCGGAATGATATTAGTAAAAATTGTGCTTTGGGTTCAGTAAAAGTACCTAAATTATTTGATATTGAAAGTTTTCCAAACGTGCATCATATGGTGAGTACGATTACAGGAAAATTAGAGCAAAATCGTAATGCTATTGATCTTTTGCGTGGCAGTTTCCCTGGGGGCTCGATTACGGGTGCGCCGAAGTTGCGTGCTATGGAGGTTATTGAAGAGTTGGAACCACATAGACGAGGTGTTTATTGTGGGGCAATTGGTTATATCAGCAATAATGGTTATATGGATACAAATATTGCTATTCGTACTATTTTACATCAACAGCAGCAGATGTATTTTTATGCAGGCGGTGGGATTGTGCATGATTCTGAGGTCAGTTCAGAATATCAAGAAACCTTCGATAAAGCGGCGGCTATGATGCAAGTGCTGAGTCAGGATAGACGGTACGCTCAAACTACTGAGTAATGTGTTCATGGATGCTTGGGGAATAAAAATAGGGGGTAGTTTGTATGGGAGTAAATATCTAGTAGAGTGGCTGAAAGCAATCGATCATTTTGCAAATAAAAATGTAATTATTGTTCCTGGTGGGGGCCCATTTGCTGATCAGGTTAGGCAGGCAGATGAGAAATTTAGTTTACCTCAAGAACAGGCTCACAACATGGCACTAATGGCGATGCAGCAATACGGCACTTTGCTGGTATCTCTCTGTTCAAGCATGATCAAGGCAAACTCGAAAGAAGAAATTTACAGTGCCTGGAAAGATTCAAAGATTGCGATTTGGGAACCTTATGAGATGTTGCGAGATAATAATGAAATAGAAAAATCATGGAATGTAACATCAGACAGCTTGGCAGTTTGGCTTGCACAAGAGCTTGAGTTGAAAAATTTAATACTCGTTAAATCTAGTGAAAAAGTAATAGAAGAAAAGAATATAGAAAGCTTAACTAGTAGTAATTGTGTCGATGCTAAATTTAATAAGTTTATAAAAAAGGCTAAAATAAACCCTCATATTTTACATAAATCACAGATAAGCGAATTCAAAAATTTAATCGAACACAATTAGTCGATTTAAATTATTTCTTATAAAAATAAAAAATCTAAAAATGTTTCAAAATATTATTAATGCGATGACAGCTTTTATTATTCGCAAACCAATTGTGGTATTGGTTTTCATGTTAGCCCTAATTGCAGCATCTAGCGTTTACATAAAAGACTTAAATATTGATGCATCGCCTGATTCTCTCATGCTAGAGAGTGATCCAGACCTCAAATATTATCGTGAAGTGCACCGGCACTATGGTACCGACGAATTTATTATTGTTGGTTATAAGCCAAATAATGAACTTTTAAAAGACACTACAATTAAATTTATTGATGATATTTCTGAAAAATTTAGAAAAATTAAAGGAGTATCTTCTGTAACATCATTAAGTAATGTTCCTTTATTGCTTCAAATACAAAGAGATAAGAAAACAGGGGAGACAAGTTTTTCTAACCTGCTTTCGTCTCAAGTAGACATTGATAAAGCCAAGACAGAGTTTACTACGAGTCCTATCTATTTAAATAATCTTGTTGATGAAAATTTAAGCACTACTGCAATAAAGATTGATATACAAAAAAATACAACCTTGATTGGTCTACTTGAAGATAAATATGTATTTCTTGAAAAACAAAACAATCAGAAATTAACTGAAGAAGACAGTTCTGAACTCGAAAGACTTCGAGCTAATATCTTATTAGAAAGACAGAATATTAATAAAAGATATACAGATGTACTTCGAGAAGTGCGCGAAATAATCGGAAATGCTGATAATGCGGGAGAATTTTATTTAGCAGGTGCTCCTTTGATTGGCAATGATATGAAAGTGTTTGTTGGAAAAGATATTAGAACCTTTGGTGTCGCAATTTTATCAATAATGATTTTAGTGTTATTTGTATTTTTTAGAAAACCTGCTTGGATATTTTTGGCGCTTATTTGTGCGATTTTAAATGTATTGCTAGTAGCAGGTTTAACATCCTTGCTGGGTTTTCAATTAACCATTATATCGTCTAATTTTGTAGCATTGCTTATTATATTTTCAATTACTTTGTCTATACACGTAATTATTCGATATCAAGAAATTCAAAAACTACAGCCAAATAATGCAGTAGACGAAAATCTAAAAATTGCTTTATCACAAATTATCACGCCATGTTTTTATATGATTTTGACTTCAGCTATTGCATTTTTCTCTTTGATAGTAAGTGACATTAATCCAGTAATCATATTTGGTTATATTATGATTCTTGGTCTTATATGTGCGTTTTTACTTACTTTCACTGTATTACCCGCTTTGATAAAACTCATTAAGCCTCAATCGAGAGAACTCGAACAAGATAATTCTGCTGTACTTTTAGAAAATCTGCTTAACGTTATAATCAAAAATAAGGCACTAACAATTACTATTGTAGTGGGCATGTTTGTACTAAATATCATTGGTATTAGTCAAATAACTGTTGAGAATCGATTTATTGATTACTTTAAGAAGACCACGGATATATACCAAGGTTTAGAACTAGTAGATCAAGAGCTTGGAGGCACTGTTCCATTAGAAGTGATGCTAGAGATCGATGAGAGCCAGGAAGAAGAGGATGAAGATGCAGAGGAAGATGAAGAATTTGGAGATTACTTGGCTAATTTAGAAGGCACTCAAGATGATTTCACAGCTCAAAGTTATTGGTATAACAGAAGTGGGATTAAAAAAATCAACAAAATTCATAAATATTTAGAGGGTTTGCCTCAAGTAGGAAAAGTATTGTCTTTATCGAGTACAGAAGAAGTATTTCGTACAATTAATAAGGGTGAACCACTAGAAGATTTTCATCTCTCTCTTGTCTATACAAAAATTCCAGATAATGTAAAACAGGTGCTAATTTCGCCATATGTGTCAACTGATGGTGGTCAAGCACGTATTTTAGCGCGCATTAAAGATTCTGATCATACACTTATACGTAACGATTTATTAAATAAGATTAAAGCAGACTTAAATGAAGAGTTTATAAAAAATGGTGAAACTGTGCGCTTAACAGGTATTAGTGTACTTTACAATAATGTTTTACAAAGTCTATTTCGTTCTCAAATTTTGACACTTGGTACTGTCTTTGTATGTATTTTTATTATGCTTATTATTTTGTTTCGTAATTTCAAGCTAGCAGTAATAGGCACATTGCCAAATATATTCACAGCTTTATTTATTTTAGGGTTAATGGGCGTGTTAAATATTCCCTTAGATATTATGACTATAACTATAGCAGCGATAACAATAGGAATTGGCGTAGACTATGCTATCCATTATATACACCGCTATAAGAAAGAGTTCGCGCAAAATAGAGATAATTTTCAAGCCATACATACATCACAAACAACGGTTGGTAAAGCACTTTATTTTACTTCAATAACCATAACACTGGGCTTTGTTATATTGGTCTTGTCGAATTTTGTTCCTTCTATATATTTTGGCATGCTTACTAGTATAGCGATGCTAGTAGCTCTTTTTGCAACGTTTAGTATTATTCCTTTACTACTATCTACCATGAGACCTCTAGAGTCATGAGGCTATTGGTCCGCAATGTAGTGTTTATCTTAAATTATAAAAACTTAGAGTATGTTTGACACAGCTCATTAAATTCTTCTTTAGAAGTCTTTATTTTATATATCTAATAACATCTATTAGTAATTGTGCATGCATTACTAGAACTGGATATATTGTAAAATTTTGATGAAACTCTGGGAAACTTCAGCGAGTTATGTTGTTCATGCTATAACGAAGCGACCCTATCTATCTCTAGTCCTTATGTTCTTGGTAATGATATTAATGTCATGGCCAATAAAATACCTGACTATTGATGCATCACCAGATTCATTATTGCTAGAGAGTGACCCAGATCTAAAGTTTTACCGTTCTATACATGACGAGTATGGAACAGATGTTTATATGGTTGTAGCTGTTCATCTCGCTGATACGATTCTCTCTCCCACCTCTGTAAGTAAAATTGAAGAATTAACGAAACAATTCGGCGAACTTGAAGAGATATCAAGTGTTACGAGTATCTCTAATGTGCCGTTGATATATCAATCTTCGAATAAAGATGAAAATACAGAGATTCTTTTCCCTTTTTTAACATCTAAAAATATAGATTTTGATAAAGTAGAAAATGAGTTTTTAACCAATCCTTTGTATGAAAGAAATATTGTTAGCAAGGATTTGAAAATAGCAGCGTTTAAGCTCGATTTTGAAGAAAGGCGTGAATATAAGGATCTTTTTGACCAACGATATTTACTGATAGAGAAGCGAGAGAATAATCTTCAATCTAGACAAGACAAAATTGATATCGAAATAATAAATGATAGGCTAGAACAGCTCAGAGACCTTGATAATAAACGTATTAAATCGGTATTAAAAAAGATACGAAATATTTTATACACAAATGAGAACTCATTTGAATCATATATTAGCGGCGCACCGTTGATAGCGCACGATATGAAGAGTTATGTACTAAATGATATAAAAGTGTTTGGTGTTGTTGCCATTCTAGCGATGGCAATTATTTTATTTGTCATATTTCATAATGTGGCTTGGGTTGGGATAACCCTTTTTAGTGCATTTGTTAATGTTTTGATGGTCTCTGGTTTAATAGGACTCCTTGATTATAAGTTAACAGTTGTCTCATCAAATTATGTAGCTATTTTATTAATATTTTCTTTAGCAATTAGCATACATGTCGTAGTTAGATATCAAGAAGAAGATGCATCGCAAAACATCTCGAGTTTTAGAGATAGGTTGTGTATTTCAATAGAACATATTAGTACTCCATGTTTATTTATGGTGGTAACTTCTACGATTGCATTTTTGTCCTTAATTATAAGCGATATAAAACCAGTAATTGTATTTGGCTATATTATGGTTATTGGTTTGTGTGGAGCATATATGATCTCTTTCACCTTTCTTCCATTGCTCATTCAGTTATTAAAGCCTAAGTCAAAACCTTTGCATGAGCATTACTCGCATAATTTTCTAGAAAAATCATTGGCGCTTATTCTAAATAACAAAGCTACAGTGATAATTATTTTATCGATTAGTTTATTAATTAGTGGTCTTGGTATAATAAAACTAACGGTTGAGAATAGGTTTATAGATTACTTTAAAGAAACTACTGAGATACACAGGGGATTGGCATTTATAGATCAAAAGCTAGGCGGAACAGTGCCGATTGAAGTTGTCTTAGATGCGCCTATAGAAAGTGATGAGCCTGAACTTATAGATGATGAATTAGATGAGTTTGATGATTATTTAGAAGATCTGGATGAATCTTCCGAAGGTTTTGCATCGCAAAGCTATTGGTACAATAGAAGAGGTATAGAAAAAATCAGAACAATTCATACTTATTTAGAGTCATTACCTCAAATAGGTAAAGTATTGTCTTTATATAGCACCGAAAATATCTTTAGACATATTGTGCGAGATAAGGAGCTAGAAGATTTTCAGTTATCATTGATTTATTCAAAACTACCCGAAAATACTTTGCCAATTTTAATACATCCATATCTTTCAAAAGCAGGGGATCAGGCTAGAATTGTTGCGAGACTAAAAGATTCAGATCATAGTTTGGTCCGAAACGATTTACTAAATAATATAGAAAAACATTTAATAAGCCTTTTCCCGGAGAAAATGGGGATACATGTAAATATCACGGGGATTGGTGTGCTATATAATAATGTATTGCAAAGTTTGTATCGTTCTCAAATTCTTACACTTGGGTTTGTCTTTGTAAGTATATTTATTGTGCTTTCGATTTTGTTTCGAAATATTAAGTATGCATTCATTGCAATATTACCCAATATTTTTACAGCCATACTAGTCTTAGGAATAATGGGTTTATTAAAAATACCTTTAAACATTATGACTATAACTATTGCAGCAATTACAATAGGTATTGGAGTGGATGATGCAATTCACTATATTCATCGTTATAGGAAAGAATTCGCGCAAAAAAAAGATGTCTACAAATCAATTTCAGCTTCACAACTTACAGTAGGTAAAGCGCTATGGTTTACTTCGATAACTATAGCGTCTGGTTTTGTACTACTTATATTCTCTAATTTCACTCCATCAATATATTTTGGATTATTTACATGTTTGGCCATGTTAATTTCCATTTTTGCCACTTTTAGTATTATCCCTTTATTGCTTACAGCGATGAAAGCATCAAGAATTTAAGTCAACAATAAAATTGTTGAATACAGATTATTATTAAGTAAATATTATCGTAGCGTGTGTAGTCACATGATAGTATTGGAGCTATATTTTGTAACAGCTAACTTGTGATAAGCGAATGCTGTTTCCACCTATACTAAAAAAATGAGACTGAACGATTAGAGGCCTTACACTACCTAAATATTCTCGATTTATTAAATACTGTCATGATGAGCCTGATCACAGAGTTGTGCTTGGTTTCCTGACTCTATTTGTATAGTTGGGTGGATGATTCCGAACTTATCATGCAGCGCTTTACTTAGTTGATGGACAAATTGATCATCAAGTTTATGTGAATCACGTACGAGGTGCGTGGTGAGTGCAACTTGTGTTGTACTCATGGCCCAAATATGCAAGTCATGCACTGCGCTTACACCTTCTTGTTGTAGGATAAACTTTTCTACTTCATCGATATCAATGCCTTTGGGAACTCCATCCAGCGCAAGGTTGAATGAATCTCTAAATACACCCCAGGTGCTGATGATAATGACAACAACAATGATCAAACTCACAGCAGGATCGATCCAAAATAAACTTGTGTATAAAATTGCAATTCCTCCAAGTACAACACCTAGCGATACTCCAGCATCAGCCGTCATATGTATAAATGCAGCCCTGATATTTAGGTCTTCATGTTGACTGGATAAGAAAAGTAAAGCCGTAGCAGTATTAATTACCACGCCAATTGCTGCAACGATGATAATGGTCATTGAGTTCACTTCTAATGGTGATGTGAATCTGCCTATTGCTTCCCATGCGACGATGCTCATGGTCATGAGTAATATCAAGCTGCTGATAAATGCAGCCAAAATTGTACCTCTTCGTAAGCCATAGGTTTTGGTACGTGTTGGCTTACGTTGCGCTAAGTAGGTTGCACCCCAAGATAGTAAAAGCGCGAGTACATCGCCTAGGTTATGCCCAGCATCTGCTATGAGTGCTAATGAATTTGATAAAAATCCAAAAATAGCTTCTACCACTACAAAAGTAACATTTAAAGCAGTGCCAATTGCAAAGGCCAAGTTATAGTTTTTAGGAGTGGGATGCTGATGCGAGTGTTCCATGTTCGATTATTATATAAAATATCGAATTAGGTTTTCCTGCGAATTAGTAATAGATAGAAAAAAAATGTGGCCATTGCAGCAAGCAAATGTTTGAGTGTGTGGCCGCTTACAATTTGATCAAGTAACTCAAATATTTGTTTATCAAAGTGCTCAGCTAATTTAGATAAAATGTAAAAGAAGAATGCATAAAGAAGGTGCTTAGTTTGTAAATGGTGTGGTTTATAAATAAAAATGATTATCAATAGCAAAGCCATCGATACAAACTGCACCCATGCATAAATTCTTAAGTCATCTGTGAAATGCCAATATAAAACTGAAATAATTCCAACTAAACACATTGGTATTAATAGCCATTTTTCGAGCTTTTGGCTTATATAATCTGCTATCGTAATTACAAACAAGGCCATAAATCCAATTGCCATCGGTAATCGATCCCAAGTTAAAGTTCTATTTTCAGGGTTTAGGTGATAGTAAGAAGAACCAAATGCAACTAAGAAGACTGATAAAAATAAGACCAACCAGCTCCACGAACTAGTTATTCCCCAATTTTTGTAAATACTAATTAGTCCTATAGTGCCTACGAATAAGAAGGGTAAGTTTGAAGCTACATCAAAGAAATTGTTCACACCTAGTATGCTTCGATTGTCTGCAAACACATGATATGAGAGATCTTGAGGAATTGGAGCTGCAAAAAATAAACTCACAAAAGAGACGATTAATAAAGAGGCTATCAATGAGTCTTGCCAGTTAATCGTCCATTTATTTGCCATTGTGAAAAAACTACCCTGTAAACGCTTGCGGGGAATTCAAATATTCAAGTTCTTTCTCTGTACTGTTACGGCCTAAAATCGAATTTCGGTGTGGGAAACGTCCATATTCCTTAATAATATCGCGATGATGTTTTGCGAACCGTAAGTTATTTTTTAGTCCACTATCTGTAAATAGTTCAACCGAAAGATTTTGATCGTTAATATTTTCGCTGTGCATCAGTGGCATATAAAGGAATGATCGCTGATATAAAGGAAGCTTCTTATCAAATTTATTTGCAATTGCTTGACGTGATATACGAATTGCGTGCTGTTCTGTTGAGAAGCTTTTAGCAGTGCCACGAAACATATTGAGAGGAAATTGATCCAGCACTATTGTTAATGCTAAACAGCCTTGCGCTGTTTTTTCCCAATTTATAAGTTTTTCTTTTTTAGCATCTAACCACAAAGAATGGAATTTGATTAATATTTCATCATCAAATTCAGGTGTAGATTTAAACCAGAGTTTATTTACTGGTTCAGAAAACCAAAACTTTAAGATAGATTGGTATGTAATGGTTTCATCACTTGCTCTAAGCATGTATTGTTAACCATTAATATAGTGTTCTAGTTGTTCTATTATGTGTTTTTGTTCTGATATAATCGATTTCACTAGGTCGCCAATAGAAATCAGACCGAGCACATTTTTATTCTCTACAACAGGTAAATGTCTTACACGTTTTTCAGTCATTAATGCCATCGCTTCCTCGATAGTTTTATCGGGAGTGGTGCATAAGACATTTTTCGTCATGATATCTTTAACCAAGGTGTTAATCGAAGATTTTCCTTTTAATATTACATTTCTGGAGTAGTCTCTTTCAGTAATTATTCCAACTAATTTTTCATTATCCATAACCACTAGTGAACCGATATGATGGTCTGCCATAGATTTAATAGCATCATAGACGGAGTCATTAGGGTTTATGGTGAATAACTCTTTACCTTTGTTTTCTAAAAGCTGTTTAATAGTTTGCATGATTACTAAACTCCTTTAGTCGAAGTAGTTAAAAAAATAACTACTATAAGCTATGTGTCGTATCGAATTTATCTTATAAATATAGTATTAGAATTACTATTAGTATTTATTGAATATTCGGAAGTCTCTTCACGATTCTGACTAATTTTGCCAACTCTATTTCTATATCTTTACGTTTTGCTTCTAGATATTCGCGCAACTGTTTTTTGCGTAAGAATAAAAAGAATATTTTAATATTATCGTAAATAATATGATATTCCTTGCTTAGTTTAAGTGCAAAAGGTGCTGTTATAACAATGCTTGAGAGATAAATTAATGAAGCACTTGTTCCAAAATATCGATATACGATATATGTCTGAGTTGACCAAAAAAGTAAAAAAAATAACAGGCCAAATGTGACGTTGGCAGTATCATATTGATCTAGACCTTTTGCAATTTTTCGTGTGGCATCTCGGGTAAGTTGATAAGGAATAAAACTATTGATAAGTCCCCAGATCGCTAAGGGCAGCCCTATTAATATGAGTATTGTTAGGCGCAGGATGTAGATGGTAATTAAGATAGGTTTATATTTTATAGTTAAATGATAATCGCGTATGCCGCAACACTTGCATAGTCGCTCAAATCCACGTAGCTGAGTTACCAAAGATCGCACTTTATCAGGTTCATAAATTCTTAACAGGCGTTGGGCGTCAATTAATCGCTGTAAAGCTTGAAAACGGTTCTTTAAATGACCTTTTTTGTATTTGCCACGCCGTAAAGTAAAAAACTTTTCTAAGCGTGTAATTAAATAAAGATCTTCCCATGAGTCTGCGTTTAAAGTGACTTTGGCGAGCTCATGTTTAATCCGATCAGTAATAAGTTCTACAGATGAAAAATATTCTAAATTGTCTGGAGTAGATAAATCTATAGCCGTCCCATATTGCACTAACACATCACTACGAAATTTACCTTTTCGAGAGAAGGTGAGTCCTACAGGGAGTACTACTGGAGTTTTTTCGTTATTCTGCAATGCGCCCAATGCGATTCGTGCAGCTCCTGTTTTTAGTTTATTTATATGTGGATCAGAATGACTTTGTCCTTCCGGAAATATGATTATGGTTTTATTGTTTGCAAGAGCTTCATGACATTTGATAAATGAATCTTCATTTCGAGCAGTGTCACTTCCAGGGTCATTACGACGAAAAACTGGGATGGCGCCTATTAAAGTTAAAATAGGTTTTAAAAAAGGATTAAGAAACAAACCACTTCTGGCAAGTGGTAGCAGCTCTTTGTTAATAGAAGCTTGTAAGACCAATACATCGACTAATGCATTAACATGATTTGCACATAATAAGAGACCAGTATTTTCAGGAATATTTTCCTTTCCAGAGATTTCAAAGTTACGATAGAAAATACTTACGATTAAACGGCAGAATTTGAACCAAAACTTTTGAAATGCAAGCTTTGTGCGAGTTGGTCGAACAGTCGTTTTATTTTCAGGCTCATTCATGCTAAATAATTTAGCTAATCCTGAGAATAAGTCTAGCAGTTAACCCGGTTTATACTAAGGCTTGTATAGAATTATTGTAATAATGGATGATCTTTTGGTAATTGCTTAGAGACCCATATGGCAAGTTTGTGTTTCATGCCGGGCAATCCCAATTGATCTTTTGCTAGGGGTTGTATGAGTTTGTCGTGAACAAGTAGTCTGTATAGATATTCGATTTTTTCATTCGCCGAGTCTGTGGCTTCAAATTTGACCACGCCACGCTTTTGAGCATAAATCATTCCAACACGTATGGCTTTTTTGACGAGCTCTGCTTCATTTTTTATTTTTTTCATAGAGCTTTTGAATTAAATATTAAGCAAGCTTGCGTTGCAATTTTTCAGGAACAGGAATGGATTGTCGTACAGATTCTATAGCTTGTTGATTTAAGGAGCCCATCCTTAAATTGCTGTCACACAATGCGGTTCGAAAACCGATGTAGTCGGGTGATGCTTTTAACAAAGTAGGGATGTCGTCAATAACTAAAGATCCGGCAAGTCCTGTGAGCAAATCATTTTGTTTAGCACGATTAACAAAGTACTCTAGTTGCATGATATTTTTATATGTTAATAAGCCTCCTGAGCCTTTACGTGCTGTGTCTAACATTACACCTTTTAAACGTGCGTCCGTTGCAATGCGAATTGCAAAGTCAACGTCAAAATCCATGTCGGCAAAAAATACGGCGATTATGGCGATACCTTTATTTGCGCAATGGATTAAGTTTGGCAAACAAGTCTCAATGTGACGCTCACTAAACATGCCAACTTTGACATAGTCGACTCCAGTCTCAGCAGTTTGAATGACTTTTTCATTAATTTTGACGTAATCGGCAGGAAGATCGCCAATTGTTGCACTGATCACACATTTTTCCCATAAATCATCTACTACACGATGTATTTGTTGTAATGGAACTGCTCCTAAAGCACCATCGTTGGGTTCTTTTAAGTCAATGATGTTAACGCCACCTTCGTAGACTAGCTTTGCTTCTTCAAGGTCGCGTACGCTGGCTAACATACCTGTCATGTTTGTATTTCCTTACTTTTACGTCTTATGTGAATAGGCTTGAATTTTTTCCATCAACCATCCCCATGCTTCTTGTTCGCGCGGACCTGAAGTTTTTTCGTAACCAATTGATAAATATTCAATCTCTTGTTGAATTTTTTCGGGAGGTAGCATATGTAAACGACTGGTTAAAATGGCTAGTTCCAAAACGGCAGATTGTGCACGATTATAACCATGAAATGCTTGGTGTGTAGCTTCATGAACAGTTTTGCATATATATTGCGGCCTTACCTCATCTTCTACTTTATTAATAACTTCTAACTCTGTGTGGGATAGGCAGTTTTCTAAACGTGCTCCTTTAATTTGATCGGTGGAGCAAGTGGGCCAATCTTGATGTCCGATTAGACAACCTGCGTAGATGCGTACATCATCCGTATAATTGAGTGTTGCGGTGCCATTGCTTTCGAGATTATCTAAGGTTGCAGAGGGTTTAAATGGCAAAATGATTAACTTTTCGCCATCTTCGTGAATGCCCATTGGTGCAATGTGTACAGATTTATCCTCTCGAAGGGTGGTGACGATACATTCTCTTATAAACGGCAATTTACTTTTTCCTTTTATTCTTTCTAGATTTACGAGTATGCATAGTAGTACCCGCTTGTTTTTGTGTATTTAAATCTTGTTCATCTTTTTTAACCGCTACGCCCCAGTCTAGCTCTTCGTCTTGTTCATAACGTTTACCTAACTGCCAAGCAATTTGAGCACGTGCATGTTCAACTCCTAAATAAAATGCATGCCCACCATCATCTTCTACATTTAATACTGGATAAATCTCATATGGATCTGTCGTAGTATGGAGACCATCTCTATTATAAGTATGGATGCCATCCTCGCTCACTTGAATACGAAAATTTGGATCTTTGATTTCGGCTGCAAATTCTTTTACTTCTTCTAATGTATATGGAAATGCTTTGCGTTCATGTAATGCCATTAAGCCATTGTCATAACCTTTGGGTGGAATATGATCGATCCTTGAGGCATACATAATTCGTCGGGCAAGGTCAGCTTCACGTACGGCACAACGACAGTGTTCACTTACCTCTGTTGCAAGTACATGGTTAATTTCTAATTCAGAGATAACGCCAAGTAAAAGTGCATTGGTGCCTGCAGAATCAGCATGTGTGAGTTCAGTTAAATTACCAATCCCCATGATTATTTCAATTTCAGGATAACGGTTGCGTAAATTTCGATAACGAACAATCGATTCGGTAAAGCCAAAATGGATCGGATCTAAAATAGAATCCGCAATAAATCTGCGATTTTGTTTGAGTAGTATTTCAATTGCGCGATATAAAGAGCGGGCATCAGATGGAGTGTTGCCAATTAAAATGGGTACGGATTCCACTTCGTTTAATATCCATAGCGTTTTTTCACTGATACTAAGTAAAAAGTCTGCACCTGCTTTACCCCCGGTAACTAAGTCTTTGGGAGTGAGTGAGTCCACACTCACTTTAAAGCCTTCTGATTTAAGTGCTTGAACTGCCTCAGGTAGATGGGGGAAAGGTGTGTTGGGTAGACAACCTAGATCAATGACGTTGGCACCATCTTGTTTATAAATTTGTGCTCTTTTGACAATGTCTTTAACAGACATATTGGGAGCGTCAACAATTTCAGCAAAAATTTGTACATCATATTGTGTTAAGTCCGCTTTGCGGTCGATTTGGCCGAAATAGGCAGGTAAATCTTTGAGCTCTTCAGGCCCACGTTCTACAAGTACATTTAATACTTCTGCTAACTCATCGATATCGCCACGGCATCGTCCTGGAAGAATAATTCTCTGTGCATGCCCGGTATCAGTTAAGCGTTTTTCAATTAGGTTGGTGGTCATCAGTGCTGCAACACTAACGCCTAGTTGTCGTACTTCATAAGTAAAATCAGTAGGCTGCATAGACTCCAGTACGCGATGTAAACTTTTTTCAGCCAGTTTGCCGGTTAAAAATAAAATGTGCTCAGCCATTATTTTATGAAGTAATTGCTTAAGATAGTGTGAATAACTAGCTAATAAATATGATTATTATAGGGTTAGTTAAACAGCTTTGTTAACTGAAGGAGTCATGATTTTTATGGTTAACCAATAAATAAAAGTGCTTTACGCTAGTGTTCTTGTTTAGAATGACATCGTTCCTTATGCTTTAACGGCAATTATATTTCATCTTGTCTGCTCATACATGTTAACTACCATTAAACGTCGTCCTGATGTTGCGATCAGTGAGGAGTTTGCCGATCTGCCTCCGATCCTCCAGCGTATTTATGCTCAAAGAGGGGTTAATAGTGAAGAAGAAATTAATCATTCACTGACTAAAACACTACCTCCAGGTAAATTGCTGAATGTGGATGCTGGAGTACAGCATATTTATCACTGTATGCAAAACGATCAACGTATTCTGATTGTAGGAGACTTCGATGCAGATGGAGCGACCAGCACTGCTTTATTTGTGCGTGCATTAAATAGTTTTGGTTATGCGAACATCCAATATTTGGTCCCGAATCGATTTGAGTATGGCTATGGTTTAACAGCAGAAATCGTTGAGGTAGCCCTTGATCTAGAACCTGATTTGATTATCACGGTTGATAATGGGATATCGAGTATAGAGGGCGTTGCAGCAGCCAAGGCAAACGGAATTGATGTAATTATTACCGATCACCATTTGCCCGGTAAAGAGCTTCCGAATGCCGATGTCATCATTAATCCTAATCAAGCGAATGATGAATTCCCTAGTAAACACCTAGCAGGTGTGGGTGTGGTGTTTTATGTGTTGTCAGCTCTACGCGCACTGTTAAGGGATAATAATTGGTTTAATGAAAGAAATATTCAAGAACCAAATCTTGCGCAATTCTTGGATATTGTTGCCGTAGGTACCGTTGCTGATGTTGCCAAGCTAGATTACAACAATCGTATTTTAGTCGAACAAGGATTAAGACGTATTCGTTCCAATAAATGTTGCCCAGGTATTCGAGCCTTATTAACGGTTGCAGGTAAAAAACTTTATAGAATTAGTTCAGCTGATCTTGGCTTTGTTGTAGGCCCACGGTTAAATGCTGCAGGTCGTTTAGATGATATGTCGCTTGGAATTGAATGTTTACTAAGCAACGATGAATCACACGCAATTGAGTTAGCAGAACAACTAAACAATCTAAATGAAGAGCGCAAACAAATTGAACGAGAGATGCAGATGGAGGCTCTGGAGGTATTAAAATCTAATAAATTCGAAAATGTTGACGCACATCGTTTTGGTATAGCGTTATATGATCCAGAATGGCATCAAGGTGTCATAGGGGTTGTTGCTGCACGCATAAAAGAAGAATTTCATCGACCGGTAATAGTTTTTGCACAAACGAATGAAACAGAGTTAAAAGGCTCGGCGCGATCGATACCAGGCTTACATATTCGTGATGCACTAGATCTACTTGCTACACGAAATCCTCAATTGGTGAATACTTTTGGTGGCCATGCTATGGCTGCAGGTCTTTCCATTCCAATTGATAAGCATGCTGAGTTTTCAGAAGCTTTTAATCAAATTATTGAGGAGCTTGTAACTCCCGAACAATTAGAAGCCATTTTACTTTCTGATGGTGAACTTGCGGAAAAGGAATTGTCATTAGATATTGCCGAGCTCCTTTTTCAAGCAGGCCCATGGGGGCAGGGTTTTCCAGAGCCCATATTTGATGGCGTGTTTGATGTAAACGAACATCGGATCGTTGGTAAACATCATTTAAAGTTAAATGTAACGCCTACAGGAGGGTGTCAGAAGATTGATGCAATTGCATTTAACATCGATAAACATCAATGGAATAAAGAATCTGGTGAAGTTCATATTGCGTACCAGCTCAGTGTGAATGAATTTCGTGGCATGCGTTCTCCACAATTAATTATTCAATATTTAGAGTCTCTCTAGACTTAAGCTATAGTTGCGTTACTATACGCGCGCGCTAACACATCAAAGAATTTGTTTATATGGAAATTAATCCCTTACAAAACCTTATTGAAGACTTACAATCTCGCTCGGCAAGTCTAAGGGGGTACCTTTGACTACGAAATTAAACGTGAGCGATTGGATGAAGTCGGTCGAGAATTAGAAGATCCAGAAGTCTGGAATCAACCAGACCTTGCGCAAAAGCTAGGCAAGGAGCGCTCAAACCTTGAAGCTGTTGTGAGAACTATAGAAGAAGTTGAGGCAGGAGTGAGTGATGCAAGCGATTTATTAGAACTAGCTTCTGATGAGGGTGATGTTGAAACGCTGCAATCCATAGAAAAAGATCTACAGCAATTAGATTCTCGCGTTGCTGAATTAGAATTTCGTCGTATGTTTTCTGGTGAGATGGATGCAAATAATGCGTTTTTAGATGTGCAATCCGGCTCAGGAGGAACCGAAGCGCAAGATTGGGCAGAAATGTTGCTACGGATGTATTTACGTTGGGGTGAGCAAAAAGGCTTTAAAACGGAATTGATTGAAGTGTCACCTGGAGAAGTTGCTGGGATTAAAAGTGCAACCATTAAGTTTGATGGGGACTATGCATTTGGATGGTTGCGTACGGAAACAGGTGTGCATCGTTTAGTTAGGAAATCACCCTTTGATTCGGGGAATCGCAGACACACATCATTTGCGGCCGTTTTTGTTTCGCCTGAAATAGATGACGATATCGAAATCGATATTAACCCTGCGGATTTACGTATAGATGTTTATCGAGCCAGCGGGGCAGGTGGCCAACATGTTAATAAAACCGAGTCTGCAGTTAGAATTACACACTTACCCACTGGTGTTGTGACACAATGTCAAAATGATCGATCGCAGCATAAAAATAAAGATGTTGCGATGAAACAACTTAAAGCCAAGTTATACGAGTTAGAAATTCAAAAGCGACAAGGTGAGCAGCAGGCTGTTGAAGATAGCAAGGCAGATATTGGTTGGGGAAGCCAGATTCGTTCTTACGTGTTAGACCAATCTCGGATTAAAGATTTGCGCACGTCAGTAGAAACTGGAAATACGCAGGCAGTATTAGATGGAAATCTTGATCAATTTATAGAAGCAAGCCTTAAATCAGGTTTATAGAAATACTATGGCAGACAATAAACAAAACATGGAAGATGAAAACAAGCTCATTGCACAACGTCGTGCAAAGTTAAATGAGTTACGTGAAAAAGGTAATGCCTATCCTAATGTTTTTAAACGCGATAGCTATGCTCAAGACTTGCAGGATTTATTTGGTGATAAGTCAAAAGAAGAACTCGTTGAATTAAACCAAACAGCATCTATTGCTGGTCGTGTCATGGCTAAGCGAGGCCCATTTCTTGTATTGCAAGATATGTCCGGACGGATTCAGTCGTATATTGATCGAAAAGGTTTAGCAAAAGACCTTGTTAAAGAAATCGATACTTGGGATATCGGCGACATTATTGGTGTACAAGGGCCCATACATAAATCCGGTAAAGGCGATTTATATATAAAGATGGAGTCCGTTTCTTTGTTGACTAAATCTTTGCGACCTTTGCCAGAAAAATATCATGGCTTAACAGATCAAGAACAAAAATATCGCCAACGTTATGTAGATTTGATTATGAGCGAAGACACGCGCAATGTTTTCAGAACGAGAACTCAAATCATTCAATACCTACGTGATTTTCTAGCCGAACGAAAATTTGTAGAAGTTGAAACACCAATGATGCAAGCGATACCTGGTGGCGCTACTGCAAGACCTTTTGAGACTCATCACAATGCATTAGGTATGGATTTATTTCTACGCATTGCGCCAGAACTTTATTTAAAAAGGTTAGTTGTAGGTGGAGTAGAGCGTGTATTTGAAATAAATCGAAATTTTCGCAATGAAGGTTTATCAACACGTCATAATCCTGAGTTTACTATGCTTGAATTTTATCAAGCGTATGCTGACTACCGTCAACTGATGGATCTTACCGAAGAGATGTTGCGTGGTATTTGTAGTGAAGTGTTAAACACGACTTCTATTGAATACGGTGATGATACGTATGACTTTAGTAAGCCTTTTGCACGCATGACAGTAAAAGAATCCATTTTGCATTTTAATTCTAACTTAATAGATGCTGATCTTGATGATATAGAAAAAGCTAAGAAGGTGGCGGAGCAGTTAGGTATTCCGATTAAAAAAACCTATGGCTTAGGAAAAATTCAGATTGAAATTTTCGAGAAAACAGTTGAAGAAAATTTAAAAGACCCAACCTTTATTACTGCGTATCCAACAGAAGTTTCCCCGCTTGCAAGGCGGAATGATGATGACCCTTTTGTTACAGATCGTTTTGAGTTTTTTGTTGGTGGGCGTGAAATCGCAAATGGTTTTTCAGAATTAAACGACCCTGAAGATCAAGCAGAACGCTTTCAGGCACAAGTTGTAGAAAAAGATGCTGGTGACAAAGAAGCGATGCATTACGATGAAGACTATATCCGCGCTCTAGAATACGGGTTGCCACCAACTGCAGGAGAAGGAATTGGAATAGATCGTTTAGTGATGTTATTTACGAATATGCATACGATACGAGATGTAATTTTATTCCCTCATATGCGCCCAGCTTCTTGATTTATTTCAATAGTGTTGGTGTATTGAGCTGTTACGTTCAATTAAATCGGCACTTAATGAATCATGATAAGTTAAGAAGTGGAAGTTATATTCTTCAGTAGGCCAATGGCCTATAAATACATAGCCTTCTAAATACTTTAGTCTGCCACATTCAAACCATAATAAGAATTCTGCTCCTGCATGAGTGTGAGGGTGTTCTGCATAAATTTCTAAAACTTTTCTTTTGCTCATTGTTTTTAATGAATCGACTGTATTTGGCAAACTAAATTTGGTTATAAAGCCCACATTAGTAGATTGTCTACTCTCAACTTTAGCTTGTGAAATTTGTGTATGTATTAAATCTTTTTGTTTTCCTGCTCGTGAAGCCAGTAGTCTTAGCACAGTTCTTTCTAATGGAGAAATATTTTTATTCATTTGAAAGTTTTGCTTTATAATCTGAGTTAATAGCGTGGCGAGCGATATGCACACTCGCCACAACTTGTTCAGAGTTAATTTGAAATGAATTCGATTAGTTCTACTCGATCACCTGTATCTAAATCAATTTCAAGAATCAACCCAATACCTGGGGAATAGAATTTATTTTCATTCGCTTCTGCATCAAGGGGAGTGAAATCTCTTGTTTGGAGACAATTACCATTACATGATCCTCCAGGCGCTGACTCAGTAGCATCAGTGGCTAGAATTTCGATTACATCTTCTGCATCTCCCCATGCAACTTCTTGTCTAAATATATCGCCAACAACTGGTACTGAAGGTAATAGTATTCCTGCTTTAGCGCCATCACGACCAGCTTTCCACGAGCCATCTAGATCTGTGAGTTCTGGAAACTCAGGATCGTCTCCCTCAAAAGATTCAAAATTGCGTGAAACTTCACCGCAATACCAAACATTTCCATAAATGTCTTGTGCATACCAATCATCTGTAATTTCTTGTACTTCTTTGTCAACTTCTGCAACATCAATTACAGTTACACATGTGATACCGTCAATGAGTTTAGTTTGATCGGTTACTGTAACTGTAATGATTTCGACTTCTTCTTCGCCTTCTTCATTTACTGCCTTACCTTCAAGCACCCATTTGTTTCCTTCGACTAATGGAAAGTAAGGGTTTGGTGATATACTCTTTCCAATCTCTGTCGGGTCTACAAAATTCTCGGCAAAATCCTCTCCGAATGGGGGGTCATAGGGTTCTTCACCTATGTCTCCACATAACGCTTTTCGTGCTCTAAACACTTCGCGGCATTCATTATATGACTCACGTTGAGTAACTTTTGCTTCTTTTAGACAGTCGCGCTTTTCATCTTCATCTGACTCATTTAAGCAAATCGCAATACCTGCCAAATAGTCATCTCTAACTTCGAAGCCACATGCATAGTTAAGGAATTTCGCTGTCTTAGTGCATGAACGTTCTTGTTTATTGTAATGGCTAGCAAATAAGCTTGTTGAGGTGAAAGGTATTAGTAATAGTAGTGGTAAAATATATAAAAATATATTTCTCGATTTAAATGTTTTCATATTGTTCTCCCGTATTTGATTTACTGATTCAATAAGGAAGTTACATGCAAAACATTGCTTATAGATAATTACAAGATTATTGATTGGTAATATTTATAGAATGTTCAAAATATTTAGTTACAATCCTTTTGTCTTCGAATCTTCTATAATTGTGTGATTCTATTTTAGGTTTTTCATTTAAGCATTTTCGTATTTTTTTACTAATATCATTAGGGTCATTATTTTTTACTAGATATTTTTGCATTTTCCCTGTCAAGATTTCTCTTGGGCCAAAGTTACAATCTGTGCTAACTACAGGTACTCCACAAATTAGTGACTCAACAATCGTATTTCCGAATCCTTCGTATTCTGACGTGACTACTGTCAGCTTTGCATTTTTAATAAAAGGAAAGATATTCTCTTGGTGTGGTATGAAGTGAACCAAGTTATCAATATTTAAATTTTTCGCATATTTTTTTAATCTTGAAAAATGTTTTGCATTGGATCCAATTATTAACAAATGTTCTTTTATTCCTGATAAAGCATAAGCATCCAACAATAAGTCAAAACGTTTTGTTTTGCATGATCTTCCGATTGAGATTATGTAGCCATGAGGTGAATATATATCTGGAACGAAATGGTCAGCTTTTTCTTTTATATCTTGTATATTGAAAGGATTATATACGCAAAATATTTTATTTTTATTTGCAGAAAAATTATTTATTAAATCTTCTCTAACTCCATTTGAAACAGTAAGTATGGTTTTGTTTTTATATATTCTTTTTAAGCATAAATTGTTTAATGAGTTTACTAAAGAGTTGGAGGAATTTAGAAGGCTTAAAGATTTTACGCTGTGCGCAACAACTATGTGAGGTAATTTTGTCTTATGAAAGGGGTAATATCTCATTCCATGAAAGTAAATAATGTCATATCGATTTTTATTTATAACTTTGTCAAAATTTCTTGAGAAGAATGTAGAGTATAAAAAACTATAAATTACATCTTTAAATAAACGTTTATGAAGTTTTCTAAAATATTTACCTATTAATGGTCTTCTTGATAGCCCAAAAATTTTAATGAAAATTATATTTATATTTTTTGGCAATATGGGAATGTTGTTATCGTTCCAAACTATAATGTCAACATTATGTCCATAGTCAGACATGGACTTAGAAATTCTTAAGACAACAGTCGTTACACCTGTTCGATCAAATGAACCTAGAACATGCGCAATTTTCATTATGGCTATAACTATGATATGAAATTAACATAGCCATAAAGGTAAGTCAGAAAGCTAACTTGAAAGTTACTTTAGTATTACTATTTAGTAATATTAAAGTAACTAAGTGTATTGAATAAATTTATTTTGGAAGAGTAATTGTAAAAGTGCTTCCAATGTTAGGAGAACTTTCAAGCGTGATATCACCGTTGTGTGCTCGCGCAACAGCTATGGAAAAACTTAAACCTAAACCACAACCATTTGTAGTACGACTACTGTCACATCTGTAAAAGCGATCAAAAACTCTGTTATGTTCAGATTTTGGTATACCAATTCCAGAATCTTTCACTGCAATACGTACTGTTTGAGGATTATTTGTCAAATTTATGGTTACTTTGCCATTCTCAGGTGTGTATTTGAGGGCATTATCTAATAAGTTAGCTAGCATCCTTAAAATATTTTGTTCATTACCTTGAATATGACGATTTGGTAATACTTGGCAAGTTAAATCGATATTTTTTTCTTCTGCAGCAGGGCTGAATAATTCACATGCACCTTCAACAAGTTCAGAAACATTAATGTCCTGTTTCTGCATATTGCCAACACCAGCTTCTGTTTCAGCTACATCGAGCGTTGTATTAATCATTTGGATAAGTCGATCGCATTCTTCCAAAGTATCCGCTGCTGCAGATTGGTATTCAGTTATTGAGTCTTTACTTGATAAAGCTCCTTCCGAGATCGCTCTAATTCTGCCAACTGGGCTTCGCATGTCATGAGCTATATTATCTATCATTTCTCTCATCTCATTAATCAGGGAACGAATGCGTGCTGCCATATTGTTAAAAGTATTCGCAAGTATTTGGATTTCAGTGCTTTTAGAATTAATTGTTACGCGACGATCAAACTCACCTTTCTCGATATCTAATACTGCATCGCTTACTTCTTGTATATCTTTTACAGCTTGTCTTGCTACTAGCCATCCAATAAATGACGCAAAGGGCAACATGATAAAAAATAACGGTAGCAGTGCTAATGGAAGAAGTTCCATAATTTCTTGTTTTTCTTCAGTCGACTCGCCTAGTTGAGCTATAATATTGGGAGCAATGAGTCCATAGATTATTCTTGTTTTGTATTCCTGATCTCGAAATTTCACAGTTTCTAGAATAGGTTTTGGATGAACGTCGACTGCTCGTTGCAAGACCGTTTCAATTGTATGCAGTCCCTTCCAGTGTGATAAGTCAGAAGAAAATATTTGATCACCATTTTCATCAAGTATTCTTATAAATTCTGATGACATATCCTCTGTTAATATTTCATTTATTATTTCATGTCTCAGCTCAGAGATTCCTCCCTTGTTATATAGAGTTCTAAACTCTTCAATATCATCAATAAGATCGTCGTTTATACGGTTGTTAAGCGCAGAATTAGTTAAAAAATATAGTAGCCCTATAGCAATAATAAAAATAGTAACAAAGGTAGCAGTGAACCATGCTGTGAGTCTGAATGATAAAGTGTGTCTTGATTTAAACATATGTTTCTTTAAGAACGTACCCTAATCCTCGAACAGTGTGGATCAGTTGTGTGTCAAAACCTTTGTCTATTTTTTCTCTGAGCTTACTTATGCGTGCTTCCACTACATTTGTTCCAGGATCAAAGTCGTAGTTCCAAACTCTTTCCATAATCATCGTTTTGGAAACTACGTGACCAGTGTTTCTTACAAGATATTCAAGTAATGCAAATTCTTTGGGTTGAAGGTCAATTTTTTTGTTATCTCTCACTACAGTACGAGCTAGAAGGTCTAGAGATAAATTGCTTATATTTAAGTTTGTGGGCTCTATAGTATTATTCGACCGACGTAATACTGCTTCTACTCTTGCTAATAGTTCGCTGAACGAGAAGGGTTTAGTTAGGTAATCATCACTGCCATGTTGTAAACCATCAATACGATCATCCACAGTTCTTTTTGCACTTAAAATTATGATGGGTAGGTTTAGTTTTTTTTGGCGGATTCGGTCAATAATTGAAATGCCATCAAGTTTAGGTAGCATTAAGTCAATAATCGCAAGGTCGTATGTGTAATTCAATGCAGCGCTTAGGCCCATTTGACCATCTTGCATATGATCAATCGCAAATCCAGCTTCTTTCATCCCTTTTTGAATAAAATCTGCAATTACTAAGTCATCTTCTATTAAAAGTAATTTCATGGATAGCTATCTCTTAAATTACAGCCGAATCTAGATTAAACCTATGATATTTCGGGCTATAGCACCAATACGAGTATTCTAAATAATTTTACTAAAAACTCCTATGTTGTAGTGTAACGGTAAGACAATTCATACAATAAAACATTACCATATGGTTAACTTTTAGTGATTTTTATAAGGTACTTTAATTTATATCACTGAGATATAGAAATATTTAATATAGCGTAGATGGTAATTGTATTTTCGACTTTTTATTCTGATGTTGATAGAAGCCATAAAATTTAAAAAACGAATCTTGTTAATTTTATTAACATCCATCGTTTGTGTTGTTGGTGTATTGTTTTCTAATGAGCTTCAAGCAAGTGAATCTGAAAAAGCACGAATTTATCGCACCCCAGATGAGAGAAGAGAGGCAGGACTAGTAACAGAACTAAATGAGTGGCTTGCGTTTTCAGGATTGCTGGAAGTTGAAAAAGAGTATTTCGAAGAAAATTTAAAGAATAATAAAAAAAATCGCGAATATGGTAATACAACCCCAACTGTTCAGTTTGGGTTAGAGTTAAATTTTACCGAGTGGTTTGGCTCAGAAATTGTATATGAGGTAGAACATGATGGGGATAAGCATACTGCACGAATGGATGAGGCATTCGTATACTTAGATTTTGATGAGATCGGTTTGGGGGTCGAGGTTGGTAAACTTTCTATTCCTTTTGGCGAATATTACAGTCACTTTATAACAGGGCCATTATTAGAATTTGGAGAAACAATTAGGAATGGGCTAATAATTGATTATTCCTTTTTTGAAAAATTTGAGGTCAGTGCATTTGTTATCGATAGTGATTCAGAAAAATTAGACAGAAATACTGAATATGATTGGGGTGTAAATTTTGAGTTTGTGTCGATGGCAGAATCTATTAGATTTGGTATTGGTTACCTCTCTGATTTATCTGAAAGTGATGAGAGATTTTTAAGAGATGAAAATAATATTTACCAAAATAGAGTAGATGCATTAAATGTTTATGCATTGTTGGGTATTAATCATTTTGAAATTACTGCAGAACATGTTACTGCATTGCGGCATTTTAGAGAGTTTGAAAAACAAGAGGATAAACCCTCTGCATTTAATATTGAATTAGCTTATTTTTATAATCCACTTATACAATTTTCTTTGCGTTATGAAGAATCTCATGAATATTCTGATGAGCCTAAAAACCAATATGGTATATCCACAACATGGCGGCCTAAAGATAGGGTAAGTGTTACAGCAGAATATTTATATGGAAAATTTGAAAAAAGTTTTGTTTTTGATGATGAAGATAGAGAACTTGAGGACCGTAATTTATTTGCCGCACAATTCTCTATAGAGTTTTAATGTTCAATGTTAATTGATCAATATTTGAAACACTTCTATAGATATAGAAGACATTTTATTCCTATGTTGAGGAATCATTTGGATTAAGGTCATAAGGCAAAGTTCTGATTAATGCAGTGGGGCCATTTATTGCTCCAATTTTTAGGTGGTTGCTATTTTCTCTTTCAGTTCTTAATACAGTAAGCGCGGAAATATTGTCTCTCGTAAATCTAACACAGCTCACAATTTTACCAACTGGTTGTTCACCATCTTCTTCCGAGTATATATTAGTGCTTGGCGGGAAAGTTTGCTCTGCAAGACTATCTATTTTATACATCCTCCTATTAGGTTTGCCTAAGTAATGAGTCCTTGCAACAATTTCTTGACCAGGATAACAACCTTTTTGAAAATTTACTCCACCAATGAGTTCTAAGTTCACCATCTGTGGTGTGAACGCTTCAAATGTTTCGCTAGTTATTTGTGGAATACCTGCATGTATGTCGTAAAGCTGCCAAATATTTGATGATGTTTTTTTTGACTTTTCTGATAATGCATTCCAAATTTTCTCTGCTTTTTCAGGTGTAGAAATAAAAAGAGCACGAGACGTTACGCCAGGAACATTGATTACTGTAGCTCCATCGTATTGAATGCAGTGATCAGTCTTTAGAGGAAGCTGCATTTCGTTTTCATCAAGTATGTATTCGGTGCGGGCTCCAGCTAGCCCAAAAACTGCAAAGTCATTTGAAACATCTGTTAAATCTACTTTTGCCATGAGTTTGAACATGGAGAGTTTGTTAAGTACAGGCTCAAGCACATCTTTTGGCATGAGTAGAAAATATTTGTTTTCATATATAAATACTCGAAACACACTAAGTAATCTTCCTTTAGGATTACAGTAACCACTTATTTGGCTTATTGTTTCTGTAACGTGGTTGAGGTCATTGGTGAATTGGCCATGTAAGAAAGATTGTGTATCTTCACCTGTAGCCTGAATGATTCCATAGGATGATAGGTCACAAAGGTAAGTTTCTTCCTCTGAATAGTAAGGAGCCTCAAATGGCTCAAAGCCTTGAACGACGTTGTTGTCCAACACTGCTCCTTGAGTAGATAAGAATTCTTGCCAGTTTTTATTCATTTGCTGTTTAAAATGTAACCAAGCTAACTTTTATTTCATGTAAAATAGGTTTAAGACTCAGAATCTATCATAAATCATAGAATTAAAATCATTTAAGCGATTGTTATTACTCGCATTTCTTTAGAGATATGTTCAATATCCTGTGTCAATCGGGTAGTATTCAGACCATAATAAATCGATTTCATCACCTCTACTAAATGGATGACGGTAAATGGATACCGGGATAAGTGGTTTCTGAGGTGCATTAGCTAGGTATTAAAGAGGAGCTTCATGGCGGGTAGTCAGCGGCCATTATCGCCACATTTGGGAATTTATAAATGGCCATTAGCCATGGCAATTTCAATTCTTCACCGTGTTACGGGTGTTGCGCTCGCAATAGGTGCTGTTTTAATGGTAGCGGTTTTAGTTTCAGTGGCTTCAGATCCTGAGTGTTATGAGTGGATCAGAGGAATTCTTGCAAGCAAAATTGGCAAAGCGTTTTTGTTTCTATGGACCTTCGCGCTATTTTTACATCTCTTTAATGGAATTCGTCATTTATTTTGGGACGCAGGCTATGGATTTGAAAAAGGTACAACATTCAAATCTGGTATTTGGGTAATCCTTGCAACACTTATACTCACCATTGCTGTGTGGTGGGTAGCTTACTAAAGTTAAATCTTATGTCACTACGTACACCATTATCTGAAGCCAAAGGTTTAGGTTCTGCAAAAGAAGGTGCAAGCCATTGGTGGCTGCAAAGACTCACTGCAGTTGCATTGGTGCCGCTAGCTATTTGGTTTGTTTTTGCAGTGGCTTGTTTGGGAAATGCTAGTTATGAGTCTGTAGTTTCTTGGTTATCAAACCCATATGTTGTAGTCGCACTCATTTTATTTATTGTGGCAACTTTTTATCACACGCAGCTAGGGCTACAGGTAATTGTTGAAGACTATGTGCATGGATGGTTGAAAATAGCGACTTTAGTCATTATTAATTTTCTATGTATTGTGCTCGCAGTGGTTGGAATTGTTGCGTTACTAAAAATCTTTTTATAAAAATTTAACTATGAGTAAAGCGTACAACGTAATTGAGCATGCTTATGATGTAGTAGTAGTTGGCGCGGGCGGCGCTGGCTTGCGTGCAACATTAGGTATGGCAGTAAGTGGTCTATCTACTGCATGCATCACAAAAGTGTTTCCTACACGTAGTCATACTGTTGCAGCACAAGGTGGAATGAGTGCAGCACTCGGTAATATGGGTGAAGATGACTGGCGTTGGCATATGTATGACACCGTAAAAGGTTCTGATTGGTTAGGTGATCAAGACGCAATTGAATATATGTGCCGCGAAGCTATTCCTGCGGTAGTAGAACTTGAGCATTATGGTGTGCCATTTTCTCGAACTGATGCAGGAAAGATTTATCAGCGTCCGTTCGGAGGTATGACAACGCATTATGGTGAAGGAATTGCACAACGAACCTGTGCTGCAGCCGATCGTACAGGTCATGCAATTTTGCATACCTTGTATCAGCAATCCTTAAAACATAATGCTGAATTTTTTATTGAATATTTTGCGACTGATTTGTTGATGGATGACGATGGTAGTTGTAAAGGTGTGATGGCTTGGGATTTAGCCACGGGTGATTTGCATATTTACCGCGCACACATGGTACTTCTTGCCACTGGTGGTTATGGACGCACTTATTTTTCTTGTACCTCTGCACATACTTGTACGGGTGATGGCAATGGCATGGTGTTGCGTGCCGGGCTTCCTTTACAAGATATGGAATTTGTTCAGTTTCATCCAACTGGAATTTATGGGGCAGGATGCTTAATTACTGAAGGTGTACGAGGCGAGGGTGGTTATTTAACGAATTCTGATGGTGAGCGCTTCATGGAGCGTTATGCTCCGAATGCAAAAGACTTGGCTTCACGTGATGTAGTCAGCCGTTCTATGACAGTGGAAATAAACGAAGGTCGTGGTATCGGAGAAGAAAAGGATCATATTCATTTGCACCTTGAACATTTAGGTGCGGATTTAATTAATGAAAAGCTTCCCGGAATTGCAGAGTCCGCTCGCATATTTGCAGGGGTTGATGTAACAAAAGAACCCATTCCAGTTATTCCTACTGTGCATTACAACATGGGGGGAATTCCTACCAATTATCATGGTGAAGTAGTCACACTTAAAGATGGTGATCCGGACACGGTCATACCCGGACTCATGGCAATTGGTGAGGCAGCATGTGTATCTGTCCATGGTGCAAATCGATTAGGTTCTAACTCCTTACTTGATTTAGTTGTATTTGGGCGCGCTGCCGCAATACGTGCAGCAGAGCTTGTAAAACCAAAGCAACCACATAGTGAATTAAAAAATGGTGCGGTAGATAAAGTTCTAGATCGATTTGATAAGTTGCGTCATGCAAATGGCAGTGTTGCTACCGCAGACTTGCGTATGGAAATGCAAAAAACTATGCAAAACCATGCTGCAGTATTTAGAACAGGTGAATCCATTGAGAAAGGCTTAGAAAAACTTCGTGTCTTGAATGATCAAATGGATGACTTGAAAGTTACTGACCGTTCAATGATTTGGAATACAGATCTAGTAGAAACTTTGGAACTTACTAACCTAATGCCACAAGCATTAGCAACGGCTCAATCTGCGTTAAACCGAACTGAAAGTCGTGGCGCACAAGCACGTGATGATTATCCAGAACGTGATGATGATAACTGGATGAAACATTCTTTAGTTTCTGTAGATGAAAAAGGTAATGTAACCATCGACTACCGTCCTGTGCATATGTATACACAAAGCGACGATGTAGAGGTGATTCCTCCTAAAGCCAGAACATACTAGCGAATTCCTGATTTATTCTGAATATGTCGTTAAAAAATATTTCAAAATATTCATGTATATTCATATACACTCCGCTTTTTAAATATTTTTTGCCTAATCTCAAAATAAATCAGAGATTCTTTAATAATCATTAGAGTAAAGAGAATGGCGCAATTTACACTCCCAGCAAATTCTGTTGTTAAACCGGGCAAAACATTTAAGTGCCCTACGAATAGCAACAATATTAAGAAAGTAACGGTTTATCGTTACGAGCCTGATACTGGAGAAAACCCTCGTACAGATACGTATGAAGTTGATATGGATGATTGTGGCCCAATGATTTTGGATATCCTTATCAAAATCAAAAATGAAATGGACCCTACATTAAGTTTTAGAAGATCCTGTCGTGAAGGAATTTGTGGTTCATGTTCAATGAATATTAATGGCTCCAATACATTGGCATGCACTAAAGCTGTGGATGACTATAAAGGAGATTTAAAAATCTACCCTTTACCGCACTTGCCAGTAGTCAAAGATTTGGTTGGAGATTTAACTAATTTCTATGCGCAATACGCATCTGTGAAACCATGGATGCAGGCAGATACACCACCGCCACCAGATCGTGAGCGATTACAGTCAAAGGAAGACCGTGAAAAGCTTGAAGGATTAGAAGAATGCATTCTTTGTGCGTGTTGTTCTACAAGTTGCCCTAGTTATTGGTGGAACAGTGATCGCTATCTTGGTCCTGCAGCATTATTGCAAGCATATCGTTGGATTGCTGATAGTCGTGATGAAGCAACTGGGGAACGATTGGATGAGCTTGAAGACCCATTCAAGCTATATCGTTGTCATACAATTATGAACTGTACGAATACTTGTCCAAAAAATTTAAACCCTGCAAAGTCAATAGCAGAGATTAAAAAGTTGATTGCTGCTCGAAGAAATTAATTTTTAATCTACTCGGTTCTTTCTGATTTAGAAGCTCGTGGAGAATATAAATAAGCTAGCATGGCGCTGTCGACGTGGCACCAAAGAGCTGGATGTTTTAATGCAGAAATTTCTTAATGAGTTTTATCAATCTGCATCGCCAGAATTACAACAAGCCTTTGAACGCATGTTGGATATGCAAGATCCTGAATTATATGACTTGTTGATAGGCAGACAAACTTCTGCAGATCAAAACATTAATAAAGTGATTGAACAAATCTACGCTTAATCTCAGCTATTCGGCAAAACCTTCCAAAGCTTTATTTTTAAGCTTTGTTTTCCTTCACGCTTTAGCAATCATCTCGCTGGTTTTTATCTCAGTTCCTATATGGATTAAATGTTTAGTAATATTACTGATTGTCGTGATGGCATTTATTGTAATTAGACATTACGCTTTTATTGCATCAGATGATTCTATAAAACATTTAAACTGCATCGCGAACAATAAGTGCAGAATAGAGCTTAACAACGGTAAAGTATACCAAACGAAAGTAGTTTCGGCAGCGTGGTTATTTAATTATTTTGTAGTAATAATGCTGCAAAGTAATTCGAAAAAATTTAAATTAACTATCGCAAAAGACGCTTTGAGTCAAGAACAATTCTATGCGTTACGTTTATACCTTCGGTCTCTAAATAACCAACGATAAGTAAAACCAATTTCACACGTTTGCAACTTTGTGAGAAACTTCAAACTATGCGAATATAAATTTGTTTAAAACGTATTTTAATTGTTTTATTAACTTTTAAATGAGGTAGTGGATGCACATGCCACACTAATAAGATGATACAGACCCTTCAACAAGGACGTATACTCGCAACGCCTTTGCCTAGTTCATTTGCAGGGTTAATGGAGATGTACGAGGGTAATTACATTCGCTTACGCAAATTGCTTGGCGATAAAAACGATATACCCGCTGTTGCTGTGTCGAGAATTGCTCAAGGTATGGATTTATATCTTCAGGTCCTTGATCAGACTAAATATACCTCTACCATCGCGCTGACTTACTATTTCTCTGATGTAAATGAACGGTTTCTAGCCTATCCAAACCTTAAAATCAGGATTTATTATGATGCCTTGCAAGCAGAGGTCATGAGCCAAGCTTACAGGCGGCGAGAGCCTGATTTTCATGCCTTTAATCACGCGCATGACCCATCCTTACTCAAGCGATGGAGAATGAATCGCTTTTTATTCAAATGGCTCGCCTTCTGTGACCGCCAGGGACATAGTTTTCATGTCGGAGCTAAGCAGGCCAAAAATCAACTTATTACTAAAAATGTGGAAATTCCGTTGCAGGGCGCTGCCACTTCCAGTACCATAATTGAGTGAACAAGTTACCTATATCTTGTAACTTGTTGATATATAAGAATAAGAATAATTCCTAGAATTTGGCTCAGTCGACATTTTCAATACACTAGTTGGTGTTAAAATAACCGCAAGATTAGTGTTTTTGGAAGGCTAAACCAAATTTTTGCCATTCAAGGTAGAAGGTGAAAGATTATGAAACTCTCGACAAAAGCCCGTCATGCAATTACTGCAATGATGGATTTAGCAATTAATGATAACTATAAGCCTGTAACACTCGCAGATATATCGCAGTGCCAAGGGATCTCTTTGTCATATTTAGAACAATTATTTGCCAAATTACGTAAAGGTGGTTTGGTTGTTGGTGTACGTGGACCAGGGGGCGGTTATCGTCTTTCACGTTCACCTAATGAAATTTCTGTTGCTCAAGTCATCACCGCAATTGATGAAAATGTACAGCCTCAGCAAGAGCATTCTGAGTTGACTGTGCAATTTGATGACCGCTGTATCACACATCAGATTTGGGATGAGCTAAGCGCAAAGATCTACAACTATCTAGATAATGTTTCCCTTGGTGAATTTACTCAAAAACCTGAGTATCAAGCATTGAGGCAACAAGCAAGTGGCGGAAATCGAAGTCATATGTTCCCTAAACGAACCGCAGCTTAAGATTAGCTAATATTGTTGAAAAGCCCGCTTTATAAGCGGGTTTTTTTTGCCTGCTCGATATGTTCATAATTCTGTAAAAGGTCTATTATTAGCCTTATTACAACTATAAATAATGATAAGAAGACAGGAGAAGCAACTATGATGCAGCAAGTCACAGTTGATGGTTTGGACATCAATATAAATATTGAAGAAAGTGGCAGTGGAGATACTACGTTACTAATGGTGCATGGTATTCCTACTAATGCGCGGCTATGGAGACATGTGCAGGCTATGCTCCCACAATATCGAACTCTTGCTATGGACATGGTGGGGTACGGCCAGTCCGATATGCCATTAGATAAATTCAAGCACTCGTTCATGAATCAGGCGGAGGCTGTGAAAGGCGTTATTGAAGGCCTAGGTTTAAAAGGCAAAGTCATACTAGTCGCTCACGATCATGGCGGCGGTGTGGCGCAAGTATTTGCAACGAAGTATTGCGACTATATTTCTCGACTCGTGTTAATTAATCCCGTTTGCTTCGACCAATGGCCAGTGTGTGAAGTGGAGGCCTTGGCAGCACTAGATGGTGCACCAGACGAGGTGTTAGAGATGGCGCTAGGGCAGGCAGTGGCAGGATTTCCAGCATTGATGCGCATGGGCAGTTATGATGGTTCACCCTTTACTGATAAAAACTGCAAACAAAATTATCTACAGTTCTGGGGTCGTGGGCCGGGTATGACTGGATTTAAATCCTTAATTCGTATTGCTGCAGACCCACAGAATTCAGATACCGATGTAGATCATAGTAAAATTACTTGTCCTACCATGGTAATGTGGGGAGTGGCAGATAACTTTATGTCTTGCACGGCTGCTGAAAAACTAAAAGAAAGAATCTCTGGCCCAACTCGTGTGCAATATTTAGAACGTGCCGGACATTGGGTGCAAGAAGATCGTCCAGATGAAGTAGCAAAGTATATCAATGACTTTGTAACGGAATGGGAAGGTGTTAGTTTATAAAATTAATTTTTTAGTAGTTTTGTTTGAAAAGGGCCTACTAAAGGCCCTTTTTTATTCGGTAATAAAATTTTATCTTACAGGTTCGTTAAATGAGTTTTAATGGTAAATCAGCCTCTGTACGTTGCTTGTTTTTTTCTTTAACCCTTTTGTTGATTTATGGTTGTGCCACTTCCATCATTCCAACGAATTCAGTTGTAATAGGGTCTGCCTATAACCTTCCGCCGGGTTTGGCAGTAATTGATGATTCATACTGGTGGAAGTGTCAGTTCATAATGAATTGGCCAGAGGGTGAAGAGCCTAATTGGGCTATGGATTTGCTACTTGCTCATGCCGTTGTAGCGCCAGTCTTATCCCAACATGAAGATGGTCTTCCATATTGGCGATTTCATCGTAGAGCAGTTCGCGATAGTTCAGGGCACAAATTTTCTTTTATTTTTTATAGCAAGCCAGAGATTGCATCCTCTGTATTTGCTGCAATAAATAACAATGAAATATTAAAGGATTCAATTAAAGCGAAGCTCATTGATAAAGTGTATATGAACAATCCAAAAAACCCTAAGCATCAAAGTATTAATGCAACCAGTGATTCACATTGGTCTCCAGAAATACAAAAGTATTGGCCTTCGTATATTATGGGCGTGAGTTCGCTTTGGCTTGGTCTAATCATTGCAGATATGCAAAATTCTCCCCAAACATCTGATGATATTAATTTTTTATTGAAAGAGTATAGACAAGTCAATACCAACGTAACAAACAAATATAGAAACGAAGGACAACATGCTTTTATTCATCACCTGAGTGCAATATTTGGCTATCAACCCATGTTGATAAAGAGAGAAATAAGGTTTTAGTGTTTATGGCTGCTGGTGCGATAAATTCTTGAGGTACAATTATTTTTAACACCAGCCAACACTTTTAGCCCAATCCTTTGCTGCTTGTTTGTATTCAATACAATTATAAGGAGGGCGATCACCTTCCGCTTTAACTTCTTTTCGATGTTGTTCTAAAGTTTTCTGAAATGGCGGCTAGTCCATTTTGTTTCTGCGGACATCTACATTTATTGGATCTTCCAATTTATAAGAGAGTTCGTCTTCCTTATTCCAATCTAACACTGTTCTATAAAGTTGTGGTTTATCTTCGTTAAAACGAATGCGATCACTTAAGTATGCCAACTGTTGCTTAGGCGCGTTATCTTTATCTACGGCATTCGATGAATACTTTAAAAACTTTCTTTGAAGTTGGTGGGGGTGCAAATTGCATGCTGCGTGAGTATACATGCGAATTTTGCACTTTCTTCTCCAACTAATGAAATACCTGCCAGTCATGTTTTTCAATAATGTTATTAAGCGTATGTGCATTATTTGTATGCACAATTTGCATTTCTTGCGGGTAGTTGCTGTTCAGTTGATTATTCTTACGTGACTTTTCTCTAGTCTTAAAATCTAGGTCAACAAGCTCTTTTAGTTTTGTGGCTAACCTTTTATTCACTATAATAAAAAAATTAAAGTAGATCTTTTACAGCCTCTCTTTCTTCAAGTAATTCTTTCTCAGTAGCTTTCATCATTTCAACACTAAAGTCATCTTGGTTTAAGCCTTGTACGACTTCATAGTTTCCATTTTCACAAACCACAGGGAAAGAATACATGAGTCCTTCAGATATACCGTAATCACCTTTTGAGATCATGCCCATGCTGACCCAATCATTGGTACCAGCTACCCAATCTCGTATGTGGTCGATTGCAGCAGATGCAGCTGAAGCTGCAGAAGATGCACCGCGAGCTTCAATAATCTCTGCGCCACGTTTTTGTACTCTTGGCATGAATTCATCTTTGTACCAAGCATCATCAACTAAAGATTTAGCTTCTTTGCCATCTACCGTGCAATGACTGATGTCTGGATATTGGGTAAGTGAGTGATTTCCCCACACCACCATTTGATTAATTTTGGTAACTGAAGCACCTGTTTTAGACGCAAGTTGGCTAATAGCGCGATTATGGTCAAGCCGCATCATAGAAGTAAATTGTGAAGGGTCTAAGTCAGGAGCGTTGTTACATGCGATCAACGCGTTTGTGTTTGCTGGATTACCTACGACTAATACTTTTACATCTTTAGAAGCATTGTCGTTAATCGCTTTTCCTTGTGGACCAAATATTTTTCCATTTTCGCTTAGCAAATCCGCTCTTTCCATGCCTTTGGTGCGTGGTTTAGAACCAATAGATAAAACATAATCTACATCTCCAAACCCTTGGTTTACATCTGCAGTGCATATAATGTCTTCAAGAAGTGGAAAGGCACAATCACGCAATTCCATTTCCACGCCTTTTAACGCATCGAGTGCAGGTGGAATTTCGATCAGTTGTAAAATTACGGGCTGATCTGTGCCAAGCATATTGCCAGCAGCAATTCTAAATGCAGCAGCATAGCCAATATTTCCTGCGGCGCCTGTGATGGCAACTCTTACAGCGGATTTCATCTTACTCATTCTCCTTTAAGATAAGTGTAATTAATCTGGATGATGTTGTTTTTCTAAATATTCATGTGACTGCATTTCTGTGAGCCGACTTGTGGTTCGTTCAAATTCAGCATTTAAGCGCGAACCGGCATATAGTTTATCTGGTGCAGCTTCTGCTGACAAAATGAGTTTTACATTTCGATCATAAAATTCATCTACCATAGTAATGAATCTTCTGGCTTGATCATCTTTACCTTCTAGAATAGGTACATGTGATATCAGAACTGTGTTGAATTGCTTGGCAATAGCAATGTAATCGGCACTACTGCGTGGTCCATCGCAGATTTCTTTAAAATCAAACCAAGCTACGGTGTCTGTGTGTTGAATAGTCTGTATCTCACGGTCATTAATTTTAATTTTTTCCCAAGACTGTTCAACCCGCTCGTTCGCAAGGTTAAGAAAACTATGCTTTAGCCAATCTCGTGAATTATCATCAATAGGGGAGTTATAAACGTCATTACTCTGTAAAAATTCAAATCGATGATCAGTTTCACCTTCTAAATGAATCACTTTTGTATGTTTTTGAAGTAAATCAATGGTTGGTAGAAATCGTTCACGCTGTAAGCCGTCTTTATAAAGTAAGCTTGGTTCTACGTTGGAAGTCGCGATGAGTGCCACATTATTTTCAAATAAGCCTTCGAGCAAACCTGCAAGAATCATAGCATCGCCAATATCGTTCACAAAAAACTCGTCAAAGCATAAAACTTTGGCTTTCTCAGAAAACTCTTTCGCAACAAGTTTAAGTGGATCAGGTTTGTCGCGATGGTTCTTTAGCATTTTATGGGCTTGATCCATAAAACGATGAAAGTGTAAGCGTAATTTGTCTTGAAAGTGTAGATTAGAAAAAAACAGATCCATTAAGAATGTTTTGCCACGTCCTACGCCGCCCCATATATAAAGACCTTGGATGCTGCGTGTATTGGATTTTCGCGATAAAAATGTCGTAAAGCGATCGATAATGGTGGAGTCTTCTGAGTTGTCGGCACTTAGCTCATCATGAAGAATCTGTAATGCTTGAATCACACTTTTTTGGTTAGGGTCTTCGACCAACTCATTACTGTCCAACAGGGCTTGGTATACGGATTCAATCATTGGTCAAAGTTATTATTTTTATGTGCTCGAATATCTATGGTGTACATAGATACAAAAACAAATGCTCAATCAATCAGTATAAATAGAAAAGCCCGCTTTAGGCCGGAATCTCTAAATAAATCCCAATTTTTGCTTAAAATTTAAGCTTTTTGGTAATGATAAAACTTCAAAAACCTATATGAATCAGAGTACTTGGGCAATTTTTATGCGATAAATTGTCACAAAAGTGCCCAAAATTGTCGTAAATCATAGGGTTATTACCGACAATTTTACGTCTTACTTTTAATAAGTGGCTGAAAATAAAGGAATTGTAAATATTGGCATCAATTATGCTTATTAATATACGAGCCTCTCAACATGATACAAATATCCTCTATTTGACATGTTGTTATTCTCGACTCCTCCTGGATTCGGCCGCCCTATATTGGCGGCCTTTTTTTTGTCTGAAATAAAATAGCAGAATACTCATATAATCACTTCACTATGTCACTAGGTCCACTCATGGTTGATCTTTGTGCAGATAGCATTTCTGCCAAAGAGCAAGAATTACTTACATCTCCGCAAGTGGGTGGGGTAATTTTATTCAGTCGAAATTTTACTTCTGTTGAAAAGCTCATCGCTTTAATTAAAGAAATTCATGAAATTCGCCATCCGAGATTATTAGTGGCAATTGATCAAGAAGGAGGACGCGTTCAACGTTTGCGAGAAGGCTTCACACAACTTCCTGCTATAAATAGGTTAGGTGAAATCTACGATGATGAGCCAAAGCGCGCGTATCAACTCGCCTCTACCACGGGGTGGTTAATGGCGGCAGAGCTGAGAGCTATCGGTGTTGATTTTAGTTTTGCTCCGATATTGGATTTAAATTATGGCGTAAGCCAAGTGATTGGAGATCGTGCATTCCATAAAGATCCTGAAATCGTTTCATCTTTAGCGGCGAAATACATTCAAGGAATGCGAAGTGCGGGTATGCAAGCGGTGGGGAAACATTTTCCAGGTCATGGGGCGGTCGTTGCAGATTCGCATATTGAGTTACCCACTGATGATAGAGCGTTTCAAGATATTGCCATGCAAGACCTGATACCTTTTCAACGCATGATAAATCAAGGCTTGGCCGGTTTGATGAGCGCTCATGTAATATATAAAAATGTGGATGCAGAAATTGCTACCTTTTCAAAATTATGGCTGCAAGATATCTTGCGCAAACAAATGGAGTTCAAAGGTGTAATCTTTAGTGATGATTTAAGCATGAAAGCAGCTCATTGTAATGAGAATGACAATGAGGACTATCTTTTGCGCACTCAAAAAGCCTTAAATGCTGGCTGCGATATGGCGCTAATTTGTAATTCTAGTGAAAATGCTTGCTTAGTTGCAGAACAACTCAAAAACTATAACAATCCTGCCTCGCAAATGCGCTTAACACGTATGCATGGGGGTAAGGAACCTATTTCATATCACGCGTTGCGAGATTCAAAACAATGGCAAGATGCTGTGAAACAAATTGAGTCCTATCAAGATTCACCTTACGGTGAGCTCACACTATAAAAATAAAAAATGAATAATATCGATATTACAAAATTATTTGGTGATTCAAGTTTAGCGATGTATTTCAAGCCATGGGTGTTGGAAGTATTCATCATTGTATTGGCTGTTTTATTAGTTAATTTTGCATTTAAATTATTTTTAAGAAAATTAGCATCAAGAGCAGAAAATACTGCTAACCCCTGGGACGATGCATTTATCCAAGCGGCGAACAAACCTTTCCGCCTTCTAGTATGGGTTATTGGTGTTTTATTTGCTGCTGATATTGTCGCTAGCCAAACTGATGCAGAAATCTTTCGAGCAATAGAACCAATAAGGAATGTAACTATTGTTGCTACTTTGGTGTGGTTTTTAATTCGCTTTGTAAAAGAATTTGAAAAAGCCTATGTCTATCAGCAACGCCAAAAAGGTAAATCTGTTGACTTAACCACAACACATGCATTAGCAAAGTTGGTGCGCGCATCCATTTTTATAACGGCTGCACTTGTTATGCTACAAACACTTGGATTTAGTATTTCCGGCGTCTTGGCATTTGGAGGTATAGGAGGTATCGCAGTTGGTTTCGCTGCTAAAGATTTACTTTCAAATTTCTTTGGTGGGCTTATGATTTATTTAGATCGTCCATTTAAAGTCGGTGATTGGATCCGTTCTCCTGATAAGAAATTAGAAGGTACTGTGGAAGAAATTGGTTGGCGTCAAACTCGTATTCGTACTTTTAGTAAGCGACCTATTTATGTTCCCAATTCAATCTTCATGAACATCATTGTTGAGAACCCTTCGCGTATGTCTCATAGAAGAATCTATGAAACAATTGGTATTCGATATAATGATATTGCTGTGATGGATGCCATCGTAAGCGATGTAAAAGAAATGTTAGTCAACCATGAAGAAATTGATACCAATCAAACAATGATCGTCAACTTTAATGAATTTAATGAATCTTCAGTTGACTTCTTTATTTATACATTTACGAAAACAACGAACTGGATTAAATTCCATGAAGTTAAGCATGATGTATTGTTAAAGGTTTCAGATATTATTCAGAGAAATAACGCAGAGATTGCTTTCCCTACACGTGTACTTCAAATTGAAAACAATGATACCAGCGTGTTAACAAAAGCCAATCATTGATCAAAAGTAGCTCATGGAAGATCTGTCTCATCAACAAGTCAATCAAGTTCGCGACGATGCGGATGTATTAGTTTCTGAGCAAGAAATAAATAACGCTATCGATTTAGTGGCGAAACAAATTGAATCAACGATCAATGGGGAAGTGCCTATTTTATTGTGCGTAATGAAAGGTGGGCTTATGTTTACCGCTGCATTAATGCAGCGTATTCAATCACCTATGGTTTTGGATTATGTGCACGTCGATCGATATCGTAATAAAACTCAAGGCAGTAGTATCCACTGGCATAAAGAACCTGATACATCATTAGATGGTCGTATTGTTGTTCTCGTTGATGATATTTTAGACGAAGGATATACCTTGCAAGAATTAATTGCCTATTGTCAGGCAAAGGGTGCGAAGCGTGTATTGTCTGCTGTACTGCTAAAGAAAAAATTATCCAATACACCTGTTAACGTGGTGCCTGATTTTTTAGGGTTGGAAGTAACAGATCGCTATGTGTTTGGTTGGGGGATGGATTACAAAGGTTATTTGCGTAATCAGTCTTCAATTTACGCGATTGCTAAGAGTGATTGATAAAGAGCCATAAGTAATGACAAAACTTGCCATCATTGGAGGGACAGGGCTTACTGCCATCAATGAGCTTTCAATTACCGAAACTCATTCGATTGAGACGCCATATGGTGAAGTGAGCGCGCCACTCGTTAGTGGAGAACTTTCTGGAAATGAAGTCGTTTTTCTAGCGAGACATGGGAATGATCACACTATTCCTCCACATAAAATTAATTACCGTGCAAATATCTGGGCATTAAAAAGTTTAGGAGTGGCTGATGTGATAGGAGTGGCAGCAGTAGGGGGGATACATAAAGACATTCCACCAGAGAAAATTATCATTCCAGACCAAATTATCGATTACACGTATGGTCGACAGCATACTTTTTTCGAAGACGACTTATCTGAAGTTACCCATATTGATTTTACAAATCCTTATAATGAAGCACTTAGAAAAAAGCTATTAAATGCTGCGACCCATTCAAATATCGATGTACACCAAAGTGGTGTTTACGGTGCCACTCAAGGTCCACGGCTGGAAACTGCATCAGAAATTAATCGCATGGAAAAAGATGGCTGCGACATTGTCGGTATGACAGGGATGCCAGAAGCGGCGTTAGCGAAAGAACTAGGTTTGCATTATGCGTGTTGCGCATTATGCGTTAATTGGGCTGCAGGTAAAACCAATCAAGAAATTACTATGGAAGAAATTGAGCAAGCAATAGAAAAGGGAATGGCTTTAGTGAAAACAATATTGAGTTCTGTAGTTGCGAATTTGTGATTCCTGCATGCGACCCAAATGTGTGAGCGCATGGATGTGCGAATATGATGTCCATCAAGGATGATGCAACCGATTCTATTTTTAATTAAAATGTCCGCTTTGAGTCGTAAGCGGACATTTGTAATTATTCATCTAGTCCAATAATCACCACGATGTATATTTTAAAAATTTACCATTAAGTGTAATCACAACACGATCGCCTTTTGGATTTTCCTCTTTGTCGATGTCCATTGAAAAATCAATAGCACTCATAATTCCATCGCCAAATTTTTCAGCAATGATTTCTTTAATAGTGTCACCATATACTCCGACAATTTCATAAAGTCGATAGATAACTGGGTCTTGAGGGATTGCTTTAGCCCATTCTTTATGAGGGTACTCTTGTAGCAGGGTGCATACTCTGTCGTCTAATTCGAGGAGATCGCAAAGTTTATTTGCAATTACCTCTGATGTACTATTCATTCCAAGGCAGGCTGAGGCAATCCAAGCCTCTCCAACATTCAATTCGTTTGCTATAGATTTCCATGAAAGCCCCTTTGTTTTTTTTGCAGAAATGATTAAATCGGTCATTTCTTCTTTGGACATGGCTTTATTTACCACACATACTGGTTCTGTCATTATTTCGTTCATTTCATTTCCTCCATAACAAATAACAACAATTCAATGCACAAGTTATGCCAGTACCTACTATTTCAATGTTATTAGATACTTATAATTGAAAAGGTAAAGACTTTAGCTAGTGCGCAATTGAAGCTGCACTATCATGTTGCATCTGAGCACCAAGATGATGCAATAATTGAGAATAAAAATTTAAATAACGAATGTCCGTTATTGACCGAAAGTGGACACTTACAAACTGAATATCATTTATTTATATGAAACATATAATTATCACAATATTAATCGTTATGATTATTTCTTGTGCTAATGACCCCTATGGTGCCTATGATGAATACAGAAATACACTACCTGAGAATACACCATTGGCATATAAGCAAGGCTATACAGATGGTTGCAACAGTGGCTGGGAGGTTGCAGGCAATTTTATGTCAACCTTTAAACGAAGCGAGGCGTATTTAAAAGATGATTTGTACACGTCTGCATGGGACAAGGGTTATGAATTATGCAAAACCCAATTTGCGAGAGATCGAGAGTTTGAATATTTCACATATCAATAAATGACCGCTATCGACCCTAATCGGACATTTAACGTTAGGCTAATCTGATCATTCAAGCTGAACAAAACGATAAATAAACAATACTGGGAAAAAGATTCTAATATTTTAATTGCATTAACATGAGAACTAAACAATCGGAAAAAATAAGTGATGCTGGAATATTTATTATTAGTGCAGGCTTCTTCGCAACTTTAGTGATTCTAGCTTACCAAGGTTATTTTTGGATTAAGTATGGGGAGTGGTTTTCATTGCGGTTTTATGAAGTTCTCCAAAAATTAAATATTGACTTCACAAAATTACTTGATATGGATTGGCAAGAGTTGCAAAGATTAATTTTTTGGGTGTTAGAAAGACCCTTCTCACTTATAATTTTTATCATTAGCCTAATCGTAGGTTTAATTCTAATTATGTCCTCAAAGATAAGGATAAATGATCACTAACGACCCAAAGCGTACATAAAGTTGAAGATATGAGTGGACTTGGATACGACAATAGTTTTAATAACATTCATATTGATGCATGTTGGTTGAGTCGTAGAGGAAAGCTTGATGAAGCCAAAGCAATACTACTTCAAAATTATTCAAATTATTCCGCTACAGAAATTGATGAAGCAATAAAAGTAGGGGTAAAAATGAATGAAGCCTTATGGGAGTTATCATTTAAGCGTTGGGGCAAGGAGATAGAGAAGGATGATTTTATGAAAGCAATTCTAGGGATTTGTCCTGAGTTGACAGAAGATATGTTTCACCACCTTTATGATAATGCCATGTATGATTCAAAATAATATTTCGACTGCATTCGACCCAAAGCGAACGTTGCAGATTCTGTATAAATATAAGGTTTCAATTGCAATACATTTCTGTCACTTAAAAACATATTAGAATTTAGTTTATGCGCTTTAATTAATTGTAAGACGCCATGCCAGCCAAAGCACAAAGCGAGGATCTGAGAAATATTCTTTCGATTGGCCGAGATGTGTCGATTCGTGGTAAGGGCATATCTTTACGAAAAGCAATCGACCAAACACATTACAAAAGCCTTCGAGAAATGGTTGTTCCAGAGGATCTTGTCAAGGAGATACGAAAAGAAAGTAGATATGTTGACGATTGGATTCAATTTTGTGAGGACAAACGAACATCTAGTGGGTGGGTACTGGTTCCGGAATCCAATGAAATTTGGCTATTTGAGAATCCAGAAAAACGAATTGAATTTAATTCAATTGAGGAAGCCGTAGCTAATTACATTATCGCCGAGCTCGATTATTGGTCCCAGTCAGCAAGAACGTAAATGACTGCTATTGACTGAAAGCGGTCATTTTAAATAAAGATCTTTAATCAGTTGCATCATTCCTGATGGATCTCATATTCGTGCGGTCGCTCCCTACATCCTGTCTCCCGAGACACTAGTGCATCCATGCACGTCGTCCTGCGCTCACATCCATGGACTCACTCATCCAGCAGGGCGGATTTCAATTAGAATTCCAAGGTAGGGATGGTCAATATAATGTAGGGTTTTGCTGCGCATTTTACGATGTGTTTTAACTGGAAAATCTGCAAGCACGCGGTTTCTACCTAGGGCATCTCCTGAAGAGATATTAAATGTTTTTCGATAGGCTAAGTCGGTGTATAAATGTAGAAAACGTCCAAGTACGATTTTTACCGTGCCATCTAATTCATTGACAGGGTGATTGATTGGAACTTGTCGGTCACTAAAATTTGCTTGTGCAAAAGACCGCTCTTTAAATTCATCTTTGTAATTTTTGCCAGCATGTACACGCACTGCAATGGCATCTTCTTTTGCTAGCCCGGGTTGTAGCCAGGACATATGTTTAATTACACGATAGTTACCAGACTTATTCAGTGCAGCAGCTTTATTGCTTAACTGAAATGTGTCAGAACTTAAGGGAATAAAGCCTTTCGATTGCGAAGCTTCATTTAAGGTGATTGCACCGCCCAGATCAGGTATAACGGCTTGGTTGGATACATGTACGGAACCCGCATTGCTTTTCATATTCGCGAAAAACACCATTTCAACGATATAGTCCTTGCTGAAAGCATTGTTGCAAAAGGCGAGTAGAACAGAGAGTAGAAAGATTTTATTAAAGTAAGGCATGTAATGATTGATTTAAGCAGCTTGTTTTAATTGTAGATCATTTAATAGATTCACGATGGTGTCAATTCGTTCCCCAATATTTTCAGTTTCTGTATAAACCGTGAGCTTTTCGGAGCCATCAAGCTTATAAGTATCAGGTTGCTCAAGAATAAGCTCTAATATCTTCGTAGTATCGATATTTGGCGACTTGCCAAAATGAATGCGCGCTGTTTCATGGCTCATTTCAATTCGTGATACACCAAAGCTACTTGCAAGCAGTTTTAGATGGGTGACTAAGAATAAATTTTTAGCAAATTCAGGTAATAATCCGTAACGATCAATTAATTCGATTTCGAGATCATCTAAATCATCGCTGGTTTTTGCGCTAGCAATGCGTTTATACATGACTAACCTTCCATGTATGTCAGGTAAATAATCATCCGGGATGAGCGCAGGCACACCTAGATTAACTTCAATGCCTTGATCCATCGGTTGATCCAAATCTGGTATTTCGCCTGCTTTTAACGCTTCTACTGCCCGACCCAATAATTCGTTATACAATGTAAAACCTACTTCATGGATTTGACCACTTTGTTCAGCACCTAATAATTCACCGGCACCTCGAATTTCAAGGTCATGGGTGGCAAGAGTAAAGCCAACACCTAGGTCTTCTAATGATTCAATCGCTTCTAAACGTTTAACCGCATCAGCTGTCATCGCTGGACGTGGTGGGGCAATTAAATAAGCATAGGCACGGTGGTGTGATCGGCCTACACGACCGCGTATTTGATGTAACTGTGAAAGTCCAAGTTTATCAGCACGGTTAATAATAATGGTGTTTGCAGTGGGTATATCAATTCCGTTTTCGATAATCGTTGTGCAAACTAAAATGCTAAATCGTTGATGGTAAAAATCTAACATTACTTGTTCTAATTCTTTTTCTGGCATTTGGCCATGAGCAATACGAATAGCGCTGTCAGGAAGTAACTGCTGGATATCTTTGGCAGCTTTTTCGATGGTTTTTACTTCATTGTGTAAAAAGAATACTTGACCACCACGCTTCATTTCGCGCATACAAGCTTCTTGAATCATGCCATCGTTCCATGTACCAACGAACGTTTTTATTGCAAGGCGCAAATTAGGTGGTGTAGCGATGATAGATAAATCACGTAAGCCACTTAAAGACATGTTCAAAGTTCTTGGAATTGGAGTTGCAGTTAATGTGAGAATATCGACTTCAGTACGCATTTTTTTAAGTATTTCTTTTTGACGAACACCAAAGCGTTGCTCTTCATCAACAATTACAAGGCCTAAGTTTTTAAACTTAATTGCTGAGTTAAATAGTTTATGGGTGCCAATCACAATATCAACTTGGCCGTCTTCAAGTCCGGTTAGTACTTGTTTTTGTTTTTTGGCAGGAACAAATCTTGATAGAGTTTCTATTTCAATTGCCAAGTCTGCGAATCGATCACTGAAATTTTGAAAGTGTTGTGAGCTTAGAAGAGTGGTTGGAACCAATACTGCAACTTGTTTTCCTGCATTTGCCGCTATAAATGCAGCGCGCATCGCCACTTCAGTTTTGCCAAAGCCTACGTCACCGCAGACAACTCTATCCATGGGGCGTTTCGACTCCATGTCTGAAATGACATCCTCAATAGCTTTTAGTTGATCGGGGGTTTCTTCATAGGGGAAGGAATTGCAAAAAGCGTTGAACTCAATCACATCGATTTTATATTGGAAACCTTGTTTGGCTTCACGTCTGGAATAAATGTCTAATAATTCTGCCGCGACATCTTGAGCTCGTTTTGCGGCACGACGTTTAATATTTTTCCATGCATCGCCACCCAAATGATGTAAAGGCGCATTTTCTTCAGAGGCACCGCTATATCGACTGACCAAGTGCAAAGATGAAACCGGTACATATAGAATATCGCCTTCCGCATATTCAAGAATGAGAAACTCAGTATCGGTACCACTCAGGCTAAGCGTTTTTAAGCCTTTATATCTTCCTACACCATGATCTTCATGTACTACTGGTGAACCTTCGCTTAAATCTGAAAGGTTCTTAATTAGAGATTCTGCATCGCGGATCTGTCGACGTCGTTTGCGTTTCTGTTTTGCCTTTGCACCAAATAAATTGCTTTCAGTAATAATGGCAATATTTTCTTGTTGTAGTAGCAACCCATCATCTAAAGGCCCTAATGTGATGGCTAAAGAAAGTTCTGAAGATAAAAACTCTGGCCATGAGTCCACAACAGTAGGGATAATTTTAAATCCTTTAAGTACATCTAGAATATATTCACGACGACCAGCAGATTCAGCTAAAAACAATATTTTCTTTGTACCGGATTCAATAAAACGAATTAATTCACTTGCAGGATCTTTGATGCGTGAGTTAATAGTAAGAGTAGGGAGTGCTTGTGCATCAAAGTTATATTGATCACGATGTAAATGTTCTAATTCATATTGTTGTAACTTAATGGTGTTGAATTTAAATAAATTCTTTTCAAAAAAATCAGTTGATATCCATACTTGCTTAGGATGCAATGGTGGGCGTTCTAAATCGTATTTGCGTTGTTCGTAGCGATAAAACACATCGTTTTCAAAATCCATAGCAATATCAACGATGTCTTCAATCAAAACCAGCTGGCTGTTTTCTGGAATAAAATCAAAAAATGTGCTGGTTTCTTCGCAAAATAAAGGTAAGTAATATTCAATTCCAGCAGGCAAATTATTATTGCTGACACCACGATAGATTACACTCTTATTTGGGTCGCCTTCAAATTGAATGCGATAGTTTTGTCGAAAACGTTTAATTGCATTTTCGTCTGTTGGAAATTCACGTGCAGGTAGAACTTGTAATGTACCTACCTTATCTGTAGAAACTTGAGTTTCTGGATTAAAGATTCGAATGGTTTCAATCTCATCATCGAATAAATCAATTCGATAGGGATGATTTGATCCCATAGGAAATAAGTCGATGATGGAACCTCGAACGGCAAACTCGCCATGTGTGACGACTTGCGACACGTATTGGTAACCTGCCTTAGTAAGTGTATGTTTGAAGTTTTCTAAATGTAATTGATCATTAATTTTTAAGTTTAATGTCTGTCCTAAAATAAAATCTTTTGAAGCCAGCTTGGATAAAATTGTCCCTGCGGAAATGATTAATGCACCTTGCTGAGTTTTGGGTAAAGCGCTTAAGGCTAAAATGCGATCAGAAATGATATCTTCATGTGGGGAGAAAACATCGTATGGAAGGGTTTCCAAATCAGGGAATAAATAAATATTGATGCCCTGGATACAAAAGAACTTCAATTCACTTTCTAAGCTATGAGCAGTCTGAATATCGGGTGTAATGATTAACGTCAGCCCGTTGAATTGCTCTACAGCTTTCGCTAAGGCTAATCCTTTGCTGCAGCCATAGGTGCGTCCCCAAGTAACATGACTATGCTCGTTTCCAGGCAGTGGGGGATTAAAAATGCTCATTTGAGGTTCTAGATGGGCTTATGACAGATGGTTAAAAAGCACGACATTCTACTCATTGTGATGGGTGGCTGGAACCGCGATTTGCTAGTCTTTATAAAGATTGGGTCCCACCTGCTATCGGCGTTAGAGCATCATTCGTCGCTTCTACGCCACCACGTGTTAAGATCCCTATGTAATTAATGAGTTACCCATCTTAACCTATATTTTTCTTTAATTATTAGAATGCTATGCGCACACAGGAGGTAAGCGTACTCAAAGCACATGACCTTAAATGTGTGAAGGGTAGTACTGAACTATTCTCTAAAATTCATTTCGAAATTCAATCTGGTGAAGCTTTAGTTGTTGAAGGCAGCAATGGTAGCGGTAAAACCAGTCTGCTTAGAATTTTATGTGGATTTAATTATCCAACTGAAGGCGAAATAAGCTGGTGTGGTGAATCAATTGATGGTCATGAAGATTATCAACAGCAGATTTCATATATTGGACACGCTTCAGGTGTCAAATTGGATCTAACCGTATTGGAAAACCTTGTATTTGCACAGCGTTTAGTAGGTTCGAATAGAGAAGAGAGCGAAATTAAAGACATTATTCGTTCGGTAGGATTGTTTAAGCAACGCAACGTGCTTACACGTAAACTTTCTGCAGGACAAAAACGCCGCGTAGCATTAGCTCGTTTGCAACTAGAGGAAAGGATTCTTTGGGTTTTAGATGAGCCACTTACTGCATTAGATAAAGAATTTGTTACTGAGTTTGAAAATGTGTTGAAAAAGCATTTAGAAAATAACGGTATGTTAATTGTAACCACGCATCGTGAACTAGTGCTTCCTTCGCAGAAAATGAAATGTATTAACCTGTCTAGTTGAATATAAATTGATGTTAAATGCACTTATCACAATTATACGTCGCGATTTATTAGTCGCATTTCGCCGACGTGCGGAATTAATGAATCCAATTCTATTTTATGTGATTGTAGTAACTTTGTTTCCATTAGGAGTGAGTCCTGATAAGGACTTTCTAAGTCAGTTAGCACCAGGTGTAGTTTGGGTTACTGCGTTGCTTGCAGCATTAATTTCGATGGAAAGTATTTTTAGGCAAGACTTTGATGACGGTAGTGTTGAGCAATTGTTTTTAAGCCAACATCCTCCGACGTTATTAATTTTAGGCAAAGTCATTGCGCACTGGTTGATTACAGGTTTGCCAATGTTGATCATAGTGCCTTTAATGGCCTTACTCTTATATATACCTCAGCAGGCAATACCCACATTATTGTTAACAGTATTAATCGGGACGCCGATACTCAGCTTAATTGGTGCAATTGGTGTGGCATTAACCGCAGGCTTGCGTGGCGGTGGTGTACTATTAGGCTTGCTGGTATTGCCATTGTATATCCCGGTGTTGATTTTTGCTTCTGCTGCAGTCAGTACAGCTATTGAAGGCATGTCATCTTCTGGGCACTTAGCAATGCTTGGTGCTGGATTGATTCTGGCATTGATATTGGCACCACTAGCGATCGGTGCTTCACTAAAAATTAGTATGAACTAGAGAAAGTTATAAATGTGGGCTTGGTTTCATAAATTGTCTTCACCAAAATATTACTACGAGTGGTCGGGTAAATGGCTACCGTGGTTAGGCGGTATAACGCTCATACTAATGGCAATTGGCTTGTATTGGGGCTTAGTCGTTGCACCTACGGATTATCAACAAGGTGAATCCTATCGAATCATTTTCATTCATGTGCCAGCAGCGTGGATGTCGATGTTTGTATATATGGTGATGGCAGTTGCAGGATTTGTAGCATTGGTATGGAAAACAAAGATTTCCGAAATTGTAGTGTCTGAATGTGCAGTAATTGGTGCTGTGTTCACAGCACTAGCGCTGATTACTGGAATGTTATGGGGTAAACCTACTTGGGGTACGTACTGGACATGGGATGCGAGATTAACCTCGGAACTAATATTATTGTTTTTATACTTTGGTGTAATCGCTATTTATTCTTCGATTGAAGATAAACGTGTAGCTGCAAAAGCTGCAAGCATGTTAGCTATTGTAGGCGTGATTAATATTCCTATTATTCACTATTCTGTAACCTGGTGGAATTCATTACATCAACCTAATATGGAAATTATTTCTGATAAACCATCAATGGATCCAAGTATGCTTTATCCGTTATTGGTCATGGCAATTGCTTTCAAAGTATATTTTGTTTGGGTGCTGTTTATACGCATACGCAATGAAATTGTTTCCCGCGAACGTTCTACAAACTGGGTTAAGAAACTAATAACAGAAAGTTGAAGATGCAAGAATTTTTCTACATGGATGGTAAGTGGATGTATATTTGGAGTTCTTATGGAATTACAATGTTGGCACTTGTATTGAGTATAGTGATTGCAAATCGGCGCAAGAAAAAACTCACTAAAGAAATTAAAGAAAGCTTGGAAGAATAGGTAAACTAGTAAGATGCGACCAAAAAGAAAACAACGTTTGATATTTGTAACGATTGTGCTATTAGGATTTAGTGCTGCAACAGCACTTGGGGTTTATGCCATACAAAAAAATAAAACCTACTTTTATACCCCAACTGAAATTGTTGCAGGAGAAGTAAGTCAAGATAAACTTTTCAGGATAGGTGGCTTAGTGGTTGAAGGAAGTGTAAATCGTTTTAATGATGGTGTTACGACTGAATTTGATTTAACCGATACTTCGGGAACTGTAACGGTACGCTATAAAGGTCTTTTGCCAGATTTGTTTCGTGAAGGGCAAGGAATCGTGGCGCAGGGCAAACTCAACTCGGAAGGAACTATTGTTGCCCAAGAAGTGTTAGCCAAGCATGACGAAAATTATATGCCTCCTGAGGTGGCAGAGGCGCTAAAAGCTTCTGGCGCATCACATCCAGAAAACATTCCAAAGAAAAATTACTAAAAGTTTACTCATCATAGATTATGATTCCAGAGATTGGTCATTTTGCTTTAGTCATAGCGCTATGTTTGGCGATTGTTCAAACTATTATTCCAATTCTTGGTGCGCAAACTCAAACAAGCCAATGGATAGCGGTTGCTAAACCTGCAGCTCGAGGTCAGTTTCTATTTCTATTAATTTCCTATGTTTGCATAACGTATAGCTTTATTGCATCTGATTTTTCAGTTTTGTATGTGGCAAATAATTCAAATACTGCATTGCCTTTACAATATAAAATCTCAGCCGTTTGGGGAGCACACGAAGGATCATTATTGCTTTGGGTTTTAATGTTAGGGGCATGGACCTTCGCGGTTACCATTTTTAGTAGAAGTCTACCTAACGACATGGTCGCACGTGTGTTGGGTGTAATGGGTTTTGTAAGTGTTGGATTTATTCTGTTTACACTACTTACTTCGAACCCATTCGAGCGAATTTTCCCTGTACCACTTGAAGGACGCGATCTAAATCCTTTACTACAAGATCCTGGCTTGGTGATTCATCCTCCAATGTTATACATGGGATATGTTGGGTTTTCGGTTGCATTTGCATTTGCGATCGCAGCTTTATTAGGTGGAAAGCTAGATTCAGCATGGGCAAGATGGTCTCGACCATGGGCAACCTTTGCTTGGGTCTTTTTAACCATCGGGATCGCACTAGGAAGTTGGTGGGCTTATCATGAACTCGGTTGGGGAGGCTGGTGGTTCTGGGATCCAGTGGAAAATGCCTCATTTATGCCTTGGTTAGTGGGTACTGCATTAATACATTCTCTAGCAGTAACGGAAAAGCGTTCAAGCTTTAAAAACTGGACAGTGTTATTAGCCATTTTAGCTTTCTCGTTGAGCTTATTAGGAACTTTCTTAGTGCGTTCGGGCGTATTGGTTTCAGTGCATGCATTTGCAACAGACCCTGCACGTGGAGTTTATATATTGCTGTTCTTGGCAGTAGTCATCGGTGGCTCCTTACTACTATATGCAATACGTGCACCAAAAATTAAATCAATTGGTCAATTTGAATTAGTCTCACGTGAGACAGCTTTATTATTAAATAATGTATTGCTGTTAGTAGCAATGTTTACGATTTTAGTTGGCACACTATATCCATTGTTCTTAGATGCATTGAATGCAGGAAAGATTTCTGTAGGGCCTCCGTATTTTAACGCAGTATTTGTGCCATTAATGTTGCCGTTAGTGTTAGTAGTAGGTGTTGGACCGTTTTTACGGTGGAAAAAAGCAAATCTCACTGAAACATTAAAAAAATTAGTAAAAGTTGTAGTTATTGGGCTCATTATTGGACTTGTATTGCCTTTTGTGATCGCAGGCAGAACCTCAATACTTGTGGTCTTAGGCATAGCATTAGGGAGTTGGTCTATTTTTGCAGCACTCTATTACTTACTCAAAAATATTGGACGTAGTGATGCGAGACATAATGCGTTTCAACACTTAAAGAAAATTCCAAAGGCAACATATGGTATGACGCTGGCGCATATAGGGATTGGTGTGTTTGTTTTCGGAGTTACTTTTGTAAATGCATTTCAAGAAGAAAAAGAAATTCCAATGCAAATCGGTGGCGAAGTTGAAATGGCAGGTTACAAATTTAGATTTAATAGTGTAGATGCTGTGCAAGGACCTAATTATTCATCTAAAAAAGCATCGGTTGATGTATTTAAAAATAGTAAAAAAGTGGCAACACTTTTTCCTGAGAAACGCACCTATCTTGTGCAACAAAATCCAATGACAGAAGCAGGGATTGACTCAGGATTTTTAAGAGACGTATATGTTTCTTTAGGCGAGAAAATAAATAATCAAGCTTGGGGTATGCGTCTATACTATAAGCCCTTCATACAATGGATCTGGATTGGTGCTGGTTTAATGGCGCTAGGAGGATTGCTTGCTGCTTTGGATCGACGTTATCGTCTTAAGTTAAAGCGAGAAGAGGTGGTATTAGTAAAATCTAAATCTGATAAAAAAGTAGCTGCAGAAGCTGCTTCTTAATATATTCATCATGCTTAAATATCTATTGCCTGTTGTTCTTTTTTTTGTGTTATGTGGCTTCCTATTCATAGGGTTATATAAAGACCCTTCAAAAGTTGATTCACCGTTGATAGGTAAGCCCGTACCAGAGTTTTCACTTCCTAGGTTAGAACAAGCAGACAAAATATTTTCGGAACGAGAATTTATTGGGAAAGTATCAATTTTGAATGTATGGGCAACTTGGTGTTTTGCATGCAAGCAAGAACATCATGTGCTGTTAGAGTTGGCGAAAAGAAATGTTGCGCCTATATATGGGTTGAACTATAAAGATGACAGTGTTCAAGCAAAAACCTATTTGAGAGATTTTGGTAATCCTTTTGTTAGTAATGCGGTTGATCAAGAGGGAAGGGTCGCGATTGATTGGGGGGTATATGGGGCGCCTGAAACCTTCATTATTGATAAAAAAGGAATTATTCGTCATAAACATATTGGGCCGCTGACGATAGAAGAAATGGAAGCAGGAATCCTTCCTCTGATTCAGCAATTAAGAAATGAAGCATCATAATTTATATTATTTAATTATTTTTGTGTTTCTTGCGTTGCAATCAGTAATCGCAGAACCTTTAATCGTGGCACCTGAATATGAGAAGCGTTATCACGCGCTCTTGAATGAGCTGAGATGTTTGGTTTGCCAAAACCAAACGATTGCAGAATCTAATTCAGAATTGGCTAATGATTTGCGGGTTGAAGTGAATAAGATGCTTAATCAAGGTGCGTCGGATTCTGAAATCATTGAGTTTATGGCGAACCGTTATGGAGACTTCGTCTTATATAAACCTCTGGTGCAACCAAAAACCTATTTATTATGGTTTGGGCCATTTCTATTTTTAGTCGTAGTGTTGTTATTAGTACTGCTTTTTGTCAAAAAGCAAAAAATTTCTACAAATGTAGAATTATCTGATGACGAAAGAAAGAAGCTAGACTCGATTTTAAACGAACCAAAAGAGTAAATGCTTAATGTATACATTTTGGATCATATGTGGCTTGTTAATTGTTGTTGCATTGATAATTATTTTGCCTGCTTTAGTATCCAAGCAAGCGCTTAAAGATTTAGATCGAAAGAAGATTAATCGCGCAGTATATGAAAAAAAGCTTTTAGAGTTAGAAAGTGACAAAAATAATGATCTAATAGATACGGAACAGTATGCAATTGCTAAGTCGGATTTAGAACGATCATTAATCGATGATTTAGAAGACCATAAAGAAGTTGCTTTTAAAACCAGCAATAAAATACTACCTATCATTATTTTATTAGGCATTCCTGTGGCTGCTGTGCTGACCTATTTGCAACTTGAGAACGGTCTGCAGTCTCTAGATCCTGAGTTTCAAAAAAAAATGTTAGCTCAACAATCTAATCAAGTGGGTTCAGTTGAAGAAGCAATAACAAAGCTTGAGCAACACTTAGAGCGAGAACCTGATAACCTTGAAAGCTGGAAAATGTTAGGTCGTTCTTATCTAGTCACGCAGCGTTTTGATGATGCTGTAAAAGCTTATGCCAAGGCTAATGAATTAAGCAATGGCGCAGATCCTGATGTTCTTATTTCATTTGGTGAAGCTAAAGGTTTTGCAGCGGGTAATAATTTTGATGAAAGTGCTTCAACACTATTTACTAAGGCTTTGCAGATTGAACCAAATAATGAGCGAGGACTATGGTATGCAGGAATGGCAGCTTACCAGTTACAAAACTATTCGGCTTCAGTAAAGCACTGGGAAAAATTGATTCAACAAGTGCCTGATGATCAAGCTGATGTAAAATCAGCATTAATAAAGTATCTGAATGATGCTAAACAAAAAGCTGGAATTAAAGTTACACAAACAGTTGACGATCCTGGCGAACTCACAAACACAAAATCAACTAAAGCTTATGAAACTAAGATAACAGTAAACGTGACTATAAGTGATGCAGTACACAAAAATACTGTGAACTCGGACACGCTATTTATTTATGCGCGCGCCATGAATGGACCGAAGATGCCTTTAGCTCTAGTTAAAATGACCGCTGGAGACCTACCTGCTACTGTTACCCTAGATGATTCTGTTTCAATGATGCCTAGCATGACTTTATCCAGCATGGAGCAGGTTGAGGTTATTGCAAGGATTTCAAAGTCTGGACAAGCAGTTATGCAATCTGGGGACTTATTTGGAAGTGTCCAATCTGTAAAAACAAATCAGTCCGAGACAGTGGATATAGTAATAAGTGAGTTAGCGCCTTAACTAAATATTTAGCCTAACTCGTTCTCAAAAAATTAAGGATGATTTTTGGAGTTACTAGCATGTTTCTATTAGCTAATATTTTATTATTAAGCAGCATTTTTCTATTTGCGGCTTCGCTTTTTGTTGTTCAGCAATTAGTAAAAAAGCTACCTTTAGGTGAAGTTCGAAATAACTGGAAGATTTTATCGTTCTTTATAGTGGGTTTTATTGTAGGCTATACAACGTATATGTTTATGCTTGTTACAGGCAAACTTGTGCTTGCTAACATTACTTTCCCAGCAATATGTTTTGCTGCTTCAGGGTTTGTTCTACTTCTTTGTTTCCTGACTTATCAAACTACACGTGATATCGGGCAAGCGATTGCAATGGATCAAGCAAGTATTATTGATCCAATCTTAGATATTTATAACCGTCGTTACTTTGATCGTAGAGTCGATGAAGAGACGCAACGATCTCGTCGTTATAATCAGCCACTTTCAATTCTATTGTTTGAAATTGATCAATTTGAATCTATTGTTAAGAAACAAGGTAATTTGGTAGGTGATGTAGTACTTCGCAAAGTAAGTGATTTCTTGGTAGCTTCAGTACGTGCATCAGATATCGTTGCACGTTATGATGAACAAAGATTAGTTGTTGCTACAACACAAACGAAACCAGATTTGGCGATCATGCTTGCAGATCGTCTTCGTGCAGAAATTGAGCAATTAGAAGTTCTTCCTAATTCAGATCAGCATGATATAGGCGCTTTAAGTATTACTGCTACAGTGGGTGTTTCATGCGTAGAAGATCGTATTAAGAGTGGTTTTGATTTGACTGATGTAGCTGAAAAAGCAATCAAACGTGCGGATTCAAATGGGCGCAATCGAGTGTATGCTTATGACTCCTCTGATATTGAAATTTCTGAAGATATTGCAGAACCGATTGCAGCATAAATTTTATTATCTCTAAATAAGGGCAATTCAGCTTTTGTATCTCGTGTAATATTAATCAGCGAATCACAAGTTTGCTGCTATAATCAACGCATATCCTGGGTGTTGTCATAGCAACGAAGTGAGGCGGATATGTCTAAAGCTGAACTATTACACTTATTAGCTTGGTGCTCGTTAATTCATATTGTCATTCTTTGTGTATGGGCCGCATTATTTTTCCTCGCACATGATTGGATTTACAGGCTGCATGGAAAATGGTTTTCTCTACCAGTCGAAAAGTTTAATGCCATACACTATTCATTGATGGGTGGATATAAGCTAATGATATTTTTATTTTTCCTAGTACCCTATTTAGTATTGAGAGCCATTTGAACATGAGGTTATTTCTGTGATAAGAGGGATTATCTTTACGCTTATTTTCTCGCTATTCATTTCACGCTTAATACCCAAGTACAAAGAATATCAAGATACGAATGTAGTAAAGCTTTTAGGCGTTAATTGGGAAGGAAATATTGCGCTTTTAGTGTTGCTGGCGGTAATGCTATTAGGGGTTATTGTTCTAGCCATTGCACTGCAAAGTTTTTATTTATTTTTTACTGGCGCAAACAAAGATAACAATTAGTCATCAATTAAGCGTTTAGTTAAATTTCCATACTCATCAATACGTCGGTCGCGCAAATAAGGCCAAATTTGGCGCGTTTGTTCTGTTTCTGATAAGTCGACAGACGAGTATATGGTTTCAGCATCTGAAGAAGAAGCTTGAGCAACAATTTTACCTAATGTATCGGTTATGAAAGACTGACCCCAAAAATTAATTCCATCAGATTGTTTCGATGGGTCTTGTTCATGTCCAACGCGGTTCGTGCAAATTAAAGGCAAGTTGTTTGCGATGGCATGGCTTTGCTGAATAGTTTGCCAAGCATGAAATTGGCGTTGTTGCTCAGTTTCATCATCGCGCGGATCCCATCCAATAGCAGACGGATAAATTAATAACTGTGCACCTGCTAAAGTCATTAAACGTGCAGCCTCAGGAAACCACTGGTCCCAACACACCAATACTCCAAGTTTTCCTAATGAGGTTTGGATAGGAGCGAAACCCTGGTCGCCGAAGGCGAAGTAGTATTTTTCATAATAGCCCGGATCATCTGGAATATGCATTTTTCTATATTTACCTGCCAAGCTACCGTCCTTATCTATGACCACTGCAGTGTTGTGATAGAGGCCTTCAGTGCGTTTTTCAAAAACTGAACCAATAACAACTACATTATTTTGCTTTGCAGCTTTTGACAGCGCTTCGGTCAGTGGTCCAGGAATAGTTTCAGCTAGTTCGAAATTGTGTGCAGACTCTTCTTGGCAGAAATATAAGTGGCTGTGTAGTTCACAAAGAACGACAAGATCAGCACCTTTTTCAGCAGCTAATTGTATTTGTGCGAGGCTGTACTCAAGATTTTTTTGGTAGTGCGTACTCATTTTTTGTTGCACGAGAGCGGCATCAATTAAACTCATGATAGAAACCCTTGAGGTATTTGCATGGTGGCACAGTGTATCCCGCCGTATTCCTGAATCAAAGCATTGCTCTCTATATCTATGATTTCTCTTGATGGAAAGCAGTCATCAATAATTTTCAATGCTGACTCATCTTGTTTGTCGTTAAAAACTGGAACGAATACATATTTATTAGTAATTAAAAAATTTACATAACTAGCAGGTAGTTGTTTATTTTGATCGAAAATAGGTTTTGGGAGTGGAATAGGGATTAATTCTAAATCATTTGCACAGCTTGTTTTTATCTCAATTAATTGTTGATTCAAGGTAGTTAGATTATTTTTATTTGGGTCTGATGCATGTCCTACTGCAGAATAAGCAATAATATTGTCGGAACAATATCTGGCGAGTGTATCAATATGCCCATCCGTATCGTCACCAATTAGTTTAACTTTATCAATCCAAAAAATATGCTCACTACCGAACCAACTTCTAAAATTGTTTTCTATTAATAGTATTTCAGTTGATTGATTTGACTGGCTACGTTTAAAACAGGATTTAGAACTTAACAAGCACGCTTTATCATTTACATCAATATTTCCTGCTTCTAATATGCTCTTAACTTGTAAGAGGGTTGCTTCAAGAGCTAGTTCTTTTCTTAGTACTTGGTTAAACGCATTATCTTTCTCATGAGTGTATTTATTTCCCCAGGCGTCGAATTTAAAATTTAGTAAAACATCTTCGGAGTTAGAGCGAACACAAATGGGGCCGTAGTCGCGTACCCAAGTGTCATTGGTTGGAATAGCTGTAAATATAATATTTTCAAACTTGCTATCGCTTTTCGATAAGCATGTTTGTATATACGCGATGTGGGTTTGGTCATATGCGTTTAAGACTACTTTCTGGTTTCTTGAAATGTAGCGTGTTAGTTCGATATAGGTTTTCTCAATACGATCTAATTTTGTGTCATTCTTAGCTTGTGCCCAATCAGAATGCTGATGTGGCCAAACTAAAATAACGGCATCTTGACGCGCCCATTCGGGAGCGAGATGGTATGAAGTCACAATGAATAATGTAAAAGCTTTTTTATGTAAGCTTTATTTTGCGAGCTGATTCAATGTGAATCAATGCGCAACAGAGTGAATAACGATATTATTCTCAAAGAAAACAGAATAATTGTTATAGTTCCAGCGATAGATTGCAGGTGTGCCTACTGGGCCTTCTTTTGATGCGGGCTGACCAAAGCGGGTTTCAACCTGTAGTTTTGAAAGGCCTCGATGAGGCATAGTTGAATTCACGACCACTTGAGCGCTGCTACCAGGCGTCTTCACTACCTGTGCGTTTACCTGTAAGGTGCTTACTGCTAAAAATAGGGCGAGTATTGAACTAATAAAAATGCGCATAAATCTAAGGTCCGTATTAAGCTTTTTTAGATCATACCATTGCGTACTATTCGCTGGAATCAATGCTCACAGGAAGCACGATAATTGTGGAGTTTTAACGGACTAAGGGTCGCTCTAGGACAGGCTACAGAATTATAAACAAGATCACTAACCTTCATGCCTAAGTTCAAATTGTGTATGTATCCATCGACAATGATTCTATAATAATCAATATATTACAGATACTATTTAATCTAATTTAACCCACAAAGCGAACGATCATTTAATGTTCAGGCCTCTCGAATTATTCATCGGATCACGGTATTTGCGTGCTAAGCGCCGAAACCATTTTATTTCTTTTATATCGTTTATTTCCGTTTTCAGTTTAGCACTCGGAATCACATTGATTATCACTGTCTTGTCGGTAATGAATGGCTTCCAATTTGAAATTAAAGATCGCATTTTAAGCATGACGGCTCATGCGACTGTGTTAGAGCTCGATGGCAAGCTACGTGATTGGCAAAAGGTTGAAGACGAGCTCAAAGGTCGACCAGAAATTCATGGCTCGGCTCCGTATGTACAAGGCCAAGGTATGATCGTGTATGGCAAGCAAGTAACGGGTGCAATGTTAAATGGCATCAATCCACAACTTGAAAGCAAGGTATCGCGAATTGGAGAGCATCTTGAAGATGGAAACCTAGACGTACTTAAACCAGGTGAATTTGGTATTTTGCTTGGAAGAGACTTGGCAAATTACTTAGGCGCAGACGTAGGCGATAAGATTACTGTTATTACACCAGAAGCCACTGTTACCCCTGCTGGTATTGTTCCCAAGTTTAGACGTTTTACCGTTGTTGGCACTTATGCAGTCGGCATGCCGCAATATGATCGAAATACTGCAGCGATTCATATTGACGATGCAAAACGGTTATTTCGTTTAGGCGATGCGGTGACGGGGCTACGTCTAAAATTTGAAGATTTGTTTGATGCCCGCGAAATTACCTATGGCTTACGTGAATATCTTGGAGGGAGTTATTGGGTAACCGACTGGACTTACCATAATAGAAATTTTTTCCGTGCGTTGAAAATGGAAAAAACCATGATGTTTATTATTACGATCATCATCGTTTTTGTTGCAGCATTTAATATCATTTCAATGCTAGTGATGGTGGTAACCGAAAAGCAAAGTGACATCGCCATTATGCGGACATTAGGCGTGTCGCCGAAAAGTGTTATGGGAATTTTCATTGTGCAGGGAACAGTAATTGGTTTAGTGGGAACGTTGCTGGGCGCATTGGGAGGTGTGCTTTTGGCTTCTAATATTGAAGCTTTGGTTCGGGCGGTAGAAAATATACGTGGAGCTAAATTTCTTTCTCAAGATGTATATCCGATTAGCGATTTTCCTTCTGATGTAGTACCAAGTGAAGTCATTACTATCTGTGTTATTGCTTTTGTTATTACAGTACTAGCCACTATATACCCTGCTTGGAAAGCGGCACGTACACAACCTGCAGAAGCTTTAAGGTATGAGTAAGGGTATGTGTACACTGGGAAGTAAATTATGACTTTCGTACTAGAATGCACAAACCTTTCTAAGACCTATGAAAGTGGTCCAGCAAGTGTTGAGGTTTTGAAAAATATAAACTTTACGGTTGAAGAGAAAAGTAGAGTAGCCATTGTAGGTGCTTCAGGTAGCGGCAAGAGCACCCTTATGCATCTATTAGGTGGATTGGATGTTCCCACCTCAGGAACCGTCAAGGTTTGTGGGGAAGATATGTCGGCATTACAAGATGCAGAAAGAGGAAGATTACGAAATCAATCTTTAGGGTTTATATATCAGTTCCATCATTTATTGCCAGAATTTACCGCTTTAGAAAATGTGGCAATGCCTTTATTACTTCGTGAAGGAACCGTTTCAGAGGCAGAAGCTGGCGCTAAAAAAATGTTGTCTAAAGTTGGTTTAGAGAATCGCGTAATGCATAAACCCACAGAGCTTTCAGGTGGTGAGAGACAGCGTGTTGCGATTGCTAGGGCATTGGTTACTAACCCTAAAGTAATTCTTGCGGATGAACCTACCGGTAATTTGGATCAGAAAAATGCAGTTCAAGTACAAAATGAAATGCTGGATTTAAATCGTGAGCTAAATACTGCAATTGTAATGGTCACACATGACACAAAAATTGCAGAATCTATGGATAAGATCTATACATTAGAAGATGGAGTGCTCACATGTTAATTATTTTGCAATTAATGCTTTAGGTATTACTTATGAGGTTTATTACAATCACAATTTTAGTTTTCTTTGCATTAGTATCTTTTGCTTCTGATTCAGATCAAAAATTATTTGATAAGTTAGTCGGACATTGGCGGTTTGAGGTGTCAGATGGTGATATGCAGATAAAGGCTACAGAAAGATATAACAGTGATGGGACAATCAATACACATGGAAAAATATTTATTAACCAAGAGTTGGTTGAAGAATATAACATTATTTCAAAATGGGAAGTGATAGATGGTTACTCCCATGTTGAAGTCCTTGAGTCGAATAATGACTTTTTAAAACCGGGTCTTAAAATATCAGATAAAATTATAAGTGTGAACGATGAAGAATTTACATTTGAATCTTCTGATGGCCAGCAAACAACAGTAGTGCGCATTAAATAATTTGATGTAATTAAATGACGGCTTTTATAGAATTAATCAAGCATCGTATTTTGGAGCATTAAAGCTAAAAAATTATTTTTTTCCTAACTTGCGTAGTTTTCTTTTATTCCAAAATGTAACAACTCTTATTCGCCATAAAATTCTTGCTACGATAAATCCAAATAAGCCCGCTACCGTTCCTGAAAACAGGCAACCGACTAAAAACGGTTTCCAGCGTTCGCGCAGTTCAGTAAAGAGCCAATTTAAGCTCAGTTCAAATTCAAATGGTCCTAAATTAGTTTCGGTTAAAAATGTACCCACTTTATAAGCTAAGAAAAACAGAGGTGGCATGGTTACAGGATTGGTTACCCAAACGAGTGCAACAGATATGGGTAAGTTACATCTAAAGATAATGGCTAGACCCGCTGCTAATACCATTTGGAAGGGTATAGGGATAAATGCGCAAAACAAGCCAATGGCACATGCACCGGCAACCGAACGCCTACGCATATGCCACAAGTTTTGATCGTGGATAAATTCACCAAATATACTAAAGGACTTATCTTTTGTTAGATCTCGATTTTCGAAGTGTTTTTTAAGAAATCTAAATGGCATTTATCTGGATATGAATCTATGGTGCTTATCTAGGTTAAAATAAAAATATAACATTTGGTTGGGAAAGTTATCCATGCTTAAGGTTGCGGTAGCGTTTTTACTTGGCGTCACTATTTTAACAGTGTTTACTACGTTGCCGCATTGGTATTGGGCTATTGGAATTGTACCGACAGTCTTAATTGGGTTGAAATACCCTCGTAGTGTTTTGCTGGTTAGCCTTTTACTCGGCTTTTTCTGTGCTTTAGCGCATGCCCACCTGAATTTACACCCTGGATTAAATAAGTCTCTTGAAGGAGTTGATCTAGAAGTATCTGGTAAGGTGGTTTCAATCCCTGCAAGACAAGCTCGCAGTTTAAGATTTGAGTTTGTAATTGAAGAAGGCCATCGGCGTGGCAAATTGGTGAATTTGCCAAAAAAGGTAAGGCTAAACTGGTATGGCAATTTGCCTGACATCCAGTTAGGTGAAACTTGGCAATTAAGAATACGTTTAAAACGCCCCTGGGGTTTTGCTAATCCAGGTAGCTTTGATTATGAGAAATGGTTATTTGAGCGTGAAATTCGTGCGACTGGGTATGTACGCAGTAAAAGGTAATAATCAACGCATCAAAAAAACAAGCCTCTCGAATCCTGCATATTATTTACGTGCAAAACTAAATCAAAAGCTTGAATCCTCAAAAAAGAATCATCTTGCAATCATAAAAGCCTTAGTGTTAGGTGAACGTGGTCAAATGGATGCGGATCGCTGGCAAATGCTAACGCAGACAGGAACGAATCATTTGCTCGCTATTTCCGGATTGCATGTAGGAATTGTTTCTGGTTTTGTATATTTTTTAGTGGTGTGGTGTTGGAAGCGTAGCGAAAGGTGTTGTCTATATATTCCAGCACAACGTGTAGCGGCTATTGCAGCCATTTTCGCTGCAGTATTTTATGCAATGCTTGCAGGATTTTCTATTCCCACGCAACGTGCCATGGTAATGGCAGCAGTAGTATTTTTATCTATCTACACCATGCAATCATTCCGACCTTGGAATATTCTAGCGATTGCGTTGTTGTGTGTATTGGTATGGAATCCTTTTTCAGTATTAGCGCCAGGGTTTTGGTTATCATTTATCGCAGTTGCAATTATTCTATTTTCAGTCAAAGGTAAGAAGTCATCTGAAAGGTGGGGTTTGCATGTTGTTAAAATTCAACTTGCGCTTGCTCTAGGGCTACTGCCTATAACTTTATTATTTTTCCAACAAGCCTCTTTAATTTCACCGATTGCAAATCTTTTCGCAGTTCCTTGGGTAAGTATTTTAGTTGTGCCGCTTAGTTTGGTTGGTGCTTTGCTGTTATTAATTAATGAGAGCTTTGGTGCTTGGATTTTGCAAGTAGTTGGTGTTTTTCTAGATATATTTTGGTTTGTTTTGGATTATTTGCACAGTTTGCCTTTTGCGAGTTGGAAACATGCGGTTCCTAGCTGGGCGCTTATTCCAGCTGCATTTGGCATTCTACTTTTACTTATGCCAAAAGGTTGGCCCGCAAAAGCGCTTAGTATTGCATTATTGAGTCCACTCGTTTTCGCTAAGTCACCAACTGGTTCTAAAAATGATCTTATTTTATCCGTATTAGATGTAGGTCAAGGGACTGCGGTCGTATTGCATGTGGGTGAAAAGGTATTGGTTTATGACACCGGTCCAAAATTTAGTAATAGTTTTAATGCAGGCGAAGCTATCGTTGCCACGTATTTGCGCAAACGTGGGATTCATGAAATCGATACGCTAGTAGTGAGTCATGGGGATAAAGATCATGCAGGTGGACTAGATGGATTGTTAGCGAATATAAAAGTTAAACAATTGATCGTAAACCAGACGGCTGATTATCAGCATGATGAACTTAGCGCTTGTAGAGAAGGTCTGCAGTGGCAGTGGCAAGAAGTAAATTTTACTTTTTTACATCCAGCGCGAGACTTAGAGGATGAAAACATAGGTAAGCTCTCTAAAAATAATAGCTCATGTGTATTACGCGTCGAGCATCTGTCTGGTAGCCTTTTGTTAACAGGCGATATCGAAAAGCCTATTGAGCGAAGCTTGGTCAAACACGATGCAAATAGGCTAAATGTAGATGTACTGATTGCGCCACATCATGGTAGTAATTCATCCTCTACTGCTGCCTTTATTAAGGCCACTTCGCCAGATTATGTCGTATTTACTACTGGCTATAGGAATCCCTATGGTTTTCCCGATGAAAAAGTAGTCTCGCGTTACGAAGAGTTTGGTAGTGACTTAGTAAATTCGGCTATGCAAGGTATGATTAGCTTTGAATTTTCTGAAAAAAACGGATTGCAATTACAGCCAGGATATCGTGAAGTGCGACAACGCTTTTGGCACACTAAGCCTTGAGCAATATTTAGATAGAATTTAAATCAAGCATTATGTCCACCGGCGAACTCTAGTTATTAAGCCTTAAGCCAAAGTAAAATCTCAAGGAGTTATTCTAAGTGTATGAAATCATAAAGGCAGGTGGTTGGCTAATGCTACCCATCATCGCTGCATCTATTGTTGCGTTAGCGATCACTATTGAACGCTTTTGGACGCTTCAAAAAGAACGTGTGGCACCTAAATATCTGGCTGCCAAGATTTGGCAATGGAGCAAAGAAGGCAAATTAGACGAAAATCGCATATTGCAAATACGTAAGAGTTCTCCGCTAGGTAGGATTCTCGCAGCAGGTCTTCTGAATAAGAATTATGACCGCGAAATTATGAAAGAAAGCATTGAAGAAACCGGCCGGCATGTAGCCTATGAATTACAACGTTTCTTGAATACTTTAGGTACGATTGCAGCAATTTCTCCTTTACTTGGACTTTTAGGAACCGTGATCGGAATGATTCAAGTATTTAGTGTAATTACAAGTGTCGGAGTAGGGGATCCTGGCGAGCTTGCTGGAGGAATATCTAAAGCTTTGATTACTACTGCTGCTGGCCTAAGTGTTGCAATTCCAAGTTTGATATTTGTGCGTTATTTCAGAAGACGGGTCGATGGTTTAGTAGTAGGCATGGAAGAAGAGGCGATTAAGCTCGTTGAAGTGATGCATGGTCAACGTAAAGCAAATTCATAAACTCATGTTTGGTGTAAATATTAAATGAATTTTAGCCGAGCAGAAGAAGATCGTTTAGATGTAAATATCACGCCGTTGATTGACGTGGTGTTTTTGTTGCTGATTTTTTTCATGGTGACCACTACATTTAATCAGCAGGCAGAACTAAGAGTAGATTTACCTGAGGCTTCGTCAGAAGAGCAAGCCATGGAAGTCATTCCTATTGAAATTACTATAGATCCTTCTGGGGCGTATTTCGTCAATGGTCAAGGTCTCACTAATAACCAAGCAAATACACTGTTTCAATCATTACAGAAAATTGTTGCAGGCGACAAAGAGAAAAGTGTCATAATTCGTGCAGATGCTGCAACACCACACCAAGCTGTAGTTACAGCAATGGATACTGTTGCTAAAGTAGGTATTTCGAAATTATCGATCGCGACTTCAAAACCAGAATAACCTTCATTAATTTTCAATGGCGGAACAAGCCGTAAATAAAACTGGCTGGCAAATATATCGCCGGCTTCTTAGTTATACCTTCACCAAATGGCAATATCTGCTATTAGGTTCATTGGCCTTGTTAGTGTTTTCTGGCATGGATGCGTTGATGGCTTACTTATTGGGGCCATTTATTGACAGTTCTTTTGTTGATAAAGACTTTGATGAAATTAAGTGGATTCCGCTCGCATTGCTCGCCATTATTGTATTGCGTGGATGCATGAATTTCATTGGTACGTATTTAATTGGTTATGTTGGTGCACATGTAGTTAAAACTTTGCGCAAGGATATGTTTAACCGAGTACAGTTTTTGCCAACTGACTATTTTGATCACCAAGCAACAGGTACGCTGCTATCTAAATTTTCTTACGATGTTGAGCATGTTATTGGTGCGGCAGTTAAAAGTTTGCGCAGCCTAGTAGAGGACACATCGAAAATAATATTTTTACTTGCGGTAATGTTTATCAATAATTGGAAACTAACAATCATGTTTCTAATTGTTGTGCCATTAATCGCTGGGGTTGTGGCATATACCAGCAAACTGTTTCGAAAATTCAGCACCAGAATGCAAAAATCTGTAGGAAAAATAACGCATATTGTTGAAGAAAGTATTATTGGACATCGAATTGTCAAAATATTTGGTGGACAACAATACGAGATAGATAAATTCGAGCATGCGAATGAGCGCTACCGTCGCAATAATATGAGAAAAATAGTGACGAAAGCTGCTAGCACACCAGTCATCCAAATGTTGGTGGGGTTTGTGTTAGTGGCGGTGCTAGCGATTGCGGCTCAACCTGAAATTGCCACAGAAGAAACTGCAGGGGGCTTTGTAAGTTTTATTGTTGCAATGGTGTGGATCTTAACTCCGGCCAGAAAGCTAACTCTGCTTAATGAAATTTTGCAAACTGGTATTGCTGCAGGACAGAGTGTGTTTGCGTTAATTGATTCTGAGAAAGAAAAAGATACGGCTAGCAAAACCTTATCAACTTGCAATGGCAAAATTGAATTTAAAAATGTATGTTTTCGATATGTATCGCGTGATGTGAATGCGCTAGAGCACATCAATCTAGTCGTAGAGCCGGGAGAAACTGTCGCATTTGTAGGTAAATCGGGCAGCGGTAAAACGACAATGGTAAATATTCTGCCAAGATTTTATGATATTGACGAAGGCGTAATTACCATTGATGGAGTTAATGTTTCCGAACTAAGTTTGAAATCATTGCGAGACCAAATCGCAATTGTGAATCAAGATATCACGCTTTTTAACGACACTATTGCAAATAATATCGCCTATGCACAAGACTTAGATGCCAGTGATGAACGAGTTGTTCAAGCGGCAGAGGCAGCACGTGTTTTAGAGTTTACGAACAAACTTCCCGATAAATTACACACTCTTGTCGGCGAAAATGGTGTGTTATTGTCGGGCGGACAACGTCAAAGAATTGCGATTGCTCGTGCATTATTAAAAGATGCACCGATATTAATTCTTGATGAGGCGACATCATCCTTAGATACTGAGTCTGAACAATATATTCAGAGAGCTTTAGAGGTTTTGCAGAAAAACCGCACAACGTTAGTCATTGCACATAGGCTTTCAACTATTGAGAACGCAGATCGCATTGTGGTGATGGATAAAGGCAAGATAGTCGAAATAGGCAGTCATCAAGAATTACTCAAAGTCGACGATGCCTACGCAGCATTATACAAGATGCAAATTAGTGAACCGAAACTGGTCGAAGCTTGAACATCGATAGCGAAAAACTCTGGTACACAAATAATTTTTCGTCAATATTGTTATTGCCCTTATCGTGGTTATTTCAGTTCGTGGTGTGTGCGAGACGTCTTTACTACAAAACCACAAGCTCTAATGAGCATATAAAAAATGTATACAACATTGTTGTCGGCAATATAACGGTAGGGGGTGCAGGCAAAACACCTTTTGTTGCATATCTAGCACAAAAATGTAAAGAACGCAGTTTGAAAGTTGGAATTATATCGCGTGGTTATAAACGCGATGACAATATTCTTATAGAAGTTCTTGAAGACAGCGCAGTCGAGAGTGTAGGTGATGAAGCACTAATGCTTAAACAACTAACCTCATGCCCAGTTGCTGTTTCAGCAGATCGATATGAAGCTGCGACCTATTTAACTGAAAAATATGAGCTTGATGTAATTATTTCGGATGATGGTTTACAACACTATTCATTACCACGTGACTTTGAGATTGTCGTCGTCGATGGTGATCGAGAATTTGGTAATGGTAGATGTTTGCCGGCTGGACCTTTGCGTGAGCCAAAGTCTCGTTTGAATTCAGTTGATCTCGTTATCAGTAATGGAGAAAACGCAGCATATGAGTACCAATACACCTCTATAGTTACAAATGTAGTTTCGTTAACTGATAAGATTGCGACTAAGGATTTAAGCTCTTTCGCGGGCGCTAAGGTGCATGCGGTTGCAGGTATAGGTTACCCTGAACGTTTCTTTACGCTGTTACGCAATGCTGATATTGAGGTGATCACACATTCATTTGAAGACCACCATCGTTATAGTCTCATGGATTTAGAGTTTGGCGATAATTTAGCGATTCTCATGACAGAGAAAGATGCCGTAAAATGTAAACCGTTTGGGAAAGACAACACTTGGTACGTTCCGATGTCAATTGTACCGAATGCAAAATTAGAAAATCGTATTTTTAAAATTTTAGAGGATATAAGCTAATGGATATGCAACTTTTAGACATTTTGGTTTGCCCAGTTACAAAAGGGCCGCTTAAGTTTGATAAAGAACGTCAAGAACTAATTTCTACTTCAGCGCGCCTTGCATATCCTATTCGCGATGGAATTCCGGTTATGTTAGAAGACGAAGCACGTGCTATCACAGATGATGAGTATGAAAAATATAAAGCGATGTAAATAAGTAATTAATTTTATATTTAATACTCTAACCTAATCATGGCTTTTAAGGTTGTTATTCCCGCGCGTTATGCCTCAACCCGTCTTCCTGGTAAAGCGCTGCTAAAAATCAACAATAAACCTATTATTCAATATGTATACGAGAATGCATGTGATAGTGGTGCAAATGAAGTCATTATTGCAACAGATGATGAGCGAATTGTAGAAGCTGCAAAAGAGTTTAATGCCAACATTTGCTTAACCTCGAATCAGCATAAATCAGGCACAGATCGGATTGCTGAAGTTGCGAAAATAAATAATTGGGATAACGATACTGCAATTGTAAATGTGCAAGGGGATGAGCCACAAATGCCATCACAGAATATTAAACAAGTAGCAGAAAACTTAATGAATCATCCAGAAGTTAGTATGTCGACTTTGTGTGCTGCGATCACTGAAGAGAGTGAATTGGAAAATCCAAATATTGTTAAAGTGATTTTTGATGATAATTACCATGCTTTAAATTTTAGCCGAAAAGTAGAAAAACTAAACTGTAAAAATCCTGTAACGGATATGAAAAAAGTATTCCGACATTTGGGAATCTATGCTTACAGCGTAGGCTTCTTAAATACTTTTACAAATCTACCACCATCATCGCATGAAAAGAAAGAATCACTTGAGCAATTGAGGGCATTGCAAAATGGTTATGTTATTTATGTTGAAACATGTAAAAGTCCTACAGGTATCGGTGTGGATACTCAAGAAGATTACGAAAAGCTATTAAGCTCAATGTAAAACATTATTATGAAGTGGAAAGTTCATGAAAATATTCGTAACTACGATGGTCATTTCAAAGTAAATCAACTTACTATTCAGCACGAGCTATTTTCAGGGGGGATGAGCAATAAACTTATCCGCGAGCAAGTATCAAGGCAAAATGCAGTAGCGGTATTACCCTATGACCCTTTTCGTGATGAAGTAGTATTGATCGAACAGTTTAGGGTAGGTGCAGTTGGCAATGATGAGAACCCTTGGTTGGTGGAAATTGTTGCTGGCTTGGTTGAAGAAGGAGAAGATAACGAGGATGTTGCAATGCGAGAAGCCTTAGAAGAGGCAAATTGCAAATTGGAAAAACTGCATTATGTAACTTCGTTTTATCCAACACCTGGTGGCTTTTCAGAATTATCCCATGTTTATATTGGTAAGACCGATACAAGCAATCTTGGTGGTATAGGGGGTTTAGATGATGAAGGCGAAGATATTCGCGTTCATGTTGTTTCATCCGCAAAAGCAATTGATATGTTGAGCGAAGGTAAAATTCGTTCTGCAATTCCAATGATTGCAATTTATAGCTTTATGCAATTACGTGAGTCACTCCGAAAAGAGTGGTCAAGTTAGTTTTATTCTAGCTCAACTTTTAAAAAGATTGCGCTTTGTAGTTCTTCAGAATTTCGCGATGTGCTGAGAATGCCACTGTCTTTAGATTTGGCGTCAGTATCTACTCCGCCGATTTGAATCCATTCGCCAACCTTTGCTTCTAGAGTGGTTGATGCTTCTTGAACATCAACGGTTCCTCTATAGCCATCACTCGTATAACTGTAGTCATCACTTGCAGTGCGATAATGAGGTTGAATTTGTAAAGAAACTTTGCCGTTACCGATTAGTCTTGGTGTTACATAGAATCCACTGGTGACATCTTGATAATCAACACTGTCATAAACGGATACTCCATAGCGATGTCGGATTATTGTGCGATGTTCATAAGGTCTAATTTGTCCAGCTGTGATAAAGGCTTCGCCACCTTCAATCACGCGAATCATGTGTTCAGTATTATCTTTAGATCTATTTTTAGTATTGTTAATGCGCACCTTAGTGCCTTCTTCACCAGGAGGGCGGTCTCCCACAACAACATTTACATCATCACCAATTTCATAATTACCTGAAGTATTAATATTTGTTGAATTAGAAGAACTATCTACATTGTTGCGCACTTTTATAATTAAATTACGTGGTGCTTTATCCATGACTTGTAGTAAACGTGTAACTTCATCCAACGTTTTAGTATCTGTTCGGATAAATAACTGGAAACCTGTGCCAGTAATGGCGTCATTGGGTTTTAACATCGGCTTGATAACAGGAATGACTTCTTGTGCAGGGCGATTTTTTAAATCGATAATCTGCAAAGGATCATTTTGATCAGCGAATGAAACGCTTATTACCAAAGACAGTGCAAATAAAAAAAAGGTAAGTGCCGGTTTAGTTAAATGCATAATCTTCTAACCTCCGCATCCTGCTGACTAAGCTCCCAAATGGTCTTAAATGTCTCCATTAGATCTTTAGACTTCTCAATATCACTAAAGTTTACCTCAGCATCATATAAATCTGCTTTCAGATTATGGATATAGCCGACAGAATCGGCGACGACAAATGCTTGATTGAATTGCGCATAGTCATTGCAAATTGTGCGAATTTCAATTTTAGAAGAAACACGTTGGCTCAAATTTAAAATTCGATGATTATTTTTAACAATTGTCTGAGTGTCATGTACAAGAATCTTAATATTAGCTGTCTTAGTGCGACGAACGAACTCAGAAGCATTTTGAATAAAATCTTCATTACTAAAAATTCTAGGGTCTAAATATCTGCTAAGTATGACAACATTATTTTGCGCAGAGGATAAAAGTTTCAAAATTGCATCACGGTTTAGTTGGCGCGTGTCAATTTGCATACATTCGCTCGTGAGCCCAATAATGAAGTTCTTGAAAAAATTATCTTTAGAGATCCCCATTTAAGATTACCTTTATATTCTTGGCCTTATTATTTGATCATTATTATTAATATACAGATACGAAGTATAAACTAGCGGATCCAGAATCGCAGTGAGGGCAGTATAAAGGTATAAGGGAACTATATTTTTCTCTAATATTCCAATGAGTTCTATAAATGATGTATGAGGAAGCCTATTCGGAATTTATTATTATATCGCGTATAGTGTCCCCAAAAATCACGCTTGAATTATAAAAATTCCTCAGTAAAATTTTCCCGCCAAGAGGGCTAAGGAAGGCATTACTCAATAGAATGCATGATCTGAATCATGATAAAGATAAATAATCTAAGTAAAAAATTCGGACATTTAACTGCCGTTGAAGATATATCATTTCAGGTAGAGCCAGGTGAAGTGTTGGGCTTTCTAGGCCCAAATGGTGCTGGCAAATCCACCACAATGAAAATGATCACAGGCTTTCTTACGCCTACCTCAGGTGAGATCGAAGTGTGCGGATTCGATGTAAGTGCTAAACCCATTGAAGCAAAGCAACGAATCGGTTACTTACCAGAAGGTGCTCCAAGCTATGGTGAAATGACACCATTGCAATATTTAGAGTTTATTGCACAGGTTAGGCAGCTTAGTGGCCAAAAGAAAATAGATCGCAATAAGGAAGTTATTGAACGATTACATTTAGATAAGGTTTTGAATCAGTCAATTGATACTTTGTCTAAAGGTTTTAAAAGAAGAGTAGGTTTAGCGCAAGCTATTTTGCATGATCCAGAAGTTCTAATTCTAGACGAACCTACAGATGGGTTAGACCCGAATCAAAAATTTGAAGTACGCGAGCTAATTAAAAGCATTTCGCCTGAGAAAGTAATCGTTATTTCAACTCATATTCTTGGTGAAGTGGACGCAATCTGCTCGCGCGCAATTATTATTGCAGATGGAAAAATTTTGGCTGATGACACACCAGAAGGATTACGTAGTAAATCATCTAGTGACAAGATGGATGATATTTTCCGTGAAATTACCAGTGGAAATATTTCTTAAATAACTCGTATGAAAAACACCATTACCATATTTAAAAGAGAACTCAGTAGCTATTTTGCCACACCAGTAGCTTATGTATTTATCGTGATCTTTTTAATCATGAGTGGCGCAATGACATTTTATCTAGGAAATCTTTATGAAAGAGGCCAGGCAGATTTAGTACCGTTTTTTAATTTTCATCCTTGGTTATATTTATTTTTAGTTCCTGCGATTGCGATGCGCTTATGGGCCGAAGAACGTAAAACGGGAAGCATAGAGTTATTAATGACATTGCCAATCACAATTGGTGAGTCAGTAATTGGTAAATTTTTAGCAGCATGGGTATTTATCGGCATAGCCTTAGTGCTTACTTTCCCAATTTGGATTACGGTAAATTATTTAGGTAATCCAGATAATGGTGTGATTTTTGCAGCCTATATAGGTAGTTTTTTAATGGCTGGAGGTTTTCTTGCTATTGGCTCATGTATATCTGCAATGACTAAAAACCAAGTTATCGCATTCATTATTACTGTAGTAATTTGCTTTTTGTTTTTATTAGCAGGTACACCGCTCGTACTGGACTTTTTCAAGACACTGTTGCCGCAAAATATTGTGGATGCAATTTCTTCATTAAGTTTTTTAAGTCATTTTGGGTCTATTGCGAAAGGTGTAATTGATCTTCGCGATATTATTTATTTTGTCTCCTTAATTGGCTTTTGGTTATATGCCAACACTATTATTGTTGAGTTAAAGAAAGCGGACTAGGTTATAGCAATGCAAAAAACAAAATCCGTAACTGTACTTGGCTTAATCATATTGGCGATATTGTTTCTAGTGATCAATATGGTGAGTAACAACTTTTTTACAAGTTCTCGTATTGATCTAACCGAAAATGAGCTTTTTACCTTGACTGATGGTACGCGAAATATTGTTAAGAATATTGAAGAGCCCATCACCATGTACTTGTTTTATTCGGATAAGGCCAGTGAAGGTGTCCCGCAATTGCGCACTTATGCTACACGTGTAAAAGAATTGCTAAAGGAATACGAACAGTTATCCGACGGTAATGTTGTGCTCTATATTGTAGACCCGGTAACTTTTTCAGAAGAGGAAGATCAAGCAGCTTCTTTTGGACTGCAAGCCATTCCTGTTGGTACAACAGGTGATAATGTTTACTTTGGTTTGGCGGCAAGCAATGCGGTGGGTGATACTGAAGTATTACCATTCTTTCAACCACAGCGTGAACAGTTTTTAGAATACGATATTAGCAAGTTGCTATATAACTTGGGTAATCCTAAAAAGACGGTAGTGGGTGTGCTCACGCAGCTGCCGATGTTTGGTGGTTTCGATGTTGAGACTACACAGATGACAAAAGAGTGGGCGATTATTGCGCAGATGAGACAAGTATTTGAAGTCAAGCTATTGGATATCACCGCAGATGTGATTGATGCCGATGTAGACTTATTAATGGTTGTGCATCCAAAAAATTTGTCTGAACCTACGCAATATGCAATTGATCAATTCGTAATGCGTGGCGGTAGGGCGATGTTTTTTGTCGATCCACATTCTGAGGTTGATATACCTGTGCGCCAGCAGAATTCACCATTAGAAGTTGAAGGTGGGCGTGCTTCAAGCTTAAAAAAATTATTTGACACTTGGGGTATTGAATTCGATAACACCAAAGTCGTGCTAGATCGAAAATATGCGCTGACAGTAGGTGGTGCACACTCGGGTCAAGCTAGACATTATGGCTTGTTAGCGATCACACAAGAAAATATTGACTCAGAAGATGTTACGACTTCTGAATTAGAAGTGATTAGTATGGGTGTGGCGGGGGCTCTCAGTGCAAAGCAAGGATCCACTATTGAATTCACTCCTATCGTTACATCGAGTGATGATGTTGCGTTAATTGAGTCTACTCGATTCCGTTTTCTTCCTGATTTAAGCCAACTCAGTGAAGGGTTTGAACCTACTGGAGAACCCTATACCTTCATCGCCAGAGTGAAGGGTAAGCTTGATAGTGCATTTAAAAGCGGAAGACCCGTGATGTCTGAAGCAAAAGATGTGGATGAGTCCAAATATGGCGAACACTTAGAGAGTACTAAAGAAGATGCCAACTTATTTATCGTTGCGGATACGGATATGTTGAGTGACCGTATGTGGGTGCAAGTACAAGAATTCTTTGGCCAACAAATTTTCAATGCCTGGGCAAATAACGGTGATTTGATTATTAATACTGCAGACAATTTTGCGGGCAGCAATGATCTGATTGGAATTCGCGGGCGTGAAACTTCAACCCGTCCATTTGAGTTAGTGAATGATTTGCGTTTTGCCGCAGATCAAAAATTCCGCTCTACCGAACAAAGACTGCAAGCCGAACTTGCAGAAACAGAGCAAAAATTAGTAGAACTACAAAAAGCGCGTGACGATAGTGATGAGCTTATGTTGTCTCCAGAACAAGAAGCAGAGATTAAACGTTTCCAGCAAGAAAAATTCAAAGTACGTAAAGAACTACGCCAAGTTAGACATAGTTTAGATCAAGATATTGAGAAGTTAGGATCGAAGTTGAAATTTATCAATATCGGATTAGTGCCTATCATCATTTCTGTTCTTGCACTCATATTGTCTGTTATTCGTTCAAGAAAAAGAAAACACGCATTGGGCGTGTAGATTACAGTTTTATCACTTAAGCATGAAAACTAAGTCACTATTTTTATTAATAGCAGCACTTGTGCTTGGTGCCGCTGCATATCTTTTTATTTCAAATCAAAATCAGATATCTTTAAGCGCCAATTCGCCACTTGTGCCGAATCTAACAGACAATATGAATAGCATTAGCAAATTCACAGTGAAAGAGGCAGATGATGCGCTCTTATCTTCTGTGAGTAAATCTGAAAATGGTTGGGTGGTAGATAATCGTGCGGGCTATGAAGCAAATGTAAAAGCAGTACGGCAAGTTTTTGCAGCACTTGCAGAAGCAAGACTGATAGAGTCAAAAACCTCTAATCCAGATAACTATACTAAATTAGGTGTAGAAGATATCGATGCGGAAGATGCTCAAGGCGTATTGGTTAGCATTGAAGGTTTGTCTAATTCAGTAGAGATCATCTTTGGAAATGATGGCAGCAGCGGAAAAAATACACAATATGTTCGTAATAAAGGTGAAGAGAAAAGCTGGCTGATCAATAAAAAAATTAATTTTAGTCGTGATACGACAGACTGGTTGCAAAAAGACCTTTTAGACATACCGCCTGAAAGAATTAAAACGATTCAAATCAAACATCCTGATGGAACTGAGGTGAATATTTCAAATACTGGAAATGCTGCTTATGAATTTGATTTAAATGCAACGCCACCTGAGGGCAAGGTAGCTTCAGATTCTGAAATTTACCAAGTAGCCAATGCGCTTTCTTCTTTGCAACTGCGGGATGTAATTACATTTGAAGCATTAAATAAAGAAGAAATTGAACCTACCGTAAGCATATTTAAAACGTTTGATGGCTTAACCATTACCACTACTTCTTATGCCTCTACAATCGAGCCTTATTTCACTATTGATGTTGAGTTTAATGCAACTGATGTAGATGAGTCTGTGATCAATACAAAGCAAGATAATGAATCCACATCTGATGCAGCAATGATTTCTGACCCTAAAGCTGCTGAAGAACTAGCAAACAGTGTTAAATCTAAATTAACAGGATGGGGCTATTTGTTCCCAACGATTACGAAAGATGCGCTGACCAAGAAGCTTGATGGCTTCTTTATTGACGAAAACGCTTAATCTTCTTTTTTGGCCAACTTACTCGCAATACCGATATAGTTTGAGGCGGTAAGTTTCTGTAATTGAGACTTATCATTATCTGGCAAATCAAGCGAACTTATAAACGTCTCTAGCTTTACGATATCTAGTTTTTGTCCACGAGTAAGTTCCTTCAATTTCTCATACGCACCAGAGACTTTATTTTTGCGCATTACAGTTTGAATTGGTTCAGCTAAAACTTCAATATTCTTATTCAAGTCAATATCAAGTTGATCGACATTGATCTCAAGCTTAGACATTCCTTTGAGTAAAGACTGATATGCGATTTCACAATGCGCAATCGCAACACCTAGGTTACGCAAGACAGTAGAATCACTTAAATCGCGTTGCCATCTGGAAATGGGTAGTTTGGCAGAAAAGTGATTCAATATTGCATTCGCAATCCCTAAGTTGCCTTCTGCATTTTCAAAATCAATGGGGTTCACTTTGTGTGGCATGGTCGAAGAACCCACTTCATCTTTCACTACTTTTTGTTTGAAATATTCAATCGCGATATAAGACCAAACATCGCGGCTAAAATCGATCAAGATGGTATTAATTCTACATAAAGCATCCGCATATTCTGCAATGTAATCGTGCGGTTCAATTTGTGTAGTGTAGGGGTTAGAAACTAATCCTAAAGATTCAATCATTTTTGCAGACAAGGCTTCCCAATCTACAAACGGGTAGGCAATCATATGTGCATTGTAGTTGCCTACCGCACCGTTAATTTTTCCTAAAATATTGATGGTTCTAAACGTGCTGAACTGGCTATTAATACGTGCATACACATTGGCAAATTCTTTTCCCATAGTAGAAGGGGATGCAGGTTGGCCATGAGTGCGTGAAAGAATAGAAATCTCAGCATAATCTTTTGCGCGTTTGTTCACTTCTTCCAAAATTTTCTTCAAACTTGGAATGAGTACATGCTCACGCATGTCACGTAACATCAAACCATAAGCAAGGTTATTAATGTCTTCAGATGTACAGGCGAAGTGAATAAATTCAGAGGCTTCAGTTAATTCTGGATTATCTGCAATCTTTTCTTTTAAGTAATATTCAACTGCTTTCACATCATGATTGGTGGTTGCTTCTATTTCTTTTACGCGTGCAGCTTCTTGAAGTGAAAAATTAACAACAATATTGTCTAAAAACGTACTGGCTTGTTCAGAAAGAAAGGGGAGTTCAGCAATGTCAGGTCGTTCGGCCAATTGTTTTAGCCACGCAATCTCAACAATAACGCGATATTTTATAAGGCCATATTCGCTGGCGATGTTTTGAAGGTTTTGCGTTTTATTTGCATATCGCCCATCGACCGGGGAGATATTCGTAAGAGGATTGGAATTCATTCGTGTTTTTCTTTAAATTCGGTGGTTTATGAGCGCAAAATACACCTTTCTGTAGGTGCACTTTATACTATTCTCTAGGTACACTTTGTACCATTCTGTGGGTGCAAAATACACTATCTCGTTGATAAATCCCGCAAGATCAACAATATATTCTGAAATTATAAAGAGAAAAAAATGAGCGATTCGAACTTTCGTACCGAAAAGGACAGCATGGGTGAACTTAAAGTGCCTGCAGACGCACTTTATGGCGCACAAACGCAAAGAGCCGTAGAAAACTTCCCTATAAGTGGCTTGGTCATGCCAAGACAATTTATACGTGCATTAGGATTAATTAAGACTGCATGCGCAGCCGCCAACACAGAACTAGGTTTAATGACGAAGGATGTGGAGTCAGTCGTAAAGCAAGCGGCCATGACGGTAGCCGCAGGGGACTATGACGATCATTTTCCTATTGATGTATTTCAAACCGGTTCAGGTACAAGTACCAATATGAATGCCAATGAAGTGATTGCGCATTTAGCAAACAATCTTGGTGACACAGAAGTGCACCCTAATGATCATGTGAATATGAGTCAAAGTTCAAATGACATCATTCCAACCGCCATACATGTCAGCGCTTGTTTACAAATAGAAGAAGAACTCAAACCAGCACTCGCACATTTGTTCAGCACGTTAAAAAACAAAGCAGCAGAATGCAAAAAGTTTGTTAAAACCGGCCGCACTCATTTAATGGATGCCATGCCAGTTACCATGGGTCAAGAAATTGATGCTTGGGCGCAACAAATTGAATATTCCATTGAACGCATTGATGATTCATTAAAGCGATTACGCCAACTTGCACAAGGCGGTACTGCGGTAGGTAGTGGTATTAATGCAGATGAGAAATTTGGAGAACTCGTTGCCAAAGAACTCAAATCGCTTACCAACGTTAACTTTGAATCAAAAGCAAATAAATTTGAAGGTTTAGCCAGTCAAGACTCAGCAGTGGAAATGAGTGGGCAACTAAAAGCGCTTGCAGTGAGTTTAATGAAAATTTCAAATGACTTACGTTGGATGAACTCTGGTCCATTAGCAGGGTTAGGTGAAATTGCACTACCTGCATTGCAACCAGGAAGCAGCATCATGCCGGGTAAAGTAAACCCCGTTATTCCGGAAGCGGTGGCAATGGTAAGCACACAAGTAATTGGGAATGATACCACCATAACTATGGCAGGGCAGTCGGGGTTGTTTCAGTTAAACGTTATGCTTCCCGTTATTGCGTTTAATCTATTACAAAGCATTCAGCTGCTCAGCAACTCCTGCAAAGTATTGGCAGATAAGGCCATTAAAGAGTTCACAGTGAATGAAGAAAACCTTCAAGATGCTTTGGCAAAGAATCCAATATTAGTCACCGCAATGAACCGAGTCATTGGTTATGAAAAAGGTGCAGCGATTGCTAAAGCGGCTTATGCCTCTGGCAGACCCATTTTTGATGTTGCAAAAGAAATGACCGACTTAAGTGATGATCAAATCAAAAAACTGCTAGATCCTGCGGCATTGACGAAAGGCGGCATCCAAGAAGCCTAATAAGAACCCCTGATTTAATTTTATACTTCGTTAAATTATGGACTCAAAGTGCTCATGTATTCGCTATACACTCCGCGTTTTTTTGCCATAATTTGCCTCGTATAAAAAGAAATCAATGGTTCTTATAATTTAGGTAAGGGATGAAATGAACACCGCACTTCACTGGCAAAATCTTGCTTTGTCAGCGGTGGTGTGTGTGGCTCTTCTCATCTTTATCTATGCAATAAAAAAACTACTGCATCTACAAGAGATGCAGCAAGAAAATAAAAATGTAAACCTACTTGTTTTTGTAGCTTTTGTTTTATTTTTTGCCTTTGTGTATCTACTCTATCTAACGTTCACACATGAAATAGAGCCTGCCTATTACTTCATTACCCTTAGCGCACTCATTACAGCAGTGTTCGTAAGAATTGCTATTCACGCACATCATGAAACTGCAGTGAACCTTGCCAAATCCGAAGCATTAGAGCATTACTATGCAACGCATGATGACCTTACGGGATTGCCAAACTTAACTTTCTTTAATGACCAGCTTGAAAAAACATTAGACATTTCACGCAGAGAAGATGACGAGTTTGCCTTACTTATTATTGGCTTGAACCGTTTCAAGGTAATAAACGAAACCTTAGGTTATTTTGTGGGAGATGCCATTTTAGAAGAAATTGCGCACCGCATACGCTCGGCCTTACGAAAAACCGATTTAATTGCTCGGCTAGGTGGCGATGAATTTGTTGTGTTGATCAATCCTGTGTCAGCACAAGGGCACATCCATGCCATTTCAAAAAATATTGCAGAATCTGTGCAAGAACCTTTAGCCATTGAAGATAAGCCGGCAGATGTAGGGGTTTGCATAGGGGTAGCGATTTATCCAAAACATGCCAGAAACAGTGTAGAACTGATTGAAAAAGCTCGTAACGCCATGATGGTGGCTGAAAAACATGGGCATTCCGTGTTTGTTTATGATGAAGATGCCGCAGACAGTCAAATACAAGACATCCATATCATCGGAATGCTGCAACGCGCCATTCAAGATGAACAACTTACCGTGTTATACCAACCCCAAATACGGTTACGTGATGAAAAAATGGTTTCGGTAGAAGCTCTTATTCGTTGGCAACATCCACATTATGGTTTGTTAGATCCTGGTAGATTTATCCCTTATGCAGAAGCAGCAGGGCTGATTTACGAAATTAATCTCTGGTTGCTTAATAAAGTCGTTACTCTTCTAAAAGGGTGGTATGAAAAAAATATTCATTTACTCATTGCCTTCAACATCACCGCCAATGGGTTTTTAAATAAAGATTTTCAGCAAGAGCTTAATTCACAGCTGAAAAATCATTCATGGTTAGCCAGCAAGTTAAAAATCGAGCTGACTGAAACCTCAAGCATCGATCATATTGATGAAATTCATGAATCTATGCTCAACTACAAAAACAGAGGACTCAGTTTTAGTTTAGACGACTACGGTACCAAGCATGCATCACTTGAATATTTAAAACGTTTACCCTTTGACGAATTAAAAATTGACCAATCCTTCATGGCGAATGCTGCAACTGATGAAGACAGTAGAGCTATCATTCAACATGCAAATGAAATTGCTCAGCAATTGAAACTTTCAACTACAGCAGAAGGTGTTGAAAATGAAGAAGTGCTGAAAATTGCAAAAATGTATGGAATCCATAATGGGCAAGGGTATTATTTTAATTCAGCACTTGAAGCGCAAGAAATTGAAAAACTAATTTAATGTATCGTTTGCAAATTACTACTTATCGTTAGAGTGGCATTAAATATATGAGATAACTTGTCTATAAAATTACGCCCAACAATGGTTGGGCGTAATTAATTTAATGGTTATTAAAAAATTTTTAAATAATCATTATGCAGAGGTTAAGGCATCACCAACTTTTCCAGATATCATGCCTATAATTGCGCCAACTACAAGTGAGACGACAACAATTACTAGCGGATTCGCGAAACTTCCAGAAGTCAGAGAACCCATTGTGAGTGCATCAGGTGTTTGCAACGAGTAACCTGCGACACTTGCATAACCCAAAACTGAAGCAGGAATTGAAGAAAAGAAATCAATCTGTGCTAATAGACACATTATTAAAACTGTTACACCTACAACGATTCCTCCCCAAATAGGCAAGGTAATTGTATTTGCTAATGGAATGCCGAGAATGATTAGTAATGCAATCCAGGCAATAATTGCACCAAGAACACTACAAACAATAGTGTTTTGTAACGCTTTACCATCACCACCAATTGCAAAAAAGCACGCCCATGCAATAAAAACGACCCAAATTAATACTATTCCAGATAGTGGGCCAAGACATAATGCGGCGGCTATACCGCCCAAAACACCAATACTCACTGATAATGCTACAAGACTTTTCATAATTAGATCCTCCTAAAAACGAGAAATTTATTTTTATATTTAGTTTTGTACCGACTAAGCTTCATTGTTGGCCTAGTTCAAGTAAGCACCTTACATATGCACTATATTTGTGCAAGCAATATTCTTTAAAAATCTGATAAATTTGTATTTTTTTCCATAAAAGAAACAACAAACTAGTATTTAATGATTTTGTTATTTCCTTTTGAAACATTTGTTTAGGTGGCAAATCCATAGAGATAATGGACGAATTGGAAGCCACAATTAGCTGTATAATTCAATTAAAAC
>CBDCTA010000027.1:0-14399 GCA_965221955.1 Gammaproteobacteria bacterium | reverse complement strand
AACAAAATAATTTTGACACTTTCAATAAAAAAGATAGCACAGGAATTTGTTTTATCGGCGAACGAAAGTTTAGAGATTTCTTACAAAACTACATACCCGCACAACATGGTGAGATAAAAAACACTTGAGGATGAGGTCATTGGAAAACATGAAGGCGCCATGTTTTATACCATTGGGCAACGCCAGGGCTTAGGAATTGGAGGACAACGTGCGCATAGCGAAGATCCTTGGTATGTAACAGATAAAAATATTGAATCTAATGTACTTTATGTCGTACAAGGCAGAGAAACATGAAAGTTTGTATCACTCAAAATTAAACACGCAAGATTTTCATTGGATTGTAGGTTCTCCACCTGAGTCACAGAGAAACCTAAAAGCAAAAACTCGCTATCGGCAAGAAGACCAGCCCTGCTCTATACTGCAGATTGATGATCAAAGTTTCGAAGTTTCGTTTACTGAACCTCAATGGGCCATAACACCTGGCCAAAGTGTGGTGTTATATCAAGACGACATCTGTCTTGGAGGTGGTATTATTAATAAAAGATATAACTAAAAATTTGCTGACGTGTTTACGATTACAAAAAACCAAACCATCGCACTCGCAGGTTTATACCAGTCGTTAGCCTTGGTTCAGAATATTGCATGGGAGGGAGACAGTACTCATTCGTGCATGGCACCAACCATTGGTAGCATACTCAAACTAAATCCTGACAACTATATAGATGTCTATGGTTCTATCGATAATCTGCAACTCGGCATTCAAACCTTAAAGTTAGCACTGCAAAATAAAAGTGAAAAACGCGCCATCGAACGTACACGTTATGCGATCAATCTTATGTATCTAGCATCGAAATTTGCAGTCAATAATGATTCAGTCAACGCATTATCAAACCAGCTTGAACGTATCAGCAATCAATATCCTTCTATCGAAGAGTCACTTGATGATATTACTGCGGATTTGGGCGAACTCTATCGTGAATACATCAGTCCGTTAGGCCCCAAAGTGATTATCGAAGGCGATCCGGTGTATTTAAAAACTGGTCAAAATGCCAGCAAAATTCGCGCTCTTTTGTTAGCAGGAATAAGAGCTATCATTTTATGGAAACAAGCAAATGGAAAACGCTGGACATTGCTGCTAGGGCGAAAATCATTACTTAACAACATTCATAACTTGGAACACAGCCACGGCACCTAAATCAGCATTAATCCGGCTAATAAAGCCTTATTCCTCATCCATTTACCACTTACAAATAGTTATCCCAACAAGCAAAATATCTGATAATCAGGCTCTTCTCTGTTACTAATTGACCGCATGTTATAACGATTTAAGCTCACTCATAACCTTCAAAAAATATCCTGATTACATAGAGTAATAGCGAGGCGACCATCCACAACATTAAGAAAATTACTTCGCTTCATTCACAATGACGATGTCTTAAATGAAAAGTAATACTTTAATCATAGGGTGTTTACTTGCAATGCTTGCAGAACTTTGTTTTGTTGGCATGGGGTCATTAGTGAAACTGTTATCAGAAAATTTGCCAAGCCAGAATGTGTTGTTCTTTCGCAATCTTTTTGGCGTACTTGTGTTAATGCCGCTGATTTTTAAATTAGGTATAAAAACACTTCAAACAAACGAGTTTAAATGGCATTTGCTGCGCTCCCTGTCGGGAGTTTCTGCAATGTATTGCTTTTTTTATGCCCTATCTGAATTACCTTTAGCGGATGCAATGTTGTTAAAAATAAGTGCACCCTTATTTATTCCAATTATTGCCTTGATTTGGTTAAGTGAACATATTTCATTACGAGCAATCATGGCAATTATGATTGGTTTCCTTGGTGTAGTACTTGTTCTAAAGCCAACAGGCACCATTCATATTGCATCCATTGCGGGTTTATTAGGAGGCGCATTAGCAGCATTAGCAAAAGTAACCATTCGACGCATGTCACCAACGGAGCCAACAAGCCGTATTGTTTTTTACTTTGGCATGTATTAGCTTATTGGTTTCAGCCATTCCCATGATTTGGTTTTGGAAAAATCCTGACCAAAGTGAATGGATTTTATTAGTACTACTGGGTGCATTCGGTACATTCGGGCAGCTATTTTTAACGAAAGCGTATGCGCTCGCACCAGCCAGTAAAATAGCACCCTTCACCTATTCTTCCATTTTGTTTGCAGCAATCATCGGCTGGATATTTTGGGGTGAAATCATTACGTTGTTAACGCTAACGGGCGCACTGCTGATTATTACCGCCGGTATCATGATCTTGCGTGAAAAACAAAATACTGATGCTTCCAAGACTGCGCTAACAGAAGATGTTTCTTAAAATATAATTTTAAATGAACTGCACAAGCTTAGCGCATCTACATGGACGACCGTCATGGATGACGGAAGTGCTAGAAACGCAAGATGCAGTTTCTAGTGATGTTGCTTCAGATTAAAGTTAGGTGAAACTAAAATGTCCGCTTTCGGCCAATAGCGGACATAATTAGCTTCTTAATTACTTCTTCTATTTCTTTCAAATGGAAATCTACACTTGTTTTTCTAGAAGAAAATCTGCCTCAGCATAATCAGGATAAAGTTTTTCAATTTCGGACATGGCAGAGCTCTTTAGAAATAGCATTCGCGATTACTTTGTTGAAATTATCTATATACTTGACCATTGTTGCGAACAAATGCAACATCTTAACATGAAACGTACTAAACATGCCTCTGCCTATACTAGGTTCTAATAATCGCGCTACTATGATTTGAAAAAGTCTACTAGCGCTGTAAGCCAATTTGCAACATCAGTTAGTGACACCAGCAACAATTGCAGAGCATGACTATTTTTTTTAACTCCTTACCTACATCTGAAGTGAACAGGCTATTGCATATCTTTCAACATAGTGTACTTTCGTTGTTGGATGCTGATTCAGGGTGAAGGCAATGTATGCGGTTTTTTCCCACAAGATAGTTTGACAGCATGTACCACCACTGGTTCATCTTCCAAGAATTCTATAGTCATCAACAAGAATAATTGGAATAGAGTGCGATTCCATAAGTCAAAACCGAGTTTGGTTTAGCAATTCTGATTAAGATTTTAAGCCGCGTTCAAGTGCATCAAATCCAACACGCATTGACGTTCCAACAGGTGAGCAAAATATCCGGTGTATGTCTTGTTTAATTTGCTTCATTCGCCACAACGATCTTAGCATCAGGAAACTCCCTCATTAGCCAAGTTCATTCCAATGTAGTGATCAGGGTGACCGTGACTAATCAGCGATCAATATATTCTAGTATAAGGCAGGTTCTTCGCTTTTAGTACCTCGCCAAGTTTCTTTGCCTCACTTGTTGCACGCTGCACATCAAATTTTACATAACAGTAAGTGATTCACCATTCGAGAAAATATATGAATTCACAGTGGCTACATCACCTTTATAGACATCTACCTCTATTTTTCCTGCTGCTTGTAATTGGGTAGAAATACAAATAAATAAAATAGCGATACTGAATGTGACAGAGTTTTAAATTTTGTATCATTTCTGGCTCCTTTAAATGTTTTTTAAATAGAGGTTTGTAGTTTTTAGCCATATAAATGATGTTAATTAAATGTATATGATCAATAAACAGCATATAATGAACACATTGTTTGGGTCTATATAGCGCTAATAATGAACGTTTTAACTTATCTCCAGACATTTAAATGTTGTGGCTGAAGAAAAAAAGTTTCACCAAGGCGGCTGTTCGACTCGATGTTTCTAATTCAGGGCTGGTCTCACGACATGTGACACGATCTTCCAGGAGACGTTGAATAGCAAACTATTGTTGTTGATCGAACAACGAGAGCCATTAACCTCACTGAAACTGGAGAAGAACTATTAGTTAAAGCTAAACAAATTAAATTTCTGGCTAACTGAACCTGAAAATTCAGGGTTAAAGAGGTAAACCAAATTATTGAGGGAGATTTAAGGGTTACAGCACCGTTAGAGTTTGGTACGGGCGATCTGCGAACACGTTATCTCTTCATTTAAACAACAGTAGTCCAAAAATAAATCTAATACTGAATATTCGGACCTGATAAAGAGGATATTGAACTGGGAGGTTATGATATTGCATTTAGGGCTTATGATTCGCTACCTAGTGAAGTAGTTGCAAAACATTTAGGCCATATACGCAATGTTATTGTCTGTCACCCTGAATGGATTAATAAAAACAAATGCTCAAAGATCGAAGCCTATTTACAACTGTGAGTTTATATTGAATGGTGAATACAAAGATTGCGTAACAGATCAAGTTTACATAACGGAAAACAACACTTTGAGATTAGAGGTAACAGGTTACAACATCCTTTACAAACACCTATCATTCAATATTAGAGTTAGTGCTGCAAGGATTGGGAATAGCTAGCTTACCCTTTTACCAGGTTGAGTCCTTTATCAATGAAAATAGACTCACACACCTGTTTAAAGATAAAAATGGACTGTAAAAACACATCCGTGAACTCTTATATACGCCCAAAGAAGAGTCACACCTAAAAAATATAACTGTTTTTAATACCCATGTTCAATCGTGGCTGTCTTCAAATAATCAGTAATTGTGTAAGCAAACTGAAGCATTACTTATTAAATTATTACATGTCCGCTTTGGGTCGTTAGCGGACATTTTAAAGATCTGTTTTGTATTTCCCAACCTGCTCATTATTCAAGTCTATCTAACTTTAATCTGAAGCAACATCCATGTTGACACACCTCATATTCGCCCATCCCTGGGCTCACCATACGGCATATAGCGGATGCAGCATAATCTGAGTATTGTATACACCACTTATCCTTTGATTTTATTTACAAATTTTGATGCGGATAAGTGGCTCATGGGATGCGAAATTAGCTAAAATCGCACACCTTCCCCGCCAACCCGCACGATAGAGAGGTTTATTATTAAATGAGTTTGTATAGTGATTATCTAGAAGAAATTGAGCTTCGTGATAAAGAGCTTGGATTACACCCTAAGCCCATCGATAGTGCTGATTTATTGGCAGAGATCATTGAGCAGATTAAAGACCCTGCCCATGAACATCGTGCAGACTCACTTAAGTATTTTATTTATAACACGCTACCAGGCACTACGAGTGCGGCAGGTGTTAAAGCAAAATTTCTTAAACAAATTATCCTCGATGAAGAATCAGTAGAAGAAATCACACCTGATTTTGCTTTTGAACTGCTTTCACATATGAAAGGCGGTCCTTCAGTAGAAGTATTGCTGGACCTTGCTCTTGACGATAACAAAGATGTAGCCGAACCCGCCGCTGCGGTGTTAAAAACGCAGGTTTTCTTATATGAAGCCGATACCGAACGCTTGGAAAAAGCATACAAGGCAGGTAATACACTCGCAAAAGATATTCTAGAAAGTTATGCGAAAGCAGAGTTCTTTACTCAACTTCCCGAAATCGAAGAAGAAATTCAGATCGTTACTTATATTGCTGGTATTGGTGACATCTCTACAGATTTACTCTCACCCGGTCACCAAGCTCACTCACGTTCGGATCGTGAATTGCACGGTCAATGCATGATCACTCCTGAAGCTCAGCAAGAAATTGTTGCTTTACAAAAACAACATCCAGATAAACGAGTGATGCTTATCGCCGAGAAAGGCACCATGGGTGTGGGTTCTTCTCGCATGTCTGGCGTGAACAACGTAGCGCTGTGGGCCGGAGTGCCTGCAAGCCCTTATGTACCTTTTGTAAACATAGCACCTGTTGTTGCAGGTACAAATGGTATTGCGCCGATCTTTTTAACCACGGTCGATGTGACTGGTGGCATTGGTCTTGATCTTCAAAACTGGGTTATAAAAGTGGATACGGACGGTAATCCGGTACTCGATGAAAATGGAGAACCTGTTCTTGAGCAAACTTTCTCGGTAGATACAGGTACCGTATTAACCATTAACACAAAAGAGAAAAAGCTCTATAAGGATGGCAAAGAAGTCTCTGATGTTTCCAAAGCGTTTACACCACAAAAAGTTGAGTTTATGCGCGCGGGTGGTTCTTATGCAATCGTATTCGGCAAAAAGCTGCAAAACTTTGCTGCTAAAACACTAGGCATAGAAGCCGCTCCAGTTTTTGCGCCATCAAAAGAAATTTCTAATGAAGGTCAAGGTCTAACCGCAGTCGAAAAAATATTTAATCGCAATGCGGTAGGCGTTACCACAACAAATAACTTGCATGCTGGCTCTGATGTACGCGTTAAAGTAAACATTGTAGGTTCACAAGATACCACCGGCTTAATGACCACGCAGGAACTAGAAGCCATGGCCGCTACAGTGATCTCTCCAAGTGTGGATGGTGCGTATCAATCGGGCTGTCACACCGCTTCAGTGTGGGACAAGAAAGCCCAAGCAAATATTCCAAAATTAATGAAGTTTATGAATGACTTTGGTTTGATCACAGCGCGTGACCCTAAAGGGGCTTACCACGCCATGACAGATGTGATCCATAAAGTGCTTAACGATATTACCGTAGACGACCGCGCTATTATCATTGGTGGTGATTCACACACACGTATGTCAAAAGGTGTTGCATTTGGAGCCGACTCTGGAACGGTTGCATTAGCGTTAGCTACTGGTGAAGCAACCATGCCCATTCCGGATTCCGTTAAAGTCACCTTCAAAGGCAAAATGAAAAGTTATATGGACTTTCGTGACATCGTGCATGCGACGCAATTGCAAATGCTTGAAGAGTTTGGCGGTGAAAATGTTTTCCAAGGACGCGTAATTGAAGTTCATATCGGGACCTTACTTGCGGACCAAGCATTTACCTTTACTGATTGGACTGCTGAAATGAAAGCCAAGGCTTCAATTTGTATTTCTGAAGATGAAACATTAATTGAATCACTCGAAATCGCAAAGAGTCGGATTCAAGTAATGATCGACAAAGGCATGGAAAACCCTGCAGGAACATTAGCAGGTTTAATTAAACTGGCTAACGAACGTATTGAAGGTATTAAGTCTGGCGAGCAACCGACATTAAAACCGGACAATAATGCCAAGTACTATGCCGAAGTCGTAATTGATCTTGATCAAATCGACGAGCCAATGATCGCTGACCCTGATGTTGAAAACGACGATATCTCCAAGCGCTATACGCATGATGTTATTCGCCCGCTCTCATACTATAAAGACAAGCCAGTAGACTTAGGTTTTGTTGGATCTTGCATGATTCATAAAGGCGATATGCAAATCATCGCGCAAATGTTGCGTAACATAGAAAAGCAACATGGCAAAGTTGAATACAACGCGCCACTGGTAGTGGCTCCACCCACTTACAACATAGTGGATGAACTTAAAGCCGAAGGTGATTGGGAGATTTTACAAAAATATTCTGGCTTTGTTTTTGACGACGACAACCCTAAAGCGGACGCACGTACCAAATACGATAATGTTCTATATTTAGAGCGTCCTGGATGCAACTTGTGCATGGGTAATCAAGAAAAAGCAGAACCGGGTGATACCGTTCTCGCTACATCAACACGACTATTCCAAGGCCGTGTAGTGGGTGATGCAGAAGACAAAAAAGGCGAATCACTATTAGCTTCAACTCCACTTGTTGTGCTCTCAACCATACTTGGGCGCTTCCCTACTCTTGAAGAGTATAAAGCTGCAGTAGAAGGGATCAACTTAACGGACTTTAAACCGCCGTCAAAAGAACTTAGTAGTGAGCCATCTGTTCAACCCATTAAAAGAATTGCTATCGGCTGATCGGATCCTGGGCCTATGGAAAGACGAAATTAAATTGCAACATGGATGTTGCAACTAATTAAAGATAGGCTATTTTGATAAGTATCGTTTCGACCGCCTTCGAAACTAGCTATTATAAAATTTATAAAATTATATCGGCGCCTGGGAGACTAGCGACCATATTTGTAAAAAGTTTTTATCCTGCACCCTACCTTTATCAAATTAAATAATAAATATTATATTTAATTGATAAATTTAGCTGGTAGTTAAAAATTGGCTTAAGAATATCATCACCAAAACAACCTCGTTTAATAAGGTCGTTATTCCATCAGTGTTAAAAAACAAAGAACCAGAAAAGCTCATTAAACGACACGAAAAACTAACTCATAGCGATATGATGAAAGTTAGATCTCACGTGCAACGTACAAAAGATGGTTGGTTCTTAAATACTTTAATGATTGAAGGATATGAAGTGCCCTTTCGCTATAAACGCAAAAAGAAATACAAGAACCTTCAAGGACAGCGAGTCAATTTGACGTATTATCCCACAACTGAAAATATTGCGGGTATTGAAATGGAAGTATTGAATGTAATCAGGATTAAAATTTCCTGATAGTTATTAATCTTATGGCCCGTATTGGAATGGAGAAGCTAAACCTGCTTTTCCTGATTGATTCCATTTATAGCCATGACCTTCATAGTGTGCTTTAACTGATTCATGCACCGTGATTGGATTGCCCGGAGCAACTGCTAATGGTGGATCGGTAACAATTACATTACGACCATCCGCACCTTCCATCGGCACCATTTCATTTTCACCTAAGCCTTCAATGACTAAATGCTTTTTATTATCACTATATTCAAATGAAATCTTAGCTTTCTCGGCGCCCATCACTTCACCAACTAAACTAGCAATCACACCGAGATGTCCACCACCTTCACCACTCCATAGTGAGCACACTGCATTAAACTGTTCATCACTTGCACTTTCATCAACATAAAGTGCTAACTTCCAGTTGCCTTCAGTTAAGTTACCAGGCGCATGCAACCAAACACCAACCTTAAGTCCATCTAAAGACACATCTTCGCAATGTCCTTTCTCAATATGCCAACCCACCATAGCTTCACAAAAACCTTCCGTAGGGTCTTTTAATAAAATACACGGACATAAATTTTCACAGTTACATGATTCAAAATACTTGCCTTCAACTTTCCAGTTCGAAATAGCCATATTCCGCGTCCTAGTTTAGTAAGATAGATGTATAACATTATATTTAAAATAGAAGATCTTTCAAAATTTATGCTTAATAAGCCCATAATCTCAGACCAGCTCAGCCTCAAAGACAAAAGAATTGTGCTTTCAGGCCTATTTATTGTGACTGCTGCTGGATGGGCATACATGTTCTATATGGCCTGGGCGATGCAGAACATGCACCTCGTCGATATGTGGATGCCTCCACAAGGGGACACAAGAGGCTGGACGAGTTATGACTTCTTCATGCTGTTTTTAATGTGGCTCGTGATGATGGTCGCTATGATGACTCCCACTGTCACACCCATGGTCACCATGTTTGCCACAGTAAATAAAAGTAAAAAACTAAAACAACAACCTTACGCACCCATTTGGTTATTTTTATTGGGTTATCTTCTCTCCTGGGCTGTATTCAGCGTTGTGGTCAGCCTCATTCAATGGCCATTACATGTTAAAGGATTGCTAAATCCAATGATGGATAGCCGTAGCTACTTATTAAGCGGGATCATTTTAATTGTAGCTGGCATTTATCAATTCACACCGCTTAAAGATGTTTGTTTGAACCAATGCAGAACGCCTTTAGGTTTCATAATGGCTGCGTGGAAAGAAGGCAATTTGGGTGCATTGCAAATGGGTTTCCATCATGGCATTTTTTGCGTGGGCTGCTGCTGGGCCTTAATGCTCATTTTATTTGCTGTAGGTGTAATGAACATGCTCTGGGTCATCCTCATTACAATTTTCGTGTTACTTGAAAAAGTATTGCCAATTTCACCTGCTGTGATACGAGCGATGACAGGGTTAGGATTAGTGATCTGGGGAAGTTATTGGCTAACGTTATACTCTTGGTAAAAAAGACTTTGTAATAAGAAATTTCTATCTCCAGAACTCCCAAACTTCAAATACGGTGTATTCACCGTCTTCTCTTTTTCGAATACCGGTAGGACGCTTAATGGATGTAGCTTTCTCAACTGCATTATTATGTGCATTTGATCCTGTCCCACCTTCTTTTGATTTGTAATGCGTAATGAGGTGCCAACCTTTTTTATTCAAAATGCCAGTATCTTGACCATCCAACTTTTCTACTTCATCACCCATACTTAGCCTTCAATAAATTGTTTAATATTATTTTTTGAATTCCCAACACAAGATATGACTATAAAATTAATTATATGAACTCTATAAATATTTTTCATCACATACAGCCTATTATAATACGACTGCTCATACAGACAATAATCCAGCAAATATTATCCAAAGTTTTAGTCTATGCGGTAACGATGATAAGAAGGAAGCTTAAAATAAGAACAGATACTTCCTTGCTAAATAATTTTATTGAACACGGGTTCCAAATGGATTTGTCAATTAATTGACTGCGTTACGAGATATACTATTGAATTAATGGTCAGTATGAGCATCTGTCATCTTTAAATCCCAAATCGATATTTAAATTTTATTGGCGTTGCTCAATGGCTACTTTTTCACCTTCTTTTAAACCACTTAATACTTCAACGAAGTTTTCATCAATACTTTTCCCTATAGTTACCAGTCGGCGATCCACATTGCCTTGTTCGGTTATAACTTCTACAAAATCTAATTGACCAATCTTTTGTACCGCACGCCATGGAATCGTTAAATAGGTTTGTCCGCCAGCAGGAATGGCAACCTTTGCAAACATCCCTGAAATGAGCTGTGGGTCTTGTGGCATCCTAATCTTTACCAACAAAGTGCGCGCACCAGATTCTGCAAAGGGAACAATTTCATCCACAATACCTTCTACATTTTTGTTGGTTGCAGGAATTTCTACCTGAATAGTGTCATTTAGTTTTAAATGTATCGCCAAAGACTCTCGAATAGGCACTTCTACTCTAAGCACTGTCGGGTCATAAATTCGCAATAGTGCAGCGCCCGGGACAGCGGTATCCCCCGGTTCAATTAATCGATCTACAATACGCCCGCTTACTGAAGCTTTTAATACTGCATGGGATAATGCCGTTTCAGCTTCTTTAAGAGTCAACTCAACTCGACTCACTTCTGCGCGTGCAACGCGCAATGTTGCTTCAGACTGATCATAACGCTCTTGTGAAACTGCACTTTCACGTAATAAACGTTTATTTCGATCACGCTCAGTCCGAGCCAAATTACGTTTTGTAATTACTGCTTGTAATTGTTGCTGCACTTGCTCCACGCGAGCTTGCAAATCTCTTGAATCAAGCGTGATCAATACATCACCTTGATTAACATCACTACCTGCCCGCACATGCACTTCTTCCACTCTTGCTAATACACGCGAGGCAACGGTGGTGTGCTTTGCAGAAACAAGTGTGCCACTCACCCACTCTTTGCTTGGTGCAGAAACTTTTGTAACAATAACCGTTTCTCCTGCAAGCTCTTGTTCAATATGTACGTCTGATTGTTCAATAAGCTTAACTTTTGATTCAAAGCCACCAGATAGCCAAACCACACAAAGCAAGATCGCTAACAAACCTGCTAATACGCCAAGTGTGCGTTTCCATTTTTGTATCATTGTAATTACCTAATTTTCATCTTCTATGCAGGCAAACCATGACCTTCACGGTTTTGATAGACCAAGTTATACGTTACAGGCACCACTACAAGCGTGAACGCAGTGGATACAAACAAACCAAAAATAAGTGCCCATGCTAATCCGGAAAATACTGGATCTAATGTGATAGGGATTGCCGCTAACATTGCAGTCCCGGCTGTAAGTAAAATGGGTCGAGTACGAATGGCACCGGCTTGTAAAATCGCTTCACGTAACGAAAGTTCATTCCTTAAACCAACATGTAAAAATTCAATAAGTAAAATGGCATTGCGCACAGCAATGCCTGCTAATGCAATCATGCCAATCATCGCAGTAGCCGTAAAAAAGATAGGATTTTGATAGCCAGAGACTGTACCTCCAACAAGCATATTCAAAATCCAAAACCCTGGCACAATCCCAATAATGGTTAATGGTATTGAAATCATCAACACAAGTGGCATGGCATAACTGCGTGTTTGAAACACTAAAAGAATATAAATACCAATCAATGCCACAGCAAAAGCAATACCTAAATCTCGAAACACATCTTTAGTAATATTCAGTTCCCCTTCACCAAACCATTCTACTCTTACACCTTCGGGTAAAGACCAAGGTATATTACTTCCGTTTGAAAGATAACTTCGTTCTGAAAGTGAGCGAATAGTTTCTTCATCATTTTTTGTTGGATTCGCTATTGGATCATCTTGTAAATCAGCCACCACATCCGCAACAATCTCTGCGGGTGCACGACCCACCGCTTCAGCATATACAAATACAACTCGTTGAAGGTTTTTATGATAAATCGATTTTTCAACGAGTCTGTTTTCAAATTGCCCAAGTTCTCCCAAACGTACAATTGGAATAGGCGCATCTTTTACCCCACCTTCTTCTCGCACTTTTGCAATTCCAGGGCGTCCTTTAACAGCTAAACCATTTAACTGTTCTATTCCAGATCGGTCTGCTCGATCAAGCTTCAAGCGAATCGGAATGGGGTTTACTTCACCGGGAACATGTAAACGAGTTACGTCATGTCCAGAAAGCGCTAAGCCAACCGTTTTTGCAATATCGTCTGAAGCAACACCTGATAAGGCTGCTTTTTCTTGGTCAGTCATAAAAACTAACTTTTCAGAATCATCCTCTACACTGGTATCCACATCTGAAACACCAATTTCTTGTTCAAGGCGAGCAGATAAAGAATGCGCAGCAGCTTGTATCGTGTCATAACTCACTCCCGGCTCACCATACAATTCAGCGGTGATGGTAGATAACACAGGCGGACCTGGAGGCACTTCTACAATCGCAATACGAGTATCTGCATCGTGTGCGGCTTTTTCAAGATCGTTGCGCAAACGGAGTGCGATCTCGTGCGATTGCATAGTACGTTTAAATTTGTCTACAAGATTCACGCGAATTTCGCCAACATGTGGACCTTTGCGCAAGAAATAGTGGCGTACCAATCCATTAAAATCCATGGGCGACGCAAGCCCAACATAAGTTTGAAAATCTTTCACTTCAGGCACTTCAATCAATACTTCAGTAAGATTATTCACAATGGCATGTGTACGTTCCAATGTTGTGCCTTCTTTAGGGTTCACAATAATTTGTAATTCATTTTTATTATCAAAAGGTAAAAGCTTAAGTGGTACTGCTCTCCACATCACAAGCATTACAGCAATAATAAATAACAAAAGCGTTCCCCCCAATAACATCCATGCCTTAGATGATTGTTCTAATAACGGCCCTAATGTTCTCGAATACGCACGATATAAAAAAGTACTTTCTAATGGCTGATGATTATTGTCACTATCTTTTGAATAATGTTTGCGTAACACTTTATACGTCAACCATGGAGTTATAGTGAGCGCAACAAGCGTAGACATGGTTACCGCAACCGGCACATTCAACGCCATGGGACGCATATAGGGCCCCATCATGCCAGTGATAAAGGTCATGGGGATAAAGGCCACAATCACGGCAACTGTGGTAAGAATAATCGGTGGCATCACTTCCACCATCGCGGTTTTCACAGCATTCAGTGCAGACTCTTTGCGCATTTTTAAATGCCGGTAAATGTTTTCTACATCTACGATCGGGTCATCCACTACCAAACCCAGAGACAATATCAATGCAAACAAAGTAACGCGATTAATGGTGTAGCCTGCCCAGTAATTAATAATTAAAGTAAGAGAAAAAGTAATTGGTACTGCCGCTGCAACAATCAACCCCTCGCGCCAACCTAAACTATAGGCAATCAACCCCACTACAATTAAAATGGCAACAATAAGTGCTTTGAGCAACTCATTCACTTTATCGTTTGCGGTTTCACCATAGTTTCTTGTAATCAGCGCATTAACGCCTTGTGGAAAATGGCTGTGTTTAAATTCTTCTAACTTTTTTTCAACCCGTTTTGCTACCCATACTGCATTACTGCCTTTCTTCTTTGCAATGGTTACATGCACAGCAGGTAAAATGCTTGAACTTAAAGACAAATCAGAATGTTCAGAAGCCGGACCAAACCCTATTCCAGTGTATTCCATTTGTTCAGCTGGGCCATCAATAACCGTGGCCACATCATTTAGAAAAACGGGAATGCCATCCACCACATTCACCACGGCACGACGCAGTGCATGCGCATCTTTAAAGAATTCGCCTGCTTCAACCGTGAAATTGTAATCTTGCCGATCAAAACTTCCTGCTGGTTGACGAATATTAGAAATGCCTAATGCCCAAGCTACCTCAAGAGCAGCCGTTTGACGTGCAGCTAATGCATTCGGGTCAAGTTCAACACGTATTACGCGCGGGCGGCCACCGATCACCTGTGTTCGGTTTGTGTCAAGCAGTGCTTGAAGTTCGATTTCAAGTTCTTCTGCTATACGGCGTAACGCATAA
>CBDCTA010000026.1:0-95919 GCA_965221955.1 Gammaproteobacteria bacterium | reverse complement strand
AAACAAGATTGTAAAAACACTAACTATCTTTACAGTTCTCTTTGTACCACTTTCATTTATCGCGGGGTTGTATGGAATGAATTTTGAATTTATTCCAGAGCTCAAACTTAAATATGGCTATTTTTACATCTTGGGTATTATGTTTGCAGTTTTTACTGGATTGCTATATTTCTTGAGAAAAATGAAATGAACTCAAGAATATTTACACTTTTATTGATATTTGTGTGCATTCTTTACTTGCCAATTGCTGTGTATTCACAATCAGAAGAGCTCATAGCAACACCTGATATAAAAGCAGAAACAACATCACTAATACCTAGCCCATTAGATCTGAATCCAAACTGGTGGCAGTATTTCGACATCCAAGATAATGACTTCTCTAAAAATGTTAGTTCTTTCTTATCACAACTAAAAACGCTTTTTAATAACTTAGATGATAAACATAAAATTAAATTAAGCGAAAATGAAGCAAAATACACGCTAGCTTAAAAGCGCTTGAGGACTTGAAAAAAATTGAACAGATCTCGCCCTCTGAAAAGTCACCTTTTAAAGATAAATATTCTTTGGATGAGCTACAGAGTGTTGAGTGGTCTCTACGAGAGACTGAGTCTATCTATAGCATTCAAGCACCACAGTTTAAAGAAGTCAAAAAGCAATCAAGGCTTTAAATCAAAAGATAGATACACTATTTGCTGCATATCGAAAGATCGATGCAGCAGATCATGAAAAACTAGCTGCAGGACTAGAAATAATTGCGAATAGATTAGCTTGGTTAGTTTCTACAAATAAACAGCCCATTCAAAAACAGCAGATTGAAAATTATAAAACTAAAATTAGTTGGCTAAATGAAGAAAAAGAACATGCATTAAATAATCTTGTTATCACAAATAGTGAATATAACACGATCAAAAACGAAATAAAGAAGCAACTTGAAGAATTAGACGCGGCCCAAAAATATCAAGTAGAAGCAAAAAGCCTAACATTGGAGATTGTAGAAGATGATTTAATAAATACCTTCAAATCTAATGTTTTCAAACAAAAAGCACTGCTGGCTGAAATACTGACCGCATATCAAACGATACGCTTGCATCTCTTACAAGCTAAGCAGTCTATATATCTACTTGAGGAAAACGAAACTGGTTTAGACCCTGATAAGCAAGTTGAGCAATATAAAGCCAGAGAAGTAATTTTAAAGAATACAAAAAGTGAATATGACAGTTGGCATAAAGCACTTCAGAAAGATCGTGAAATAATAAACGAGCTCATGTTAGACAGGGATAGTGAAAATGAAAATTATAAAACAGAAGAACAAATTCTTCGAGAACATAGAGAAGTACTCAAAAACACATCAACAGTATTAAGAAATTTAGATATATCAATAAACGATCTCACATTTTTTAATAATGCAGTTAGAGAGCAACTAGCAAAAACTCAGGGTATATTTTTCAAATTACGCTCTGATAGCTATTCTACCCTCGGTAGAGTATGGCAAAGCTTTCAAAATGTATTTTCAAAAAGTTTGTTTACGATCGGTGATGTTCCTGTAACGTTTAGTGACATTTTTAGAGCAATCATAATTATTCTGATTGCATATTTAATCTCAATAATTGTAAGAAGAATATTTAGACGAATAAGCGATGCAAATGACAGTCGTTCGACATCTATTATTTACACACTAAGTAGGCTTTCCCATTACTTGATAATAATTGTTGGCTTAATTATAGCCCTTTCATCTATTGGCTTAAGTTTTACCAATGTTGCTATTATCGCTGGTGCACTTAGTGTTGGTATAGGTTTTGGCCTTCAGTCTATTGTTAATAATTTTGTGTCTGGAATTATTCTTTTGTTTGAGCAGAATTTGAAAGTTGGAGATTATGTCGAATTAGAATCAGGCATGAAAGGCATAGTAAAAGGAATTCATGTACGAAGCACTACTATCACAACACTGGATAATCTAGACATTATTGTTCCAAATTCTGAACTGGTCGTAGCAAAAGTTACAAACTACACCATGAATGAGCCTATGTTTCGTATGCATGTGCCTTTTGGAGTTGCATATGGATCAGATAAAGAACTAGTCCGTAAGGCTGTGCTAGAAGCAACAAGACAAGTTGAAGTTACATATGATGATGGTGCGAAAAGACGCCCACAAGTATGGTTAGTAGGTTTTGGAGACAGTAGCTTAAATTTTGAGTTAGTAGTTTGGGTAGTCAATAAGAAAGGTAGCAACGCTACACCAGGCTCATGGAGAGCACTATATACATGGGAAATAGAAACTGCATTAATTAAACATGGAATTGAAATTCCATTCCCACAACGAGATTTACATCTAAAAAGTGGTTTTGTAGAAAGCTAAATTTTAATTATTTTTACTGTGGACAATATTTTTTCTAAAATTTAGTTTGTACGTGAACCTTAATCTTGAAATTCTTAATGGTGCTTAGAGTGTAGCCCACAGTAATTTTATTCTAAAATAATACTTAAGTTGTCTTAATAGAATTTGTTTTTGATCTGACCTCGTTTGGGTTTTCATGATTCACCCATCTATTCATCAACTTCGCAGCGACGACATCTCCAGCTACATTAATTGATGTTCGACTCATATCTAAGATACGATCTACACCCATAATAAGAGCAATACCTTCAGGTGGGATGCCAACCGTATCAAGAATAGTTGCAAGTATAACAATCCCTACTCCCGGTGTAGCAGGTGATCCAATAGATGCGCCAACCGCCATCGTGACAATTAAAATCATACCACTTAAAGAAATATCAACACCATACACTTGTGCTAGAAAAATTGTTGCTACAGCTTGGTAAAGAGCCGTTCCATTCATATTGATCGTTGCACCTAATGGAATGACAAATTGAGAAATTGATGTTCGAACGTTCAATTTTTCTTCAGCTGTTTTAATAGATAAAGGCATAACCGCTGCAGAACTTGAAGTTGAAAATGCAAGCAATAGAAGCTCACGTGTAGCACCCAGGAATTGAAATGGTGCTTGACGAGTAAATATAAATATTATAACTAAGTAAAATATAAGTAATAAAAGAAGCGCAAGTAAAACCGTTGCAACATAATGCGACATACTAATAAGTGCACTGATCCCAACTTGACTCGTCAGCCGTGCCATTAATCCAAAAACGGCAATCGGTGCTAACCACATTGCCCACTTCACAATCGTCATACAAACTTGTTGTAAAGAATTTAATAGTTCTAAAAGTGGTTTAGATTGTGTAGGTGACATTGCAACAAGAGCAATTCCGAATATTAACGCAAAAATTACAATTTGTAACATTTGACCTTCAACCATTGAACTCAACGGGTTGCCAGGTAATAGTTGAATGAGAACTTGAGGTAATTCTTCTGCGCTCGGAGGTGATGCTGTTTCTATTGGTTCGATATTTTGAGCTGATGTCGTATCAATAGATTTATCTGCTATTGCTAATGACTTTCTTGTTAGCGATAGAAGTGCAACGCCAATACCAATAAAGGCTGCGATCGCTGTAGTAATAACAAAATATATACTAACAATTATCCCAAGTTTCTTTAGCTGGTTGACACTTTCACTAGATGCTATCCCTAAAATTATGGACGCAAATACCAACGGGATTACGATCATTTGAATCGTTGCTAGAAATAGCTGTCCTGGTAATGCTAACCAATTACCGATAAGAATACTTAGTTCAGGACGAATAATGCCAACTGTAGGACCGATAATAAAACCAACTACTAATCCTAAAATCATACCAATTAAGACTTTCAACCATAACTGTTTTTCAACTAGCGAAAGTAATTGAGAACTTAAACGCTTAAGGGGCTTAGGTTGAATTTTTTCAAGATTTTTTAAATGCTCTAGGATCATGTTGCTAGCGTTGTGATTGTCATATAAAAGTCACAATACATTTTAATGACTTAAGTATTAGCTTATTTATTACAGAACTTAACTCAGAATAGTTCATAAAAAGGAGATGATATTGACCTAAATCAATGATGCAAAATAAATTCTTTTGCAGATTATAAGTTCATTTATTTCGATAAGATATACACTTTGAAAATTCGCTATTCAAAAAAGCAGAGGGTAATCATGCATAAGTTTAAGTCTATTTTAGTTGTAGTGATACTTATCATGCTGATAATTTTTTTTAGTTCAGAATTTTAAGGTGACGTCAATTTACTTTTTATTTTGGGGTGTAGATCTACCAAGAGCAATCTTGTTTTTTCTGCTCTTTCTAATTGGTGCCATATTTGGCGCTATTTCAATTAGCTTTTTTCAAACGAAGTAATTAAAAGAATTAGCTTAGAAATTAACTTCTTTCTATTGTATAGATCAAATCAACAGCTTGGTTTTCTCCAGATTTTGCTTCAACGCTGACTCTCTTTGTAAATTGATAATTAAATCCAACTGCTCCTACAGATGTGAATAAGCCGTGAGCGTAAGATACATAAAGCTGAAGAAAAGTGAATATGTGGTGGCCATTGAATGGATACGCTCTGTGGCAACCGAGGACGCACACTTCAAACGAAATGCAGGACTCTTTACGCCACGACTCACTAAAGCCTCTTTGGACAATCAGCCCAAAACGATCGATTACATTAACGAAGTATTTGATGTGGATCTTTATGCGCTTGCCGAACCAGTGGTACAAGCAGAATAAGCTTAGCTAATACCTAATTATATCGATTTCATCTTTGCTCGGTGTTTTCTCACGCGCTCTGCAGCTGTGTAGTTATCAAATGGACGCTTACATTTTTCATTACAAAATCGTCGCGGCCGACCTTTCGGCTTAAAATCTAATCTAAATTTGTTGCAATCCAGATTTCCACATTGCTGTAATCGTGTGGTTAATCCACGATTTTCATCAAGGATAAAAGCAAGCCCTAATGCACAAACGGCTTGTACACCATTTAATGTAAATTCATACTCTAATCGATCTTTTTTAAAAACTAGTTTTATACCTCCCACTTGATCTAATCGCTCAATAACTTTTTCCATTATCTCTTTTTTTCCACGTTGGCTTTTTATGATGGATTGCATCCAATCGCGTAACTCGGCTTGATCATAGCGGTAAGCCTTAACGTTTTCAGTCTCAATATCTTTTATTTTGGTTTTAACAAATCCAAGTTTTTGAAACCGATTTTCAATTTGTTTGGTTGATCTAATACGTTTTAGATTTACAAACCAAATTATAGCCTCAACAACCTCCCTCTCTTCTTTATGTAACGCTAAAGCCATCTTCTCTGCCTATAATAAATGTAACGCTATTTTATATATTTCACGTTACATTTTGCAATACTGTCGGCTTCTAAATAACCTTATGAGGTGAAACTGATGGAACAATATATTTATAAAGTTGAATATGTTGCAATTGATAATTTGCGACCCTCTTCATCCAATCCAAGAAAACATACTCCTAAGCAGATATGTAAGCTCAAAAATTCAATTAAACGCTTTGGTTTTACAACCGTAGTTGTTATTGATGCCTATGGAAAGATTTATGCAGGCGAAGCGCGTTGGCTGGCTGCTAAAAAGCTAGGGCTTAAGTGTATACCTTGCATACGTAGAGAAGGTCTAACAAAAGAAGATTTACGCGCTTATCGTTTAGCGGATAATCGCATCACAGAAGAAGCTGAATGGGATTCATCGCTATTAAAAATTGAACTCCAAGAGCTTATTGATCTCAGTTTCGATATGGAATTAACGGGTTTTGATATTCCTGAAATTGATCTGATACTTCATGCAGAGCCCGTTGATGAAGAGAGTTTAGAAGAAGCATTGCCCATCCCTAGTAACCCCATCACACAAATAGGTGATGTATTTGCATTAGACCATCATCGTGTGGTGTGCGGTAACAGTTGTGATGTTGAAGTGGTTAGCCAACTCATGGGTAAAGAGCTTGCTCAAATGGTATTAACGGATGCTCCTTATAATTTGGACATCACGGATATGCGTGGCCTTGGTAAACATCAATTTAATAATTTTCCTATGGCGCATTCTGAATTTACGCCAAAAGAATTTACATCATTTCTTCGCCAAAGCTTAGGCAACCTTGCGCAGTACAGTGCAAATGGTTCATTACACTATATCTTTATGGATTGGCGTCACTTACCTGAGCTTCATCATGCGTGTAAAGGTATTTTCAGTGAGCAAATCAATCTGTGTGTCTGGTGTAAATCTAACGGCGGCATGGGCTCATTTTATCGCTCTCAACATGAGCTTATCGCTATATATAAATTAGGCACAAAACCTTACATCAATAATATTGAACTCGGCAAACATGGACGCTATCGGACCAATGTATGGAATTATCCAGGACTCTCATCCTTTAGCAAAGAACGTGAATCAGAGCTAGCCTTACACGCAACACCTAAAAATATCGCTTTACTGCATGATGCTATTTTAGATGCTACCCACCCTAATCATATTGTGTTAGATGGTTTTTTAGGATCAGGTAGTACCTTGATCGCCGCACATCGTGCACACCGTAGTTGCTTTGGTATTGAGCTGGATCCTTGTTATGTCGATGTCACGATCCACCGATGGCAACAAGAAACAGGTGAATCTGCCATTCATATAAAATCAGGATTAACGTTTACTGAGCTTGCAGATCAACGCTTACAGGAACGGGAGGTGAGTGATGGATAAAGATAATTATTTAGTCGGATACGGTAAACCTCCCAAACAAACGCAGTTTAAAAAAGGCCAATCCGGAAATCCTAAGGGTCGGCCCAAAGGTGTGAAGAATATTGCCACCGACATTAAGGAAGAACTCGAGGAGTTTGTCCACATTACGGAAGGCGGTGAAGTGCGCAGTATCACCAAACAACGCGCACTGATTAAAGCGTTGTTATCGAAAGCCAGTAAAGGCGATGTGCGGGCTGCACAAACCTTACTGGGGTTAAAAGCCGAAGTGGATCATCAGCAGCATGAGAAAGAATCCACTGCATGGTTTAGTGAGGACGATGAAGCCATCATTGCGCAGTTTCAAGATCGTCAACGTAACTTAGATGATTCCACACAAGGAGAAGATAATGAAAATGAATCTAACTAAACGTGAATTTAACGCGATCTTACGTCAAGACTTCGTCAGTTTTGTACAAAAAGTTTTTGCTACATTAAACGCAGGAGAACCTTACTTACATAACTGGCATATCGAAGCGATTTGTTATCACTTACAGTGTTGTCATGAAGGTCAGTTCAAACGCTCCATCATTACCGTACCACCCCGTCATCTTAAATCCATTATTGCCTCCGTAGCCTACCCTGCCTGGGTGTTAGGTCATGATCCCAGCCGACAAATTATTTGTGCGAGCTACTCACAAAGTCTTGCCAATAAACATGCACGGGATACGCGCATCATCATCGAATCGGCCTGGTATAAAGCGTGCTTTCCCAATTCGCGGATTCATAAATCAAAAAACAGTGAAGCCGAGTTTGTCACCACTAAACAAGGTGGCAGGCTTGCCACCTCAGTGGGCGGTACCCTCACCGGTCGCGGTGGAAACTTATTGATTATTGATGATTCGTTGAAAGCCGATGATGCCACCTCTGATACGGCATTGAACAATGCCAATGAATGGTTTGGCAATACGGTGTCTTCTCGTTTAAACAATAAAGTCACCGATCCCATTATTGTGATTCAGCAACGCTTACATGAAAACGATTTAGTCGGCTTTTTGTTAGACACGGGTGAGTGGAAACATCTTAACTTACCGGCCATTGCAGAAGAGCATGAAACGATTCGTATTGCTAAACATGCCTTACATGAGCGTCTGATTGGAGATGTGCTCCACCCTGCCCGTGAATCAAAGGAAACCTTAGATGAGTTACAACGCTCGTTGGGCAGCTACAACTTTGCCGCACAGTATCAACAGCGCCCTGCACCGCTTGGAGGTGGAATCGTAAAATGGGAATGGTTTAAAAGTTATGAAAAAGTACCGGATAAAGAGGCAGGCGATCTGATCGTGCAAAGTTGGGACACTGCCTCTAAAGCGGAAGAGTTTCATGATTGGTCGGTGGGGACGACTTGGATGATTAAAAATCAAAAGTGTTACTTATTGCATGTAGAACGAAGACGTCTTGAATACCCAAAACTTAAAGCCCATATCATTCGTTATGCAAAACGTTGGGAGGCGGATCAGATTTTGATTGAAGATAAAGGGGCCGGTACGAGTCTGATACAAGATCTGCGCAATAGTTGTTCGTATAACATCACAAAATTCGAACCAAAAGGCGATAAACAGACGCGCATGATGGAGGCCACCACCATCATTGAAAGTGAGAAAGTGTTGATTCCCAAAGAAGCCTCGTGGCTTGCCGATTTTCAGCATGAGGTGGTGAGTTTCCCAAAAGGTAAACATGATGATCAGGTCGATAGTATGTCGCAATTTCTAATATGGGCGAAAAATAAAACCCAGTACACGGGGCCCCTTATCCCCATCATTGCCTACTCTCCCTGGTTACGCGAATGGGATGAAATGCATGCCTTGAATGGGCATTATTACCCCTAGTGCTTGAAAGAACTGGACTTCCACTCCACCGTATGGACGAATGGTGGGGTGAAACCCCAAGATCAGGCCCTGATTAATAAGGCGACCAAAGACTTAACCCGCGAGGATATCGCCTTACTCAAAGAGCACTTTGTACGCTTGTATCACAAAGAGGTCCCTAAACGGGTCAGTACCACCTTTTTGCACGGCAATGTGGCCTGGGGTTTACAGGCAAAAGCCCAAGGCCATGATCCCATTAAACTGCGCGAGAAAATCTACAAAAAATTCAAAGCGCTCAACAACCATAAGAAACCAAAAGCCGAACCTGCAAAAGGCACCCAAATCCTTCGGGAATGGAAAGGCGAAACCTATCGCGTGACTAAAGTTAAAGAAGGGTATCTGTATAACGGTGAACTGTTTAAAAGCCTCACACCCATCGCTAAACTAATAACCAATTCCCACATTTCAGGGCCACGGTTCTTTGGCTTAACCAAATCCTCCAATGGCCAATAAACCAATCAAACGTTGTGCCATCTATACCCGTAAATCCTCCGATGAAGGTTTAGATCAGAGTTTTAATTCATTGGATGCCCAACGTGAAGCTTGTGAGGCGTATGTAAACAGTCAAAAGCATGAAGGCTGGACGTTAATAAAAGAACATTATGATGATGGTGGGTTCTCAGGCGGAAATATCAAGCGCCCTGCTCTAACCAATCTGATCGAGAAAATAAAACAAAAGCGGATTGATATTGTAGTGGTCTATAAAGCCGATCGACTCTCACGTTCGTTGGCAGATTTTGCCAAACTGGTGGAGCTCTTTGATGAGCATGAAGTCTCCTTTGTATCGGTGACGCAACAATTCAATACGTCCAGTTCCATGGGTCGATTAACCTTAAATGTACTGCTCTCCTTTGCACAGTTTGAACGTGAAGTCACCGGAGAACGGATTCGAGACAAAATTGCCGCCTCAAAGAAAAAAGGCATGTGGATGGGAGGTCCCATTCCGCTTGGTTATGATGTTAAAGAGCGGTTATTAGTAATTAATAAAAAAGAAGCGAAAACCATTCACTACATTTTTAATCAATATATAAAACTCAAATCAGTCCGAAAATTAAAACATCACTTGGATCAAACTAAACACAAAACCAAGCAAAGCAAATCTTTCAGTCGTGGAGCATTGTATAAGATACTTAAAAATCCTTTGTATATTGGCAAAGTAAGACACAAAGATCAGGTCTTTGAAGGTGAGCACAAAGCTACTTTAGATTTAGATGTTTGGAAACAAACTCAATCCATACTACGACTGAATCATCATGAAAACATACATCGATTGGGCGCAAAGGGACGAAGTCTTTTAACTGGATTACTGTTTGATGATCGTGAACATCGTATGTCACCCTCACATAGTAAAAAAGGCAAAAAACGTTATCGGTATTATGTAAGTCAAGCCCTGTTGCAACACCAAGACAGTTTGGCCGGCTCTATTTCACGTGTAACTGCAGATGAAGTTGAAAATGCTGTTTATAAAACGATTCAACAAACCTATTCAGATCCTCAGAAAGTACTTGATATTATCGGATACGATAAACCTGAGTTATCGTTGATAAATATAGTCACTAAGCAGACTAAATTACTTTTACCGAAGAAGTATACTAATGAAGCACTAATCAAATTACTGCCATCTATACAAAAAATAATCATTAACAAGAATGATCTGGCTCTTCATATAGTAAGAGATAAGTTAGCTATTTTATTTGGCTTAGATCCAATTAAGCGAGATAACTATATTCTTAAGCAAGCTATTCAGTGGCAGCAACAGGGTAAAGGACAAACTTTGATGCTTAATGGAAAAAATTCTGTGCCAAATTCTTCTTCAACTCAAGTAATTCAAAGAAAGGTTGCTAAGGCAATTGAATGGAATCAAGATTTATTGGATGGATCATTTATGTCCTTACGAGAAATTGCACAAAAAGAAAACGTTATGGTTAGTTATATTCGACGTATCTTAATATTGGCTTACTTATCCCCCACACTATTGAATGAAATTAAATCTGGATCAGTACCCAATACAGTTAAGCTAGAAAGCTTTAAAGATTCCACATCATTAAATTGGCTAACTGAGTAGAATCAATTTACTTAGCAATTGAAATGAGAGCACAAACAAAACCTAGTTTACAGTTTTCAGTTAAGCACAGCTCTACCAAGGCAGTACTCTGGCTAAAGGAAACAACAGGTTAGGACAGAGGGTGGGAGATTTGCCTGACTTTTGACTGATTTAGGTTGGGTTTTGGTTGGCCGCTGGTCGATCTAGGGGGTACGGGGGGTAATGCGGATTCAACTATATAATCATGACCTCTCAAATTTTTGCAATAAAATTTTACTTTGTAGGTGTAGAATTGAATGCATCACAAGAACCAAATGTTTCGTAATAATATTCATCTGAATCAATTTGGCTATAAACTTTTTGGTTAAATTCGAGCTGTTTTAAAAGGTCGGGACTAACTTCGTTTATATTTTCAAATTGCTGTGAAATAAACTTATATGTAGATTCAATTTTATCTTTTTCGCTCATAATTTTTTTACAAAGTTATTTTGAAGGTTAAAAAGTCATGCCTAACTGGAATCAAATACTACAGGGAAATTAATACATTCCCAACTTCACCTAGTGATGGTGTTCGTAGAAAGTATCTCAAAGCATATCATAACTATACTAAAAGAAACGTGATTACGTACTATTCTGGATGGTTAAGTAAACCGAACACACCCGAAATGGCGATAAACGATGAAGATAAAAATGGTTTTATGATGGCAATTCATAAAATGGATAGAACAAAAGGTCTTGATCTCATATTACATACACCTGGTGGGGGTTTAACTGCCGCACAGTCGATTACAAATTATTTACATTCAATGTTTGGAAATGATATACGTGTATTAATCCCGCAATTAGCTATGTCGGCTGGGAACTATGATTGCTTGTTCATGCAAATCAATTGTAATGGGGAAACAGTCCAACCTTGGCCCAATTGACCCTCAAATTGGTGGTTTCTCAGCATATTCTATAATTAATGACTTTGAACGTGCGCATGTCGAAATAAAAAATGATCAAACACGCGCATTAGTTTGGCACCCTATATTACAAAAATACCAACTTGGTTTTTTAGAACAAGCATACAACGCGACTCATCTTGCTAAGCAATTTGTAAAGCAACAACTACAAAACTGTATGTTTGAAAATAACGATGAAGCTGAAGCCAAATCAGAAAGAATAACTAATTCATTATCTGATGTGACACAACAAAAATTACACGATAGACATGTTGAATTACAAGAATGTATTGATTTAGGTCTAAATATAGAAGTTCTAGAAGAAGATCAAAAACTACAAGATGCGCTATTAAATGTACATCATTGCAATATCCCATACTACAATGAATTCTAATTGCTACAAAATTATAGAAAATCATTTAGGTGTTGCTCTTGTTAAAAATATGGTCACACATCAAAAAGCAATCCAAATATAAAACTCAGCTAAACTCACGTAATTACTTCCACAAATAAAGCACAGTGATCACTTACATCTTCTATAAAACTCGTCCTTTCTGGCTCATCTAATAGATTCCAACCAGTAACTTCAACCTCAAACGGACTAAACTCTTGCGCAGGATCAGTCCATAACTCTACATCTAAATCACTACTCACCAGCACGTGGTCTAAGTTCCCCTTAAGATGACCTCCAGCACTCCTATAAGTAAGTGAAGCTGACTTACTGAGTACCCGCATCCCCTTCGCAAGTGCATCCGCTCGTAAATCATCAATCTCTGTTGCAGCTTTAAGTGTTGGCAATGTATTCGTTCTAGATCGACCCATGGTATTCAAGTCACCCAAAGCCACCAAGCGGGCGACCCCTTGTTGAACCGGAAGATTTTCAAGTGCACCTCGCAAACTCCAGATCTTTTTAAACATCGCTTGTCGACGTTTGTATTCTTCTAAGGTTTTGCCACTGTCAGTGTGGAGGAAGAGAACATTGTGGAATGCCTGTTCATTCGGAAGTCGGACGCTTAGGAGACCTCCTGGTCGAAGGTTTATGTTTCCCTCTTGGAAATCTCTGCGTTGAGTAAAGAGTATTTGTTCAAATATATTGATCTTCCAACCAATCAGGAAATCTATTTGTTTTTTTGAGTCAGTAATTGCAAAGTCGTAGTCAGTGAACTCTTCGACGATAAGTTGACGGGCAACAGCTTTAGCGGGTTTTTCTAATTCGATAATTCCCAAAGATATCAGGATCAGCAGCTCGTATATGCTCAACGACATCATCAATGCGGCTTTGACTTTCGCCTCTAAATTTCTGGACGTTCCAAACTAGAACAGAGAAACTCATTACATGGCCCCTAACCTTTTTTATATATTAGCGCAAACTCCCAATAATCAGAATGCCCACGTTCAACCAATAGTGGTCATTCGCTAATATTTGAATTACTTAACTTACACTTCGTAATTGATATAAATCAAATTTATATTTAAATATTTCTGTAGTCTCCATTATCGTATATGAACAAGGAGATACCATGGATAAAACAAAGATAAATCGTAGAGAATTACTAGGCAAAACGGGCGCTTTATTTGCTTTAGCTACTGCAGGAGGTATTGCTTCATCTTCTGCAAAAGCTGGATTACATTTTGAAATGTCCTCTGATACAGAAGGTAAATGTGCTACTTGTAAATATTGGGGTGGTATACGCAAACTCTCTGAGGATGGGAAAACTATAAGCGCACAAAGCCTGTGGTTATTGTAATAACCCTGAGAGTCACAACTATCACAAAACAACTACTCCAGAGACTGGTCCAATGAAAAAGTGGCGTAAGTGGGGTGCTATCAGCTAACAGATTTATCTTTATGGAGGTGTGGGGAATGTGGTGAGTTGGAATTCCTATCCAAACAATCTTCCCTAATGTTTGGTTTCTATTGCTACTTCTCCACGCCATCATCTATCAAAGAATTTACTTGTAACATTTATTGATTATTTGATAGAGCTTGTTTAAACGTCCGCTTTTGGTTGTGAGCAGTCATTATAGAAGTGTTATTCGTCGAACCCAACTTGTTACCCTTTAATTTTTGTCCTGTTCGACCAAAAAGTCGCCATAAATTCAACAATATAAAATTTATTGGTTTATAGCCCTTAACATCCAAGCTGTTTTTTCATGAATTCGCATACGATCCGATACAAGCGCTGCCGTAGATTCATCATCAGCTTGTTCAGCGACTTTTAAAACACTCCGACATGTTTTAACTACTTTTTCATGCCCACTCGTTAATAAATTCACCATTTCATTAGCTGAAGGTACGCCCTCGACTTCATTAATTGAGCTTAACTTGGAAAATTCTGAATAGGTTCCAGGTGCAGGTATATCAAGTGTACGTATTCTCTCAGCGATATCATCCACAGCTACAGCTAATTCCGTGTAATGGTCTTCAAACATAATATGTAATTCATGAAACTGAGGCCCTGTTACATTCCAATGAAAGTTATGTGTCTGTAAATAAAGGGTATAGGAGTCAGCTAGCAATCGTTTTAATCCCTCCGCTATTTTTATGCGATCTTCTTCATTGATACCAATATCTATTTTAGTTGCTGTTATTGCTGTCATTATTTCTCTCCGATATATGCATATGATTATGTGAAACCCTAAACGTCAAATTTTATTTTAGATATATGAAAAAAAGTTGACCCATATCAAGCAACCTTGACTTTACTAAATTATGCTAATTTTGATTAAAACCAAGATTTGATTCTGTAATTCAGGCAGTCTTCACAATTGAAAAGGTGGGATCATAAAAATGAAAAACGATAAACAATCAGCCGATATTCGAGAAGCAGTGGGTATCTTTTTTAAAGTTGAGAAAATTGAGGAGACGGTTGAGGACCTCAAAGCTGCAGGGTTTAAAAATGAAGAGCTAGGTCTTCTAGCAGGTGACTTCACCGTGAAAGAGAAACTGGGACATATATATGAAGAAGTAAATAAAGATATAGATAGTCCAGATGCACCTCAAACTGCCTTTGTTGCTAAAGAATCTATCGGTGATGTACCTCATGCCCTATTTGGCACCTTGTTTATAACTGGGGCTGCTGTTGCAGGAGGCGCAATAGTGGCTACCGCGGGTGTATTGGGTGGTGCACTGATAACAGCTGCAGCAACTACTGCTGTAATTGGCGGTATTGGAGCAGTGATAGGCTCGCTAATTCATCAAAGTCATGCTGAGTATCTCGAGGAACAAGTAGATCGTGGTCGTCTTGTTTTATTTGTAAGAACACGCGATGAGGATCATGAGAAACAAGCAATGGAGATCCTATCCAAGCATGCTGCCTACGACCCGAAAATTTACAGCATCCCATCTACTACTACCGTAGCTGCTTGAAAGTTTTTAGTTGTCTTTGCAAAAGATATCAACTTATTTAGAAGTTACTAAATGACGAATCCACTTACATGGATTATCGTCGGCGGTATATTAATGAGCTCCATCGCGTTGATTGGCAGTGTAACTCTGTTCATCAAACAGAGCACTTTAGATAAAGTTATCTTACATTTAGTAGCTCTATCTGCGGGCTCCTTACTAGGCGGCGCTTTCCTTTCATATGATTCCGGCTACGCTCGAGACAGATGGAATTCAAATTTCTACATTTATATGGGTCATTATTGGCTTTACAGTATTTTTTATTTTAGAACAATTCCTACATTGGCATCATTGCCATAAAGCATCCTCTGAATGTAAACAGCCACTTACCTACCTCATTTTATTAGGTGATGGCCTCCATAATTTTATTGGCGGCATGGCGGTTGCAGGCGCATTTTTAATAGATATTCGTATTGGAATAACCACATGGATTGCCGCTGCAGCTCATGAAATACCACAGGAGCTTGGGGATTTTGGAGTTCTAATTCACGGTGGTTTTAAAAAAAATCGCGCTTTATTGTTTAATTTTTTTTCTGGCTTTACATTCCTCATTGGTGGATTAATTGCATATAGTGCATCAACAAAATTTGATGTTGCCTTTCTTTTACCTTTTGCTGCTGGAAATTTTATCTATATTGCAGCATCTGATCTCGTTCCTGAAATCAATAAACATGGCAACCTAAAAGAAAACTTTATTAGTTTTTTGTTTTTTATTATTGGTATATCGCTTCTTTTATTATTAAAAATATTAGATACAAACTAGAAATGAGAATAGATAATGAATAAAAACACATTAGCAAAAGTACTCAATGAGGCCTTAATGGACGAATACAATGCCAGAGACACGTACCGAAAAGTTATCAATAAATTCGGTCCAGTGCGTCCCTTTATTAATATCGTTGAATCTGAACAAGCACATATAGAAATGCTGTTACCGCTTTATGAAAAATACAATATTTCAGTACCTCCAGAACCAGATCTTGATCGAATACTAATTCATTCTGACCTATTAAAAGCGTGTGAAGATGGTGTAGCGGGAGAAATTGAAAACATCGCTATGTATGAGCGACTAATCAACGCCACTGATTTTCCTGATGTATTAGAAGTTTTGCAATGTTTGCAAGCTGCCTCACGTGACAACCACCTGCCGGCCTTTGAACGTTGTGTCGAACGCGAGAGTATGCCGCGAAATGGACGAGGACTTGGGCGTAGGTGTGGTAACAGCTTTAAGCACTAAATGAATTACAAATAAATAAATTTATTCTTATATTAGTTCACTAAATTGAAATAAGAAGCAATTAGAAGGAGCAGATAGATGTCTATTGAAGTAAATAATAAAATTATTGAAACTGATAATGAAGGTTATCTAATTACCCCAGATGATTGGGATGAACAAGTTGCGGAGCAAATAATAAAACAGCATGTATCTGAAGGACATAAACCGATTACTGAAACTGGATGGGAGCTAATCAGCTTCTTTAGAGAATACTATGAAATGCATATGACACATCCGAGCATGCATAAGCTGCTTGCTAGTCGCGCAAAACTTGAGAACAAAAAGTTTTCTGATGAGGAGAGCTATAAAACTTTTCTGTATGAACTATTTCCACATGGGCCAATTCGCATGCTTTGCAAATTAGCAGGGCTTCCGAATCCTAAAGATGAAGTCGAAACTTAGCTTATGTAGTTTAATATTCACCAATATTTAGATCTCTTGTGTGAATACAAAATTAAATTTTCACAATCTTTCCATGAAATCCATGTAATTTAATAAAATCTAATAACGTAAGATGGCTAAAATGATCACGCCCATACTCGACAATAAGGTGGTGATGGTTCTCAGGATCAAACCATGCTTGGATAATCCCTCTTTCATGGTCGAGTTTTGCAATGAGCATTGAACGTTGTGAAAGACTCAGATCTTCTAGAATAAGAATTTCAACATGCTCAAATTCGCTTGGCATTTTTTATGTTGGCTATTATATATGCAAACAATTTGAACGATATTCAAGTATGTTTATTTAGGAATTAAGTGAGCTGGTGGTTCTATTCCTTCAATCTCAATTTCAGGGTCAAAATCTTTAATAAGTCGATTGAAATGTTCGACCCGATCAACAGGCACATCTACCATAATAAGTATTTTTCCCGCATCGATTTCACTTTCAAATTTTTCGAGACGTGAACTAGGAAAGGCAGCTCCCGCCATACCCGTAAGCAATCCCCCTACACTCGCCCCCATGAGGCCTATTAACAAGATAGCCCCTCCTCCTACTACGAGTCCTGCAGGAGGAAATGCCATTGCAACAAGACCTAAAGATATACCAGTCACACCACCTAGTGCCACACCGCGCTCAAATGCAGGTAGAAAATCATCATCGTCTGGACCCCATCAGGCAAATCTCCCAAGGGTGTACCTGATTTTGCAATCGTGTAGATATGCTTTTCCTTAATATCATTATCCTTTAAATCTTGAATGACCGTTTTGGCATGCTCAAGGTCTGGTGAGAGAAAACAAAGTCGTTTCATAAAATTATTTATCCAAGTGAACGAGCAATGATAGCTGCACAAACAAGAAATACAATAATGCATGCTAGTAATAACAAAGCATTGCGAACAGTTGTAGTAGATTTTTTCATGAAGAAATGTACTTATTATTTTAGCGACTTAAAATAATACTTGAACATGTCTTAGCTGATATTGATTTAAATCAAGGCGTCAGAATTTACTTTCAACATACGCTTCATCAATGAAAACAATAGACCAACTTGCCAATGAACTTGGCTTAGATAAAACAGAATATATTCCTTATGGACATCACATAGGAAAATTAGATCACTCAAAAATACTCAAAAGACGCGAACAATCTTCTATTGGCAAATATATTGATGTAACTGCGATTACGCCTACGCCTCTTGGCGAGGGAAAAACCACCACCACAATTGGCTTGATCCAAGCTTTAGGCAAATTGAATAAGAAAGTTACTGGCGCGATTCGCCAACCTTCAAGTGGTCCCACATTTAACATTAAAGGTTCTGCTGGAGGTGGTGGATTAGCGCATTGCGTGCCTCTCTCAGAATTTAGTCTTGGTTTAACTGGAGACTTCGACGCAATCACCAATGCGCATAATCTTGGAATGGTTGCACTTACTAGCCGTCTTCAACATGAATTTAATTATTCTGATCAAACTCTAGAACATAAACACCTTAAGCGACTTAACATCGATCCAAGAAATCTCTCTATAAATTGGGCTATCGATTTATGCGCGCAATCTCTGCGAGAAATTATTATAGGTATAGGCGATAAAACCGATGGCTTTATGCTGCAAAGCGGATTCCAAATAAGCGTCTCTTCTGAGTTGATGGCTATTTTATCTATTTGTACGAGTATGAAGGATATGCGTGAACGCATCTCAAAGATGATAGTCGCGTACTCTAAAGATAACACACCTATTACAACAAAAGATTTAGAAGTCGATGGCGCAATGACTGCAATGTTATCTAAAGCAATCGCGCCAAACTTATTACAAACTCTTGAAGGTCAACCACTGCTTGTACATTGCGGACCTTTTGCAAATATAGCATTAGGTCAATCATCCATTATCGCAGACAAAGTTGGTTTAAAGCTTACCGATTACCATGTGACAGAAAGTGGATTTGGGGCCGATATAGGTTTTGAAAATTTTGGAATATTAAATATCGACTAAGTGGGCTTGCTCCTAATTGTATTGTACTAGTTGCTACCATACGCTCTCTCAAAATGCATGGAGGTGGTCCTCCAGTTAAGCCTGGTAAACCTTTAAGTGATCAATATACACAAAAGAATTTAAGCTTATTAGAAAAAGGTCTTGAAAATTTATGGGCGCATATAGATATCATCAATAAATGTGGCATTTCACCAGTGGTTTGTCTAAACCATTTCACGACTGACCATGATGAAGAAATAGATCACGTGAAGAAAGCTGTCCAACAGGCAGGTATAAAATTCGCGGTTTCTAAACACTTTGAACAAGGTGGTGAAGGTTCACTCGAACTTGCTGAAACAGTAATCGATGCATGCAATACAGAAGCAGACTTTCACTGTTTATATCCTGAAAATATTTCTGTTGAAGAAAAGATCAAAACCATTGCAACAGAGATTTATGGCGCTAAAGATATATCCTATACACCAACTGCCAAAGAAAAATTACATCACATTAATCAAGATAAAGCCGTTAGGAAGTTTCATGTTTGCATAGCTAAGACTCCTCTAAGCCTTAGTGACAATCCGAATAAAAAAGGTAGACCTGAGAATTGGCGCTTATTTATTCGAGACATTCTTATATATGCCGGTGCAGGTTTATTGGTTCCTGTGACAGGTAGTTTGAAACTTATGCCAGGGACTGCTTCAGATCCCGCTTTTAGGCATATCGATATTGATACCGAATCTGGAGACATCCGAGGATTATTTTAAGCATTACTACTTTACAAAGTAGCATTGAATTTCCATTTCGATCTTACGTTTCAAACACATGCGTTATTTACAGTCAGCTGAGTATATTGGATCGTTATCAATTTTTATAAGTTCTTACTGACGGACTTATGACGGACTCGTTGTGCTTTGTTGTGCACAAAAAAGAAATTAAGCGTTGCGATCGCCCAATGCGTTTTAATAAAAACAATTAGTTAGTTTCGAAAGTGGTGGCTATGGGTGGACTTGAACCACCGACCCCAGCATTATGAAGACAGTGCTCTACCAATATACATTTGAATAGCCAAAGCCAAAGGGGCACCTTGATGATCACAAAAGAGACTTTTGGCAGCATTGAGGGCAAAAAAAGAAATGGACGGTGCCCCTTGCATGATTTTCTTTTCGCAAATCCCTGCAGAAATAGGCCTTATCTGCACCACATTTAGCGTCTCTTGCAAGAGACAAGACTGATTGGCGGAGAGAAAGAGATTCGAACTCTCGGTACCCCTTTGAGCTGCAAGCTCCTGAATTCTTGTGAGAAAAACTTCCTGAACTTGCCGCAGAGACAAATTTTTAATCTTTCCTTCGAATTTGAGCATAAACCGGAACCGAAGTTCGCTTGGACTGCATGCTAAGCATTCAGTCTCTACTACTATAACTGCATCCTTAATGAGAGCTGTCTACAATACAGGACTCTTTGCTACGCAAAGAGTCCTTTTACTAAATATCGCTTACGACCCAAAGCGGACATTAACTTATTTGAGGGAGTGATTATGTAGTGGTCAGATATTTCTATTTCAATCACTAATTTCATAATCTGTTCTTACACCGCTTTTATGACTCCACAGCTCTGCAATTTCCTTGCTATCTTCAAGATCTTCACACACTGCCTTTAAATCATCTAAAGTGATTTCCAAGTCATAAAAATGTTTATATCCAGAACTTACAAGTTCCTTTAGTAGTTCTTTTGGTGTAACAAGGCTATCTTTACAAGCTTTTTCAATCATTTTTTGAAATTCTTTTTTAGCGTTAGGCCCATATCTCATTGAAACTTATCCTTATAAAACAAGTTAATTCAAGACCTTTTGAATAAAAGGCGAGCGAATATATCTCCGAAATCTATATTTCGGATATATCTATAAATGAATGCTAGTAAGAACTTGGTTTAAGGGATAATTTGTAGGTTTTTTTAACTAAAAAAATACCACACACTTAAAAATACTAATGTCCGCTTTTAGCCGTAATTGGACATTCTCAAGGTAAATAAAACTGAATAAAGCTATAGTTAACCCAATCAATAGCTAACCCAAAGGGGCACCGCGAAATTCACAAAAGAGACTTTTGGAAGAAATGTGGGCAAATACGAAATGTAGGGTTCCCCTTGCAGGTTTTTCTTTTCGCAAATCCCTGCAGAAATAGGCCTTTTCTGCTCAACATCTAGCGTCTCTTGCAAGAGACAAGACTGGCTGGCGGAGAGAAGGTGATTCGAATCCTCGGTGCCCCTTTGAGCTGCAAGCTCCTGAATTCTTGTGAGAAAAACTACCTGAACTTGCCGCAGAGACAAATTTTTAATCTTTCCTTCGAATTTGAGCATAAAACGGAACCGAAGTTCGCTTGGACTGCATGCTAGGCATTCAGTCTCTACTACTATAACTGCATCCTTAATGAGTGTTCTCTACAATACAGGACTCTATACTACGCAATGAGTCCTCTTACTAAATGTCCGCTATTGGCCGAATTCGAACAGAATTTAAATAAATTTAGGGAAAGTCAGGTTGGAATCTTCAAAACAAATCTTCAAAATGACCGCTAACGACCCAATTCGGACATGCTGAATAATTAGCGGCATAATTATAGTGGAACAAATAAAAAAGCCCCATCTCATTAATACTAGTTTATAGACGGGGCTTCTTACGGATTAATTTTGTACCTTTTCAAGCCACGCCTTGAGGATGGCGAATCGGCAGTTAGGCAAACCACTATTTGGTTTTCGTTAGCTAGCCTGGTGTAATTACTCCCTCAACTGGCTATCCAACGTACTGTGCTAACCCGCTTAGCACAACGTTATTCTAGCTAAATACTCATGATAATTTTTATGATTTAAATCAATTAATCATTAGCTTTCAGCTATATTCTTTAACGAATCTGGGAAACTTTTCGAGAATAGCTAGAGCGATTCAAGGGTAATAAGAATGAAGACATTAAAATTAGCTTTCATAGTGTTGTTAAGTTTTTCCGCCATAGCGATTGGGTGCGATGAAGGCCACTTGATTAAAGAAAAAACTAGCGACGGAAGCATGGTAACTCTTGAAGATGGTTCAGTTTGGGAAATCAATCGAATTGATAGGTCCTATGTAATTAGCTGGCCTGCTGATACTGAGGTTATTGCTTGTGGCGCTACACTAACAAAAGTTGATGGCGGTGAAGTTGTGGAAGCAATGAGAATTAAATAGTTTTATGTAATGCTCTTTTATGTATTCTGAGAAAAAGCTCGATAGTAGTTAAAGCAATTCAAGAATGGCAAGAATGAGCCCCTACGACTAACAATGTCCGCTATTGAGCGAAAGCGGACATTATATTTACCAACGAAAACGATCTAAGATATCTGGTTATATAAGTTCTGCGAATTCAATCTATCGAAAAAAATGTTTATTTCTTGCTCGTATTTCAAGTTTGTGACTTCTTCCTTTCTACCTTCTTCTTAGATACTTTTTTCTTAGACGCAGTGTAAGCTTTCTTTGATGCTGTATATGCCTTTTTCAACGCAGCAATTTCAGCCTCGGCTTTTTTTTCCGCAGTGACGACCTTCTTTTTTAGGGCAGCTGCTTCTCTTTTGCTCCTTGCATTTAGCTGAGCTATCTTTTTTTTCAAGGCTGCCGTATCTTTCGCAGCCACCTTTTTCAAAGCATCGGTTTCTTTCCTGGCTACCTTTCTTAAGGTGGTCAATTCCTGTTTAATACTAGTTATCGTGCGCTTCTTTGCTGATTTCTTTTTTTTCGTTTTCGTAGCCATAACAAACTCCAATGAGATAAGGTGACAATAGTGTCGCAGAAATGATGAGTAGTTACCATCAATGAATTATATCTGCTTCAATACTTTACTCACTATAATGAATGACCGCTATTGGCCGTAAGCAGACATAATTTAAACTATTTAAGGGATAATCAGATTGGAATCACAAAATAACAGACTTAATATGACCGCTTCCGACCTAAAGCGGATATTTATATTCATACATAATTAGATGAAGAAAGCTTTGATTTATAAATATTTCGTAATGCTAATTGGTGTTGGAATAGTTATCCTCGGAGTATTTCTTTGGTATCAGTCTGGGTTTGTCTTACCAGATAAAGGTTCGATGAATCCGTCTTATGACAGTGGAGTGCCAATAGGAATTATTATTTTTGGTTTTGCTGTGCTGGCGTATAGCTTTTTCATCCAGTCTTAGTAATGACCGCTATTGGCCGAAAGCGGACATAATTAGGGGAGCAACAGGTTGGAATCAATGAACTACAAACTTAAAATGACCGCTAACGACCCAAAGCGGACATTGGTGTCAATCTAATTTCTGTCTTTAAATTTCACCTGTTAAAAAGGTAATGCACTATAAGTTTTCCCTTCAATAAGTGGCGCATCTAATGGGTTTGCATTTCTGAAAGTCACAGGGATTGTTAGACAACCAGAAAAATCAGTAGTTGTACAAAAATCAAAAGGAGGAACAATTACATTAAAATGTAGATGTGGATTACTAAAACCAGGATCAGTAAAACCACTAGATCCACTCAATCCTATCGGGTCTCCTTGCAGAACTACATCCCCTACATTAACCATAAAGCTATTTGGAGATAAGTGGATATACGAAGCCACAGAGCCATCAGCATGTTCTATCGTAATAAAGTTAGCTTGGTCTACTCTGTTGGTTGAATTGCTAAACCCGTCTATGATATTTGTTACTGTTCCTCCGCGAGTAGCAAGTATTACTATGCCAATTGGCATAGCAAAATCATAAGCATATCTACCGTCACCACAACTAACAATTTGTCCCATTGCATTAATTGCTGTGCACATAGGTCGGTGTGTAATAAATTGACCGCAATTACCTTGATTCATTACAAATGACATTCCAACCTGATAAGGAAGAATATATTCAGAAGTTGTGGGATCAGGATAGTCTTCTAAAAAACATCCAAATACAGATGTGTTTGGTACGCGAGTACCTTGTGATACACCATCTCCACCTCCACCTCCACCTCCACTACAACTAATGGTCATCACGATTAATAATGATCGGCATCCCACCGTAAAATACTCGTATTTACTCATTTTTTATTACTTCTACTTATTCGAAGTCTCAAATATTGATGTCGTTATTTTGTCTATCAGCTACAGACTAGTGCTTTTATCTCAATGAGTAAGTGACTTTAGTCACTAAGATTTAGTAACAAGGAATACAGTTAAGGAGTTTTAATTTCTGAAAACAAGACACACTGATTAAAATCAACACGTTAGAACGAAAATAATAATTGTCACAATTTATCAGTGATTTATATCACTATATAGTTGTGACATCATGAGCAGGACTGCTACATAACATTTCGAGAAATATAGTCAAAAATGACAATGGAGGTGCAGTATGAATCTCCCATCTGGAAAACTGACTCAAATAAAATGTGCAATTCTTCTTGCAGATATTGTTAACTATTCAGAATTAACAGAAACCAATGAAACAAAAACGCATGAGAATCTAACCCAACGTTTTCGAGTTATTAAAAAAATAGTAAAAAGTAAGCGCGGAACGATTGTACGATTACGTGGGGATAGTGTGATGGCGACTTTCCCAACATCAGAAGAAGCTGTCTATTGTGCTTCAGAAATTCAAACTGCTGCAACAAATCTTAATAATCATTCGCCGACTTCTGAACAAATAAATTTTCGAATCGGAGTCAACTATGGATACATTGTGTTGGATGAAGGTGAACCTTATGGTAATGAAGTGAACATAACTGCGAGATTGCAAGAGCTTGCTACGCCCAATGATATTTATTTGTCGGAGCAAGCTCATTTGCAGCTGAATAAATACATTCCTTTCTCAATCTCGTATGTGGCGAAGTTCAGAGTGCCTAATATCAAACAACCCATCAAGGTATATAAAATATGTAACTTGCCTAAAATAAAGAGTGCGTCAGTAGATTCGTTAAATAAATGGTTGAGGATTAAAGCAGCCAATGTAGATTCTTTGATTAAACTATCTATAGCCCTATCCGCAAGTTCGTTAGCAGCATTAATGTTAACGATAGGATTATTGGTTTTTAACGATGCGCCATTTTGGGAGAACATCTCTAATCTAAACAAAATAGATTCGACCGATCAAACACTATCAAGCGACGATCCAATTATAGCTAACAACAGTCAAGATTTAGGAGATAATGAATCTATAAAAGAACTACACGCGCTCGCGACTTCTCATTTAATAAAGGGGAGACTCAACTCTCCAAGAGGAGACAATGCATTAGAGACATATCAAAAAATATTACTCATAGATGGTGATAATAGTGAGGCTCAATTTGGCATCAGTCGAATTTATCAACACTACACTTCATTAGCAGAAAGCCAATTACGAACCAATAATTACGAAGCTGCAACAGAGTATTTGCAGATTGCACAAACAATTTCACCCAATAAATCCGAAGCATATTTACTACAAATAAGGCTGTTAGGACAAAGACATCAAGAAAAAATTTTAGCCCTTAGTGACATGCAAGACATGCTCAAGAATCAATATGAAAAAAAGATTAAATACTTCCATATAGGTCAAGCTAAACAAGAAGAGTATGTGTTACTTAATCAGCAATTAATCGATCGCAACAAAGCTCTTCAAGCTAAGCTAGCTATGCAATTAGAATCGATAAATAAACAAAAACAATTAAATCAAGGCATAACAAGAAAATCTACAAGTAATTTAATTACATTAAACAAAGATAATACAGTAATGGAGATTTCAGATAATAAAGAAATTAATGAGCCTGTTAGAGGGCATTTGGACTCTTATCTGGATATGATAAGAAATGTGAGAAATTAGAAACAATTGTAGGGAAGTATATATCCACTAACGACCTAAAGCGGACATTTTAAAATATGGGATTACCATGAACAAAATAGTTACAGCAATAATAGTTTTATCTGTTTTCTCGTGTAGCACAACAAATCAGCAGACCGAGATTTCAAGAGAAGATGATGTTCGTATTGGTCATGTTAAGGGTTGCTGGTTATCAGAATACACCCCTGCTGAGGAATCAAAATATATCCTCCCATATCCAGTTGGTGCAGCCTATGTAGTAGGCCAAGGCAATTGTGGAATGCTCACACATCAACCTGCCTCAGAGATGAAGGGTGGTTCAGTTGGCGATATACAATTTGCCTATGATTTTTCGATGCCAATTGGTGATGAAATTGTAGCGGTAGCAGATGGGGTTGTGATTAATGTTGATGAACTTTGGGATGACAACACCAATGATGTTACGAAACAAAACTTTATTGCAATAGAACATGATGACGGAAGAGTCTCTGCTTATGTGCATTTAACAAGTTTTGGAAGTTTTGTTGAGATTGGAGAAAAAGTTAAACAGGGCCAAGTTATAGGTAAAAGTGGTCAATCAGGCTATGCGCTTGACCCTCATTTACACTTTTCGATTTTTGAAAAGGATTATAAAGATTGCAATATTCGAGCAATTGAATATCCAAAAGATTCTATATTACATGGATGTAAGACTGTTCCAGTTACATTTAAAAATGCTGAGCCGTTAGATACACCTCCAATAGAAGGTAGAACGTACAAAGCAGTAGAATACTAGAAATTTAAATGTCCGCTATTGGCCGAAAGCGGACATTCATAATGTAAACAAGACTGAATAAAGCTATATTTGACCCAATCAATGGATTACCCAAAGGGGCACCGCGAAATTCACAAAAGAGACTTTTGGCAGTATTGAGGGCAAAAACAAATTGTAGGGCGCCCCTTGCAGGTTTTTCTTTTCGCAAATCCCTGCAGAAATAGGCCTTTTCTGCTCAACATCTAGCGTCTCTTGCAAGAGACAAGACTGGCTGGCGGAGAGAGAGGGATTCGAACCCTCGGTGCCCTATTAGGACACACTCACTTTCCAGGCGAGCCCGTTCGACCACTCCGGCATCTCTCCACAGTTATCCGACTAGATTTTATCAGACTAAGGATTTCTAGTGTCTAATTTAATTAACGAAAAAATTTAAGATTTAGAATCTTTATCGTTACTCGCGTTATAGATATGCGATGGAAAGTGCGCGATATTTTCGCCTGCTTCTGAAATTTTAGCCACACCTTCTTTTTTAACTTCGTCGATACGAATTATAGCGTGCATAGGTACGAAAAATCGTTTGACTTGCTCAAATTCAGTTTTGAGTTTCTCTTCACTTGGGTCTACCACAACGCTAGTACGCTCGTGGAAACGAAGCTCTTCTATAGTAATAAAACCGTGCAAGTCTGATTGGTATACTTTACTCGCATAAATTTCATAGACATTGCTTTGATTATAGAAACTTACTTTAAAAATATTTTTTGTTGCCATATATTTATGATATCAATGAAATGCTTATTATGCAGCAGACCATCAAACTTTATATGTTTTCGCAGCATCAAAATTTTCTACAATCTGATAGCCTTTATAGCCGCGTGGGTTACATATTACACGTGTACCATGTTTCCTGTAATCACTAGCATGGTGGATATGACCGTGTATCCATAAATCAATTTGGTTTTCTTTCAACATAGGCTCCAGCTGGTTGCAGTATGCAAACTTCAAATAATCATCAGGGTCTGCAGCCCAGCTTTTCTTTACTGGGGCATGATGAGTAACTACAACAGTCGGACCTTCATATTCTTTTCCGACCTCTCGACCCAGCCAATTCACACTATCATGATTTATCTCAATTAAATTTTCTGGAGTAATAGGTGATTTGTTCAATGAGATATACCTAAAATCGTTCATAATATTTTGCAAGTCATCCATCATGTCCTTGTCTTCACACTCGTTAAAATCCGTCCATAATGTACACCCTATAAAGCGCACCCCTTTGATCACCACACTCTTCTTTTCCAAAAAGCGCACATTACTGCCTTTGCTAATATCGATGAAATCTTCTTGTAGATCCTGCATTTCATAACCCCAATATTCATGGTTACCGGCGACATAAATCACAGGTATATCTAAGGTTTGTAACCACTCTAGACCTTCAAGACCTACACCAATATCTCCTGCAGCGACTAACACGTCGCATTGTCCATCTGGCAGTTCAAAACTCCCAAACTCAAGGTGAACATCGGAAATAATTTGAATATTCATATAAACAACGAGTATCTAGAAACTAAATGGAATGAGGTGAAAAATGCTTATATTTACTAATTCAGATGGCAATAAGTAAATGATAATAATGACAATTCAACAATTATTGAACCCTATTCGCTACTAAATGCTAAATTCAACAGACTATTGGATCAATCATTCGTGCTTAAGATATAACACTATCAGTATATCCCTAACCAGTAATAAAAAACGCCACGCATGAGCGTGGCGTTCTAAAAGCAGTATTAGATTATTGCTAATCTAAAATTATTAGCGCGATAACTTAGAATTTAAGACCCAGCGAACGAATGGTTTCTAACGTTACAAAGTTTGTGCCGTAAGGAAGACCTTTTCTCTTCGCATAGCATTGAGAACCACGCAAAGTACATGGACCCATAATTCCATCAACTTCACATTGATAGCAGCCTTGTTTCTTAAGCGCTCGTTGTAACTGAGTAACATTTCCAGTAGTCATATTTACTTGGCAAAGAACTGGCACCCAAGTTAATTGCTCAGCACGCACCTGTTCAGTACGCGTTACCGTTCCATACTCTTCAGGAATTGCAATACGCTTTTCTTGAGCTGGGGTTACAAGTTCAGTTACTTGTACAGTTTTATATTCTGCGGGAGAAGTAACAGTCTTAGTTGTAGCAGGGCTAACCAAAACAGTCTTAGTAACATTTTTGTATTGAGCTGGTATTTCAACCAAACACATTAATTCACCTGTATCGGTAACTCTTGAACCAATAATCTTTTGATTACCAAAACGATCTACAATTGCTGCTGCACTTGTACCACCAGCTGCACCTGACCCTGCACCTGCGGCCATAGCACCAGCACCTTTCTTCCAAACGGTTTTAGCTGGAGAAATTTGTACTCGCTCAGTTTTAGTTCCATATTTAGCAGGAACAGAAACTAACTTAGTAGTCTCAGGCTTAACTAAAACACGCTTAGTTACAGTCTTATAGGTAGCAGGAATAATCTCAACTCTTTCCGAAGCTTCTTTCTTTATAACTTTTTCAGTAATTGTGCGACTCTCACCGGGAATTAACATACGCGCATAGCACTCACCTGGGCGAGCGTTAGGTGGATAAAGATCACCTGATGCTGCTGACATCGCAGGTGCAGAAGCAGAGGTACTAGAATCACCTTCCATTTCCATCATTTTTTCCTTTTTTGCAGCTTCATAAGCTGCAATATTTGCCTCTCTCTCAGCAGCCATCTCTGCAGCAATTTTCTCCTCTTCAGACATTTCTGCTGGCACTTCGGCTGTTTCAGTCGTAGTTTGGCAAGCTGATAATATGAATGCAGTTAAAAATGCTGCAAACAGCAAACTAATACGTTTCATTTTGATATCTCCCAATGAATTAGTGTAATGAATAATATTTTTATTCTGAAATAATATAGCATTCAAACTGCCATACTTTTTACTCAGCATTGTAAATTAAAGTTAAAGAATAATTTACGTTTCCAATAAATTATGCAATGTATGCTTTCTCTATTAAATCAACACTTTATGTTTAAATTTTTAATATTAATTTTTAATAGTTAAACATAGTAACTAATTTTTAATTTATATTTAAAATGCAATGCACACATTACAAATGCAACTTAAGTGCAGAAAATAATTGAATTAATTAATTTTTTAGGATGAGTGTTTATCGAGTGATTCTTGCAATACTCGGTAGGCATTTAATAAAGTTTTATCTTCTTCTAGTGTGGCTATAACTTGCTGATTATGTTCAATACGAGTTTTACATAGTGCTTCCATTGTTTTAGCAGCAAAGGAAATATCAGGAAAGCCAAACGAAGCAGAAGATCCAGCAATTTTATGACATTGCATGCGTAAATCATCTAAATCATTATTATTCCAACTTAATTTCAGCTGAGCTGTTTTGTTAGGAAGATTCACTACATAATCTTTTTTCAACTCAAGCAATTTTTCTTTGGCATCGGCAGACAATTCAGACATGATTTTAACTAAAAAAATTGTTAATTGCGTTTGCAAGCGAGGCTGGCTGAATCGGTTTAGATAAAAATTCGTTACAACCTGCATCTAAAGCTTTTATTTTATCTTCATTATTAGAAGAAGCTGTCATACCAATTATAGGTAAATCAACATGTGTTTTTCTCAGACTTTTGACCACATCAATACCGCTCAATTCTGGTAACTGCATATCTAAAAGCACAAGATCAAAATTTTCAGATTTGCATTTTTGTATGGCCATCTCACCATTCTCTACTGTATGGGTATTATAGCCGTATTCACCTAGGTAAATTTTGAGCAACTCTATTAAGTCCTCATCATCTTCCACTACTAACACACTCTTAACAGTATCATTTGATGATTTAGGCCCTATTACAATATCATCAGCATTAGCAATGGGCGCTTTAATAGTCAAAATAAAAGTCGAGCCCTCCCCAAATTGTGATTTTAAAACAAGATTGCCTCGCAATTTTTCTGCCAATTGCGCACTAATATTAAGCCCTAAACCTGCACCTTTTTTGCCACCAACGTTATATCTAGAGTATGCATCAAAGATATTTGGCTGATGCTCTTTGGATATCCCTGGACCTGTATCTGCTACAGTAATTACTAGTTCTTCGTCAATCCAATCAAAACTAACTGTAACCGAACCTTGATCAGTATATTTAAATGCATTGCCAATAAGATTAATTAAAATTTGCTGCAAACGTATTTGGTCTGAATAGATTGCATCAGGTAAGCATTCACTCGTTTTAATATTAAATTCAATTTTTGAATCTTCAGCTTGTGAACCAAACATTACACCAATGGTTACTACAAGTTCATTTAACAAAAATGGTGCAATATTAACGAGTAACTTGTCAGATTCTAGTTGCGCATGCTCCAATACATTATCAATTAGTGACAATAAATATTTTGCATTACGATTAATCGCTTTTGCATGTTGACCTTCTTCAGTATTTAAAGAACTATTTTGAGCCAATATATCTGAATAACCTAAAATTGACGAAATGGGCGTACGAAACTCATGCGACATATTAGATATAAATCGCGATTTAGCATTATTAGCAACTTCCAATTGTTGAGTTAATTGTTGCAGCTTTTGGTATAAAAGCTTAGTTTCGTTCGAATCTTGAGTAGCTCGTTGCTGACGTTTATGCTCCTCTTTAGCCTCAAGCAAAACAATATAACGGTACAAATTGATTTTTATGATATTTATGCTAGTTATATTATTGTCATTAAAGCTCATTATGGGCAAAGAAATATAAGGCTCGTTTTCTAACCCCACAAGAAATGGCAGCGCCTCAATGCAGCTGTTTCCTGGCTCAAAACCAGGAAGTTGATAGTCAGTTAATTCGCCATGATGAGAGATATAGTGATTATCATCATCAACCACAATCACGAGTGGCTTCATCTTACGCGCAGTTAGCGCATACAAATTTTCAGCAATACTCTCAACATGCTGGCTCATTTAAGCAATTTTCTCCCAAGCTCTGTAAATGTACGATTAATATGCTCGCCTGACTTCGCACTGGTTTCAAAACATTTCCAACCATCAGTTTTTACTTCGTTTAATTTATCTACAGAATATTTCCATTCATCTGTTAAATCACTTTTGTTGATTAACATGCAAAATGGCAATTTGCCAAATTTATCCTCAATATGTTGCTGAAGCTTATAAGCTGTTTCAATCGTATTTAACCGTGTACCGTCTGCTACCAATAAATAACCTGATGACCCTTTTAAGTAGTTTTCATCTAGAGTCGAAAAGCTATCTTTTCCTGCCATATCCCAAATCATTAACTTCAATGTTGTTTGACCATCAATACTAACTTCTTTGGAATCGACTTTAACGCCTACAGTACTATGATATTTATCGGAAAATATATTTTTTACAAAGCGCGAAGTGATACTCGTCTTGCCGACTGCAAAGTCGCCAATCATGCAAATTTTTTTATGGATAACTGTCATAGACAATGACAACTGAAACTCACGCCCAATAAGTTATAGGATTTTAGCTTTGCGCTTATTTGAATACATTAATCAGTATCAGGCTCTAAACGATACCCATGCTGATAGACTGAAGTAAGTTTCCAACCATTTTCTTTAGTAAATGCGAGTTTACGGCGCAAACGACTTACATGAGTATCTACAGTACGTGTATTAATCTCAGGATTCTTGCCCCATACTCGCTCTAATAAATAACCGCGTGATAAAACTCTACCGACATTACGCAATATAAATAAAGCCAGCTCATATTCTTTCTGTGTTAAATCAATTTCAACGCCTTTACATACTATATTGCGCTTTTTTAAATCGATAACATAAGGCGGAATTTCCAGAACAGAATCATCTTCTTCCGGTGGATTATTTCTTCTGTGTATAGCACCAATTCGCGCAAGCATCTCTGCACGATTAACAGGCTTAGCCATATAATCATCCGCACCTGCCTCAAGTGCAGCTACTACGTCACTTTCTTGATCGCGTTGGGTAATAAAAATGACTGGGCATGCCCAATCTAAGTTCTCGCGAATCCATCGCAAGACCTCCAAACCGCTCATATCAGGTACTTCCCAATCAAGCATAATGACGTCGAAGCTTTCTGTGCTTAGCGCACCTACTATTTGGCTGCCCGCATGATAAACATAAGGATGATGCCCAGCATCATTTAACCAAACTCCGATAATATCAGCTTGATCGCGATCATCTTCTAACAGCGCAATCCGCATGTTTAATCCTGGGTTTAAGTACTATAGAAACCATTAATTATAAAGAAAGAGACTTATTAGCTACTATATAAATATTGCATCACTTTTTCACATTGCACTTGAATACGTATCATTCAAGTAATGCAAGTCCCTATATTACATGAGAAACATTAATAATTATCGGTTAGACCTTGATTTTCCTAAATTTCTAGAGACATATTTTTGATTATTTCTTCGCCAAATCCAGAGGTGCTGACTAATGTAGCACCTGGCATTAAGCGCTCGAGATCCTCTTGAACTTCTTTAGAAGTTCCAGGACGACGGCCTTTTGCGCCTCTAGCAGTGAATCCTGCCCGTGCACGAGCTAAATCATAAGTAACCGTTCTTGCAGCAATCGCACCCTCAACGCCTTTTACGATTAAGTCTGCAGCTTCATCCCAACCTATATATCGTAACATCATCTCCGCAGATAAAATAATCGAACCTGGATTAACACGATTCTTGCCTGCAAATCCTGGTGCAGTGCCGTGTGTCGCTTCAAACACCGCAACACTGTCAGAAATATTACCGCCCGGCGCTATACCGATTCCACCCACCTGTGCTGCAAGTGCATCTGAAATATAATCACCATTTAAGTTTAATGTCGCAATGACATCATAGTCTTCTGGGTTTAAAAGAATTTGTTGTAAAAAATTATCTGCAATTACGTCTTTAATTATTATTTCTTTACCTGTATTTGGATTATTAAATTTACACCATGGTCCATCACCAATAAGTTCAGCGCCAAATTCACGAACAGCTAATTCAAATCCCCAGTTTCGAAATGCACCTTCGGTAAATTTCATAATATTACCTTTATGCACTAAAGAAACATTGTCTCTATCATTATCTACTGCGTATTGAATTGCTTTTCGTATTAAACGTTCAGAACCTTCTTTAGATACGGGTTTAACCCCAATTCCAGAAGTTTCAGGAAAACGGATTTTTGTAACACCCATTTCTTCAGACAAAAACTTAATAACTTTTTTAGCCTCTGCACTCATTGCTTCCCATTCAATACCTGCATAAATATCTTCAGTATTTTCACGGAAGATCACCATGTCGGTTGTACCTGAATCTCTAAGTGGAGTAGGGGTTCCTGAAAAATAACGAATCGGTCGCACACATGCATACAGATCTAACACTTGACGTATCGACACATTTAACGATCGCATACCTTCGCCTACCGGAGTTGCAAGCGGACCTTTAATAGAAACAATGTACTCACGCATTACATCAAGTGTTTCTTCAGGCAAAAAACTCGCCGCACCATATAATCGCGATGCTTTCTCTCCTGCATAAATTTCCATCCAGCGTATTCGACGCTTCTTCTCATAAGCTTGATCAACTGCTGAAGTAACCACTCGGCGCATCACTGGCGTCACATCAATCCCTATTCCGTCGCCTTCTACAAAAGGAATAATAGGGTTGTCTGGCACTTGTAATGTATTGTCAGAGTTAAGCTGAATGACTTCACCATCAGCAGGAACTTGAACATGTTGGTAAGGCTGATTCGCCATTAATAGTCCTTGAATTTTGTTTTTATAAATTAAGTTTGATTATAGTTTATATAATAAAGACATGCTTTATTAACAAGCCCTTTCAAACTATAGACACAAAAAAACCCGATATGTGAATAACATACCGGGCTTTACTAGATTTTATTTTAATTATTTTTCGTCAAATTGCTCTTCTTCTGTAGAACCCGTTAATGCTGTAACGGAAGATGAGCCACCTTGGATTACAGTAGTAACATCGTCGAAATATCCTGCACCTACTTCTTGCTGGTGAGAAACGAAAGTATAGCCTCGCTCACGACCATCAAATTCAGGCTCTTGAACCATATCGACATAGTGCTTCATACCTTCACCTCGTGCGTAGTTGTACGCTAAGTCGAAAGTACGGTACCAATTAAGGTGAATACCCGCCAAGGTGATGAACTGGAATTTGTAACCTAAATCAGAAAGCTCTTCTTGGAAACTTGCAATTTGTGAATCGCTTAAGTTCTTCCTCCAGTTAAATGAAGGCGAACAGTTATATGACATGATTTGCCCAGGAACAGCAGCTTGCACTGCTTGTGCAAATTCACGCGCAAAACCAATATCAGGTTTACCTGTTTCACACCACACTAAATCTGCGTAAGGCGCGTAGGCAACACCGCGACTAATAGCTTGCTCTAAACCATTCTTCACACGATAAAAACCTTCTTGAGTACGCTCGCCTGTTAAGAAAGGCTTGTCATTGTCGTCAAAATCACTGGTTAATAAGTTTGCCGCTTCTGCATCTGTACGAGCTAGAACAATGGTAGGCACACTCATAACATCTGCAGCTAAACGAGCAGCCAATAATTTTTGTACTGCTTCCTGTGTAGGCACTAACACTTTACCACCCATGTGACCACACTTCTTAACCGCTGCAAGCTGATCTTCAAAGTGCGCACCTGCAGCACCATTTGCGATCATGTTTTTCATTAACTCATAAGCGTTTAACACACCACCGAAACCTGCTTCAGCATCCGCAACGATTGGAAGAAAGTAATCAATCGCATCGTCTTCAGACATTTTTCCATCAGCAATGTTTTTCCACTGAATTTCGTCTGCACGCTTAAACGTATTGTTGATGCGTCGTACCATGGTAGGAACAGAATCGTATGCATATAAAGATTGATCTGGATACATCGTTTCAGAAGTGTTGCCATCTGCAGCAACCTGCCAACCTGATAAATAAACGGCTTCTAAACCTGCCTTAGCTTGTTGCATCGCTTGTCCAGCAGTGATCGCACCAAAAGCATTTACATAACCTTTTTTCGCTGTGCCATTTACTTTTTCCCAAAGTTTTTCAGCGCCTCTACGTGCAAGAGTGTGTTCAGGCTGTACACTGCCACGTAGACGCACAACATCTTCAGCACTGTAATCACGTTTAACATTTGCCCAACGCGGGTTACTCGCCCAATCTTGTTCTAATTCTTTTATCTGCTCTGCTCTGCTCTTGCTCACGATCTTCTCCTTGAAAAAGCCCTTCTGTGAAATTTAAAAATTCGACTCCCAATCCCACAAATGTCTGTGGGCCGTGTATATTACCAGATCCTAATTTAGCCTGACTATAAAAAATGAGTGATCGGTCATGCAAGTCATGAATAGGGAAATAAGTTTGTTATTTGAGTCCGTTTAAATGACGCTTTTGCTACCTATCATGGGGTATATTAAGAAGCCTTACGCTGAGAATTCAGTAGATCACTCTTACTAGAAGACAATAAGAAGGAAAAAATTTATGCAATTTAAAACAGCAGACTTATGTGACGATCATGAAGGAAAAATCTCTGTTGCCCAACCACTGTTTAGAAACTATGGCGGTAGCCTCTCATTCTCTGGAGAAATTTATACCATCAAATGTTTTGAAGATAATTCACTCGTAAGAGAAGCACTCAAATCACCTGGTGACAGTAAAGTACTTGTCATAGATGGTGGTGGATCAACTCGTCGTGCGCTAGTAGGTGACTTGCTCGCACAAGCAGGTGCGGATAATCATTGGTCTGGGATTGTAGTGAATGGTTGTATCCGCGATTCAGGAGTCATCGCTACCATCAATATTGGCTGCAAAGCATTATGCACATTACCAATGAAAACAGAGAAAAAAGGCATTGGCGAAAAACAACTCACTGTTCATTTTGCCGATGTAGATTTTGTTCCAGGACATTTTTTATATGCAGACGAAGATGGCATCATCGTCAGCGCAACGAATCTGCTTAAATAAACCAAACGTTAACATCGAATGAAACCACTTTTGCACGAATATGAGCATGGTATTACATGCATTGACACTATGTATCAACATGCAGGTCATGCAGCTTGTTACCTTATGATTCAAAATGGACGCGCTGTTTTTATTGATACAGGCACCGGACATACTGTTCCTTATTTATTAGAAACATTAAAGCTTAAAAATTTAAGCATCAATGATATCGACTATGTAATACCCACCCATGTGCATCTTGATCACGCTGGTGGTGCAGGTTTGCTAATGAGCAAACTACCCAATGCAAAATTGGTTATTCACCCACGTGGAGCCCCTCACATGATTAATCCTGAAAAATTAATTATGGGCGCCACCGCAGTATATGGAAAAGAAAAGTTTACAAAACTATTTGGCGAAATTGTTCCAATTGAAGAACAACGCGTAGTCACTACCAATGATAACGATGAAATAAAACTTGCCAATAGAACACTAAAATTTCTAGACACCCCTGGTCATGCTCGCCACCACTTTTGTATCTATGACGAAACGAGTAGTGGCATTTTCAGCGGTGATACCTTTGGTTTATCGTACCGCGAAATGCAAAAAGATAATTCTGATTTTATTTTACCCACTACCACCCCAGTTCAATTCGAACCAGAACCGTGGTTTAACTCTCTAGATAAGCTACTTGCATTACATCCAAAGTATATTTACCTCACCCACTTTGGACGTGTAACAGAAATAGAAAGACTCGCTAACGAATTACGACAAGATCTTGCAAAATATGCAGAAATTACCAAGCAATATTTGAACACTGAAGATTCAGAAAAAAAGATCCGCAGTGATTTAGATAATTACTTACAAGAAAGACTGCAAGAAAACTATACGAACCAAGAAATAAAACAATTCACTCAATTCCTGCAACCCGACCTCAACCTTAACGCTGCAGGGCTAAACGTCTGGCTAAGTCGACTAGAAAAAGCTGCTTAAATTGTCTGCTTTCTATCAAAGCGTCATTATTGATTAATAATATCTATATAAATACTCAGCTTAGTAAGAATTCTCTACCCAGCCTAAAATGACTAGTAAATTTCATAATGTGGCCTTATGGCACTTTCTTTAAAGAACAATGCTTTAAAAATATTCGTTCTATTAGCTTAGTGATAATATCAACATTACTTGGGTCTATTAATTACACAAAAAATTATTTTTGGAGCATGTATGAAAGACAAGAGAACCTTCACAAAGATGGTTACTGGATTTGGAGTAGGATTACTAATTAGTCTTGTAACATTTAATATTGCGTATTCAGAAACTAAAGCACCTGATGAATTAGTCACAAAAAAAGACATAAAGAGTTGCTTCAAGCATATTAAAAAAACTGAAGATTTCTTGTATCCACACAGTTTAAAAATAGAAGCAGCCCATTATGTTGTAGAAGAATCAAAGCTTAGATTAACATTGAGCATAAGTGAAAAAACTGAATATGGAGGTAGTGCCGGAATACAAAAAAAAGATTGTTTGCTTGATAAGTGAATTAATGATTATTGAGTGATTGTAAAATTTGAGCAAATTATTTAATTAATTGCTTGAATATCCGCATTGAGTTGTTAACACGCATTTTATGACTATAAGTTACTTATTAAACAGTTATTTTATTGTGGGAACGAGAAAGCGCCGAGTTTTAGTAGACCCTAAGGAATTCAGCTAGTGTGCTGAGCCGAGGCGCAAAGCTTTTGAATAGCGCAGTTTACACGCTAGTAAATGAGCAACGGAAAAAGATTTGGAACGAAGTATCAGCGCAGTAGATGGATTTGTGCTAATCAAACCATGCAAGGTCTACGACGGTGATAGTACTTCACCCCATCAAACGAAACCGCATCCTTACCACCACCCAAATACATTTCTGCAACGTCAGATGATTCGAGTAATTCTTTGGCTAAGCCTTTCTTCACTACGCGGCCATTTTCAATCACATAACCGATCGATGCATAACGTAATGCAACCATTGCATTTTGCTCAGATACTAGAAAGCTCACACCTTCTTCTTCGTTAAGACGTTTTACAATTTCAAAAATTTGCTCAATAAACTGAGGTGCAAGACCCATTGAAGGTTCGTCTAAAAGAATTAGACTTGGTTTTGACATCAATGCACGACCAACCGCAATCATTTGCTGCTCACCACCCGAACATAAACCACCAGGGTTCTTACGTCGTTCTTTAATACGTGGGAATAATTCGTATACGTGTTCTAGACCTCTATTTTGTTCGGCCTTGCTCATGTTTTGAATAAATGAACCTGTTTTTAAGTTCTCTTCAACCGACAAGTGCGCAAAGATATGACGACCTTCCAAAACTTGTACAACACCGTTTCTAACCATTTCATAAGCATTGTACTTGGAAATATCTTCGCCATTGAGTTCAATTTCACCTTTGGTCACTTCGCCACGCTCTGCTTCAAGTAAGCGTGAACAGGCTTTCAAGGTCGTAGTCTTACCTGCACCATTGGCACCAAGCAAAGAAACCACTTCGCCTTTATTTACATTCAATGAAACACCACGTAGTGCCAAAATTGCACCACCATAAACTGCTTCAATATTATTAATTGAAAGTAATGGTGTATCGCTCATAACTATTTCCCTTAAATCTTTTTCAAGAAAACTCTGATTTATTAGTTATTAAATCGCTTTAACAAATCAGAATTCACTCCTTTTTTAACTATCTATTTTCTTCAAACAGCCGGTCAACTAATTTAGGCTGACCGGCTGCGAAGAAATAAATGATTTAAAACTTATATTTAAATCTTACAAGTCAAAGTCATCATCATTATTGTCAGCGGTGCAAGGACGTGCTGCGATTTTGTTATCCGTTGCATACTGCTCTGCACCTGCATCGATGATCGCTTGTGATAGAGGTACATCGCCCTCAATCCAATCCGATACGATGTTCCACTGACGCTTGCCTGCATCCCATTGTTGGAATTTCGCAAGGTGACCGCCTACGTGGTCAAGGCAAGTAAGGTTCAACTCAGGCACAAGCCCGGTTGCTCCTAGCTCTTCAATGCGCGCTGCATCAAGACGTAGGTTCTCAAAGCCCCAACGTGCTTCAGCAGAGGTCAATGGACGGTTGCCAAAACGAGCTTGAGCAATACGGAGTGCTTCTGTATGCACCACGCCGGCTAATACACCTAGGTTCCAGTACACAGAGCCTAAACGTGACTTGTCTTGTAAGTCGCCGTTGCCTGCACCGTATACGGTCTTGATGATTTCTTGTACCACTGCGAAGTCGGTGCCTGCAGGGTGGGTGGTAATGGCTTGGTAGCCATCTGCCGCTTTACCCGCTGGGATGACGTCTTCGTCTGAGTTGGACCAGATGTTGCCGATGAGACGACTTACTGGGTATCCGGTACGTACTGCGGTCTGCATCGCTACGGGGTTCATTACGCCCCAGCCTCTTAGTAGTACATAGTCAGGCTTTAATTTACGAATGTTCAACCATTGTGATTGTTGTTCGTTACCTGGATGAGGGACTTCTAGAGGGTGGTGGGTGCAACCGTGCTTTTCACACATGCTGTCCATGAAGTCGATCGCTTCACGACCGTATGGAGAGCCGTGGTATAACATGGCAATTTTCTTGCCTTTTAGGTTGTCACGTCCGCCTTCGAGTACGTCACCAATGAAGTGCACCATAATGGAGTGTTCGTCATAGGTGTTGATACCTGGCATAAAGTAGTAAGGGAAGATGTCGCCGCGTTGGCCCGCTGTCTTACCGTGGTTGACCGCAATGATGGGCATCTTGTCTTTACGACCAGTCTCAATCAATGCTGTGGAGATCCCTACTGATAATGGGTCAAAAAATACTGCACCACCTTCACGATCTTTTAGTCGCTTGTAGCACTCTACTCCGCGCTCTACTGAGTACTCAGTTTCGCACTCTGACCAGATGAGCTTCACGCCATTGACGCCGCCATCTCTTTCGTTCAATAGGTTGTAGTAGTCTAGGATGCCACCAAAGTAGCCCGTTCCACCCGCCGCATATGGTCCTACACGGTAGCTCGGAATCGGTACGTACATGGTGTCTTCTGCTTGTACCGCGGTACTCACAGCTAGCATCGATCCTAATGCTACCACTAACGTTAGTAGTTTTTTCTTCATGTGTACTCCTCCAAAGAGAGTTTCTTAGTTAAAAAATAGCTTGCGCAAGCTACTTACATTTTCATATTTATTTAAAAACGAATTAGAAAACAAATACAAAAAAACTTTTTATTCTTATCCTTACCCGTTTATTACGTTTTAAACGGCCAAATGCGTAAACGATGCTTAACCGTGTTCCACAACCCAGCAAATCCCATTGGTTGATAGATTAATAACAACACGATTATTGTTCCTACAATAATTTTAGAGTTATTCTCAATAAATGCCGTGTCTAATGCTCCGCCTCCTAATAGCGCATCAGCACTTCTTGTCAATAATATTGGCCAACCATATACAAATATAGCACCTAAGAATGAACCAATAATTGAGCCCATACCTCCTAAAATCAACATAAACATAACCAGGAAAGATCTTCTTAAATCGAAAATCATAAAATCCAGATTGCCGATGTAGCAATATGAATACATCGCCCCTGCTATTCCGCAATAGAAACAGCTAACGAAAAATGCATTCAGTTTTGTTTTTCCTACAGAAATTCCAATTACATTTGCAGCGATATCAAAATCACGCACAGCCATCCAATTACGGCCGGTAGAGCTTCGCACCATATTCTTACATGCAACGGTTAATAACACCGTTACAATAAGTGCTATTAAATAGCGCCAAACATAGGCGCTGTAATCTTTTTCTAAACCAAAGAAATCAAAAATCTGGTCCTGGAACGGAAGGAAACGATAGTGAAATGTTGGTAAATGCACAACACCAGAACTAGTGTAGTTCAAAAACCATGGATAAGCATTAAAAAACCATTCGGCAAAAAATTGAGCACAGAGTGTAGATACAAGTAAGTAAAACCCTTTAATTCGAAGGCTCGGTAAACCAAATATAATGCCCACTAAACCGGCAACTATTCCGGCACATAAGAAGGCTAGCCAGATGTTCATCCATTCGACACGGAACAATAAATTAAATGCGGTAAACGCACCAAAGCACATAAAGCCTGCACTACCCAGAGAAAGTTGTCCCGTGTAACCGGTAGCAATATTTAGGCCTAACGTTGCAATACCCAACACCATCATAGGAATGAGAATTGCACTAAACCAGTAATCATTGGCCCAAAATGGCACAACAAAAAACATGAAGGCTAAAAATACCCACATGACCCAGCGATCTTCACGCACTGGTACCATGCGACGATCTTCAGCATAGGTACTTACGTTTTGGCCTGTCTCTCGGTAATACATTAATTTTCTCTACTAAAATTCTTTATTTAATTATTCTTTATTTATTTGTTAAACACGTTCAATTTCGCGTTCACCAAATATTCCAGTTGGACGAATTAAAATAAATACAAGTGCCGTTAAATACGCCCACCAGTGTTCAATTCCTTGACCACCAAATAATTCTGCAAAATATATTTCGCCAAGTTTTTCACTTGCGCCAATAATTAAGCCACCAACAATGCAACCCGGAATTGAGGTCAAACCACCAATAAGAATTACCGGCAAACCTTTCAATACTGCCCAAGTTAAGGTGAATGACACACTAAGGCGGTCTGCCCAAATCATGCCAACGATAAATGTGATCACACCAGTTACCGCCCATACAATCGCCCAAATTTTGGATAGTGGAATGCCAACCGCCTGCGCAGCCATATGATCATCCGATACCGCACGCAGTGATAAACCTGTACGCGTATATTGGAAAAAGGCGTACAAACCACCAACCATGAGTAATGCAGTTATGGCCGCAAAGCCATCAAACTTACTTACCAAAATATCAAACCAAGGGCTTTCCCAACCAAAGGTTTCTTTAGCAACATCTGCAACAAATATTGGATCACTTGGAATACCAAGATCTAAACCATGTACTGCAGAGTCCCAAGTACCTTGAGCCAAACCTTCCAAGAAATAGTTCAATCCCACTGTTGCCATAAACAATGATAATAAATCTCGGTTGGCTAATGGCCTCATTACAGTACGCTCAATGACAATTCCCATAATAATCATGACAACGGTTGTGATCGCAAAAGCTACTACTGGATTCACTTGACGTTCTGTCAAACTCACATAGGTCAATGCCGCAAACAACAACATAGTACCCTGCGCAAAGTTGAACACACCTGATGATTTGTAAATTAGTACGAATCCAATTCCAACCAGTGAATACATGACTCCCGACAGCATTCCTGCAATCAGTGTCTCCATACCAAATGGTGAAAACATACCATCGGTTGTAAAAATTGAAATTAGATCGGTAAGAAATTCCACTCTTGCGCTCCTACTAAGCTATACACTTAAGTTGTCGATTAGTCATGACTGACACCTAAGTATGCATCAATTACTTTTTGATTATTTTTAACTTCTTCAGGTGTGCCATCACCAATTTTTTCACCATAGTCCATTACAACAACATGATCTGAGATATCCATTACTACACCCATATCATGTTCAATAAGCACGATAGTAGTGCCTTTATTTCGATTTATTTCCTGGATAAAACATGCCATATCTAGCTTTTCATCAATGTTCATCCCAGCAATCGGCTCATCAAGCAACAACATATTTGGCTCAGCAGCTAAGGCACGACCAAGTTCTACACGTTTTTGCAATCCATATGACAATGCAGAAACTTGAGTTTTGCGAATGGATTGCAAACCCAAGAACTCAATAATTTCTTCACAAGCCTCTCTATGCTCTAGCTCTTCTCTTTTACTACGACCAATACCTAGTGCATTTTCAATCCAAGTTGATTTCATCATCAGATTTCGACCTGTCATGATATTTTCAACAACAGACATTCCTGAGAACAACGCAATATTTTGGAAAGTACGGCCGATACCCATTACCGCAGCAGAGTGTGGTTTCATCTTGTTGAATTTTTTACCTTCATAGGTAATGGAACCTTGTTGCGGAATATAAACACCATTAATTACATTCAACATAGAGCTTTTACCTGCACCATTAGGTCCTATTACGGCACAAATTTCACCTTTATAAACAGTGAAACTGATATCAGTAATTGCTTTTGTACCACCAAATGCTAGATCGATATTCTCGATCACCATATGTGGTTCTTTTCCGTTTGCTATACTACTCACTTATAACTTCCAGCTATATGTTTTTACTTTTTAATCTTATTTAACTTAGGTAGATTCAATTCTTAACTCTGCAGTTTGACCTGCCTCTGAAATTTCAACTTTCTGTTGCGCTGAATACATGGCATTTACTAATGCTTGATGCGTTCCCATTACCACATCGCGTTTAATTTTACGTGATCTTGTAATCTCACCTTGATCTACCAAGAATTCTCTATGCATTAATACAAATCGAGAAATTCGTGGACAATGCTCACCTTCAATTTGACCCATATGAGCATTTACATCTTCGACTGTTTTCTTTACTAAGTCATAAACTTCTTTCTGTGTTGCTAAATCTTTATATCCAGCAAAGCGAACATTATTTACTTCTGCCCAACTACCAACTGTAACCCCATCAATTACTATAAATGCCACAATAGCATCATGCCCTTCTCCAACCGCAACAGCTTCTTGAATATAAGGAGAAGACTTCAATGCATTTTCTACAAGATGTGGGGCAAAACTTTCACCATTGCTAAACTTGCCAATTGCATCTACTCGATCTGTTATTCTAATTGCACCTATACTATCAATATCTCCAGCATCACCTGTTCTAACCCAACCATCAGAATCCTTTACTGCTGCTGTAGCCTCAGGATCATTGCAATATTCTTTAAATGCATTAATTCCTCTAAAAACTATTTCACCATTATCTAGTTTCTTAACATCAATTCCAGACAAAGGTTTACCCAAAATATACTCGCCCGCAGGAGTATTTAACTGCTCCCACCCTTGAATACTAATGAAGCCTGCACTTTCTGTTGTCCCATATGTTTTTTTAATATGAACGCCTATAGAACGTAAAAAATTAAATACTTCACTATTCAGCATATCTCCGCCAACATATGCTTTTCGAAGTTTGCTTAAACCAAAAACATTTTTTAATGGCTGATACATTAAAAGCTGTCCCATGCCCCATTTAATCTTATCAACTAGGGACAAGTTTTCTCCGTTTAAAAACTTTTGTCTATTTTTAGTAGCAATCCTGAACCATTTATCAAACCAATATGTCGAAGACCTTTGCCCTCTCCATGTGATTTCTGCATGAAGCTGTTTGTAAAAATGTGGTGGTGCGTAAATTAATGTCGGACCTATTTCACGAAGATCATTCATAATAGTTTCGTTACTTTCAGGGCAATTGATAGTGAACCCTTTCAACAACCAAAGCGTATAGGTAAATAATGTATTTGCCGCATAAGAGAGAGGCAAAAATGCTAACACTTGTTCATCTTGTTTAATCTTCTCTTGGCTAGCAAACGCCATACCCGTATTAACTAAACTACCATGCGTATGCACAGCTCCGCGTGCAGTTCCCGATGTGCCTGCTGTGTAAAGTATGAAAGCGTCGGAATCTTGTGTAACTTTTGATGTGACATCTTCAAAAAAACTGACATGTTCTTGAGCAAACTTTTTACCCATTTCCTGCATTTCTTCAAAACTACTTAAGTGTGAATGGTCATATTCCGTCATGCCACGACCATCGTTGTATATAATCTCTTCTAAGTTTTCACACCTATCTATCACATCGTAAAGCGCATCTACTTGCTGCTGATCTTGAACGATTGCAAACTTCGCTTCACAGTTATTTAAAAAAGTAACAAGTTCTTGTGTATTTGAATCTGGATGAATAGGAACAGGTACTGCACCTAAACACTGCACCGCGATCATTGCGAAATAAAGTTGTGGGATGTTGTTACCTATGATGGCAACATTTTCGTTTGGCTTTAATCCTTTAGATGCAAGACCACATGCAAGCTCAGTAACATTGGTGTTTACATCACTCCATGTCCACGATTTCCATAATCCATGATGTTTATATCGAATCGCTAGATCGTTAGATCTTGTTCTGGTTTGTTGTAAGAAAAGACTAGGAAATGTATCCATGCTAAAAATTCAAACCCCTATTCGCTCCATCTGATTACTGGTAACTAAATTATAGTTATTATCTATCAGTGCTATTAGTATCACAATTTATGTGACAACTAACCAGTTTTGAACATGGTTCAAAACCCCACTACCAGTACCTAGTTTAAAAAAGTCTTGTGTTTAATGTATGCCAGCTTTCTTCTATTTATTGTAATACCACTAGACCAGCTGAATGCCTATATAGTGGTAGATGACAAGAACGCTAAACTACACTAGCAAACCAATACTTTGCAAGCATTTGTGTAAGCAAATTATGATTTCCAGTGAAGATGACATTTTCCAAAAGGTATTTGTAATAATCCGAGTGTAAGCGGATATTTGGACACTCACTGTGCTGGAGATATCACAAAATAAGCAATATAACCATAAAATAGATATGGTTAATAACTTACTCTTTAATTTTTACTTGAAAAATTTAGGGAATTACCGCAAACCGTAAAACAGGATGGCTAAATTTTATCCAATTTTTACTTGCGATAATTTGAGATCAATTCAATGTTGCTGCGGTTAGAAAGAATAAACTCTTGTTCAAAATCGCTGCTCTTCATCGGTTTACCAATATAGTAGCCCTGAATATAGTCACAGCCTTCGTCTCTGAGGAAGGTTTGTTGCTCAATTGTTTCAACTCCCTCTGCTAAAACCTCGAGATTTAAACTCTTGGCTAAAGCAATAATTCCCTTAACGATTAAACGATCTTCTTTGTTCGTAGCAACATCGCGTATAAAGGCTTTATCAATCTTAAGCAAATCAATCGGGAATTTGCGCAAATAATTTAGTGACGAATACCCTGTACCAAAATCATCAATCGAAAGTTTTACGCCCATCGCTTTTAATTGATGCAGAATTGAAATCACTTCTTCAGGGCGTTTCATAATGATGCTTTCAGTTATTTCTAACTCTAAATATTCGGGCTTTAAGCCTGACTCTGCTAATACGTGTGCAACTTGCGCAGCAATATCGCCATTTTCAAGTTGTCTGCCAGATAGGTTTACCGACACAGGCATAGGGTCATAACCTTTATCAATCCAAGATTGCATTTGCACACACGAACTAATTAACACCCATAATCCCACTTCAGATATCAGCCCCGTCTCTTCTGCTAATGGAATAAAATCATTTGGTCCAACTTGCCCTTTTTCAGGATGATTCCATCTAACTAGAGCTTCTAGACCCTCGACCTTAGAGGTTTGTAAATTTAACTTAGGTTGATAGAAAACATCCAGCTCTTCTCGGTCTAATGAGTGACGCAAGTCTTGTTCAATTTCTACTTTGTTGGTTACTACCGCTTCCATTTCGGGCTCATAGAATAAGAAACTCCCGCCGCGCTCTTTAGCTTTGAACATTGCGGTATCAGCGCGCTTCATCAATTCACCAATATTGGTCCCATCATCAGGGTGCAATGAAATACCAATACTCGCTGAGACATATATTTCTTTGCCTGCAAATGAATAAGGTTCCCCTACTCGACGACAAATCTTATCCGCTATATTTGCGACTACACTTTTATCTTCTATGCCATCTAATGCCAAGGTGAACTCATCTCCACCCAACCTTGCCACAGTATCTGCCGAACGCACACAACTTAGTATTCTTTCAGCAACTTGTTTTAATAACATATCCCCAACGCTGTGACCCAATGAGTCGTTTACATATTTAAAGCGATCCAAATCTAAAAACAACACAGCCAACATATGGGCTTGCGGGCGTACTTTCTTAATCAGTTTATTCATCTGGTCAATAAACATGGTTCGATTTGGCAACCCAGTAAGGGAGTCGTTATAGGCCAACTCACGCACATGCACTTCAGCACGACTCGCCTTCAATAAGCGTGAAACGCGTTGTCGCATTACAGCAAAATGAACAGGCTTTGAGATAAAGTCTGTTGCGCCCGAATCAAATGCTTCTTCGATAGAACTATCATCTTCTAATGCAGTAACAATTAGAATAGGTACATGTTTACCACCCCTTAACATGCGTATTTTTTTACATGCATCGAAACCATTTAAATTAGGCATCATGGCATCCAATAAAATTAATCCTGGCATATCTTGCTCACAGCGTTTAACAGCCTCTATACCATCCGCAACTGATTCAATTTCGTAACCATCTGTCGCCAAAACATTTTGTAAAGCCACGCGCATACTTCGGTCGTCATCTGCAATAAGAATCTTCTCTGTGCTCTTTTGCATTAACAGGGTGTCTTCTTTTGTTAAATTAATTTCTTTCCTTAATTCACTAATAACAAATGCAGCCTGAGGGAATATTGCTTGAACTAAATCATGTGCACCCTCTACAGAATCATTTTTACCAATTGCCTCAAGCTGCTTCGCAAGATGCACTAATCTACTCGCACCGAAGTTTGAACTACTGCCTTTTATACTATGCGCATAATGCCGCAATGAACTTGGGTCTTTTTCTTGCACACTCTTTTCAAGCGAACGAAGCAGAATCTCCATGTCATCAATATAAACTTGGACCATGTCATTGAAACCATCACCAACGTTTTCTTTCAATATATCTACCGTATCTCTATCAATGGCATGATGCTCTGCAGTGTCTACTAATGCAGAATCTTCTATCAAAGTAATCAACGAGCTCTCTTCTTCTGTATATTTCTCAATAGACCCTTCACCAACCCAACGGCTGAGTTTTTCAATCAGTTTTTCAAGCTTCAATGGTTTCTTTGTGTAATCGTTCATACCTGACTGGATACATTTTTCACGATCACCTTTAAGCACGTTTGCCGTCATTGCAATAATTGGAATCTGCGAAATTTCACTCGGTAGTTGCCTTATTTTGTTTGTAGTTTCATAGCCATCCATCTCAGGCATATTGCAATCCATAAATACCGCATCGTATTCCGCTTGTTCTAATAACTTTAATGCTTCAATTCCATTACTTGCGATCGAACATTTACAACCAAGCCTTTCGAACATAGCTTGTGCGACTTGTTGGTTAGCACGATTATCTTCAACAATTAATAAAGTAGCATTGAAATTAGGTATATCTGTTGCACCTGGAGCAATGTCATTTTTATCTGTATGTTGCACCACAGGCATATTGATTAAATCAGCGATGCAATTGAATACGTTTGACTGACGCAATGGTTTTTTAACATAAGCATCAATCTCTCTAAAACGGTCTATAAATGCCTCTGGATTAATTTGATTTGTCATTAACACTAATTTCATCGGTGCAATACTTGCATCTTTCGTAATAGAACGAATCAACTCAATACCATTCGAATCACCCATTAATTCGTCTATAAAAGCGACATCAAATGGCCTTTTACGCTCACTTGCGGAACGCAAAAGCTCTACTGCTTCATTACCACTCTTTGCACTACCAACAAAAGCACCCCATCCTTCAAAAGTTTGTTGTAAATTCTCACGCACCATTTCACTGTCATCAACTATAAAAATACGCAATCCCGAAGCTGTGGAGTGCCTCACGTCTAATGTGTTTACAGTTGATGGCATTTCTTTAAATGGAATTTCAAACCAGAAAGTACTACCTTTACCAGCTTCACTTTCAACTCCAATTTCCCCGCGCATGGATTCAACTAATTGTTTACAAATTGCCAGCCCTAACCCTGTGCCACCAAATTTCTTGGTTGTAGACGCATCAGCTTGTTGAAATGCTTCAAAAATCTTATTTTGTGCATCTTCAGTAATCCCAACTCCAGTATCACGTACTTCGAATCTCAAAACTAAATGACGACTTTGCACCGCAGCTTTACTCACTTGGAATCCTATCTCACCTTTTTCAGTGAACTTAACAGCATTCCCACCTAAGTTGATTAACAACTGACGAATACGGCTCACATCACCTTTGAGATGGCTCGGTACGTTTTTATCAATGATGTATGCGAGATCAAGATCTTTTGATGACGCATGACCCGTTAAAATACCAATAATGTCATCCAACATTTCACGCAAATTAAACTGCTCGTGTTCAATCTCAATCTTTCCAGAATCCATTCTAGAAAAATTGAGCACATCATCAATCAAGCTAAGAAGCGCATCTCCTGAATCTTGTGCAACATTTACATATTCTTTTTGCTTAGCACTTAATTCTGTATCTTTAAGAATATCGAGCATGCCAATAATACCATTTAAAGGAGTACGCAACTCATGGCTTACGTTTGCTGCAAACTCTCCTTTAGCATGCGCATATTGAAGCGCAGATTGGCGTGCACTTTCTAAATTATGCTCACGATCTCCCAATGCTTTGATCATCGTATTAAATGCATTCTGCATTTTAGTAATATCTCTAGGGCCCCATAGCTCAGAGCGGATACCCATATTCCCTTCTTCTGCTTCACGCATAAATCCGGCCAATTGTTTAAGTGGTTTAACAACGCGGTCCGTTGTTGTCCACAGCACTACAGCTAAAATCACAGACAACACTAACGTGATCATGATAGTTATTTTTAGGATAGTATTTTCGAGAGCATGCAGACTTTCTTTGCTCATATGCACACGCACATAACCCAATAACTCACGCTCTTCTACTTCATCAGTATCAATGAAAGGTGATTCCGCAATAACAGGATCGGTGCCTCGCGCATATACAGGTGATGCAAAATACCAATCATCTTTCGTTTCAGAAATTAATTTCATTTCCGTTGGCCAGTTTTCACCCTCCTTTGAAAATGTATTTTCACCATCTTCAATTAATGGTTTCTTCTGAGCATCGTATACCGCAACACCTTTAACATCTGGGAAATTTTTAATTGCTTCTACATTTTCTCTTGCACTTTCTTCACTAAAATATAGTAATGCCAAAGTGTTTCTATCTGCAAAATCGCGTGTGATTTGAAACCCTTCGTTTTCAACTTTTTCTTCAACCTTGCTCGAAGTAAATGAAGAAATTAAATAGGTTGATAACGCAGCAGTAATGAAAATGCCAATCAAAAAAGTAGTAACAAGTTGCTCTTTAAAACCACTCGTATAAAATTGCTTAAATATTTTAATTGGATGAATCATTACTTACTCTGCTGGAAAAACTGCATCATATCGACGCAAATCATCAGTTCTAAATTTAATGCCTAGGTGTTCTGCTGTTCGTCTATTAAATGCAATTTTTAGATCTTCAACAGGAATCATCTTGTCCAATTTTGAATCACCATTAAGCTCATCCAATGCATACGCACCCAAACTTTCTCCCAGTTTTTTGTTGTCAGGATACATTGCAAATAAAACACCTTTGTTTACATGGGCTGGACTGCTTGAAAACACTGCCACATTTTTCGCCCAAGACTGCTCAAGAATGTAAGATAGGATTGCCTTGTTATCTACTGAATACCTGTCCGGGGGCAACCAAATTGCTGATATATTGATGTCAGATCTCGTAAACACTTCACGATAAATTTTTGCAGACTCTGAAAGACTCATTGTCGTAAAGGTAATGAGCTCTAAATTATTATTAATTGCATCAGTTTTCGCCTGACGAATAAGCCATTCGGTTTTCTTAGGGTTGTAAACAACGATGACTCGTTTAATTTCCGAATTTTGTTTTTTTAGTTCTTTAAATAATTTATCGGGTGATGCTGCTAAAGAGATACCATAATAATTAGGTGACTTAGGTTTTAATACGCCACTTAACACAACGGGAATGTTTTGCGTTAATTGCCCAATTGCTTTTTCGCCACCTTTTCCAAGTGCAACAGCAACTTTTATATTGTTTCTTTCAACCCATTCGTTAAGTTTTTGTGGAGAATAGTTTTTTGTTAACTTATATCTTTTCGTTTGACCATTGGCATGTTTTTCTACACCTTCTGCAATGTCGTCGTAAATTTTGTTGTAAGGTGCACGTAATTCTGGGTAGATCACCGCAACGGAAGGAGTTGCCGCAAAACTAGGAAAGGAAATTAATATCGTAAATAGCAAAAAACTCCATACGGCATTTTTCACGCCATATAGAGACACTAAGTATCGATTAAAGTGAGTGTTACGCAATGTTGTAACTACTAATCAAAACAAATTTAATTTTTAGTTTGATTAATAATTAAATCGCAACTCCCCCCATACGCTTCTTCGTGCCAAAGGTAAGTCACCAGGAATACTAGTGCTAGCAGGTTCAAATGCACGCTTGTTTAAAACATTTCGCCCAGAAAGAGCAACTTCCCAACGACCATTAAAAGACTTATGACGTAAAGTAAGGTCCAACATATCATAGTCTTCAATATTACTTCGCATATCACCATCAACTCTCTTTCGTTCCATTACAAAATTCCATTGTGGTGATAGACTCCAACCAGGAGCAAACTCCCAGTTTGTTCGTACATAGAATTGATTTTCTGGGGCATTACCAGAGTCTTCATCTGTCGTCTGATCTTCAGAATCTTGATGGGCAAAGTTGCCTAAAATATTCAAGGTTCTAGATACTTTCCAATCAAATTCAAATTCAAACCCATAACCTTCTTGTTCGCCAATATTTTGTGCTTGTAATGAGCCAACAGGCAAACTAGGGTTAGGTGCATATTGAATAATGTCATCCCATTCGTATTTAAATAAATTCAATCCAAGTGTTAAGTTATCCTTTGGCCGATAATCAAATGCTAACTCAAGCGTTTTAATTTCTTCTGGGTCTAATTCATCATTTCCAAGGGTTACTGGATTATTTTGTAATCTAAACTCACCTAATGAAGGAGCACGAAACGCTTCACCATAAAGCAGCTTTGCTGTTAGATCATGTCTTGCTGCCCAAACAAGTGCTGCACGAGGATTCCAAGTATCTCCAAAATCATTGTAGTCGTCATAGCGTAAACCAGCAGTGAGCTCCCAATCATTACTGATTTGCCAAACATCTTGCACAAACATAAAACTGTTATTTCTGTGTTTTTCAGGCAAAAATACTGCAGGTGTATCTGAAACATCAACTGGAGAACTCCCGATTGGAATCGGTACACCGTTTCCGTCTAATCCAAAATTTTTCTCTTCTTTTACCTTATATATTTCACTATGTGTATAACCAATACCTGTTCTAATCTGATGATTTTGAACACCATTAAATAATGCTGTGGTAGAATATCGAATATGCCTTTCCCATAACTCAGGATTACCAATTAATCCTTCTGGGAATGGACCACCTAATCCAGGCACAATTGCACCAGGTGGAAATAAAACTTGGTCTTTATCAACTTCCTGACTTGAATTAAAAAAGCTAAGTTGTGACGTTAAATCTAAATTTTCGATCCAGTTATTATTATTGTAAGTTAAATCTGCGTTCCATCTTTTGCTGCTGTATTCTGAATTTGTATCTAGTGATTCCCCCGCACCTACACCAGCACCAACATTCTCTCTACTTTGTAATCCAGCACGAAACTTCCAATTTCCCTTTGAAATATCTAAACGAGCATCAATCCAATCCCTTTCATTATTCGTAGATCCAGGAGCTAGTGATGCATTTGTTGCGGTTACACCATCTAAGAAAGACTGAAAATCAGATTCTATATCTTCATCATGCCCATCTGTCTGTCTACCTTCGAGAGAAAATGCAACATCAAATCCCCTGACTTTATCTCCATACAATGCCCAAATATCTTTTGTATCAAAACTTCCAACTCTAGAACCAAATTCAAAACCATCAATTTCTGCAGCCTCTTTAGTAATGATATTAATTACACCCGAAAATGCATCTGCACCATAGACTGCAGAACCAGGCCCTCGAATAACTTCAATTCTCGAAATAGCTTCAACAGGCATTCCTCCCCATAGAAGACTTCTATCTCCTTGCCAAATATTATTTACAGATATTCCATTTACTAACATCAAGACTTGTGGATTACTCACAGCATAAATACCACGGAAAGTATAAATTGGACCATTTGCAAAGAAGTTTCTTGATACGTGCAGACCTGGAACTGTCTCTAGCGCCTCATCAATATCTGTAGCACCCATTTCCTTAATATCTTTTGCTGTTATAACAGTTGCCACAGCTGGAGCACGTGATATCGGTTGAGCTGTACCTGTAGCTATACTAATAGTTTCTTCATCTCCATATAGCTCAATAAGTGCTTCTTCTTCATCGTCATCATAATCAGCGTAAGCAATATTCGTTACACTAAATAATAAAGTGACAATTAATAAAAAATTGTAATTTATAAAAGTAAGATGTTTCATGCTGACACTCCTTGATGTCGTACATTTTTATTCCCTTCACTTTCCCAAATAGAATTTTATTTAATCTAGGGGCGAGACTTCGTCTCGCTCGGCAAGCGAAAATACAAATTAATGCACCTTATTTTAAGGAGTTAGGCGAGAATTAAAGACAACACGTATCGGAATATTGATACCGTGGATCACAAGATTTCAATGACAAACGGATAAAAAATTAGTATGTATGGAAACAACCTAAATTTAATATTTATTTATAGAAACTAAAGCGCACTTTAGCTAAAGTTTAGTGCCGACAATGACACTCCAATAACCGAATGTTGGAATTATATCAATATCAGCAAAACCTGCTTCTTCAAGAAACTCCTTAATTTCTAGACCAGAATATTGCTTTCCTTCGGTCCATGATAACAATGCAACACTACACGCGGCAGCCACAAATGGTCCATGCTTATCATCATCATAAAGCATTTCATGAATAATAATTTTTCCCTTACTGGGTAGTGAATCAAAACTCTTTTTTGCGAGAAACTTGCATTTATCTTCTGGCCAATCATGAAAAATTTGCGAATAGAAATGTAAATCAGAAAAAGGATAGCCATCATTCCAAAAATCACCACTAGATGTAGAAGCACGCGAATTTAAATTATTTTTACTAAACATTAATTCACAAACCTCACAGACTGGTTCAATATCAAACACTATGCCTTCAAGATTTGGCCATCTTTTCAGCGCAGAAATTGTATGGGCTCCAGACCCACCACCAATATCTAAAAGTATTGAACTCTCACCCAAGTCTATTTTTTCTACCCATGACGAAGCCGGCGCTACGCTCAAGCTATGCATCGCTTCAGTAAACTTTTTAGCCAGCTCAAATTTTTTTTCATGTGACTCAAATATATCGCCCGAACCATATTCCTGAGGTTTATTTGACAAAACAGCATCATGTACTTTTTCAAAACTTAGCTCATTTTTAGAAACAAGCTCAAACATAGGTCCAAAATAGGTATCGCTGGACTTAACAAGATATTTTTTACCGATATCAGACAACTTTAATTTATTGTCACTTAGTTCAATCAAACCCAAATTTAAATTTGTATTTACTAATGCTTCAGCGGGCCGTAATTTTATATCTAACATTTTTGATAAATCAGCAATATTCATTGGTTTATCATTTAGAATTGAGAAAATATCTAATCTATACGCAATAATAACGGCATGATAACCAGATAAACCAGCAATAATATCCCACAATTTTTTATCATCAATATGATTTAATTTGGAATTGTCATTTTCAATCTTCATACTTACTTATTACCCAAACTTGCTTAATAGAACTACCAAACTTTTCCTTTGTGCCCTGAGTATGAAATTTTATTGCACCGTAAAGGATAAAACGACCCAACAATTTTGCTATCTGATTCTATATAACAAGCAAGTTGTCCCACATAAAAACAAACAACCATCAATTGATACAATTGTTTTGGAGTCATCCCATCATCAGCGCAGAAAGCCGCCATAACTCCACCAATATTAAACCCTGTTTTATTTTTTCTGCTTAACAATTCATTTTGTATTTTTAATGCGAATTGAATATATGGTCGATCGTATAAGTTAAGCTCTTTAAGCAGATTAAGAGTTGGAATAATTCTCTCGTCATTTTTATTAATCGGTCTACCAAACCCATATAAAACTCCATTTGAGTTTAACTCAATATCAACAATGTCCTTAATTGTTTCCCCTCTATCAAATTTTTTCTTTGCTTCAAGTAAAAAGCTTAATGCTTCCGATACGGGTGGACCCCCATATATTTCAGCTTCAGATATAGCAGATGCGGCGCAAACTCCTAGTTGTGCAGTGCTTGAAGCAGTTGCTGCTAAAGCAGCCACTCGGTTATTCCAAATACGAGGGTCAGAAAAATTAAAACAAGTGCAATATAGTCCATTTAAAAATTTTTCTGTCTCTTCAGCTGGCTCAGTCCCGATTACGCAAAAATAAAGCATTTTTAACCATGACCAATGTTTGAATTCATTAAAAACATCCCTTCCTCGAAACACTGCACGCTCACCAGGAATAGAGCCTCCTAACTTAGATTTACAAAAATCTTCAAACTCAAGCAACCTTTTATGGCCAAACTTATCACTTCTTTCCATTATTATTCCTTATTTAATAACTGGGTCATCTAATATCTCTAAACCATTTAAATAAAATGGAAAATTTCGCCAACCAATATGTTTTTGTTCAATGCTGTGTACAGCAGCACCAGGTAATCTAAGCAACAAATAGAGCATCTCACCTTGTTCACAATCAAATCCTAAATCGAAAAGTGCCGCAGCAATTACACTTGTTAACGACAATGGACAACCAGCAATTTCTTGCAATTCATTTTTATTCTTGAGCAACCAAACCAAGGATTTACTCTTTGAAATACTTATCAATTCATTTAGAGTTTGCTTAAAAGGTAATGGGAAGCAATCTGAGTTTGGATCAAATCCAATTGGGTGATTAATATCAGGCCAGCCACTTGGAGAATTTGATTTTGGTGGATTAAAAATTGCGTGTTTCCATTTTGCTAAGTCATAACTACATTCTTTCCAGAGCTTCAACAATATATAAACTTCTCGCGCGCCTCCGTACTGTCCGGCACCAACAGCCAACGCAGCCATCAACGCAGACGCAGCAGTTGACCCGCCTACTCCCGCATTCATTGCTGCGCGAACGCTATGGTCACGAATTCCAGGGTTAGCAATTGCTACAGCAATTGTTTCGAGTAACTTTGCTTGTTCAGGTGTAGGCTTTTTTAATTTAAATAATAAGTATAAATATTCTGCCCAAGAAGCTTTACCAAGAAGATCACCATATACATCGTACCCTGCGCAGTAACATTTTTTGGCTGCAAAAGGATTATCTGGCTCCGGTTCTTCGTTCCAGATTTTAGTATGGATTACTTCTTGTTTATCTTTGTCGGCTGACATGGTTATTATTCGATTTCATAGCACTATATTGTAAAACATAGTTGCAAAACATTTTTTGTTTTTATTATTTGCCAATTGAAATATTGGCTAATTGAAATAACTAAAACTAAATTAGTTACCGTTAATTGTACCTAAAGCCTTTAGTCGACTGTCTATTGGTGGTACCTCTTCTTTATCAATCATGACTTCCAAAATTGCAGGACCGTGGGAAATTAATTCTTTCACGTCAAGATTCTCCAAATCTACAACCGTATTAATTCGACGTGCGTTCATTCCCATGGAATGCGCAAATTCAACAAAGTTAATTTCAGGAAGTTTATAACCCACTCTTTCGGCATGACCCAATCTTTGCCCGTGCTTAACCATCCCGTATTCGGAATCATTTAAAACAATAAACACTACAGGTAATTTCTCTTGTATCGCTACGGTTACATCACCACCATACATCAACATAGCACCATCACCTGTTAAACAAGCAACAGGCCGTTTTCTGTTTGTAAGCGCCGTACCGATTGATGAGCCAATAGCCCACCCCATGGAGCCAAATTCTAAACATGTCCAAAACAATCCACCATTTTCACCTCTAGATCCAGCTAACCTTCGATCATACGGATGTAAATAATGTATGGACCACGCCATACTATTGCCTGAATCACATAGGTATTTAGTTTCAGGTGGAAATATTTTTGGCAAAAGCTGCATGAGCCTTTGTGGCTTTATTGGTGATGAATTATCACTGCATTTCTCTACATCATTCATCTCGAAATGATGTTTCAAAGTTTTTTCTTTCTTTTTAGATTTTCTTTTAAATTCTTTAGAAACGTAACTTACACGATCGTTTGAGCTAGAAGGTTTTTGAATATCAAATTTCGTTTCGACGTGTTCAAATATTTTTGCGATATCACCCCTAACATGTAACCGTGCCATGGGGGAATGCATTAAGTTATCTTCAGAAGAATCAATGTGAATCAGCTTTTGATTTAATACTTTTTGATCCCAAGTATTACTTGCTGTTTCACTTAATGTGGTACCAATTGCAACAATGGTATCTACTTCACTATCTATCGTCTCAATTGCACTAGCATGACCTGCAAAACCTAATACGCCGCGGAATAAAGGATGATACGGACTCACCAAGCCTTTCGCATGTGGTGTGGTTACGATTTTGGCATTAAATTTCAACGCAGTATTTAAAATTGAACCAATTCCTTGAGAACACCCTTCACCAACGATAAAAACTAAACTGTTTGATGCCGAGAGTTCTCCACAAAAAATGTTCAAGCTATCCATATCAATCGGACTTGGCTGCCACAACAAGCTTGAAAGGTCATATGAAGGATATTGCGCAGAGCTTGGATGCCTTAACACATCAAGCGGAATGCTTAAATGTGCGGGCCCCATAGGAGAGCGGTAGGCCGTCATAATTGCAGATGCGAGTTTTTGTTCAAACTGATTAATATGTGAAACCAATGTGCTGTAATGAGTACAATGCTCAAACATTGCTACTGTATTAATTCCTGTATCCGCGGATTCTTGTGCCGCGTTGCGACCAAAGTTTTCTATTGCGGTTTGTGCAGTGATCACCAACATTGGTGAATGATTATCGAACGCAGAAGCAACACCAGTTATCAAGTTTGTAGCACCTGGTCCTGCTGTTGCACAACACACCCCAAGGTTACCACTATTTCTTGAATAACCATCTGCCATAAATGCAGCACCAGTTTCATGCCGAGCTACTACAGACTTCGCTCCACCTCTTCTTTCACTTCTAGCAAGTGCATTGTATAGAGGCTCAATTGCACCACCAGGAATACCAAACACAAACTCAACGCCAAGCTGCTCTAAATAAGAAACAAGTAAGTCACCTATTTCGTATGGTTCTTCTGATAAATTTTTTTGTGCATCGAGTGATGCGGGCAAATCAATAACTTCACCCAATACTCGTTCAAAATCATCGTCCCGCTCAGAGACTCTATCTATCAAAGATGCCGTATTGTTATCGTCGCCATGTGCAGCCATTTCTCTCTCTAGTTAGTAAGGCTTATTTTAGTTTTTTTGAGATTATCTAGTTATATATTTGAAAGGTTATCGAGATAATTACTATTAGCAATATTCTGCATGAATATACATTTATTTTTAAATGTTATAGGAAGAAATTACAACAATTTACTTGTGTTTAACATAGGCTTAGCAGTTATTTTTTATGTAAATTTGTAACTTAATGATTAATAAATATAATTTTAGAGATAAATTTTCACGCTATGGCAATTCAGACAAAGATGTAGGCTTTAAATAGACCAAGACTCATTGCGAATAACAAATATTTACATTTTTTACAATAGAAATAGTTTGCGTTAAATAATGTAATAACAATTAACTGGCTCACTAAAATTCTTTACTCCTCATTTGAAGTGCTACATCTGTCAAAAAATAGATATTTGTATAATTTAAGAAATATCTATTGAAGCCGCTGACTATTCCTTAGTTTTCTCAAGAGCATTTCGTAATTTAAAATTATTTACCAAAGAATAATTACTTAGCGTAATTGTTTAATTAACTACTATAAATAAGCTTTTTTTGATCATCAATAAAGACGCGTAAGTTTGTTTATTTTTTTATTGAGAAATAGAAAATTTCATTACAGTTTTTCTATTAATTAAGGCACACTTGCAAGGCATGTCACAGTTCATTGCCTTATTCGTTTATAGAATATTTCCTGAACTCAGGTTGGATACTAACGTCTAAATACATAACTTCTCGCCGCAATTAGAACTTATGAAATCTACTATGCAAAAATTAGGAATAGTTTTGTTAGCTGTTTCAGCTTTTGTAATTCTATTTGTTGTAAACCAACAATATTCTTCTTCTTTATTGCATGAAATTAAACGTTCAAATAAATTAAATGTAATCACACGCAATAGCCCGACCACTTATTATATTGGACCAAACGGCCCTACAGGTTTTGAGTATGAACTTTCAAAATTGTTTGCAGATTATTTAGGGGTTGAATTAAACATCGAAGTCCAAAATGAATTTCACCAAATATTACCTAGTGTTGTAAATGGTACTGCACATATCGGTGCCGCGGGCATCACCCACACAAAGCAACGCGAAGCCTATGTGGATTTTGGACCAGAATATACAAAAGTTGTCTCACAGATTGCCTATAGATCAGGCCAACAAAAGCCCAAATCTATTGACGATTTGCAAGGCAAAAAAATAGCTGTTGTACAAGGCAGCACGCATGCACAAATGCTTTTAAACCATAAAGAATTTTTCCCTAATTTAGCATGGAAAGAGTATCCCGATTTAACTTCCGAAGAGTTGATGTTATTAACTTCTGACAACCTCATCGACTACACCATTGCTGACTCAAACGAGCTTGCAGTTACGCGTCGATATTTTCCTAGCCTAAGAATTGGGTTTAGCCTCGGGCCTGAACAACCATTGGCGTGGGCATTAAAAAAATCTGAAGACGACTCTTTGCAAAAAGCAGTTGATAAATTTTTTAGCCAAATAGAAGAAGATGGAACACTTACACATTTAAGAGAAAAGTATTTTGGTCACGTTGCTGACATCACTCCTGTTGATAGTCACACTTTTCTAAAACATGTGCGTGAACGTTTACCTAAATATCAAAATCTTTTCAAAGAAGCAGCAATCGAGTTTGATCAAGACTGGCGCTTCCTTGCTGCTGTGAGTTATCAAGAATCCTTATGGAACTCAAATGCTGTTTCTCCTACAGGTGTAAAAGGTTTGATGATGTTAACGCGCGATACTGCAAAATTACTTAAAATTGAAAATCGAGTGGATCCCCATAAGAGCGTACTCGGTGGCACAGAATATTTTTTGTCCATGCATGCAAAAATTCCTTCTCGTATCAGGGAGCCCGATCGTACTTGGATGGCGCTCGCAGCCTACAATGTTGGCTTTGGTCATTTAGAAGATGCGCGGATTCTTACTCAAAATGCTGGGGATAGCCCAGATCTATGGATGGATGTAAGAAAGTACTTACCACTTCTCAGCAACAAAAAATGGTATGAAAAAACTCGCTTTGGCTACGCCCGCGGCCGTGAACCTGTAACCTACGTACAGAACATCCGCAACTACTTCGATTTGCTGGTATGGCTAGAAAACAAGGGTGAACTGTATGAGAAGCTGGCTCAAAACTAATGCACTATCTTCGTTGCTGAAAGAACGTTTGCAGCAACTCTGCGCTTTCTTTCTCTAATACACCACCTTGCACATCAACACTATGGTTATGTCGAGAATCTTCGAACAAATTAAAGACTGACCCCGCGGCACCTGTTTTGGGGTCGAACGCACCAAACACTAATTTTTTAATACGTGCATGCAACATCGCACCCACACACATTAAACAAGGTTCTAGGGTTACATAAAGCGCAGCGTCTAGTAATCGATAATTTTTAATAGTTTCCCCTGCATCACGTAAGGCAACAATTTCAGCATGCGCGCTAGGATCATTACTCGCAATAGGTTGGTTCCAGCCTTTACCAATAATTTTATTTTCAAGAACAACCACTGCCCCCACAGGCACTTCTTCTCGTGACATCGCATGTTCGGCTAGAACTAATGCTTCACGCATCCATTTTTGATCGTCATTCAAAATGCTAATGAGAACTTATTCCCATTCAATAGTGGCGGGTGGTTTGCCGGAAATATCATAAGTCACGCGCGAGATACCTTCGATTTCATTTATGATTCTTCGCGACACATGATCTAAAAATTCATACGGCAAATGCGCCCAACGTGCAGTCATAAAATCGATAGTTTCTACTGCACGCAATGCAATAACAAAATCGTACTTTCTGCCGTCACCCATAACACCCACAGACTTCACAGGTAAAAACACTGCAAAGGCTTGTGACACTTCATCATATAAGTTCTGTACACGAAGTTCTGAAATAAAAATATCATCTGCAAGCCGCAGTAAATCTGCATATTGTTTTTTAACCTCACCCAATATACGAACACCTAAACCTGGGCCCGGGAAAGGGTGACGATGAATCATTTCGTGTGGCAATCCTAACTCATCACCAATCGTACGTACTTCATCTTTAAAAAGCTCCCGCAAGGGCTCAACCAAATTCAACTTCATGTCTTCAGGCAAACCACCTACATTGTGGTGTGACTTAATTAGGTGTGCTTTACCAGTAGCTGCACCTGCAGATTCGATTACATCTGGATAAATGGTTCCTTGCGCTAACCATTTTGCATTGGTCAACTTCGCAGACTCTTCTTCAAAAATTTTAATAAACAAATTGCCAATAATTTTTCGTTTGTCTTCTGGATCCGCAACTCCTTCTAACTCATCTAAATAGCGTTGCTCTGCATCCACACGAATGACTTTTACACCCATGTGCTGCGCAAAAGTCTCCATCACTTGATCACCTTCGTTTAAACGCAACAATCCAGTATCTACAAATATACAAGTAAGTTGATCACCTATCGCTTTATGCAAGAGGGCTGCAACAACAGACGAATCCACCCCGCCCGACAAACCTAAAATGACATGCTCAGTACCAACTTGTTGTTTTACGTTCTCTATGGACTCTTGAACGATGTTGGCAGCCGTCCAATCCGAACCACAACCACATATATCATGTACAAAACGTTGCAAAATCAGCTTGCCTTGTTTGGTATGCGTGACCTCTGGATGAAATTGCAAGCCATAGATTTTTTTCTGTTGATTTTCGATTGCAGCAATAGGTGCACTGTCTGTACTTGCAATCACTGTAAAACCATTTGGCAGTTTAGTAACACGATCACCATGCGACATCCAAACATCTAGTGCATTTTTTGTAGGCTCGTCAGTAAGCCCATCAAGTAATTCGCTATCATTTTCAACATTAACTTGCGCATAACCGAACTCTCTATGATTGGATTCTTCAACCTCTCCTCCCAATTTTTCAGCCAATGCTTGCATGCCATAGCAAATTCCAAGCACAGGAATACCTAGATTTAAGAGTTCAGTAGAAATTTCAGGTGTGTTTTCAAGTATGACCGACTCAGGGCCACCCGAAAGAATAATGCCTTTGGCATTGAATTCAGTGATTTTTTCTAATGCGATATCCCAAGGATAAATTTCACTGTAGGTTCCAAGTTCACGAACCCGTCGTGCAATAAGCTGTGTGTATTGAGATCCAAAATCAAGAATTAATACTTTATCGGCATGAATATTTTTCATGAAAAAATACAGCTAAAGATGTACGCTCGAAAACAATTATTCGACGTGATAATTTGGTGCTTCTTTCGTAATCGTTACATCATGCACATGACTTTCTCGATTACCCGCAGCAGATATTTTTACAAACTCTGGTTTTGTACGCATATCATCAATATTACTGCAACCAACATAACCCATACTCGAACGCAAGCCACCAAGTAGTTGTTGTAAAATATTTACCACAGTACCTTTGTATGGCACACGACCTTCAATACCTTCAGGTACAAATTTTTCTGAACTTGTTTCATCATCCTGGAAATAACGATCACTTGAACCTTGTTGCATAGCAGACAAAGAACCCATGCCACGATAGCTCTTATAAGAACGGCCCTGATAAAGTTCAACTTCTCCTGGCGCTTCTTTTGTGCCTGCGAATAAACCACCAATCATTACCGTATTCGCACCTGCTGCAATCGCTTTTGAAATATCCCCAGAATATCGGATGCCGCCATCAGCAATCACCGGCACTTCATTTTTAATGGCTTCGCATACATGATCTACGGCACTTATTTGTGGCACGCCCACACCTGCAACAATTCTTGTAGTACAGATTGAGCCAGGACCAATACCCACTTTAACCGCGTCAGCACCCGCCTTAATTAAATCTTTTGCAGCCTCACCTGTAGCAATGTTGCCGCCAATGACTTGAACTTCTGGGAAATTTTTCTTTACCCAACTCACTCGATCCAGCACAGCTTGCGAATGCCCATGCGCGGTATCGACCACAATTACATCCACGCCAACCTTTACTAGTTCTTTTACACGTTCATCCGCTTCAGCACCCACCCCTACCGCTGCACCGACAATCAAACTACCCTCATGATCTTTACAAGCCAAAGGGAAATCTTTTGATTTTTGAATATCTTTTACAGTAATGAGTCCACGCAACTCAAAATCATTATTCACTACTAAAACTTTTTCAATTCGATGCTCATGCAAAAGTTTTTTGATTTCATCTTTTCCAGCGCCTTCTTTTACTGTGACTAAACGTTCCTGTGGTGTCATGATTTTTGAAACTGGCTCGTCTCTACGCTTTTCAAAACGTAAATCACGACTAGTTACAATGCCCACTAAAGACTCACCTGATACAACCGGAACACCGGAAATATTTTTTTCACGAGTAAGCTCCAACACCTCACCTATACTCGTGCCTGGCTCAACACATATTGGTTCTTTGATTACGCCGCTTTCAAATTTTTTCACTAAGCTGACTTCATTAGCTTGTTGCGCCACGGAAAGATTTTTATGTATTACCCCAAAACCACCCTCTTGCGCCATTGAGATCGCAAGACGCGCCTCGGTGACAGTATCCATCGCAGAGGAAACCAAGGGCATGTTTAAAGAGATTTCTCGGGTCAACCGAGTCTTGAGGTCTACATCGCGCGGTAGGACGCTGGAGTGAGCTGGGACGAGAGAGACATCGTCAAATGTAAGCGCGTCTTGTCGAATTCGCATGAGCGTTCCTGTGCCTAAGTGGCGGCTCATTATAGTGACTGAGCATGACCTGGTAAATGTTAATCAGCGATTATTTATGCCCCCTACTCCCATAAAGATCGCGTACTATAACCAGCATGGATAGTAAACAAGTAGACATGAACTTTGAAGAACGAGAAATTTACTCTGTTCAGCAACTCAACCGAGAGGTTAAACAACTGCTTCAACAAAGTTTCCCTCTGCTTTGGGTAGAAGGTGAACTTTCCAATGTGGCTCAACCTGCCTCAGGACATATCTACTTTTCATTAAAAGATGCTCAGGCACAAGTACGTTGTGCGATGTTTCGCAATGCGAACCGATTATTACCCTTCCAGCCGGAAGATGGTATGCAAGTATTAGTACGTGCACGCGTAGGGGTGTATGAACCACGAGGTGAATACCAACTCACTATTGAGCATATGGAAGAAGCTGGAGTAGGTCTACTACAGCGAAAATATGAAGAATTAAAACAAAAACTCAAACAAGAAGGTTTATTTGACAATGAAAATAAACAAACACTACCCACTTATCCAAAATCAATTGCGATCATCACTTCTGCTACAGGAGCCGCAATACGTGACATATTAAGCGTCTTAGAACGACGTTATCCTCTGTTAAACATACGTATATACGCTGTACCTGTACAAGGTGATGGGTCGGCAGAAGCTATTGTTGATGCTTTACACGCCATTAATAAACAAAAACGATGCGACATTATTCTATTAGCGCGTGGTGGTGGTTCAATTGAAGATCTATGGTCCTTCAATGAGGAAGATGTAGCCCGTGCGATCTATGCTTCAAAAATCCCTATCGTTTCAGGCATAGGTCATGAAGTCGATTTTACCATAGCGGATTTTGTTGCCGACTTGCGTGCACCCACGCCGTCGGCTGCTGCTGAATTGATCACTCCACATCAAGATGAATTGCTAGATACTGTTACCCAATATGAAAGCACCTTGCTGTACTTAGTGCGAGATTTATTCAGCAATCTGCACCAAGCTATTGATTGGCTTAGCCAGCGATTGCAGTCATTACACCCTCAACAAGTTATTCAGCGTAAACAAGAACATCTTATCGAGCTACAAAGACGCGCATTGAGTGCGGTTAAATTCAATTTATCCGAGCAGCGTAATTTTTTAAGTAAGCTATTGTTTAAATTTGAAAACCAGTCTCCCAAAACTCGAGTACAAGAAGCCAAGTTCAAGTTAAATCAACTTCACAAGCAAATACATTCCAGTATTGAACTTAAATTCGAGCAAAAACAACAAGCCTTTCACACCTTGGCGCGAACATTAGATGCCATTAGCCCTTTAGCCACCCTAAATCGTGGATATGCAATTGCCAGCCGAGAAACAGATGGGCAGATTTTGCACGATTATAAGCAAGTAGCTCTAAACGACAGGATTAATATTCAGTTGGCTAAAGGGCATCTTTCTGCCAGAGTTGAAAAGAAGTCCGCAAAAAAGACAAAAGCTTAAGTATTAAGCCATTTTAGACTGAATCATCCCCTCCTCGCATAATACTTACCCCAAAACGCTGCTTGCCAGATGCCATCTTATCTGGCATAAAAGCGGGCTTCATTTTTATGAGAGTCTTTCATGCCAGTCAAAAAAGCCAAAACCAAGAAAAAAGCTGCCCCAAAAAAGAAAGCGGCAGTAAAGAAAAAAGCTGCCCCTAAGAAAAAAGCTGCGGTAAAAAAGAAGGCTGCGGTCAAAAAAGAAAGCTGCAGTTAAGAAAAAAGCTGCGCCCAAGAAAAAGGCAGCACAAGCCTCGCCTAAGAAGAAAACGGCAAAAAGAAGGCTGCTCCTAAGAAAAAAGCTGCAGTGAAAAAAAAGGCTGCATCCTAAGAAAAAGCGGGCAGTGAAAAAGAAGGCTGCACCTAAAAAAAAGCTGCAGTGAAAAAGAAAGCTGTGCCCCAAAAGAAATCAACCAAGAAAAAAGCTCCTGTAGAAAAAAAACCCACTCAAGCTGAGCTAAAAGAACAAAAAGCCCAAGCAGAACGTGAGGAAAAAAAGAAAAAACGAATTGAACTACTTAATAAGCGTTCGCCTGTAGAATTGCCAGTTGAAGGTATCACACCTTATACCATGCATCGTGGTGAAAGTTATATGAGCGATAAACAGCTTGAACACTTTCCGAAATATACTTTTAACTTGGAAACAAGAATTGTTAGATGAAGTTAAGCCGCACCGTTGATCAAATGAAAAACGATGCAAGTCAATTTGCTGACCCTGCAGATCGTGCAACTCAAGAAGAAGAGTTTAGCTTAGAACTACGTACGCGTGACCGTGAAAGTAAGCTAGTTCGAAAAATTAATAAAACACTCGCAACCATCGACTCTGAAGACTATGGCTATTGTGAATCTTGCGGAATTGAAATTGGCATTAAACGTCTTGAAGCTCGCCCTACTGCAACGTTATGCATTGACTGTAAAACCCTTACAAGAAATCAAGGAAAAACAGATATTTACCTAGCCTTTCTAAGCAAACTATCACACTGTAATTTCATTTTGAAAACAGCGTGAAACAAGAAATATACGTGGGCCGCTTTGCACCTTCTCCAACTGGCCCACTTCATTACGGCTCATTAGTTGCCGCTACCGCAAGTTACTTACAAGCAAAACATCATCAAGGACAGTGGCTTGTTCGAATTGAAGACATTGATCCTCCACGCGAAATGAAAGGTGCAGCTGCAGATATATTAAACTCTCTAGAATGTTATCAATTTGAATGGGATCAAGAACCTCTTTACCAATCGACACGATTTGAAAACTACCGTTCTGTTTTAGAAACGTTGGTTGAACAACAACAAATTTATGCTTGTAGTTGCTCGCGCAAAGAGTTAGCTGAAAATATCCAAAAAAGTGATCTGGGTAAACGATATCCAGGCACTTGCGCCAATAAACAACTTAATATTGCGGATACAAACTTTAATTTACGCTTGCGCGTTACAAATAATGAAATCTCATTCCAAGACACACACTTTGGAAAACAAACACATTATTTAGGTAACGAAATTGGTGACGTCGTAATCTATCGCAAAAGCAATTTACCAAGCTATTCATTAGCCGTTACAGTAGACGATGCAATGCAGAAGATTACAGAAGTAGTACGCGGTATTGATTTACTTGCTTTTACTCCTTTGCAGATTTATTTATGTCAGCTATTGCAACTCCCGCACCCAGTTTTCTACACATCCCTATCATCGTAAATCAGCATGGCCAAAAACTAAGCAAACAAACAGGAGCACAAGCCATACCTAAACAAAATTGTTCACCTGTATTAGTGCAGGCTTTAAATGATCTAGGTCAAACTGTTCCAGCAGGATTTGAAAAAAAACCGTTGAAACAAATTTGGAGTTGGGCGATTGAACATTGGGATATGAGGAAAATCCCTCATAGTAAAAAAATAATTTTTAAACCGTAAAAACAAAAAAGGCTGCTCTAGACAACTAGAGCAGCCTTTTTATATTACTTTGCTTAGAATGTTAGTGAACGATTATTCGTCTCCACCACTTTCTTTATTTTTCACCCAATCCCATGGTTCTTCTTTACCAATGGCAAAAAAGATCCAGAAATTACCGATAATCATAATGATAAATAATAACGCTGAACCAAGTGCCCAATACCAAATTCTATGATGCGTCAGCAGCATTAAGCCAATTCAAAATACCTAAAAACGCAATGGTCCAAAGTGCCATTACTCCTAATGCTTGTAGTGTACGCATAATCGTCTCCTATCTTCAAAAATACTTAACGCCCACCGGGCATTGAACTTGCATCCAAGAATTTATCAAAGAATATATTCTCTTCATTCATTCCTTGGTCCACCATAACTTCAATTGCCGCATCAATCATCGGTGGAGGACCACATAAATAACCTTGTGATTTACTCATGTCTATTTTACCAGTATCTACATATGCTGACTTCAAATAATCGGTCACTAATCCTCGAGCACCGTTCCAATTACTATCTTCTGGCTCCATATTTAATACGGGAACAAACTCAAAGGAATAATCTTTGTTCCATTTTGAGCCAATACTGGCCATATCCTCAACACAGTAAAGGTCTTCCTGAGTACGCGCACCAAACAAGTATAAACAGTCTACGTTTGATTTGCTGCGCAGCAGAATCTTCAAGAATGGCTTTGATGGCACTCATACCACTACCACCCGCGATACATACCATGGTTGTATCTTCGTCACGACGATAAAACTGCCCATAAGGACCAGTTAGTCTAACTTCTTCACCCGTTCTATCTTCAGCAAATAACCACTCTGTAAATTTCCCATTTGGCACAAGGCGTACATAAAACGTGAATTCCCCTGGATTCTCTTGCTTAGGTGCTTTTGCATATGAGTATGAACGTGGATCATCAATGGATGCAATTTTAATATCGGAATATTGTCCCGCCATTCCTGAATGATCGACATCACCGTCGCATTTAATCACCAACTCTTTGATATCGTGAGTTAGATTCTTAGCACTAATAATTTTGCCATCATTAGACTTGAGCTCTATTGCAGGTGCATCACTAAGCTCAACTTCAATTTCTACATCCGTTTTCAAGCGTGTTTGACACGCTAAAATTTTTCCACTTTTAAGTTGGTCAGGATCTAGAACATAAGAAAAATCAGTTAAGGCTTTTATCTTGCCGCTTTTCAACGTGCATTGACACGTACTACAGCTACCCACACGGCAATCATGTGGCCATGGAACACCTGCTTCTAATGCAGCGTTGAGTAGATTGTCCCCAGCTTTAACTGTAATGGTATGTTCACCGGCATTAATTGTTGCCTGCCAGTCTTTATTACCGCCAAATAATCCAAACATGTTTTCGTATACTCACTGGCGTCCTTTCCAGTGTAGAGAACGCTTTTGTGTGTTTAAAAAAAGACTTTTTTAAACGTTAATTGAAATATCTCGCAAGCTTCCTGAGCTTACATCGCTTGCGGTTGGCAAGCAGGTAAACGGCTCAAGCTTTTCCTTACTCGTTGATGGATGTGACTTCACTTTGTCATACCATGCACTCACTCCAGAGCGCGAGCTGATCAAATCACCTGCACCACCGTGCTCTAGTAAGTTGCAACAAGCTGCCCAATGAATATCAGCAAGAGAAAAATCACCACAAATGAAGTCACCTTTCTTAGGTGGATTCTTCACTTGAGCCTCTAAGCCATCAAATAATGTCGCAAGCCCTGCTTTATCGATGTCATCACCCATTAAGGACTGAACTTTCTCAGTTGCAATTCCAGCCCATTGATACATCACTGCACGATGCACACCATTACGTGGCACTAAAGAAGGACCAAACCCTTTGTCATCAAGGTAAGACATGACAGCACCTGTACCATAAACAATAAAGTCGATGTCTTGTAATACAGGAGCAATACCATAAGGAGATTTTGCTAGAAAATCACTATCGTCCATACCACTGATTACTATGGTTTCCACATCAACACCCTTTTCACCAGCCGTCTGCAAACACTTTCCTGTGTTTGGACAACTTGGGTGTCCACTCAAAATCATTTTTGTTCTTAATTGATCTCCAATCATATCTCCCCCTAATTGACAAACTTCATTAGGATAATTTTAAATTTTGCTAATAGTGCTCGCTAAAGCACTAATTAACCGTATTTTTACAAACAATCTTTAGTGATTCTTAGCACTAAAGTAAATAAAACTAATTTATTAATCTTCTATTTTTAAAGCACCAGAAGGACACTTAGAAACAGTTTCACGAATTTCTGCTTCTGGAGCAGCATCCGTATCAATTACAAATTGACCATCTTCTACTTTAAATACAGTTGGCGAGCCTTTAACACACTCACCTGCATGACTACAGGTATCCGCATCATAGGTTACTTTCATCTCTGAACTCCTCTTTCTACTTATTATAAGACTATAGTTTGCCGTTTTTTTTCATATTTTAATAGCTTTTAACTATTAAAACTATTACCACCTGCTTAAATATTAAGCAGGTGGCATATCCTTATCAAAGTCAGTCTACGTTTACACGTATCCAGCTTGTTTATTCATCTGATTGGCGATCTTTAATTCGCCCTCAGAGGCCATCTCGTCATCCCATTTCGCCAATTGTTCCTTCATGTAGGCATGGAATACCGGAGGCAGTAGGCCCAGTGCAAACAGGGTGAAGTACCCGCGTCCGCAGTTGGGGGCGCCGACTTCGTCGAGTTCCCAGAAGTGGGTCTCACCTCGGTCGTGGTGGTCGGCTTGGCGACCAATTTCAATAAAGAACCAGCTGGTAAATGCGGTGCTGTTGTCCCAGCTATGTCGGTAGTCTATCGGCTGACCTTTTTCTCGAATGAGGCCGTAGTGCTCAAGGTAGTTGAGGACTTCGAGCTCGAAGTTGGAGATGAGCCATACGCCTGCTAAGCAGAGCATGCCAAGCCAGCCGCCTACGAACCAGAATAGTAGGACGGTAGGCAGGGCCATGAAGTAGCCTCGAATCCAGCGGTTTTGCCAGGATAAAAAGGGTACGCCTAGGCGTTCAAGACGTTGTTTTTCCATCATGAAGAGGAATTTGCTTTGACCCAGTCCAGAAAGAGGGTAGTGGGTGTACATGCTGCGTCCACGTGGGGCGGTAGCAGGGTCGTCTTGGTGACCGAGTTCTAGGTGGTGGTTGTAGACGTGGGCATAGCAGAAGTGGGCTTTGCCACTTAGGGCCATCATCCAGCGTGCAATGACGAAGCTGAAGCCTTTGGTGTGGGCCAGTTCGTGACCATAAATAATGCCAATACCGGCGAAGATGCCGGAGGACATGACAGCGCCCCATAGTTGGGTGCCGGTAATGCCGTCTTGGACGGTGAGGCCTAGAATTTCGGTGGTGCCAATGGGTACGCCATTGACGTATTGCCAAATGCGCCAGGCTAGGGCGATTTGAATCAGGGCAAACACGGCGAGCATGCCGTACATGGTGCCATTTAATAGGGGTACGATGCCGTTGGTGTCGCCATTTTCGTCAAAGCCAGCTCCTGGGGTTTGGGCTGTCGTTAGGGTGTCGATGATGATCCCAGCACCCAGTAGAAGTACGCCGGTCCACACCCAGGGACCCCCCGCAAGTACGCCAAATAAGGACGCTAAGATAAGTAACGGTGCTAAAAAGTACCGCGCGTTGATTAAAAATTTCTTCATGTTTGCCTCCATCAAGAAGAAAGTAAGATTACAAAAGAATAGATTTAGGAATCTGTCTTAGGGTTGTACTGATTTACTTATGTTTTTAGTACACCACACTGATATATATAAGAATTATAGCACCCGTTTCATCCAATTTAGTAGCACCGCTTCCACAAAATTTAATTTGTATAAATGCTTCAAATCAAAATTCTGCATTTGTACATAATTAATTGGCCATTAGATAACGTATTGACACACAATAAATTCGCCAGGAAACCAGCACTTTCTTTACAATAGAGTCCCGAACAACCTTAGCCAAGTCAGAATAAAAGCTAAGAATTATCTTTAGAATCAAAGCCTAAGGAAATAGAGTTGATACAGTATCTAAGCCCTGTTGGTTGTGGCCCATCTTCAAACACATGTCCCAAATGAGCACCACATGCCTTGCACATCACTTCAGTTCTTCGCATGCCATGAGATTCATCAAACTCTTCCTGAATACATTCAGAATTCACCGGTTGAAAAAAACTCGGCCAACCAGAGCCTGAATCAAACTTATGATCTGAATCGAACAATGGCGTTTTGCACGCCACGCACACATACATCCCGTTTTCTTTATGCGCATTAAATTCGCCAGTGAACGCAGGTTCGGTGCCCTTCTGCCTACAAATATAAAACTGTTCTGGCGTTAATTGCTTACGCCATTCTTCATCAGATTTTTGAATTTTTGGCTTGTCAGACATAAGTGCTATTTTGAACTAAATGCCAGCTAACACCAATAGTGTGTGCAGGTGTGCGAGCAGATGGATAGAGGGATATGATGTCCATCAGGGATAATGCAACAGATTAAAGTTAGGTGATATTAAAATGTCCGCTATCGGCCAATAGCGAACATAATTTTATAGTGTAAGATATTCCCTATATTGCGGGTCTATTACCTAACTACCAATATATTTATTAAGGAGTAATTATGAAATCCTATTTTATACTACTTATCATTTTTGTTATATCAGTGCCAACTATAGCTTCAGCATTTGGCGGCAGAAGTTTTGCAGATGGATTATTTTTCAGTGTCGATCTAGACCGAAACGAACGTATAGATCGAGATGAAGCTAGAAACGCTTTCAACTTAGCCGATGATAAAATTTTTTCTCGTTATGATAAAAATGGAAATGGTTCTATAAATCAATTTGAATTTAACGAATTTATTCAACAATCTCCTTGGACAGATAGTTAGCCTTTAATTTTATTAACAAATATCCGCTAACAATTTAAAGCAGATATAAAAAAGGGCGCACTAAGCGCCCTTTTTTATACTTTAATTTAAGCAATTATCCCTCTACCGCCTTCATACTTAGTCGAATACGTCCTTGTTTATCAATCTCAAGTACTTTGACTTTAATAATGTCACCTTCTGTTAATTCATCAGTCACATTTTCAACACGTTCATGTGAAATTTGTGAGATATGAACGAGACCATCTTTACCTGGTAAAACACTCACAAAAGCACCGAAATCCATAATCTTTACTACTTTACCTTCATACGTTTTACCGACTTCTACATCAGCAGTGATGTCTTCAATACGTCGTTTAGCATCATCCCCTGCTGCTTTATCAATGGATGCAATTTTTACATTACCGTCATCGTCAATATCGATAGTAGTACCGGTTTCTTCGGTAAGTTGACGTATTGTTGCACCGCCTTTACCAATTACATCGCGAATTTTATCTGGATTAATTTTTAGTACAGTAAATCGTGGTGCATAATCAGACATCTCTTCACGTGGCGCAGAAATCTCTTTCGCCATCTCGCCTAATATATGTAAGCGCCCTTCTTTGGCTTGCGTAAGCGCTTGATCCATGATTTCTTTGGTGATGCCTTCAATCTTGATATCCATTTGTAATGCAGTTACACCTTCAGTAGTACCTGCTACTTTGAAGTCCATGTCACCTAAATGATCTTCATCACCCAAGATGTCACTGAGTACCGCAAAATCATCGGCATCTTTAATCAAACCCATCGCAATCCCCGCTACAGGTGCTTTTAGAGGTACACCCGCATCCATTAATGACAAACTTGTACCACACACGCTAGCCATAGAGCTGGAACCATTTGATTCAGTAATTTCTGAAACAACGCGCAACACATATGGGAACTCTTCTTCACTTGGCACTACAGCCTGAATCCCACGCTTTGCAAGTTTACCGTGACCAATTTCACGTCGTTTTGGCGAACCGACAAACCCTGTTTCACCCACACAAAACGGCGGGAAATTATAGTGCAACATGAAATTGTCTTTATATTCACCTTCAATGGCATCGATGATTTGTGCATCACGCCCTGTACCTAAGGTTGTCACTACAACCGCTTGAGTTTCACCACGTGTAAACAATGCACTACCGTGTGTGCGTGGTAAAACACCCGTACGAACTGTAATCGGTCGTACTGTATTTTTGTCACGTCCATCAATGCGTTTTTCGCCTGCTAAAATGCGGCCACGAACAATTTTCTTTTCTTCTTTTTTAAATGCCGCTAATACATCTGCCTCAGTTGGACCTTCTTCTTCGCCTTGTTCACCTTTAACGGCAATAGATTCAACTGCTGCGTTTCGAATTTCACTTACTTTTTCTTGACGAGTAAGTTTTTCGGCAATTTGATAGGCCTCACCTAATTGTGCTGCACAAGCTTGATTAACTTTATCTGCAAGTGATTGATCTGCTTCCGGCGCTTGCCAATCCCATGCAGGTGTATTCACATCTGCCGCAAATTCATTAATCGCATTGATTGCGGTTTGTAAACTTTCATGACCAAACATTACTGCACCCAACATTACGTCTTCTGGAAGAATATCGGCTTCTGATTCCACCATGAGAACTGCACTTTGGGTTCCTGCAACCACTAGGTCCAAACGCGATTTTTTCAACTGTGAGTAACTTGGATTTAATACATAGTTACCATCAATATAACCTACACGTGCTGCTCCCATTGGACCATTAAAAGGAATACCCGAAATTGAGAGTGCAGCAGATGCACCAATCATGGCAGGAATGTCAGGATCAATATCTGTATTCATCGACATAACGTTTGCAATGATTTGCACTTCATTTACAAAATCTTTTGGAAACATTGGACGGATTGGACGATCGATTAAACGACAAGTAAGCGTTTCTTTTTCAGTAGGGCGACCTTCGCGTTTAAAGAATCCACCAGGAATTTTTCCTGCCGCATAAGTTTTCTCTTGGTAGTTAACGGTGAGCGGGAAAAAATCACGACCAGGTTCAGCTTCTTTTTTGCCTACTGCAGTCACCATCACTGTAGTACCACCCATGTCCACCATTACGGCACCATCCGCTTGTCTTGCAATCTCGCCAGTCTCTAAGGTGACTTGATGTTCCCCATACGTAAATGTCTTTGTAATTTTACTCACTGTTACTTTCCAATTTTCTTAAATTTCAATTGATACACATTCATATGGCAACCTCATATTGCCTATGAAATCAAATGTATGTTGTTGCTTGAATACATTAAGGATGAAGACACTGATAACTCTCTATATAAAAGAGAGCAAAATAATCTAGCGTCTTAACCCTAAAGAACTGATTAAATCTTGATAACGCTTCTGATCTTTAGAACGCAAGTAATCAAGAAGTTTGCGACGGTGATTTACCATCTTTAATAATCCATGTCGCGAATGATGATCCTTCTTATGCTTGTCAAAGTGATCACTTAAATGTGTGATGCGTGCAGATAAAAGTGCCACTTGAACCTCAGGGGAACCCGTGTCGTTACTGTCACGTTGATACTTCTTTACAATTTCTGCTCTGTCTTGTGCGCTGATAGTCATTTTCTTTACTTGCCTTTATAACTGGCCACCTATGGCCTTCTCCTGCTTCTTTAAATGCTGCCTACAATTTGAGGGGCGATTCTACCACGTAGACTCGCTTGAACAAGGGAAATATCTTGGTGTGTAGTCTACTTAAGTGCCTATTCTTAAAGAGGTATTCGGCAACCTTTAAGTCTTCAACTCAGACATTTTACAGTCAATTTCCCCTCATTATTGACGCTTGCAATACCATAGAATTGCTTTTCTTCATTATAAATTCTAGCTCTCTCACCTATTGGTAAATCTGCTAGCTGTACTGATCTGCCATGCTGAATATCCAGCATTGTCTTAGTATCGACAGAAATCGCTGGGTATGCTTCAAGAGCCGCATCTGTCGGCAACAAAAGTGTATCCAAGGCGAGTTCGCCTTTTTCAGCTAACGGTTCTATATCGTTCAATGTGTGCATCTCTGGGTTTGAGAAAGGTCCTAAAGCAATGCGCCGAAGCGTAGTGATATGTGCACCACAACCTAATGATTTGCCCAAATCTTCCACCAGCGTTCTCACATAGGTACCTTTAGAACAGTGTACCTGCATAGTTACTAAGCTATCTTGCTGATGAATGAAGTCAAAGCTGTGGATGATTACCTCTCTTGGCTCGCGTTCAACTTCCACTCCTTGACGCGCCAAATCATACAGTCGTTTACCTTGATGCTTTAAAGCAGAATACATCGGTGGAACTTGCTTAATACTACCGGTCAGCTGTGACGCTGCATGTTGAATTTGTGCCGTATTGATCGAAGTCGCATCTTGTTGATCCAGAACTTCACCATCAGCATCACCCGATGTGGTAGTCATGCCAAGTTTAAGGATCACTTGATATTGTTTATCTGCAGTTAACAAATAATCTGAAATTTTCGTAGCGCGCCCAAAACAAATCACTAACAAACCTGTAGCTAAAGGGTCTAACGTTCCCGTATGTCCAGCTTTAGCCGCATTAAAAATACCTTTTACTTTTTGTAAGGCTCGATTTGAAGAAATGCCTGAGGGTTTATCAAATAGTAATAAGCCGTTAAGTGCACGACCTTTACTTCGATGTTTAGGCATTTATTGTTTATTTAAGCTTTGCTGAATAAGCTGTTCAATGCGATCACTATTTGCTTCAGTTTGATCGACGATGAAACGTAGTTCAGGCATTTTCCGCATATGCAATGCTTTGCTTAACTGAGTGCGCAAAAATCCACTTGCACTTTGTAAACCCTGAGTCACTTCAGTTGCATCTTGCTTGATATCCATAGGACTAAAAAATACTTTTGCGATTCCTAAATCTTTGCTTACCACAACATCATAAATAATTATTTCAGAGATGCGCGGATCTTTTACTTCATTGCGTAGTAAATTAGTGATTTCACGACGCAGTTGTTCGCCTACGCGTAAAGGTCTGCTGGATTGATCTTGCATCAATTAAAAAAAACCATTTCTAAGTAAACCGTATCCGAACTTGAAGGGGCTTTGATATATTTCTAGGCGAAGCAAAAATTTTCGAAAAAGCGGAGTTTACTTATAAATAAATGAGCATTTTGAGAAAATTTTTAACGAAGCATAGAATTAAATCAAAGTTCCATTAGATGGTGCGAGCAACTTCGGTACGTTCATAAACCTCTATTTGGTCGCCTACTTGTACGTCATTATAGTTTTTAACTGCGATACCGCATTCTGTACCTGATTTAACTTCATTCACATCGTCTTTGTGACGACGTAAAGATTCTAACTCACCTTCATACACCACAACATTGTCTCGTAATACACGAATTGGGTTACCGCGCTTAATAACCCCTTCTACCACTTGCGTACCTGCTACAGCACCCATTTTCGATGATCTGAAGACATCTTTTACTTCTGCAAGGCCAATAATTTCTTCGCGTAGTTCTGGTGACAGTAAACCACTCATAGCGAGTTTCACATCATCAATTGCTTCATAAATGATACTGTAATAACGAATTTCAACACCTACATCTGCAGCCGCTCTTTTTGCAGCACTATCCGCACGGACATTGAAACCAATAATGATCGCTTTAGATGCCTCTGCAAGGTTAACGTCAGATTCGTTAATTCCACCAACACTCGCCATGACGATTTTTACTTTTACTTCTTCAGTAGATAATTTTTCCAGTGAATCTTTAAGCGCTTCAGCACTACCCTGCACATCGGCTTTAATTAAAACATTTACAGCAGCTGCAACGCCTTCACCCATTTGGCTGAATACATCTTCAAGTTTAGATGCCTGTTGCGCTGCAAATTTCGAGTCACGAGATTTACTCTTACGTAAATCTACAATTTCACGCACTTTTCGTTCATCCGCAACTACAATAGCTTCTTCACCTGCATTCGCAGCGCCGGATAAACCGAGCACCATCACTGGTGTTGAAGGACCTGCATGTTCAATTTCTTTGCCATCTTCATCAAACATTGCACGCACACGACCAAACTCTTCACCAGTTAATAACATATCGCCTTTTGACAACATGCCTTGTTGCACTAAAACGGTTGCAACCGGTCCACGACCTTTATCAAGAGAAGACTCAATTACAATACCTGAAGCCGGACCACGATCAACCGCCTTAAGCTCCAATATTTCTGCTTGCAATATGATGGCTTCTAATAACTCATCAATACCTTTACCAGTAAGTGCAGAAACATTGATAAAGATTGTATCACCACCCCATTCTTCTGGAAGCACTTCTAAAGCTGCCAACTCATTTCGCACTCGCTCAGGATCAGCATCTTCTTTATCAGTTTTATTCACCGCAACAATCATCGGCACACCTGCTGCACGTGAATGTTCTACGGCTTCTTTAGTTTGCGGCATAACACCATCATCCGCAGCCGCAACCAGCACAACAATATCCGTCGCTTCTGCACCACGCGCACGCATTGCGGTAAATGCAGCATGACCTGGTGTGTCTAAAAATGTAATCGTGCCTTTATCGGTCGTAACACTATACGCACCGATATGTTGTGTAATGCCGCCGGCTTCTCCCGAAGCTACTTTAGTACTACGAATGTAATCAAGTAATGAAGTTTTACCGTGGTCAACATGACCCATGACGGTTACCACTGGATTTCTGGTTTTCGCTTCAGACTCATCATATTCAACTTGCAACACATCATCTTCGATACTGGTTGCTTCCATTGGCTTAGCTTCATGGCCAATTTCTTCAACAACTAAGATCGCTGTATCTTGATCAATAATTTGATTGATCGTGGCCATCACACCCATTTTCATCATCACTGCAATCACCTCAGCAGCTTTGATTGCCATTTTTTGCGCAAGATCAGAAACAGAAATACTTTCTGGAACTAAAATTTCTCGCTTAATAGGTTCAACAGGTTTTTCAAATTGATGCTTTTCACTCGGTGCTACTTTACCAGGGCGACGTTGCTTCGGTTTCGCTTTACGTTTGCCTCGCTTATCACTCGCAACATGTAATTCTTGTCTACGAGGCTTACTGGGTTTCTTAGTTTCTTTTACATCAGTTTTAACTTCAGCAGCAGGTATATCTTCAACTACAGGTGTTTGCTGTTGTGCTTGTTCTTCTGCAGCAGCTTGTTCAACGGCCTCTTGCTCTGGAGTTTTTTGTTTAGCTGCTTCGGCTTGCTGTTCTTGTTCAGCTTGTTTTTCAGCTTCTAATTTTGCTTCTTGTTGTTTAGCTTCTTCTTGTTTCGCTTTTTCTTTTGCAGCTTGTTCTAATTGATCTGCAATTTCTTTTTCGCGCGCTGCTTGTTCCTCGGCTCGCTTTTGTTCTTCTTTAGCTGCTTCTTCTAATACCACACTACGTTTTACATAAGTACGCTTGCGTCGCACTTCAACATTAACCGTACCGCCCCCACTCGCATTACGCCCCGATGATCCACCTACTTTTAACTGCGTAGTGCTTTTTCTGCGCAGCGTGATTTTTTTGCCTTCACCTGCCGAATCAGGAGATGATTTACTACGGCTATTACGTAAGTGATCAAGCAATTGCATTTTTTGTTCATCAGAAACAATCTGGTCACCAGCATTAAAATCTAGACCTGCTTCAGAAAGCTGTTCCAGCAATTTTTCAACAGGTGTATTGACTACATCTGCAAGCTGTTTGACCGTTACTTCACTCATGTTTATTTACTTACTCTTTAATTTAAATCCAACAATTTGCCAATTTATGTAGTAGCACCTTCATTTTCAAACCATGGCGCCCTAGCTGCCATAATTAATGCACCTGCACGATCGGAATCGAGTCCTTCAATTTCTAACAGTTCATCAATCGATTGTTCGGCTAAATCTTCCATTGTAGAAATACCGCGACACGCTAATTCAAAGGCTAGATCTTTATCCATGCCTTCCATATTAAGTAGATCTGCTGATGGTTCCGCATCTGCATATTTTTCTTCTGTTACTAAGGCCGTGGTTAGCAATACATCTCGTGCACGTGCACGTAATTCTTCTACGATTTCCTCATCAAATTCTTCAACCTCAACCAACTCTTTAGGTGGTACATAAGCCACTTCTTCAACACTAGAAAAGCCTTCTTGCGCAAGAATTACCGCAACTTCTTCATCCACATCTAACTGAGACATAAACATTTCTACAATTTGACGTGTTTCAGTTTCACTCTTCTCTTCAGCTTGACCTTCAGTCATTACATTGAGTTCCCAGCCGGTAAGCTGACTTGCGAGTTTCACATTTTGGCCACCGCGTCCGATTGCTTGCGAAAGTTTTTCATCTTCCACCGCGATATCCATGCTGTTCTTATCTTCATCTACAACAATAGAAGTTACGGCGGCAGGTGACATGGCATTAATGACATATTGCGCAGGATTTTCATCCCAAAGAATAATATCGATACGTTCACCGGCTAGTTCATTTGATACGGATTGCACCCGCGAACCACGCATACCCACACAAGCACCCACTGGATCAAGCCTTGGATCGTTTGATTTAACAGCAATCTTCGCGCGCAAACCTGGATCACGTGCAGCCGAAAGCACTTCAATTAAACCTTGTCCTACTTCTGGCACTTCTAATTTAAATAACTCGATTAAAAATTCTGGTGCAGTACGCGTTAAGAATAACTGCGGGCCTCGCACTTCTTCACGCACTTCATGTAAAAATGCACGTACTCGATCACCAGGACGCATTGCTTCTCGAGCAATCATGTGGTCACGAGGAATAAAACCTTCAGCGTTATTTCCTAAGTCAATATACGTTCCAGAGTGATCACTGCGTTTCACTACACCCATCACGAGTTCGCCCACACGATCTTGGAAAATATCAACAATTTGTGAACGCTCTGCTTCACGAATTTTTTGTACAATCACTTGCTTCGCGGTATGTGCGGAAATTCGACCGAAAGCCACCGACTCAATAGGTTCTTCTATATATTCACCCACTTGAATATCAGGATGATCTTGAATCGCATAACTATAAAGAATTTGTCTTTCAGTAGACTCAAACTCTGGATCTTCATCATCCAATACTTCCCAACGACGAAATGACTCATAGTCTCCCGACTCGCGATCAATCGCGACGCGAATATCCATTTCCATACCATGTTTTTTACGCGCCGCAGTAGCAAGTGCCGCTTCAATAGCTTGGAAAATAATATCCTTATCAACACCTTTCTCATTAGAGACTGCATCGGCTACCAGTAAAATTTCTTTGTTCATAATTACGTTAACTTAATATATTTAATTACTCATATTTACATTCAAATCTAAATCTAATCTCGCGTTTTTAATCGCTTCATTAGGGATAACAAAATTTTTACCGTCTTTTGTTACCACTGTTATGTTTTCTTCGTCTGCGTTTTGCAGAATGCCACGAATATTTCTTCGGTCATCAATTGGCCAAGTCGTCTTAACTTTTACTTTGTTGCCTATCGAGCGTTTCATTTGCTCAACAGTAAACAACTTGCGGTTAATCCCGGGAGATGAGATCTCCAACGTATAGGGCACCTCCACCGGGTCTTCCACATCTAGCACTGCACTCAATTGCTGGCTAACCCGTGAACAATCATCTAGAGAAATACCCTCTTCTTGGTCGATGAAAATTCTCACCTGCGCCGTGTTGGCACTCACTTGGCATTCCATACCCCAAAAATCGTAACCCATCCCTACTACTACTGGTTCGACAATCGGCACGATACCAAACGGATCATTAAACAAGCTCACCTCTTTCAAAATTGCTGGCCAAATTATTGGCAAATATTTCGTAGCCAATAAAAAAGGCCCTTATAGGGCCCTCTCGAATCATTGAAAAACAATGACTTAGCAAACTAAAACACTATTAGTATAGGTAAAAAAATTCAATGCATCAAGCAATGATCCTATTCACTAAGGATGGCTAATACCGATGGCTAAATTTCCTAGATAAGCTAATCAGGACATCTACTCCGAAAACAAAAAAGCCCGAATGCATTCGGGCTTTTTTGGATAAAGTAAGGCTAGAACCTAAACGTCTACAATGTCGCCCTTCATGGAGTATAGAATACAAAGCACTTCGTCTTTTTCCTTCTGACCCACATTATTTTTGTCTAACGCTGCAAGAACATCATCACATACCGCATTAAACTCAGTATCGTTAATATTCATACCTGTATGAGCAGTAAGCATATCTTGGCCTGTATATTCTTGAGGTCCACCGATACCAGAACAGAAAAATTCCCATACCACCTGCTTTACTTTCTCACCATCACTATTTACATAGCGATTCTTAACCTTCGGGTTACTAGTGTGATTTACCCATATATCGGCAACGATATCTCTGATTTTGTCTCCGCCACCAAGACGGTCATATAAGCTGGCTTCACTCATTTGCAAACTCCTTTAATGTCTTTATAGGTTTTCTAATTCGACAGCATTTATATAGATTTGATGGACTAGTATAACGTGATATTCCCCAAGCTGGCTAGCCTAATAAGGCCTCAACCAGGCCTTAGAAAAACGCGCTAACTAGCTGTTAATGCTTCGTTTAGTTTACAGAGTGCTCTTAGTATTTTAGCTCACTTAAAGGATCAAATTCTTATTTATCCCACATGACATCAACATTTTGTTCAATTGCTGCTTCAAGTAATTCAATAAGCGGCTTAGCCCGATTCTCAATACTCACATAATTTTCATCCTCATCTTGACTGTCACCCGCTTCACATTTTTGTTCACTCGCCATTTCCATCTGCAATTTTGAACGTAAGCTTTCAAGTGCTTCGGGTAAGTCTTCTGCCAAAATGGCACCCGGTACCGTTCCACTGTGACCCATAAACTTGATCAACTTTTTAGCAATATCCCCAAACATAGTGATATTTGCATATGCCTTGGTTTCAAAAGTAATCAACATTGCAATCTGCCACCTAAATTCTCAAAAATCATTCATAACATTGTTTAGCATTATTACTTAATTAACATACCCATATGTACTTGGATCGATGCGCGGGATACTTGAGAGTGGGTACTGCTCACAAATTAATCGTGACGAAGTCACACATATTATTCTTTTTATTATTGAATTATCCGGCTCATCTGCGTAGACTTCTGCCGCTCAGATCGATGCGGGGTGGAGCAGTCTGGCAGCTCGTCGGGCTCATAACCCGAAGGTCGCAGGTTCAAATCCTGCCCCCGCTACCAGACATGCGCATGGCTATTATGCGCAAATCAATGGTCGCTTTAGCGACACATGTTAATCCAAATATGCGTGTTACACGCAAACTAATCATCGCGAAGCGATTCATTGTTCACCATATTCACTATTTCACGTAACTAAAATTTATGAAGCCTGCGACCGTAGGTCGCAAGGTTCACAAAATCGTCCGGAATGATTTTGGTCATTACTTAATATGATGAACCGTAGGGTGAGGACACGGATAGTCCGAGCAAACCCTGCCCTCTACTAAAGTAATTTATGAATGTCCGCTTTCGGCCAATAGCGGACATTTTACATTCTGAACTGAGGAAGAAAATGCCATGCCATAAAGATTCCAACAACACCAACCAATATGAATACAAAACTAAACCAGGGAGTCTCAATATTGCGATACTGGTATAAACAAAATAATGAATTAACGATTAGTATGATTCCTGCAATAAAGCCAAGCACGAGCAAAATGAAAAATAAATATGCGTTTCCATTACCACCACTAAAAAATACAGTTTTTACATAGTCGAGCAAAGGAAAAACTACCAATGCACTGCAAATAAGTCGCAATGCTAGTGTAGTGCTTCCAATCTTTCGGTTTATGCGCTCACCCGTATTCATAGCTTCTGTAGTGATAGTTAATTATGTCGCCTTTCGGCCAATAGCGGACATCTAGGATTTTGATTATTGAACATTTAAATTCTACAAACCTAGTTTAGGTATAAGCTCACCAATCGTTTTACTTATATTTAATTTCAAATTATTAGAAAATTCATTTTTCTGGGTTTCTGTAAGTTCATTCCATGTATCTGGTAATGTTTTAATGTTTAATAGTTCATAGTTTTCGTGATAATAAGCACTAAATGGATTTCTCGCTTTATTGCTTTTTGGAACAAGGTTTAGAGCGATATATGATTTAGGTGGCTCTCCTTTACCAAGTAAAAATCTTTGCACAAAGCCATATCCATAAGTATAAGGTCTTTGCTTTGCATCCCTAGGAACAATTTCAATTGTCATATCAACAGCTCCTTGCGATATAGCATCAGAATCACCTACATCGACAATAATATAACCTTTATTCTGTAAATAATTAGCTACTTCGTCCCTAACAAACTCTTTGTATTCTAATTCCTCTATAAGAGATTCTTTATTGGTGAACATTGTAGTGCCAATTTTTAGATAATTCGGATGTTTTTCAAATGAATTAATAATTCCAATCTTTTTGATTGCGGACTTTTCTGTATCACTTATTGGTGTTGCACATCCAGCAACCAATAAGAATGTAATTGTTATTAAAGCAAATGCTTTATAAGTTAGTTTTTGCATGCATATCCCCTTAAATTAAACTAGTAATATTGAGAAAGACCAAAATGTCCGCTTTGGGTCGTTAGCAGACATTCTGAACTTATAATTTATTGATTCCAACACATTGCATCCCATTTTTTGTCTGCTTTCGGCCAATAGCGGACATTTAAAAGTCATCTCTGGCTTTCGTGCACATAACTCTTGTCTTGATAGTCCGATAAATATTCCGAGCGAATCTCCTTAATGAATTTTCTTAATCGCATATATGCTTCAGCAAATAAAATTTCACCTGTGATTGACTTAACCCTCAACTTAAATCTTCTAAAGCCTTGAGGTAAATGAACATATTCAAACTCATCTATGTGTTTGAGCTTTAAATCGTTAACTTCATACACTTCACCATTTACATATTTCCCAACACCTATCTCGGGAAACATAACAGGAGAATTCCACGGCCCGGTGAGGACTAAAGGATATTTCTCAATTGTCACAAAGGTTCCGAGATATTTTTCCCCTTTCAGCATCTCATTGTGATTGGCAAAACCTGATTTTAATGTTCCGTATACAAAAACTTGGTGCATTTTAATTATATTTGTACTTAGCAAGTCATAATGTCCGCTTTCGGCCATTAGCGGATTCATAAACGTTAGGCATTTGCTACAAAAATAGCACCAAATACGATTAAGACACTACCGACTAATAATTTTACTGTATGTATATCTTTCCATTCGCTAAAGATCACCAAAGCCAGCAATACAGCAATTAGTGTATTCATATTATATAAGGGAACTAATTGAGATATTGGTATATTAAAATGAAGCAATGAATAGGCTACTAATCCGCTTGCTATTCCCCATGTCAAACCGAATAAGCTTGCAAATGAGCTTGCTTTAATTGAAAAAGGGGCTGTATTGTCAAAAAAATAAAATCCTAACCCTGCAATAGCAACCCCTAAACCAACTGCAACAAGATACGTTGATATACTTATACCAACATTTGTGCTGAACTTTTGAAAAATAGCTGACCCACCATAAATAAATGCAGGTAAAAATCCACCTATTAATAATGCTGTTGCTTTAGAAGACATAAAGCCATCCTTTATATAAAGAATTATTTAAATATTAAATGTCCGCTTTGGATCGTTAGCGATCATTTTTTCTATAGTTAGCAGTTAGTCTAGCTATGAGCACAATTGTAAGAATAATCCAACCATAAGGATACGGGAAAATTCCAGTGAAAAATGCTAACAATGTTGCTAAAAGTAAAGTAACTAGTAACGTTGAAAACCAATCAATTTTAATTTTTGTCTCCTTTCGGCTAATAACGGACATACAATCGTAACTGTAATGTAATTGTATGATGATGAATCGTTTTCAATGAAATGCAGATTGCCTTATTGATTCAAATTAGAAATCGATTTATGTAATTCATGCATAATCTCTGCTCGTTGCGCATCAACGATGTCACGAGCTGCATTAGTTGCTAGGCCAATCTCTTCCAGCATCAATTGTCCTAGCTGAAGACCTGATTCTAAAACTTCAGGAACAGCTTCAGTTGCACCTTGTCCCAACAGATTTGATGCATGTGCACTATTATGAACTCTTACAATGATTGAAACACTAGGTGAAACTTGGCGTGCAGCACGCAATACTTGCTCGGTCGCAAGAGGGTCATCTGTACAAATTGCTAGTACTGCTGCTTGTTTTAGTCCAATTTTCTGTAACATTGCAACACGACTTGCATCACCAAGATAAACTGGAACACCTTGCTCTCTTGAATTTGCAACACGTGTTGCATCTAGATCAAGAGCAATGTGTTCAATTTGCTGATGATCACATAGAGATGCCAATAATTGACCTGTGCGCCCAAAACCTACAATTATGACGTGATTAGTTAAGTGTGGAATTATTTCTACTTGCTCATTAGTGGGTCGTGTATGCTCTTCTATTAATGCGCCCAGGCTCTTTGCGATTCGTGCTACAAAAGGAGTGAGAAACATCGTAACGCTCACTACAATAAGCATAAATTGCCCCGTGGATTCAGGTAGTAAAGTGAGACTCAATGCCATACCAACCACTACAAATGCAAATTCACCTCCTTGGCCTAGGAGCAGTCCCATCTCAGATGCTTGCGCCCAACTAAAACCGAAAACACGAGCAAGCCCGGCTGTGACTAGAGACTTAATTAAAAATAATCCTAATACAGATAAAAGAATCCAAACGGGTTCAGCCAATATTTCAGTCAAATCAATGCCCATTGCAACAGACATGAAAAATAAGCCAAGTAGTAATCCCTTGAATGGCTCAACATTAATCTCGATTTCGTGACTAAATTCGGTTTCAGCAAGTAGAAGCCCGGCAAGGAATGCTCCCAGAGCCGCAGATAGACCAGCAGTGTGAGTGGCAAAGGCGGTTGCGATGATTGTTAACAATGTCACAGCCATAAAGAGTTCTGGGCTATCTGTTGACCCAACAAATCGAAACAAAGGTCGAACCAATAAACGACCAACACTTAAGATTATCAAAACGGCAATGATCGCTTCACCAAATGCCAATATTAATGACCAAATTAGAGAATCACTTGTGTATGCACCAAATGTGCTGACTACAAACAAGATAGGAACAACCGCAAGATCTTGGGCAAGAAGAACAGCAAAACTGCCATGACCAACCGTACTACCAAAACGACCGTGTTCTACTAATAACTGAACAACAATGGCTGTAGAAGAGAGCGCAAGACAGCTTCCTAATATGACGGAAGCTTGTACAGAATTACCAAAAGCCCAAGCAATGCCACCAATAATAATTCCAGTAACTATTATTTGTGACGAACCTAAACCAAATACTAAGTAACGAAGTCTCCAGAGTCGCTCAAAAGACAACTCTAGTCCAATCATAAATAACAAGAAAACAATACCTAGTTCCGCTAAAGCTCGAACACCTTCAACATCCGTAATTAAAAAATAATTTAACCAACTATATTGCTCTGCAAATCTTGCAAGACCATACGGTCCTACTGCCAATCCGATAAGCATAAACCCTAGTACAGGACTTATTCTCAACCGCTTTGCAAAAGGAATCACAAGACCTGCTGCAGCAAGAAAAACAACAGCATCATGCAGCCTTAGGTCTTCCATATATACTTTACGCTATTTGATATTTTCTATGAGCTAGTTTTATAGCCCAAAACCAGAGGTATTGGCAATTTATTATGAACGAAGCATTAATAAAAAATTTTCCTGACTAATTAATATTATGAATGATGGCAGATAATTCAATGTGTAATATTTTGCATATCCATGCTGAGTCTGAGCCCGAGAATATTCCCATAATAATGGATGTAAGTCCGCTTTGGGTTGACAGAAATTTGCTCCTGCAATTTCTGCACCTCCACCATACATGGTGGTCGTAGCAGACAATTTGATAATCAGCCAAAAACTCTCACACAATAGTTCAATAAGTAATTAGGAAAAATAAACAACCCAACAATCAGCAAGCCATTCACTGATAACACTGTTGAAGCAATAAGTGTATTTTGTGAAGTCAGCGCGTCTTCTACCTGATCAAAATACATAAACTTAATTACACGCAAATAATAATAAGCACCCACGATTGACATCACTACGGCTAAGATCGCTAACCAGATAAAGTCGTTATATACCAAGCTTTGCAACACATAGAGTTTTGCATAAAAGCCTACAGTTAATGGCATACCCGCCATGGAAAACATTAACAGCAACATGATGAATGCCATCCATGGATGGGTCTGACTTAAGCCTTTCAAATCCGTTAATTCATCTACATCTACATTAATATTTTTATTGTTAAGAGACAACAAAACACCAAATGCGCCTGCCGCCATCAACACATATATCGCTGTATAAAATAGTGAAGCGGCGTAACCAAAATTTTCTCCTGATAACAACCCAAGCAACACAAACCCAATATGCGAGATGGTAGAATACGCCAACATACGTTTAATGTGAGTTTGCGTAATTGCAATCACGTTGCCAAAAATTAATGATAAAACTGCAAGAATAATGAGCATCTGTTGCCAATCAATATGCAGTGGTTGCAAGCCATCGCTTAGCAAACGAAAAGCCATTACAAATGCAGCAAATTTTGGTGCGGTAGCGATGAAAAGCGTTACCGCTGTTGGCGCACCTTGATACACATCAGGCACCCACATATGGAACGGTACGGCACCAAATTTAAAGGCAACGCCTACCACAATAAACGTTAATGCAAATATTAAACCAATACTGATTTCTTCTACATTTACTAGATAAGCGCCAATTTCGTTCAAACTTAAGGAGCCCGAAATTCCGTACATGATCGACATGCCATATAACAACATACCCGAAGCAATGGCGCCCAATACAAAATATTTGATAGCAGCTTCAGAAGCGTCGTTGGAATCCCGCACATAGGCAACAAGTGCATACATACACAAGGAAAGCAGCTCTAAACCTAAGTAAATCGTGATGAAGTTTTGCGCAGAGGCCATAACCATCATGCCAAGCGTGGCAAACAAACCCAAAATGTAAAATTCAGGTTTTGCGTAATTTCGATTTACTAGATAAGGACGCGCATAAACAAAAATAACCGCAACAGCCACACAAACGAGCAGCTTAATAAATTTTGCAAGGTCATCTGCTACGTATAGATCACCAAACAGCATAACGTCATCGTATCTTCTGGTACGAAAAACTAACAAACCCACACCTAGCAGTGTAGCCAAACTTAAGATATATGTAATAAATTCGCTCTTACGACCTAAAAACAAACTCACTATTAATATTGCGGACGCAGCAAGCAGTAACGCTATCTCGGGCATAATCATCAAAGATCGAATCAAAAAAACGAATACATATGAAACAGATTGGATAGATTGTAATTCTAGGTTTTCCATTTGCTTTTCTTATGGAAGGTTTGTTAGTTGAGCTTGATACAATAAATGCGTTACTGAAGCATCCATCATTTCAATGAGAGGGGCTGGCCAAAGCCCGAGCCAAAGCACTAAAAGGGCAAGCACGAACAAGCAGAAAAACTCACGCATATTAATATCACTTAACTTTGCGACTTCATCATTTGCAATGGCGCCAAATACCACACGTTTAATCATCCAAAGTGTGTACGCCGCACCCAGAATTAAAGTTGTAGCCGCTAAGAACGCAAACCAAACATTGGCTTTGAAGCTAGCCAGAATCACCATGAATTCACCCACAAACCCTGATGTACCAGGTAAACCCGCATTTGCCATGGCGAACAATACAAAGAAGGTCGCAAATTTAGGCATGGTATTAACTACACCCCCATAATCTGCAATTTGTCGACTATGCATGCGGTCATATAAAACACCCACACATAAAAACATTGCGCCAGAAATAAAACCATGTGAAATCATTTGCACCATGCCACCTTGTAGTGCAAGTTCAGAATAAGAACTGTTGTCTAAGGTTAATTTAAAGATGACAAAGAAACCAAGAGTGACGAAACCCATATGCGCAATCGATGAATAGGCAATGAGTTTTTTCATGTCTCGTTGCGCCAAAGCTACAAAGCCGATATACACCACTGCAACAAGCGATATCGCGATAATTAAATACGCAAGTTGACTACTTGCATAAGGTGTAATGGGAATACTAAAGCGCAAAAACCCATAACCACCCACTTTCAACATGATGGCCGCCAAGATTACCGAGCCACCGGTAGGAGCCTCAACGTGAGCATCCGGCAACCAGGTATGTACAGGCCACATTGGAATTTTAACTGCGAAGGCAATGAAGAAGGCTAAAAACAAAAACAACTGTTGTGTTTGATCAAACTTGGTGAGTTGTAACGCAGCGATCTCAAACGTACCTGCAGTTAAATATAAATAAATCAGTGCAATTAATAAGAACACCGAACCAAAAAATGTATACAAAAAGAATTTAATTGTTGCATAGACTCTTCTTGGACCACCCCACATTCCAATAATTAAAAACATTGGAATGAGCATGCCCTCGAAGAAGATATAAAAAAGAATGGCGTCTAATGCACAAAAAACACCAATCATTAAGCCTTCAAGGATTAGAAATGCCGCAAAATATTCTGCTATACGTTCTTTAGAGACTTCCCACCCGGCAATAATAACGAGCACCGTGACCACAGTAGTTAAAAGAATTAATGGTACGGCGATGCCATCAACACCTAACGCATAAAAAATATTAAAGGTTTCTATCCATGGCATTTGCTCATAAAACTGCATAGCATGTTGACTGCTATCAAAGCCTTTAATCAGCACCAAACTTACTAAGAAAGTCGCTATAGAGATTAGCAATGACAGCCAACGAGTGGCTGGGATAGATACTTTTTTTGCAGCAAGCACGAGCAAGCCACCAAATATTGGCAGCCAAATGAGTGTGCTTAATATAGGTAAAGAATTAAACATTGCTAGCGCTGTGAAAAGATTCCACTATTTACAATCAACATCGTCATGAATATTAATAAGCCAATAATCATGGCAAAAGCATAGTGGTATAGATAACCGGTTTGAATACCACGCACTTTAGATGAGAACCAATTGACAATTTTTGCTGAACCATTCACCACCAAACCGTCTATTAGCAAACGATCACCGAAGGAATCACAAAAAGCACCTATCTTTTTAAATCCTGTTGCAAATAAAGCTTGATATAACTCATCAATGCCATACTTGTTATATAAGAATGTATGCAAAGTACTAAATTTTTGTTTGAGCGATTCTGCTAGTTGAGGTCTGTAGATATATATAAACCACGCTAGGAAAACTCCTAGAGCGGCTAAGTAAATCGTCGGTGCTACAAAAGCGTGTGTTGTAAACTTAATCACTCCGTGAAAGTGCGATTGTAGCTCTTGGATTGCAGGATGCGTTTGCGCTACAAAAATACTGTCTGCAAAATAATCACCTAGCGCGATGCTGCCAATAAAATATCCCGCTACTATGGACGGAATGGCCAACAATATGAGCGGAATAGTAATCACTTTTGACGATTCTTTTACATGCTCTTCAGTATGTTTATCCATACGACTTTCACCATGGAAAGTTAAGAACAATAAACGGAAGGAATAAAATGCTGTTACAAAAACTCCACCCAACACCATCCAGTAGGCAAATTGATGACCAAAAACATTGGAATATTTCACCGCCTCAATAATGGCATCTTTTGAATAAAAGCCTGCGAAGAAAGGAGTACCAATAAGTGCCAAGGTACCTATAAACATAGTCCAATATGTAATGGGCATATATTTTTTTAACCCACCCATTTTTAGCATGTCTTGTTCATGATGCAATGCGACGATGACGGAACCCGCACCTAAGAACAGAAGTGCTTTAAAAAAGGCATGCGTAAATAAATGGAAAATTGCAATCGAATAAGCCGAAGCGCCTAATGCAACTGTCATATAACCGAGTTGTGAAAGCGTAGAATATGCGATCACGCGCTTGATATCATTTTGCACGATACCAATTAAACCCATAAAGAATGCCGTGATTGCACCGATAATTAAAACCACAGACAACGCAGTTTCGCTTAGTTCAAATAATGGCGACATGCGTGCCACCATAAAAATACCGGCAGTGACCATTGTTGCAGCATGAATTAACGCGGAGATAGGCGTTGGGCCTTCCATTGAATCTGGTAACCACACATGTAATGGTACTTGAGCAGATTTACCCATCGCGCCTACAAATAACAATAAACAAATAACCGTCATCACCGGCCATTGAATATTTTCTGTAATTGAAAATGTTTGAGTGTTAATTAAAGGTGCTTGAGAAAATACGGCTTCATAATCCAAACTGCTAAATACTGCAAGTACAGCAGCAATACCGAGAATAAAACCAAAGTCACCCACCCGATTGACTAAGAATGCTTTCAGATTGGCAAATATTGCACTATCTCTTGTATACCAAAACCCGATTAATAAATACGAAACTAGTCCTACTGCTTCCCAACCAAAAAATAACTGCATAAAGTTATTTGCCATTACTAGCATGAGCATAGAAAAGGTAAATAATGAAATATACGAGAAGAAGCGTTGGTAACCTGGGTCGTCATGCATGTATCCAATGGTGTAGATATGAACCATTAAGGATACAAAGGTCACTACTACCATCATTGTGACGGTTAACGCATCAATTAAAAAGCCTACTTTAAAAGTTAACTCACCCAAACTTAACCATTGATAGATATCGAATGATGCAGGAGCGACCTGATCAAAAATAATTTGCTTAAATACAATGCAACTCAGAATGAACGAAATCGCTACGCCTATTATCGTTATCCAATGTGCCCCACTACGACCAATTACACGACCAAATAAACCCGCAATCATCGCAGCAATTAAAGGCGCTAATACGATAATTAAACAAAGCGTTTTCATGCTACCCATGGTTTAGCCCTTTAAATTTTCAAGGTCTTGTACATTGATCGTGGATCGATTTCGATACAGTACAACTAAAATAGCTAAACCAATTGCCGCTTCAGCTGCAGCGACCGTGAGAATGAAAAACACAAATACTTGGCCAGATAAATCATCCAAGTAATGAGAGAAGGCAACAAAATTCATATTCACTGCTAACAACATTAATTCAATTGCCATCAACAATAGAATGACGTTCTTTCTATTTAGAAAGATGCCCGCAATACTGATCGAGAATAGAATAGCCCCCAGCACAAGGAAATGTGTCAATGTAATCATTATTTTTTAAGTTATTATTTTTCTATGTCAACTAGTTTCACACGTTCTTTTTTATTCGCACTAATTTGCTGATGTGGCTTTTGATGCTTTGATACTGTGCGTTTACGCATCGTTAATGTAATAGCTGCAATAATTGCGACGAGTAAAATTACACCTGCAATCTCAAACGGATATACATATTCAGTAAAAAGTAATTCGCCTAGTTCTTGTGTATTACTGTAGTCAGCCGGCTTTGCACTCACTTGCGCATGCTCAAAGTTAGATTTGCTTAAGATTATGATCATCTCGGCAGCCATCGCTGCACCCACAATCAGCCCTACAGGCAAGTATTTTGCGTAGCCAGCGCGCATTTTTGCTATATTGATATCCAGCATCATGACCACAAATAAGAACAGCACCATTACGGCACCTACATAAACTAAAACCAATGTAATGCCGAGAAATTCTGCTTCTAGCAAAATCCATAATGCCCCACTAGTAAAAAACGCAAGCACAAGAAATAAAGCTGCATGCACAGGATTACGTACGGTAATCATTGCCAAAGCAGACATCACCAAGATGGCTGCAAAAAAATAAAAAACGGTAGTTTGAATTAGCATTTATTAATAATTACCTATACTGAGCATCTACTTGACGGTCACTTGCAATTTGTTCTTCGTGTTTTCTACCTACTTCAAGCAACATATCTTTTTTCATCACCTGTGTACCACGCTCAAAGAAGGCATACTCAAACACTCTTGTTTCTACAATGGCATCTACAGGACATGCTTCTTCACAAAAACCGCAATACACACATTTAAATAAATCAATGTCATAACGCGTCGTACGCCGACTACCATCTTCACGCTCTTCTGTATCAATCGTTATCGCTAATGCAGGACAAACTGCTTCACAAAGTTTACAACCAATACAGCGTTCTTCTCCGCTTGGATATCTTCGCAATGCATGTAAACCTCTAAAGCGTGGTGACTGAGGTGTCTTTTCTTCTGGGTATTGAATGGTAAATTTTTTGGACGCAAAACGTTTACCTGTCAAACTCATCCCTTTGAGTAGCTCAAACAAGGTAAAACTTTTAACAATATTGATAAGTGCTTTCATTATTAATCAAACCAAGGTGATACTTCAAAATACAACAACACACCCTCAACAAATATCCAAATTAAAGTTACCGGTAATAAAATTTTCCAACCTAGACGCATGATCTGGTCATAACGATAACGTGGGAACGTGGCACGAAACCAAAGAAAACAAAAAATAAAGAAGCAAGTCTTGGCAATAAACATGTGCGGACCATCGCCTAACAGCAACCCTATATAAGGAATACTGGCCCAACTTTCAGGAAACGGACTTAACCAACCACCAAGGAATAACAAAGCGGTTAATGCTGAAATTAAAATAATATTTGCATATTCAGCTAAAAAGAACAGTGCAAAACCCATACCTGAATATTCAACATGGAAGCCCGCAACGATTTCAGATTCACCTTCAACCACATCAAAAGGGGCACGATTGGTTTCAGCTACACCAGAAATCAAGTAGGTTAAAAATAAAGGCAATAGCGGCAACCAATACCAATGAAAAATACTGCCTTTTTGTGCGTTAACGATGTCACCTAAATTCAAACTTCCACTTGCCATAAGCACACCCACCAATGCAAAGCCCATAGCAATTTCATAGGCAACAATTTGTGCAGCGGACCGTAATGCACCCAACAAAGCATACTTAGAGTTTGAAGCCCAACCTGCAACGATCACACCATAAACTCCAAGCGAAGTCATGGCTAAGAGATAAAGTAATCCTGCATTAATATCTGCAAAATTCCAACCATCTGCAAAGGGGATTACCGCCCACGCCGCAAGTGCTGGAATCATAGATAACAGTGGTGCTAAACGAAATAAGAAACGATCTGCATCATTAGGCAAGATCATTTCTTTGAACATCAGTTTCATGGCATCCGCAATCGGTTGACCAAAGCCTTTAGGCCCCACTCTATTAGGACCCACACGCACCTGCATGAACCCAATCACACGACGCTCAGCTAGGGTTACATAGGCCACACAACCAAATAACACCAACACAAAGATAAACATATAAGCCGTTAACAGGAGCAAAGGCGGCAGTGACGCAAGTATATTTTGAATCCACTCAAGCATTAGCCGTTCTCTGTACTTCTATAGGTGCAATGGACTCGCCTAAAGAGTCACTTAATTTCGCACTCCTTTGAATCCAAACACAATTAAATGAAATATTTTCAATAATACGTAAAGGCAATGTTGCTTCATGCTTGCCTTGAACAATTCTTACCGCCTTCTCGTTTTGAACATTTAGTTCAATCGCTTGTTGTTCCGACATGGCAATGTAGTCTTGTTGATCTTCTACTGCTTGCTGCAATGAAGTAGCACGTCGAACGACATTGTCCACTGCATAGATAGGCGAATCTGATACGCGATATATTGTTTTTTCTTCAATTGAAGTATTTACATGTTGCAAATCTTGCAGGTGGCTACTGAATTCAATGTTGCTATCAAACTCTTGTTTTAACTCATCTCTTATTTCTTCACTGGTTTGATATTGAATTTCATCAAAACCTAATTTATTAGCTAACACTCGTAATACTTTCCAACCTGGACGCGCTTCTCCAGGAGCCGTTACGGCTTTTCGAATACTTTGCCAACGTCCCTCATTATTCACAAAAGTTCCATCAGTTTCTGCAAAAGTTGCAATCGGCAATACAACATCTGCATATTCTAAAATTTGTTCATTAATATAAGGAGAACAAACCACAACAAAATCTGCAGCTTGCATCGCTTCTATGACTGCTGAGGCATTTGTGAAATCAAATTCTGGTTCTAAGTTAAATAACACATAGGCTTTTCTAGGAGATGTAACCATCTCAAGCGCATTCAACCCAGAATTAGATATCTCTTTTCCAGCTTGCAGACGATGCGGAAGCATTCCAGCTAACCATGCCCCTGCTGTATTTCCTGAACGCGCAAGTAA
>CBDCTA010000025.1:0-11173 GCA_965221955.1 Gammaproteobacteria bacterium | reverse complement strand
TGTGCCGACAGCAATAAATTGAAACAAGCCGTGCTGAATACCTTCTTCGGCATCTAGGGTAAAATCAATTCGTGTTGCTTCCACGTTAGTTTGAATGAGTTCTTGCAATCCTGGCTCATGGATTGGAACAATGCATTGCTTAAGCTTTTTAATTTCTATCTGCATCGATATCCACGCATAGAACATTATTGCCAACTTGAGCTAAACAAGCTGCAGTTACTAAGCCTACATAGCCAGAACCATAAATTGTTACATTCATTTTTTGAGAGAGCTATTGATTAAAAAAATTTACCTGTAGCCAATGAGTAGTTGTTGGCAGGATTCTGAATGCTAACGTAATCGTTTTACGGACGCTTAACAATGCATTTAGCTACCAGCGTGTAATTTTTTAGTTTGAATTACCTACTCGATCACAATATTGACAGCTAACTGTAGAGTCGAGCAAAATGCTTTGCCCTGGAGGGGTGGCCGAGTGGTTAAAGGCGACGGACTGTAAATCCGTTCTCTCTGAGTACGCTGGTTCGAATCCAGCCCCCTCCACCATTTTTATCACATACCAAGACATAGGAAATCTATGTCTTGGTATGTGATAAAAATATTTAGAGATGGTACGGTTTGAACCTGGTATCGCAGGGCGATCATTAGTTTGCGTGTAATACGCCACACGCAAGGGTGGTTCGACAAATTGGCAGGAAAGCCAATTTGCACAGACGAAGTCTGCCTGCAAGCGAGCGACATGGATGTAGCGAGTGTCAGGGAATTTGAACGTTGCGGTGAAACCGCTTTAGCCCTGAGTAAATCCAGCTTTTTGTTATTATTCTATTCTTACGCGGGTGTAGTTCAATGGTAGAACCTCAGCCTTCCAAGCTGATGATGTCGGTTCGATCCCGATCACCCGCTCCAACGGTTTTGCAGGAAAAAATACGATATGCAAGCCTGCTAAGGTCTACATGAAAAGCTCTCAAGGCCTGTGCTATTTCTAATTTTTTTGGGCTTACACCAAAATACCTGCACGATCTTTTTTTATACTAGAGATTTATTGGTTTGCAGATGCGGAAGTAAAATAATGTCTCATCTCAATTTCGGCACACGAATTTAGCGCATACAAAAGTTAAAAAGCTTGTCATTCAAATTACCAACCTAGCTACCCCAATCGCACTACTAAAATAGTGCTGCAACAGATAATTTCAACGTTTACAATGCGCTCAATATTTATTTGCCCACATAGCTCAGTTGGTAGAGCACATCCATGGTAAGGATGAGGTCGTCAGTTCAATTCTGACTGTGGGCTCCATTAAAAATTTGTTAGTGAATTGGCTACTGAAAACGAGGTCATAGAGGTAAAAGAAAATGTCGAAAGAGAAGTTTGAGCGTAATAAACCGCATGTGAATGTAGGCACGATTGGTCACGTGGATCATGGTAAGACCACGTTAACGGCGGCGTTAACCAAAGTCATGGGCGAGACCCACGGAGGCGAATTCAAAGCCTATGACCAAATCGACAACGCTCCTGAAGAACGTGAACGCGGCATCACCATTGCCACCGCCCACGTCGAATACGAAAGCCCCAATCGACACTACGCCCACGTCGACTGTCCCGGACACGCCGACTACGTAAAGAACATGATCACCGGTGCGGCCCAAATGGACGGCGCCCATTCTTGTCGTGAGTGCTGCAGACGGTCCCATGCCTCAAACGCGTGAACACATTCTACTCGCCAGACAAGTAGGCGTACCCTACATCCTCGTCTACATGAACAAAGCCGACCAAGTCGACGACGCCGAACTCCTCGAACTCGTTGAAATGGAAATTCGTGACCTTCTTTCTACCTACGAATTCCCAGGCGACGACACCCCCATCGTAACCGGATCCGCACTAAAGGCACTTGAAGGGCGATACATCAGATATCGGTATTCCCTCGATCGTCAAACTCGTAGAAGAAATGGACGCCTTTATTCCCGAACCCGAACGCGCCATCGACGGCGACTTCATCATGCCCGTCGAAGACGTCTTCTCCATCTCAGGACGCGGCACCGTAGTAACCGGTCGTATCGAACGTGGCATCATCAACGTCGGTGACGAAATCGAAATCGTTGGCATCAAAGACACCACCAGCACCACCTGTACCGGAGTCGAAATGTTCAGAAAACTACTCGACCAAGGCCAAGCCGGAGACAACGTCGGCGTACTACTACGTGGCACCAAACGCGACGAAGTCGAACGTGGCCAAGTCCTATGTAAACCTGGCAGCATCACCCCACACACCAAATTCGAAGCCGAAGTCTACATCCTCAGCAAAGAAGAAGGCGGGACGTCATACCCCATTCTTCAATGGCTATCGTCCCCAGTTCTACTTCAGAACCACCGACGTAACCGGCGCATGTGAACTTCCCGAAGGCACCGAAATGGTTCATGCCGGGTGACAACGTCAAGATGACCGTCTCCATGATCGCCCCGATTGCGATGGACGAAGGCTTACGCTTTGCGATTCGAGAAGGTGGACGTACGGTCGGTTGCAGGAGGTCGTAGCCAAGATTATAGAATAGAACAACGTGCACCGGCAGGTGCAGGCGTGGTCGCTAAGATTATTGAGTAGGAAAACCGCATCAAAAAGGCTTAAGCGCTTGGGTAAGTTGGTTTAAAAATCAAACAACTTAGCCCAGACAGTAATTCATCTCTTAAGGTGTATCTATCTCTTTTGATTACTTAAAAATAGATTCAATCTAGACGGAAAAATCACGCTATAATTTCTTGTTTGGCGATTGCAAGGCATTGTCGGTTAAAGGCCAGTAGCTCAATTGGCAGAGCGGCGGTCTCCAAAACCGCAGGTTGGGGGTTCGATTCCCTCCTGGCCTGCCACGATGTGTGAAATCAGAGCGAAATTCACGGGTAACCTCTACACGTAAAATATTTAGAAATGACTGGAAAAGCTGAAGCAACAACTGCAAGCGGCATGGATGTCTTTAAGCTGGTAATTGCTGCAGCAATTGTTCTAGCTGGGCTAGCTGGTTTCTATATATATGCAGACCAACCGCAGCTATATCGTGTATTGGGAATCGTAGCAGCTGTAATTGTTGCAGCTGTAATTGCTTTTACGACTGAGCGTGGTCGGTCACTGGCAAGCTTTATGCAAGATGCGCGTACTGAAGTACGCAAAATGGTTTGGCCAACACGTTCTGAAACTTTGCAAACTACTTTAGTAGTGTTTGTAGTGGTTTTGATATTGGCCATATTTTTATGGTTTATCGACTGGATTTTAACGGGCTTAATTCAGTACGTAATTTGATGCGAGTTTATTGATGTCTATGCAATGGTATGTAGTGCACGCGTATTCTGGATTTGAAAACCAGGTGCAGCGCTCATTGGGTGAGCGAATTGAACGCTATGGCATGCAAGATAAATTTGGCGAAATCATGGTGCCTGTTGAAGAAGTTGTAGAGATGCGCGAAGGGCAAAAACGTCGTAGCGAGCGAAAGTTTTTTCCCAGGTTACGTATTAGTCAAAATGGAGATGGATGATGACAGTTGGCATTTAGTAAAAGACTGTCCAAAAGTTTTAGGGTTTATTGGTGGTTCGTCTGATAAGCCAGCGCCTATTAGTGAGGCTGAGGCGCAAAATATTTTGCAGCGTATGCAAGAAGGTGTGGATGCGCCGAAACCGAAAGTGTTATTTGAGCCAGGTGAAGTAGTGCGAGTAACCGATGGTCCTTTCAATGACTTTAACGGTGTTGTTGAAGAAGTGAATTATGAAAAGAGTCGTATGCTGGTTGCAGTACAAATTTTTGGACGCTCGACACCAGTAGAGCTTGAATTTGGGCAAGTTGAAAAAGGCTAGAAAAAATTTCCAAGAAAGATTTTGAAGATAAGAATTAAAAAAGCTTAAGAGTTAAAGACAATGGCAAAGAAAGTAGACGCATATATAAAGTTGCAGGTGCCTGCAAGTGATGCAAATCCAAGTCCACCGGTAGGTCCAGCACTGGGTCAGCATGGTGTAAATATTATGGAATTTTGTAAAGCGTTTAATGCGAAAACACAAAATTTAGAAAAAGGTATGCCTGTTCCTGTTGTTATTACTGTGTATAACGACAAGAGTTTTACTTTTATAACCAAAACACCTCCCGCTTCCATTTTGCTTAAGAAAGCAGCTGGATTAAGTAAAGGTAGTGGTCGACCTAACACAGAAAAAGTTGGCAAAGTAAATCGCGCACAACTTGAAGAAATTGCCAAAACAAAAATGCCAGACATCACAGCGGCTGATATGGATGCTGCAGTACGTACTATTGCGGGCAGTGCTCGCAGTATGGGTTTGGAAGTAGAGGGAGTATAAAAAATGGCGAAGTCAGGAAAAAACTATCGTGCTGCACTAGAAAAGGTTGAGTTAGAGAAAGCTTATACTCCAGCAGAAGGTATTAGTTTGGTAAAAGATTGTGCATCTGCAAAGTTTAATGAGTCTGTTGATGTTTCGATTAATCTTGGTGTCGATCCAAGAAAATCCGATCAAGTAGTTAGAGGTTCGACGGTTTTGCCAAATGGTACGGGCAAAGATGTCCGTGTTGCAGTGTTTGCAGAGGGTGAACAAGCCGAGGCGGCGAAGGCAGCAGGTGCGGACCTAGTTGGGCTTGAAGATTTAGCTGAGCAAGTTAAAAAAGGCGAAATGGATTTTGATGTTGCGATTGCAGCACCAGATGCGATGCGTGTAGTGGGTCAGTTAGGGCAAATTTTAGGACCACGTGGTTTGATGCCAAACCCTAAAGTTGGAACTGTATCTGCCGATGTTGCGGGCGCAGTGAAAAACGCAAAAGCTGGACAAGTTCAGTTTAAAACCGATAAAGGTGGAATTGTTCATTGCTCGATAGGCAGTGTGCAGTTTGATGCACCAAAACTTGAAGAGAATTTAAAAGCACTGGTTGCGGACTTAGTAAAAGCCAAACCATCTTCTGCAAAGGGTGTTTATATTAAAAAAGTTACTGTTTCCTCAACTATGGGCGTTGGGGTTAATTTGGACCAAAGCGCTTTAGTTTAAAAGTGAATTGGTTTTTTAAGAATTGGGAGTTGTTTTAAATTTAGTAATTAAAATTTAAAGCATCCGTCCAAGACCGTAGGTGCAACATTTGAAATGTGTTGCTTAATGAGAAAGCTTAGCCTACGTAGACTGTGTATCCCAAATCAGGATCATGCTACATGAATTTCCTGAGTTGGTTGCACTTTAAGGGGAATGCATTAAGTCGTTAAACTTTTTTGTGTTCGTGTTTATTGTGACACCTTGTGTGTATTGTTAACTCAGAGGACCCAATTGTGGCCTTACAACTTGAACAAAAGAAGACAATCGTTTCAGAAGTCTCGCAAGTTGCAGCAAATGCGCATTCTGCTATTGCAGCAGAGTATCGAGGATTAACCGTAAGTGAACTGACCGAATTACGCAGCAAAGCGCGTGAAACGGGTGTTTATTTAAAAGTTGTAAAAAATACATTAGCTAAGCGCGCCTTAGAAGGTACGCCATATGAATGTATGAGTGAAGGCTTGGTTGGTCCATTGATGCTGGCGTTTTCGCAAGAAGACCCAGGCTCAGCAGCAAGACTTGTTAAAGATTTCACCAAACAAAATGATTTGCTTGCGGTAAAAATGATCTCCATTGGTGGAGAATTGTTTGATGCTTCAGAGCTCACGAAGCTTTCTAGCTTGCCTACAAAAGAACAGGCAATTAGCTTAGTAATGGCAGTAATGAAAGCGCCAATTGAAAAATTTGTGCGCACGCTTAATGAGCCTCATGCAAAACTGGTTCGCACTATTGCTGCGGTTAGAGATCAAAAACAAGCTGCAGGATAACGTTTAATTTCAAAGTTTTAATGTTACTTACTGGGAATTTATTTAATTAGGAGAAAAAAATGGCTGTTTCAAAAGAAGACATCCTCGAAACTATCTCGGAAATGAGTGTAATGGAAGTTGTAGATTTAATTTCTGCAATGGAAGAAAAATTTGGTGTATCTGCAGCAGCAGCTGTAGCAGCGGCACCTGCAGCTGGCGGTGATGCTGGTGGTGAAGCAGCAGCAGAGAAAGATGAATTCGATGTTGTGATGAGTAGTTTTGGTGGCAATAAAGTTGCTGTCATTAAAGTGGTCCGTGCGGTTACCGGTCTTGGCTTAAAAGAAGCGAAGGAAATGGTAGAGGGCGCACCTTCTACAGTGAAGGAAGGCGCTGCCAAGGACGAAGCAGAAGATATCAAGAAGCAATTGGAAGAAGCTGGCGCTGAAGTAGAGCTCAAGTAGTTGCTACTCGCGTTAGTGTTTAACCATGCCTATCAGCGCAAGTCTGCGTTGAGTGGTGTTTTTTGTTCGCGCATTTTGACATCTACATTTTTTACCGTGGAGTAATTTCATGGCATATAGCTATACCGAAAAGAAAAGAATTCGCAAAGATTTTGGCAAGCGACCTGAAATCTTAGGCGTTCCCTACATGCTGCAAATTCAACTGGCGTCTTACCGTCGGTTTTTGCAAGAAGATGTTTCGACAGAAGACCGTCAAACATCTGGATTGCATGGTGCGTTTAATTCCATTTTCCCAATCATTAGTTATTCTGGCAATGTTGAATTACAGTACGTTAGTTACCGTTTAGAACAGCCGCCATTTGAAGTAAAAGAGTGTCAACTCCGTGGCTTAACGTACCACGCTCCTTTGAAAGTGCTGTTGCGTTTAGTGATCTATGATAAAGATGCGCCAGCCGGTTCTAAAAAAGTTAAAGATGTAAAAGAGCAAGAAGTCTATATGGGTGAATTGCCACTCATGACAGACACAGGTGCGTTTGTAATCAATGGTACTGAGCGGGTGATTGTTTCGCAGTTACATCGTTCACCTGGTGTGTTCTTTGATCATGATAAAGGTAAAACTCACTCCTCTGGAAAGCTACTTTATTCCGCAAGAGTAATTCCTTACCGTGGCTCGTGGTTAGATTTTGAATTCGACCATAAAGATTGTTTGTTTGTGCGAATTGATCGTCGTAGGAAATTACCTGCGACTATTTTATTACGTGCACTTGGTTATAGTGGCGAAGAAATTCTTTCTATGTTCTTCGATACCAATACTGTGCGTATTACAGATAGTGGTTTCATTTTAGATTTAATTCCTGAGCGTCTGCGCGGCGAAATTGCACCATTCGAAATTAAAGCAAGTGGTAAAACGATTGTTGAGGCAGGTAGACGTATTACTGTGCGTCATGTGCGCCAGATTGAAAAAGCAGGAATTAAAACCTTAGAAGTCCCGGTTGAATATTTACTAAATAAATTTTTAGCAAAAGATCTGATCGATACAGATACGGGTGAGTTGGTTTGCAAAGCAAATGATGAGCTTACAGAAGAAAATATTGAAAAGATTTTAGAGTCATCTGTCGAAGTATTGGAATTACTCTATACCAACGATATTGATAGAGGCCCTTATATTTCTTCGACTTTATCTATAGATCCTTCTAGCAATGAATTAGAAGCGATGGTTGAAATCTATCGCATGATGCGGCCAGGTGAACCGCCAACAAAAGAAGCGGCGCAAAATTTATTTTCAAATTTATTTTTCACTCCTGAGCGTTATGACTTATCTCCTGTAGGGCGTATGAAGTTCAATCGACGTGTTGGACGAGAAGAGAAAACCGGTTCAGGAACATTAAGCAATGATGACATCTTGGATGTTATGAAAACACTAATCGACATCCGTAATGGAAACGGTATTGTTGATGATATTGATCACCTCGGTAATCGACGTGTGCGCTGCGTAGGTGAAATGGCAGAAAATGCATTTCGTGTTGGTCTTGTGCGCGTCGAGCGTGCAGTAAAAGAGCGTTTAACTTTGGCCGAGTCCGAAGGGTTGATGCCACAAGAAATGATCAATGCCAAACCGGTAGCGGCTGCAATTAAAGAATTCTTTGGTTCGAGCCAATTGTCACAGTTTATGGACCAAAATAATCCTCTGTCTGAAATTACACATAAACGACGTATCTCTGCTTTAGGTCCAGGTGGTTTAACCCGTGAACGAGCAGGTTTCGAAGTACGTGACGTACACCCTACACACTATGGTCGTGTATGTCCGATTGAAACACCTGAAGGTCCAAATATTGGGTTAATTAATTCACTCGCGATTTTTGCGCGTACCAATGATTATGGTTTCTTAGAAACGCCATATCGCAAAGTCGTGGATGGAAAAGTTACCGATAAAATTGAATATTTATCTGCAATTGAAGAAAGTCAGTTCACGATTGCGCAGGCGAATGCACCATTAGATGAAAATGGAAAATTCATTAATGAGTTAGCCTCTGTGCGGCATCTGAATGAATTTTCAATGGCGCCTTCAGATAAAGTTGAATATATGGACGTGTCACCGAAGCAAATCGTTTCGGTTGCGGCTGCGTTAATTCCGTTCTTGGAACATGATGATGCGAACCGCGCATTAATGGGTTCAAACATGCAACGTCAAGCGGTGCCTACCTTGCGTGCTGAGAAGCCATTAGTAGGAACTGGTATTGAACGTGCTGTAGCCATTGACTCAGGCGCTTCACTCACTTCAAGGCGTGGTGGGGTAGTGGATACCGTTGATGCGGGCCGTATCGTAGTACGTGTCAATGATAAAGAAACAGAAGCTGGTGAGCCGGGAGTCGATATCTATAATCTGACTAAATATATTCGTTCCAATCAAAACACTTGTATTAACCAAAAGCCATTAGTGCGTCCAGGTGACGTAATTGCGCGTGGTGATGTATTGGCGGATGGTCCTTCAACTGACTTAGGTGAATTGGCATTAGGGCAAAATGCCTTGGTCGCTTTCATGCCTTGGAATGGTTATAACTTCGAGGACTCTATTCTGATTTCTGAGCGTGTTGTAGAAGAAGATCGTTTCACTACGATTCATATTGAAGAGCTCAGTTGTGTGGCGCGTGACACTAAGTTGGGTTCTGAAGAAGTCACAGCAGATATTCCAAACGTAAGTGAAAACTTACTCGCTAAATTAGATGATTCTGGAATTGTATATGTAGGTGCAGAAGTAAAACCGAGCGACATTCTTGTTGGCAAAGTAACGCCTAAGGGTGAAACGCAACTTACTCCAGAAGAAAAACTTCTACGTGCAATTTTTGGCGAGAAGGCTTCAGATGTAAAAGATACTTCATTGCGTGTTCCTTCAGGTATGGAAGGTACGGTAATTGATGTGCGTGTCTTCACACGGGATGGTGTTGAAAAAGACAAACGTGCATTACAAATTGAAGAAGCTGAAGTTGAGCAAGTTCGCCAAGATTTGAATGATCAATTGCGTATTTATGAAGATGATATTTACGCACGTATTGAGCGTTTAATTACCAACAAAGTCACTGACGGTGGTCCAGACGGATTGTCATCTGGTTCTAAAGTGACGAAAGCTTATTTAGATGGTCTTGATCGCGAGCGTTGGTTTGAAATTCGCATGCAAAATGAAGATGTGAATGCGCAATTAGAAAAACTTTCTGATCAATTGAAACAACAGCGCGAATCATTTGACCAACGTTTGTTAGAAAAGAAAGAAAAAATTACTGCTGGTGATGATTTAGCGCCGGGCGTTTTAAAGATGGTTAAGGTTTACCTTGCTGTGAAACGTCGTATGCAACCTGGCGACAAGATGGCCGGTCGTCATGGAAACAAAGGTGTTGTTTCTATGATTGTTCCAGTCGAAGACATGCCGCACATGGAAGACGGTACACCAGTGGATATCGTTTTGAACCCCTTAGGTGTTCCTTCTCGAATGAATGTTGGACAGGTGTTAGAAGTGCACCTGGGCTGGGCTGCTAAGGGTTTGGGTCTCAAAATTGATGGCATGTTGAAGAAAAACGGAGAAGTTCAACAACTACGTTCATTCTTGGATGATATTTACAATAAGGGTGAAGGCATTTCCGTTAATCTTGATGAATTCAGTGATGATGAAATCATGAACATGTCCGAGAACTTGCGTAAAGGTGTGCCTATGGCGACACCTGTATTTGATGGTGCGCAAGAATCTGAAATTAAAAGAATGTTGAAACTTGCTGATCTGCCAGAAGATGGTCAAACCCAGTTGTGGGATGGTCGCACAGGTGAAGCATTTGAGCGCGAAGTAACGGTTGGTTATATGCACATGCTGAAACTCAACCACTTGGTTGATGACAAAATGCATGCACGCTCAACCGGACCATACAGCCTCGTTACCCAGCAACCTCTTGGCGGTAAAGCGCAATTTGGAGGTCAGCGATTTGGTGAGATGGAAGTATGGGCGCTTGAAGCTTATGGTGCATCGTACACTTTACAAGAAATGCTCACGGTTAAATCGGATGACGTTACCGGACGTAACAAGATGTATAAGAACATCGTCGATGGTAATCACAGCATGGATGCCGGTATGCCAGAATCGTTCAATGTATTGATGAAAGAAATTCGTTCCTTAGGACTGAATATTGACTTTGAGAATGAAACCTAACTCAAAATCATAATTTAGTTTTAAATAAAGAATTAATTTTAAAAGTAGACGTAGTTTACTGGAGACATAATGAAAGACTTACTTAGTTTATTAAAGAATCAAGGACAAGTAGAAGACTTTGATTCAATACGTATTGGTTTAGCATCGCCAGACATGATTCGTTCATGGTCTTATGGTGAAGTTAAGAAACCTGAAACGATAAACTACCGAACTTTCAAACCTGAGCGTGATGGTTTGTTCTGCGCAAAAATCTTTGGTCCAAATAAAGATTACGAATGCTTGTGTGGAAAATATAAACGTCTCAAGCATCGTGGTGTGGTGTGTGAGAAATGTGGCGTTGAAGTCACACTTACCAAAGTACGCCGTGAGCGCATGGGTCACATTGAGTTAGCCAGTCCCGTTGCACATATCTGGTTTTTAAAATCTTTGCCTTCGCGTATTGGTCTGTTGTTAGACATGACGCTGCGTGATGTAGAACGTATTCTATATTTTGAAGCCTTTGTAGTAGTAGATCCTGGTATGACAGGGCTTGAACATAAGCAACTTCTTTCAGATGAAACTTTTCTTGAAGCGATTGAAGAATATGGTGATGAGTTTGATGCACGCATGGGTGCAGAAGCGATTCTTGACATGCTTAAGCAAGTTAACTTGGAAGAACAAGCCATAGAGCTTCGTGAAGAAATTGCAGAAACACGTTCCGAAGCAAAATTAAAAC
>CBDCTA010000024.1:0-15971 GCA_965221955.1 Gammaproteobacteria bacterium | reverse complement strand
TTTATTCTCCGAGAATGAAACGGAACCAGTAAAAGCCTTTAGCATTGGTTACGAAGGAGAATTTGAGTCCTATAAAAATGAATTTGAGTATGCAAGGAAAATGGCTGCTACTGTTAGTGCTGATTATTATGAAAAGAAGTTGACGGTTGATGATTTGATAGACTTCTTACCTCGCATGGTGAAATTACAAGATGAACCTATTGCTGATCCAGTTTGTATGCCAGTATATTATGTTTCTAAACTAGCAAAAGATAATGGAGTAACGGTTTGTCAGTTAGGTGAAGGTGCTGATGAATTATTTTGTGGTTATCCTCAGTGGGCAAAGTTTATCAAATTAAATAACATTCATAATTTTCCTTTTTCTTTTCTTTTTGAAAAGCCTGCATATGAAATAGCGCGTATTCTAGATAAGACTGATACATTTAAATTCGAGTTATTAAGGCGTTCAGTCGTAAATACCCCAATTTTTTGGAGTGGCGCAGAAGCTTTCTATGAATCACAAAAGAATAGCCTGCTTTCACAGAATATGAGAAGAGAATTTAATGGATATACTTCTTGGGAATCAATTAAACCAACATATGATAGATTTAAAGAAAAAGCTTCTGACCAATCATTTTTGAATTGGATGAGCTATACAGATTTGAATTTGAGGCTTCCTGAGTTACTTTTAATGCGTGTTGATAAAATGAGTATGGGTGTTAGTTTAGAGGGCCGTGTGCCTTTTTTGGACCATAAATTTGTAGAGCTTTCGATGAGCATCTCACCTGCAACTAAGTTTAAAAATAATGAGTTAAAACGAATACTTAAAAAATCTGTGGATGGATTAATACCTGATGAAATAATAAAAAGGAAAAAACAAGGGTTTGGTGTACCTGTGCATGAGTGGCTGCTAGGTAAACTGGGTCAAAAATATCTAAACATGTTGATGTTATTTTGTAAGGAAACAGATTTCTTCGATGCTAGGTATGTTGATCACCTGATAAGTAAAAAATCGAATGTACAAATTTGGTTTTTGCTGAATTTTATGCTTTGGTGGAAAGAGTTTGTTGATTGTTGAGTAGGATTAGCAAGTAATACTATTTCTTAAATAGAAGTTTATGATATTAAATCTCTCTCAAGATATGTAGAAAGTTATTTTGGAAAAGGTATTTTTCAGTCAAATTACACAAACAGTTTTAACGCGTGCATTATTAGTATGTATTGGCTTAGTGGGTAGTGTTTTAATCTCTAGGTTACTTGGTGCAGAGGGGCGAGGAAATTTTATTGTATTATCAACTATTAGCTTGGTAGGAATACAGGTCTGTAATTTAGGGCTTCAATCGTCAAATACATACTTTATTTCACAAGATAAAACACTGCTTCCTCAGTTACTATCGAATAGTGTTTACATCAGCCTTTTGATAGGAGGAGCGACAACGCTAGTTTTAGGATCAATTTTATTAAGTTATCCAAAGTTGCTTAATATTGATAATGCTTTTTTAATTATATTATCAGTATTGTGGATACCCTTTGGTCTTTTGTACCTTTTAGTACAAAATTTATTGATAGGGTTGAGAGAAATTTGGGCATATAATCTTATTGAGATTGTTAGTAGAATGAGTTTTGTTGGAATGATTATATTGCTAGCTTGGCTAACTGCTTCTTCTGTCTTGAATTTCTTTATTGTTTCGTTTTTTTCTATGATATTTGGTCTATTGTTATGTTTGGTGTTTGTTTATACAAAATATACTCTTTCATTTCATAGATTTAAGCTGCCAAATTTATTTTTATCATATGGGATTAAGGCATATTTGGCTGGATTATTTGCATTTCTAGTTTTGAAGGTAGATTTATTGATGATCCAATATATATTGGGAGCTAAAGATACTGGATATTACTCGATTGCTACTAGTTTTGCAGATATGTTGCTGATTTTACCTATAGCTGTCGGGACAATATTGTTTCCAAAAATTACATCATTAAAAAACAAATTAGAGAAATGGGCACAAACCAAAATAGTCACAATATACATGGCATTTATAATGGCCCTGGCCATTATAGTATTTGGTATGCTGGTTCCACATATAATACCTATTCTATTTGGAGTTGAATTTACACCTAGTACTGACTCTGTATTGATACTTTTGCCTGGGATTTTTTTTCTGTCTCTTGAAATTGCGCTAGCACAATTTTTAGCAAGTATAGGGTTGCCAGTAAAATTAGTGTATGCATGGTTCTATATTTTTATACTAAATATAGTTCTAAATTCTATATTAATTCCTATGTTAGGTATTGAAGGTGCAGCTATAACTTCATCGATATGTTACTTCACAATATTTTTGTATGTTTTATATTTGGTCAAGAACAAGAATAATAGTTTAACTAGCCACTTTAATAGCTATTAGCTTAATTGGAAGACAGTGTGTTTTATCAAAGACTGGTTATATTTAGTATATGAGCTTGCTTCCTGACGAAAATATCTATGGTCACACTAAGAAGTTGAAGTACATTCTTAGTCATATCGATCAATTTAAAAATTTAAAAAAGTCAAAAATTGATTTGTTAGATTTTGGATGTGGAAATGGTAATGCGGTTTCAAGATATTTGATTAATGATGGAACAAATTATTATGGCGTTGATATACATGCGCCATCTTTAGAGTATGCCTCAAAAAATTATTCTTCCATGCAAGCAAAATTCTCTACAAAGATCCCATATGGTAAAGTATTCGATATTATTGTTTATGCGGACATACTTGAGCATTTGGAAAATCCAAAATCAGTTATAAAAGAGCATAGTGAGCTATTAGCTGATGATGGAATTATGATTGGGGCAGTTCCAAATGGGTTTGGTCCATTTGAAGTGGAAAAAAGAATTGCTAGATATCTGTTTATAGATAATTTAACTTATGTATTGTCGAAAACTAAGTATTATCTAAAAAGTCTGTTTAAGAAAAAAAATCATGAAGATGATGTAATAACATATCCTTTTGAACCCCCTTACAACATAGATTCAGGGCATATTCAGTTTTTTACAAAAAAAAGTTTGTATGATCTTTTTGCTTCTTCTAACTTGAAAGTGGTTGAGTTTAAAAACGGTGCGTTCCTAGGGGCACCGGTTCTAACGAGTCGAGTTTTATCTAATAAACACATGATAAAGTTTAATACCAAAATTGCAGACTATCTTCCATATTATTTTGTATCAACTTGGTATTTTACAATAAGTAAGGCTTAATCGAGATAATCTCAAAAGCAAACAAATCAAATAATTAATTAATTTATATTATTTAACATGGTCTCATTTCATAAGTTTAGTGCAACATATGAAGAAGCGTTGCGAGAAGTAATGGGAAATTGGTCACCTGTCCTGCAAGATGAATTAGCAGTACATAATATTGGCTGGGGTTCAGACAATTTTGATTTTAATAATTATCTGCGTTGTTCTGTTAAAAGGTACTATCAGATTTATCTAGTTTTGGATAATTATGATTCCAATGTACGTTATTGTGATGTTGGAGGTTTTTTTGGTGTTTTTCCAATAACACTTAAAATGCTTGGTTATTCTAATGTGACTATGACGGAAGCTCTTCAATATTATGGTGAAGCATTTGATCCTTTATTTGCGTGTATTAAAGCACATGATGTAAATGTCATGGATGTGGATATGTTTCAAGAGCAAGTAGAGATTAGGGAACCGTTTGAATTTATATCGTTAATGGCCGTTATTGAGCATTACCCGCATTCGTTGAAAATTCTTATGCATAATATATCTAATGCAATGACAGAGGATGGAAGGTTATATATAGAAGTACCAAACATTGCGCATTTTTATAATAGGCTATTTTTTTTATTAGGTCGATCGCCACTGGCTGATATAAGTACAAAATATAACTCTGCTGTTCCTTTTATAGGACATCATCACGAATTTACTTCTAGTGAGCTAGAAAAACTTGCAGAGATTTCTAATTTTTCTGTTATAAATAAAAATTTCTATAATTATTCAGACTATTTTTCATCTGATATAAGTTTACGTCCATTAAGGTTATTTTATAAGATATTTACAACCATATTTAAAAATACTAGGGAATGCATAAGTGTTGAGCTAAAAAAAAATAATGCAGCTATATAAAATCGAATCTTATTTTGTACTCTACAGGTTGGAAGTTATTAATGAAGTTAATTATTATTCAAGACATCGATAAAGTTGGTGAATCTTCTGTTTGTGAAAAAGAGATCACTTACGAGAAATTTAAATATTGGATTCGAACAGGCTCAATATTTTGCAAAATACTTAAGTTTTCGAGAGCCGAATTATATGTTAAAGATATAAAAAAGATGTATTGGCCACTTCCAATTTCTATTTTTATGAAAGTAATATGTAGAGGAAGGTGCGAGATAAAGGATGCAAACCATGAGGTAAAAGAGATTGCATTTAGGACTATTGCAAAGGAAACAATAGAATATATTCGTGAACGTATTGCTGTTAAAGAGTTAAAGAAAAATATTGATCAAAATTTACAACTATTCTCACATAAAAAATATAATAAAACTAATATTGTTGACAAAACAAAGGTATTAAATTCGGTAATTTATCTTCGGACTGAGCATTGGGATGAAATACAAACAGGTGGTGCTGTGAGTCACACTACTGGTGTATTGAACAATTTTTCAAAACTACTCGATCGCACAGTATATATATCTAGTGTTAGCGTTCCAGGAATTGATCCAAATATAGAGATCCATAATATAGATAAGTCTTATGGGTATCGGAATTTTCATCAAGAAGAACGCCAGCTTGCACACAATGGTCTATTTTTTAAAGAGGCAGAAAAGATTATTGCAGATGATAATTATGCGTTTATCTATCAACGATACTGCTTAAATAACTATTGTGGTGCTCAATTGGCAGAAAAACTAAAGATACCTTTTGTGCTTGAGTATAACGGTTCAGAGGTTTGGGTATCTAATAACTGGGGTAGGAAAGTAAAGAATCAAGATACGGCGGAAAAGATAGAATGGTTTAACTTGATATCGGCTAACCTTATAGTGGTTGTAAGTTCACCTTTGAAAGATCAGATAGTTGCCCAAGGCATATCGGAAGAAAAAATATTAATTAATCCAAATGGTGTTGATCCTGAGAAATATTCGCCAAGTGTTTGCGGTGATCAGATTAGGGAGGAGTATAGTCTTGGTAATAAAATAGTATTTGGTTTTATTGGTACATTTGGTCCTTGGCATGGTGCCGAGATTTTAGTCAAATCATTTGGAATGTTAATGAAGAAGTGTCCAGAGTATCAGAAAAGAATTCATTTAATGATGATAGGTGATGGTGTTACGATGGAAAGCGTTAAAAAGTTAGTTGATGATTATTGCTTATATGAAAACGTGTCTTTAACTGGTTTGATTCCTCATAATGAAGGTCCAACCTATTTAGCAGCTTGTGATATCTTAGTTTCTCCCCACGTTCCTAATTCTGATGGGAGTCCTTTTTTCGGATCACCAACTAAACTTTTTGAATATATGGCGATTGGAAAGCCAATTGTTGCTTCAGATTTAGATCAAATTGGAGAAATATTGAAACATGATGAAACAGCACACCTGGTGACTCCTGGCGACTCTAATGCTCTTTGTGAAGGATTAAAGCATATGATTGAAAATCCTAGCTCATGGGAAAAAATGGGCCAATTAGCCCGTCAAGAGTGTCTAAATAAATATACTTGGAAAAGTCATACTGAAAAAATTCTTGAGAAGCTTGCTCAGATATGTAATTAGCTCTATTGATTAAAAAAAGTATAGTTTAATCTCATTAATAAGTTTTTAAAAATAGTCTTTAAATACCCTATGCGCACTCTTGCGTTAAAGGTATATATAAAATTTATTAATATTTTTGAAAACTTTATTTCATTTCAAAAAGATCGATTCTTCTCTACATATTGTCTATTAGTCAAGACTGAATTAAGTATAAATACGAGATTAGAAGAATTAGATATAAGTTCTTTTAAAGAATACCTTGATTTATATCAATCAGCATCAAGGAAATATATTGACCATAAGTTCAATTTACTTGGTTCTGGTTGGCAGAGGGTGTGCTATGGAATGACATGTCCAGGTATGGAGGGGAATAATTATGCAAATAATGATCCTGTATATATTTTTAATAATGATAAATGGCTTAAAAATATAATTGCTAATCCAAATTTATCAGAGTCGAAAAAAATATGGGAAGAAGTTTGTGATAATTATGTTCCGATTAATTGGAATATAGACTTTAAGTCTGGTTATATATGGGACTACAAAACATGGTTTAAGAACATAAAATACGGTGATGCTCAAGGTGTAGATATAAAAGTTCCTTGGGAGTTAGCACGGTTGCAACATCTACCACAGTTGGCAATTACATATGGATTACAAAAACAACAAGGAGTAATAGGAGGTGGTGCTAAATACGTAATAGAATTTAGAGATCAGTGCTTAGATTTTATTGCTAGTAATCCTCCTAGGTATGGTGTTAACTGGGTGTGTTCTATGGATGTTGGGATACGCGCAGTAAATATGCTCTTAGCATTGGATATTTTTTGTGTATTTGGTGAAAGTTTTGATAAAAAATTTAATGCTATTTTAGCAAGAAGCATTTACGAACATGGAGAGCACATCATAAATAATTTGGAGTGGTACCCGCAGCTGCGTTCAAATCATTATTTGGCAAATATAGTAGGCCTATTGTTTATATCCGTATATCTTCCTCGAAACAAAAAGACCAATGCCTGGCTAGCATTTTCTGTTTATGAATTTATCAATGCTGTAAATGAGCAATTTTATGAAGATGGGGCGAATTTTGAGGCTTCTACTTCATATCATAGACTTTCTGCAGAAATGGTAGTTTTTGCAGCTGCACTTATTCTAGGCTTTGACAAGACAGAGCTTGAAGCATTGCATTCATATGATTCAAGTGTGTTCAACAAGATTGTTCACTTTAAGCCGAAGGAAATAACACTCTATGAAATAGAAGGTGTATCTGACAAAACTCCTTTACCGCCATCTTTGCTATCACGGATTAATAGTATGGCAAATTTCACTATTGCAGTTACAGCTCCTAATGGGAAAGTTGTGCAGATTGGTGATAACGACAGTGGTAGGTTAGTTAAACTCACACCAAGCTATAGCATTGCGATGATGGATGATGATCTAGAGAATGAGGAAATATTAGACCATGGCCATTTGGTAAACTCAATTCATGCTATTTTTGGCTCTATTGCAAAAAGATCTAGTAAATATCAGCAAAGTTTGGAAGAAGTTATAATTAAAGATCTAATTGGCTCAAATGTGGTTAGTGGAAACTTGGGGGTAGATAGAAGCAATGCTAAGCAAAAAAATCTGAAGGATCAATTTATTAAATTCAAAGAGTTTGGTCTTTATGTTTATAGGAGTGAGGATTTGTTTCTAACATTCAGATGTGGCTCTGTAGGGCAAAATGGTAATGGTGGACATGCTCATAATGATCAATTATCTATCGAATTACACTATAAGTCTTTGCCTGTATTAGTTGATTATGGAACATATATTTATACAGCATTGCCAGAACTGAGAAACAAGTTTCGATCAACAGGGTTTCATAACACTTTATATGTTAAAGGGATAGAGCAAAACTCTATTGAAGAAGGTTTATTTGTAATGCCAGATAGATCCCATGCAAAAATTGAACAGATTGGGACTAATCAGATTATTGGCTCGTATGCAGGTTATAAATATAAGCATAGACGAGAAATCACTATATATAAGACTGGTATTGCTGGGATTGATCTTTGTGATTGGAGAGGAGAAAAAATAATAAATTTCTGTTTAATTCCAGGTGCCATCGCAGCCATTATTAGCCCAACAAAAATTAAAATAATTATAGAGCATCTAGTGATATTTTTAGAGCATGACTCAGGTGTAGCTGCTATTGAAAATGCGTTTTATTCACCATCATATGGCGTAAAAAAAGAGTCAAGTATTATTAATATATATACAGCTTCTGATCAAATAAAGTGGAAAGTTTATGAATAAAATAATTTTTTTCTTGATGGTTATGATTTTTTGGAACTGATAAAATGAAAGTCTGTCATGTGGCATACCAGACATACCCAACTCAAAGTGGCTCTGTCATGAGAACAAACCAAGTATTGTCTTGTTGCGAAATAAATGATATTGACTCATTTGTTGTTAGTGCACCATTTCAAGAATCTATAAATAAAGGCGAGGTAACTGAGTATTATGAAGGAGTTAAATACTTTAGAACTTGTAACGATGGGATACAGACAGGATACTCTAATGCATATTCTTGGTTCAATAAGATAAGAAAATTTTTTTCAATTCTATATTTTACAAAAGAACTGGATAAGATCGTTCAGTCAGAGCATCCAAATATACTACATGCTCATTCAACCTTTTTTGCTGCACTTTCTAGTTGGTATGTTTGTAAAAAAAATAAAATACCACTTATTTACGAAGTAAGGTCGGCATGGGACCAAGATATCCATCCTGGAAAATTTCAAAAAATACAAGCATGGTTATTCAAGAACTTTGAAAAGCTGTCAATTTGGTTGGCTAATTATGTTGTTTATATCTCGCAAGGTTTAAAAGAACATTATTCTGTTACAAACAGTTGTTCGATTGTATATAACGCTGTTGATAATTCACCGTTTGATCTAGTATTCCCTGAAGAGCGTGTGCAAAATTTAAATTTGGGATACATTGGGTCATTAGTTCAATATGAGGGCCTCGAATACTTGATTAAGGCTTTGCCAGCTTTAATTGAGAAAGAAGTAAAATTTCACACATATATAATAGGTATAGGGTCTGAGAAATATTCATTAGAACAGCTTGTGAAAGAGCTTAAGCTGTCAGAATACGTTACGTTTGTTGGCAAAGTACCTCCAAAAGAAACTATCAAGTGGTATAAAAAATTTCATTTCATTGTATTACCTCGTTGTGATGTAGATGTGACAAATTTAGTAGTCGGTTTAAAACCAATAGAGGCTTTTTCAAGAAAACGTCTGGTGGTTGCTTCTGCTGTCGGTGGAATGAAAGAGGTCATTGATAATGAAAAAACTGGTGTATTGTTTATACCAGAAAATCCTGAAAATTTGGCAAAGGCTATACACGATGCATATATTAATTGGAGCAAGACTGTCAAAATAGTACAGAACGCATATAAATTATATGAGAAACGATATACTTTGAAGATGATGGCTGAAAAATACTCAGTAATATATTCGAAATTATTGACAACATAAATTTATGCTTAGAAAATTTTTGTTTTTGTAAGAAAATAAAAGGATTAATGTTATAAAAAAGCTTATTGCAATATCGTCGGGAGGAGGGCACTGGGCGGAGCTAATGATGCTTACACCAATACTATTAGAATATAATACAACTTATATAACTGTTTCTAATAATTATAAAACTGATGTAGCGGATAGTGCATTCTATGTTGTTACTGATGCAAATAAAGATGAATTGCTGAAAATGCTAAAATTGGCATTTCAGTCGTTTAAATTACTTATGAGAATAAAGCCCGATGTTGTGATTTCAACGGGTGCAGCTGTTGGTGTTATTGCGATAATTTTTGCAAAACTAGCCGGCAAGAAAACTATTTGGCTGGATAGCATGGCAAATGTGAAAAAAATGTCATTATCAGCACGAATTGCAAAGCCTTTTTGTGATTTGTGGCTGACCCAGAGTAAGACTCTAGCTCAAAATTGTGGGGCACGCTATGTGGGTAAATTAATTTGATTTTTATTACTGTTGGTACGCAAAAACCTTTTGATCGATTAGTTAGAACAGTCGATCAATGGGCATCATCTCAAGTAGAGTGCGAGGTGGTAGCTCAGATAGGTGAGACAACATATGAACCGAATAATTTACTTTGGAAAAAAAAGATATTGTTAAGCGATTATAACAAATATATAAAAGATGCAGATTTAGTGATTAGCCATTTGGGGATAGGAACAATTCTTTCGTGCATAAAGCAAAATAAACCGATAATCGCTATGCCAAGGTGTGAAAAATATGGCGAACACCGTAATAACCACCAAGTTGATGGTGTTGAAATATTTTCTGATTACTCAAATGTTGCAATTGCAAAGTCAGAATATGATCTTATAAATATATTAGATAATTGGGATTATCATGACATTATAAAAAATTATACTTTTAAAGCTCCTGAAGATTGTAAAAAATTATTAACCTATATTAAAAATTTTATAGATAATTAAATTAGCTATTATTATGCAAAAAGGGTTATTAAAAGAACACTCAAGTGCAGTAACTTTTATGCATAGGCTTTTGGATTGGGCTATAGTGCTTATGAGCGCCTTGATCTCATATGCATTCTATCCAGCTTATTGGCCGCTACCAGAATATTATATTTTTGCTCTTGTTCTTGCGGTGATTTCTGTATATACAATTTTCCCATATTTTTCATTATATCAGGCTTGGAGAGGGGCCTCGTTACTAGAAGAAATTAGGACATTAAGTTTTGCATGGCTTGTTGTAACTCTCTTGTTGCTTGGCATTTCAGTTCTTACAAAAACTAGTGAGGAATTTTCTCGGGTATGGATGGTAAGTTGGTCAGTTTTATCGTGGGTTGCTCTTGTAATATCTAGGATACTTGGCAGAAGCACTTTGGGTTGGATGCGTGAAAAAGGGCTGAATGTACGTGACATTGTAATGGTAGGAAATAATAGTTTGTCTGAGGATATTGCCTCTAAGATAAAAAATGAGGCTTGGGCAGGATTTAACTTAAAAGGTGTTTTTATTAAAGACTACGACCCAGGTGATACACAAATGGGGCATCCGGTTCTTGGAGATATTGATTCAATTTTTGAATATGTGGAAGAAAATAATATTGACCAAGTGTGGATTGTGATGCCGTTGAAGGAGGAAGAGGTTGTAAAACGTATATTAAATGAACTTAGGTTGAGTACAGTTGATATCCGCTACGTTCCAGATATTTTTGGTTTGAATCTTTTTAACCATTCTATTACTGAAATTGTTGGTTATCCAGTGATTGATTTGTCTGTTTCTCCTATGGTGGGAACGAATAAATTTATTAAGTTTTTAGAAGATCGAGTTATATCTTTAGCTTTGTTTGTAGTATTTTTCCCGCTGATGTTATTGATCGGGTTATGTGTAAAGCTAAGCTCGAAAGGGCCAATTTTATTCAAACAGAAACGTCATGGTTGGGATGGTAGAAAAATAAATATATATAAGTTTCGTACTATGAGTGAGCATGGTGAAAGCGAGGGAATGGTAACTCAAGCAGAGCTGGATGATCCGCGTGTTACGAGATTGGGTAAGTTTTTGAGAAGAACGAGCTTAGATGAATTACCACAGCTATTTAATGTTTTACAAGGGCGAATGTCTTTGGTTGGTCCTCGTCCTCATGCTATTGAGCATAATTTGGATTATAGGGAGAAAATTGATCAGTATATGCTACGACATAAGGTCAAACCTGGAATTACAGGGTGGGCGCAAATAAATGGTTATAGAGGAGAGACAAATACAGTAGAGAAGATGAAAAAACGTGTCGAGTACGATATATACTATATTGAAAACTGGTCTCTTTGGCTGGATCTGAAAATTCTTTTTCTTACAATTTTTAAGGGATTTGTGCATAAAAACGCATACTAAAATGCAAAAAGTATTTATAAAGACACAAGGATGTCAGATGAATGAGTATGATTCTGAAAAGATGCTGGATGTACTCAGTCATGATTGTGGGATGCACGTAACTCAAGAAATTTCTGAGGCAGATGTGTTGTTATTGAATACGTGTTCGATACGTGAGAAAGCACAAGAAAAAGTTTTTTCGCAGCTAGGTCAATGGCGTTCTTTAAAAGAAAAAAATCCTAACTTATTAATAGGTGTGGGTGGATGTGTTGCTAGTCAAGAAGGTGAGGAATTAGTGAAACGTTCAAGACAAGTAGATGTGGTGTTTGGTCCGCAAACGATTCATCGATTGCCAGAATTATTTGAGCAAGCACAAAAAAATAAAAAAGCTGTAGTTGATATTAGTTTTCCTGAAATTGAGAAATTTGATTGCTTGCCGGAGCCCTAAAGCGGGTGGGCCTACGGCTTTTGTTTCAATTATGGAGGGCTGTAGTAAGTATTGCACTTATTGTGTAGTACCTTATACAAGAGGAGAAGAATTTAGTCGACCATTAGTAGCTGTGATGAAAGAGGTCGAATTGCTTGCAGAACAAGGTGTGCGTGAAATAACTTTATTAGGTCAAAATGTAAATGGGTATCGTGGTCTAGATGAGGCTGGTGATGTCGTTGATTTTTCTTTACTTATTTATTTTGTGAGTAAGGTAAATGGTATAGAGCGAATACGTTATACAAGTTCTCACCCTATTGAATTTTCAGATAATCTTATTGATGCTTATGCGGAAGTACTTGAGTTAGTAAATCATGTGCATTTGCCTGTGCAAAGCGGTGCGGATCGTGTGCTTTCTGCGATGAAACGTGGTCATACGGCGTTGGAATTTAAGTCTATTGTTCGCAAATTACGTGAGCATCGTCCTGACATCAGCATTTCTTCTGATTTTATTGTTGGTTTTCCTGGTGAAACAGACGAAGATTTTGAGGATACGTTGAAGTTTGTTGAAGAAATTGGCTTCGATCAATCATTTAGTTTTATTTACAGCCGTCGCCCTGGAACACCTGCAGCTTCTTATGAAGATGATGTTGGACTAGAAATAAAAAAACAACGATTACAACGTTTGCAGCAATTAATAAATAAAATGTCTACTGAGTATTCCAATGCAATGTTAAATACTAATCAAACCGTATTAGTCGAAGGATTGTCTAAAAAATCAGACCAAGAATATTCTGGGCGAACAGAGAATAATCGGGTTGTAAATTTTTCAGTGCCCCAAGAAGTAAAAGATCATGTCATAGGGAAATTTGTGCGGCTTAAAATTTCTGAAGTGTTTTCTAACTCTCTACGTGGTATCTATCTTGAAACCTTACACTAAAGGATTTTAGTACTTGTCAGCTGAAATCTATTCAATAGACGTCGTGCTGGAACCTGCCGATAACCCAAGACTTGCTAATTTGTGTGGGCCTTTAAACGAGCACCTCAGTCAAATGGAAAAGAGACTGGGTATTGAGATCAATAACCGAGGTAATACATTTTCAATACGAGGTGAAGCTAAGGCCGCAAATGCTGCAGCTGAAGTGCTTAAAGAACTGTATGATTCCACTGAATTAAATACTCTTTCTATGTCTGATGTGCACCTCCATCTGCAAGAGTCTGAATTAGCCCAAAGCGCAGAACGCAGTGTTAACTCCAGTAGAGCCACTGTACATACAAAACGCTCGGTCATTAAGGCAAGAGGCGAGAATCAAGAGAAATATATTAGTGCCATTGAAGAAAACGATTTAGTATTTGGGGTTGGTCCGGCAGGCACAGGCAAAACCTATTTGGCCGTGGCTTGTGCTGTTGAGGCTTTAGAAAGAGATCGTATCCGTAAGCTTGTGTTGGTAAGGCCCGCGGTGGAGGCAGGTGAAAGGCTGGGGTTTTTACCTGGGGATTTAGCGCAAAAAATTGACCCCTATTTAAGACCTATGTATGACGCACTTTATGAAATGATGGGTTTTGAAAAGGTAAGTAAATTAGTGGATAGAAATGTTATAGAAATTGCTCCACTGGCTTATATGCGTGGAAGAACTTTGAATGATGCTTTTATTATTTTGGATGAAGCGCAAAACACAACTGTTGAACAGATGAAAATGTTTCTTACACGAATTGGGTTTGGCTCGAAAGCGATTATTACTGGTGACGTAACCCAAATTGATCTACCGAACGCAAAGGAATCAGGGTTAAAGCACGTATTACGTATACTACACAATACTGAAGGCATTGCATTTTGCAATTTTCAGGCTAAAGACGTAGTCAGACACCCCTTGGTAAAAAAAATTATCCAAGCTTACACCAATAATTCAAAAGAGTAGTAAAATTAGTCTAATGGGCATTCATTTGGATGTGCAAATTGTTTCTAAAAGTTTAGATATACCTAAAAAGTCGGAGCTTGAGTATTGGGTTCAATCTATACCGTATAAATCTGAGACGAGTGCATGTTTAAGGATAGTGGATGAATCAGAAGCTAAAGAGCTGAATAAGCAATATCGAAAAATTGATAAAGCTACTAATATTTTGTCCTTTCCAGCAGAACTTCCTACTCAGTTAAATATAAACTTTCTTGGAGATATAGTAATTTGTGCGCCAATAGTGAGTCGTGAGGCGCAAGAACAACGTAAGCAATTGAATGATCATTGGGCACACTTGCTTGTGCACGGAATACTGCATTTACAAGGATTTGATCATGAGAATGATTCAGATACAAAAGAAATGGAAGCTATGGAAATTAAAATTCTACAAGATTTGAATGTTCCAAATCCATATGAGCCAGCGTAACTGAAGATGAAAAATAATAACGAAACTAGTTCCACGGGTTTAGGTTTGGTGGCTTCTATAAAGTTACTGTTAAATGGTGCCCCACAAAATCATGAACAAATAGTGCAGCTGCTAAGGAATGCAGAAAAAAATAATATCTTAAGTAAAGACATACTTGAGATGATAGAGGGTGCATTTCAGGTTTCAAAAATTCAAGTAAAAAATATTATGATTCCGCGTTCTCAAATGGTAGTCGTGCGAGAAGGTGCAACGCTTCAAGATATGTTGCCATTAATTATCGATTCGGCGCATTCAAGATTTCCTGTAATTGGAGATAGTCGTGATGAAGTGTTGGGAATTTTATTAGCAAAAGATCTGTTGCGATTTTTTATTGAAGGCAAACAAGAAGAGTTTAACTTAGATGATGTATTGCGGCCTGCGGTGGTAGTGCCTGAGTCCAAGCGTGTGAACACTCTATTAAATGAGTTTAAAGACGGACGAAATCATATGGCTATCGTCGTAGACGAATACAGTAGTGTATCGGGCTTGGTTACCATTGAAGATGTATTGGAGCAGATTGTTGGTGAAATTACTGATGAGCATGACACTGAAGAAGATCGTTATATCTTTGAGCATTCCAAAGGCCATTTTGGAGTAAAAGCATTGACACCAATCGAGGATTTCAATGAATTCTTTTCAACTCAATATAGTGATAGTGATTTTGAAACATTTGGCGGTTTGGTTTTGAGTAAATTTGGCCACTTGCCAAAAAAAGGTGAAAAAATTGAATTCGACAATTTTCAAATCGAAGTATTACGCGCAGACAGAAGAAGATTACATTTACTAAACGTATCTCACCATAACTAAATAAATCCAATTTGCTTATCCAATAAGCAATTCGTGCAAGACATTAAATGCCAGTATTGATTTTTAAATTACTTTTGCTTGCTATTTCAGGGGCAGTTTTAGTATGCGCCTATGCGCCTTTTTCTTATTGGTGGTTAACGTTTATTTGTCCAACAGTTTTATACATAGTTATTGCAAATCAAACTGCTCGTGCCGCATTGTTATGTGGTTTTGTTTTTGGGCTCTTTTTTTTCGGTTTTGGAGTGCCTTGGACATTTAACAGCATCCATGAATTTGGGCATGCTCCTATATTACTAAGCGCGATTCTTGCAGGTTTATTAATAATTGTTCTTGCGTTCTTCCCAGCGCTAGTTGCAGCGTTAACTACATATTTTTCTATAAGTAATAAAATTAGTATCTATAGTGCTTTGGCTTTTGCATGTTTATGGGTTGTTTTTGAATGGGTGCGTAGCTGGATATTCACTGGATTTCCCTGGTTGTTGATTGGTCATGTGCATCATACGGGTCCACTGCAAGGTATTTTGCCAGTTTTTGGCTCATATGGAGCAACTTGGTTGACTTTGTTACTAGGATGTTTTGGTGCCACTATTGTGTTTGCCATAGGTAAACAAAAAGTAATCAGTGCGCTATCAATAGGAATTATTGCTCTCTGCTTATATTTTTTAAACCAAATTATTTGGACACAT
>CBDCTA010000023.1:0-46524 GCA_965221955.1 Gammaproteobacteria bacterium | reverse complement strand
ATGACGAAATGTTACAGCTGTTTGAAGATATTCCTGAAGCTATTACCAATAGCGTAGAAATTGCGAAACGTTGTAATGTCACACTCACTTTTGGTGATAACGTCCTGCCAGAGTTTCCCATCCCAGATTCACATACCCCGTCAAAGTATATGCGTGAGCAAGCAGAAAAGGGTTTGCAACAACGTTTAGCTAAACTCCAAATTAATGATCAAACCACGATCCAAACCTATAAAGAGCGTTTAGATGTCGAATTAGATGTCATTAACTCAATGGAGTATGCAGGTTATTTTCTTATCGTTGCAGACTTTACGCGTTGGGCAAAAGAAAACGCCGTGCCAGTAGGGCCAGGTCGTGGTTCCGGTGCAGGTTCATTAGTGGCTTATGCTTTGGGAATCACCGATGTGGATCCATTGAAATACGATTTGCTATTTGAACGTTTTCTTAATCCTGAGCGTGTGTCTATGCCAGACTTTGATATCGACTTTTGTATGGATAATCGTGACCGTGTCATCGAGTATGTTGCAGAAAGATATGGACGTACACGTGTAAGTCAAATTATTACTTATGGAAGCATGGCGGCGCGGGCGGTGGTGCGTGATGTGGGCCGTGTGTTGGGCCACCCTTATGGATTTGTCGATCGTATTGCGAAGTTGATTCCTTTTGAAGTAGGTATGACGCTTGATAAAGCGTTAGAGCGAGAGCCTGCTCTTCAAGAACAATATAAGAATGAAGAGGATGTAAAAAGTGTCATAGATATGGCCTGTACGTTAGAAGGTTTGGCACGTAATGCAGGAAAACATGCGGGCGGTGTAGTGATTGCACCGACCGAACTCACCGCTTTCACACCACTTTATTGTGAAGCGGGTGGCACTAATGTGGTTACACAATTAGATAAAGATGATGTAGAAGCGATTGGCCTTGTTAAGTTCGATTTCTTGGGTCTACGTACACTGACCATCATCGATAATACCGTACGCTTAGTAAATGAAAAGCTAAAACAACAAAATCAAACCACGATCGATATGGATGATTTACCTCTCGATGACCCAGCTACCTATGAAACGTTAAAGCAACAAAAAACAACAGCAGTGTTTCAATTAGAGTCCAGTGGTATTAAAGACATCATCAAACGCCTGCAACCGGATAAGTTTGATGACATTGTTGCTTTAGTTGCGCTGTATCGTCCTGGTCCTCTGCAATCAGGCATGGTTGATGATTTTATTTTACGTAAACACGGAGCGCGTGTAGATTATTTCCATCCTGATATTGAGCATATTTTAAAACAGACTTATGGGGTGATTTTATACCAAGAGCAAGTGATGCAAATTGCTCAGGTGTTAGCAGGGTATACATTGGGTGGTGCTGATTTGCTGCGTCGTGCGATGGGTAAAAAGAAACCTGAAGAAATGGCAAAACAGCGTGAAATTTTTGTTAGCGGTGCGGTTGAAAGGGGGGTGGCAGAAAAACTTGCAAGTCACATTTTTGATTTGATGGAAAAATTTGCAGGTTATGGTTTCAATAAATCACACTCCGTTGCTTATGCTTTGTTAGCCTATCAAACTGCATGGTTGAAAACGCATTTTCCAGCTGAGTTTATGTCATCGGTGATGTCTTCTGATCTCGATAATACTGACAAAGTAGTAAATCTGATTGATGAATGCCGTGGAATGGGTATAGAAGTGCAATCGCCTAATATAAATAGCTCAAATTACAACTTCACGGTACCGGCAGAAAACATTGTTTTATATGGTTTGGGTGCACTGAAAGGTGTTGGTCAAGCTGCCGTGGAAGAAATGGTGAAGCGAGCGTGTAGAAAATGGCGAGTTTCAAGACTTAGATGATTTCTGTTTGCGTTTGGGTTCGCAAAAAGTAAATCGACGGTGCATTGAGGCGTTAATTCAGAGCGGGTGCAATGGATTGTTTTGGATTACACAAGGGCAAGTTTATTTCAACATTTAGATAAATCATTACGTTTTGCAGAACAAAGACAGCGCGATAGTGACTACGGGTCAAAATGATATGTTTGGCCATGCTGAAGTGAGTATGAAGTCTAGTAAGGTGCAAGAAGTCCCCGAGTGGGAGGATGAAAGAAAATTACTTGGCGAACGCGAGACTTTGGGTTTGTATTTAACGGGCCACCCTATTACCCGCTATCATGATGAACTTAGTAAAATTACCAGTAAGAACATTAAAGAATTGCTTGCATCGGGTAATGATTTAGCTCCACGCCAATCTTGGCAAGCCCGTGATGAGTCAAAAACAGTTTTGGTAGCCGGATTATTAGATCAAATTCGTTTGCGTAATAGTCCCAAAGGCCGTATTGCGTTTTTAAGCTTAGATGATAATACCGGACGTATTGATATTGCTGTGTTTGCGGATGACTATGCGAAAGTTTGATCATGTGTTAATTAAAGACGCAATTTTGATTATTAAAGGTAGTTTAGGTTGGGATGAATACACAGGACGAGTCCGTCTGCGTGCAAACCATATTTGGAGTTTTGATGAATATTTGAAACAATTTGGTGCCTTATTAAATATTCGGATTAAATCGAGTGGGGACTCACTAGCTTGGGTGCAAGATTTGCAACAACTCTTGCTGCCTTTCAAAGATGGCAACTGTTCCATTACTGTGGAATATCAAAATAACGCTATGGCGGCGCAGTTCAAATTTCCTGAAGATTGGAATATTCAGCTGGATGAAAAATTATTACAGCGTTTGAGCAAAGTTTCTGAAGTTTTAAACACCAGTGTCGTATACAAGAAACAGAGTATTAATGCATAATTGCCGGTATCTTGAATATTAAAGACTAGAATGAATCCTGATTACCTCGAATTCGAGCAGCCTATTGTTGAGCTCGAAGCTAAGATTGATGAACTACGCTTAGTCGAAAGTGATAATGAATTCAATCTCAATGAAGAAATCACAAAACTACAAACCAAGTCACAAGGCTTGATTGAGTCGATTTTTTCAAATTTAACCCCATGGCAAGTTGCGCAATTAGCACGTCATTCTAAACGACCCTACACTTTAGATTATGTAGAGAGATTGTTTACTAATTTTGTTGAATTACATGGCGATCGCATGTATGCAGATGATGCCGCGATTGTATCTGGCATTGCAAAGTTTGAAGGTAAGTCAGTAGCCGTAATTGGTCATCAAAAAGGCCGTAATACTAAAGAAAATATCAAACGAAATTTTGGTATGCCTAGACCTGAAGGATATCGCAAGGCATTGCGCATCATGGAATTGGCAGAGAGATTCAAGATGCCCGTTCTGACCTTTATTGATACTCCAGGTGCATATCCAGGCATTGGTGCAGAAGAAAGAGGTCAAAGCCAAGCGATTGCGGTTAATTTGCAGCGCATGTCATCATTGCGCGTTCCTATTATTTGTACTGTGATCGGTGAAGGGGGATCAGGTGGTGCCTTGGCGATTGGGGTAGGCGATTACCTGTCCATGCTTAGTTACAGTACTTATTCTGTGATTTCGCCTGAAGGTTGTGCTTCGATTTTGTGGAAAGATGCTGCAAAAGCGGAAGATGCCGCGATAGCACTGGGTATTACAGCGCCACGTTTGAAAGAGTTAGAGTTAATTGATGAAATTATCGAGGAACCGTTGGGAGGTGCGCATCGAGATATCGAAACGACTTGTGATAATGTGCGTGCATCCTTGATTAATAGTTTGGATCGATTACAGTCTAAATCTGTCGATGAACTTTTGTCGAGTCGTTACCAGCGACTTACTTCTTATGGAGAGTTCAAAGAATCAAACTAGGCAATCGCTTTTATTTGTATCGAACATCGTCATTTCCTAGCAATTAGCAAATGCCACTGATTTTGAAACAACTGCAAGATTTTTTTGCTACTTATCCTGATCTTACCAAGTACTACGTCGCTTACAGTGGCGGGTTAGACTCAACAGTTTTATTGCATGCTATGTGTGAGGTTGCATTACCAATCCATGCAGTGCATGTGAATCATCATTTGCAAAAAAAAAGTGATGATTGGCAACAATTTTGTGAACAGACATGTAAGGAGTGGGGAGTTACATGTTCCGTTTATCATGCAGATATTCAAAAACTCCCACAAAAAAGTATCGAAGATATTGCGCGTGATGCAAGATATCAATTTCTTGAGTCGCAATTAGATAATCATTCTGCCTTAGTTACAGCACATCACCAAAATGATTTGGCTGAAACAATATTATTGCAGTTGCTGCGAGGTGCGGGGCCCGCAGGTCTTGCAGCCATGCCAGCATGTAAAAGTCTTAACAAAGGTATTCATCTAAGACCGTTGCTTGCAGTAAGTCGCACTGAATTATTAAAGTATGCTAACGAACATCAACTGGAGTGGATTGAGGATACAAGCAATCTTGATAATGATTTTGATCGTAATTATTTACGTAATGAAATTATGCCCAAGCTCCTAGAACGATGGCCTGCATCTCAACAAACCTTATCTAGGTCAGCTCAATTGCAAGCAGAAGCGTTACATTGTTTGCAAGAGCTTGCTGAGATAGACCTACAAGCGGCTTCTACGGATCGAAGTCAGGTTTTAGATGTTCAAAATTTTCAGCGTTTGAGTGGCGAGCGCTTAAATAATGCTTTGCGCTATTGGATTCAAGCGCACCAAATTCGCGTACCAAGCAGAAAAGTTTTGCGGCATATCGTTTCTGATATTGTGCGCAAACAAGATATTGAAACTTCGCCTGTACAGACTTGGAAAGAGGGTGAAATTAGACGCTATCAAAACCAATTATATTTAATGCGGCCATTACATCCACATAACCCAAACCAAGTATTTCGATGGAATATTGATCAACCACTTTTTATCGAAAGTCTCAATCGAACATTGATGCCAAATGAGTTAAAAGATAACCATATTGAACTACCTAAGGGGATTAAAGAAATCACCGTGCGCTTTCGTGAGGGTGGAGAGCGTCTAAAGCCAATTGGACAAAAGCAGCATAGGTCATTGAAAAACTTACTTAACGAAGCAGGGGTTCCTCCCTGGGAGCGCACTCGAATTCCTCTTTTGTACCATCAGGATCAACTAATTTCGGTGCTCGGTTATTGGAGTATTGGGCCACGATGTGAAACCTCGCCATAGCCCGTGAAACCCTTTTATTTTGACTATTTCTATAGGCCGATTGTGGTTAAGCGCTTCATTATGATACGCTTTTCTCCCGTCTTGAATACATTCTCTACTCATCTTTTTGCACTAATCGCTCGTTTGTTTTGGTGTATAAGGTCAGTGTTTGCGAGGGCTAAATGACACGTTATATCTTCATCACAGGCGGCGTAGTTTCTTCATTAGGTAAAGGTATTGCTTCGGCATCGTTAGGCGCAATTCTGGAGGCACGTGGCCTTAAAGTCAGTCTGATGAAACTGGATCCGTATATCAATGTTGATCCAGGCACCATGAGTCCATTTCAGCATGGAGAAGTATATGTTACAGCGGATGGTGCTGAAACCGATTTAGATTTAGGTCACTACGAGCGCTTCGTGCGGTTTCGTTCAAGTAAAAGTAATAACTTCACTACTGGCCAAATTTACGAAAACGTAATTCGTAAAGAGCGTCGCGGTGATTATCTGGGTGGTACAGTTCAAGTAATTCCGCATATCACAGATGAGATTAAGAAGTGTGTAGAACGTGGTGCGCACGATGCAGATGTTGCTTTAGTCGAGATTGGTGGAACAGTAGGTGATATTGAGTCGTTGCCATTTATGGAAGCGATTCGCCAGTTAGGTGTTGAACTGGGTCGTGAGAACGCAATTTATATCCATTTAACCTTAGTACCATATATTACTGCTGCAGGTGAAATGAAAACTAAACCTACACAACACTCAGTCAAAGAATTGCGTTCCATCGGTATTCAACCCGATATTTTATTATGCCGATCAGATCGGCCTTTGCCAGATAGTGAGCGCAAAAAAATTGCTTTGTTTACTAATGTGGAAGAACGAGCCGTTATTTCCTGTGTGGATGTAAGCACAATTTACAAACTTCCACTTTGGTTACATGCGCAAGGTTTAGATTCAATTGTTGTAGAAAAATTTAAACTTGATTTGCCTGCGGCCAATCTTAAGGATTGGAAAGACGTTGTACATGCAATCGAGTTTCCTGAGGCAGAAGTTACCATAGGGATGGTGGGTAAATATGTCGATTTAACAGAATCGTACAAATCTTTGAATGAAGCACTGACGCATGCAGGCATACAAACGCATACCAAAGTTAATATTCAATATATAGATTCTGAAAGTATTGAGTCCAGTGGTGTAGGTGTATTAGAAGATTTAGATGCGATACTTGTGCCAGGTGGCTTTGGTGATCGCGGTATCGAAGGAAAGATTGCGGCTTCACGTTATGCGCGTGAACAAAACATTCCATATTTAGGAATATGCTTGGGTATGCAAGTTGCGGTGATCGATTATGCGCGAAATGTTGCTGGTTTAACGGATGCGCACAGTACAGAGTTTGTGCAAGGAACAGAAAATCCTGTCATCGCTTTAATCACGGAATGGCAAGACCGTGAAGGTACTGTGGAACGTCGCAGCCATTCTTCCGATATGGGCGGTACGATGCGTCTCGGTGAACAAGAATGTAAATTGCAACCAGGATCGTTGGTTCATCAGTTATATGGTAAAGATTTAATTTCTGAACGTCACCGACATCGTTATGAATTTAATAATACCTTTATGGCAACTTTACAGAACGCAGGTTTATCTTTTACAGGTACCTCTTACGATGAGAGCTTAATGGAAGTAATCGAAATCAAAGAGCATCCATGGTTTATTGGTTGTCAGTTCCATCCAGAATTTACCTCTACTCCACGCGCTGGACATCCATTGTTCTCGGGGTTTGTGCAAGCAGCTCGTGCGCACCATGAGCAGCAATTGCGCCCTAATAGTTATCAGTCAAATGATTCGATGTTAGAAGATTCATCCTCACCTGATCTCGTTGCTCAGGCTGAGAGCAAAGAAAAACTAAGCCAGCAGAATACGTAATGAAAATTTGCGACTTCGAAGTAGGGCTACAGCAGCCCTTTTTCTTGATTGCAGGGCCATGTGTGGTGGAAAGCATTGAGTTAGCGCGCGAGACGGCTGGGCAGCTTAAGGAAATCACACAGTCATTGGAAATACCTTTTATTTATAAAAGTTCTTTTGATAAAGCCAATCGGTCTTCGGTGGATAGTTTTCGAGGCTTAGGAATGGAGCAAGGATTACAAATTCTTGGCACAAGTAAAAAAAGAATTAGATGTGTCCGTGCTGACCGATGTGCATGAAGACACGCCTATGCAAGAAGTAGCCTCCGTAGTAGATGTATTACAAACCCCTGCTTTTTTATGTCGACAAACAAATTTTATTCAACGTGTAGCTGCAACGAATATTCCTGTGAATATTAAAAAAGGCCAATTTTTATCGCCAGCTGAAATGAAACATGTGGTCAATAAAGGCTAAAGCTCAAGGTAATCAAAATATTATGGTTTGTGAACGAGGCGCATCATTTGGTTATAACAACTTAGTATCGGATATGCGCTCTCTAGTGATTATGAGAGATACAGGCTGTCCAGTAGTGTTTGATGCGACGCATTCAGTACAATTGCCAGGTGGTAACGATGGTAGTTCTGGCGGACAGCAAGAATTTGTTCCCGTGTTAGCACGAGCAGCGATCGCTAGTGGAATCTCAGGATTGTTTATGGAAACACACCCTGATCCTGAGAAAGCAAAAAGTGATGGACCTAACTCATGGCCGCTTGGAAAAATTAAAGTATTGTTAGAACAGCTAAAAGAAATTGATCTGATGGTAAAAAAATCGGGTTTTATAGAACAACAATTAATGAACTAGGGAAATTAAAACAAGGAAATAGAATGTCGAATATTAAATCAATACATGCACGCGAAATTGTAGATTCGCGAGGCAATCCAACGGTAGAAGCGGATGTAGTTTTAGACTCCGGTCAAATGGGACGTGCTGCGGTTCCATCTGGTGCTTCCACTGGTACTTTAGAAGCTGTTGAGTTACGCGATGGTGATGCGAAACGTTACTTAGGTAAAGGTGTTCAAAATGCTGTGAACAATGTGAACACTGAAATTCAACAGGCTTTAATAGGTATGGACAGTTTTGATCAAAGTTCAGTTGATCAAAAAATGCTTGATTTAGATGGCACCAATAACAAAGGACGTTTAGGTGCGAATGCATTGTTATCTGTTTCCTTAGCCGTTGCTCAAGCAGCAGCAGCTGAGAAACAAACACCATTGTATAAATATTTACATCAAGGCGGTGACTTCATCATGCCTGTACCGATGATGAACATCATTAATGGTGGAGAACATGCTGACAATAGTGTCGATATGCAAGAGTTCATGATTGTGCCTGCAGGCGCACCTTCTATTCGAGACGCCATTCGATATGGTGCAGAAGTGTTTCATGCACTAAAAGGTGTATTGAGCAAAAAAGGCTTAAACACTGCGGTAGGTGATGAAGGTGGTTTTGCTCCAGACTTAAAATCTAATAAAGAAGCGGTAGAAACGATTTTACAAGCGATAGAGATTGCTGGATTTAAAGTTGGACAAGATATTCATCTGGGTTTGGATGTTGCAAGTACTGAATTCTATGAAAACGGTAAATACGAATTACATTCTGAAAATAAATCCTATGCTTCTGAAGAGTTTGTGGATTATTTAGTGGAATGGGTTAACCAATATCCGATCATTACTATTGAAGACGGAGTGGCTGAAGATGATTGGGATGGATGGAAACTTCTTACTGAGAAAGTAGGCAGCAAAGTACAATTAGTGGGTGATGATTTATTCGTGACGAATACTGAAATTTTGCAAAAAGGCATAGATCGAGGTGTGGCAAATTCTATTTTGATTAAAGTAAATCAAATAGGCACCTTAAGTGAAACGCTTGCGGCGATTAATATGGCGCATGCTGCGAACTATACTGCAGTGGTTTCGCATCGTTCAGGCGAAACCGAAGATGTAACCATTGCTGATCTTGCAGTTGCAACAGGTGCTGGGCAAATTAAAACGGGTTCCTTATCGCGTTCAGATCGTGTAGCTAAATATAATCAGCTAATTCGCATAGAAGAAGAGCTTGGCTCAGCTGCTAAGTACCCAGGTATGGCGGCTTATAATCTTTAAGTATTATTTGTGAAGGTCATTATTGTCATTTTGAGTGTTCTTTTGCTGTTAATGCAATACAAACTGTGGTTTGGTGATGCAAGCGTGCGAGATGTTATGAATTTGAAGCAGTCAATAACAGAACAGCGCTCTAAAAACGAGCAAGTGAGGCAGCGCAATGCCGTACTGGCAGCAGAGGTTGAAGATCTAAAAACGGGTCTTGAGGCGATTGAGGAACGTGCTAGAAGTGAATTAGGCATGATCAAAAAAGATGAGACCTTTATTCATATTGTAGAAGGCGACTCGAAAGATATTGCAGCCCAGTGATGGGCGCTTCCTTGCGATACTGGACTATCATTCCTGCTGCTGGAACAAGTCGGCGCATGAAATCTGATGAACCCAAACAATATCTGCCCATCAGCAATACCACCGTGATTGAAGCTTCTTTACATTGTTTTTTAAATCATCCTGATATCAGCGGTGTCATTGTGGCGCTGAATGCAGATGACCAACACTGGAATACGCTAGGCATTACAAGAAACGAGAAAATTCATACTGTAGTAGGTGGTGGATCAAGAGCGAAGTCGGTAGAAAATGCAGTGGAATATTTAGAAAACACCTCTGCTAAAGAAAATGATTTTGTCTTAGTGCATGATGCAGCTCGACCTTGTTTGAGATGCAGTGATTTGGATTTGCTTATGACTCAATTAAAAGATGATGAAGTTGGAGGGATTCTCGCATCACCCGTTAGTGACACTTTAAAATTAGCTGATCAGCAAACACAATCCAGTCACACAATAAGTAAAACAGTAGATCGTGATAGCGTATGGAGAGCATTTACCCCGCAAATGTTTCGCCTAAAGCTGTTAAAACAAGCGTTAAGTCATTGCTTTGAACGTAATATACCTATTACTGACGATGCTTCAGCGATAGAAGCGCTGGGGTTGCGAGTAAAACTCATACAAGGACACGCTGATAATATTAAAATCACTCATCAAGATGACTTAAAAATTGCTGAAACGATATTAAAAAAGATAATGCAATGACGATTAGAGTAGGTTTTGGTTACGATTCTCATCGCTTTAAAAAAGGTGAATATATCGTTCTAGGGGCAGAAAAAATCCCTCATGAAAAAGCTATAGATGCACATTCTGATGGAGATGTGTTGTTACATGCCTTGTGTGATGCATTGTTGGGTGCTGCTGCATTAGGAGACATAGGTAAACACTTCCCAGATAATGATCCAAAATATAAAAATATCGATAGCAGCACATTAGTAAAAAGTGCCATACAAAAACTTGACGAAAAAAATTATAAAGTAGGAAATGTCGATAGCACTGTTATTTTGGAAAAACCAAAACTAGCTCTTCATATTCCATTCATGCAAAAAAATATAAGTCAGCTAGTAAAAGCTTCTTTAGAAAATATAAATATCAAAGCAACCACGAATGAAGGAATGGGTTTTATCGGTCGAGGCGAAGGAATTGCGGCTTATGTTGTGGTGACCTTGCTATAAAAAGTTATTTAATGTTGTTAGATGAAGATATAGATGTTGTTGAACTTTCAGCGCCAAAAGCTGCTAGCGAAAGTATTTTTAGCGAGTCAGGCTTACTTTCAGAATATCTAGAAAACTTTCGTTATCGTCCTCAACAGCTGGCAATGAGTCAGGCGGTTGAATCTGCTTTAGTAGACTACAGTCAATTAATTGTTGAGGCAGGTACTGGGGTTGGGAAAACTTTTGCGTACTTAATTCCTGCATTGCTTTCAAAACAAAAAGTAGTCATCTCAACCGGCACCAAGCATCTGCAAGATCAGCTTTATTTTAAAGATCTGCCAACCATTCTTGATTTTCTTAAGTTGCCAGTTAAAACCGCTTTATTGAAGGGGCGTACAAACTATCTTTGCTTACATCGTTTAGAGCACCATGCGCCTACTGTACAAATGCATAACCGGCAACTCGCTAAGAAAATAAATATCATTAAGGAATGGTCACATTTCACAAAAACGGGCGAAATTGCTGAAGTTACAGCAATTAATGAAAACGATTCGGTTTGGCCGAGTGTTACTTCTACGATCGATAATTGTTTAGGGTCGGAATGCCCTAGCTATGAAAAATGTCATGTAATTAAAGCGAGACAAAAAGCGCAACAAGCCGATGTGGTGATTATTAACCACCATTTATTCTTTGCTGATTTAGCATTGAAGATGGAAGGCTTTGGTGAATTGCTGCCGAGTGCCAATGCGGTGATTTTTGATGAGGCGCATCAATTGCCTGAGCTTGCAAGTACGTTCTTAGCTAATTCAATTAGTAGTCGACAAATAAATGATTTAGCGGAAGATGCAATTGCCGCGCAACTAGAAGAAGCTCCAGAGATAAAAGAAGTACAGCCAGCAGTTGAAGTGCTGAAGAAAGCTGCTGCAGATTTCCTACTTGCACTCGCAGGTAAAATTGGAAGATTTCCATGGTTTGAAATGATCTCTGTCTCAAAAATTGAAGATCAATTTGAAGAACTGTGTAAAGCTACGCATGACTGTTACGAGGTGATTGCTCCTTTAAGTGACCGCGGTAAAACAATGGCGAAGTGCGTAGAGCGTTGTGAACGTATTGAGCAAGGACTGTATTTGATTTCGGAAGGAAATGATGAGCGTATAAACTGGTTAGAGTCTTTTGAGCGCGGCTTTAAATTACATAGTACGCCTTTAGTTGTAGCAGATTCATTTCAAGAATTTATGCAGCAGTATAAATGTAGTTGGGTGTTCACTTCGGCGACGTTAACTGTAAATTCTAAATTTGACCATTTTCAGCAACAGTTAGGCTTAATAGAGGCCGAAACGTTGATGTTGGATAGTCCTTATGATTACCAAAATAATACGCGTTTGTATTTGCCTGCACTTGGTGTAGAACCTAATGATCGCAGTTTTACCAATAAAGTGATTGATGCAGTTTTGCCTATTTTGGAAATCAATCAGGGGCGTACTTTTTTATTGTTTACTAGTCACCGCGCTTTACGCATCGCAGCAAACTATTTAGTTGACCATGATGAATTCAATTTACTCGTACAAGGTGAAGCGCCGCGTAGAGAATTACTTTCTGCATTTTCTAAGACCGATCATGCTGTATTGCTTGGAACCAGTAGCTTTTGGGAGGGTGTAGATATTCGTGGGGATGCGTTAAGTTGTGTAGTAATTGATAAATTACCTTTCGCTGCACCAGATGATCCAGTGCTAAGCGGCCGTCTGCAAGCGCTAAGGCAAACGGGAGAGAACCCATTTATGAAATATCAGCTACCGCAGGCCGTTATTTCACTTAAACAGGGTGTGGGGCGTTTAATTAGAGACGAAGAAGATTACGGCGTAGTGGTGATTTGTGATCCAAGAATGCTAAGTAAACCGTATGGCAAGACCTTTATTAATAGCTTGCCCAATATGCTTCTGACTTCTAACTTAGACGATGCAATACAGTTTCTTCAATTGCGTGAGCCAGACAATGAAATTGTTAGCCATTGAAACAGCAACAGAATCTTGCTCTGTGGCGATATTGTTAGATAACGAAATCTTTAGTCTAAGCGAGCTTGCCCCTCGCCAGCATAATGAACTCATTTTAGGCATGTGTGAACAAGTATTAGCGCAAGCTGAAATCAATCTTAATCAATTAGATACTATTGCTTTTGGTCGAGGGCCAGGTGCCTTTACCGGTGTACGTTTAGCCGCAAGTGTGACACAAGGCATAGCCATGGGTCAGGATCTTCCTGTAGTACCAGTTTCATCTTTAGCTGCATTAGCACAAGCTGCTTATGAAGAAAAACAAGTGGTAAAAGTTTTTGCCTGTATCGATGCACGTATGCAAGAAATTTACTATGGTTTATATCAAGTTAATGCAAATGAAATGATGCAACTAACAGGCAAGGAAAAAGTGCTTGCGCCTAGTTTAATAGATGTAAAGGTAAGTGATCACTGTTATGGCGTAGGTTCTGGTTGGAGAACCTATGCTGAAATTCTGCAAAATGTTTTAGGCAATCCGGTTTCATACGATGCTGAAAAATATCCGCAAGCTGAGTATGTAGCTAAACTAGCTAAAGTGTATTTTCAACAAGGTGAAAGTGTTTCTGCTGTAGAAGCGTTACCTGTTTATTTGCGGGATGATGTTGCAGAAAAACCAAAAAATAAAATGGTATTTTAATTATGGCTACCGCTATTTTTCACTTAGCATTTCCAGTGTATGACATCGAGAAAACGCGTGAATTTTATGTTGAGACATTAGGTTGTACGGTTGGGCGTGAGGATACACGTTGGATCGATTTCAATTTTCATGGGCATCAGATCAGTGCGCATTTATATGACCATGATGATATGTTTACGCCATCGAATCCAGTTGATGAACATGATGTTCCGGTTAGGCACTTTGGAATCGGTGTTGAATTGGGGGGAGTGGGAGCATTTAGCGGAACGTTTAAAGCGCGAACATGTCAAATTTCACATTGAGCCATGTATCCGCTTTAAAGGCCAGGTCGGCGAACAAGCTACGATGTTTATTCAAGATCCAAGCAATAATTATCTAGAATTCAAGTCTTTTAAAGACATGGGTCAAGTTTTTGCTAAAGAATAAATGATCTGAAAGATTGGAAAGTATTTATGAAAATTTTTGTATTCATTTTAATAACATTTTTTTCTGTAATAGCTTTTGCTAGTGAGGCAAAAATTATTAAAGCATCTGCTGAGCTTACTCCAGCGCAAAAATTTAATATTTCCGTTACCGTAGAACATGTCGATGAAGGTTGGGATCATTATGCCAATGCATGGCATATTTATTCACCTGATGGAAAATTAATTGGTAAGCGTGTGCTTTATCATCCGCATGTTGATGAACAACCTTTCACTCGTACTTTATTGGGTTTAAGTGTACCTAGTGAGGTGGGCGAAGTAACGATTGTCGCGGTTTGTTCTAAAACAGGCGAAAGCAAAGCAAGTTACACATTAAAATTACGTTAAACCAATTAAACTAAGGTGTTTGTTATAATGCGTTGATGAAGCGTATCTATAGTGAGCCAAGTCCTATCTTTATACATCAGATTAAAGATCTGCTAGAAGAAAAAGGCATTCAATCTATCATCAAAAACGAATTTCTCTCCGGTGGGGTCGGAGAACTTCCACCGACTGAAGTATGGCCCGAGCTTTGGTTGGTTAATCAAGAAGACAAGGTACCTGCTAAGAAAATTGTTGATGAATTTTTAAGCTCGATAAAATCTAATCCTCAAGATTGGATATGTGAGAAATGCGGAGAAAATATTCAAGGCTATTTTAATATATGCTGGAACTGTGGTTCAGAAGTGAAACGGAGCTGACTAAGAAACAGTAGTGTCAAGGCCAACGTGAAGCTGAAGGTTTCTTTCATTTATTTCTTTACGCATTTCGCGACGCATCTTTCCAGCTTCAAATAGTTTTTCTTCAGTTTCAGACTCAATCTGTAATTCTGGAACAGCTTGAGGAACACCGTCTTCGTTTACAGATATCATTGTGAAATAACAAGAGATGGCATGATATTTTAGTTTTTCTCTGATTTTTTCGCCTTCTACTCGTATACCTACTTCCATTGAGCTGCGCCCAACATAGTTCACATTGCACTTAAATATAACAAGATCCCCAACTCTGATAGGTGTTTTAAACATCACATTATCAAGGGCAGCTGTCATTACATAAGTTTTGCAATATCGAGAAGCACATGAAAAAGCTGCCTCATCTAATAATTTTAATATAGTTCCGCCGTGAACATTGCCAGCAAAGTTAGCCATATCAGGTGTCATTAAACGTGTCATAAATAATCTTTTTTCTTGATTTACTTCATCATTCATATCGTTTTCTAAAAACTCCGTTTCGAGTAATTCCTTAGGTTATGTTAAAGGTTGGCTAAATCAGCCCTGAGATTGGGCCTAAAAAGTAGGCTAGAGGTTGGAAATTTTTTCTAATTGCTCTTTAAGTTGTTTTATTTTGATTTGTAGTTCTTCAGAACTTTTTCTAACATTTTCAACCACATCTTTTGGAGCTTTATCAGCAAAATTTGGATTATTTAACCTGGCTAAAGTTTTTTCTAAATTGGTTTCATCTTTGCTGATGTCTTTTTTCAATCTAGCGCTCTCTGCTTCTTTGTCAATTAATCCAGCAAGTGGAATAAGAATTTTCATTTCACCGACTAAGGCAGTCGCAGATTCGGGTGCAGTATCATCTTTTATCCATTCGATGTTTTCAACTTTTGCTAAGGAATAAATATAGTGTTGGCTACTTTCAAAATAATTTTGGTCTTGTGAGGACCAATTTTGTAGCAAAATATTTAATGGTTTGCCGGGAGGTATATCCATTTCAGAACGGATCTTGCGGATTCCGTTTATAAATTCTTTGCACCATTCTAAGTCTTGTAAGCTTTCAACATCAACGTAGTCGTTATTGCTTCTTGGAAAAGCCTGTGTAGAAATACTGTCACCTGAAAGCTGTAATTCTTTTGCGATTGGTTGCCAGATCTCTTCAGTAAGGAATGGAATGATTGGATGTAATAATTTTAATAAATTCTCTAAAACTTCTAATAACACTCTACGCGAGTTTTGTTTAATGTTCTCATCAATATCATCTTTGAATAATGTGGGTTTGCATAGCTCTACATACCAATCACAGAATTCATGCCAAGAGAATTCATATAAAGCTTGTGTAGCAAGATCAAAGCGATAATTCTTTAAATGTTTATGTATCAGGTCGATAATTTCTTGTTGTTTGCTGAGTATCCAACGATCTGCAAGGGTGAGTTTTTGTTTGTCAATTTCATTGGCAATTTCTTTGCCTTCGGTGTTCATTAGAACAAAACGTGTGGCATTCCATAATTTATTGCAAAAGTTGCGATAACCCTCGATGCGGTTTAAATCAAATTTAATATCTCGTCCGGTTGAGGCTTGTGCAGCAAAAGAAAAACGTAACGCATCCGTGCCATATGCTTTTATGCCATCTGGGTATTGTTTACGTGTGGCTTTTTCAATTTTTGGTGCCATTTCAGGTTGCATGAGGCCTGTAGTGCGTTTTTGCACTAAGCTTTCTAAGTCAATGCCATCAATGATATCAATGGGGTCTAATACATTGCCTTTAGATTTAGACATCTTCTGACCATCGGCATCGCGAACTAAGCCGTGGATGTACACTTTTTTGAACGGTACATCGTCCATAAATTTCAAACCCATCATGATCATGCGTGCGACCCAGAAGAAAATGATGTCGAAGCCAGTGATTAAAACAGATGTAGGGTAAAAAGCTTCCAGTTCAGGGGTTTCTTCTGGCCAGCCTAGTGTTGAGAACGGCCAAAGTGCAGATGAAAACCAAGTGTCCAAAACATCTTCATCTTGTTTAAGTTCAAGACTATTATCTAATTTGTATTTCGCTCGAGCAGAAGCTTCATCTTCAGCAACGTAGATATTTCCATCTTTATCATACCAAGCTGGAATTCGGTGACCCCACCACAATTGACGACTGATACACCAATCTTGAATGTTGCGCATCCACTCGAAATAAGTTTTGCTCCAATTTTCTGGAACAAACTGAATATCGCCTTTCTCAACCGCTTTGATTGCAGGGTCTGCAAGAGGCTGAATTTTTACATACCATTGATCGGTTAGATAAGGCTCAACGACAACGCCGGATCGATCTCCACGTGGCACCATTAATTTGTGGTCTTTTATTTCCGCAAGTAAACCTTGTGTTTCTAAATCTGCAACAATTTTTTTACGTGCTTCGAATCGATCTAAACCTTGATATTGCTTCGGTGCATTTTCATTAATTTTTGCGTCTATAGTAAAAATATTAATTTTTTCTAAGCCATGGCGTTGTCCGACTTCATAATCATTGAAGTCATGTGCAGGCGTAATCTTTACACAGCCTGAACCAAATTCAGGATCAACATAATCGTCAGCAATAACGGGAATCTCACGTTCACTTAACGGTAGCTTTACCGTTTTACCGATAATATCTTGATAACGCTCGTCTTCTGGGTTAACGGCTACAGCGGTGTCACCCAGCATGGTTTCGGGGCGTGTGGTTTCAACCGCTAGATGACCACTACCATCTGCATAAGGATAACGGATGCTCCACATGTAACCATTTTCTTCTTCCGAAACGACTTCTAAGTCGGATACTGCTGTGTGAAGTTCAGGATCCCAGTTCACCAAGCGTTTGCCACGGTAAATCAAACCCTCGTCATACAGGCGTACGAAAACTTGTTTAACTGCTTCGGATAATCCGTCATCCATAGTGAAGCGTTCGCGCGACCAATCCAATGATGAACCCATGCGCTCGAGTTGACTATAAATCGTATTGCCCGAATGCTCTTTCCATTGCCAAACCTTTTCGATAAATTTTTCGCGTCCTAAATCATGACGGGTAATGTTCTCTGCATTCAATTGTCGTTCAACTACCATCTGAGTTGCGATGCCTGCATGATCGGTACCAGGTTGCCATAGAGTATTAAAACCGCACATGCGGTGATACCGCGTTAGGCAATCCATCAAGGTGTTATTAAACGCATGCCCCATATGCAACGTACCCGTCACGTTGGGGGGCGGGATCATAATGCAGTAAGCATTATTGCTGGTACTTGAGGGGGCGAAGTAATTATTGTTTTTCCAAAATTGATACCATTTTTGTTCGATATCTTTAGGTTGATAGGTCTTATCCATGACGTGAAGTTAGTTAAAGCCTGAGATTGAAAAAGAAATTAAAAAAGAAATCAAAAAACGGTGAGGTAAGAAACGGTTGTAAGGTTGAATAAATAAACTGACTGAGTGAGTAACTCAGCTAATCATACAGGAATGTAATGGCCGATGTGGCCAAAAAAAATGATTAGTTTTTCTTACGACCAGGAAGCCTTGCGCGTACTTCGCTAAGCACTTGTTGTACGATTTCTTCGCTCGCGTCTTCAAAATGCTTGAGCATAATCTTATTCACAGTTTTAGTGAGCTCAATTTCAAATTCTGACTTATCTGTACGACGATTTTGAGGTGTGTTCTCAGCTTTAGGTAATTCAGCTTGCGGAGTAACCGGCTGAGGTTTTACTGCTGGATTAGGTGTGTAAGCGCCATTCATTGAAGCTAAAACTGGCTTAGTTGGATTTTGGCTGGGGCTTTGGGGTAAATTTTGGGGTGGTTGAGCTGTCGTATTTTTGCTTGTCATAGCATTATTCGTATCGACCAAATGATCCAAAACCGGTGCTTTTTTTGCGCTGATTCCATCCATAGAAGCGAGAGAGATTATTGATTAATTCAAGCAGAGGATACTTCATGGTGTTGGGGGTCCAGGCCGTTCTCACGATAAAAGCGATAGCGTTCGCGACCAGCGCGAAGCGATTCGGGTTGATTGTCGATGATTTCTGCAATCCTCTGAAATTGCTTGAAATTTTCCGGTATTTCATCCGATACATTAAGTAGCATATCAGTATGCCCCGAGGTCATATCTGGGCTTTTTTCTGCGCTAATCGTGACCGGACAGTCAGTGATGGGTACGGGTGAAATTTCATGGGGAATGAAGCTACGATCTCGAAATGTCCATAATAAAGCATCTAATTTTTCACAATCGACCTCGGTGCTCATATGAATATGAATGCGGTGCCCAGCTGTAAAAGCTTTTTCGGCAATTCGACATGCGGTACGCAGGGCAAATTGCGGAGCATTGTCTTTGCTGACGTAAAAATCGATTCGCGGTGTAGGCTCTGTCATATTCTTCCGTACTTAAAATTCATAGGCTTGGTGTATCAAGTATTCTGTTAACAGTGGCACTGGCCGCCCTGTCGCACCTTTTTGTTTTCCTTGATGCCAAGCTACCCCCGCAATATCCAAGTGTGCCCAGGTATATTTTTTCGTAAACCTAGAAAGAAAACATGCAGCCGTAATCGTGCCTCCCCAGCGTCCACCAATGTTTGCCATATCTGCAAAGTTGCTATCGAGCTGTGACTGATACTCGTCCCATAGCGGTAGTTGCCAAGTACGGTCGCCAGTTTGTTCACCTGCTTTGATAAGGTCTTTAGCTAATGTATCATCATTGCTCATTACACCTGAAGGAATTTGTCCTAACGCCACGACACAAGCCCCAGTTAGGGTCGCAACATCAATCACTACTTCAGGTTCATACTTATCAATATAAGTAAGCGCATCACATAACACCAAACGCCCTTCAGCATCCGTATTTAAAATTTCAACCGTTTGGCCGGACATGGTGGTGACTACATCACCCGGTTTGGTGGCTCTGCCATCTGGCATGTTCTCTGCGCAAGCCATTACACCGACTACATTTAAGGGAAGATCTAATTCACAGCAGGTTTTCATAGTGCCAATGACACTGGCAGCACCACACATATCAAACTTCATTTCATCCATGGTAGCCCCAGGTTTTAATGAGATGCCTCCTGTATCAAAAGTAATACCTTTACCTACCAGAACAATAGGGCGCTCATTCTCATTGCTACCGGTGTACTCCATACAAACTAATTTTGCAGGTTCAACGCTGCCATTAGAAACGGAAAGCAAGGCACCCATACTCAGTTTTTTCATTTGTGTTTCTTCGAGTACAGAAACTTTTAATTTGCGAAACTCTTTTTTCAGTGCCAAAGCTTGCTCAGCAAGGTAAGTAGGGGTACAAATATTTCCAGGTAAATTGCCAAGTTCTTTTGCCAAATTCATCCCGCTCGCGATTGCTTGACCAATCTCTATGCCATCACGTATATCGGAAAGTTCTTTACGACTACTGGTGATAAGTTTTTGCTTTTTTAAATGTGTTTTAGTTTTCGCTTTGGGTTTGGTTTCGCTGTAGACATACATCTCAGACGAAATGGAAGTTACACTGACTTGGGCTTTAGTGAGTACATCAGCATTTTTCACAGGTAGTTCAATCAGGCAATTAATAATATTGCTGGTTTTATTACGCTTAATTTCACTTGCCACAGCAGACAACGCTTTCTGGTATGCGCTGACAGTGAATTGATCTTCATCACCACAGCCAACAATGATGATGCTGTGATGTTTGCTACGACTAGTGTTGTGTAAAGTGGTCACTTGTCCTAGCCCGCCACTGGCAGTGCCACGTTGGCATGCATTCGAAATACTGCCACGATAAATTTTGTCTAATTTTTTAGCGGATTCGCTCAGTCGCTTAGGCTTGAAAATGCCTACTACGACGCAATCAGCAGATTCTTTATCAATCGATGCGGTTTTGACTATAGTTTCCATTTTTTCCTCAATTTACTGTCTGTGTTTGCTGCATTATTGCTAATATTGCGATAAATGTAACTGTATCTGATCTGTTCCAGCAAAAAGCTTAGATGTTTTCCACACTCAATCGCTATTTCTCTAAAGAACTTGCTCAAACTTTCGCCGCTGTGGGCTTGGTTTTAGTTGTAGTAATTGTGGGTAAATCTTTTGTCAGCCTACTTTCTAAAGTTATGGACGGAAAGTTACCGTCAGATGTGGTGATGTCTTTGCTGGGTTTGGGAATATTAAAATCTGCGATTTTGTTAGTTCCCTTCGCATTACTGCTCACCATCATGCTAGTGCTAGGGCGTTATTATCGTGACAGTGAAATTTACGCAATTAAGGCTAGCGGCATCGGTTCATTTTCGTTGTTGCGTTACGCCAGTTTGGTGGTTATTCCAATTGTCACATTGTTATTTTTCCTGTCGATTTTTTCTGCACCTTGGACGGCCCAGCAAATCGAAAAAATAAAACTCAGAGCGAAAGGCTTAACCGATATCCATGGTTTAACACCTGGACAATTTATTGAATCTAATCAAGGGAATTGGGTGGTGTTCGTTGAAGAGGCCGATAAAGATTCAGGTGAAGTGAAGAACGTTTTTATTTCAGATCGTAGAGAAGGGAAAGTAGCGATCGAAACTGCAAAATTTGCGGAACAGAAAAATTTATCGGAGTTGGGAGGTGAGTCGCTAATCTTAAAGAAAGGTCAGCGTTATCAAGGTATGCCAGGTGAAGGGGGTTTTACAGTATTAACGTTCGATCAACATGCGGTGCGAATACCTGAATTTGATCTTAAGCTAGATCATCAAGATCCGGAATTTAAATCAACTACTGCATTACTGAAATCTAATGCATTAAGTGATGTGGCAGAATTTCAATGGCGTATCTCTGTACCCATTGCAGCCATATTAGTGGTGTTGCTGGCCTTTCCGCTTAGTGTGTCTAGTCCAAGACAAGGACGGTTTGCCAATCTCGGAATTGCTATTGTTATTTATTTAATTTATTCAAATTTACTTATCTTGATGGAAGCATGGGTAGCAGATGGAAAATTCCCTGCCATACCTGGAATGTTCCTAGTGCATATTGGCATGTTGGTCTTAATTATTATTTTAACGATGCGACAACGATTAGGAGCTTAGTGTGATTTTGTTCAAGCACTATGATCGTTATTTAGGAAGAACCGTGTTCATCGGTACCTTGTTTGCGTTACTCGTGTTGTTTTCAATTGATTCCATTATCGATTTTATTGATGATGTGGAATCTGTAGATGATCGTGGCTTTACATTTAACCATGTGTTGTTGAGATTGTTTTATGGCATGCCTCAACGTCTTTATGAATTTATGCCCACTGCTCTGTTGTTGGGTGCGCTCATCGGGCTAGGGCAGCTTGCAGCCAAAAGCGAGTTAGTTGCTTTACGTTCTGCTGGTATCAGCAAAATGAGAATCATCTGGTCTGCGCTAAAAGTTGGAATTGTGCTTGTAGCGTTGAGTGTTTGGGTAGGAGAAATGGTGGTTCCCACATCACAAGGTTATGTGAACAGCTTAAGTAAGAGCCAGGTAAGACATACTAATAGTGATGGCGAGCAAGTCAGTGACCTTAAAAAAATATCATTACGTTCAAAATACGGTGTTTGGGTACGTGATGGTAAGCGTTATGTGAATGCACAAGAAATTTATCCTGATTATCGCATGCGTGATATTTGGGTGTATGAATTAGATGAACAATACAAATTAAAACGTGCAAGTTTCATCAAACAAGCGGTTTATGAAAATGAAGTTTGGAAATTATCAAATATTAAACATAGTCTAATTTCCCAAAATGGCGTGGAAACCGTTGCGGCGGAAGAAGAACATTGGGAAAGATTGGTTTCACCTGACCTATTTGATGTGATCACTGTTAAACCGGAATATATGGGGGCTGCAAAGCTTAAAAAATATATTAATTATTTAGAAGGTAATGAACTTGATGCGCAACGTTATGAGCTTGCATACTACAATCGTTTCGCAATTCCATTGTCTGGTATAGCAATGTTGTTGATTGCATTACCATTTGTGTTTCGATCAGCGCGTACAGGAGGGTTAGGGCAACGAATTATCTTAGGCGCAGTCATTGCACTTGCATTTAATATATCAAGTAAAGTGTTAGCAAATTCTAGTGCAGTATACGACATACCGCCGATATTGGGGGCATTTTTACCAACCTTGATTGTCATTACGATTGCCACGATTGCGATAAAGAGGATGGCGTAATCTTATTTAAATTGTCTGTATCAGGAAAATTTCATGGCGTTATTTAGATTGTTTTTAATATTTTCATCAGTGGTTATCTTTGTAATTACATTCATTGTATTAACAGCAAATGGTGTCAATTGGCCAAGCGTATTTTTTGGCGACATTCTTGATCTAAACTGGCGTTCACAATTCAATGTTGATTTTTTAATTCATCTATTTTTGTTAGCAACTTGGATCGCATGGCGTGAAGGCTTTACTCCTAAGAGTTATATATTTGGTTTTTTAAGTATCTTTCTAGGTGGAATGTTCGGGTTTCTCTATATTTTGTATGCGACTTATCAGACGAATGGAGACCCTAGGGCTTTGTTACTTGGTAAGCGCTTGGATAGTGCGTGAGTATAAGGATATACGAATATGAGTCGCGTCTAGATGGCGCGAACAAATTAAAGTTAGGTGGAATTAAAATAGGTATGTTGGTGGATTTAAGTTACTTTTATAAAATGATAGCTAACGACCCAAAGTGTGAGTACATGGATGGGCGAACATGAGATGTAACAAGGAGGTTGCTTCAGATTCAATATTTCTTTTAATAGAATGACTGCTATCGACCCAAAGCGGACATTTATCTAATCTATGATTGATTTAATTTCAACGATATTAATAGGACTATTTGCTATTTCATTAATAATTATCGCTGTTTCATATTTCAGTGCTTACCTGACTGTTTTAAATAATGTCGATGAACAAAAAGGTTTAGCTGTCATTAATATTTTGCCAATTTTTAAAACCGATGCATTAAATGAAACAGGCCAAAAAGCACGTAAGATTTATAACGTCTCTTTATTAGCTTTCTATATATGGTTAATAGCAGCCTATGTTTGCTATAAGATTTTCAATCAATAAAACTAATAACAGATGTCCGCTTATGGTCGTAAGCGGATAAAACAATGGACACAATGTGTTGGATTCAATGATCTATAAACTTAAAATGTCTGCTAACGACCCAAGGCGGACATTGAACAAACTTTAAAGTAATGAAAGTTCTAAGCAGATTACTAATATTTATTCTTATCTGTATAGGAGTATTCATTAAATCTAGTGAAATTGTATGCGATGATTCTGGCTGTGAATCTGTAAGAACTTATGCGGGATTTCTCGATAATCTTTATTTAGTAATTATTGGAGTTGCTATCTGGTTTGTTGCTGAATGGTATTTTAGGAAGAAGCAAAAAATTAGCGACTAGAGTAATCCAATAATGTCCGCTATTGACTGAAAGCTGACATAATTTAATTCATTAAAGGGAAATCAGGTTGGAAATCTCAAAACAACATAGTTTAATGACCGCTAACGACCCAAAGCGGACATTCAACTGACAGTTTTTACACATATAATTGTTTCAATAACAAGCAATGGAAATAGAGTACTTAGCAGATCATAAAAACGTCATTCCAACTCTTGCTAACTGGTCATATAACGAATGGTCAAATCTTCATCCTGAAAGAACACTTTCAGATGTCGAGCAATTAATGCTGGAGAGATCCAATAAAGAGAAAATACCACTTTGTTTAGTAGCATTTGAAAACGATAAAGCAATAGGGATGATTGCTTTAAAGACAAATGATCTTGGATCACGCCCAAACCTAAGTCCATGGTTGGCGGGTTTGTATGTAGATACAAAGCATAGAAAAAAGGGGGTTGGTAAAAAGCTTGTTTTTGCTATTGAGGATAAAGCAGCACGATTAGGAGTGAGCAAATTATTTCTTTACACGCCCGATTCAGAAGAATTTTATTCTAAACTTAATTGGGTTGTGCGAGAACGTACCGAGTGGCAAGGTCATTCAGTATCCGTGATGGAGAAAGATATTGTCCTCTAGCTGTGAATGTCCGCTATTGGCCGAAAGCAGACAAATTTAGGGGTGCAAAGTGTTGGAATCAATAAACTTCAAACTTAAAATGACCACTTACGACCCAAAGCGGACATTAGTAATTTTAGATTAGTTAGATGAAATTTATTTTATTTCTAATTTTAATTTGTATTCCATTAGCGAGTAATTCTCATGATGATAAAGATACAAAGCATTTAATTAATCTTGCTAATCAAGGCAATTCAGAAGCGATGTATAATTTGTGGTTAGGTGTTGCAGAACGTGTAGATAGCCAAACACCTCCTACAATAGATGAGATGGATGAAGCACGTGAATGGCTGATTAAAGCAGGAGATTTAAATAACTATAGGGCTGCTCATGTACTCGCGCTTTGTTATTTAAAAGGTTGTTGGTATTTTGAGATAAACGAAGATAAGGCCAAACACTACAAGCAGATTTTTGAAGAGTTTCGTCCTGCAAACACATCTGATCAATGACGCATGAATGTCCGCTGTTGGCCGAAAGCGGACAAAATTAAGATCAATTTAGGGGAAGTCAGGTTGGAAACTTCAAAACAAACGTTCAAAATGACTGCTATCGACCCAAAGCGGACATTTTGAAAGATTTATAGATTATGAAGATTCCTAAGAAAAGAAATATTATAGGATTTCTTTTCGCTGTAGCAGTGTACGTTTTTGTTATTTTTCTTTCCTATGACGATTACAATGATTTTTGCATTAGCTTACCCAATTGGAGAAGTGATGATATAGCATGCTTCAATTCTAACCGTGGAGCATTTATCTTATTAACCATTATTTGGGCGGCTATGGCATTACTTATTTTGTTTGAGGGTTCACGAAAAAACAAAAATTTGTAAAATTAATAGTGCCAATTAAAGGAGAGTATTACACGTCCGCTATTGGCCGAAAGCAGACATAATTCAAAACAAATATGGTTGGATTCAATGAGCTACAAATTTAAAATGACTGCTAACGACCCAAAGCGGACATTATGTTTCTGTAATGAATAAAAGAAATCTGATATTTATTGCTGCATTGGCAGTTTCTTATCTGTTAATGATTTCGTTCCTAAATTTTAAATATCCAGAACAAGTAAATGTCTTATTATATTCTACATTTGGCATTGTTTTGATGGGCATAGCTATAATTGGTGTATTGCTTAGCAAAGGCTCAAACAAGAAGAATGGTAATTTTAGAGTGTTTAAGATTATATTAGCTTGTTTCACGTTAGCTTTTGCTATCTGGATGCTTGGTAGTGTTCTGTTGTTACCTTTTATTGGGCATAAAGGCTTTGAGTTAATTGGTACACCAATATTCAAGTATTTATTGTTAGGCATGTCATTATTATTGTCTCCATTTGTAGCAAAGAAACTCGCATAAACGTAATGACCACTATTGGCCGAAAGCGGATATTTAAAGTTGTGCCAAAATTGTGTCACACTGAAGTACACTCATACTCATTATTGTGCGTTATTGACTCAGTTGTGAGTAGGGAAACATCGTAAGTCACTGTGTTAATTAAATGTGAGTATTTCTAGAAAAATCTGAAAATCCTCGTATCTCGTTTATATAAACTTTGAAAACGCTTATCTGTAATTCATCCACCAGTCGTATTTTTAAACTTTTTTATACAAATCTTTAAATCTTTATGAGTTGGACTTATTATTCTTCTAGTAGCCTAATTTAGGTTGGAGTATTTATGGCTGGTAAATTCTTAGTATTACTATTAATTCTATGCGTCACTTCAGCAAGTGCTGAATTTTGGAATTCCCCAATCGATCAGAAATATCGAGAAAAAAGTCCTGAATTATTTGAAAGCTATGATGCTGCGCGAATACTTATAAATTCTTACACTGGAAGGAGAGAGGATCTCCAAAAGGCGTATATTATGCTCGAAGTAATTCTTGCTAAAGACGAGCAATTTGCGCCTGTACATAGAGAGTATGGAAGGCTCCACTTAATGAGTGGCTATATTAATTATGATAATTATAGAGAAGAGAGCCTGCTCGCTGCTGAAAAATCTGTCAAAAGGGCATTAGAAATCGAGCCTCATTACGCAGACGCATATGTTTTATTAGCATCCGTTTATATTGCGATGAAAGAGTTTGGTTATGCAGACTTATCACTAACGAGTGCAGAGCGTATTGGCACAGAATCACCTTGGCTGGAAATTAACTGGGCACGGCTTTTAGATATACAAGGGAAATATTCTGAAGCATTAGAACGCTACCAAAATGTTATTGAAAAAGGGACTAATAATGAAAAAGCTTATGCAGGAGCTTTAGAAGGTATTACAAGCACATATTGGAAGATGGGTGATTATGATAGTACTGATACAGCTTATAGAAATCAGCTTGAGAATAATCCTAACTCTGCATGGATATGGGGAAATTATGCAAATTTTTTACTTTTTACTTACCAAGACATTGATGGAGCAATTGAATATGCTGAGGAAGCATTAACACGCATGAACTATGGTGGTGCACGTTTTACACTTGGTTGTGCTTTGTTTGTTAAGTGGGCGAAACTTTTAGAAAGTTCACCAAACAAAGAAGAAGCTCAAGAGTACTTTGATCGTGCATGGGCCGTCTATCCTTATCCTGAAAAAGTACTTGCTAAAACAGTCAATCACGAGCATTTAAAAGTATTGGTACTCCCATTGAATAACTGGATGTTAAATAATGGCTATTAACTTTTGAGTGAAGTGTTCTTAGACAATGGGTTGCAGTGACCAAAATGTGTCACAATGAAGTTCATTGTTATTCATTGCAGTATCCTAATGTCACAGTGTGAGGTAGGAAAGCATCGTAAGTTACTGCGTTAATTAGGCGTGAGAAGTTTCAGACGCTTCTGAAAATTTCATACATATTGTTCTAAAATGTCTGCTTACGACCCAAAGCGGACATCGCAGATCAAATGAAAACAATCAATATAATTGCACTAGTTTTAGTTTCAGTTTCAGGTATATCTGCGGTTGGTGGCTGGATATATGGTAAAAATCAAAATGATGTTAACTGGCAAGAGTTAAGCGAGCGTAATAAAAAAGAGCTTTCAAGTTCTATGCACCTCGATTATCAACTGAGTGATTTGATCACTACCAAAATTAGCGATTTGAAATTATATGGGCCAAAGAAAGCTGGTGGCCCTAAAATGCTTTATATCTACGATGAAGACTACTCGGTTACATTGTCTGATAGCTATGTCGTAGTGAGATTCTCAGATGGTGATGCTATCTCTGTTAGTGACATAGATGGGGATGGGTATTTTGAGCAAATAGTAAATGTTGTCGAGAATGAACAAGGCGACGTACTAGAAATGCTTGATCGAAATAGAGATGGAAGCACTGATATCTTATTCAAAAATGGTGAAAAAGTTTCACTTACTGAATGACTGCTATTTGCCGAAAGGAGACATAAGGTTGGAATCAATGAAACATAAACTTAATATGACTGCTAACGACCCAAAGTGGACATTCCTTTGATAAATGATTATTAGCTATTTCAAGAAAAGAAAGCTAATGAAGCTACTCAACGAATTATGTTTCTATAACGATAAAAAAGCCGCATGGATGGAGCATGATGAGAATAAAATTGAAAAAGTTAGAGATAGATATTTGCAGGATATTAATAGTCAATTATTTATTCTTGGTAAAGATAAGTTTCCAGAAGAATTTTTAAATGCGGTTGAAACTGGAAAATTGAGCACGGACTTGACTGGTAAATACTATGACATTGCAAAAACAGTCAAAGTCTAGAATGACTGCTAACGACCCAAAGCGGACATAAATTAATTAAGGGATATATGAAAATACTATTATTTTTTGTTCTTTTTATGTGTGCATTCCAATGTTCTGCAAGCACTGAGACTAATCAAAATAATCAACCTGTTGATCCTGGTCTTGAAAATGATTGGGCGACGCAAACTGATTGGTCATTAATGCTAAATCCTGCTTTCCCTAATCAGGCGATGATTGCAGTACCACAACTTAAGAATCCAAATAATCTCCCAATACTGCAAATTTATTGTAGTTCAGGAATAAGTCAACACGAAGGATATGATATACATTTAAATAATGGCCAACCTATTGAATTAATAGATCCAGAAGTTGTGCCGATGGTTATTCAGCTAGATGAACAAGCGCCACTAAATTTAGAATGGTTTGTTAATGATTACTCACCAAATTTAATCAGCACAGTTAGATCAAGATGGCTCATTAAAGAAATGATAAATGCAAAAATTATAAATGTTAGATATCGTGATAAAAACGGGTTACATGAGTACTCTTACAGCCTCAAAGGCCTTTCCTATGCATTAGATGCAATGAAAAATGAATGCTTAGTGCCATATTACGGCAATAAATCTATTGAATGACTGCTAACGACCCAAAGCGGACATTTCTTTAAGTCATACTTATAGTGTTTTATATAAAATTAAATATTAAAATATATTTAATAATCTTCTTGGTTATTACGCTATTTGGGTGTTTCCCCGAGTCTAGTTTCGATTTAGCTGATGATTCTCGAGTACCAAAGTTCTTTGATGAAATAGCTGAAGAAAATGATCGCGATAAAATTAGCGTATCAGTTGATTACTATCTCACAGAAGCAGTATTCAAAATATATTTAAACAATAAGAAAGTTAATCAAGTAACCGGGCAAAGAATTGGTACACGTCCATATTATCTTGATGATTTGTCCTTAGGAAGAAAGAATGATCGTCCTTCATATAATGTCTATGATGTTGATGGTGTCATTGAAATAACTGAGCATAGAGAAAAGAATAATATATTTCATATGAACGATGACTCGAGAGTAGAAGCTGCCATTTTGGCTATCTTGGAACATGACATTCAGAAAAAGTAAATGTCCGCTATTGGCCGAAAGCGGACATTTTCAAAATTTCAAAAATACTAAAGATTTTCTCAGACAGGTTCACTCGGTGTGTCGCGTCATTGCGCCTGTGCGCATCAATTGTAAAGACATGTAGGCCTAATGGGGAAGTTTATTTCACAGATCAACCAAGCTCGGATTCTGTACCTGTAGAAATATCTCCAATGAATGTAATACCCGCACTTCCACCTAGTGTTACTCCACCTGAAAATGAAAAATCAGAAATATCTAAGGTGTGCGTGCCAATGATGGAAATGTTATTAAATTGTCATTTATTCGTTTTATGGAAAAACAATGTATTAATTTGACTAAGATCAATGCTGTAACCCTAAATTACGACAAAATTATTAGTTACAAACAATCAAAAGGAGAAGCAGTAATGGCGCGCAGAGCAAAAAAAGTACCTGTAAAAAAGAAGAAAACATCTAAGAGAAAGACCAGATCTAGAAAGTCTGTTGCTAAAAAAGGTGATGTCATATCGCCTTTAGTAACATTGCGTGAAGAAGTGGACAATATTTTTGATCGTTTTGCTGAAGATTGGCCAAGCTTACCTAAAGTATTTGGCAAAGGGTGGACCTATCCAATGGCAGATCTTGAACGTCATTTGAAGTTGCCAAAACTCGACATAACACCACGAGTGGATGTCAGTGAGAGTGATGATTCTTATGAGATAGCAGTTGAATTGCCGGGCATGACTGAAAAAGATATTGAAGTGTCTCTCAATGATGATTCGTTGACTGTAAAAGGTGAGAAAAAAGCGGAGCGTGAGGAAAAGAAGAAAAATTATCACGTAAGCGAAAGGAGTTATGGCTCATTTCAACGCACATTTCGTGTGCCTAACGGTGTGGATAACAATAAAGTTGATGCAAACTATTCCAAGGGCGTACTAAATATTTCCCTACCTAAAACAATTGAGGCTAAAAGCAATAAGCGATCAATCGAAGTTAAAAGCGCTTAGTTAGATACCAATGATTGTGAACATGGTAATTGTAAAATGGCATTAGAGCAGTTGTGGTCTCTAGAATTCGTTTCAAAAATGAGCGCAGAAGGAGGTGGAATTGTCGTTCTAGAGAAAAAGAAAATATTGGGGGGTGATAACAACTATTTTTATGTTGGTAGTTATGATCTAAAGGGAAATAATTTCAATGCTACTATTAATATAAAGCACTATCATGGTGTATATAATCCAATATTTGGGAAACTAGAGGAATTTATTCTCAAATTAGTAGGTGAGTATGATGAAGATGAAATGTTTTTAACTGGTAATATCCTGGAGGACCCAACTAGAGAACTGCATGTACGGTTAAAATATCATGCCGAAGTATTTCAAAAACTAAGCGCTTAATTTGTTTGTAATGAAAGGTACGTTGAGTACATATCTTGTATTAATTTTCTTACTAATTCTTTCTATATATTCTTGTGCGACTTCGCCCACTGGTCGATCACAACTGCATCTTATCCCTGCAGAACAAATGGATAAAATGGGCGTTGCGGCTTTTGAAGATCTAAAGAAAAAAACACCACAATCTAAAAACGCAATAATAAATCGATATGTGAGTTGTATAGCAAGTGCAATTACTCGTGAAGTAAGACTAAATACACAATGGGAAGTGATTGTATTTCAAGACAAGGCAGTTAATGCTTTTGCTTTACCGGGCGGCAAAATTGGTGTGTATACCGGATTATTGGAAGTAACAAAAAATCAACATCAATTGGCTACTGTTATTGCTCATGAGGTAGCACATGTACTTGCAGAACATGCAAATGCACGTGTATCTGCAGCTTATGCGACAGGCGCAAGCTTAAAATTAGTGGAAGTTATGGCAGGCGCAACTACACCCGGTAAACAACGTTTAGTGGGATTGCTTGGTGTAGGTGCTCAATATGGCGTATTGATGCCTTATGGGCGAGGGCAAGAAAGTGAAGCTGATATCTTGGGTTTAGACTATATGGCTATGGCAGGTTTTGATCCTCGTGAAAGTGTTTTATTGTGGCAAAACATGTCTAAACAAGGTAGTGAGCAACCACCTGAATTTCTGTCCACACATCCAGCAAATCAATCTCGGATTAATGATTTAAATGCGCGCATGCCGCAGGCATTATTGTCCTATAAAAAAGCACGAGGAAAAGGCAAGAGGCCAAACTGTTAGCCTTAAGTAAGGTCAAAGTTGATCTTTATCAACCTCTGAAGTTACATATTCGATTGAAAAAGATGGGAGGCCACTTACACTGACTGGAATAAAAAAGCTGATGTAATTCATAGGTATTAGTATGTATATATAAGGAGTCAAAAACTACTTCGATTTTCGTGAATCTTATAAAGGTAATGCTGAATTTAGACATGATTACTGGTGTATGGGCTGTAGTCCACCTCAATATGAAATTGATACTGTGTATCCTTTTATTATTTCACTTGAAAAAAATCTAGAAACTAAATGTGATATACAAGGATTAACTTCAAAAGTTAATGAATATTGTGATGGTGTAAAACGTCCATAATAAGAATAAATGTTTAGTTTTATAAATGTCCGCTATTGGCCGAAAGCGGACATAATTAAAATAATTTAAGGAGAAACAAAGTTGGAATCTTCAAAACAAAGCTTCAAAATGACCACTAACGGCCCTAAGCGGACATTTAGAAACTTGTTAGAATAAAAAGTGAAATGGAATCAGCCTACCAATTTCTTTTATCACTTGGTGGTATTCTTCTTTTTGGGCAAGTAATAAGTACTCTTGGCCGTCGAACATTTTTACCACGTGTTACGCTTCTTTTGTTATTTGGTATCTTAATTGGGAAGGAAGCTTTCAATATTATTCCACCAATTTTTACTCAACAATTTGAAATTATTGCTGAGATGACTCTATTAATGGTTGGTTTTTTGATAGGAGGAAAGCTCACTAGAGAATCTCTCACGCACGGAATAAAAAATATTCTTACCATCTCAATAAGCGCTGCTGTATTCACAGTAGTCATTGTGACCATAGGCCTTATGTGGCTCGGTTTGCCAATAGAGCTATCCATACTGCTAGGTTGTATTGCGAGTGCAACTGCTCCAGCAGCTACGTTAGATGTAGTAATGGAATCTAATGATAAAAGTCCATTTAGTAATTTACTAATTTCAATTGTCGCTTTGGATGATGCATGGGCGCTAATATTATTTGGTTTAGGGGTTGCAGTAGCCACGTCAATTAGTGGAGAGATCTCAGACAGTCCATTAATTGTCATAGCATTAAAAGATATTGGTGGAGCTGTTATTCTAGGAGTCTTGCTCGGATTTCCTGCTGCCTATTTAACGGGAAGACTGAAACCTGGTGAGCCTATATTAACAGAAGCGCTTGGCCTGGTATTTATCTGTGGAGGGTTGGCACTTTGGCTTGATGTATCTTTTCTAATTGCTTCAATTGTAATGGGTGCAATCGTTGCAAATTTTGCTAAGCATCACGACTACGCTTTTCATGAAATTGAGAATATTGAATGGCCGTTTATGGTAATTTTCTTTGTATTGGCAGGGGCTACACTTGAATTAAAAATGATTGCAGACATTGGACTGATTGGAATCGTATATATACTTAGTAGAAGCATAGGAAAAGTCATCGGTGCAAGAGTTGGCGGGCAATTAAGCAAGTCTGATCAAACTGTTAAAAATTGGATGGGAGTTGCTTTATTACCTCAGGCAGGTGTTGCCATTGGTATGGCGCTAGTTGCATCCAACTATTTTCCAGAGCATAAACAAGTGCTGATATCTTTAGTCATTAGCACTACAATCTTTTTTGAATTAATCGGACCTATATTTACACGTATCGCGATACGTCAAGCTAATAGTTTATAGTCAATGCATAACTTCCAGGATATTATTTGAAGGTGTATTTGTCATGAATATCCGCTATTGGCCGAAAACGGACATTTAAATGAAACTAATATTGTTTAACATCGGAGCAACAGATAAAGGGTAGCGAGAAATGCAAAAGTTTCCTCACCATTACCATGCGCAAGCACATGGGCGACCTACGGGTTCACTCGACATACAATCAGGTGAATTAACAAAGCTCGATATTGCCGCACCAAAAGAATTTGATGGACCAGGAGATAAATGGTCTCCAGAAGATCTTTTAGTTGCAAGTGTGGCTAGCTGCTTGATACTAACCTTCCGCGCGATAGCTACTGCCTCAAAATTAGAGTGGTCTGAATTATCTTGTGATGTTGAAGGCATATTAGAGATGGTAGATCGTAAAACTAAATTTACAGAAATCCACATCAACGCCTCATTGAAAGTTAAATCACAAGAAGATGAGAAGAAAGCCGCGCAGATATTAGAAAAGGCAGAGAATAATTGTCTAATTACTAATACACTCACATCAGAAAAACATTTAAAAACTAATATAACCACTGCTTGAGTGACTGCTTTCAACACAAAGCGGACATTATAGTTTGCCTATGAGGTAGTAGGTTAGAGATGTATTTAAACAAGATAATAGTCGATTCTGAGCTATAAAGGTTGTGATTACACATGGAATGGAAGCTTCAGTTAATTAGCTCAGTTTGTTATTTGGTTATTATATCAGCGGGTTTTATGCTGATGCCTAAAGAAGCTGCAACGTTTGGCATGGGTGTGATCCCAGGACCTTTTGGTTTGTTCAGCAGTATTGGTTTCCCCATTATTGCGTCCATTAGCATGGGTATTGTTGTATTCAGAAAATCAGTGGTAAAAAAAGGAATAAATACAACATTCTTTTTATTTGGTTCGATAATCATCTGGTTAATGGCATTTATTCTGTTAACTTAAGGATTGCAGAGATTTCATAATTGTTAATGTCCGCTATTGGCCGAAAGCAGACATTCATAGAATTTCAATAAACTTTAGCCAGCTACACACAGGAGATATGATAGAGGTTGGTTAAAAAGTGCAAATATCCTCCATAAATGTTGAATTTTTATTCTTTCTATACCTGAAACCAACAATTAGCTGAGGTAGAACAAGAAACTTTAGCTTAGGAAAGCTTAATCTCCGTTTGTCCATATATCTCACTATTAGGTTAGGCAAGCTCTTTATGATTGCATCTGTCTACAAAAAAATGGCTGGCACATCTGCTGTATTTCTCTCTGCAGATTTTGCGAAGGCATCACCTATGGAACGAGATGGAATGATCTGGACTGCAGAAGAGCTACATCTCGAGCAGCTTCCCAGCCAGCGGCAGCCAAAATCCGCAATGGCTAACGCACTTGCTTTGGAAGGCTTGGAAGAATATGACATGCCAAATAATGGTGACGTTCGTAGGGTTGAGTCAATTGGTGCGGAATTCATATATTTTGATTTAATTCGTGGATGGGTCCAACTCAACTAAGAGCACTCTTAAAGAAATAGTTTAATGAGCGTTAACGGCACAAGACTGACATTATCGTTATGTAATTAGTAGCTATTTATGTTTTTGCCCTAAAAATTGAGAGAAACAGTGATGGATAAAAGTTGGAATCTTGAAGATGCACAAAAGCTGGTAGATGAGGTTCCACATAAATTTTCTAAACCTTCAAAAGATGTCATTGAACCACTAGAGAAAGGTCATAAAGTAAAGCTCATGTTTAATTTTAAAAGTGATAATCCTAAAATATCAAGTAATGAGCAATTGTGGGTTGAAATCCTATTAGTACAAGATAATAAATTCTTAGGGCAGCTAGAAGATAATCCTGAACACATTCAAGATTTAAAGTGTGGAGAAATAATAGAATTTGCAGAGCGTCACATCATTGATACAGACTGAAATAACTCAACATGTTCCATGTAGAGATATAATTAAAACCATGAAATTTAATGAGCACAGCTATGGCATAAGAGATAACTCTTACAATGCGGCGGGTAGACTTGCTGGCATCACATGTCTCGTGGAAAATTTTTTCTCAAACATGGATACATTTCCTGAAGCAAAAACAATCAGAGAAATGCACCCACAAGATTTAACCGAATCACGCAAAAAATTAACATACTTTCTCTGTGGATGGCTGGGAGGCCCAAAACTTTATCACCAACATTATGGCGGAATCAGTATTCCTGGGGTGCATAAACATTTGGCTATTGGGGAAACAGAGCGAGATGCGTGGCTTCTTTGTATGCAAAAGGCTATTGACGCTCAACAATATCTGGACTCCTTTAAGGAATACCTATTTGCCCAGTTAAAGATCCCTGCAGAAAGAGTTAAACAAACGTGTGAGAATAAAAACTAACAAGTTGGTTCCAACCGCTACGTTGCATGTGTTGTGAATGAACCATAGCGTTAATGACCGCTTTTGGCCGAAAGCGGACATTTTAATTTAGACTGACTTTAATCTGATACAACATCCTTGTTGTAGCTCTTATTCGTACTTCCATGTACTCACTAATTGGCCGACAGAAATTTGCTCCTCGGCAACTGCTCCTGCGTTACTCTACCTCCCGCATCCTTGCAGCCGTGCAATTTCTGCACTTCCGCCATCCATGGTGGTCGAAGCAAATATTTAAATTAAGTACGAACCAATTTCGTTTTCGAAGCGATGTCGTGCCAAGTTCGGTGTTGTTTGTCCCATAAGCTCCAAAGAAAGCCGAGTCCTAGTGCAAGCCAGGAAAGTGTTGCTACAGAGTAGCGAATCAGTGCAGTGCCCCAACTTATCGCTGAATCATCATCGTTTACTAATTGTATTTTCCATGTGCGCATGCCCAATGTCTGTCCGTTGTGGGTCCAAAACCAAGCAAAGAAAATAAATGCAACAACAAAGATATACGCTTGATATAAAAAGAAAAAAGGATTTTCAGGTTTAAGGTTAAAGGGAACGACTACTAAGAAAGATGCAATGAATAGAACCGTAATTAACAAAAAGAAATCATACAAAATTGCACCAAAGCGCCTTAATAAAGAAACATGTTGAATATTAGATGTGGATGTAGATTTCATTGTGGTTTTTAATAACGATGTAAAAGTTGATTTTATTATGTGAAATTCATAAACTTAAACTTTATGAGGTTAATAATCCGATTTCAATTACATGAGTGATTCCTCATTTACATTACCATCTGATCAACCCGTAATCGAAGCATTTTTAGATACGCTTTGGGTTGAACACGGTTTAAGTGAAAACACATTATCCGCGTATCGAAACGATTTGCTTGGGCTTTCTAAGTGGCTGTCCAAGATGACGGTCAATATTACTGAGGCACGTAGGGATCATTTATTAGATTATTTATCCTATCGAGTGCAACAAGGCAGTATGCCGCGCACTTCGGCAAGATTGTTATCCAGTATTCGTCGTTTTTATCGTTATTTAGTGCGCCAGGGTGCAGTGCAAAAAGATCCGTCTGCACAAATCGAGTTTCCAAAACTCGGACGCCCTTTGCCCGAAACGTTAACCGAAGAAGAGGTTGAGCGTCTGCTTGCTGCACCGAATACTAATAAGGCGCAAGGTGTACGTGATCGAGCCATGTTAGAAGTGCTCTATGCATGCGGGTTGCGAGTTAGTGAGTTGATTGGTTTAACTTTAAGTCAGGTTAATTTAAATCACGGCGTGATTCGTGTAATTGGAAAAGGGAACAAAGAACGCTTGATTCCATTTGGTGAACAGGCCAACGAGTGGATTTCTAAGTTTATAAACGAAGCGCGTGCAGATTTATTAAAAAATAATCGCCAATGTGATGCGTTGTTCATCACCAATCGTGGTGCTGCAATGACAAGGCAAGCATTTTGGCATTTGATAAAAAAGCACTCTAAGAATGTAGGGATTACTAAACACCTCTCACCACACACGCTGAGACATGCATTTGCAACGCATTTATTGAATCATGGAGCTGATTTGCGCGTGGTGCAGATGTTATTAGGGCATAGTGATTTGTCTACCACCCAGATCTATACGCACGTCGCGCAGGCTAGATTGCAGGAATTACACCGACAGCACCATCCCAGAGGATAGATATAACTTAGCTAAATCTGTGTCTGGGCGGCTATTTTGGCCATTCTAAAGGCTGAAATTATTCTTCTCGATTCGGGTCCTATATAGTACGGCTGTAATCGGCCTACGATAATCTAAAAATCCATAATATTTATTTTATATTAAATAGGGAATTAACAGTAATGTATAAGTTGATCATTTCTTTCGTGCTCGTTTTATTTTGCACACAAGTTGCCTACGCGGATCAGGCAGAACATGTTGCAAATATTATGGAGCGTTTAGAAAAGCTAGCGCCGCAAGAGAAACCAGATTCAGTAAAACCTACAGCTGTAGCTGGTTTGTATGAAGTGGTATTTGGTTCGGAGATTTTTTATGTTTCCTCTGATGGTCGATATGTTTTACAAGGAGCGCTGTTAGATTTGGATACCAATGAAAACATGACTGAGACCACAAAAGCTTCATTGCGTAAAACTGCGATGAGTCAGCTAAAAGAGTCTGAAATGATTGTGTTTTCTCCTGAAAAGCCTCGTCATACACTTACAGTGTTTACCGATATTGATTGCGGTTACTGTAGAAAATTACACGCAGAAATGGATCAGCTAAATAGTTATGGTGTGAAAATTCGTTATATGATGTTTCCACGTAGTGGGCCCAACACCCCATCTTTCCAAAAGGCCGTAAATGTTTGGTGTGCTAAAGATCAACAAGTATCAATGACCAAAGCGAAGGCGGGCGAAAGTGTTCCTCAAGCGAACTGTGATAATCCTATCGCATCTCAATTTAATGTCGGGCAACAATTAGGTGTTACTGGGACACCTGCATTGTTACTTGATGATGGGACTTTAATTCCTGGTTATCGTCCGGCGAAAGATTTGGCTGCGATGTTGGATGAACAAGCTAAGAAGACTAATTAATTAACTCTTCCTCTGAAAAATCATACTGTGCTGGAATCGACGTAAATAAGATCGAAGCTCGTATTGCTTTCTCAGGATAAAGTTTCGTTACGGCATTACGATAAGTGTTGATCTGATTTAGATATTGTTTAGCATGTTCTTGCATAGTCTCAATAGCCACATCGCTCGTGGTTTTATAGTCAATGACCCAAGCGGTCGAATCTGTAATGATCAGTAGATCGATGATGCGATAAAAAACGTTGTCTTTGTTGGTGAAGCTGATAGGTATTTCTTTTAAAATTTCTTTTCCAGGAGCTTCAGAAAATAACTCGTGTAGCTTGGGGGTTTCCAAACAATTTTTAACCTCATCAAGAGCGCGATCAAATTCTTGTGATGTTGTTGTGGTGCCCAGTGCAGTATCTACTACAAATTTTAATTCCTCATAATCTTGATTCTGGAAGTGCTTTTGTTCCGCGAGCTCTAGAATCTTATGTACTAGCGTTCCATAATCTGCTTGCTGCTCATCTATTGCAGCAAGTTGTTCAGTAGAAGGGTTTGTTACATCCGTTATAGGGAAGGGTAGGCTTAGATCGAAGTTTAGATCTAATTCTGGAGGCCCTTCTGTACTAGTTTGATCATTTGGTTTTTTTGCTGTTGTGGGAGTGCCAAAACTAAACTCTAATGGCTCATCGTCGTCTGCTTTCTCAAACGCATCTTGAATGATAGAGTGCCATGAAAATGTATTGTGTTTCGATGCAGTGCCGCTGACAAATAAATATTGTTTGGCGCGTGTAAGCGCTACATAAAGCAAATTAAGTTCTTCAAGATAATCCTTATTTGTTTGGTGCTTAATAATGGCTTGTGTATCTTTATCTATGTCATCTTTACGTCCCAATATGAAGAACTGCTCGGGCTGTTGTGCGCTTGGTGGCCAATTAATAATGGATTGATAAGTACGCGGTTTGCTTTTTTGTGGACCAGTGTCGATTAAAAATACTACCGGTGCTTCCAAGCCTTTTGCTGAATGAATCGTCATGATTTGTACAGCGTTTTCACTCTGTTGTGGTTTATTGCTTGACAGTGAACTACTGGCATTTGGATTTTGTAAAGCTTGTAGAAACGATTGAATGCTTGAGTATCTGCCTGCATCTAAATCTAAACTCAGTTGTAATAAAGAGGTTAAATTTTCCAATACCTGTATTTTTAACTCCTCAGAGCCTTCATTGCTGATGCAATGAGAATAACGAGTGAGTAGATTCGTTTGAAAATAGATTTGATCTAGTAGGTCATGAACCGGTAATGAATTTGCAATTTTTCTCCAGCTTTCTAATTGTTCAACTGCTTGTCTTGCAATGGAGTTATTGGCTTGCTTGGAATAGGTTTCAAGCTTTTCATGCCACGTAGGTTCTTTCTGCATAGCTATTTGCATCATTTCTTCATCACTGATGGCATACAATGGTGAGCGTAATACTTGTGCTAGTGCTAAATCATTATGAGTCTGAACAAGATAAGTCAGCAGCGCCAAAATATCTTGAACCTCCAAAGACGATAAAAAATCTTTGTCATAAGTACTGTTATAGGGGATCCTTTGTTCTCGTAAGGCAAGCTCAAGCTGTGCAAGATGAGTGCGATTTCTGGCGAGGATCATAATGTCGCGATACTCAATAGTACGCGCACCAGAATCACTGAGAATACTGGTTGTGCTGTTTACTAATCGAGTGATCTTTTTTGCAACTTGCTGACTTTCTATAAAGTGACAATCATATTCAATGTCTTGCTTGCCTTTGATCAGCGGATTGCGAAAAGAAGTTTGCTTGGCTTTGTCGTTGCCTAAGTCTTCTATAGAGATGAGCGGCTCAACATGCACTTCACCCCACAAATTAGACTGAATGGCACAATGCGAGTTGAAATTACTCAGTTCGATTTTTTCTTGAGAAAAAATTTGATTAACAAATTTTATAATTGCGGGTGATGAACGATAAGAGTCATCCGTTTCAAGCAAATCTGCATTCAGGTGTTGTTTGGCCCAATCGGCCGCGGTAAATTGCAGCTTTGAATTAGCGCGACGAAACCCGTATATGGATTGTTTGGCATCACCTACAAAAAATAAACTTCTATGATTGTCGTGAGCGTCGATCGCGAGCTCATCAAGTAAAGGTAATAGTAACTTCCATTGTGTGGGATTTGTGTCTTGGAATTCGTCGATTAAAATATGTTGAATGCGTTGATCGAGTTTGTATTGTACCCATGCAGCACTTTCATGTTGATTGAGTAGTAGATAGGTATACCACTCTAAATCATCAAAATCTAAAGTATGTTGATTAAATTTGAGAGATTGATATTCGTCTAATAATAGCTTGCCTGCATAATACCAAGCTTGGTTAAACTCAAATAGAGCTTGTTTCTTTGTGTAATCAATATATTCCAGGAGTTGTTCGCAAATAGTTTCGTGTAGTACAAGAAACTTATGCATTTTCTCGGTACCCAAACTTTTTTCTAACGCTTTGCCAGTTTTAAGTTGACGTTTTTCAAATTTTCTGGTTAAAAAAACGTAGAAAATGGTATTGAGATGCTGAATATCAGGTTGTTCTAGAAAACGAGACAGAGATTCACCATGACGCTGATTGGTTGCAGTTTGATGTAAAAATAGATATGAGGAATATTCTTGTGTTAGAGGTGTTATCGTTGTGATAAATGCTGCTTGATCAAAGGGTTTATTAAATAAGAGTTTGTGTAAGCATTGCTCTGCATATGCAGTAGGATCAGTTTGGTTTTCGGTAAAGCTCCACCAATCGCTTCTGGAGTCTAAAAAGGTATCTAGGACTTGATGGATATTATTGACACTATTGCAATGATCAAGCAGTTTGAATAATGTCTGGTTTAATTTTTCATGCTTTTCAGATTGCGCGAGTTTAAATAATCGTTTGCGCGCCTCCTGCTTGAGAGTCAATGTGTTTTCTGTAACTCGAAAGCCTGCAGGTACACCAGCATGAATTGCGAAGCGTTTTAGAATATCCTGGCAAAATGCATGAAAAGTAGTAATCCGTATCTCATGTTCTGCAAATAATAATTCTTCATATAACTTCCTCGCTTTTGCTATGCTTGCGTTGTTATATGAATGTGAAAGATCTTTTAGTGTTGTCTCTAATTGTGAGTCATCTGCAGAAGCCCATTCAGCCAATACTTTCATCAAACGTTCCTGCATTTCCGCAGCAGCTTTGCGAGTGAACGTAATGGCTAAAATATGTGCGGGTTCAACACCATTAAGTAAAAGTTTTAATATACGGTGAACAAGAAGATAGGTTTTGCCGCTGCCTGCCGAAGCAAATACCGCAATATTTGCATAAGGGTCTGTGGCGCGTTTAGTCTTATTAGTTTGTTCAATATTGGAGCCCGTCATGCAGTTAGCATACTGACGTGATGGGATTCCTACAATTACTATATTTATAAATCAAAAATTGAAATTTAAAGGAAGTAAATGGTAGGTAAATACGACGCTTCTGATATTGAAGTATTGAGCGGGTTAGACCCAGTCCGCAAGCGACCTGGTATGTACACTGATGTGACGCGCCCTAACCATTTGGCGCATGAGGTGATCGACAACAGTGTCGATGAAGCAATTTCGGGGCATGCAAAATCTATCGACGTAAAACTTTATAAAGATGGTTCGCTAGAGGTTGCAGATGATGGCCGTGGCATGCCAGTAGATAAACATCCTAAGTTAAAACTACCTGGCGTCGAAGTTATCCTCAGCACTTTGCACGCAGGCGGTAAATTTTCGAATAAAAATTATTCTTTTTCGGGTGGTTTGCATGGCGTAGGGGTTTCGGTGGTCAATGCTTTATCAAAAAATCTTGAGATTTGGGTGCGTCGCGGTGGTAAAGAATACAACATGGCCTTTAAAGGCGGTAAGAAAAGTTCCAAGCTTGAAGTTGTGGGGAGTGTGGGACAAAGAAATACTGGTACGACAATACGTTTTTGGCCAGATGCAAAGTATTTTGAAAGCGATAAATTTTCGGTTCCAAAATTGCTGCACACCATGCGGGCCAAAGCCATTTTATGTCCTGGATTAAAAATTACTTTTGATGATCAGCAAAATAAGAAAAAGCACGAATGGTATTTTGAAGATGGCTTAAAAGATTATTTGTTGGAATCCGTAGAAGGTATTGAACATATTCCACAAGATTCATTTTGTGAGCATTTTGAAGGTGAACAAGAAACGGTTGAATGGGCCATTACCTGGTTGTTGGAAGAAGGTGAGGGTTTAAAAGAAAGTTATGTCAATCTTGTGCCAACTGCGCAAGGGGGCACACATGTTTCAGGCTTGCGTACTGGACTTACCGAAGCTTTGCGAGAGTTTTGTGAGTTTCGAAAACTTTTACCACGCGGTGTAAAACTTACACCTGAAGATGTTTGGGAAAGACTGTGCTATGTACTATCCGTCAAAATTAAAGACCCTCAATTTGCTGGGCAAACAAAGGAACGTTTAAGTTCGCGCGAAACAGCAGTGTTTGTTGCGGGAGTTGCTAAAGATTCATTTGGTCATTGGCTGAATCAAAATGCTGAGTCTGGGGAACAAATTGCTCAACTGGCGATTAGTAATGCTGAATCACGTTTGCGTAAAAGCAAAAAAGTGGTACGTAAAAAAATTGCCAGCGGTCCGGCTCTACCTGGAAAGCTTGCTGATTGTACTTCTGAAGATTTATCGCGCACCGAATTATTTTTAGTGGAAGGAGATTCTGCAGGTGGCTCAGCAAAGCAAGCACGCGATCGTGTGTATCAAGCCATTATGCCGTTGCGAGGGAAGATATTAAACACTTGGGAGGTAGCTTCGGAGCAAGTGTTAGGTTCACAAGAGGTGCACGATATATCGGTTGCGATTGGTATTGAGCCAGGCAGCTCTGATTTGTCTGGATTGCGCTATGGAAAAATCTGTGTGTTAGCCGATGCGGATTCAGATGGATTGCATATCGCGACCTTGCTGTGTGCATTGTTCTTACAACATTTTCGCGCTTTAGTTGAAGCAGGGCATGTGTATATGGCGATGCCACCTTTGTATCGTATCGATGTAGGCAAAGAAGTGTTCTATGCGTTGGATGATGAAGAACAACAGGGTGTGTTAGATCGTGTTAAGGCTGAAAAGAAAACAGGTAAGATAACCATTACGCGCTTCAAAGGTTTGGGTGAAATGAATCCTATGCAGTTACGTGAATCGACAATGTCGGTGGATACCCGTCGCCTTGTACAGCTTTCATTAACAGATCAAAAGAAAACTGTTCAATTAATTGATATGTTGCTAGCAAAAAAACGTGCTGCGGATCGTAAGAAATGGCTGGAGAAAAAAGGAAACTTGGTGCGAGTATGAAAATATTATGCGAGGTCAGGTTAGAGAAAAGGGAAACTTAGCTCGAGTGAACTAACTAGTATTTAATATGAGTGATAATTTAGAAATGGACTTTGAACAGTCCGAAAAACTACCTATTCAAGAATTTGCTGAAAAAGCATATTTGGAATATTCCATGTATGTGATTCTGGATCGTGCTTTGCCAAATATTGGTGATGGCTTGAAGCCTGTGCAGCGCAGGATAATTTATTCCATGTCAGAACTTGGTTTGTCTGCAGCTTCGAAGCATAAGAAGTCTGCACGTACAGTCGGTGATGTTATCGGAAAGTACCACCCACATGGTGACAGTGCTTGCTATGAAGCGATGGTGCTTATGGCGCAGTCTTTTTCGTATCGTTATCCATTGATTGATGGGCAAGGGAACTGGGGTTCAACGGACGATCCAAAATCATTTGCTGCAATGCGTTATACCGAGTCGCGTTTAACTAAATATGCTAAAGCTTTATTGCAAGAGCTGGATCAGGGTACGACAGAATGGATTCCTAACTTTGATGGAACGTTATCGGAGCCATGTGTTTTACCTGCGCGTTTGCCGAATGTTTTGTTGAATGGAGGTATGGGTATCGCAGTAGGCATGTCTACTGATATTCCACCGCATAATTTAAATGAGGTCGTGAATGCTTGTGTGCATTTGCTTGATCACCCTAAAGCAACGGTTGCTGAGCTCTGTAAACATATAAAAGGGCCAGATTATCCAACGGGTGCTGAAATTATTTCTGATCCGAAAGAAATCAAAGAAATCTATACAACAGGTACAGGCTCTGTACGCATGCGAGCAGTGTATCAAAAAGAAGATGCGGATATTGTAGTGACTGCGTTACCTCATCAAGTATCTGGTGCGAAAGTGTTAGAGCAAATTGCACAACAAATGCAGGCGAAAAAATTACCTATGGTTCAAGATTTGCGTGACGAATCTGATCACGAAAACCCAATTCGCATCGTGATCACTCCGCGCAATAATCGCATCAATGTTGATGACTTAATGTCGCATATTTTTGCTACCACTGATTTAGAAAAAAATTATCGTGCTAATTTCAATGTAATTGGTGTCGATGGGCGTCCGCAGGTAAAAAATCTACGTGATCTGCTAAAAGAATGGTTAGAGGTTAGAAAAGACACTGTAAAGAAACGCTTGCAGTGGCGTTTAGATAAAGTGGCTAAACGTTTGCATGAATTAGACGGCTTGTTGATTGCTTATTTAAACATTGATGAAGTGATTAAGATTATTCGCAATGAAGATGATCCTAAAGCTAAGTTAATGAAAAAATTCAAGCTTAGCGATGAGCAAGCTGAATATATTTTAAATTTAAGGTTACGCAATTTAGCAAAAATTGAAGAAATAAAAATAAAAACCGAGAAAAAAGAACTCGCAGCAGAACGAAAATCACTAGAACAAACACTAGGTTCAAATGCACGTTTGAAAACCTTAATTAAAAAAGAGCTTAAACAAGATGCTGAAGAGTTTGGAGACGAGCGTCGTTCTAAATTAGTAAAACGTGAAGCAGCAACGGCAATTGATGAATCCAAATTAGTGCCTTCAGAAGCCATTACCGTAGTGCTATCACAAAAAGGTTGGGTACGCGCAGCTAAGGGTAATGATGTGAATGCGCGTGAGTTAAATTATAAGTCTGGCGATGCGTATCAGGACCATGCTTATGGAAAATCAAACCAAAATGCATTGTTCATTGATTCACGTGGTCGTTGTTATGCTTTGCCTGCGCACACACTACCTTCGGCACGGGGCCAGGGTGAGCCTCTCAGTGGCAAACTAAAACCAGCTGATGGTGCGCAATTTGTAGGGGTAATGATGGGTGAACCTGCCGATTATTACTTGCTCTCTAGCAGTGCAGGTTATGGGTTTGTAGCTAAACTTGAAGATATGTTTACACGTAATCGTGCGGGTAAAGCGATGTTATCAGTACCTAAAGGCGCACAAGCATTGCCACCTATACGGGTGCGTGATATTGAAGAAGACTGGATTATTTCCATTGGTTCTGCAGGAAATATGCTGGTGATTCCATTGAATGAAATCCCAATATTGCCAAAAGGAAAGGGTAATAAAATCATTAATATTCCAAGCAAGAAAGTGGTCAGTGGCGAAGAATCCATGCGTGCGATTGCATTAGTGCAAGATGGAGAAACCATCACTATATATGCAGGTAAACGTACTAAGAAAATGAAGGGCGATGAGATTGACACTTTTGTAGGTGAGCGTGGTCAAAGAGGGTTGAAGCTTTCACAAGGGTATCGAAGTGTGGATGCAATTGAGGTACACATAGAAGAGGATGAGGAATAAGGCGCTTGAATTTATTAAAGTTAGGCTCCATATATTGATAACATATATAAAGACTAAATTAGCATTATCTAAGAATTTTTGAGGACTGATGAATGGCTACACGAATTTTTCTACTGATCGCGACTAACTTTGCAGTAATTGTTGTATTGGGTATCGCTGCACAGCTATTTGGGCTGGATAAAATCATGGCGCAAAATGGCATGTCAGGCCAGTTAACTGGTTTATTTATTATGTCTTTAATTATTGGTTTTGGCGGTTCGTTTATTTCTTTAGCCATGTCTAAGTGGATGGCAAAAAGATCAATGGGTGTACGCATGATTGAGCAGCCCTCTAACCAAGTTGAACAATGGCTGATGGATACGGTGCAACGTCAAGCAGAACAAGCCAATATTGGTATGCCGGAAGTTGGAATTTTTGATACTCCTGAAGTGAATGCGTTTGCGACTGGAATGCGCCGTAACAATGCTTTAGTTGCAGTAAGTACTGGCTTATTAAATGCTATGAGTCATGATGAGGCGGAAGCGGTCATGGCGCATGAAATTAGTCATGTCGCAAATGGTGATATGGTAACGATGGGACTGATACAAGGTGTGTTAAATACCTTTGTAGTATTCTTGTCT
>CBDCTA010000022.1:0-437733 GCA_965221955.1 Gammaproteobacteria bacterium | reverse complement strand
TAAAATGTACGAAATTTCAGCTCTGGTAAATCCAAGCACACGTAAAGTGGCCAACTCGCGACCCCGTTCTGACAACGTTATGCGCGTACTGTTATAAACCAGCCCAAACGCTAATGCGCATCCAAAACTAGAAAATAAAGTAACGAAAATAAGTAAATTTTCTGCCATCGTGTCATTGAAAGTATCCACGGCAGCTTGGCGCAAACTTACAGCGGCAACATCAGGAATTTCTTTTAGTTCAGCAAATAGTTCAGATTCGTATTTTTCATCCACTAGCATATTTAAAAATTCAACCTGTTTCCCTACTTTCATGAGTCGGTTAAGCGCATCAATATTCATGTATGCAGGCATGCCAATATAGGATTCAAATATATCAACGACAGGTATTAATACTTCGGGCCTACGTTCTTGCAGAATTTTGACTAGCACTAAATCACCCACTGCAACCTGTAATTTTTCAGCCAACATGCTATTTAGTGAAAGTCCATTAGAATAAATCGGGACAATGCCCCGTTCTACGTCATAAACAGGATTAAGGATTGCGGAGGATGAAACCCCTTGTATGGTACCTCGGTGCTTACGGTTACTGGCATAGAATTCTGTGCTTACAATTCGAGAAGGTTCTACGCTTAGCACACCTGGAAGGTGTCCCAATTCATAAACAATTTCATCACCTTGCTCATTGCTGAGACCAATAGTGATGTCTTGACGTTGTGCATCAAAAAAATACACATCAATAATTTGCCTGATTGAGTCAAACCAAGAAAGCGACATGACTAAAACGGCCACCGCAAAAGCAACACCTATGCTGGTAAGCATTGAACGTATCGGCCAACGTGCAAGTTGTCTAAATATGATGCGTGTGGGTTGGTCGAGCCAAGCTAATAAACGCGTGATGAAATTTTTGCGACGCTTATAACACTGGAGGCGAAGGAGGTAGCATGGCTTCCGCTGGTGGTAAGGTTGCCGCACTGTAAACGGCTCGAGTAGAACCTACCAATGCTGCCAATACACTGACTAATGCACTTATACCAAACGTAGTTAAGCTAGGCTTAAAATAAAGAAACGGAAAAACGGTAAAGTTCTGCATAAAGCCCAGTTTGGTATCTACCTAGCCAAGTGCCAAGCACCCAACCTAATAAAATACCAATGCCTGAAATGGCAATCACCATCCGCGCATAATGCCAAGCTACTTGTAAACGCGTGTAGCCAAAAGCTTTAAGCAAACCAATTTCACTGCGTTCGGTAGCAATTAATCTCGATAACACCATTTGTGTTAGAAAAGCTGCCACAGTTAAAAAGATAGTCGGTAACAGCATGCTCATGGTGCGCATTTGTTCGATTTCATTCATTAAGAACCAATTAGAAATTTGGTCTTTACGCGCGATTGCGCCAATACTGCCATAATCTTTGGTAAGCTGATCTAAGTGTTTTATGACAAATTTTGGATCCGGTATTGACTAACAACGACAATGATATGTCATTAAATGCACCATCAAGATCATAAGCTGAGGCTAACGCTTTGCGGCCCATCCATATAATTCCAAAACGTTTCTCATCTGGCATTAATGCGCCTGGCCCTATGGCATAAACAAACTCTGGCGCAAGTGCGATACCCACTACATCAAGCTTACGTTTATTACCATTCATAATGGCTTCAAAATGATCGCCTACTTTTTAATTCATGTGCATCTGCAAAAGGTTCACTGATGACTACTTCATCAACCCGGCCAGGTGATACGAATCGACCATTTCGTAAAGCAAGTTGGTTTAACAACGGTTCACCACGCTCTGGGATTGAAACTAATTGACCAATTACTGGCTCTTCAAAACCTTCTATATTTAATACCGCAAATTTTACGATTCGTGTTTGTACTGTTTGAACGCCTGGAATATCCGCAATACGATTTTTTAAACCTATTGGCGCACGCTCTAACCCTGAAAAAACATCAGCAAAGCGATAACGCTCATAATATGCATTTGAAGTATCCCTTAATGATTCAAGGGTGCTTAAAGACATCACCAGTATGCCTACACCAGAAGCAATGACTAAACCTATGGCGAGCACCTGCCCGCGTAATCGCCATAAATCTCGTATCAGTTTATGGTCAAGTGCATGCATTACCAAACGAGGTCTTTAGGTGTGCAGCGTTGAGAATTCTCACTGATAGACTTTATTTGTCCATCGGCTAGTGTGACAACACGATCCGCCATATCAGAAATGACAGCATTATGTGTGATTAGGATGGTAGTTGTACCAAGCTCTTGGTTAACACGTTCAATGGCTTCTAAAACTAAAATCCCCGTTTTACTATCTAATGCACCTGTGGGCTCATCGCATAATAAAATAGATGGGCGTTTGGCAATCGCACGTGCAATAGCGACACGCTGCTGCTCACCGCCTGATAATTGTGCTGGGAAATGATTAACCCGCTCTGTTAAACCTACTATCGCAAGTGCGTCATCTGGGCGCATAGGGTCTTTAGAAATCTCTGTAACCAATGCAACATTTTCAAGAGCAGTTAAACTGGGTATTAAGTTGTAAAATTGGAATACAAAGCCAACGTTTTCTCGTCGAAACAAAGTAAGTTGATGATCGTTATAAGCAGTTAGGTCATCTTGGTAAAAAAATACTTGTCCAGACGTTGGCGTGTCCAAGCCGCCGATGATATTTACTAATGTAGATTTACCACTTCCGGATGCCCCTAATAAAACTACTAATTCAGATTCATATAATGAAAGGTCTACATCGCGTAGTGCATGGACTTTCACATCTCCTGTTTGATAGATTTTACTTAAGGCTTTAGTGCTGAGAGTGACCTGATCCTTAGCATTTCTAGGCAGGGCTTTATTGTTATTAGTTTGCATGTCTTGTACGAATTAGTATTTTTGCGTACACAAAGGTTAAGTTTACACTCCTTGTTGACCAAGAACTTGTATTTTCTTAAGCCACTTCATACGCCTATTATTACTAGCGTCTACTAACCCAATCAAATTATATTTAACAGGTTTAATTCCTGCCAAACCTAAAATACTTTTTTGCAAACTCTTTAGACTATGAGCACCAAAAAACCATCTATATATAAATGCTGGCATACCCATGGTGACGAATACTCGGGCGGATTTACCTTTAAGTAGTTTTTTAGGCATTTTTTTGGTTTCATGACCAATAGCAAATCCATAGCGAAATGTTTGTTCAAAAAATCCTTTTAGCAAGGCTGGCATACCACCCAGCCATAATGGATAAATAATAACGATATGATTAGCCCAGCGGATATCTTGTTGGGAATTTTTAATGTCGTTTACGAGTTCATCACTTTCAAATTCTTCTTGAGTGCGCAAGATAGGATAATTAAGTTGGGCGATATTAATGAACCTAACCTCATAGCCATTATTTCTTGCGCCATTTTTGTATGCATTAGAAATTGCGTGGCAATAATGTTGCTTTGAGCCATCAGGGTGGCCCTGGATAATTAAGACACGCTTCTCCATAAATTTTTATTATTTTTTTATTATTTATGAATGAATATTCACTTAATGCAGCTTAAGCATTGCACGAATATCATTCTCTGTTTCGACCCATTCTTCTTGCGCATAGCCAGGTACAAACCCGCACTGCTCAGCTTTATAATGAGCAGTATCCGTTAGTGTTTCTTGGTAATCCTGTTCATAGACTACCTTGCTTTTAACGTGTGTTTTCCGTAATTGTGTTTTGTTTGGCATAACATACTCCAGCACACGAAGTTTTAGTTCAGTCATTTTGTTACAAATGTCTTATAAACGCTTTGATATGTGTCAATACACCTAGCGTAGAATGCTTTCAATATTCACCTAAATAAAATATTGTTTGCTATGGATTACAAAGACTATTACAAGATTATGGGCGTGGAGCGTGATGCTAAACAGGACGAAATCAAGCGCGCCTATCGGAAGTTGGCTAGAAAATACCACCCTGATGTCAGCAAAGAAAAGGATGCGGAACAAAAGTTTAAAGAAGTAGGCGAAGCTTACGAAGTACTCAAAGATCCAGAAAAAAGAGCTGCATATGACCAGTTGGGTGCCAATTGGCAAGCAGGCCAAGATTTTCGTCCGCCCCCAAATTGGGATGCGGGATTTGAATTCAGTGGTGATGGGTATGCAAAAGCTGGTGGTGCAGATTTTAGTGATTTCTTTGAAACGTTATTTGGTCACGGCTTTGGCCCATCAGCAGGTAGGCGTGCACATACAGGGTTTAGCCAAAGAGGCGAAGATCATCATGCCAAAGTATTAATTGATCTCGAAGATTCATACTCAGGTGCAACACGTGAGATTAATTTGCGTACTCCTTTTCTAGATAATACGGGTAGAGTGGTTAATAAAGAGCACAAACTATCTGTAAAAATTCCAAAAGGTGTAAAACAAGGCCAAAAAATTCGTTTAGCGGGACAAGGTGCTTCAAGCGTTTCAGGAGGTGAAGCTGGTGATCTTTATTTGGAAATCGAATTTAAGCCTCATATGCTCTATCACGTTGAAGGACGTGATGTGTACTTGGATGTACCTGTAGCACCTTGGGAAGCGGCACTTGGTGTCAATGTAAAAATTCCAACTCCTACGGGCAAGCTGGATCTCAAAATTCCTCCAAATACTGCAGCAAACCGAAAATTACGATTAAAAGGTAAGGGTATTCCCGGATCTCCTGCAGGAGACATCTATGTGACTTTGCAAATTAAATTACCTACTGCAGATACTGAAAAAGCAAAACAGTTATATCGCAAGATGGAACAAGAGCTCGCGTTTAACCCACGCGCTGAATTGGGAGTGTAAAAAATATGCAAGACAACGTTATTACTGGGGCTGTGTTAGATGAACAGCTAGAGCTCTCCATGAGCGATATGTGTCGTGTTTGTAACTGTCATGCTGAGTGGATTATTGAATTGGTTCAGGAAGGTGTACTAGACCCCATAGGGAAAGAGCAACATCAATGGCGATTCACCGGATCAAACTTACAAAAAGCACATACTGCAATGCGATTAGAGCGAGATTTAGGCTTAAACTTAGCAGGCATTGCCTTAGCACTGGATTTATTAGAGGAAATCGGGGGATTAAGAGAACGTTTATATAGGTTCGAATCCGAAAAATAAAAATAGCCTGGATATTTTCTTTCACAACCTCATAGAGTTGATAAAGATCAACACAAAAAGTTATCTAATTACTTAACTTTTGCCTTTCCGATAATGCTAGGGAAGTGTTGATGACAGATTTTGTCAAACTTCGTGAAAATATGGTTGAAAATCATATTGCCGCGCGAGGTATACATTCTGAATTAGTATTAAATGCAATGCGAACCGTTTCGCGCGAAGCATTTGTGCCTGATGAACTACGAGAATTCGCGTATGAAGACACACCATTGCCTATAGGAGAAGGACAGACAATTTCTCAACCTTATATTGTCGCTCTGATGACAGAAATATTATTACTAAAAGGTAACGAAAAAGTATTAGAAATTGGTGCAGGCTCAGGATATGCAGCTGCAGTGCTTGCTGAAATTGCAAGCGAAGTTTATACCATAGAAAGAATTGGCCAAATTGCTGCAAAAGCAAACACTACATTACAAGAGCTTGGTTATGAAAACGTACATGTATTGCATGAAGATGGAACACGCGGATGGCCACTACATTCGCCTTATGATGCGATTGTAGTGGCAGCCGGCGGACCCGAAGTTCCGGAATCACTTAAGAAACAATTAAAAATTGGAGGTCGATTAGTAATCCCAATTGGCACCGACCCACGTGCACAAGAATTAGTGCGAGTCACACGTACTGGAGAAAGTGATTTTGAATATGAAGATATTGCAGATGTTCGTTTTGTACCACTAATTGGTCAAGAAGGATGGGATGCAGAAAATGAAGAATTAGCTCTTACGCAAAAGGCTAAAGTTAAACATGAAGATAAAAAAAGCAGATTAGTAAACGAAATACAAAATGTAGCGGAGAGACTCGATTCTATCGAAACAGCTAATCTTGAGCCTTTACTGCAGCGAATTGGCGATGCAAGAGTCGTGTTGCTTGGCGAAGCTTCGCACGGTACAGACGAGTTTTATCGTATGCGTGAACGCATCTCTCGCGAGCTCATTACTAAGAAAGGATTTAATTTTATTGCCATTGAAGGAGATTGGCCGGATGCATCGCGTATCGATCATTATGTAAGGCATTTTGAATATCCACCTTCAGAATGGACTGCTTTCGCACGATTTCCAGTATGGATGTGGCGTAATACAGCGGTTAGACAATTTGTCGATTGGTTGCGTGAATACAATACGCATAAAAAGCTAAAACAACGCGTAGCTTTTCACGGCCTTGACCTTTACAGCCTTTTTAATTCTATTCGATCTATTTTAGATTACCTTGATGAGATTGATCCCGCGAGTGCTGCAGTTGCACGTGAGCGTTATGGGTGTTTAAACCCTTGGCAGAAAGACCCTGCAACCTATGGGCGTGCAGCGATTTCAGGTTCATATAAATCATGCGAAGAAGAAGTGGTGCAAATGTTGACGGATATATTGCACAAACACAGTGATTACACTCAACATGATGGCGAACGATTTTTAGATACCGTACAAAACGCAAGACTGGTTGCAAATGCAGAGCGGTATTATCGCATTATGTATTATGGCTCTCGTGCATCGTGGAATTTACGTGATAGCCATATGTTCGAAACATTGCAAACATTACTAAAATTTTATGGAGAAAATAGTAAAGGCATAGTTTGGGCACATAATTCTCATATTGGCGATGCATCCGCAACAGAGATGTTCACGCGTGGCGAATACAATATTGGCTATTTGTGTCGACAAGAACTGAATTGTGAAAGTTATAACATAGGGTTTGGCACAGACACTGGCACCGTTGCAGCGGCATCGGATTGGGATGGTCCTATGGAAGTGAAACAAGTCAGGCCATCACTTGAAAAAAGTTATGAAAGAATATTCCATCAAACCAATATACCTGGCTTTTTGTTAGCATTAAAAAATCCAAAATCACAAGACGTGCATAATGAACTACTGAAATCACGTCTGGAACGTGCAATTGGAGTAATTTATCGACCTGAAACAGAGCTCGCGAGCCATTATTTTCATGCTGTCTTACCCAAGCAATTTGATGAATATATTTGGTTCGATAAAACTCAAGCCGTAAATCCTTTCCAAACAAAAGAGCTAGAAGCGTTGCCCGACACCTATCCGTTCGGGCTCTAATCATTATTATGTCTGCGCAAAAAGATATCGAGTATGTCCTCGATAAGCTTGCGTGGATGCGTGAGCAATCCATTTGGCCAAATGGATTACGCTATTTATGGACAGATGCATTTGGCTTGGTATTGCTCGTATCTCTGTATGAAGAGTTAAGTGGTGATCATTATCTTGATCAAGCTGAACAACTCGTTGCAGAAGTAGAACGTGTATTAGGAAGACCGCGCGGAATTCGGATTGGTGAAGCATTCGATCGAGACGGACAATATTTTCACTATCTTGCCATGTGGATGTATGCGCTATCAGTACTTGGAAAATTTATCCCATCTTATCGCGACAAAGGTGTTGAACTTGTAACACAAGTACATGACCGATTTGTAATTCCAGGCAAGGGTGTGATTTGGAAAATGAATGAGACCCTTGATGCACCTTATCCGGGTTATGGTTTAGGAGCGCTGGATGCGTTTGATGGCTATGTCTCCTATCGAATGCTGAATGAAGCTTCTCTCTTACATCAAATAGGAGATATGAAAAAATTAATCGACCAAACTGCTTTGGATCTCACGATAACACAAGACCTTGGTTTAGGCATGATGTTGTGGTTGACACATTTTTTTCCAAACGAAGAATGGGCAGTTACACAAAAAAAGCGCTGTCTTTCAATGCTAGATCATATGTGGCAAGAAGAAGGATATTTTTGTCGAGAACCTTATCTTCCTGAGACTAAATTTGCATTTACGAACTACGGAGTATCATTAGGTCTACAAGCAATTGGTTCAATGCCTGCTCGTGTACAAAAACTAAATGATTATTTTGAGACTTATCGCTCAGGTGATGAATATGACACCAATGCCATTACCCACGTGATGTCCTGTACTTCACATTATCCTGGATATTTTATTTGTCGCTAAGTTATGGGTCTTTATTGTGCTAGATCAATACCTAGTAACTATAGAAGAATTAGTCTAATTAACATTAATCCTGAGTAGATGGTCTGAGAGTAGTTTATGTTTCAATTTAACAAGCAATTTCTAAAACATTCAGTCCGATTATTATTGATCTATACAGTATGCGGACCAGTATTTGCTGATGTGGTTAATAATACTGCTGAAGCAGGAAAAATCGAATATCAGCGTTCTTGTGAAATTTGTCATGGCGTTAAAGGAAAAGGTGATGGTCTTTACGCTTCGAGACTACTTACTAAACCAGCCGATTTAACTGTTTTAGCTAGAAATAATAATGGAACCATACCCATACCAAGCATTTACCGAATGATTGACGGCCGCGATGATTTCACATTCCATGGCAGCAGCAGTATGCCAATCTGGGGAAATCGCTATCGTTCTGAGAGCATATCCGAGTTTGGTTCTGATAATGCACAAACTTTTGTACGTGGACGTATATTTGAGTTACTTATATTTTTAGATACCTTACAAGCCCCATAGCAAACTTGAAGTTACTATTCATGCCTCCTTATTTATTCAAATGGCGTCAAATTTAATCAATATTACTTGCCCACATTGTGAAGTAACAAATCGTCTACTACACAATAAACTGCTCAACACCCCAAATGTGGCAAGTGTCATCAATATTTGTTTAATGGTAAGCCGTTAGAGTTAACCAGTAAAAACTTCTCAAAAGTTATTAACAAAACCGATGTGCCTGTAGTTGTGGACTTTTGGGCTTCCTGGTGCGGGCCGTGCAAAATGATGGCGCCAATATTTGAACAGACATGCACTGTCATTGAACCGCATGCACGGCTGGCAAAACTAAACACCGAGTTTTCTCAAGATATTGCAGCACATTATGGAATTCGTAGCATTCCTACAATTATAGTATTCAAGAATGGTAAAGAAGTTGCACGGCAATCGGGAGCACTGGATCAACAAAATCTTGTAAAGTTTGTTGAAGCAAATTTATAAGCTGTATATTTAATATGTTTCTTAAAAATTCAGAGAATCATCATTTAGTAGAAATATTAAATATTTCTGATTTATTTGATCCTTTTAAAGCTGATGTTGAGGGTCGATCTCACTGGGGAGAGGAAGTTCAAGAACCAGAAAAATTTAGAAAAAAAGATTTAACTTTCTTATCTGGAGAAAGTTTACCAAGGTGTTGGATAGATTTTCATTATCGAGATGATGAGATAAAAAGGTAAACAAAATAATACATGGTTAGATAAAAATTCTAAAACGACCCCATTACTGTTTAAATAAAATTCGAAAATAAATAAATTAAAGTATTATGATTTCAATAAAACGTATAGTTCTTGATGTCTTAAAACCTCACCACCCAGATTGTATAAATTTTACTTCTGCAATTTCAGAAAAATGTCCTGGAGCAAAAATAGAATTAACGGTTGATGAGGTAGATGAAAAAACCGAATCCGTCATTATTGATATTGATGGAGAAGATTTAGATTATGAAACCATCTCTAAAGTAATTACAAGCTTGGGAGGTTCAGTTCACAGCATCGACAAAGTGCAAGTCATAAATGTTGAAAATTAGGTAGACATTTTCTAAATCAGATAGCATGTTTAAGCAGTTATCACTCTTTTTTAAAATTTCACGTTCGCAAGGCATTCTAAGGCGATACTTCATTGTTAATGGTTTTGATGGTGCACTTACAATGCTTGGCATTATTGTAGGTTTTTACTTGAGTGATTCGACAAACTTAAATATCGTTATGAATGCTTGTTTTGGTGCAGCAATTGCTCTTGGAATGAGTGGCTTAACCAGTGCATATATGAGTGAGTCCGCAGAGCAAAAAAAGCAATTGGGTGAGCTCGAACAAGCAATGCTAAAAGATTTAGAAAGTTCTGCTTACGGCCAGGCAGCACGCTACTTGCCCTTGATTACCGCTTCAGTTAATAGTCTTTCACCATTAGTAATATCACTAATAATTTTATCGCCAATCTGGATCGCTACTCATGAATTTATTTTACCTATCGGCGCAATAGAAACCGCTATATTGATAGCATTTGGAATCGTATTCTTGTTAGGTGTTTTTTTGGGGGAAATTAGTAATAGCAACTGGTTATGGTCAGGTTTTCGCACTCTTTTTATAGCACTAGTCACAGCAGTTTTAATTTTCTTATTGGCTTCTTAGACTAAGACTTTTTTGAAGTTTGTACGCTAACTGCGCTGAATACTCTTTCAATATTGGCGCTATTGCACTTAGGACACTTTTCCTTGTGTTCATCATGTTCTTTGAATGATTCGATCATTTCAAATTCATGGCCACAATCGTTACATTTGAAATCGTAAATAGGCATCGCATTGTTTAGTTGTTTATATCAATGTATTTATACTATTGCTTGGCACTTCTCTAAGTTGACCTATATCAAACAAATCATCTATATTTATTAGAAGGTTTAATTTAAGTTTATACCGGCTTGCTATAAAGCACTCATTCATGAATAACAATCAATCAATAAGAAAGTAGTAGTGTTATTCTTCACGTAGTGCCAGTAACGTATCAATCGCACGAAATAATTTCCATTGATTCAATAAATTTGGGCGCACATTTACATGCGCTAAGCCATCAACGATAAATAAATTGGCCTGACCTTTTGTTACAGCTCTGGCTAATGAAATGCTTTCGGTGTAAGGAATAATATCGTCGTCAATGCCATGCAATAAAATTAATTTAGCATGAAGTTGCCCAAGATCTTTGTTAGAAAGATTTAGGGCATTAAGATCAGAGCGAATTGTGTTTGGAATTTTTTTAATAAGGTTTTGCGCTTCACTATGATCTTGATTTTTCAAAAGTTTAAGTATCGAGTTTGCTTCAACAGTTAAATCACCAGTTAAATCATCGATTATTGCATCTGGATCATGCATTTTACGCTGTGCGATTTCATTGAAAATCTCTTTATCTTTTGGGTTTGATAAGCGTTCAATATTACTCAGCACAAACACCCATTTACCGTATTCATTTGGTTTTTGATATTGCCATCCATTATCATTTTTAAAATATCCTGTAGTAAAAAATGTAATAACTTGTTCAACATCATAATAACCCCCAACGCTTAATATAAAATCAATTTTTTCGCGTACTTCTGAGTTAAGTGCTGCTAATACCGCGGGCCCGGCAGCGTAACTAAAGGCGCCTATACCAGCCTGTCTTTGTGTTGGGAATTCTGGCCGAGATGCTAAAAACTTAAAAGCATCTATAATAGCGCGGCTGTCTTCAGCCCGAATTTTGAACTCGCGCAGATTAGTTATATCAGGAACAAGAACAATAAAATGACTGCGTGCAAGTGTGGTAGCAAAGGCTATTAATCTTGGATCATTTTTACCCTGCTCTGCTACACCTGGTATCAAAACGATACTAGCTAATGGCGATGTTCTAGGGATATATAAATCTGCTCGGTATTGAAGACCTTCACTTTCGTAATCAAGGTGTATTTGTGCTGGATCTGCAGTTTGGCTTTTAAGTCGACTTGGTTTCTGACCTGCTGCTAAATCATCTAGAAATAGAATGCTTTCGTTTTGTCTAATGTAAACATATAAAACCAAGGAGATAATAACAATTAATACCAGCCCATAACCTAAAATTGCATTTCTATTAAAATTCATCGTCTTTTATTTAAGTCAATATTCAGCATCACACCTTTGACATTGGTCAATGCTTGAATTAAATATCTGTTTATAGTTATTAAAAATGAAACATTTATATAACAGCTCAACTCAATAAAAAAGTAGAGAAATTGTATGCAATCACCTTTACAAATAACCTTTAGAGGGTTTGAGCACTCGGATTTTGTCGAAACTAAAATTCGCGAAAAAGCGGAAAAACTAGAACACTATTACCCACATATCTCACACTGTCGCGTTGTGATTGAAGCTCAACACCAACGTCATCATCAAGGCAACCTCTATGACGTGCGCATTGATATCACAGTGCCTGATAAAGAGATAGTTGTTAGTCGAAATAAGCATAATAGCCATGCGCATGAAGATGCCTATGTTGCAATACGTGACGCATTTGATGCTGCACGTCGACAACTAGAAGATTATGCACGTGTCCGCAGAGGAGACATTAAAAGTCATGAAGCTACTTCAAGGGGTTCTCAAGCGAAGCGTGATTTCACAGACAAGTAAAAACGGATTATTTTCAGACAAAAAGCTCAACAGTCCGTTGAAAATACGCCTAATCGTTTTAAGTTACGTCTAAATCTGTGAAAGTATCGGGCTCGAAAAGATAATTATTAATGCCAGTATTGCTACAACAACTAACAGCACTAACTTATGTTTAGCGATTTTCTCCATTACAAATCCCTTTAGCTCAAAGCTTGTAGAATTATAAAACTATATATAAGTATTACCGTTAAGAGTTGATCTATATCAACTAACTTCGTAATCTTCCGTTGAGTAGCCTAATAGAGACAAACCTTCTTCCAAATAATTCGAGAGCAAAGGCGTACCCATTACGTAATTTGCAGTATTTTTAGTCCAGCTATCACCAGCTTCTTGTAAAGCATCATCCCATTCATCAATTGAGAATGTACCACGACCTAACCACATGAGTGCGACTAATTGCACTTGTTGATCAGGTTCTAAATCTTCAATCGTAGATTTCAGCTCATTATAGGTTGGGTCATCCATATGATCCGCAAGCACTTGCATAGCCCAATCGGAAGTTGCGCTTAAAGGTTCTTCTGGAATAGAAACTTGTTCTTTGGCATGGAATTCACGCGCCATCATTGCAATATAACCAATAGTCTCAGGGTTAATTGATAGTTCTGGTTTTTCACTCATTTTTACATCCAATTTTTTCTTATGTATGTAACTTAGTTATAGCAGCTAAGGGAATTTGCTGTTGGAGAGTTGCCAACTCTGTTTCAGCTAATGTTTCTTTTTCAAGTAACATTTTTGCGCCACGCTCAAGTATGTCTCGATTATTTATTAAAATTTCTGTGGCCTTTTCAAACGCATTATTCACAAGTGTTCGCACTGCACAATCAATTTCACGTGCAGTTTCTTCACTGAAATCACGTTTGTTGTATCCTGGTACACCCTCTAGAAATAATGGCGCTTCTTCTTGATACACAACTTGGCCAAGTTCTTCATCCATGCCATATTGTGTAACCATACTACGTGCGATATCTGTTGCTTTTGCTAGATCGTCCGCAGCACCCGTAGAGAGATGATTAAAAATTAATTGCTCAGAAGCGCGCCCACCTAACAATACCGCCATTTTGTTTTCAAGTTCTTCGCGTGTCATTAAAAAACGATCTTCAGTAGGACGTTGAATTGTATAACCGAGTGCACCTATCCCTCGCGGAATAATTGAAATTTTATGTACAACATCTACGCCTGGTAATGACATCGCAACCAAAGCATGTCCCATTTCATGATGGGCAACTACTTCTCGTTCTTTTGGATTGAGTAAACGATTCTTTTTTTCAAGCCCAGCTACAATACGTTCAATGGCTTGTGTAAAATCATCTAAAGTGACCTCTTCTCCATGGCGTCGTGTAGCTAACAAAGCTGCTTCATTAACTAAGTTTGCCAAATCCGCACCTGTGAAGCCTGGTGTTAGCGAAGCAATGCTTTCTAAACTTATATCCTTTGCTAGCTTTATTTTCTTTATGTGTACTTTTAATATTTGTACACGGCCTAGTTTATCTGGACGATCTACAAGCACTTGTCGATCGAAGCGTCCAGCACGTAGTAATGCTGGGTCTAAAATTTCTGGTCGATTTGTTGCCGAAAGTAAAACTAAACCTTTACTTGGATCAAAACCATCCATTTCAGATAACAATTGATTGAGTGTTTGTTCTTTTTCATCATGTCCACCACTTACCGGACTAATTCCTCGTGCTCGACCCAATGCATCGAGCTCGTCGATGAAAATAATTGCCGGTGCTTTCTGTCGAGCTTGCTCAAATAAATCACGTACTCGCGCAGCACCTACTCCAACAAACATTTCTACAAATTCAGAACCATTAATTGAAAAAAAAGGCACCCCTGCCTCGCCAGCCACGGCTCGTGCAAGTAAAGTTTTACCCGTTCCTGGCGGCCCAACTAGCAAGATACCTTTAGGAATTCTTGCACCGAGTTTACTGTAGCCTTGTGGATCATTTAAAAAATTAACAATTTCTTGAAGCTCTTCCTTTGCTTCTTCAACACCAGCAACATCTGCAAAGGTAACTTTTGTATCTTTTTCTACATAGACTTTAACTTTACTTTTCCCGATCTCCATCATACCGCCACCTAGACTCCCCATTCGTCTAAACAGATATGACCAAAGCGCAAAAAATAACAAGATAGGTATAACCCAGGAAATCACATTACTTAGCCAACGATTTTCTTTTTTGCCCGCGAAACTAACACCAGAACTCTCTAAATCTTCCATTAATTTAGGGTCATTAAGGCGAACTGTATAAAATGCGCGCTCTACATCGCCATTAATCTTTAATGCTTCTACTCTTTCATAAGGCAAATGTTCATCGATATCTCTAAGTAAAATCGTACCCGAGATATCTGTTTCAGTAAGTCGTAATTTTTCTAATTTCTTTGCTTTAAGTAATATTTTAAATTCACTATAGGGTAAATTTTCAATTCGAGGCGGATTGAAGAAGCTTTGTAGGTAAGCAATAAATAAGAATGCTATTACAAAGTACCAAATTGAAAATTGGTGTTTATTCTCCATAAATAGTCAAATTATAACTCGGTGATTACAAATATATTTTTTAACCAAACTATTACAAAAATCGGTTTTGTTAATTGATATGTATCAAGATACGTTATAGTAAACCCTTATATTGTATAAACTGGAGCGTGTATGGGTAAATTCTTAGGTAAAACTCAAAAGTTTCAATAACATACTAATATTAATGAAACGTTCAATAAAAATAATACTTTAAAATAAGGTATAGCATGGCAGGTTTTACCACTCCATATTCTTCCGTACCCTTAGTTGTCAAATCATTACTCATTGTTAATTGTGTAATGTTCTTGCTTCAAATGTATATGGGCAATGTCATGATCTCCGAATTGGCACTTTGGCCATTAAATCTATCTCCTGGTCTTGGTACACCAATAATCCGACCAGGATTTGAAATTTCTCAATTGGTAACGTATGCATTTTTACATGGAGGAGTAATGCATTTGTTGTTGAATATGTATGCCTTATGGTTGTTTGGTTCACGTATTGAAAATTTATGGGGTTCAAAAGTTTTTGCTGTGTATTATTTTGTTTGTGTGATAGGTGCAGGATTAATGCAATTGCTGGTCTCATCACAAAGCGGCAATATTTATCCAACAGTAGGCGCATCGGGCGGAGTGTTTGGCTTGCTTCTAGCGTTTGGAATGTTTTTCCCCAAAGAAAGGCTCATACTTATCTTTCCCCCTATCCCTATGCAAGCAAGATGGTTTGTAATTCTATTTGGAATAATTGAATTATGGTTTGGAATAACAGGTACCGCTGAAGGGATTGCACATTTTGCGCACTTAGGTGGAATGCTATTTGGATTTATTTTGATTAGTTATTGGAAAAAGAATCCTCCTCGATTTTAAAAATTTTAAAGTACATTAAATCATGAATGACAAAGATCATAAGCCTGAAATACCTAAACCAGCTGACCCGACTCGACGTAAAGAGTCCTTACCGTGGCAAACACCTAAGCCCGTTGAAGAAGACCCAGAATGTAAAGAAAAATTAAAAGTTATTCTTAATAGCCCATCCTACATATCATCCATTAAAGACATAGATTTCTTAGCAAGTGATGATGCACGTGGTGTGCGCTTAGCGCTTGATTACCTTAAGCCTGAAAGATTAATGAAACAGCATGGCGTGGATAATACAATTGTAGTATTTGGCAGTACACGAATTGTTGAACCAGCTTCTGCAAACAAGAAAGTTAACTACTTACGTGATGCTACAAGTAAGCAACCAGAGGATGTTGAGTTAAAAAGAAAACTTCTAGTAGCAGAACGTATTTTAGCAAAGAGCCACTATTATGATATTGCCCGTGAGTTTTCTAAATTAGTAGCAAATTCTGGAAAAGGTCCTGAAGATTCACGCTTAGTTGTCATGACTGGCGGTGGGCCTGGGATTATGGAAGCTACAAATCGTGGTGCGCATGATGTAGGTGCAAAAAATGTAGGCTTAAATATTACTTTACCGCTTGAGCAATTCCCTAATCCTTACATAAGTCCAGAATTGTGTTTTCAGTTTCATTATTTTGCATTACGTAAAATGCATTTCATGTTGAGAGCGAAAGCTCTAGTCGCATTTCCTGGTGGCTATGGAACCTTTGATGAATTATTTGAAACTTTAACCTTAATTCAAACACGAAAAATCAAACCTGTTCCTGTTATTTTAGTTGGTGAAGACTATTGGCGAAAAGCATTTAATATTGACTTCATGCTTGATGAAGGAGTCATTGATATTGAGGATCGCGATCTGTTTTGGTATGCGGAAACTGCGGAAGAAATTTGGGAAGGCTTGTTATGTTGGTATGAGAGTAATGGTGGATCACTTATATAGAGAGAAATAATGAGAATCTCTTTTCATGGTGCAGACCAAAATGTTACCGGTTCTTGCCATCTGTTGGAGTGCTCAGGTAAACGTGTGCTGGTGGATTGTGGAATGTATCAGGGCAGAAGAGAACTTGTTGAAGAAAATGCCGAACCTTTTGGTTTTGACCCAGCATCAATCGACTATCTATTACTTACCCATGCACATCTCGATCATTGCGGACGAATCCCTTTACTCGTTAAACGAGGTTTTAAGGGTGAAGTGATCACCACTGCAGCATCCGTTGAATTAGCACGGCTAATTATGCTCGATTCTGCAGGCTTGCATGAAGAAGAAGCACGTTATCAATTAAGAAGAATGCGACGCCGTGGTGGCAAAACGCGAGACAGTAGAATTGAACCTTTGTATACCACGCTTGATGCACTAAATTGTCTAGAATGTTTTGGTCGTAAAGCCAGTTATGGCACTCCTATTGAGTTAACGCCTGGCATAAAGGCAACCTTTATTGATGCAGGCCACATACTCGGCTCGGCAAGTATATTTTTAGAATTACAAGAAGAGCATCATTATCATCGTTTATTGTTTTCTGGTGATCTTGGTTATAGTGGCCGCATCATATTACGCGACCCCACACCGCCACCACATGTAGATACTGTTGTTATGGAAACTACCTATGGAGATCGATTACATAAGCAATTACAACCGTCCACAGATGAATTATTTGACGTGATCAATGACACAATTGGTAGAGGTGGTAATGTAATTATTCCTACATTTGCACTAGAGCGTGCCCAAGAGATTCTTTATACATTGCGTGAAGGAATTAAAAATAATTACTTGAAACATTTTAGCAATGTGTTTCTTGATTCTCCCATGGCGATTTCTGCTACCGAAATATATGAACGTCATCCTGAATGCTTTGATGCAGAGACTTTACAAGTTTCACATGAAAGTAATGATGTCTTTAGTCCACCTGGTCTTCACTTTGCTAGAGAAACAGCAGAGTCTATAGCGATAAACCAGATCTCAGGTGGCGCAATTATTATGGCGGGTTCGGGAATGTGTACCGGTGGTCGAGTTCGTCATCATTTAAAATATAATCTTTGGCGTAAAGAGTGTAGTGTGATCTTTGTTGGGTATGCAGCACATGGAACTTTAGCGCGCAACATAATTGATGGGGCAAAAAGCGTGCGTATTTTTGGTGAAGAAATACCAGTGCATGCAAATATTCATACTATAGGTGGATTTTCTGCACATGCAGATCAAGCTGAATTATTAGCTTGGCATGCAAAAACAGGTAACCCAAAAACAACCTTCTTAGTGCATGGTGAAAAAGAGAGCATGCAGGCCTTTGCACAAGAGTTACATAATACAAAGGTTAAAATGCCTAAAATTCATCAATCATATGATCTATAAATTTTTTTATGCCTCATTAATACAGCATCTTAAGTATTAAGAAAGGAAAAAACTTCCAATGATTAATAAAGCAAAAGTAGTAATGTTTATAGATATACTCGCTTTTATTAGCTTTGTGTTTGTGGTTTCTACAGGTGTATTAATGCGATACGTACTACCACATGGAAGTGGAAGATATATTGAAATATTTGGAATGTCGCGACATGAATGGGGTGAAATACACTTTTATATAACTTTTATATTTTTAACTGTATTAGCTACACATTTAATATTACATTGGAAATTTATTCAAAAAGTGTTTCAGGGCAGAGCCAAAGAGTCTAGTAGTTCTCGTTTAATTCTCGGATTGATTGGACTAATTGCGATATTAGCTCTAGCAGCTGCACCATTTTTCGTTTCACAGGAATATTCAGAAACACCTAAAGGTCATCAGCATAATAAGCATAGAAACTGATTTTAATTAGATGAAACTTGCTCTCGATCAATATCAACAATTATTATAGTGTCAGGGTTATAATTATATTTTTAATCAGTAGATAATAATATACAGGAGATAAAATCAATGAGTATGCTGCTTAGCATTTTTCGAGGGCTTATATGTCTTCTGATAATTTTTATTGGAACTTCAACAATTGCTGTGGGACAAGAACTGCAAGAGGCAATCGACGCAGGCAAATCTGAATACATGCGTTCGTGCGCATTGTGTCATGGTGATAATGGTAAAGGTAATGGCATCTATGCACCCAAACTTATCGTCAAGCCTACTAATCTATCTTTACTACAAAAAGAAAATAATGGCATTTTCCCAACCAGAAAAATCTATAGAACAGTTGAAGGAAGAGACGATATAAAAGTCCACGGCCCTAAGTCTATGCCAATCTGGGGTGATCGCTTTGATCATGAAAGCCTGTTGTATGTAGATGAACGTTTCACAAGGACCTTTGTTCGCGGCCGCATCTTTGAGCTGCTTTTGTATTTAGAAGAGATTCAAGTGCAATGAAATGTATGAATACTAATTTATATAAAAGCGCAGCAATTGTTGTAATTTCTGTAGTATCCATTGCGCATTCTAATCTTCATGCGGATGCCGAGATTGAGCAAATTATCGGCGCCAAAGAGTATATGAACAATTGCGCAAGCTGCCACGGAGATGATGGCAAAGGTGCAGGGCCTAAAGCAAAACAACTCTCAGCAACACCAAGTGATCTCACTATTCTTAGCAAAGAAAATGGAGGATCATTTCCCGAAACAGCTGTATATAACATTATTGATGGTCGTAGAGTAGGTGATTACCATGGACAAGAAATGCCAATTTGGGGTCAGCACTTTAAAGACATTGAGACTGACGAAGATGTTGTAGATGAACGAATCAGCAACCTAATAGAGTACTTAAAATGCATTCAAGTAGAGTAATATAGAACTCAAATCGATATTAACTTTCACATTTCAAAAGCAACATCTTAAATCTTAAGATTAATAGGGAAGACTTTTTAAGCTATTGCTTCTTTGGATTTGTCGCTCAAACGAGAAATAAAGGTAACGGCTGTGGCGCCAAGCCCTAGTAACAAAGCTATGAAAATTAGCAAACCGCCTATAAATGGAATGACGCCTATAACGATAAGTAGGATTACACCCACAAGTAGCAAAAGAAGCCGTTGACCTGTTTTTTTAGCTTCATTTTTCTTATTTAACAACCAGTCTGAAATACCAAGACTTGTGGTTGTAAGACCAAGAATAAGTAAAAACGGTAGTAATAAAAGTGTAGCAACACCTATTGGAATTCCAATAAAACTAATCATTGCAATAAATACAAAAAACGGCACGCCAAAAAACACAAGCAGACCCGAGAGAAAGCTACGGCCTGGCTTTAATCGTAAAGTAGTAATAGCTTGTTCGGTAAAACTGCGAGTAAATAAGACGAGTATTAAACCGAGCAAAAATATACTGGTTGAAAGAAGTATGAAAAATCCACGGCCATCAAACTCATCCTCTTTATCTTTAAAAAACTCTGAATCTTCGAGACCTGTTTGAGTTACTTTTCCAGCAACAGCTGCACTTGAAGAGATAACGGGTTCTTCACTGGAGCGAATAATTAAATCACCTTCAATTCGTGCCGTTTCTTCTAGTCGTACATTTCTTGCTTCAATAGTAATTGAATTATTTGCATGTCCTGAAAATACAACTTCATCTGCATATAGTTTTAGATCGTCATGTGCAGTTCCATGAAATTCTATTAATGCAGCCGCTAATGAGGATTCATCATCAAGCTTCGTATTTTCTGAAATCACAATGGATGCAGCAGCGGCATTAAGTGATTCTTCAATAACTGCATCAATTTTTAAATCTGCTCCTGCGATTCGCGCAGTTCCATTAACTGTGCCATTAAGGTTCACGCGTGCCCCAGCGGCGTGTAGATCACCATCAGTATCAACTTCAATATCTACAATCGCACCCGCAACCCATATATCCTCATTAACTTTACCTTCAATGGAAACATTTGCTCCCGCTGCATAAATGTTATTGGCATTTTCAGAGATGACTCTAATTTTTGCTCCCACTGCTTTAATGTCTTGTTGCACATCTGTGGCAAGTCCTGTAGAAAATATCGTTGTTAGCATGATCAGTATTATTGAATCGAAAAAGATTAATACTCGGTTATGCATAAATTACCCCTTAATATAGCCTCTACTAAGACTCAATAGGAAACCAAAGAATGGTTTGAAAACTTTTGATCTAGAGCAAGAAGGAGTTATTTATTAGGAGAAATTTGAGTTTGGGTGAAATTCAATAATAAGAGAATGTGTTTAGAATGACTAAGATCAATTTCCTTTAACAGTTTGCGCACAAGTATTTAGTAAACACTGATTTCTTAAAACCCAGTATTAGTGTAAAAGTCTATTTTTTTATTGGCCACTCAAGGTCAAACGGAAATGGGCGATCTTCAGTATTAAAAGTTAAATATAAAACTATTTGATAAGTATAGTCCGCAAGAGATTCACCTAAGTTTTGTAACTTTTCATTCTTTTCACCAGTAAATAGTACCCAGAAAAACTGAAACACCACCACTGCAGTTACAACAATTCTAGAAATCGAATAAAGTACTGCGACGATGAGCATAAATACTAGCCGCATCCATATGCTTTTCGATTTAATATTATTACTTACTTCTACACTATTATTCATTGCGTTTAATCCAAAAATATCAAATATATAAACTATATATTACTTGCTTAGAGTCATTTGGATCGGGTTCTACATGCATACCTAAGTCTTTTGCTAAAGACTTCATTTTGTGATTTTCAGCAAAATCGATTGAATACAAACGTTGAACACCATTCTCACGCGCATAGTCAATCAAATATTTCATTAACATTGCGCCTAGTCCTTTACCCTGCCATTGGTCGGCAACTGCAACAGAACATTCGTAGGCATCTCCATATTGATTGACCGCATAGCGACTTACACCAATTTGTTTCTCGACTCCCTTATCATGAACGATTGCCATAAACGCCATTTTATTCTCAAAATCTGTATCACATAAATCTACGAGTTCATCGGGGGTTAAATGTGCCACACCGCCTAGAAATCGATAGTGTTTACTCAAAGGCGATAACTCTTCTATAAAGTCTCGCTCCATTTCAGCATCATCAAGCGTTACGGGACGAATGATGACCTGTTGGCCATCAATCTCTTCTACATGCTGAAGTTTTGTAGCAGTTTGCATAGCTAAGCCTCCCATGACTATAGGACTAACCCATTAATAGCCTAATTGTCGATAAATCTGCCCATGGAGTATTGATTTAACTCAACATATGTTTAGGAATCAGCAGTTATCTTTATTCAACTGATGTTTATCCATTAACTCCTTTAATCAGGAATGTGCTGTTTAGGCAACAAAAATAAACGCGAGTTTGATATAGCTAAACTACTAATAAATAAATGTGAATTCCTCACCGCCCAATCAATTCGATAATCAAAATGCCAATAAGCAGCCATGCTCACTTAGCACAGAAGAAGTGTTAAGAGAGTATAGCTCTTCACATGAAGGTATAAAGCAAGATGAGGCAAGCTCTCGTCTAGCTGAATATGGATTAAATACGCTACCTCAGACTTCAAATATCAACCTTATTCTTATATTTTTTCGGCAATTTTTAGATCCATTTATTTATATATTACTCGCTGCTGCAGCAATTTCCTTATTACTTGGCGAATTAAGTGATACCGTTTTTATTTTTGCAATTCTATTAATTAATGCAGTAATTGGCACGGCGCAAGAATATGGTGCCGAACGCAGTGCAATAAGTTTACGAGAATTTATTACTGAATTTGCACATGTTATCCGTGCAGGTGAAGCACTTGAAATCAATGCTGATCAACTTGTGCCAGGAGATTTAGTTTTACTACAGTCGGGAGATAAAGTTCCGGCAGATATAAGGCTGCTGAATGAACATGATTTACAAATTGATGAATCATTATTAACAGGAGAATCTACGCCGGTAGAAAAAAAATCTGCATTAATCTTAAGGGAAAACACAGCTATAGCAGATCAATTAAATATGACTTTCAAAGGCACTTTAGTTCTAAAAGGGCGTGCAGAAGGTATTGTCATCGCAACGGGTTCAAATACTCAATTAGGACATATTGCAGAAGCAGTCATATACGACCAAGCCATTAAGCCTCCACTTGTTACGCGCATGCAGCAGTTCACTATTAAGATTGCAATAGTGATTGGCTTTGCAACAGTTTTTATGGGTGCAGCAATGTTGTTACAAGGCCATGCAATGCGCGAGATATTTTTTGTTGTAGTTGCACTGGCCGTAGCTGCAATTCCAGAAGGTTTACCGGTTGCCTTAACAGTCGCTTTGGCAATTGGAGTTAGGCGGATGGCAAAACGTAACGTAATAGTAAGACGTTTATTGGCAGTTGAGGCATTGGGTTCTTGTACGATGATTGCTGCTGATAAAACTGGAACGCTGACGGTAAACAAAATTACAGCTGCTCAAATTATATTACCTCATGAGTTACCAATTGCTTTAACGGGAGAAGGCACTGATCTTTTTGGGAATGCAGTTTGTTTAGATGGAAGTGACTGCACAAATAAACAACAAACACTATTATCCAGCCTAGCCATTGCGTCAGTTTTAGTAAATGAAGGTTTTTTAGGTAGGAAAAACCATGACTGGGTTTATCATGGTGATACCGTAGATATTGCTATGCTAGTAATGGCATTCAAACTTGGAGTGACACGAGTTAAAGCATTGCAAGATTATCCCGAAATCGCTGTCTTACCTTATGAATCTGAGAATCGATATTCCGCTGCAGCCCACCTTGTAGAAAGTACACCTACTGTATTTGTAAAAGGTGCTTTTGAAGATTTATCTCAAATGTGCTCACACATGAATACTGTAGATGGTGATGTAGTATTTGACCAAGCATGGTATGAGCAACAAGCTACTCATTTAGCAAAATCTGGATTTAGATTATTAGCCATTGCTTCAGGCAAAATTGAAATGGGTAGTGAAAAAAGAATATTGCCTAGTCATTTAAAGGACCTTACTTTTTTAGCACTTGTGGCAATGATTGATCCTCTACGAGCCGAAGCTAAGGGTGCCATTCACGCCTGCCGTAAAGCCGGAATTGAAGTAACCATGATTACGGGTGACCACCCTCAGACTGCTTATGCAATTTCTCATGAACTTAATTTAGCAAGCAATCCCAGCCAAGTTGTAACTGGTGAAGAACTAAAAAGAATTGCCCATCAATCTAAACGTGATCAACAAGAATTAGTCAAGCATGCACATGTCTTTGCAAGAGTAGAGCCAAAACAGAAATTAGATATCGTACGTTCCATGCAACAAAATGGTCACTATGTTGCTGTTACTGGAGATGGTGCGAATGACGCACCAGCACTACGTGCCGCACACGTAGGTGTTGCAATGGGCAAACAAGGGAGTGACATTGTAAAAGAGACATCAGATATGATTATTACTGATGATAATTTTGCATCAATAGTAGCTGGAATAGAAGAAGGAAGAATCGCTTACGCAAACATACGTAAAGTGATATTTCTTTTAATATCGGCAGGCGCAGCTGAAATTGTACTCGTTGCATTAGCGCTATTCACAGGATTACCTGTTCCATTATTTGCCGTGCAATTACTGTGGCTTAACTTAGTAACGAATGGTATTCAGGATATGGCACTCGCTTTTGAACCCGAAGAAGGTGATGAGCTTGGCCAGCCTCCTCGTCCACCTGATGAAAAAATATTTAATAAAATTATGCTTGAAAGGGTATTTATTTCAGCGCTCGTAATTGGCGGTCTTTCATTTCTAATATTTCGTTATTCTATAAATGCAGGCTACTCAATTGATGAGGCACGTAACTTCACTCTATTGTTAATGGTTTTATTCTTAAACATCCATGTTTTTAATAGTCGCTCTGAAACGCGTTCTGTATTCCAGCTTAACCCATTGGGTAATCCATTATTACTTTTTGGAACTGTAACCGCACAATTGGTTCATATCTTTGCAATGTATATACCAGGTCTTAATGATGTATTACATATTCAACCAGTCGCTTTAAAACAATGGTTTTATTTATTATGTATTGCTTTAACAATATTCGTGGTTATGGAAATTTATAAATTACTGACCAAAAAAGAATGCTTGTTGAATGAATAAGTATTAATGAAACTATTGTGAATATTAATTCAAACCTGTTAATCGATGCTCTTCAGAATCCTCATATATATGGACATTCTGTTAACAAAATAGAAGTCATAGAAACACACATATCTTGGGTCGTGCTTACTGGTCAGTATGCATACAAGATTAAAAAACCAATTCAATACAGTTTTGTTGATTTTTCAACGCTGGATAAACGTAAATTATTTTGCGAAGAAGAGTTGCGTTTAAATAGGCGATTAGCCCCTAATCTTTATCTAGAAGTTGTAGCTATAACTGGAAGTATTGATCAGCCATCATTTAGCAAGGATGGAAGTGTAATTGAATATGCTGTCAAGATGTTGCAGTTTCCTCAAGCCTATCTGTTAAGTAATTTGGCTGTACATAGGCAATTATTGCTAAAACATATCGACGAGATGGCAAACGAGATTGCAAATTTTCACTTACGAATTTCTGATGAAGTTGTTAAAGCTAAACTCGGTACTCCAGAAGATATTCATCACTGGATAATAGACAACTTTTCACAAATAAAAAACAACCTTGTTGATAATAAAAATACTGCGGAACTAGAAAAAATTAGAAAATGGAGTGAAGTTGAATATCTGAATAAATATGATGAGTTTCTATATAGAAGAAAAAATAACTTTATTCGAGAATGTCATGGTGATATGCATCTTGGCAATATGGTATTAATCGAAGACAAAGTTACTATTTTTGATGGCATTGATTTTAATGAGCATCTGCGTTGGATTGATGTAATTAGCGAAATTGCTTTTACTACGATGGATTTAAATGATCGTGGCTACCCTGAATATGCAAATCGATTAATAAATTTATACTTACAACTAACAGGCGATTATCAAGGATTAGCCATATTAAAGTATTATTTAGTATACCGAGCCATGGTAAGAGCTAAAGTCTCATTGCTACGCTTAGCCCAAAAAAATCTCTCAGCTACTAAGAAAAAAACAACACAACAAGATTTTAATTCTTATTTAGGGCTAGCATCTGAATATATCTCAACTAAAAAAATTGCATTGATCATTACACATGGATTTTCGGGGTCTGGAAAATCTACTCATACTGAGCCGTTGTTAGAAGCATTAGGCGCAATACGAATTCGTTCGGATGTAGAACGAAAAAGACTGCATGGATATGCATCATCCGCGAAAACACAGTCAAATATAAATACTGGAATTTATTCGTCACAGTCTTCCAAGCAAACTTATGCGAGACTTGCTGAGCTGGCAAAACATATCATAAGTGCAGGATTCACCGTTATCGTAGATGCATGTTTTTTACATCATCAATCGAGACAGGATTTTTTTGCAATTGCAAAAGAACTGAAGGTAACGTTTATAATTTTAGATTTTCAGGCTTCTGAAAATACTTTAAAGAATCGCATCACTTTAAGAGCTAAGAATAAACTCGAACCCTCCGAAGCAGATTTAAAAGTATTACATTATCAAATTGAGCGGCATCGCCCTTTCGAGAAACAAGAAAAGTCCCAGCTTCTCGTTGTAAATACTGAAAAAGAAATTAATATCGAACAACTTTCATCGACCATCAAAAATCGTATAAAAAAGAGCGAAATTAGCAATAAAGATTAGCTAAAATGTATAATATGTAAATTCATATTGATATTCATCAATGTCTACATTTGCGGGCTTTATTAGCCTTAACAGCAACAACAAGAATAGGAATTGTTAATTTTGTCAGAACAGGATTTTGATGCCTATGCGCCCGCTAAAATGGCGGAGTTGGTTGAAAAGGTTGGGGTAAAAAAAGCCGCTTTACCTACTATGCCAACCCTTATGCTTGGGTTGCTAGCTGGAGCATTCATTGCCTATGGCGCAATGTTTTTTACTTTGGTCATGACCAATCAATTTATGGGGTTAGGCTCAGCACGACTATTAGGCGGTGTTGCATTTTCACTTGGCTTAATACTGGTAGTAGTCGGTGGTGCAGAATTATTTACAGGAAACAATCTCATTGTCATGGCATGGGCAGATCGTAAAGTATCTACCTTACAATTATTAAGAAACTGGGGGCTTGTATATTTTGCTAACTTAAGCGGTGCCGTAGGTATGGCTGCATTAGTATTTTGGTCTGGCACTCTGTCTTTTGGTGATGGTGCAGTTTCAGAAACCGCACTTGAAATTGCAATTGCAAAAGTTAATCTTGATCCATTGCAAGCATTCATAAGAGGAATTTTGTGTAATGTATTAGTTTGTTTGGCAGTTTGGTTATGTTTTTCTGCTCGTCATGTAGCTGGGAAAATATTAGCAATTATTTTCCCAATATCTGCATTCGTAGCATTAGGCTTTGAGCACTCCGTGGCGAATATGTATTTTATTCCATTAGGTATGTTAATTAGTGGTGGCGGTATTAGCTTGATGGATTTTTTGTCTAACCTTATTCCTGTTACGCTTGGCAATATTGTAGGTGGAGGATTATTAGTTGCAATTGTCTACTGGAGCGTATATTTAAGGAAATATGAATAGAACAAATGAACAAGACCGCAAAGTTCGCGTTGTTCTTATTCTTGAAGGTTTAGCCAATACTGCTGTATTGATTGCGAAAACTGTAGTTGGTATTCATACGGGATCTAGTGCAATCCTTAGTGATGCGTTACATTCTCTTACAGATGTCTTTAATAATGTATTCGCATACATTGTATCTAGGGTGTCTGCTTCTCCTCCTGATCAAAACCATCCTTATGGGCACAGAAAATTTGAAACCTTAGCTGTTTTTGTATTAGCCACACTTCTTAGTGTTATCGCTATCGAAGTAGTGATACGTGCATTTGAGCGCATTGGTAATCCAATATTACCAAGTCGTTGGGGGCTTATTGTTATGTTCGGCGTATTGATTGTGAATGTTTTGATATCTAGTTGGGAAAATATTCAAGCTAAACGATTAAATTCAGATTTATTAAAGGCAGATGCAAAACATACTTTTAGCGATGTACTCGTTACGATAGGGGTCATCTGTGGTTGGCAATTAGCTATACACGGCTATCCTATTTTTGATTTTATTTTTGCTGTATTTGTCTCGGGCCTAGTGTTTTACCTTGCATTCCAGTTATTTCGAAAAAGCATACCAATTTTGGTTGATGAAGCCGCAGTCGATCAAGCAAAAATAGTAGAAGCTATTGAACAAATTGACGATGTCATAAAAATTGAAAGACTACGTTCACGCAATATTGGCCAAGAAACTTTTGCTGATGTTGTAGTCACAGTAAGAGCTAACATGTCGACAGAGGAGTCTCATAAGGTCGCGGATCTTATCGAAGAAGAACTTTATGAAAAATTTGCGATTGATGATGTGGTAGTGCATGTAGAACCCATGCGTAGTTAGTTATTTTTTTCATTTATATGTGTGAACTTTTTGCAATATCCAGTAATCAACCTACAAATGTAACGTTTTCGCTTGACGAATTCTCAAAACATGGAGGCTTGGAAGGTCCGCACAAAGACGGTTGGGGTATCGCATTCTATGCTGATAGAGATGCGCAGATAATAAAAGAACCTAGTAGTGCAAGTAATAGTGAATGCCTAAACTTTGTAAAAAGCCACCACTTCCAAAGCAAGGTGGTACTTTCACATATTCGTCAAGCCACACAAGGAAAAGTGAGCTTAGAAAACACACAACCTTTTTCCCGTGAACTCGGAGGGAAAATCCATGTTTTTGCTCACAACGGAGATTTGCATGGCATCACATCTGATAAAAATCTAAACCATACAATTGCTCGCCCTCTTGGTAATACGGACTCTGAGTATGCATTTTGTGCTTTGATGAGCATACTTGAAGAGTGTTGGAGTTCCGGTCAAGTGCCTACTATAGAAGAAAGAATTCGCAAGCTAGCCTATTTTGCAAGTTTGATTAGGCCATATGGCCCAGCAAATTTTATTTATTCTGACAGTGAACTTTTATTCGCACATGGTCATAAACGAATGCATAATGATGAGAAAGAGTTTCGTCCCCCTGGTTTACATATTTTATGTAGAACTTGTTCAATTGATTCAGAAATCAAACAAGATATTGCCGGACTTAATATAGAATCTAGTCAGGTAGAACAGAATGTAGTGCTTGTTGCCAGTGTTCCGTTAACATCTGAAGCTTGGCAACCACTGGATGAAGGAGAAATAGTGGTGTTGAAAAACGGAGAAAAATTAACTCGATTAAAAACTAGGTAAAATTTATTTGTATGTATTTATGGACAGCTAGATGCATCGCTTGGAACTGAGCCCGCAAGTAATAAAAAATTTTTAAATGGTCCCATGTTACCCATGGCTTCCATTTTTGGACCTTTAAACTTTAATCTACGCAGCATCATAGCTTTCATAGGACCGTACTCGCCTTTACCCATTTCGATCCAACGTTGCGTATTCGCATGCATAATGTAATCAACTTTTTTATCTACTGTTTTCTCGATAACTCCACCGCCATATGTGCATTCAACTTTTTCATTTACTAAACTGATCTTTAATTGAGCCCTTTTACTCTTTGGGCAATCTGATCGATATAACGTAATGGCCTTGTAGCCTCTATTTAAATCATTTTCTACCCAGCCAGATTCCACGAGTTTAATAGTAAGAATTGTATCTTCATTCCATGCCTCACAGGCTAACTGCCCCCATTCGGGTGACATGAGGACTGACTCTGCTTGTGCAACCGATAAAAATAAAATTATCAACAATGTGAGTGATATAAATAAATTCTTAAACATAAGATTATCTAGATTATTTCTTTTTTACTTTATAAATATATTTTCCATTTTCTTCTTTAGATTCTATTAATTGATCTCCTGTCTGATTACAAAATGACGCAAAGTCTTTAACAGACCCTGGGTCTGTGGCAATCACTTTTACTTCTTGACCTGAATCCATTGTCTTTAAAATTTTTCTTAGCTTTAATACTGGCAATGGGCAATTAAGCCCTGATGTATCCAGCTCAAATATTTTTTGCTCCATACAATAACTCCAGCGGGATCTAAAATTCTTTTGACCAACCAATACCTAGTTCAAACTGATTCATCTTAAGACGAATTTCTTGTGTAGGATCAAAAGCACTACGCCCTTTCACAGATTCACTTAAGGCATGCATGGCTTCTAAATTAATCTCGCCCATTTTGGTTTCAATTGTCGCACCAATGGTAATGTGATCTTCAATCACTCCAGGTGCCAATATGTTAAACAGCACTTGATCATCATCAATGGGCTGATCAGAATGGCTATAACCAAACCGCATAGTGACATTAGGGTGGGATTGCCATTGTAGACCTACTTTGATGACATCAATGTTATCCCAACCAAACCCTGCACCATTGTCGCCACCCAAGCAGCTTTCAACATCTGTGCCGCCCAACATAGCAATAGGACAAGCCTCTAAGTTTTGGATATCATTACTTACCGCTTCGACATCTTCATACCAAATCTTTTGATAATCTGCGACTAAAGTTATTTTTTCAGTTAAGTCGACTGCAAAACCTGCCCATAATGTGGAAGGAATATCAAAGTCACCATCTTCAGCAAATAAATCCGAATAATCATCGAATTCATCCATATACATCTTTGAACGGTATGAAATTCCAAAATCTGCAGTGCCAATGACATCTCTTGCAAGAGCTCCAACTTGCACTCCACCACCGTATGAGTAGTTTGTTCCATTACTGGTTAAATTATCTGGTACCGTAGTAAAACCACTTTCGTTAAATGTTTTTGTAAACCCAGCAAATGCACCCAATCCATTGGCTCGAAATCCTTGTACCGCAAAGATTGGACTAATTCCTACTGAAAAATTATCCGAAAATTGGCGTGCATAGGAAAAATTAAAAAAGATTTGAAAAAGATCTACACCAGCCGTGCCATCACCAAATGTGCCAGGAGGATTAACTACGCCCATTGCCATTGGGTTGAAGAAAAATGCACTACCTCCATCATACGTTGTATTCAGTCCACCATTTCCATAAACCGATAAACCAATGGCATCACGCTCGGTAAGCATATAGTTGATACCAAAACTTGGAATAATAAAATTTTCATCTCCACTCTCTTCAGTACCTTGACCGATAGTAAATGCTCCCATATTGCCGTTAATTAAACTCGGCCCTGCAGAATATTCACGATCAGGCTTAAACAATACTGCACCAATGTCAATTCGATTACCTACAAACGCCATACCTGCGGGATTGGTTGCTCCAGCCATTGCATCTTGTGGGAAGGCAACACCAGCACCACCAAGTGCTCTATTTATTAAACCTGTTCCGTGTGCAAAATAACCGTTAGTAGCATTAGCCATAATCGGCACAAAAAATAGGCTTAGTACAATCAGTATTTTTTTATTTAACATCCTTCTTCCTTTTAAAATTTCAAGTAATTAAACAGTCCCTTTAAATAAATAAACAGATATCAGATTTTTGCGCATAAGGTAAAAATGTTGCAGCACCAACCCAATCTGAAATCTCCTTAATAAAATCTTCTTTTTGATAGCCAAATAAATCTACAGTCATTTGGCATGCAACTAATTTAACTTCGGCCTCAATAACAAGTTCTCGTAATTCACTTAGGCTCGCTACGCCCTTTGATGACAAAGTTTTTTTCATCAGTAACGTTGCTAATCTTTCAAAACCTGGGATATTGCTGGTTACAATGTTTGGAATTTCCCAATCAATGTTTTTGAACCACTCTGGCCCGAAAGGCATTTTCATTGGCATTGCAGGATTACCAAGAGGTGATACTTCTGTATTGATTTCTTTTTTAAGTAAATTGAGACCATAGAATGTGAAAAAAACAGAGACTTCCCAACCCATTGCTGCTGCAGTTGAAGCAAGAATAAAAGGTGGATAGGCCATATCTAACGTTCCTTTCGTGGCAATGAGTGCCATTCTTGGAACTTTGTTTATTTCACGCTCATGCATTTTTTGCTCAAAGCGTTCATCAAATAAGCGGTTAAATTCTTCTGTTTCAAATTTATTACCAGTTAATTGGCTTGCTGTGTTCACTTCTCTATCCATGTGTATCGTTTAGGTTGTCTCCAATTGAATGTTGCTTCGGTCCATTAAAACTTGAATATTTATGTAGCTGTTTGATTTCAATCACTTGAATCAATTTTTCGTATTTAGCTATCTATTTTTATATAGGCTTGCTATATAATAGGATATGTATATCAAATTTTACTAATTTAGCGCAAGCTAAATTAGTAAAATCTAATATCTATAACTATAGTTAATGCTGTACTTAGATAATATTTATGCCTGTTAAAGCAAAACTAAGAGAAGAATCTGCAGACGATATGTTAGAGCAACGTGAAAACGTAGCTCGTACGCTAAAAATTATTGCTCATGAAGCAAGATTGATGATTTTATGTATGTTGGTTAAGAACGAGATGACGGTAAGTGAGATTAATGAATTTGTAGATCTTAGTCAGTCTGCCTTATCCCAGCATCTTGCAGTATTAAGACAGCACAATTTAGTTGAAACACGCCGTGAATCACAAACTATCTACTATAAACTCGTGGATAAAGATTTGTCTCATATCGTTACATCGTTACATGATGTTTTTTGTAAATACAAATAAAATATTTGAAGACTATGGAGAAATTAAATGCCCAAATATCTTTAGTTGATATATATCAAGGTGGAATTACTTATTATGAGCTTCAATATTAACCAATAATTTTTAAGGAGAATTGTATTACGATGAACGATAAGGAAGCTACAACTGTTGATGTGATGTTGCATATAGACGAAGAATTGTCTCATGGCAATTTAGAAGATTTTCGTGATGTACTATTACATGAGAATGGTGTTTATTCTGCATCCTTTCACGATGATAAACCTCATTTAATGATCATTGTTTATGATCCTGAAGTAATTAAGTCTTTAGAATTTGTAAAACTTGCGAAACAACATAACATGCATGCCGAATTAGTTGGACTGTAAGTAGATAGCATGATCTTGGATAAATATATTGTCAGTATTTATTCAGACTTTAATTTTTATTCTTCTTATTTATTTCCCTTTAACTTGTAATACTTTATACATTCGTGCTCATGGCTGCGCACTACTCGCTTGCCTTTAAGCAAACCTGAAATCTCAGTTACTATGGTTCTTTGGTACTTATGATGTGCATCATCATAGGCAAGTATGCTGACCCAATTTTTTATAAATCAATATAAAAACAAATATTTTATTGCATTTAAATGTGGCTAATGTTGCACGTTAAGGTAACCAAAAAACAGTAACACGAAATTAAGCGAAATTCCGAAAACTGGAAGAATATAGTCTAGCTTGTTTTTGCTATGTCCTTTAATAGAGAGATAAATAAGAGAAGATTGAACAACGATAAAAATCCCTAACGTTATAGTGCTGGTAATTTCGGCTAGAGTGACTAAATCAAAAACAGTCGTAAGAATTATGAGTACTATAGCAATTGTAATAGTTGCTACTATTGGTGTGCGGGTTTTCTTATTTACCGTCTTAAATATAGGCATGAATAGTTTTTGTTCTGCCATTCCATATAAAACTCTTGACGCCATAATCAATTGTACTAATGCACCGTTTATGATCGCGATCATGCTGATCATTGCCATAATAGTTGGGTTGTAGTTTTTATATTCAACTATTGAGACCAATGGAGCACTACTTGTATTAAAAATAGATGAAGGTATAAAAACGGTACACGTAATAGAAAGTGCTACATACAGTAAGGTCGAAAATATTAAAGATAAGGTTATGGCAAGAGGTACTACTCTGGTTGGGTTTTTAGTTTCTTCTGCAATATTGACTATATCTTCAAAACCAATATAAGCGTAAAACGAAATAAAGGCTGCATACAATATAACGCCGCCACCGGATAAGATAGAAGCAGAGGTAGGAAGACTAAAGTTTTCTAGTTCATTTACATCTATGACAGCATAAATTACAAAAAGTAAGCCAATAATTTCTATAATCGTGATACATGAAGCAATAATTAAAGACTGACTAATTCCCCAAATTGCAAATGCAGTGATCATTACAATGACACTCAAGATCACTACTAATTCTGGAATTTGGAAAAGCGCGATGAAGTAACCTGCAAACCCTTTGGTCATGGTTGCAGCAGAAACGGTTCCCACCATTACAACAGCCAAGCCTACTAATACGGATATAATGCGCTTATTAAACGCAGCATAGGCATACGCGGCTTCTCCAGCACTTTTAGGGAACATAGAAGCCAAGCGTGCAAATGAATATGCGGTAACCGCTGCAATAAGTGCTGCAGCGATGAACGATAAAGGAGCTAATTGATCCGCACGCAGTGCGACCTCGCCAATTAAAACGTAAATCCCTGCACCTAGAATGGTCCCTAGCCCATATAAAGTTAATAAAGGCAGAGATATTCTTCTGGCTAAAGGCGGTTCAGTCATGTTTGCAATAAATCATAGGAGTAACTGTAGCTTTCCTAAGATTAACAAGATTACATATAATTAATGCGATAAAAAAAGAGGTATGGTTGTGTTATTCAGCAGATATCTGGTAACTCCACCTAATACGATTTCCTCAAGCCGAGTTTCGCCATAGGCTCCCATCACGATTAAATCAGCATCATATTCAAACCCGCTTTGCAAAATCGTTTTACCTATACCTTCTTCTAGTTCATCGGCAAGGATTACATCAGTGCTAATACCATGATGAGATAAATGCTTACGTAAATCATCGCTGTAAATGATATTGCTCTTTTCCTCTTTAGGAGTACCTGAAACACTCACAATTTGCACATTTTCTGCATATTCTAAAAAAGGCATTGCATCATGCACCGCACGCGCAGCTTCTTTGCTTTCATCCCAAGCAATGATAATTCTTTTAGGTAAGTTAAATACTTTCTTAATATCGGGAATTATGACTGTCGGACGCCCCATATAGATCGATAAGTAATCATCTATTCTATGCGGGTGTTCCTCTGCAATACTAGAATAACCTTGTGGTAATACAACAAAGTCTGCGTATCGTGCATGGTCAATGATAAATTGTTTGTCGATACCATCTGTAAAATTCCATTCATAAGGAACTTCTAATTCTGATGCTTTACTTTCAAAATTAGCTTTGATTGTCTCAGCAGTCTCTTTAGCTGTTTCAAGTTTTTCGCTCGATAAGTAATCAATTACTTTATTAAAACCACTGCTAGATTCAGATGGGATCGAATAAGGTGTTAAATGAATTCCGGTTACATGTGCATCGAAAACTTTTGCAAATAACAAAGTGGTTTCAACCCGAAAATCATTTGCTTCACCCGTATCACAAACTACCAAAATGTCTTTAATTGACATGCTATTTATTATTAATATTAATTAGGATGCGTGTAGTATTGTTAATGCGATAAAAATAAAGGAATAGTTGTATTGTTTAATAAATACTTCGTCGCTCCGCCTAAGACTATTTCTTTGAGACGTGTATGCCCATAAGCACCCATCACGATTAAATCAGCATTATACTCTATTGCGCCCTCTAAGATTGTTTTTCCTGTACCTTTAGATGCTGGATCCAAGGATGCAACCTCAACTTCAATACCATGATGAGATAGATGTTTGCGTAAATCATTATCATAAATCATGAGCTGTTTTTCTTTCTTTGCGCTTGATGCAACACTTATTACTTGGATTTCTTCTGCATATTGTAGTAATGGCATCGCATCGTGCACCGCCCTTGCAGCTTCGTGGCTTTCATTCCATGCAATCACCACTCTTCTAGGCAAAGTGAAAACTTTTTTTAGATCTGGAACGACTAATAGCGGCCGGCCCAAGTGAATAGATAAATAATCGTCTATCTTCTGAGTGTAATCTTCCCCATATTTTGAATAACCTTGTGGAACAATTACGATATCGGCATAACGCGCGTTGTCAATAATATATCGAACATCTACGCCATCTATCACTTTCCATTCGCTAGGGATTTCTAGTTCAGCAGATTTCTTCTTAAATTTCTCACATAGTACATTAGCTGTTTCTTCAGACTGCTTCATTTGATCAGTTGAAAGATAAGGAATAGCATCAGGATAGCCGCCACCATAGACTGGAATAACAGGAAAGGGCACAAAATGTATGCCAGTTACATGTGCCTGATAAACTTTTGCCAATAACATCGCGGTTTCAACACGATAGTCGTTTGCTTCACCTGCATCACATATCACTAAAATATCTTTAATAGACATATTTCATCTCCTTAATCATTAGCGAAGCCACTCATAAAGAGTTAACTAATTCCTACGAATATCTTATACACACTATATATTTGATTTGGGATAAGGCTTTGATGTATGTCAGCATTGTTAACAATGCTGCAGTTTAAATAGTGTCCTACATTATAGAAAACAAACAGATGGTTGTAGCTTGAAAAATACTATTTTTAAAAATTGAAAACTTCAAGACCACACATCGAATTGTTATTAGATATGCGGTCTTGCATATGAGACAGATCTATTGAACGTTTACTGTAATTTTTTTAGGCTTGGCAGTTTCTTTTTTACCAACGGTAATTTTTAATACACCTTTACTTGATTTAGCCGTAATGTTCTCAGGATCGGCTGTTTCAGGAAGGCTAAAACGTCGATAAAAACTTCCATGTGAACGTTCAACGCGAGTGTAGCCTTCTTTTTCCTCTTTTATCTCATTTTCGCGCTCACCTTTTAGCGATATAACACCGCTCTCCATGCTGACTTCAATGTCTTTAGGATCAACACCTGGAACATCGGCTTCAATAAGAAAATGATCGTCATGTTCAGCGATATCCACGGCGGGTGTCCAAGCGCTTGTAGCAACTGTGCTATCTTCATCGTCTAATTCCACATTAAAAAATCGATTAATATCCTTAAAATGTGGGAAGTAATTAAAAAAAGGATCTCTAGGGACTAATTTCATTTGTGCATCCTCCGTAGTGAATTTAGTAGGAAAATTCTAAATCCTAAACTCAATGGAGTATTGATTAAGATCAATAAAGTGCAGTTATTTAATATTAGCTAATTGGACGAAGTACCGATGTCTTTGGTCAAAGGCGCGTTGTTCAATGGATGGCCTGGGTCGAGCATGATTATTGCTGAGGTTTAATTCTTGCACTACGTTTTCAGCGGTATAGGTGTCATTAATTTTGCCTAAAATTTCTTGCATGTTTTTTAACAATTTAGCTTCTTTCTTGCCATGTTCGATATACGGTTCTAGTGCTTCTAACGTATATCGAAGTTCTTTGATATCTACTCGATATCGGTGTAGTTCTTTACGATTAAAATTTAAAACATGCTTTTTATATTTAGTAATACTCTTGTATTTTTGTTGTACCATTCTATTGACTAAAGCTATTAATTCCTCACCTTTACATTTTCTAAATTTTGATAACTTCTTTTTCCACCTATAATGTGTTGCCCAATCAGATAACTTTTCTAAGTCATTCAAATATTGATTTGATGCTAAATGACTTTCAATATTTTCATGTAAACTCTTTAGCTTACTTTCAAATACTTCATATATTTCCTGACTCTCACCCACTTTTTTATTGTGAGTATAATTGGGATGTAAATATTCACTCTTAAACACATCATAATCTCTTGCCTTTGAGGTTGGTTTAATTAAATTTTTATATAAAGTATTCGCATATTTCCATTCTTTTTTAGGTATATCGTTCTTAATAAAACTTAAAAAAGACTTAAATTTTCTTAAACTAACCCTCATTTGATGCAAGTTTTCATCATCATATGAATTGGATAGTAATTTATGATTATTTAGAATTTCTTCTAAATAATCTTTAAAGATATTTTCTATTAAATCTTCAAAGTTTGTATTTGCGTCGATCAAATTATCAACTGTGGTCTTATTTAAATTTGTTTCATGCATATACAAAATTGAACTAGTTACTATTAAAAATATTTTCAATAGGTGATATAGTAAAATACATAAGTAAACCAACAACAAATGCAACAAGAAGTATGCTTCCGCTCCATTTCGCCAATTTCCATCCTCCTATCACTTGAGAAATAACAGCTTTAACCGCGGTATTAACAAAAACCGCAATTAAAATTCCATTCGCCGCGATTTGTGCAACAAGATTATCGCTAACAGGATGGGATGATTTAGCTAAAGTAATACTAATTGCATCGACATCGGCAATTCCAGATAATGCAGCCAGCGTATACACACCTGCTGTACCAAAATAATCCTCAACAAGATGCACTATTAAAAATAAAATTGATAGCACTACGCCATAAATAGCTGCAGTATCTAGCTGTAATGGGTTTTTTAGTTTTAGCTCGGCATTCAGTTTTTCACCTTGCTGAAAACGATAAGCAATCCAGATGACAGCGACGGCTGGAATTAATGTAAGAACGATTAATACAGGGCTGATGTAGCGAAGCAACGATAAATTTAAAATACCAATCATGAGGAGTAACCTCGGACCCATCATCGCTGCAGCTAATGAAATGCCTCCGCCAAGCAATGCATTCGAGGAATCATTATTATTCGATGCCATTTTTGAAAAAGCCACGGTTACAGCCGTTGAAGAAGTTAACCCACCTAACAGTGCTGTCAAAAATATACCTAAACGATTACCAAGCAATTTCACACTGAAATAACCAAAATAAGAAATTCCAGCAATCAATAATATTAAGACACCTATGGTACGAGGATTAATCGCATCTCCAGGTCCAATGTTGGTATTAGGGAGTAAAGGTAGAGCAACTGCAGCTAATAATAACAACTGGATCGTTGCATTTACTTCATCAGCATCAAGTGTTTTTATATATAAATGTAATTTGCTCTTAAGTCGTAGCAGCGCAACCACTATGGCAGCCAAAGCAATAGCTTCAACTTTATATCCCACAGCTGCAAATGCACCAATTGCAAAAACAAGCAATAACGTAACTTCGGTTGTATAACCAAAATCTGCTGATTTTTTCGCATTCAGTCTGTAACTAATAAAAATAATTGAAGATAAGCCTAAAGCAATGGCGGGTAATATAAGAGGTGTGACGGCATCGCTGAGTAACGCCGATACTCCGCCTAAAAAACTCACTATCGCAAAGGTTCGCAACCCAGCATCATAGGTTTTTCCAGCTTGACTTTGAGTCTTCCATTCTCTTTCAAAGCCAATAATTACACCAATGACAAGAGAAACTAACAAATTGATAATTAACTCAATGTCCATACGAATGTTGTGAAAAAAATTATTATATGAATTTCTTGATTTCTAATATAAATACAGAAACCCTCTATCTGTTTGATATATATCAACAACCAAGCATACACACATGCCTATATTCAGATCCTGATGTAAGTGCCATAGACGTAATATTTCAATAAAGGATCATATGCTGAACAATAATGTGTTTTATACAACTAAGGCAGTTTGTAAATCATATAAATTAAATCAAGAGACGGTTGATGAAATGGTTTCTTGGGGAATTGCTGAACCTTCTGGAAATAAGCCTGAGAGATGGTTGTTTTCTCACAAAGATTTTGAGCGTATTGGGCGTGCATCAAGATTTTATAAGGAATTAGAAATTAACATTCCAGGTGCAGCACTGGCATTACAACTTTTAGAAGACATACATAATTTGCGTAATAAGGAGCACTAAATATGTTTCCCTATAAAAATGTTTTAGTAGCGGTTGATTATTCTGAATTAACCGATGTAATTTTCAAGAAACTTGAAACGATAAGTGAAGACTCTGATGCAAATATCACTTTGTTTCATGTTGTGGAACGAGATATGCCTACTCTCATAGGCGCCTCACAAAATGCGGCAATCAGTTATAGCAGAGAGTGGTCCTCTGAGGAGATGAAACTAAAACAAGATGCTGAAGCTGCTCTCAAAGAAGAAGCGAAAAAATATAATTTAGGAAATGTTAGCTTTCTAGCAGAAGTTGGTGTACCACGTTTTTCAATCTTATTTGCAGCGAAGGCTAAAAAAATGGATCTAATCATTGTCGGTGCACATGGCGTTCATGGCATTAAAAAGCTTATTGGATCTACTGCACAGTCTGTGTTAAATAATGCAGAATGTGATGTGTTAGCCGTACGTAAGGTTTAACCTGGTTCACTAAGTTTTTATTAATTAGTATCAGACACAACAGCCATTTTCCTTAATTGCTCGTCTATTTTATCAAGTTCTGCATTCGCTTGTTCTAGCAACCTCTGTAAAACCTCATAGTTTTCCAATTGTTGAGCTTGCTCTTCGAGGTCAGGGTCTAATCCACTCTCGAAATCTCTTTTAATAGCTGTAACACGGTCTATAAGCTCATGTTGCTTGGTTAATAATTCATCTCTGCTAACTGTTTTAGACATATTTACCTCCTAAATTTTTACAGGCTTATTGTTCTTGTATAGACATAATATAAACAATTAGGTCAAGGATTAGACCACGTGAATAAAGGTATTCATCGATAGCGGACTGTTGAGTTATTTCATGGTATTTTTTAGCTAATTCATTATATTCTTCAGCTTCCATACGATAACGGTCACCCCAAATTGGCATTTCTCTTGTGCCATGAACTCCAACATTGGGTGAACCTTCAATAGTTCGATACACGTCATTAAAAGGGAAATGGCCATTATTGTTATTTGTAAGTTGCGTTAAATCTGATGGCGCTTTTGTTAATGAGTCTGCCATCACGCCTGCACCTTTACCATTAAATCCATGGCATATAGCGCAAGAACGCTCAAACTCCACTCCACCGATAATAGGATCACGTTCAGCTGAATCTGCATACACGTGTAGTGATATAAGAGTAAAAACTATTAACATTGAGCATTTGATTACTGATTTCATGATCACTCCTGTATGACTTGTATATATAAAATTATATTTAAGGCTTTTGCTCTAGCTTTACTAGAGATATCAGATTCATTTTTTTGTTGTGCTTCTTGCACAAAGCGATAACCCCAAATCGGCATATCACTCGTACCATGCTCTGCGAAGATATAACTACCATCAAATACACCCCAAATGCGTTCAAAAGGGAAAGCACCGTCATTGTTTTTAGTAAGTTGAGTTAAATCCACAGGTTTTCGTTTAATAAAGTCAACAATCGGTCCATCCCCTTTTCCATCACTTCCGTGGCAAGACCCACAATAGGTCATAAACTCTTTCTTACCTACTATATCTTTAACTTCTTCAGCAGCACTAATGTTTATCGAAGAAATTAACAACACAATTAAGATAAAACTGTACGTGTAATTTTTTTTCATGCTCTTATCACCCATTTGTAAGTAATATGTTATTTCAAGACCAGGGCTAGACATTTAGTAATTGTTTTAAATTTTACACTAAACGTCATTACCTGTCCCTGCAGCATCACTCCTTAAATTAACTTCCTTTTAAATTTCACCTTCCTTAGCGTTTCAACCTCTTTCATGGAGTATCATCTATGTTTTAAACTCGATTCCTAAAAAAGTATCTATGATGCGTATCTTTGCAATCCTTCTAGGTCTTTAATGGCCACGAGCTTGCCATGTACTTCAATAAGGCCATTCGCTTGTAAGCGAGAAAATAATCGGCTAACAGTTTCCATGGCAGCTGAGAGGTAGTTGCCAATATCACGACGTGACATATGTAGATTAAACTCCGTCTTTGAAAACCCTCTTTCAGCATAGCGATTGGAAAAATTGACTAATAAGGTCGCAAGACGTTGTTCGGCGCTTTTTGTACCAATCAACAATGTATGTTCTTCATCATCTCGAATTTGATGAGTCATTTGTGTCAACAAGTGTTGATAAAGAGCAGGAATCTCAGCCGCTAACTCCATGTAGCGTGCAAAAGGAATTTCACATACATAGGTAGTTTCTAGCGCTTGCGCGGAAGTGGGATATACCGTTGAGGTGGTACCGTCTAATGCGACTACGTCGCCCTGAATCGAAAATCCTAATATTTGTTCACGACCTTCTTCGTCATCAATGAAGGTTTTAATAGAACCACTGCGAATGACATAAATCGAATTGAATTGATCTCCTGCTTGATAGAGATAATCCCCTCGATTTAATTTCTTAGAATGCTTAACAATTGAATTAAAAGCTTCAAGCTCTTCACCCTCTAATGAATGCGCAAAGCAAACATCAGTTTTATGGCAATGTTGGCAATTATTTTGTGTGTACATATGTGCTGATGCATATGTCTTTTGAACTGGTATAGCGGTTGCGGTTTGCATAGCCTTTACTCCGGTTTAAAAATATTCGTTATCTTTGTTTTGTCCGTGCTAAATCAGATCTTCATCCTTACGTATTATTGGACCTGGAACCTTAGTTAGAAAAAATTCGTACGTACGCGTATGACACCTTCGGAAAATACCTAGTTCGGCTGATCAAGCTATGTACGGATAGATGCCAAGGTTCAGCTAAGGGCATGAAATATATGAAAAAATAATTGCATATTTGTAAAGAAGATTGCGCTGCTAAAATGGCACTGCTTATAGCGAAAATGCTGGTTTTTTCTGTTACCAGAAAGGCTGCTGATTAAGTAATGGCATTTAGCCGCACAGCTAATAGGGTAGTTAAAGAATAAAAATAATAAGACCCCATGAATCAAACTAATTCCATGTTATGACTGTCCCTTTGAATACTGCTTCGCGCTTACACGCGATTATTGAATCATCTTTTGAGGGCATTATTACCATCGACAATGCTGGAATCATCCAGTCCTTTAATCCTGCCGCTGAAAGAATGTTTGCTTATACGGCAGAAGAAGTCATTGGAAAAAATATCAGCATGCTTATGCCGTCTCCCTACCAAGAACAACATGATGGTTATATTCATAGTTATCTTACCACTGGTGATGCCAAGATTATTGGAAAGGGGCGGGAACTTACTGCCCTACGAAAGGGCGGTAGTAGCCTGCCGATATGGTTATCCGTCGCCGAATTCACAGATAATAATCAGCATTATTTTACCGGATTCATTCAGGATCTTACCGATGTCAAACAGGCTCAAGAAGCATCTCGCTTATATGAAGAAGAGTTCAGGCTGGTTTTTGAAAATGCGCCGACTGGTGTAGCGGTAATGAATCTAGATGGTAAGTATGTAAATGTAAATCCAACTTTATGCGATATTTTAGGCTACTCTAAACCTGAACTTTTAAAACTAACCTACATCGATATTACTCACCCAGATGATATTGATGTCAGCAAAGATTACTTACGAAAATTATTAAGCGGTGACCTATCTGGATACAGTCTTGAAAAACGTTATCTACGCAAAGACAACAAAGTTATAAATGTATTATTAAATGTTGCGCTAGTAAATGAAAATGTCGCACTTGCACATGATGAAAAAGGTGAACCTGCCTTATTAATCACTCATATTTTAGACATCACTAAAGATGTAGAGACAGAAGAGCAAATCAAAACTCAACAAGAGCAACTGGCACATATGGATCGTGTAAGCATGATGGGAGAAATGGCAGCTGGAATTGCACATGAAATCAATCAGCCATTAACCGCAATTGATTCCTACGCGAAAGCAGCGCAACGCAGGATAAAAGCTGAAAATATAGACTATGAGAAATTGCATGAATTACTTAAGAAAATCTCTAAAGCTTCTTTGCGGGCAAGTGATGTTATTGCTCGCTTACGAGCTATGGTGAAGCATGAAACCAAAACACATGCCTATATAAATATTAATACTTCAATAGAAGAGGCAGCGAATTTAGCGCAAGCAGATACCCAAGCCATGGAGTTTAAAATTAAACTTGAGCTTGCAGATACTTTGCCAAATGTTGCAGCGGATGCAATACAAATTCAACAGGTGATATTAAATTTAATTCGTAATGGAATGGAAGCAACCGCAGTAGAAGACCAGAAATATAAAAAAATCATTGTTTCATCTACTTTATTAAAAAATGAAAATAGAATCCAAGTTTCGGTAAGAGATTTTGGCAAAGGTATAGATGAAGAAACCGCGCAAAATTTATTTAACCCATTTTATACGACAAAATCTTCCGGGATGGGCATGGGTTTAGCAATTTGTCAATCAATCATCCAACTGCATGGAGGGCATATGTGGTTTACCCAAAACACAGATAAAGGAACTACTTTTCATTTCACTATACCTACTGTATTGGAAGAAGCATGAGTGAAGAACAAAAAATTGTATACATTATTGATGACGATGAAGATGTACGCGACAGCTTGGTAGAATTAATTGAATCTATTGGATTACAAACTCAAGCTTATGACTCGGCAGTTAATTTTTTGAATGAATTTAATGAAAACGTATCTGGCTGCATTCTTGCAGATGTGCGCATGCCTGGTATGAGTGGCATTGAATTGCAACACAAATTAATCGAATTAAAAGCACCTCAACCGTTAATCATAATGACAGGCCATGGCGATATTACTATGGCAGTTCAAGCGATGAAGGATGGTGCATTTGAATTTTTACAAAAGCCATTTCGAGATCAAGAACTACTCGATTGCGTCACTCAAGCACTAGAAAAAGACCTTGCGAATCGAAAATTGCGTGAAAACCTACTGGCTAACCAAAATCGAGTAAATACGCTTACTGCACGTGAGAAGGAAGTAGTTGATTTAGTTTTAGAAGGTAAAGCTAATAAAGTGATTGCACGGGAACTGGATATTAGTGATCGCACAGTCGAAATCCACCGCTCGCACGCTATGGAGAAACTGGGTGCAAAATCTGTAGCTGAGCTGGTTAAAATTATGCTCAATTCTTAGTCATTGTCCTCTTAGCTAAGTCAAACAAGTCCGTTTAGACACAAAATAAACACTCCAAGCGATCCAAATAGAAAAAAATTGATTGAGATCATTATTTTGATCTTCTGATCTATGTCATTCTTTTAGTTAGGGCAGGTTGAAACCCTGAGGTGTAGTCGTATAGCAGCTATTACAATTATCAATGATTTGGAAATTAAACAAAAGGAAACCTATCCATCTCATCATAGACGATGAGGATACTCGCGATCAAATTACTCAATTGCTGAAAAAAATTCCTGCCGAAGTGAAAACTTTTGATAATGCTAAAGCATTTTTAACCGCACCGATTTCTGAAACTCCAGCCTGTTTAATTACCGAAATTAAGCTGAATAATACTGATGGTATAACGTTTATCAAACAAATGCGTGAACATGGCTTGTCTACACCTGTTGTGGTCCTAGCTGATGGTGACAACAGTGTGAACACAGCGGTAAAAGCCATACAAGCAGGCGCTGCAGATTTTATTGAAAAACCAATTGTGGAAAGAGATTTTATTGAGCGGATGCAGTCGATATTAAACAACAATAATCCATAAACACATAATATACTTACGTTATTCTCATTTAATTTTATAGATCACTAGCAAATACACACTCTTGGAATAACCTAATTTAAATCAATCATGCTTGGAGAAATCTCTATAGTATTTGTGAGCATATTCGATACTCCTCTGATTAGCTGGCAAGTTAATAGTAGAATACTTACCAACCATTTTTAGCTGATCATTAAAGGGTATTCATGAGCGAGCATTGTCATGTAGAGACTACGAAGCAGAACACATGCTGCGATGTAAAAAAAGGTCGGCCTGATTATTTGCTTTGGAGCACTTTAATCCTCTCAATAGTGCTTTATTGTTTACATTGGCTTTTTTCTAGCCAAATTTCTTCGATCTCACCGCTGGCTTCATTAAGCCATTCTACTTTTGAATTAATTAATACTATTTGGTGGGGGATCGCCATTGGGATGGTTATGGTCGCGATATTAACTAAGGTTCCAAGAGAGTTTGTGGTTTCCTTGCTTGGAACAGGTAATGGCTTACGTGGCATCTTGCGCGCCACCATAGGTGGTGTGTTACTGGATTTATGCAGTCATGGCATTTTAATGGTCGGGGCAAAATTATATGAAAGAGGAGTCAGTGCAGGGCAAGTGATGGCATTTTTGGTTGCGAGCCCATGGAATTCATTTTCGCTGACGCTGATTTTAATCGCATTAGTCGGACTGAAATGGACGCTATTATTTATTGCAGCTTCTATGTTGGTTGCAATCATTACTGGACTCATTTTTGATAAGTTAGTCATTGCAAAAGTACTTCCGGATAATATCCATAAAATTGACTTGCCCAAAAACTTTCAATTCTGGCGTGAAGCAAAATCTAGATGGAATGCTACAACGTTTAGCACATCTTTTTTTTGGGGGATGCTAAAAGATGGCGTGATGGAATCACGCATGGTAATACGTTGGATATTATTTGGTGTATTACTAGCAGGATTGGTTCGAGTACTTTTGGATGCTGATACCTTTCAAACTTATTTTGGCCCGACAGTAATGGGACTTGCCTTAACTCTGATTGCTGCAACCGTGATAGAGGTGTGTTCTGAAGGCTCCACTCCCATTGCAGCAGATATATTGACCCGCGCGAATGCACCAGGGAATAGCTTCGCTTTTCTAATGACGGGTGTATCTACCGATTACACTGAGATTATGGTGTTACGTGATACGACTAAGTCTTGGAAAATTGCATTATTTCTACCGCTAATTGCTGTCCCTCAAGTCATTCTATTAGCTTGGCTAATAAACATGATCACCACGGGAAGCTAAATAATTAATCCCCAATTATTCATTTGTATAGCTGATATTGACTTAGCTCAGATCAATTTTTAATTGTTGGCTTAGTATTGAATTTAAGTCAGCAAGTAATGACTTGTTACTTATTTAAACAAATGGAGATTAGCAATGAAATACGCATCAAGATTTGATCAGTTCTGCCATGAATTGGCTACTTTTACTAAAGAAAATTGGTTTGAAGTCGCCGTTTTATGTGTAGGACTTTCTGTAGTTTTTTGGGTCGTAATCGCTTTATTTAATTGGTAAAGTTGTCTGGCTTATAGATATTTTTTGATAAATTTAAAACTAAATATCCTAAATGCCAGTCGTTTTTATCAGCACGATATTAGTTATCGTGTTAGCCGTTGCGCTTCATTATGAAGTGTTGACTCATCTCGCTGAAAAACATTTTAAGCGTTCATGGCCCTCGAGGCTGCTATTACCCGTAGGCGTACTTATCGTCATCCTTACCCATGTAATAGAAGTATGGATGTTTTCATTTTTATATTATTTTTTGCTGCCACTCAATAATACGGGTGAAGTAATTGGCGAATTTAGCAATACGATATTAGATTGCGTATATTTTTCTTTTGTGAATTATACGTCTCTAGGCTATGGAGACATTGTACCTGTTGGTCACATTCGATTTACCGCAGGTTCCGAAGCTTTAACCGGTTTAGTACTCATCGCATGGACAGCGTCTTTCACCTATCTACAAATGCAACAGCTTATACATAATAAAAATAATAAAAGATAATCATATCTTCATACTATAAATAGCTATGCATTATTAAAAACAGCCTGAATTTCTTTTTTTAGCTCCTCAATATAATTGATATTGGCAATCGGCCATTTCTCTGCTTCTTCGTTACTAAGAATATCGCTGGCATCAGCTACAATCTTATGTAGCCAATGATGGGTGACTTCTAGTGAAACTTTTATGCCTGTTAAATCATACTCTTGATTTTTATGATGGTATGGATCTGGAAACGAAATAAACGTATTACAAAGATCATTTATTTTACGGCGATATTCAGACCAACTTGCATAGGTATATCCCCCCGAATCATAGAGTTTATCTATATATTCATCTTGCTCAAAAGTAAGTTCTTTCCAGTGATTTCCTTTAGCATTGATGCCAAATATTTCATTCCAATTTATTAGCATCGTATACATCAAGGTAAACTCAATAAATCCCCAGCACTGCGCATTGTTCTTTTCTATATCGAGTTTACTTTTCACCTCTGTGTAATAAACATAGCATTTTAAAGCAGTATACAGGGTATCAAGTTGCCCAGAAATTCTTCTAATATCGTCTTGATCGATGTTAAACATCTGATACTAAGGATAGGCTTTTTGTTAAAAGTTTTTTTATAGTCTAAAAAATAGCTCAATTACAGGGTTGTCATAATGTCTGCGTAATTTCCTATTATGATAGGCAATAGAAACTGTGATGATGCCTAATAATATTAACACTGAGGCTACAATTAGCGATAAAAGTGGTGGGTAAACTGCTACAAGAATTCCAGCAATAATTAAAATAATTCCGCCTAGCATTTTATATACCTCCTAACTTCTTATTAGTACAAATTTATAGTGCCGGATCTTGGATTGAATATAGGAATAACACCAGCTCAAATATACGCCCCCTAATTAAGGTGCTAGCAAAATCAGGACTAACATGAGTCCAAGTTTCTTGACTATATCGATCTCCCCATATCGGCATTAAACGTGTGCCATGATATTTATTCATATCACGCCCATCGATAATTAAATATGTTTCTAAAAAAGGAAACGTGCCGTCCTCCTTAAGTAATTTAGTCAAATCTGCAGGTTTAAAAACTAGAGCAAAAGAATATGGGCCATCTCCTTTACCATTTTCTCCATGGCAGAGTGCACATCTCTCTTGGTACTCTTTCTCACCCTCGATTACGGCATCATCAGTCTCAGTAAGCTCCATCAAATCTCCGGCATGCGTGGGGCCGGTTAAAATAATGGAAACTACGATAAGTGTTAAACTATTCGCCATAAACTTTTTTAGAATTTTCATATTCACTCCGTCTTATTTGTTCGCTTTTAGAGTAATCGATACAGTCAGATTATTTTTGATATAAATCAAGTATATAATGCAAAATTATTATAGTATCGAATGTGCACATCAACCATTGAAATTTTAAAATAAGGGTTTTGGGACACCCGCGCACACAAAATGCCTTATCAGTATGCAATAAGTGTGTTTTTATTAGTGGTAGCTGTTTATTCAGCTACACACGCTTTAATTTATAAAAAAGATCCTAGAGCTGCTTTTGGTTGGATTGGCGTTTGTTTTCTTCTACCTTTTTTTGGCCCATTGCTTTATTTCATGTTTGGAATAAATCGTGTCCGAAAACGCGCACTTCGACTAAGCATTTCAATACCTAAAGACAATATACACAAGCAAGAGAGAATTACGCATAGTGATTTAAAGAATCAAATTCCGAAACCATTAAAAAGCTTAGAGAAAGTATCCAGTCATATCACTCGCCTACCCTTGACTGAAGACAATCAGCTAGATGAGTTTTATTCCGGTGAGCAAACTTATAATGCGATGCTGAGTGCAATTAATTCTGCAGAAAATTTTATATATTTATGTGTATATATTTTCAAAAAAGACAAAATCGGCAAACAATTTATTGAAGCACTCGTTGCAGCTAAAAATCGTGGCGTTGAGGTATATGTATTGATTGATGGTATTGGGGAGTTTTACTCATTTCGAAAAGTGCGGCGAACACTTTTAAAGAATGACATACAGGTATTACGCTTTTTGCCGCCGAAGCTAATACCATTAAATTTAAGTATTAATTTACGTAACCATCGCAAGTTATTAGTTATAGATGGCAACCTTAGCTTTATTGGAGGAATGAATATTTCGCAAGAATATTATCAATACGATGAAAATACGAAACCTTCTTTAAAAGACATTCATTTTAAAGTTACTGGACCTGTAGTGGATCAATTACAAAATGTTTTTGAGACCGATTGGCAATTTGTAGGAGGTAAGATTAAAGAAAATACGAATATAAGTGCACCAAACTCAAATACTTCAATAATTTGCCGAACGATTACTGATGGGCCTGGTGAGAATTTAGATCATCTATCAATCATTTTATTAAGCGCAATCAATTCTGCCAAGCAGACTATTATTTTAATGACACCGTATTTTTTACCCAACCGAGAATTGATTGCAGCATTACAGACTGCAGCATTTCGTGGAGTAAATGTCACTATTATTTTGCCAGAGAAAAACAACTTAAATTATGTGAACTGGGCAACCCACCACATGCTTTGGGAATTGCTTGAAAATGGAGTGAATGTTTTCTATCAACCAGGACCATTTTCTCATTCAAAATTATTCATAATCGATAATTTATACAGCCTTATTGGATCTGCGAACATCGACCCTCGTAGTCTTAGGTTAAATTATGAAGTAGGTTTAGAAGTTTATGATGCAGAATTTGCAACCAAATTGAGTAATTACGCTCAAAATATTTTACTAACTTGTAAAAATGTAACTTTGGAAGAAGTAGATAATCGACCGTTACTGATTAAAGTTCGTGATGGTATTGCATGGTTATTTTCACCTTACTTATAAAACTTATTTAGACTTTGAAAAAGAAAACAAAAATTTCACTCGTACTTGGAAGTGGTGCTGCACGTGGTTTAGCGCACATCGGTGCAATTCATTGCTTAGAAGAAAATGATTACGAAATTCAGTACATCTCTGGATCCTCCATGGGAGCGTTAATTGGTGGCATTTATGCTGCGGGCGAATTAGATACTTATTTAGATTGGGTAAAAGAGTTAAAACGAAGAGATATTATTCGTCTACTCGATATTTCGTTTAACAGGAAATCTATATTTAAAGGTGAAAAAATTATTGAGGCACTTAATGAGATCATCAAAGATCGTATGATAGAAAATTTGCCAATTGGGTACACTGCAGTAGCCACAGATATTCTTGAGCAAAAAGAAATCTGGCTTACTAATGGTTCATTATTTGAAGCAATTCGTGCCTCAATTGCAGTACCCATGATTTTTTCACCGGTTCAATATCAAGATAGATTATTAGTAGACGGTGGAATCATTAACCCCATCCCTATTGCACCTACCTTAAATGACGATACTGAATTAACCGTTGCAATAGGACTAAATGGTCCAGCAGAAATTTTTGAACCAGAACATGGAACCGAGCAACACGAAGACACGGAAGATCAAGGTAAAAATAAATATCAACTTGGCATTGAGAAATTTATTGAAGGACTATTACCTAAAGGTGCAAATGATAAAAGTAAGCAGGATTTAGGGCTTTTCAATCTTGTAACTCAGTCTATGGATACCATGCAAAGCTCAATTGCGCGCTTTAAGCTAGCTGCGGATCGACCAGATATCGTCATTGAAATACCACGCAATATATGTAGTTGGTTTGAGTTTGATCGTGCCGAAGAGCTTATAGAATTTGGTTATACAAGAGCATTAGATGAGCTAAAACGCTTTGAGGAAGTGCTAGAACGCAGAAAATGAGTAGTAACTGGTCATTATTTTCGGCAATTTCAATATTTTTTCTTTCAATTAATTCTAAGACAACCTTGTATTCCTCGTGTTTGTCCTTATATACAGTCTATTACTTTTAATTATTTCTAAATAGGTTATCTTTGGATATTCTAATTAACTTCAACATAGATATGGAAATCACTTGTTTCTAAATAATCCGTCCAAATCCGCATTAGAACCCAATTACTCAGCACTTGATGCTGCGAGTATTAATTTCCTGTGTTGGAATATGAAACAAGGTAAAAAACCTAATTGGCGTGAAGATTTGCTAGATCTTGCAGAAGGTAAAGACTTAGTAATTATTCAAGAAGCCCTTTTAAATGCAGACTTAGCTGAAGTGGTTGGTGAATCTGTGCATTCATCATATAGCAAAGGCTATCGAAATAAGTCACGTGTCACTGGTGTGATGACCATTAGTAAATATCAGCCACTTAGAAAACATCATCTCACTTGTTGGGAACCGTGGCTTGCCACACCAAAAGCTACTAATATTACCGAGTATGCAATATCAGGTACGGATGAAACACTTATTGTGATAAACATCCATGCGATTAATTTTACTTTTGGTGTAAATCAGTTTCGCAAACAAATTAATAAGATACATGATTTTTTAGCTCAGCATGAAGGCCCCGTGATTCTATCGGGTGACTTCAATACTTGGCGCAAAAAACGTATGAAAATTCTTGAATCTTTGGCACTTGAACATGGCTTAGATGCGCTGTCTTTTCAGGAAGATCACCGCAAGACCGTTTTCGGTCAATTGCTAGATCATATCTATGTGCGATCCTTAAAGGCTGAAAACACTGGCACTCATTACGTTAACTCTTCTGACCACAATCCAATTTCTGCTACGCTAAAATTCTAAATTGTACTTTTGCAGATAAAGATTAGTTTAGTCGAAGTTGATTTTTATATACCCCACATACCCTTATAACCACACAGAAATTTTATAAAAAAGCTTTGAACTTTATTGCATTCAATCTGTACTCACTGATTAAATAAATTTCTTTCGGTTAATAAGGTATGGATAGAGAGCCATGCTAGTTTGTTAAGAGAGAAACGGCTTCATTTTTTTGAATGTCATAGCAAACAGATACTCCTATAAATTTTCATTATTTTCTTTATAGGCATAATTTTAGAAAATCCAACTTTTTTACTCAATCGAATGTAATTTTTAGTTAGTAATAAGGTCTACTATTCACATAGAAAAAATATTCTGGAGTAAAACGATGAAATATATTTATGCACTATTTGCTGCAACACTCGTGTTGCTTCCTCTCACTTCAATCGCGGGAATGTCTGGTGGCGGACGCAGTTATGAAGATGGTCTTTTTTGGGGTGCAGATTTAAATCGCAATGAACGCCTCGATCGTGATGAGGCCAAGGCCGTTTATAACTTAGGTGAAGATGAAATTTTTGATCGTTTTGATGAAGACTCAAATGGCTTAATTAACCGTGCTGAATTTAGAGAATTTATCCAGCTTTCTCCATGGACAGATTCATTTGTTCATCCAGACGAAAAGTAAGTATTTTTCCTACTTTTACCACGTAATTTTTTTCTCAAAACTATGATGGTGTTTACATAAATTTACATTCCTTATGTTGGCAGTGAGCTTTCTGTGAGTAAGCTCACTGCTTAAAATAAGCTAATTCAATAGTATATTCCTTGATTTACTTATCCCTACGGCTAAGTGTAGGACTAGCTTATGCTCACCTAGCCATTGCCAATTACAATATTCTAAGGAAGGAAGTCGACATAATGAACATTTCAAAAACAGCATTACTGTTTTTTGCGAGTTGCGTTTTTGCAGCCACTGCAAATGCTACGATCTATACCTATAACACAAATAATCCAGGATTATTTGGTGGTAGTTACGCCACTAGTAACAATCTTGGTTATGACTCTATTTCTGCGTCTTTCAATGATGCAAATAACCAGTTTAGCTGGGAAGTAGATTACAGTGGCACAAGCACACCTGATGGGTTTTGGTTAGTTATCAGCGATGGCCCTAATCCAAAAAATAATCCTCTTGAATACACTATTTTTTATGGCAACTACACTTCAAGCAACTTATCCGCTTATGCCTACAATGGAAACAATAATGCGGGTAGCTGGATGGCAAACCCCTATCTAGGAGATTATTCCAGTGCAACTTACGATAACGGTAGTGACGTATTTGGTTTTAGCTTGGATGCGACTGCCATCAACAATGCTGCATTAGGTCCTGACTGGGATGGCACACAATTCGCAACTAATATTGGCATTTGGTTTCATCCGTCTTATAACTTAAGCTCAAGTTTTAACCCTGATGGTTCGATTGAACGATTTTATCCACGCAATAATGCATGGTTTGACACCAACTATGATGGTGATTGTGACACAAATGATCGTGGATGCATCACAACACAAGTACCTGAACCTGCAACGTTTGCTTTAATGGGCCTTGGTCTTTTAGGTCTAGGCGCTACAAGAAAGAAAAAGTTATTTAAGTAATTAATAACATTTTTTATTTATAAAGAAGCCAGCAGTAGCTGGCTTTTTTGTTCTCCAAACCAGTACTATGCAAGCAACTGCTTATCATCATCACGCTGAACTGCGATGACCGAAGGGCGTGGTGGTAATTGCTCATCAAAATCCGGCCAACGCGTAGATGGTTGATCAAAACTAGAATCATCACCCGGATGCTGTACAGAACAAAACATGGTTTTTTGATCTGGCGTAAAACAAGGGCTACAAATTTCTGCACCGATTGGTGCACGTAAAAACTGTTTACTAAGTGCTTTATTTTTTCCTTCAGTAGCACTTATCCAGATACCATCCGCTTTACCTGAGCGATTAAAACCGTCGGTAGCAATCCAAAGATTTCCATTTTCATCAAAACTGCAGTTATCGGGATTAGAGAACCAACCATTTTCTGAAATCTGAGAATGGTAATAAGCACGATCCAACTTGCTTTGTGGATCGCCCGCCAAGATAAAAACTTCCCACTTATACTCTCTTGCACTGTGGTCTTGTTGGGGAGGAATGAGCTCTAGGATATGCCCATGGCGATTTAATGCCCGGGGATTTGCCGCATCAGTACGCAGTGGATCACGTTTAAAATTATTCGTAAGCACTGCAAACACATTGCCAGATTTTGGGCTAACTTTAATTTCTTCAGGCCTATCCATTGGTGTGGCGCCAACCAAATCGGCAGCTTTGCGCAAATCTAACACAACATCTGCTTGGCTATTGAATCCATTTTCTTTGGTATGCGGACGGCTACCATATTTCAAGGGATGCCAAATGATAGAACCTTGATCCGTAAATTCAGCAACGGCAAGCTCACCTTCGTCTAAGAGCGATAGATTATGTTTTTGTTGACCTGCCTGATATTTATTTTTACTTACAAAACGATAAACATATTCAAATATTTGATCATCTCCCATGTAGATCACTACTCTGCCATCTTTATTAATATGCACCCCACAACCCTCATGTTTGCAACGGCCTAAGGCAGTACGTTTAATCGGTACAAAATTTGGATCATAAGGATCGAATTCTACGACCCAACCCGCATGCATCGCTGCTTGAGGATGATGATTGAGGTTCCAAGGTGGATGGTATTTACCCCACACAGACAAAGCCGTTTTGCTACCTAATAATCCAAAACGTTTGTAGCTTTCATATTCATTCGTGTTTTTCGCTTTACCTATAAAATAAGTTTGGATATTTTCTTCTGCAGTCAGCACGGTTCCCCATGGTGTAATGCTTCCTGCACAATTTCCAAAAGTTCCTAGGCAAATTTCACCCTTTGGTGAAAATTTAGTTTTTACTCTTGGATGTCCACGAGCCGGCCCTGCTAGCTGCATCGAAGTTAAAGGCGTTATACGACGATTGTATTGAGTACGGTAATTAACCTTCCATGTTTTAGCTTTTTTTTGTACTTCTACGATGCTTAAGCCATGCGCTGCCATTTCCGTATCAACTTGTTCACGGCTTAATTCAAATGGATGAGGCGAACCAGGATGCATCAAAGAACTATTCACATATTCATGATTCACAATTAACAAACCATGTGTAGATGAGTTGTTAGATTTTCCGATTGGCATATACGCTACAAAATCATTGTTATAACCAAAGCGTGTTAACTGCGACGTAGCACTTTGATCATAAGGATTGAATTCATCTGTATTAGAAAATAAAGAATCACCCCACTTTAATAACACCTGTACAGAATAGTCTTCAGGAATATGCAAATTTTCATCTAAGCCGTGTGCAATTTCTGAAAATGAAAGCGATGAATTCGTATTAGCCCCTATCACATCATTTGTAAATGCAAGAGTTGTACTTGTAGTACACATTCCTTGTAAAAATGTACGACGGCTTATGCGACGTTTTAAAATATTTTCAAAACATGTACCGCAAGTGTTTCGGGCAACTGCAATATCGTCATAATCTTGATTACGCATTTTTAATAGAACAAATAAAAAATATTTATAGAAAGTTTATGATTGTGATATAAGACTTGTGGCTATACTCTTAGCCATAATACTCATCTCAGTGATAGCTCTTATTTAGCATAGCTGAAATTTCAATAATAAAAATAACAAGGGTATTGCATGGTCTATACAAAAAAATCTCCGGCCTTATTTATCATTGGGCTCATCATGTTGGCTATTTGGTATCTTTCCAGTGCTGATCTCCTATCGACCTATATTCATCACCTCGGTGGTGAAAAATATAAATATTTTAATGAACTGACTACTCTACCTCTTTATTTCGGGGCCTTCTCTATCATTTTTGGCCTTTGGCAATGGCTAGGCAAGCATAAAGAGGGCACATGTGACTATTACCTTTCCACGATTGCAGGTGCCATGTTTATTCTTTTGATTTCAATGGTAGTACGTTGGTTTGTTGCCCCTGAGATTGCTGTGCTTGGTAAAGGAATGGGCAAAGTGGGTAATACAGGAAAATTTATACACGAAATACTTGGTTTAAATTATGTTGTATTAGGCATCTTAGTCGGCATCATTGTTGTTAATGTATTTAAAATTCCTGGTTGGGCAGAAAATGGGGTGCGTCTTTCACGCCTGGGTTTAAAAACCGGTGTGATCTTGCTAGGTACACTTTATAGTGCAGCAGAGTTAAAAAATCTTGGCGGCCTCTCGATCGTCATGATTGGATTTTTTGTGTTGGGCTCGGTGGGTCTGGTTTTATGGCTAGGGGCACGAAGAAAAATTCCTAACTCCATGGGTGGCGTCTTGTCAGCAGGCATGGGGGTTTGTGGTGTTTCAGCTACGGTTGCTGCCGCACCTGTAGTTAAAGCCAAGTCTGTAGAAATCGCTTACACCATTGGCACCATCTTGTTATGGGGCGTGCTGTGTATGTTCATCTTTCCCATCATTGGACATTTGCTCAACTTATCCCATGTGCAATTTGGGGCTTGGGCCGGTACCGGAATTTTAAACTCTGCACAAGTAGCCGGCGCTGCATTAGCCTACCAACCTGATGGCATTGAAACACTAAAAGTTGCTGAGATATTTAATATTACACGTGTACTTGTTTTACCTATCATCGTTTTATGGTTATCCGTTTGGTATGTAAAACGTGAAGATAAAGCAACACAACAAGTAAACGTTGCTAAAGTCGTTTTTGAAAAGTTTCCAATATTTGTCTTGGGCTTTATTTTACTTTTTGCGCTTTCAACCACAGGAATATTTGCACCCGCGAATCATTATAAAGGTAAATATTTTGGCAATACGGAAGAGAGTGGGTTTAAGTCTGAAAATCTTTTAAGCAATGAAAGTAAAAGTGTATTAAGCAACGAAGTTACTAAAGTCCAAAGACAAGATCGAAAACAGGCGCTTCAACAGTTGATTCAACATGGCAAGGTCATGAGTATTGATGATGACGATGTATTGCGCGGCTTGGTTAATGCAAAGGTTTTATCAAAACCAGCAAATGAAATTCTTAAAAAAGCACATAAGTCTGTGCGCCATACTGCGAAAAAAATTAAGGCATTCAGAAACTGGATTACCTGGCTATTTGCTTTTGGGCTCGTAGGACTCGGTATGCAAATTACTGTTTCTGCAATGCGACAAGCAGGCGGACAACCTGCGGTAATAGGCGGCATTGTCGGCTTTATAAAAGCAAGTTTATCTTTAGTGGTTGTTCTATTACTGATTTCGGAAACAATTTAAAAATCTCAGGAGTAATTAAGATGCAAGAACAAAAATTTGATCGCGGATCAGTCTTATCTATTTTTAACAGTGATCGAAGAGAAGATTTAATGGCTTTGATATTGGCTTTAGTGATCGCGCTATTCGTCTATCTTGCCTATTAGAAAGCAAGAACGAGTGCTAAATAAAATTTTACTTGCCAGCCATGGCACAATTGGCGCGCAAGCGGCCGAGAAAGCATTATTAAAGCTATGCTTAACCAATACTGAACTCACACATTTATATGTGCTTCCAGAATTTTGGAAAAACATGCTTGGTGATGATTGGCTAAACAATGAGATTACGCGTGAACGTTTTGGTAATTATCTAGAATCTGAATTAGCACATGAAATTGATGAAACGATTACTCGTTTACAAAAGCAATTGCAGCCTTTTGACATCGAGGCTAAACATAAGGTAGTGATCGGCGATCCAGAAAACGAATTGCTTAAAGCCTGTCAAGAAGGTAATTATAAACTAGTGATTACCGGTTCAACTCGCCCAAAAACTATGCCTGGCCTAAAGTCACGCATGACAGGCAAGCGTTTTTATAAATATTTACCAATAGAACACCTGCAAATACCACATCCTCTCGTTTGCGCATAATCCGCATTGGAACATACAGAAAACAAAGCTTGGGCTGAATTCAAAACTCCGCTAAGCAATACCGAATTATTCAAATTTTGCCTCAAACTTGAGACATTATTTAGAATTAATCCTTATCTTGAAATCCTGAAATGGGAAGAAATTCAAACACATAAATATTACGTCGATTTAGTTAATCATAGCCAAAAACCTGAATTTTCATTACAAACTAATTTGAATGTCACTAAGATGAAAAACGGTATACGTATTCAATATGAAAATGGAATTAAATATGAATCGATTTTCTTAATAGAAGAAGTACCCAAAGGCTCTAAATTAACCATCACTGAAAAGTATCATGGTCTTAAAGCTGAAGAAGATTTGGATCAGTTAAATAAAGTAGATAAAAGCTTGACCAAATGGGCCGAAGCGATTCAGCAGTATTTGATTGACTGGCAAAAATGGTCTTGGTTTTTGCCTTGGAAATTCTATAAACAACATGTTTGGTTGCTAATGAAACCTGCCGCTAGAAGAATTAGCTATATGTTAATTTGGATTAGCGTAATTGAAATAGCGCTGATTTTATTAGGTGTGGCTATTTATTTTTTAGAATTTCGTTAACGAAAGCTATTTGGTAAATTTGGAAATGCATTTGCAACCGCTAAATGTTTAATTTTACCAGCATGAATATTTAACGCATTGCGCATATTTTTGCTTTCATGAAGAAAGGCTTCTAAACCTAAATTACTCAGTTTTTGTATATAGGGTAAGGTCGCATTACATAATGCTTGACTGCTTGTACGTGCTACAGCGCCAGGGATATTTGTCACACAATAGTGAACAATATCATTAATCACATAAACAGGGTCATGGTGTGTAGTGGGTTTACTGGTTTCAAAGCAGCCACCTTGATCAATTGCCACATCAACCATAACGGTTCCGTTTTTTAAACTTTTTAAAAGCTCCTTATGGATTAACTTCACCGCGCGCGCACCTGGAATCAGGGTGGCACCAATAATTAAATCAGCATTGATGGCACATTGTTCAATGGCATGAGGATCAGAATATATCGTCGTAACGTTATCCGGCATGACCTCGTCAATATGTCTTAGCTTGTCGATATCAATATCCATGATCACTACATTCGCACCGAGACCCGCAGCAACCCGTGCGGCATTTGAACCTACTACTCCCGCACCAAGGATGAGCACATTTGCAGGGGCTACACCCGCTACGCCTCCGAGCAACACACCACGACCTAACATGGGTTTTTCAAGACATTTAGCCCCTTCTTGAATAGACATCTTTCCTGCAACTTCGCTCATGGGCTTTAATAACGGTAATTGCCCATGAGAATCCGTCAACGTTTCATACGCTAAAGCCGTGATATTCTTTTTTATGCAAGCTTCAGTTAACTCTGCAGAACTAGCAAAATGCTGATATCCAAATACAATCTGTGATGCGGATAATTTTTCTAACTCTTCTATTTGAGGTTCTTTAACTTTGATAATTAAGTCAGATTGACTAAATAGATCATCTGACGATTCTACAATTTCTGCTCCGACTAATTGGTATTCCTCATCTGCGTAGCCACTAGCTAAACCCGCATTTTTTTCTATGAATACATCGTGCCCATCTTTTACAAGTAGCTGCGCGCCTACAGGAAGTAGTGCGATTCGATATTCATCTGCTTTAATTTCTTTTGGAATACCAATTCTCATGCTATTAACTATTAAAGAATCAGTTTCCAAATATCTTCTAAAACATTTTTCAAATGTGTGCAAAAACGCGCTGCTTCTGCACCATTAATTACACGATGATCATACGATAAAGATAAAGGTAATAATTTTTGTTGTTCAGTTTCAGCACCAGAAGTTTTTTCGTTGATAATCATTTTTGACAAGCCCAAGATAGCAACTTCTGGTGGGTTTATAATTGGAGTAAATGCTTGCCCGCCTAAATTACCCAAACTAGAAATCGTCATACTCGCTCCACCCATATGACTAGGGGTAAGCTTTCTTTTTCTTGCAAGCTCACTTACATCAATTAAATCTTTTGCTACTTGTTCGAGCGGTTTTTTATCCACATCACGTAGCACTGGTACAAATAGACCATATTCTGTATCTACCGCAATGCCGATATGAAAAAAATCCTTATAAATTATCTTTTCGGCAACGTCATCAAGGGATGAATTAAATTGCGGGAATTGTTTTAGACTAACCACCAAAGCTTTGGCTACAAATGCAAGTGGCGTAAGTTTAATTTGCTTAGAGCTTAATTCTTTTGCTAATTTTTTTCTATGTAATTCAAGTTGTGTGACATCAGCTTGATCAAAATGCGTTACATGAGGAATGCTATTCCAAGCGTGTAGCATATTTTCTGCGGTTAGTTTTTGAATTTTATTTAAGTCTTTCGTTTCTGATGCGCCATATTTTGAAAAGTCCAGTGGCTTTCTAGCAGGTGCAAGAGGCCCAGACCCATTACCTAAACGTTGGCGGACATGCTGCTGAACATCTTCTATTAAAACCCTTTGTTTACGCCCACTTCCTTGAACATCATCAAGACTAACGCCTAGTTCGCGCGCATATTTCTGTGTGCCAGGACTCGCATAAGCATTTTGTTTACTTAAATTGTTCAACTGCTGGGAAGATGCAGTATTGGTTTCTTGACTAACTTCTTTGCTGATCTCTAGTTTGGGCTGACTATTGGGTTGCTCAACTTTTTGAATGACTTTTCCCTGAGTTGTATTCTCATGTTCCTGCATATCCAAGACGATAATAGTGTCACCCTCACTCACTTTATTACCTTCTTCAACAAGGACTTTATCCACTACACCTGCGTATGGTGATGGATAATCCATCATGGCCTTTTCGCTTTCTACTGTAATCAATGGTTGATCTACGGCGATCTCATCACCAGCTTGAACAAGTATTTCCACTACATCTACAGATTCAAAATCTGCTATGTCTGTAATTTGTATGTTTTTTTTGCTCACAAATTTTAAGAAAATACTGGATCGGATTTATCAGCATCAATCCCATATTTCTGCATCGCAGTCACTAAAATGGACCGATCTAAGCTGCCTTCTTCTACCAAAGCAAAAAGTGCCGCGGTAGCAATGTATTGTGCATTGACTTCAAAGAAATATCGTAATTGCTTACGCGTATCGCTACGCCCAAACCCATCGGTGCCCAACACCACATAGTTTTTGTCTATATATGGACGGATTTGATCTGCATAGATTTTCATATAATCCGTCGCTGCAATAACCGGTCCCTTTGTATCGTGCAAACATTGTTTCACATGAGACTCTTTTGGTTTTTCATCAGGATGTAGCATGTTCCATCGTTGTACTTCCATGCCATTACGTCTTAATCGATTAAAACTCGTAACACTCCAAACATCACTGCTTACAGAAAAGTCTCTTTCCAATAGTTCAGCCGCTGCAATAACTTCTAATAAAATGGCTCCACTACCTAATAATTGAACATGATGTTGTTTTGCTTTTACTTGCTGAAATAGGTACATGCCATTGATGATGCCTTGCTCACACCCTTTAGGCATTTCAGGTTGTGCATAATTCTCATTCATCACAGTGATGTAGTAGTAATAGTCCTGTTTTTCTTCAAACATCATTTTCATACCGTAATGCACAATCACTGCAAGTTCGTATGCAAATGCAGGATCATAGGCACGACAATTTGGAATAGTGGAAGCCAGAAGGTGACTATGGCCATCTTGATGTTGTAAACCTTCTCCAGCCAATGTGGTACGCCCTGCCGTTCCTCCAATTAAAAATCCGCGCGCACGACTATCCCCTGCTGCCCAAGCCAAGTCACCAATACGTTGAAAACCAAACATGGAATAAAAAATATAAAAAGGGATCATCGGCATATTGTGGGTGCTATAAGAGGTAGCCGCTGCAATCCAAGATGACATCGCACCTGCTTCATTGATACCTTCTTCTAAAATTTGTCCTGATTGATCTTCACGGTAATACATCACTTGATCTGCATCTACCGGATCATAAAGTTGGCCCTTATGTGCATAAATACCCATACTTTGAAATAACCCCTCCATACCAAACGTGCGTGCTTCATCAGGCACGATCGGCACAATATATTTTGCGATAGATTTTTCACGTGTCAGTGCTAATAAAATTCTTACAAAAGCCATCGTAGTGGAATTTTCTCGGCCATCGCTACCTGCGATTAAATCTTTAAATATTTCAAGTGGAGGTATTTTTATATTAATGGAAGATTGGTTACGTTTGGGAATTTCTCCTTGAAGTTTAGTGCGTAATTCTTTCAGGTATTGCATTTCTGCACTGTCTTCAGGTGGCTTGTAAAATGGCACATCTTCCAAATCTTCATCACTTACCGGTATTCGATAACGATCACGAAAAGCTATTAAAGAATCTTTTGCAGGTTTTTTAAGTTGATGAGCGATATTCAAACTCTCACCACTTTTCCCTAAACCATATCCTTTGACCGTTTTAGCTAAGATCACAGTCGGTTGACCTTGATGCTTTACTGCGGCGGCATACGCGGCATAAACTTTTTGTTGATCGTGACCACCACGGTTCAATCGCCAGATATCATCATCTGTCATATTTTCAATTACTTTTTCCAGCTCTGGATACTTACCGAAAAAGTGTTCGCGAACATAAGCGCCGCCCTTAGCACGATAATTTTGATAGTCTCCATCCAATGCTTCATTCATGCGCTTACGCAAAAACCCATCTTTATCTCTCGCAAGTAAAGGATCCCAGTTGCCTCCCCAAATAAGTTTGATTACATTCCAACCTGCACCTCGAAACACACCCTCGAGTTCTTGAATAATTTTTCCGTTACCGCGCACAGGCCCGTCTAAACGCTGCAGATTGCAATTGATAACAAAAATTAAATTATCTAACTCTTCACGTGCCGCAAGGGAAATTGCACCCAGCGATTCTGGTTCATCCATTTCACCATCACCGGTAAACACCCAAACTTTACGATTCGCTTTATCAATAATTCCACGGTCATGTAAGTACTCCATGAAACGCGCTTGATAAATGCCCATGATGGGTGCCAGCCCCATTGATACTGTTGGAAACTGCCAAAAGTTAGGCATCAACCAAGGGTGCGGATAAGATGAAAGACCTTTGCCTTCAACTTCACGACGATAATTTTGTAATTGTTCTTCGCTAACTCGATTTTCTAAATATGCACGTGCATATACACCAGGAGCAGCATGGCCTTGAAAATAAATACAGTCACCCGCTGATTCTTTCGTTGCTGGGTGAAAAAAATGATTAAAACCAATACTCATTAAAGTGGCGCAAGAAGCGTAAGTTGATATATGCCCACCAAGTTCAGGAAATTTTTTATTGGCGCGAACCACCATTGCCAATGCATTCCAGCGCTCTAGTGAACGCACCCGGTGTTCCATCCTAGGATTGCCCGGTATACGTGCTTCTTCGTCCGCTGCTATGGTATTTACATATGATGTAGTGCTTCGAAATGGCAGATTCACGCCTGCCAAACGCGCATTAGTAATCAATTGCTCGATGATATAGTGCGCACGTTCTTCGCCATCGCGTTCAAGAATGGCATCTAGAGCATGTAACCATTCTTGTGTTTCTTGTGGATCAATATCAGCCATTAATACCCGCTTTACCCCTTAACTTCTTTCATTTATGTGGTGACTAGTCAATTTCGAAGCATGACGATAAGATAACCCAAATATATACGTTATAAGACTTATCGTTGAAAGCATCTTTATAAAATTCCTTTCTAAATATGTAGACCGCTTGTGAATGCCACCCATCACAACCACATACAAGTAATGTTATAAGCCTAGTTAGACTGTAAAACAACATGCCGAATACAATTAATACGGAATTAGGCTTAGCGATGACCGGCGGAGGCGCTAGAGCTGCATATCAAGTCGGAGTATTACGCTATATTTGTAATCAGTATGATGATTTCCATCCACCCATTCTTACAGGGGTCTCTGCGGGTGCAGTAAATGCTGCACATTTGGCAGCATACCAAGGAAGTTTTCATGAAGCCGTCGACCAACTTGCCGAGCTATGGCTAGAACTTACAACTGATAAAGTTTTTCGAACAGATAGCGGTTACTTTTTTGCAAACTTTTTTCGCTGGGGCTTAAGTTTTATTCTTGGTGGCAGTCATATGGGTCCTCGCAAACGTAGTTTATTAGATAGCGATCCATTACGAATTTTTTTAGAAAAAAAACTAGCCTCAAAAGCAAAAGAAAGAATCAAAGGCATTCAAGAAAATATTCAACAAGGTAAATTACGGGTCTTAGGCATCACTAGTACCAACTATGGAACGGGTAAAGCCATTACTTGGACGCAAGGACATGTAGAAGAGCATTGGCAACGTCCCAGACGTCACAGTACTATGGCTGAAATTACCGTAGATCATGTCATGGCTTCTGCCGCATTACCCTTAGTATTTCCTGCCGTTAAGCTTGATGATGGTTGGCATGGAGATGGCGGCATACGATCGATTGCACCACTTTCTCCGATTATGCATTTAGGTGCTAAAAAGATACTTGCTATATCAACTCGCTTCCGCGGCGGGCAAGTGACACCTGATGAATCTGTTATTGGTGAATATGCACCAGTAGCGCAAATTATTGGTATTTTACTCGACTCCATATTCTTAGATTTGCTTGATTATGATGCCGCTAATATGAGTCGCATCAACATGCTCTACGATGAAGTAAATGAAGAAACGCGCGAAGAATTAAAAAAAGTAAATTTATTTATTCTGCGACCCAGTGAAGACTTAGGTAAACTCGCAAGTCAATATGAAATCCGTTTGCCGCAACCATTTCGATATTTCACACGAGGCTTTGGTACACGTGATACGAAAAGTCCTGACTCACTCTCACTATTAATGTTCCAACCTGATTATCTAAATCGATTAATAGAGCTCGGTGAAAAAGACGCAGAACAAAATGCACAGCAAATCGACGAGTTTTTAACTCAATAAAATTTGATTGAAAATAACTGGCTAATTTCTGCAATGAGATATAAGAAAGCCCCGTGGATCCATCCACAAGGCTTTCAGGTTTGCCACTGGAGTTGGAACAATGTGGCGAATTAATGGTAACGCTTTTTATCGACCGGTGGTAGCAAAGCATGAATAAACGTTTGTATTGCTATGTATTCTTTGGCATTTCATTATAGAAATGTGATCCGTTTCACATTTTGGCTGAAACTCGTAACAGCTCATATACTCGACTTAATTTCGATTAACCTAGATCGGACACACGTTTGAGCGTGCCAAAGATTTCTTCTTTCTGGTTCATGCAAATATATGGCAAACCTAGTTCTTCTAGCCAAGCCACACCTTTGTCCTCCCCCTTTAACATTGCAACAGTAGAAGAAGTACCGGCTACTACACATTGATCCGCGTAAACACTTGTGCTGGCTAAGCTATTGACTGGCCAACCGGTTTTGGGGTTTAGAATATGTGCGTAGCGAATTCCATCCACCACCATGAAGCGCTCATAATCACCACTACTGGCTAATCCACCCTTATCTAACAACACAAAAGACATTGGCATATCTGGTTTACGAGGGTGTCGCACGCCTACTGTCCAAGCATCACCACCAGGGTGTGGCCCAATGATGCAAATATCACCGCCTAGATTGACTAAGCCGCTTTGTATCTCTGCGTTACGACAAAAGTTTGCAACTACATCTGCAGCGTACTCCTTTACATAGCCACCAAAATCCAATTCCATACCTTCTAATGGAAGATACAAGTGCGGAGGATTCCATATGAGCTTGTCCCAACCTATCAGCGGTAATAATGCATCAATCTCGTTTTGCGAAGGTAGTTGCTGGGAACGAAAATCCCAAGCTTTGCGTAAGATTCCTGAACTAATATCAAATAAACCATCGCTTTGCTCAAAACCAACCTGTGCATAATTCAATAACAATGCAGTCTCTGAGTCTACTTCGATTCCGTTTTTATCCCCTGCGCTATTGTTTATTTTTGTAGTAACACTATCTTCTCGATAACGAGAATATTTTTTTTCTAGTCGATGAACTTCCGCAATTGCATCGTTTGCCGCTTGCTTCGCAGTATTTTCATCATCGGCATAAAGTTTTAACTCGCAAGGCGAGCCCATCGCTTTAAAGGGAAAAGTAAAGAGTTCCAAGCAGGAAGCTCCAGAAAATCAACGTGCCTTAAAGTGTACTAGAATTTTGACTTAGGAAAGAAAATTAAAAACTATAATCGACACCAAAGGTGAACTGGGTGAAATCAAGTAATGCAGGATTTTCTACATCCACACTTTGCACCGAATAAGATTTATCACTGACATAACGCTCTGCAGCTAGTTTAACTGTCCAATCACCGATGGTTTCAGATACACCTAAGCGTAAAGAAATCGCACCATAGGGTGAGAGTCGATAGTCACTTGAAACTTCACCATCTGCTGGCAATACATTATAAAAAGGCTCATAAAAATCTGCCTGCGTTTGTGAGTAATAACGCAAAGAGGTATCAAACGCCCAGCCACTATCGGTGACTTTATGCATGCCAAGATCTAGTGTGTGTGAGCGTACATCCCAGTCATCATAATAAAATCGATAATCCACATGAAAGGCTGCTCCAAATAGCTCAGAATATCTACGTAAACGAGCGGCAAACGTATACTGTGTGCGATCATCAGGCCTATTATCATCAAACAAAGTAATTCCAGTTGGTGGTCCTACTGACACTTGTTTATAGGGGTCGGACAAAAACCCATCAAAATAAGACACACCTAAAGTCGTTTGCAATATGGTGTGCTTATTAATGACTTGGGTTAACCCACCAAAGATTGAATAGTTCTCTTTATCTTCATTATTGACGCGTGTACGTGAATCATTTTGCGTAGGGTCAATTTCATCGAATGACACAGCTATGCCACCTCGTAATGAGGTAGCTTTATTAGGAAATTCATATTCAACTTCAATTGAACCACTAATCGCTTCATAGTCTTTTTCAGTTGAATAACCAATGCTAGGCGCAATGGTAAAGGTATCGCCAAAGTATTCTGCACCCACACTGAAATCATAACGGGTATCATCGATGGTCGCGCCACTCATGACTACTAATGGATCACCACTCACATCAGGACGCACATACCACGGAGAGGAACCACTCATATCATCGTAAACAAATCCTGAGGTGATTTGCCATTTATCATTAATAGGATATAGAAACTGAATTTGTGCCACATCGATTTCATAACGATCGCGGTCACCTGCAACGGGATCAGCATCTCCACTCGGAATGGAATCTTCGTCATAGCGTGTGTATGCCAAAGACAACTTTGGTTCGTTTGCAGCCACACCTGCTTTAACAGTCGGGGTAATGCCCGGCAATGCCATTGCTGCAGTGGTAAGTGCAGCTAAGGCAGGACTAATACTGCTCGATTTTTTACTCATTTATTTTAATTTATGCGCTCTAAAATATGCTAAGCAAGGAACATCAGATTAATTGCAACCACAACCTCCACCACCTGCGCCATAACCGCCATTAGACCCTTCTTTACTAAAATAGACATGTTCTTGTAGTTGACCCATCAGAGGATCAGGTTCCCAAGCCATTTCAGGTTTCGCCAATATCCCTCGCTCCCATGGCTGTATTGAAGTACAAGCAGTAGTGAGTATAGAAATTATTAAAATACTAAAAACAATTTTCATATTAATAGTTTATCGCATTACTTTATTGAGCAATCAACTTTTCAATTTCCGCCCTAAGTTTTTCAATATCACCTTCTTTGAAAGCTGCATGCACATATTTTACCACACCATTTTTGTCTACAAGATATGAAGTAGGCATGGCTTTCACACCAAATACACCAGGTAATACACCTTTAGGGTCTTTTGCGATTGGGTAACTTACCGGATGCTTAGCAAGGAACTTTTTAGCATCTTCAACATTTTCATCTACATTGACTGCAACAATTTCAAAGTCGCTAGTACCAATTTCTCTGCGTAGATCATCATATTTTGGTAATGACTTTAAGCATGGTGGACACCATGAAGCCCAAAAATCAATGAGTACAACTTTGCCACGATAATCTTCCACTGCAACATTTTTAGAACCATCAAGAGTACGCGCCTTAAACGAAGGCACCGTGTCACCAACAGATATCGCAGAAACGCTGAATGGCAGGATAATAAAAACCAGTAATGCAATTTTACTCAATATACGTGTGTTCATGTTGTTGACCTCAAAAATTAATTGTTAGGTTGTCGCAAATTTAGATTGATTTATTTTCTATTCGTTTTATCTGCGTTCAGCTTTACCATAAGTAATGTGAATAGGCGCGCGTTAATTAAGGTGTATTCGACATGAATTATTCGATATTCACAATTTTTAATAAGCTGCTAACGCACTGAAAGGGCTTAATTTTCGGACTAAATAGACAGATCTATCTGCATTTGGGTGAAAAGCGTAAACCGCTAATTAACGATGAATTCCAACTCCAGTGGTTAATTATGGCTAAGCAAACTATACAAGCTGAAGCGTTTTACTAGGCTCCATTTATCCGGAAAAACTAACGTTTTATCTCAGATACTACGTGTTAGATAAAAAAATCGGATTTTTGACGACGCAGATGAAGTAGCACAAGCATGCAGAGTGTTTGTGCTACTTTAAATTCTCATGGCATAAAGTTATGCGGCCTGAGATTGTTAATAATAAATATTAACTACTAGCGCTAATGGCTTGATCAAGATCAGCGATAATATCTTCCGCATCTTCCAAGCCAATCGATAAACGCACTACATCAGGGCCTGCACCCGCAGAGATTTGTTGTTCTTCTGTGAGCTGACGATGTGTTGTTGATGCTGGGTGAATAATAAGTGAACGTGTGTCACCAATATTGGCTAAGTGGGATAACAATTTGCAGTTGCTCACAATACCTAGTCCCATATCGTAGCCACCCGTTACACCAAAGGTAAATACAGAACCTGCACCATCAGGACAATATTTTTTGGCTAAGGAGTTGAATTCGCTATCGTCTAATCCAGCGTAGGACACCCAACTAACTTTAGAGTTTCCTTGTAACCACTTAGCAACTTTCAATGCATTATCTGCATGTTTTTGCATACGTAAAGGCAGCGTTTCTGCACCGGTAATAGACAGATAAGCATTCATTGGCGCCATGCTGGGACCCAGATCTCGCAAACCTACTGCGATACAAAACACTGCGTAGGCCATATTGCCAAACGTTTCATGAAATTTTAGTCCATGGTACGCCTCACAATTTTCTACTAAACCTGGAAATTTGTCATTTTGAGACCAATCAAAATTACCACTATCTATAACCACTCCGCCCATAGCATTGCCGTGGCCAGAAATAAATTTAGTTGTTGAATGCACAATAATATCTGCACCATATTCGATTGGTCTGCATAAAGCCGGAGAAGGCAAAGTGTTATCCACAATGCATGGAATTCCTGCTTCATGAGCGATAGCTGCAATCGCTTCAATGTCGCAAATCACACCACCAGGATTCGCTAAGCTTTCTGTAAACACTGCTTTAGTATTTTCATTAATTGCTTTGCGGAAGTTTTCTGGATCGATAGGATCAACGAAAGTAACTTTCCAACCAAACTTCTTAAAGCTGTGTCCAAATTGAGTAATGGATCCACCATATAATTTATTCGAAGCTACAAATTCATCCCCACTATTCATTAACGCGAACAATGCGAGCAATTGAGCTGAATGACCAGAGGCAGTACAAACCGCAGCAACTCCGCCTTCTAAACTTGCCATACGATCTTGAAATACAGCGACCGTGGGATTCGTTAAACGTGAATAGATATAACCAAATTCTTCTAGACCAAATAGCGCCGCTGCATGATCCGCGTCTTTAAATACAAAGGCTGTACTCTGATGAATAGGCGTCCCTCGTGCCCCTGTGGATGGATCAGGTGAAGCACCGGCATGAATAGCGCGTGTGGAAAATCCTTGTTGTGTTTTCTCGCTCACAATATCTCCTTCAATCAATGTTTGATTGTTTCTGTTTAGATGTCGTTTAGTGAATTAAGCTAATCTAGTTTGATCTGTAACGTAGCCATGTGAATTGTATGTGTGTAGCTAATTTTTAGCCATATTCTTAGGCTGTGGTTTAAATTTATCAGTAATGTCCTAGTACTTTTTTTTACCCATGCGATTTTATGCTAAATCTCAATATCACCAAATCGCATAAAATGACCACTATAATTTTATGGGTTTTGTGCTGAATTCATAGCAATTTTTTCGATGCAGTCAATTATTTCACGTATATATTCCAATATTGTGAAAATAGACTAAGAAGCACTACTGATAGTTAGGTTTAGTACTATATTATTAACACCTTGAAAAAATTCCCCAATAGACAGATACATGAGTACTGTGCTCCCTAATCAAGCAGACCCCTTAGAAGATACTTCTAGTCTTCAGCTTGTGCCAAAAAAAGTACTTAAGAATACCTATGCGTCAGTGCTTGCTGCATTAAATGCTAGTAAAAAAATCATCCTCATCACTGCAGATGCACAGAATGGTAAGACCGCTCTATTGCATACCATCAGCAAAGATATTGCGTCTAGTAATCGTATTATTTCTGTTTGTGGAAAAGATCTACCCTCTTTAGATCCATCTAAAACGACTGTTAATAACCCTGAACTAAATAGCATTAAGGACTTCATCATAAAGTCTACTGATTTAAAAGATAAATTAATTGTTATTCTTGATGATGCTGACTACTTACCGATTAATTTTTTAAGCGCATTGATTTCTCATGTAAATACCTCAGCAACAGATCACCCTAGTTTTCAACTGCTTTTAACCGGGCCGGCAAACTTTAAAGATCAGCTTTTAACAATAGATACATTAAATGATAGTGATCTCACGCATTGCCCTATCAATGACTTGGGTGACAAAGAAGTCCTCGATTATATAAAAACCAAAACCTATAAAATTTCTTCAAATATAAAAAATCTGAAATTTAAACCAGAGTCATTACATGCGCTTTGTGAATTTTCTCAAACTGATAAGCAAATTTTAGATGTACTGCTTGAATGGTGCGCTGCTTTAACGAAAAAGGACCAGCTAAGCACCATCACAGAAGATACTATCAATCGTGCAGCTAATTTTGCACAACAATTTTCTAAAGATAAAAACTTGCGCTTAGCTAGCTCCTACCCACCTTCTCATGAGGTGTATAAATATATTAATGACCTTCAATCGAATAATAAACCAGTCAAAAACTCAACGTCATCTGACTCGAATAAGAAAAAACAAACTCGTGAAACCAAAACATCTACAACTACTTCTAAAATAGAAACCGTTATTGATAAAAATAAATCGCCCAGGACAAGTAATAAAAGCAGCACGACTACAAAAGAAAATCCAAGCAACCAAGAATCGAAAAAGGTCACTGTTACCGAAGATGAGATTATGCAGCTACAATGGACTGCTGCTGCTGCAAAAAAAACCTCTGCCGATAAAAAACCTTTAACTGCATTAGTAGGCCTTTTGGCCATACTAGTTTTAGCCTTTGTATTTTTTATTACCTATCGAATTGGAACAGACCCAGTAGTTGATGATTCAATCTCTAGACAAATCGCAGATAACAAGACAAGGGAGCTTCCAGTAATTGAAGAAGTAAAAACAAACGTTGATACGGTATCTACTAACACACATATAGAAAATACTGTTCAAAAGCCAAAAGTAGCGCCTCTGGTTTTAGGAGACTTAGATAAATCACTACTTAGTGAAAAATCAGTTTCCGCTGAAACACAAAAACAAAAAGCGCTCAAAGTTAAGCCTGATGTTGAGATCAATAAGCTATTGAATCTAGCAGAACAACAGCTTTTAAATAAAAAACTTTCGACACCAGTTGGAGATAATGCGTTCGAAACCTATAAAAAGATATTGGCCAGTCAGCCCAACAATAAAGCAGCACTTAATGGCATTGCTAAAGTACGCGATAAATATTTAAACTGGGCGAATTATTATTCAAAACGAAATGATTTTGATCGTGCAAAATACTTCTACCGCAAGGCATTGGAAATTAATCCTAACAACAGCATTGCACTTAAAAGCATTCAAAATATCGAGCGCCAACAACTTTCTGGCGTCAAATCAAAACTAAAACCATTATATAAGAACGACTTTCAAAACAATGTTTCTTCGAAAGAGATTCAAACTTTACTGCTCGCGGCTGATGAAAAAATGTCACAAATCATCGAAGGCATCAATACAAACAAACGAAATTATAAAATATACCAAGAAGCTCATGTGGCTTATCAAAGTATCTTAAGGCAGCAGCCCCAAAACCAACAAGCAAAGCATGGTTTGTCTTCGTTAATGAATTATTATGTAGACTGGGCAGAGCAACAAATTCAAAGTCGTAATTACAATATTGCACTCTTTTTATACGGACAAGCCCTCTCTATAGATCCAAACAATAAGCAGCTCTCACAGCGCATTGAACAAGTGCGTGAAATTAAAAACTCTTTATAAGCACTTTAGTCGGCTTTTGTGGATACATATCGCTAAATGACTGACTCATCCTCCCAAGAATCAAGCTTTATATTAGAAGAAATATTCCAATTACTTCGTGAATCACTTGAATTTGACCCTTTTAATCAAAGCAATTATCGACCCACCAAAAAACATCTCATACGTTTTCGTTGTTTACTAGGACAAGAATATTCTTTTTGGCTAGCCGAAACAGGGAATTTATTTTTTTCAGTACTTATTTGTGCAAAAACACATGCTGATCATTTATTTGGCCTGAATAACAACGAAGCTAAGCTTGCAAAAAAGTGCTATGGATTGCTATTACATCTCAGTCAATTAATTATGAGTGTTGGTCTAAGTTCAGAAAAAACTATAACAACAACTTTAAAACTAAACGCTCTAGTAGCCGACCAGCGTGCCTTAACTGGAGATATCTATTCAGTAATTGATGCTACACTTTGTAAATTACAAAAGCAGATTTGCAATCAAATTACAGTCAAAAAATCCTTTTCTATATAATGGCGCAAAATAAAAACGCTTCGCTGTTGATCATCCAAATAAATGGCTCACCGATACTTGAATACGATCGTGAAAAAAAGCTTTCTCCTGCACAGTTAGAATCTCTGAACTTAATGGAAAAAAAATTAGATCAAGGTTTAGAGCTTGGCAATACAAGTATCAACAATCCTAACTTTGAACAAAAAATTGAATTTGTAACTGCTAATTTAATTTCAGCCATATTAAATGATGAAGAAGTACTTGCTGCTGCAAGTTGTGCCTACGTTGCCAATACCTTGCCAGATCTCAAACAAATTAAAGCGATTGAAAAAGATGGAGAGATTTCTATTGAACTTATCTTTGATCGTGAATATCAAGCTGAAGAAAAATTAAGTTTTACGCCTATAGAAAAAATTACATCTGGGCTACATTAATTACCGAGCTTTTTCACAAAGCAGGATTCTACTATTAACTAAGGTGTGGTGAATTCTATGGCTTTTGATGTTTAGTATTAATTCCAAATTAATACCACTGCACCCACAACAAGTATAAAAAGTGCGATGAGTAAATTTATAGACATCCAATTTGTCCATCCACAATTATTGATCTAAATAATATATATAAGATAATGAGATTTTCGCAGGGTGCAGCAGATTAATACATAAAGGAGACCGACAAACCCTAGCTCTACAGCTGTTTCTACATAAAAAATTAGTATTTTTGATCTAGGCCTATTTATGACTAGTTTCTGAACAAGAATTAGGCCCCAGTTGTTCTCCCAAGAAACTACATTTGAGTTTCTGAATATTCTTTCATTAAAATCAATTACATACAGGTGAATATCTATATTGTTGTGAATATACAACAAGATTAGTTCACTTTAGTTAAAACCAGTTGATACTCAAACACCTTTAAATCCACTATTTTTTGGCAATTTGTTGCAAAATAGCCACATATCTTTGTTGACTTACCTCTCATCTAAAGGCAATCTGTCGCACAAATACAACGTCTGTTGTGTTTGGTCTGTGTGAGTTGTTGTAAGGATACAGCGGTTTGCTACAGATTGAGATGAATCATACAGAGGGAGGGAAGCACCTTATTTCTTTGTTTAAAGATTGAGGTTGTTACCAAAAAAGTGTGTGCAATCTCTTTAGGAAAATTACTCGAGTATTTTTCTTTTATCTTTAAACCTTAGTTAACGAAGAGGAGTATCTTCATGAAAACTAAACTTATCGGAGCTGCTGCTGCATTAGCACTTGCGGTGACGCCTTTAGCGTCAATCGCCGGTGGTGTAGGTGGCGGCAACGCTAATTCAAACTGGACCATCTACGGATGGCAGAACTGGTCATTGAACTTTAATGAGTTTGATACAGTTGATCTAAACGGTGGGACTAGAGAGCGCGACTCCATCAAAATGGAAAATGAAGCGGCTAACCTAGGTTTTGCTGCATCGATTGACACTGGTGTATCCGTAGCGGGCACTGCAGTGAAAGCAAACTTTCAATGTGAACAGTTCACTTTCTTTAACCGCTTCAGTGATGCAGCGTTTAATAACTGGTGTAGCCGTAACAGTAAAATGGGTCTATCCGGACCGTGGGGAGAAGTAATGTTCTCAGCATGGTTGACCCCTTATAATGAAGTCACTGCACAATGGATTGATCCTTTCTATGATGCAGGCCAACATACCCACTCCACTCTTATGGGACTAGGTGGCTTTGGTCAAGCATATGGTAACGGTGGTTTTGATGCTGCCGGCATTGGAAACCAAGGCTTCATGCGCCGTAAGCCTGAAATGTATCAGTGGTTCTCACCTAACTGGGGTGGTCTACATCTTCGCGTAGGCTGGTCCAATCACACAGTTGCGGGCGGTAATGATGAAGTTCAGGTTATCGATAACCTTGGAAATGTTGCCGAGCATGACCCTACTCTCTTATCCATTGGAGCAGCATATACGCATAACATCGGCAATGATGAACTGTGGTTAGGTTTTGGTTATCAACAACATGATGAGTGGGCTGCTGTAGACTTTGCCTGTTCGGATTCTGATGATGACACTTGGCGTATTGCCGGTCGTTATATTCACGACTGGGGCAATGGCCATTCCACTCGTATTTCTCTCGCTTATGAAGAAATGTCTTGGGAATGGGATGATTGTGCTGGTGGTGTTGGTATAGGTGCTGCGAACGGACCATTTGATTTCACTCAAAATGCAACTAACTCAGTTGATGTGGAGCGTGATGTTTGGTTAATCTCAGGTAAGCATGACTTTCCTGGGCCACTAGACTTCCGTTTCATGTATCAAGATGCTGATGACTTTGATTGTGGCGGCGGTAGTCTAACTGCTGGAAATGACTGTAATGGTATCAGTGAGTCTAGCTCGGGTGCTGATGCACTTTCACTTGGACTTTACTACACCATGCCAGCAGGTACTGAACTGCGCTTAGTATGGGGTGAGGTCGACAACGACAGCAACTCTGCTAACGGCTTTGGAATTCTCTCAAATGGCATAATCCAAGGTGGAGAAGAAGAGAACTGGCAGCTTGGTATTGTTCAGTGGTTCTAAGCAACCAACCTTATTCGCTATAAGGATCATAGCGTTTAGATCGAGATAACGATCTAATATAGAAGGATAAAATAGGCGCTCTTTGAGCGCCTATTTTTTTATACATGCATCTTTTCCATACTGTTTATAGTGAACTTGTTGGACTCGGTGCGTGTCATTACATACACTAACTGTACAAACTAGTGGTTCACTTTTAAACAATGAAATTTCTCTATCCATTTATACTTTTATTTTCTCTTCTTTTTCAGAACGTATACGGTGCCTGCAACAAAGAGGACATACAGTTTTATTTGGATAAAGGATTCAGCCAAGAACAGATTACTCAACTATGCGCAGAATCTTCAAGCGGTTCAGATACGCCAGATTATCAGCCCTATCAACAAAAAGTCATAATTTATTCAACAGAAGAAGCGCCTGGAATCAAAGATGGCTTTACACTAGAAGAACGAAAAGCTATTAAAGCATTAGAGCTTGGTGCAGATGTGAGAAATCTAACTGTAGATCAAGATAACATTAAATTTCTTTCAAAAATCTGTCTGATGGTACAAGAAGGTAAGGAATATGATCAGCGTTATCGAACCTGCCCTGAAATTGACGTTGTAGTAAACCGAGTAGGTCTCTCAGCTAGCGCATCGGGGAAAAAATTTGGTTTATTTGGAAACAGAGTGCTCCAAATACAAGGAGATATTAAACGTACCTTGACTCGGGGAGAAGACCAATTTCCTGCTAAATTTCGACAAAAATTAGTACAATTTTTTAAACATAAAACAAGCAAACCTATGATGAATCTTCCAATACGTGGCGATTATTCAACAACAAAACTGTATGATGTGATTACTACCTTATCTAAAGAAGGTACGCCTAATGCTACACTAGCTCAAAATACGGAAGAAAATACTGAATCCGATCCAACACTAACAACTGAAGGAGAACCTAAAAAAAAGAAACGTTGGTGGAATCCGTTTGATTAAATGACAAATTTAATCCCCGTTGTGATGAATTAATAACGACTCACCCGTCATCGCCGTAGGTTGTTCGATCCCCATTAACTCTAAAATGGTTGGTGCGACTGCACTCAGTCCTTGACCATTAGCTAAATCCCAAGCTCCATTATCGATCACTAAACAAGGAACGGGGTAAGTAGTGTGTTGCGTGTGCGGTTCTTTTGTTCGTGGATCGATCATTTCATCGCAGTTACCATGGTCGGAAGTTAACACTACTGAAATCCCTTGTTCATTAGCGGCATCGAGTACACGCCCTGCATGTTTGTCTAACGCTTCGATTGCTTTGATTATTGCTTCTTTTACTGCGGTGTGGCCCACCATATCAGCGTTAGCAAAATTGACTACAATCAAAGCGTAGCTCTCATTGTTAATTGCCTTGATCGCTTCATCTGCAACTTCTTCTGCACTCATTTCAGGCTGTAAATCATAAGTCGCCACTTTTGGCGAAGACACCATTTTGCGATCTTCGCCTTCATAGGCATCTTCATGGCCGCCATTCAAAAAATAGGTGACATGTGGATACTTTTCTGTCTCTGCACAATGAAATTGGTATAAGCCTAATTTCGATACCACTTCAGCCAAGTTTGTTTCGGGTTTTCGTGGCGCAAAAATTACTGGTCCAAGGTATTCTTTGCTGTACTTGGTCATTTTGGTCAACTTAATCGGCTCAAAATCAGGACCGCGATCAAAACCAGAAAAATCGGGTTTGGCTAATGCCTTACTTAACTGGCGTGGACGATCATTTCTAAAATTCGTAAAAATGACTTCCGATTCTTCAGTTAATGGCAACGCACTGCCTAATACTGAAGGTGTAATAAACTCATCCGTTTCACCACGCTCATAGGCTTTATCAATTGCATCCAAAGCATCCGTACATTTTACACCTTTAAGCTGAACTAAAGCTTCCCATGCTTTAATAGTGCGCTCCCATCTGCGATCTCTATCCATCGCATAATAACGACCCATCAATGTAGCAATTGAACCATTCACTTCTTCAATTGCATTATTTAATTGCCGAATATATTTCTTTGCACTTTTAGGTGGGCAGTCTCTACCATCTGTAATGACGTGTAAGACGGGACGTACTTGTACTTCATGGCATAACTTCATTAAAGCAATGGTATGATTAATATGCGAATGCACACCGCCATCCGACATCAGTCCTATGATGTGAATGTAGCCTTCTTTTTTTCTAGCATTCTCCAATGCTCTGCGTAAGGGGGACATCTCAAAAAAACTGCCATCAGCAATTGCATCATTAATACGGATCAAGTCTTGCTTGATAATACTTCCACATCCAATTGTCATATGGCCCACTTCTGAATTGCCCATTTGGCCGGGCGGCAACCCTACCGCTTCCCCAGAGGCTTCTAACACTGTGTGCGGATACTGCGAAAAGTATTCATCCAGCTTAGGAGTCTGTGCTTGCAGCACTGCATTATTTGCTTTGCTTGGGTTGGTACCAAAACCATCAAGAATTAACAGCATGGCCCGATTACGGATAGTTGCTTGCTTTGTCACAATTGCTTGCTTGTTTTTAGAAATTTATTTTTTTATGGTTTGAGGTTATTTATGATTTGATGAATCATCCAAGAGTTCATTTTCATTGATTTCCATTTCATGTTCCTCTTCAGTCATGGCACTGAAGCGTGGCTCTTTTCGCGTCTGAACAGCAGTTTCGTCAGACTTGTTATTATTAATCATTACGCGCGAGAAAACTAAACCTAATTCAAATAACAGCCATACTGGTATCGCTAGCAAGAATTGTGAAATAACATCAGGCGGTGTCAATAGCATGCCAATTACAAACGCACCGACAATTACATAAGGTCGCTTGGCAGCCAATTGCTGAGCACTCGTAATGCCTAACTTTACTAACACAAAGGTAATAATAGGCACTTCAAACGCAACACCAAAAGCGATAAAAATTTTCAACACAAAATCCAAATAGCGCCCAATATCAGTCATCACAGCCACTCCTTGAGGAGCTACCTTGGTAAAAAAAGCAAACATTAATGGGAATACTACAAAGTAAGCAAAGGCCATACCGACATAAAAAAGAATGGAGCTCGAAATGATAATAGGAAAGGCTAAACGTTTTTCATGGCTATATAGACCCGGGGCAATAAACCCCCAAACATGAAAAAGAATAATCGGAATAGACAATACAATACTGAGAATAAAAACAAACTTAAAAGGAGTTAAAAATGGAGAGGCTACGTCAATAGCAACCATGGAACTGCCTTCTGGCATATGCACCATAAGTGGTCCGGCTAGATATCCATACAACTCATTTGCGAATGGGAACAGACATAAAAAAACCAACATCACACAACCTACAATCCACAACAAACGACTGCGCAACTCATATAAGTGAGTAAGCAGGGTTTCTTGTTTGCCCTCGGGCATATCCTCAGAGGTTGTTGAGTCTTTAGTCGACTTCATGTTTATCTGTAGTGTTAGCCTCTGAACCTAGAGATAGTTCTTGTTGGAGGGTGGATTCTTTTTTAGTGGACTCGATATGTTTTTCAACCGCTTTAATCAATTCACGATCATCGTCTTCTTCAAAATCTTTTTCGATTTCAGTTTGAGTATCTTTGAGCATTTCTTTTAGCTCACCAATTTCATTTTGCTGCTTTTCTAATATCTCTTTAAGCTCTGCTGCTTTAATCTCAGACTCAATATCCGAACGAACACTTTCAATTACGCGCTTAGCTTTACCCACCCACTTACCGACTTGTCCAGCCAGTGCCGGTAAACGTTCTGGACCCACTACTAACAATGCCACCACCATGACAATCGTGAGTTCCCAAAAACCAAAATCAAACATAGATGAACGCTGGTTTATTTAGATAAGTCGTTATTCTTTAGGTGTGTCCTCTTCCGAATCAGCGCTGTTAGTGTCATCCTCGTCTTTCATTGACTTTTTGAAATTTTTAACAGCACCACCTATATCACCACCCATGTTGCGCAATTTTTTTGTGCCAAAAATTAATACAACGATGACCAGTACAATCAGTAATTGCCAAGGGCTAATTCCCATAATTCATACTCCTATTCACTTTTGAAATTTGTTACTCCCGCTGCGCTTTTTCTACTAGACCTGAAATACCAAAGCGCTTTTCTAATTCTACCAATACATCCTCATGATGAAGGTTTTTATGCGCTAACATCACCATACAATGAAACCATAAGTCTGCTACCTCATGAATTAAATGTTCAGCATCTTCCTCCTTTGCAGCATCAATCACTTCTTCTGCTTCTTCATTTATTTTAGCGAGGATTTTTTCTATACCCGACTCATATAAACTTGCTACATATGATTCGTCAGCTTTTGCAGTTTTACGTTGCTCGAGAATCTCGGCTAACTTTGTTAGGGTTTGCTGCTTTTCCATGATTATCTTCTTACCACAATACCCTGTTCTGCCATATAACTTTTTGCTTCTTGTATAGAATATTCACCAAAATGAAATATGCTTGCAGCCAATACTGCGTCGGCTTTACCAATTGTCACGCCCTCAACCAAGTGTGCCAATGTGCCTACACCCCCAGAGGCAATAACGGGAATACCAACGGCCTCGCTAATTGATCGAGTCAGTTCTAAGTCAAAACCAATTTTAGTGCCGTCTCGATCCATACTGGTGAGTAAGATCTCTCCAGCACCATATTGTTGCATTTTCTCTGCCCAGTCCATAGCATCTAGACCGGTTGCTTTGCGCCCACCATGCGTGAAAATTTCCCATTTTAGAGGCTCGCCTTGCTTACTCACTTGTTTGGCATCAATCGCGACGACGATGCATTGCGAACCTACTTTGTCACTAGCTTGTTGTACAAATTCAGGATTGAATACTGCTGCGGTATTAATACCCACTTTGTCGGCACCAGCATTTAACAATGTGCGAATATCTTCCACTTTACGAATACCACCACCTACAGTTAATGGTATGAACACCTCTGCCGCCACTCGTTCAACCACATGTACCATGGTATCGCGATTATCTGAACTAGCAGTGATATCTAAAAATGTAATTTCGTCAGCACCTTCGGTGTCGTAGCGTTTAGCAATTTCTACTGGATCACCTGCATCACGAATATCGACAAATTTAACGCCCTTTACAACACGACCCGCATCAACATCGAGGCAAGGAATGATTCTTTTAGCTAAAGGCATACTTAATTTAAGGAACAAGAATAAACAGCAGTCATGCCATTCGTTAACCTGAAAATGCTTAGATATAATTACGGCTGATAAGAATCTGCAAGTTTTTGTGCATGTTGTAAGTCGATAGTGCCTTCATAAAGTGCCCGTCCGACGATTACACCTACGATGCCTTCTTCATCACATTCGCATAAACGTTTAATATCATTTTCATCCGTTACACCACCTGATGCAATTACAGGTATGTGTATGGCAGCAGAGAGTTCAGCAGTAGAGTCTACATTCAGCCCTTCCATCATGCCGTCTCGACTAATATCGGTAAACACAATTGCAGCCACTCCATCTGCTTCGAAATGTTGCGCCATATCAATTACATCGTGATGTGATAATTTAGACCAACCATCGATGGCTACTTTGCCATCTTTAGCATCTAAACCAACAATGATGTGTCCAGGAAATTCTAAACATAAATCATTAACAAAATGCGGGGCACTAACTGCTTTAGTGCCAATAATGACGTACTGAACACCCACGTCTAAATAAGCTTGCACGGTATCTTCATCACGAATACCGCCTCCTATTTGTATGGGTAAGTCTGGATGATTATCCGTAATAGTATGAATAATTTCGCGATTTTTAGGAGCACCAGATGTCGCCCCATCAAGATCTACAATATGTAAACGTTGTGCACCAGCCTCAACCCATTGATCCGCCATGGCAACAGGGTCTTCAGAAAATACTGTGACTTCGTCCATGCTGCCCTGTCGCAGACGCACGCATTTACCATCTTTCAAATCTATCGCAGGTATTATGATCATGAATTAATGAACACTACGACTACCGTCCCAGTGTATAAAGTTTTTTAATAGTTGCAAGCCAGCTTGTGCACTCTTTTCAGGATGACATTGCATAGCAAAAACATTATCACGGGCAATAACGGATGCAAAAGTTACGCCGTAATCTGTAGTACCAGTAATGAGTTCCTGTTGTTCGGCACATACAAAGTAACTATGTACAAAATAAAAATAACTAGCTTCATCAATACCTTTCCATAAAGGATGATTTTGCTGTTGTTGAATGGCATTCCAACCCATATGCGGTACTTTATAACTATTATCTTGTGAACCTATGTTGATGTGATTGCCAAAATATTTAACTTTGCCTTGAAAAAGACCTAAACAATTCACGCCTTCATTTTCTTCGCTCATTTGCATCAATACTTGCATACCCATACAAATTCCTAGAAAAGGTTTTTGATCGGCCGCGCTAATAATCGCATCTTTTAAATCATATTCTTGTAAAGCACTCATGCAATCTTTTGCTGCGCCTTGACCAGGAAAAATTACTTTGTCAGAGGTTGCGATTTGTTCAGCGCTCGAAGTTACAAAAATATTATCTTTTGCTTCGGCTACATGTTCTGCTGCTTTCGCAACCGAATATAAGTTCCCCATGCCGTAATCGATGATAGCGATATTCATGTTAAGAAAAATCTATTTTACAAGGTTCCTTTTGTGGATGGCACAACACCTTGCATGCGTTCATCTGCTGTAATGGCCATACGCAGTGCGCGCCCAAACGCTTTAAAAATTGTCTCAGCGATGTGGTGCGAGTTATCCCCTGATAAATTGTCGATGTGCAAAGTTACATTGGCATGATTCACAAAGCCTTGAAAAAACTCATGTGTGAGATCAACATCAAAATCTCCCACGCGTGCTCGCGGGAACTGTGCTCGAAACTCTAAGCCTGGACGACCCGAAAAATCAACTACGACGCGTGACAGCGCTTCGTCTAGTGGCACATAAGCATGACCATAACGAACAATACCTGTTTTATCTCCAATCGCTTGGCTAAATGCTTGTCCTAAGGTAATGCCAACATCTTCCACAGTATGATGTGCATCTATTTCAAGATCACCTTTGGCATCAATATTTAAATCCAACATGCCATGACGTGCGATTTGGTCCAACATATGCTCAAAAAAAGGGATGCCTGTCTGCAAAGAAGATCGGCCATCACCATCGAGATTCAATTTAATCGCTATTTGGGTTTCGTTGGTGTTGCGTTCAACACTCGCAGTACGTGCAGTCACAGGGGTTGTAGATTGATTTGTTAGTAAATTAATTTTTTATGTTGTCTTGCTATATTTCTAGCCAGAAAGTTACTGGTCCGTTATTCACCAAGTGCACTTGCATATCGGCACCAAACTTTCCTGATGAAACTTTAACATATTCAGCTTTTAATTTGTCTAAAAAGTAATCAAAGAGTTGTTTGCCGTGATCAGGGGTCGCTGCGGAGGAGAAATTTGGCCGTAAGCCTTTTTTAGTATCAGCTGCAAGGGTAAATTGCGGAACGAGTAATATGCCGCCTTCAACCTCTGTAATATTTCTATTCATCTTACCCGCACTATCCGCAAATATCCGGTAAGCTAATATTCGCTGTAACATAGCGTCTGCCGTTGCCTGGACGTCTTTTTTTTGCACTGCCAGGAATACCAACATTCCAGCATCAATTTCGCCCACCGTTTCATTTGCAATTTCCACACTGGCAGAAGTTACCCGTTGCAGCAAAGCGATCATGATAATTGCTTAGCAAACTTTTGAGTGGCTTCAACCAGGGTATTAACAATTTCGTCTTCCGTTGCTGAATGACCCGAACAAGGTGCAATAATAAATTCTGCGTTTGTCCAAGCTTGGTGCAATGCATAGGCTTGCTCAATCGGACAAACTACATCATAACGCCCATGCACAATAACTCCTGGAATGTCTTGCAGTTTATTGGCATCTTCAAGCAATTGATTTTCTATTAAGAAAGAATCATTAATAAAGTAATGACATTCAATACGCGCCAAACTCAAAGCCGTATGCTTATCAGCAAAATGATTTAACACACTTGGTTTAGTAATTAAGTTTGAAGTACTCCCTTCCCAAACAGACCAAGCACGCGCTGCTTGCAAACGCGTATTTTCATCATCTGAAGTTAAATGTTTATAAAACGCTCGGACTAAATCTCCGCGTTCATTTTTGTCGATAACTTTTATATAGTCTTGCCATAAGTCAGGATAAATATAACTCGCACCATCTTGATAGAACCATTGAATATCACGTCGACGACAAAGAAAAATACCGCGTAATATTAGCCCACTAACGCATTCTGCATGTGATTCAGCATATGCGATAGCCAAGGTTGAGCCCCATGAGCCGCCAAATACCAACCACTGTTCAATTTTCAAATATTGTCGTATGGTTTCAATATCAGCAACTAAATGTTGCGTAGTATTTTCTTGTAATTCAGCATGTGGGGTCGACCGACCACAACCACGTTGATCAAATAAAATAATTCGATATTGTTTAGGATCAAAAAATCGTCGTTGAAACGGCTCACATCCAGCACCTGGACCTCCATGTAGAAAAACTACTGGAATACCATGTGGATTACCACATTCTTCAATCCATAAAGTATGTAAAGCCGAAACTTTTAATTGAAATTCGTGATAAGGCTCAATTTCGGGATAAAGTTTTTTTAATGACATTTTTTTAGCAAATAATGCTCTAATTCATCTTTTTTGCGCTACCAACATTGCAACATCTCGTAAACCTTGATCAACATCTCCTACACATCCATATTCTTGGTATGCCAAGACATGTAGTGGCGAAAAAAGCGTTAATAATTCGTTTGCGTGTAAACGATATTTAGGATTTTTAGGTCCAGTATCGCTAACACATTCATGTACAAAGGTTTGATAAAATAATAATCCGTTCGGTTTCAGTGCGGCTACTATTTTAGACACAAGCTCGCGCTGCAAATAGTAACTCACACAAATCACATCAAATGAATCTGCATCAGGTGGATGTTGCTCTACATCTCGCGCTTCTGTATTGATAGAGAGTGAATTTTCATTACTGTAACTTTGCAAGTAATCAATCGCCTGTTGTGAAATATCCCATGCATGCGTGTGTAAACCATGCTGTGCTAAATAAACCGCATTCCCTCCTAAGCCACATGCAAGATCAAGCGCAACTCCAGTTTTCGGCAATAAACAGGCATGGTGATACAAAACGTCTGCGGGTTTAATTGCTAAATTTGCATCAGACAGCTTTTGTGAAGCATAAATTTTGTCCCACTTTTCTACTACTTTTTTGTCACACACTGTTAAAGATGCTTTGATTTAGTTTGAGATGAGGCAAAAACTTTCGAAATGAGTAATATGTATTTACTTATACATGAACGAAATTGAGAAATTTTTTAACGACGTATCAGATTAAATCAAAGCTTCATGCACTACCTACGCCAAAATGCTGGGGTAAGTATGACTAATAAAGTAAAAATTTCGAGACGGCCCAATAACATCCCTAAACATAATACCCATTTACTAAAGTCATTAATACTTGTGTAGTTAGAACCGACTTCTCCTAAACCTGGGCCAAGATTATTAAGAGTTGCAGTAACTGCTGAGAAAGCGGTGATCTGATCTAAGCCTGATGCCATGAGTAATAAAAGCATTACTACAAATACACCGATATACGCTGAGAAAAATCCCCATACTGCTTCAATTACACGGCTATCTACCGCTTTTGAGCCAATCTTAACTGCAATTTTTGCGTTTGGATGTATTAGACGTAGCATTTCGCGCATACCTTGCTTAACTAATAACAGCACACGGATTACTTTCATCCCTCCACCAGTTGACCCCGTACAACCACCAATAAAACTCGCTAACAATAATAGTAACGGTAAAAAACTAGGCCAGAAATGATATTGAGAAGTAGTAAATCCAGTGGTTGTCGCAATCGAGACCGAATGAAACACAGCTTTTGAAAAAGCATCTCCCCAACTCAAATAGACTTCTCCAATCCGCAAAAATACCGCGGCAATAGTTGTAATCGCTATGATTACGAAAAAATACGTTTTAAATTCCGCATCTTGGAAATAATGGCGCAAGCTTAGTGATTTCCAGGTAATAAAATGTAGACCAAAATTTAAACCTGACAACAACATAAAAATGATGGCAACAGTTTCAATCATTCTACTGTTGTAATAACCGATGCTTAGATCATGAGTTGAAAATCCACCTATTGCTACTGTTGAAAAACTGTGGCCAATCGCATCAAACACCTTCATTCCTGCTAACCAATAACCTACTGCGCACGCAATCGTTAAAGATAAATAGATATACCAAAGTGCTTTAGCAGTTTCTTTAATACGTGGAGTTAGTTTTGTATCTTTAACCGGCCCAGGTGTTTCCGCGCGATAAAGCTGCATACCGCCGACACCCAGCATAGGAAGAATAGCAACAGCTAATACAATTATCCCCATACCTCCTAACCATTGCAGTGATTGCCTGTAAAACAAAATTGATTTTGGTAAATCATCTAAATTAATGACTACCGTTGCGCCCGTAGTAGTTAACCCTGAAACGGATTCGAAGATCGCATCTGTAACACCTATAGAGAGCGAGTTACTTAATAGTAGTGGTAGAGAGCCAAAAATACCCAATACTGTCCAAAACAATACAACAATTAAAAATCCATCTCGTAAACGAAGGTCATCCCGGTGATGACGAACTGGGTACCACATCAACAAACCTGTAACCAAAGTAATCACAAATGCCATTACAAATGGGAAATAGGCTTGTTCTGCGTAAAGCTGGTCTACCAAAATAGGTGGCAGCATGGTAACGCTAAACCACGCTAACAAAATTCCTAGTACACGCTGAATGACTTGTCTTTGCATGAATTAAAAGATGGCTGGTTTGTAAATATTAAAAAATATTTAACGAATACTGCGTTTTAAACCGCGATGAAGATTAACCAAAGTTATATAAAGGTTGCAGAAACTTGGAACAATTTCTCTATATCTTTAACCGCTGTCTTATCCGCTAAAAAGATAATGACATGGTCTTCTGATTCAATCGTGATATCAGCTTGTGCCATCATGACCTCCTCACCTCTCGCAATTGCACCTATGGTCGCACCACTTGGAAGACTAATTTGCTCTATATTACGCCCTACCACTTTAGAAGTCTTTTTATCGCCATGTGCTACCGCTTCGATGGCCTCTGCGGCACCACGACGTAAAGAATGTACCGCAACAATGTCGCCTTTACGCACATGCGCCAACAATGTGCCTAAAGTAACTTGCTGTGGAGAAATCGCGATGTCGATCATGCCGCTTTCTACTAAATCTACATAGCTAGGGCGATTAATCAGCGACATGACTTTATTCGCACCTAAGCGCTTTGTTAACATTGCAGAAAGAATATTTGCCTCATCATCATTAGTAAGCGCACAAAACACATCCATGTTTTCAATATTCTCTTCTAGCAGCATGTCTTGATCCGCTGCATCACCTTGTAAAACAATCGTTTTATCAAGAGATTCAGACAAATAATTTGCGCGCTCAGGAGAGCGCTCAATTATTTTAACTTGATATTTACTTTCTAGTGACTTAGCAAGGTGCAAACCAATATTACCACCACCTGCAATCAATACACGTTTATATGGCTTATCCGCACCACGCAGTTGCGTGGTCATTGCAACCGCATTTGCAGAAGACGCCAGAAAAAATACTTCATCTTCTGCTTCGATAATGGTGTCAGCATTTAATGTAATAGAGTCATTATTGCGATAAACCGCAACTACATTAGCTTCCGTTTCAGGCATCGCCTCCCAAATATCATCCAAACGTTTACCTATCAAAGGACCACCTGCTTCGGCGCGCATGGCTAACAATTTAATTTGGCCATTGGCAAAATCTAGAACTTGCAATGAACCCGGATGTTCGATTAAGCGTTGAATGTATTGTGAGATTAAATGTTCAGGACTGATTAACACATCTACCGGCAAGGCTTCTTGCACAAATAGATCACTATAAGTGAGATATTCAACGGCTCGAATTCGTGCAATCTTGGTGGGTGTATGAAAAAGTGTATAAGCGACCTGGCAGGCCACCATATTGGTTTCGTCGCTATTGGTAAGTGCAATAATCATATCTGCATCTTTAGCGCCCGCTTGTGCGAGAACGGACGGATGCGAAGCCTCACCAATAATGGTACGTAAATCTGCGCGATCCTGAATGTCTTGCAGAATTAGCGCATCAGTATCCACAACAGTGATATCGTTGTTCTCATTTGCCAAGCTTAGCGCTAATGATCCGCCTACTTGACCTGCACCTAAGATTATGATTTTCATAGCATTTATTTACCAAACCTGCGTTTTAGGCCCAGTCATATTAAGCCGGCGCAGAATAGGCGTGTTGCTAGGCACTTGCAAGCCCTTTTCTACTAAGGTGTATGAATGGTAGATGGCTATTGCGGTTCTTTGGTATTAATCCCCAAAGCGCGTAGTTTGCGGTATAGGTGGGTGCGTTCCAAGCCAACACGTTCCGAGAGTTTACTGATATTGCCATCGACTTGTTTTAGCTGGTGCATAAAATAGCTGCGCTCAAAAGACTCACGCGCTTCTCTAAGCGGTAATTTAAATAATTTTTCATATCCAGCGGCATCGCTTTGACTTTCCGTGCTTTGTTCTTCAAGAGCTTGCTCAACTTCATCCGCTGAAACCTCATCTGCAGAACTTAAAATTAACAATCTCTGTACTAAATTTTTTAGTTCACGAACATTCCCAGGCCAAGTGTAATGCAACAAACGGTTTTGTGCAGCTATGGCAAAATTTCGGTATGGGTAGTTATCTTTTGAACAATAGAAATCGATGTAATAACGCAACAGCTCGGGTACATCTTGTAAGTGTTCACGTAACGCAGGAATGCGTACTGGTACGACGTTTAATAAAAAATATAACTCATCGTCAAAACGATTTGCTTTAACTTCAGCTTGTAGATTGTATTGCGTGGCAACCATTATGCGTGCGTCAAATTTTTGTGCGGTGCCTCCATCAATACGGTTGAACTGTTTTCTCTGCATTAGATGTAACAGTAATTTTTGTCCGTGAGAATTGATTTTTGCCACATCACTAATAAATACTGTACCGCCCTTACATAGTTCAAAAATTCCAGGCGTGATAACATCATCTTCTTCAGAGCCAAATAACTGTTTTGCAGCTTCGCGTGAATTAAAGTTATCTTCATTTAAGGTAACAAAGCGCTTAGTTTTTCTTTCACTGAGTGAATGCACATAATTAGCAAAAGTTTTTTTACCTACACCTGCCTCGCCTTTAATAAACAAAACATTATCATGTGCAGCCAACTTTTTAGCTTGATCCCGCAACGACTGAATAGGCAAGCTTGAACCGACGGGTGCTTCAACTAATTCATCAGGCTTAGTGGAGTCTTGAGCTTGTTCTGCGGCTTCTAACGCACGTTTAACACTAACTAATAATTTAGCCATCGTAAGCGGCTTTTCAATAAAATCATATGCACCAAGACGAGTAGCTTCTACTGCAGTTTCCACCGTGCCGTGTCCTGACATCATCACAACTGGACACTGCAAGCTCCCTGTATTTTGCCAATCTTTTAGTAAACTGATGCCATCTTCACCAGGCATCCAAATATCGAGTAGTACTAAATCAGGTTGTTTACTGCTTGCATGTTTTCGCGCCACTTTAGTATTTTCAGCTACACTTACTTTGTAACCTTCATCAACCAATATCTCTTGAACCAAATTACGAATATCTGGTTCATCATCTACGACTAAAATGTTCTCTTGACTCATGCCGCATCTCCCTGGCTACGCACGGGTATATCACCACTTTGTGTACCGCTCAATTGTGCAACACTCAATGGTATACGAATCTTAATACGAGCTCCCTTATCTGGAGAGTTCTCTGCACGTATAGTACCGCCATGTTCTTCAACAATCTTCTTCACAATCGCTAGCCCTAAACCGTTACCCGTATTTTTAGTAGTGACATAGGGCTCAAATAATCGTTCAAGCACTTCTTCAGGAAAGCCTGGGCCATCATCCACTATTACCAGACTTACAAAAGGCACACCACTAATTTCAAAACAGCGTGTGGTGATTTGCACCTGCAATGGATCATCCTCTTTTGCATTACTCGGCATTGCTTCAAACGCATTTTTGATTAAGTTATGCATTAACTGACGTAGCCGCGTGCTATCGCCCAAAATTAAAGGCGGGTATTCATCAAATGAAGTATGCACTGCATAATTTTGTGCATTGTTTTGATATAACTCGACTACTTCAGCAATTAATTTGTTTAAATCCAAAGGAGTTTTTTCAATTTGCGGCACACGTGCATAATCGGCAAAATCATTTACCATTTCTTTCATTGATTCCACTTGTTCAACAATCGTGGCCGTTGCACGATCTAAAATACTACCATCATGTTCATTAAGCTCAGGTAATATTTTACGTTGTAAACGTTCAGCCGAAAGTTGAATCGGTGTTAGTGGGTTTTTAATTTCATGCGCTAATCTCCGTGCAACTTCTCCCCACGCAGAATCACGCTGCGCACTGATCAGCTCTGTAATGTCATCAAACACCAATGTGTAACCTCCCGTTTGCTCAGCATCATCTGGAAGTTTCACACCACGGCACATTAAGGTTTTATTAAGATTTGCGCCAAACAGTTTTATTTCGGTCTGCCATTGTGTATCTCTTCCTTGAATCAGCGGTACAATTTGGTCACAAAAACTTTTTAAATTTTCATTGACCATGGAAAGTTGTGCCACATCACGGCCAATGTATTCATTGATGTCTATATTTAAAATTTGTGAAGCCGTTGCATTAGCCGTTTTAATTACTAGATGTTGATCAAGACTTATTACACCTGAAGAAAGATTTTCTAAGATCGTTTGTAAGTAGTTACGTTGACTATCAATAAGACGTTGGCTTAACTTTGCTTTATCACGTGCTAGAGATAAACGCTCGGTCATCTGATTAAATGAAGCGACTAGCATGCCTAAATCATCATTACGCTCAACTGGAATTTTTTTATTATATTGTCCCTCCGCTACCGATTTGGTACCTTGTGCGAGGTCTTTAATCGGCTCAACTAATCTACGAGCAGAGTAAAAAGCGGCCCACACCGCGAATAAAATACCCAGCAATAAAACCAATGTGATAATGAGTGCAAAATTTTGCTTTAAAGGTGTACGCAAATAAACCAATTCATTGTATTTACCAAAACCTTCCTGAACACTCAGTGCTAAATCACTAATTCGATCTGAGATCGGATACAACACCTGTACCATACGTTTTTCAGTCGAGGTGCGACCAAGACTCATTGGAAACACGAGCCTCACATGTAAACCAGAATCCTTAATCGGATCGAGCCCCACATAAGTTTGCCCTTGGCCGACCAGACGCATTACCGTTTCACCAGGCAAACGTGGTAATACCTCCGCACCGACTTCTCCACCCGATGCAATGATGCGACTACTGCGATTAAAAATAACAATTTCTGCTGCACCGCTACGGCGTAATAAGTCATTAATCACCAAAGGTGCATCTAGTGGTGTAGTTTGAGCAAGCTCCCTTACCATTGGTTCGGTTTGTTGCCGCAATTTGCGCATGTGTAAATCTAAAGATGAGCGACTCAGATCAACCGAATCCTGTAAGGCTTGTTCAACATCTGCATCAAACCAACTATCCACTCCTTCTTGAATCAGCCACATAGAAAAAGTGTATACAATACCCACTGGTACCATTGCTAATAATACAAACATGAGTAATAAACGCAGGGTTAAACGTGAGCCTGGCTGACGCTTTACCACCTGCATTCCTAAACGAGCAATATTTACAACAATTAAAATTAAAAATATGGCCAGCAATAAAACATTAAAGGGAAACAACCAATAATGTAGTTGCTCAAAACTAGTCTCGCTTCGAGTGGCATCTGCTAGCAAGTATAAAGACCCCATCAATAATGCAAATAGCAAAATGATCGGCCAAATGCGCAGAACAGTTTGTTTTTCTATAGCGGCCATTCATGCCACCCACTATTAAGACGCCACTTAGGAGAAAAGTAACTTTTCATTCTTAATGGCAAAGGTAATTTATTACTTAACAACTGCGAACGCAGCAACACGCTATGTTTGTCTTGCTCCTTTAAGAACTGCGTTTCAACAATATACATTGCTGAAACTCTACCTTGTTGAATAAGCGCAGACTCTAGATCTGGAAAACTATCACTATCACCTGTCTCATGACTTTCTAACACATACTGCTTACTCAGCGCGTGATATCTTAACGTGTATGTTTTCACTACAGAAGAAACAACTTTATCTAAAAGCCATTCTTTTAAGCTTACAACCTGCACTTCAACTTGAAATACTAATGGGATTCCATTAACTAATGCTTCTCTCACTTCACTATTTAATTCATATGCGATTTCCGCATCCAAACGCAGTTCATCATCGAGCTCAGTAATATTTAAATAATTCACTTCGATAGCACTGGTTCTAGCCAGTACAAAATTAACACTCATCACAACCAAAAACAGAAAAAACAGCGTTGTATATTTCAAAGCTATTCTATTCATGCCGAAGCTCTAACTCGGTTTTTAGTAGGTTTCGCAGAAAAACATTTTCCCTGCACATCATGCGCATTGATAAAGTCTTGTGCACGAATCACTTTACCACCTGCAAGTTGCACAGAAATAAGGTTAATTGTGCCAGCACCGGTAGCAACTTGAATGCCTTGTTTATCAGCCGTAACAATTTGACCAGGTGCTTTATTTTCTACTGGAGCGCATATTTCGGCTTGCCAAACTCGCAAACGTTGCTCGTCTAAATAAGTATACGCAACGGGCCATGCATTAAATGCGCGTATTTTACGCTCAATCTCCACGGCACTTTGTTGCCAATCAATATTCGCTTCTTGTTTGCTCAGTTTATGTGCATAACTCACTTGGGTTTCGTCTTGCTCAGTTACATCCAACTCTTGTTTTTGCAAACTCTCTAGTACCCCAACAATTTCATCCGCTGCTATTTTTGCGAGGCGGTCATGTAAACTTCGTGCCTGTATCGTTGGCTTGGATATCGCATGCAAAGGTTTTCAGTACAGGGCCAGCATCAAGCTCCTCTACCATCTGCATAATGCTGATGCCACTTTGTGGGTCACCAGCAATAATTGCGCGTTGAATCGGCGCTGCACCACGCCACTTAGGTAACAATGATGCGTGAATATTGATGCAGCCTAACTTCGGAATTCTTAAAACTTGTTTGGGAAGCAACAAACCATAAGCACTTACTAACATCACATCAGCATTTAATTTTTTTAGTTCAGCAAATTGTTTTTGCTCTAAGCGTTGTGGTTGAAAAACTGGAATACCTGCTTCAAGGGCTAATCGCTTAACTGGCCCGTATTGAATTTTTCGACCACGGCCTGCTGGACGATCAGGTTGACAATACACTGCAACCACATTGTGTGGACTGGTTATACAAGCTTGCAATGCTGCTGCCGCAAACTCTGGCGTACCTGCAAAAATGATGTTTAGATCTTTACTCATCGAAATAGATCATAAACATGTGGCGTTACATAGAAAGTATGGCATTGCTGCCAAAAGCTGAGGATTACAGCGATAAACTAAAGCATATCCTTAAATGATACTGGCAGACTGAGGTGTTGCATCAGATTCAGTAGTTTCATGTTTTTTTAGCTTAAGCATTTTTTTCTTAATGCGTTGCATTTTAAGTGGCGACAAATAATCTACAAACAATTTACCTTCTAAATGATCCATTTCATGCTGGATGCACACCGCCAATAAGTCATCCGCTTCTCGAGTGTATTCAACACCATCTTTGTCTAAAGCGCGTACGGTAACGTTTTCATAGCGCTTAACATTCTCGAAAATCCCAGGAACCGACAAACACCCCTCCTGCATTTCTTCTTCACCCTCTTTAGCAATGATCTCAGGGTTGATAAGGCATATCGGAGCTGACCGATCTTCTGAGACATCAAGGACGATAATTTGCTGCTGAATATTGACCTGAGTCGCCGCAAGGCCAATGCCAGGCGCGTCATACATAGTCTCAAACATGTCCTCCACCGTCTGTCGGACCTGATCATTCACCTCATCGACTGGAAGAGCCTTTTTTCTCAACCTAGGGTCTGGAAAGTGTAAAATTTGTAGAAGCGCCATTAAGTTACACAATAGTTATAAATTAATTTAGTATTGCCATTTCGGCCCGTGTTCATAAGGTAGCCATTACTGGATTACCTTGGGTTTAATAAGGGCATACCTCAATATATAAAGTATTGACAACTAGTTTAGCAAAAAATCATCTTTAACAACGGATAAGGATCAATATGCTGGGGAAATTCAACCATCACGGCACATTCATTACACAGTTAATTAGCATTTTTTCTGCCATGTTGTTGGCAGGGCTGCTTACATCTTGTACCACGACCTCTGATGTTGGGGATGATGCATCTGCCAGTGATACGGATATCGAAGTAGGTGAACCTGCAGTTGAAATCGACGGCCCCGAAACCCAAGCATTGGATACTTCTAGCGAGCCACGCTTAGAAGATCTGCCCGTTTCTCCTGATCATCACAATGTTGAGTTTAAAGCTTCAGCGCCTGAACAATACACTGTAGTGCCTGGCGATACCCTATGGGATTTGTCGAATCGCTTTTTAGTTCAACCTTGGTATTGGCCGGAAATTTGGTATCTCAACCCACAAATAGAAAACCCGCATTTAATTTATCCGGGTGATGTCATCTCCATCTTTTACGTTGGTGGTAAACCTTATTTAACCGTTGGAGGTGGCCCAAGAGTCACTAAACTTTCCCCTAAAGTCCGCGCTGAAGACATCGATGCACAAACCTATGGCATTGCGATACCTGCGATTCAGCAATTTATTATTCGTCCACGAGTAGTCAGTGAAGAAACGCTAGATACTGCACCTTATATTTTAAGTTCTATTGAAGAACGTTTAGCTTTCGGTGCCGGTGATCGCGTTTATGCGCGTGGATTTAATGGCGACCCGCAAGGCCAATATACTGTTTTCCGTAAAGGCGAAGCCTTACATGACCCCGTTAGTGACGAACTACTCGGCTATGAAGCGATTATTGTTGGTGACGGTGAAGTCATCCGTTCTGATGACCCTGCTACATTTGATTTAACTCAAACCAAACGTGAAGCTTTACGTGGTGATCGTTTGTTACCAGTTAATTTTGGTGAAATTGATACAGAATTTGTACCACGAGCCGCACCTGCAGATACCCATGGTCATGTAATTTCTTTATTTGATGCCATTAGCCAAGTAGGTACTTACCAAGTTATCACCTTAAGTCTTGGCGAACGCAATGGTATTCAAAAAGGGCATGTCCTAGACATTAATCAAGCCGGCCGTGTAGTGGCAGATCCATTTGAAAAACCTGGCTCACTCGTTGATGTTGAGTTACCAGAAGAAACCGCGGGCCGCGCGATGGTATTTCGAACTTTTGAAAAAGTAAGCTATGCCTTGGTAATGGAAACCACGCGCTCAATCCAAGTAGGCGATTCGGCTACCAGCCCTTAAAACATTCTTTAATACTAAGAATAACAACCCTTAAGACTTTACGTCTTAAGGGATTCTTTTCGTTTGTGCTTTGCTTGTTTATCGCTACAATCCGTAGCAGGGACAAAACGATCATAGCGACATCAATGCAACAAACCGAAGCTTGGCTGAGCTTAACCCATGTCAACAAACTTGGGCCTGCTACATTACATAAACTATTTCAGCACTTTGATTCACCCAATGCTGTGCTTAATGCATGCCGCAGTGAGTTGCAATCATTAGGCATTAATCAAGCTGTTATTAACGGTTTGCAAGCTCCTAATGAAGTCGCCATCCAAAAAGATTTACTTTGGTTAGAACATGAAAATCATCATTTAATTAGCATACAAGATAACGCCTATCCAGAATTACTCAAACAAATTGCTAACCCTCCTTATGTTTTATATGCGTTGGGAAAACCATCACATGCAAAAGACTTGCTGTCTGACCCTCAACTAGGAATCGTAGGTAGTCGCAATGCCAGTGCTCAAGGTAAAGAACTAGCTAACTGTTTTGCCGAGCAATTAGCACAGAGCGGATTAGTGATTACTAGCGGCTTAGCAAGTGGTATTGATGGTGCCGCACATCGCGGTGCGCTGCAGGCAGATATTGGTAGTACGATTGCGGTTGCTGCCTGTGGTCTAGATCGTGTCTACCCTGCAGAACACCGTCGGCTTGCTGAACAAATTGCTGAGCGTGGCTTAATTATTTCCGAATTCCCAATTGGCACATCACCCACACCTGGTCATTTCCCACGGCGCAATCGCATTATTAGTGGCTTAAGTTTGGGTGTATTGGTTATCGAGGCTTCGATGAAAAGTGGTTCACTCATTACTGCACGCTTAGCTACCGAGCAAGGTCGTGAAGTATTTGCCATTCCTGGATCAATTCATAATCCACTTGCAAAAGGTTGTCATACTCTAATTCGTAACGGTGCAAAACTCGTAGAAACTGTAGAAGATATCTTAGAAGAGTTTAAACATCTTATAGACTTAAACGCTCTGCAAATATCTCCAAACCGCACTGTTGATAACAATGCAATAGATGAAACTCCTTCTTTAGACCCACAACATGCAAAAATTTTACATTGCATGGATTTTGAACCCATCAATATAGATGAAATCATCGAGCGTAGTGGCTTAGCAGTAGAGGTGGTGTCATCTATCCTTTTGATTTTAGAGCTGAATAACCAAGTTATACACCATGGTAACGGCGTATATATTCGCACCCACATCGATCGAGAAACACCTACCCATAGTTAAATTTTGTCTGAAAAAACGCAGTCTTTGCGAAAATTTATAAAAAGAATAATTGAATAAGCATTTACAAATGCCCAAGAAACGCGTAATAGTTCGCCGCCATAAGTCTTATTAATAAGCAACAGGCATTTATATTCAGAAATTTGTACTGTCGATGAGTAAAAATTTAGTCATTGTAGAATCTCCAGCGAAAGCCAAAACGATTGAAAAATATCTTGGTAAAGACTTTGGTGTGCTCGCATCCTATGGTCACGTACGCGACTTAGTGCCTAAAGAAGGAGCTGTTGATCCTGAAAATGACTTTGAGATGAAATATGAAATCATCGAAAAGAATGAAAAGCACGTTAATGCCATCACCAAAGCATTGAAAAAGTCTGATGCTTTATATTTAGCCACTGACCCGGATCGCGAAGGAGAGGCTATTTCATGGCATCTTTATGAATTATTAAAAGACCGCGGTTTATTGGATGATAAAGAAGTATATCGAGTCGTGTTCCATGAGATTACTAAAAGCGCAGTAAACCATGCCGTAGAAAACCCTCGCAAACTATCTGATGACCTTATTAATGCACAGCTTGCACGTCGCGCATTAGATTATTTAGTTGGCTTTAACCTCTCTCCACTACTTTGGAAAAAAATTAAACGCGGACTCTCCGCGGGCCGTGTACAAAGTCCTGCGTTACGGCTTTTATGTGAACGTGAAGCTGAAATAGAAAAATTTGTCCCACAGGAATATTGGACCATTGAGGGAGACTGCGAAAAAGACAAACAAGAATTTTTATCAAAGCTTTCAATCTATAAAGACAACAAGCTCAAACAATTTGATATTAATAATGAAAAAGATGCCACAGAAGCAAAAGAATTATTAGAAAAGAATGCCAATGGTCAATTAATCGTAAAGACGGTTGATAAAAAAGAACGTGTGCGCAACCCTGCAGCACCGTTTATTACTTCAACCATGCAACAAGAAGCAGTGCGTAAGCTGCGTTTCTCTGCACAGAAAACTATGCGTGTTGCACAGCAATTATATGAAGGCATCGACTTGGGTGATGGCCCGATAGGATTAATCACCTATATGCGTACCGACTCTGTGGTACTAGCCCAAGAAGCCATTGATGAATTACGTTCATTTATAACGGATAAATACGGCAAAGAAAATTTACCGGATGAAGTTCGAACTTTTAAAACCAAATCTAAAAACGCACAAGAGGCACATGAAGCGATTCGCCCCACTTCATTCATGCGCACCCCGGATGAAGTCAAAAAGTTTTTAAGCACTGATCAACAAAAACTCTACACCTTAATTTGGAAACGAGCGGTTGCCAGTCAAATGATACATGCAACTTTGGACATGGTTGCCGTTGAATTTTCTTGTGGTGAGGGCAATATTTTCCGCGCCACGGGTTCATCAATTAAAACGCCAGGCTTCATGCAGCTTTACTTGGAAGGCACAGATGATAAAAAAGATGAGCCAGATGAAAAGATGCTGCCTAATTTCGACATTGGTGAGAAAGTTAAACTTAATCAAATTCGTGCCGAACAACACTTTACCGAGCCGCCACCAAGATTTACTGAAGCGAGTCTAGTTAAAACACTCGAAGAGTATGGCATTGGTCGTCCATCTACTTATGCAAGTATCATTTCGACTTTGCAGTATCGTGAATATGCAGAAGTAGAAAATCGTCGTTTTACCCCTACTGAAATGGGCCGCATCGTAAATGACTTTTTAACCAAGCATTTCACTCAATATGTGGATTACGATTTCACTGCACGCTTAGAGGATGATCTAGATGAAATCTCGCGAGGTGAAAAAGACTGGGTGCCGGTGATGCACAAGTTTTGGAAACCTTTTAATACACTAGTTGCAGATAAAGAAGAAAGTGTCACACGTGAAGAAGCGGTTCAGGCAAGAGAATTAGGTACTGATCCAAAATCTGGCAAACCTGTAAGTGTACGCATGGGCCGGTATGGGCCCTTTGTACAAATTGGCACACGTGATGACGAAGAAAAACCTAAGTTTGCGGGATTATTGCCTGGTCAAAAAATGGCAGACATCACTTTCGAAGAAGCGATGGAGTTATTCAAATTACCTAGAGATTTGGGTGAAACAGAAGAAGGTGAAAAAGTTTCTGCTAGTATTGGTCGCTTTGGTCCGTATGTTAAATACGGCAGTAAATATGTATCGATCAAAAAAGATAGCGGTCTCGACCCTTACACAATTAAGCTTGATGAGGCATTGGTGCTTGTTGCCGAGAAGAAAAAAGCCGATGCAGAAAAAATCATTCGCAACTGGGAAGAAGAAGGCATTCAAATTCTAAATGGGCGTTATGGTCCGTATATGACGGATGGCAATAAGAATGTGAAGATCCCTAAAGACACCGACCCTAAAGGCTATAGCCTTGAAGAATGCAAGAAGATGATCGAAGAAGCTCCTGAGAAAAAATGGGGTCGTAAAAAGAAAGCCGCACCAAAGAAAAAAACAGCTACTAAGAAGAAAGCCCCTGCGAAGAAAAAGAAGGCTGCGCCTAAGAAGAAAAAAGCATCCACAAAAAAGAAAACTGCTACAAAGAAAACGACTAGCAAAAAAACTGCTACAGGTGACGACAGCAGCTCCAGCGAATAAATGTGCTAAATAATCAAGTTTCTCAAGCACAAAACATCCTTCAACATGGCGGTGTAATCGCCTACTCAACTGAAACCGTTTTAGGTTTGGGTTGTGATCCATATAACCAAGAAGCAGTTCATCGGATCTTATGGTTGAAAAACCGTGCAATTGAAAATGGTCTGATTGTAGTTGTTGAGAGCATTGCAACACTGCAACACTATTCACAGCCCCTCAGTAAAGAGCAGATCACTAACATCACTGAAAAAGAAAAAACAACTTGGCTGGTTCCAAAAAACGATACCGTGCCCAACTGGGTCACAGGGGCGCATAACAAAGTAGCGGTTCGAATTACGAATCACCCTATAGCCACTCCATTAGCGATTGTGGCAAATGGAATTATCTCTACCAGTGCAAACATTTCATCTTATAAAACACTCGCTTCACAAAGTGAAATTCGAGATTGGTTTGGTCCTCACGTAGACTATGTCCTCATTGATTGCGCTGGATCAGGTACACCTAGCCAGATATGCGATTTACTAAGTGGGAAAATTCTGCGTTCAAATTAATAAAAAATAACTATGACAATGCAACCCAATACCGATAAGGTTTTAGATTATCTAAAAAACCTACAAGACAACATTTGCACAGAAGTTGAAAACCTCGATGCCGTTGCAAAATTTAAGCAAGACGATTGGGAACGACCAGATGGCGGTGGAGGGCGGACACGTGTATTGCAAAATGGTGGAGTATTCGAGCAAGCAGGAGTAGGGTTTTCACATGTTTTTGGCAACAATCTTCCTCCTGCCGCAACTACACAACGACCCGAATTAGCTGGACGTAACTTCCAGGCAATGGGCGTGTCTTTAGTTATTCACCCAAACAATCCTTTCGTGCCCACCTCACATTGCAATGTGCGGTTTTTCATTGCCGAAAAAGAAGGTGAAGAACCGGTGTGGTGGTTTGGTGGCGGGTTTGATCTCACGCCCTATTACGGTTTTAAAGAAGATACCGTATTTTGGCACCAAACTGCAAAACAAGCCTGCGATGCGGTAGATGAAAGTTATTACCCAAGATTTAAACAATGGTGTGATGAATATTTTTATATTAAACATCGCAACGAAGCACGTGGTGTAGGTGGTTTATTTTTTGATGACATCAATGAAGGTGGCTTTGAAAAAAATTTTAATCTAATCAAAAGTGTCGGAGATCATTTTACCAAAGCGTACTTACCTATCGTTGAAAAACGCAAAGATCACAAATTTAATGAAAGACAACGAAATTTTCAACTCTATCGTCGTGGCCGTTATGTGGAATTTAACTTGGTCTATGACCGTGGCACCTTATTTGGCTTGCAATCTGGTGGGCGCACGGAATCGATTTTAATGTCACTACCTCCCAATGTGCGTTGGGAATATGATTACCATCCAGAACCAAGCAGTGAAGAAGAAAAACTGTATACGGAGTTTTTACCAGTACGAGAATGGATCTAAATATCACATGCTAACGAACCAAAGCGTGGGCACACGTTTAATGTGCGAATCATGCTATCCATCGAGGAATGAAAAAGACCATTTCAAAGCTTTAGGTGCACTGATTATTAAAAGCAAGTTGACAAATTTTCAAAATGTCCGCTAACGATCCAAAGCCGGACATTATACATTTAAGATAAATGCAAAAATATTTATTTTGTCATGACTATGGAATGGGAGGTCTTTGGCTTTATATAAATGCCAATGATCCTTATGAGGTAATAAGAAGATATCCATATCTTACTTATATAAAAGACAAACCTCCTTGGCTATATGAAATGGAAAGCTCAAAGGACGATAAGGCAAAGCCTTTGCAAGTTTTTAATATAGATTAAGAATCATTGATTCGTAAGTATGGTGGCGAATGACCGCTATTGGCCGAAAGCAGACATTATTAAAATCACCTTACTTTATTCTGTAGCAACATCCCTGTTGCTACTCTTATTCGCATATCCCTATGCTCACAACCCATTCTCAATATTGCCCCGTTAAGCTTTCAATTCAGTAATCTAGAACAACTTTTGCTACTATCTGGCTATGAGCGAATATCCCTACATAAGAATGCGGCGTATGCGTGCTGATGCATTTTCACGTGAACTGCAACGCGAGCATCGTATTCATGTCAGTGATTTAATTTATCCTGTGTTTGTGATGGAAGGGCAAGGCGAACGTGAAGCGGTGCCTTCTATGCCGGGCGTAGAACGCATGACCATTGATGAGCTAGTAAAAGAGGGGAAACAAATTCATGCTTTAGGAGTTCCTTCAATAGCAATTTTCCCAGTAGTAGAGGCAGACAAAAAATCCGAACAAGCTGAAGAAGCGTTTAATGCAGATGGTTTAGCGCAACGTGCGATTGCAGAATTAAAAAGTGCGATACCCGACATTGGTGTGATCAGCGATGTAGCCTTAGACCCATTCACCACACATGGTCAAGATGGGCTCATTGATGACAAAGGTTATGTGCTGAATGATGAAACTGTTGATGTTTTAACTAAACAAGCCTTGTCACATGCTCAGGTAGGTGCAGATATTGTTGCACCTTCCGATATGATGGATGGTCGCGTGGGCGAAATACGTTTTGCTTTAGAAGAAAATAGTTTTCGTAATACAAAAATTTTAGCTTACTCAGCAAAGTACGCTTCGAGTTTTTACGGTCCGTTCCGAGACGCAGTAGGTTCTGCAGCGAATTTAGCTGGTGGAAATAAGTATACCTATCAAATGGATCCAGCAAATTCCAATGAAGCCTTGCATGAAGTGGCATTGGATATTAGCGAAGGTGCCGACATGGTAATGGTCAAACCAGGCATGCCTTATTTAGACATTGTACGTCGCGTAAAAGACGAATTTAAAATGCCAACCTTTGTTTACCAGGTAAGTGGTGAGTACAGTATGTTAAAAGCTGCAGTGCAAAATGGTTGGCTAGATGAAAAAGAATGTGTGCTCGAATCTTTGTTATGTATTAAGCGTGCAGGAGGCGACGCCATACTTACCTATTACGCAAAAGACGTCGCTCAGTGGCTTAATGAATAAGTCTTAGTTGTGAGTAACGTTGATCGTTATGCTGTAATCGGCAACCCCATCGAACACAGCAAATCTCCTGACATTCACCTTTTATTTGCAGATCAAACAGGCGAAATGCTTAGTTATGAAAAAATATTGGCTGAAGAAAATGAGTTCAACGATACAGTGAACGATTTTTTCAATCGTGGCGGTAAAGGATTAAATGTAACCGTGCCGTTTAAAAATGCTGCTTGTAAATTTGTTGATGAGCTAAGTGAATATGCTGAACATGCTGGTGCTGTGAATACAATTTATAAAAACAGTTCTGGAAAATTTGTAGGCGCAAATACTGATGGTATTGGGTTACTACGCGATTTGAAAAAAACTTTACGCTTACAATTATCGGATAAAAAAATTCTTATCGTCGGAGCCGGAGGCGCAACGCAAGGAATCGTTGAACCCTTGTTACAAGAAAGCCCAGCTGAATTAATCATTGCGAATCGTACTGTGAGCAAAGCAGATGCTATTGCCAATCAATTTAACAAGTTTGGAAATATTGCTAGCTGTGCGTTGGGCGATATTCCAAAACAAAACTTTGATTTAGTTCTACACGCCACCTCTGCGGGCCTACAAGACAACAATGTTGAACTTCCTATCGAAATCATCAGTCTTAATACCTGTTGCTATGATCTTTTGTACAGTAATCAAGACACACCTTTTATGCAATGGGCTAAACAACAAGGTGCAAAACAGGTGGTCGATGGTTTCGGTATGCTATTAGAACAAGCAGCAGAAGCCTTTTATTTGTGGCACGGCAAACGACCTGACACGGGTATGGCCTATCATTACTTTCGTCCAGACCTCGCACCAAAACCGAGTCTTTAAGTGGCCTGTAATTCAATGTTTATAAAACACAATTTGTAAACGTAATCATGATTCAGCATTTAAACAAATCACCTATAGATATAAATCGTTTAACTTTATATGCAAAGTTGGTTCGTCTAGATAAACCAATCGGAATTCTTCTATTACTTTGGCCCACTCTATGGGCGCTTTTTATTGCAGCGAATGGTATTCCAGACATTAAAATTTTATTAGTGTTTATTATTGGCGTTGTGCTTACTCGCTCTGCAGGTTGTGCTATCAATGATTATGCAGATCGAAATATCGATCGGTTTATAGGCCGCACCCGAGACCGTCCTGTTGCTGCTGGGCTCGTACAACCTAAAGAAGCTCTGATGGTTTGTGCCGTGTTGGCAATAATAGCTCTTCTAATTGCGTTGGTCTTCTTAAATCAACTGACAATATTGTTTGCTGTTGGTGCTGCATTTTTTGCAGCGACTTATCCGTTTATGAAACGTTTTCATTTTTTACCACAAGTGCACCTTGGCATTGCATTCGCATTTTCAATACCAATGGCCTTCGCTGCAATCACGAATGAATTTCCACCGCCCATAGCCTGGTTGTTATTCACTGCGGCTGTCATTTGGACTACAGCTTATGACACTTTATATGCAATGGTGGATCGGGAAGATGATATAAAAATTGGCGTAAAGTCCACAGCCATATTGTTTGGTCCGATGGATAAAGTCGCTGTCGGTATGCTACAAGTATTAGTAATTATTTGTTTAGTGCTGGTTGGAATAAACGCTGAGCTGGGTTGGTTATTTTATGTAGGTATCGCATTAGCGAGTATGTGTTTTGTATATCAACAAATACTGATTAAACACCGATTACCTGATCGATGTTTTTATGCTTTTTTAAATAACAATTATTTTGGCATGTTGGTATTTTTAGGAATCTTTGTTCATTATTTGTTTTCTAATACTAATTGATAAGTTCTACTATTGACTAAAAGTAGAAAGCTTTAAATCTATTGCAACGGCTTTGCTTAACTACTCTGTAAAAGCCTAAATCATTTATATTTGAATCAAAATTCAAAATCGCTATATACTTAGAGTCTGTAATCAGATCACTCAGACATCAAAATGGAATTTGATCGCACATTACTCACCGACAATTACTTAATTGCAGTAATCACATGTATAGAAAAGCATGGGTATACAGTAGAAGACTTTGAATTTTCTACTCAGCGGACACAAGGATATAAAAAAGGCATTCTTGATCCTAAGGCCATTGTGTACGCATCACGTATCAGCACTGGAATTGAAAAGAGCTATGTTCTTGGGGAAAACGAAAATTTCTCTAGAGATTTTTGTAATGATCTAGCGTCAGGTTTCTTTGAAAGACATATCAACCCAGTTCTTATAGATTGATTGTCCATTTAAAGCTAAAAACCGGCCTTAAGCAACACGCGCTATACACCAAACATCAATTTTAGCAGTTCCGACTTTTTTTAAGCATTTTGCAACTTCGTTGACAGTATTCCCCGTCGTCATGACATCATCAACAATACAAACATGTTTGTTTTTAAAAACAGTAGCGCTTTCTTTTATCGAAAATGCATCTTTAACATTTTTATAGCGCTGTTTGGCAGGTAATTCCATTTGTACACTGGTATCTCGGCTACGATAAACATTGTTATAAGTACATTCACAATTGAGAGCATTACTAAGAATTCTTGCAATTTCTAACGCTTGATTATAACCACGTTTACGTAAACGTTTTTTATGTAGAGGTACAGGAATAATGATTTCTGGAATTGTTAGCTGCTGTTTTTCAATATGTTGTAACAGCAATTGCGCTAAAAGTTTCCCTTGATTTAGTTTTTGATTAAATTTGAACTGATAAACTGCATCACGGATGAATCCTGCAAACTGAAATGGTGCGTGAGCCTGATCAAAATGGAATTCACGATTACTACATGATCCGCATAGCTTTGTATCCATACTTGCTAACGGTAACGCACATTGCTGACAGGCATATTTAATCCATGGTAAACCTTGGTGACAACGCTCACAAAGATCGATTCCGTTCTCACCAATAGCATCGCACTGTAAACACATATTGGGATAAATGAACTGCCCTACTTTTTTCATGGCAGACTGAAAGTATTGTGTTGTAGAAGCCATGCTTTTATTGACACCCCTCTGCAAAAGATTAGACTGGCCCCAGCCCTTGAAGAATTCTCAATCATTATACCGAATCAAATTATGCTAACTGAAACCATACGTAACGACTGGAAAAGACATGAAGTATTAGATCTATATCAGCTACCTTTTAATGACTTGCTGTATATCGCTCACCGTATTTTTCGTGAGCACCATGACCCAAATAAAGTGCAAGTCAGCACATTGCTTTCAGTCAAAACTGGTTCCTGTTCAGAAGACTGTGCCTATTGTCCACAAAGTGGACACTATGACACAGACATAGAAAAAGAGCGTTTACTACCCCTGGAAGAAGTGAAAGAACATGCTGAAGCCGCTAAACAAAATGGTGCTTCACGGTTTTGTATGGGTGCAGCTTGGCGCAACCCTTCTGATAAAAATTTAGAACTGATTGTGCAGATGATCGAGCTCGTAAAAGACCTTGGACTCGAATCCTGTGTCACTATTGGCATGTTAACCAAGTCGCAAGCACAACGTTTACGCCAAGCAGGTTTGGATTATTACAATCATAATTTGGACACGTCTCCTGAGTTTTACGGCAATGTGATAACTACACGCACATACCAAGATCGTTTAGATACTTTAGAACATGTGCGTAATGCGGGTATTAATGTTTGCAGTGGCGGGATCTTGGGAATGGGCGAATCTCGCGAAGACCGAGCAGGCTTATTATTGCAACTTGCCAATTTGCCCCAACACCCAGAGTCCGTGCCAATTAATATGCTGATTCAAATTAAGGGTACACCTTTAGATGGCATTGAAAAACTCGATCCATTTGAGTTTATTCGCACTATTGCCATTGCGCGCATCCTTATGCCAAAAACTTATGTGCGTTTATCTGCTGGACGAGAAGATATGAATGAACAAACTCAAGCCTTGTGCTTTTTTGCCGGCGCAAATTCTATTTTTTATGGTGAAACTTTATTAACCGCAAAAAATCCCGCAACCATTAAAGACCAAAATTTATTTAATAAACTTGGCATCCAAGCAGATCAAGTAAATTCACCAGACCAACAAACCGCAAGCATAAATTAATCAATTTTAAGATGAAAGATCTAGCACTCGAGCTAGATAGCCTGAAAGAAAAAAACCTTTTTCGTTCACGCAGGTTATTATCATCTCCTCAAGAAATTGAGCCAATCATTGACGGCAAAAAAGTTTTATCTTTCTGCAGTAATGATTATCTTGGCTTAGCCAACCACCCGAAAGTTAAAGAACGCTTTCAAGACGCTTTAAAAAAATATGGAGTTGGCGCCGGTGCCTCACATTTAATAACAGGACACCACGAAAGTCATGCTGCTTTAGAAAAGGAACTTGCAGACTTTTTAAGCTGCGAAAGAGTATTGTTATTTTCTACGGGTTACATGGCCAATCTTGGTGTAGTGAGTTCTTTTGCTTCTCGCAACAGCGCAATCTTTGCAGATAAGCTCAATCATGCATCGTTAAACGACGCTGCAATTCTATCTCGCGCAAAATTAAAACGCTACGAGCATCTAAATATTGAGCAATTAGAAAAACTTCTTGCTGGCAGTAATGCCACTAGTAAAATTATTTTATCTGATGGTGTATTTAGTATGGATGGAACTGTCACACCAGTAAGTAAACTACAATCGATCTCAAAGAAGTACCACGCAAGACTTATCATCGACGATGCGCATGGCGTTGGTGTCTTAGGAAAACACGGCAAAGGTTGTACCGAACGCATACTTGATGACGACACTATTTTAGTCGGCACACTTGGTAAAGCATTTGGTACATTTGGCGCTTTCGTTGCGGCAAAACAAGAAATTATTGAATGGTTAATACAACGTGCGCATAGTTATATTTACACAACGGCTTTTCCGCCAGCTATTGCAGAAGCCACACGTGCTAGTTTGAAATTAATTCATACAGAAGTTTGGCGCAGACAAGCATTACAAGAAATAACTCAATATTTTCATGAGCAATGTGTTGAGGCTGGAATACCAGTTACTGAATCAAATACACCTATTCAGCCAATCATACTGGGCAACAGCGAAATAGCACTTACCATCAGCGATGAGTTACTAAAGACTGGAATATTAGTACCCGCTATTCGTCCACCCACCGTTGCAAAAAATTCTGCGCGCCTAAGAATCAGTCTTTGTGCGACACACACTAAAGCCCATATTGATCAGTTAATAATTGCGCTTGAACAACTACTTTCATAATTAAGTTCTGTGTAATCAACAATATAGGCTTCAATAGCCTTAACTTGCATTTACTGGTATTGCTGATTACAGTGCCTAGCACTCATATAACAATAATAAACTCAGGAGGATAATCATGGGTATGGTAAGTGAATTTAAGGAATTCGTTACTAAAGGCAACATGATGGATATGGCCACCGGCATTATCATCGGCGCAGCCGTAACCGCAGTAGTGGGATCAATGGTTGATGATCTCATTATGCCGATCATTGGTCTGTTTACCGGCGGCATCGATTTCACTCATCTTGCTGTTCCACTAGGTGAAGGTGAAGATGCAGCAAAATTTGGTTACGGCGCATTTATTCAAGCATTAATTAATTTCTTAATTATTTCTTTTGTAATTTTCATGATTATCAAAGCGGTGAATAGCATGAAGAAAAAAGAAGAAGAAAAGCCTGCGGCGCCACCAGAAGATATTGTTTTGCTACGTGAGATTCGTGACAGCTTAAAAAAATAAACTAAAATAATAGTCCGAATTAATTTTCAGTTTATAAAGCCTGCACATTTTTAAATGTGCAGGCTTTTTTGTCTGTAGCTTCTTTAAAAATAGCCTAATTCGGCAAGTGACGTAACATCATTGCCAATAATTAAATGATCTAACACCTTAATTTCCATAAGTGCTAAGGCGTCATTAAGGGTATGCGTGATTTCAATATCCGCTTGGCTAGGTTTAGCGTCACCTGAAGGATGATTATGCGCAAGGATAATTGCGTTTGCATTGTGTTTTAATGCTTGCTTAACCACTTCTCGTGAATGTACTTCTGCACTATGCAAACTTCCAGCAAATAATTCTTCAAACTCAATAACACAATTTTTAGTATCTAAAAATAAACAAGCAAACACTTCTTTTTCATAATCACGCATTTTCATTAATAAAAATTCTTTAGCATCATCAGGATTTGATAGAGGTCCTTCCCTATCGATTGACTCACGCAAAAATCGTCGTGACATTTCAAGACTAGCTTGTAGCTGTACATATTTAGCCTGCCCCAAACCTTTTGCGAGGCAAAAGGTTTTTTCATCTGCGCATAGTAAATGCCGCAAATCGCCAAATTCGTTTAGCAGATCACGCGCTAAATCAACCGCAGACTTACCTTTAACACCTGTGCGCAAAAAAATGGCTAACAGCTCTGCATCGGAAAGCACATCAGCGCCTTGTTGCAATAACCGTTCACGAGGTCTTTCTCCCTCTGGCCAATCTGAAATCCCCATAGTTTACCCTTTGTTATTCCTAACGGTTTTTTATAAACCTTTGATATTAATAAGCCGATCTTGACCAATGGCTGTAAGCACTTGGTAAAATGTGGTTAGAATTAAACCATCTTCAAGACTATCTTTGGTAGACTAATTGCTATGTCTTTAGGCAATAAAAATATTCTACTAGGTATAAGCGGTGGTATTGCAGCTTATAAAAGCGCAGAACTCGTGCGTGAACTGGTGCGTGCACATGCCAATGTGCGTGTTGTGATGACGCGCTCTGCCAAAGAGTTTGTCACACCTCTCACCTTTCAAGCTTTATCTGGAAATGCTGTTTTATCAGATGAATTCGAGCAGACAGAGGCAGCTAATGGTATGGATCATATCGCACTAGCGCGTTGGGCGGATGTCATACTAATTGCACCCGCAAGTGCCAACACCATTGCCAAACTCACTCACGGTGATGCAGACGATTTACTCAGTACAATATGTCTTGCAACGCAGGCACCTATTACTTTAGCTCCTGCAATGAATCAAGTCATGTGGTCAAACCATGCCACACAAGACAATGTTGAAATCTTAGAAAAACGTGGAATATTATTTTTTGGACCGGCTGCAGGTTCACAAGCTTGTGGAGATGTAGGTGAAGGACGAATGTTTGAACCTCATCAGTTACTGCTTTCTTTAAGTAATTTATTTAATACCGGCGAGCTCACGGGTCTCAATGTCATGGTTACTGCAGGACCCACTCAAGAACCAATTGATCCCGTACGTTTTATCAGTAATCGCAGTTCAGGGCGGATGGGTTATGCTATCGCTGAAGCTGCACATGATGCAGGAGCACTTGTGCAATTGATTTCTGGCCCAGTGGCCTTAGCACAGCCTGAAGGAATCGAATGTATTTCTGTTGCGACTGCGCAAGACATGTTTAATGCCGTGCAAGACAATGTTGAAGCACAACAAATTTTTATTAGCTGTGCTGCCGTTGCAGATTACCGGCCGGTGACAAAACAACCAGAAAAAATAAAAAAGCTACATGATGATTTATCTGTTGAGCTGGTACGTAATCCTGACATTATTGCTGAAGTCGCTAAATCAAAGAATAAACCGTTTGTAGTGGGTTTTGCTGCTGAAACGCGTGAGCTAGAAAAATACGCGGTACAAAAATTACAACGCAAACGCCTTGATATGATTGCTGGCAATGATGTTTCTGATCACAACATTGGTTTCGATAGTAAAGAAAATGCTTTAGAAGTGTACTGGCCAGGTGGACATTGCTCACTTGAGCGTGATACAAAAACAAAAATTGCACGCAGGCTAGTCAGCCTGATTGCTGAACGTTACGCAAACACACATAAGAGAAGCAATGTCACAGTCCTTAAAAATACAAAAGACCGAAGTCAAAATACTCGATAGCCGAATCGGCAAAGAAATACCACTACCCACTTATGCAACCGCCGGTTCAGCCGGTATGGATTTGCGTGCTTGCGTGGAAAACACTTTACAGATTAAACCTGGAGAAACCATTCTCATACCAACGGGTATTTCAATTTACATTCAAGATCCAAATCTTGCTGCAACAATCTTGCCACGTTCTGGTTTAGGACATAAGCACGGTATCGTGCTTGGTAATCTTGTAGGTTTAATCGATTCAGATTATCAAGGTCCGTTAATGGTTTCGCTTTGGAATCGTGGCACTGAAAGTTTTGAAATCAATGTCGGTGATCGCATTGCGCAACTAGTGATAGTGCCCATTGTGCAAACTGAATTTGAAATTGTAGAAGAATTTACTGCATCGGATCGAGGCGAAGGTGGCTTTGGTCACACAGGTACTGGATAGTTTTTGCTATCTTTACGGCTCTTTCAAGTTCAATTGCATAAAACTCTATGAACATAGACCCACATATTTTCCGTGCCTATGATATTCGCGGAGTGGTTGAAACCGCTTTAAGACCCGAAGTAGTGAGCTTAGTTGGGCAAGCACTAGGGAGCCTATATCCAAATAGCAAAACTGTCGTAGTCGGTAGGGATGGCAGAAACTCCAGTCAAGCATTAGTCGAAAGCTTGAGTCAAGGCTTAAAAGCCAGTGGTTGCGAGGTCATTGATATTGGAGAAGTGCCCACTCCAGTATTGTATTACGCCACACATCAACTCAACACTGGTGCAGGTGTAATGGTTACGGGTAGTCACAACCCACCTGAATATAACGGCCTGAAAATGGTTATGGATGGTAAAACCTTACATGGCGAAGACATCCAAGCTATTTACCAGTGCATTATAAGTGAACAACTAAAAACGGGTACGGGTAGCATTCAACAACAAGGTCTCTTAGACCAATACATCACAAGAATTTGTGATGATGTAAAACTATCGCGTACATTAAATATCGCAATTGACTGTGGCAACGGTGTTGCAGGGCCTACTGCAGTAAAGATATTTGAAAAACTCGGCTGTACTCTTTTTCCTTTATATTGCGATGTAGATGGTAATTTCCCAAACCACCATCCAAATCCTAGTGAACCTAAAAATCTGCAAGATTTAATCACTTGTGTGCTGGAAAATAATCTAGAGTTAGGTTTAGCGTTTGACGGCGACGGTGATCGTGTGGGAGTCATTGATAACAAAGGCGAAATCCTTTGGGCAGATAGGCAAATGATGTTGTATGCACAAGATGTTTTATCCAGAAAGCCTGGCGCAAAAATTATCTTTGATGTGAAATCTTCCAGAAATTTAGCCAAAGTGATTGATGAAGCTGGTGGTGAAGCGATTATGTGGAAAACCGGACACTCTTTTATCAAAAACAAAATGCTAGAAACAGGTGCTGAATTAGCCGGAGAAATGAGTGGGCACATCTTTTTCAAAGAAAGATGGTATGGGTTTGACGATGCACTCTACAGTGCCGCTCGCTTACTAGAAATCATTACTAAACAAGAATTATCGAGTAGCGAGCTGTTTGCAATCTTGCCAAATTCTCTCAGCACCCCTGAAATCAATGTGCATTTTGATGAAGACGGTGCACAACATTCTTTTATCGAGAAGTTTGCAAGGACTGCAAACTTTCCTAACGCTCAGATTACGAAGATTGATGGCATTCGTGCAGATTATGATAATGGTTGGGGTTTAGTGCGCGCATCTAACACCACTCCGTCTTTGGTTATTCGCTTTGAAGCAGATGATGAAAATATAATTGAAGAAATTAAAAATGATTTTCGCCAGCAAATGGCGAAGACTGATGCTAGCATTCAGCTTCCATTTTAATTCGTCTTCAGTTTAACTTTCTAAATATAAAACCCAAAACATGAAATCAAGCAATGCAGAAACTATTGCCAGAGTGTTAACTGAGGCTTTGCCTTATATTCAAAAATTTTCTGGTAAAGCCATCGTCATTAAATATGGCGGTAACGCAATGGTAGATGAGGATTTAAAAAGCAGTTTTGCGCGTGACATGGTGTTACTCAAGCAAGTCGGCATTAATCCTATCGTCGTGCATGGTGGTGGCCCACAAATTGGTCAAGCCTTAGAAAAACAAGGTAAAAAATCTGAATTTATCCAAGGCATGCGTGTTACAGATGACGAGGCAATGCGCATCGTTGAAGAGGTACTATGTAATGTAGTAAATAAAGAGATCGTAGATCTAATTCACCAACATGGTGGTACCGCAAAGGGCATTTCAGGAAAAGATAATAATTTGATTTCTGCCAAACGCATGCAGCTTGAAAATAGTTCGGCGGATCTAGGTCATGTGGGCGAAATCCGCAAAGTCGCCACAGATATATTTACACACTTAAACAAAGAGCAATTAATTCCCGTGATTGCGCCCATCGGTGCAGGTGAAAATAATGAATCATTAAATATCAACGCTGATCTTGTCGCTGGACATATAGCAATGGCCTTGCAAGCAGAAAAATTAATATTGCTTACTAACACACCTGGTGTGCAAAATGATGGTGAGCTTTTAACTGGGCTTAAATATCAGGAAATTGAAACTTTGATCGCAAATGAAGTGATTAAAGGTGGGATGCTGCCAAAAGTAAGGTGTGCGTGGGATGCGATTTCATCGGGAGTGAATGCTGCCCACATTATTGATGGGCGTGTACAGCATGCTGTTTTATTGGAATTGCTCACCGACCAAGGTGTAGGCACTCTAATCAGCCGCTAATTCAGGGTCTTTTAATTCCAAATAGCGATTAATATCGCCCGCAAAGCGTTTCTTAATCTTTAACTTTTCTCGTTCTTTTATAGCAAGAATGTCTTCAACATTTGCAAGTTGTTCTTGATAATGTTTACGGCTTTTAATTAACCATGGAGGGGTGTCATTCCCGTTTGCTAATAATCTTTGCTCAGACTCATCTAACTCATTAAGTTTTTTAGTAAATTTATCTTTACGTAATTGGGTAATTCGAATTGCTGAATCTACCGTTTCGATTCTCTCATCACGCACAAGCTCTATATCCTCAACCGTCAAATACATTGCCATTAAGACTCGATCACGACGCTCAGCTTCTTCGACTTTTTTACGTTTTTCCTCAGCTAATTTTGCAAGACGCTTTTCTTCTTCGATCTCGCCCATGGTTTTTGGTGCAGGGATATTCTTCACTACTCGGCCATGGTCATTCAATAAATCTTGTTCTCGTTGTGATTCAGTGGGAGGGAGCTTATCGCTATAGTGGATCGTACCGGTATCATCGACCCAACGGTAAAACTCGGCATTCGCTATGCCAGCCAAACTAAGGATGGATAATAAACCGATGAGTATTTTCGATTGCAACATATTTTTGTATAGCTGTTTTGCTGACTTGTATGTAAGTCAGTACTTTATACTTACAAGAAATTTTACTATCAATTGGTAATTACTTTGAGGCTTAAACGATAATTTAATCGCCAAACTTTGCTCACTCGTCATATAGACATGACGACAAATAAGGGGATTATCCCAAACCAATAACCATGATTATTGTATGGTTTTAGCTTGGTATTTGTTTAGGTAGCTTTTCAATGAGACGAGGTGCTCGCCATACACATTATTCGTCTCAGCATATTCGATTAATTCTCCAGCACTTGCGACAGAGAATACAGAAATACCCAAATCCTGCTCAACTTGTTGCACAGCTGATAAAGATAGATTCTTGCCCATTTCTTGTCGGTCAAAGGCAATCACGACACCTTGAATCTCAGCAGTGACATCTACTTGAGCAATGATTTCTGCTGCTTCGTTGATAGCAGTACCGGCTGTGATGACATCGTCAATGATGAGTATTTTTCCTGCGAGAGGTGCGCCCACAATTTGGCCGCCATCGCCGTGTTTTTTTACTTCTTTGCGATTAAACGCATAGGGATAATTTTTTCCATGATCGCGCGATAAGGTCATCGCTACCGCCGTTACAAGTGGAATGCCTTTATAGGCAGGCCCGAACAACATATCAAAATCTAACTTCGCATCTACAATGGCTTGCGCATAAAACCGGCTCAAGTGATCCAATGCTTGACCATCATTAAATAACCCAGCATTAAAAAAATAAGGGCTTACCCGTCCTGATTTAAGTGTAAACTCGCCAAACTGTAATACACCATGCTCAACTGCAAACTGAATAAACTTAGAACTATTTTTCATACTGAACTTTCTAGCTGGATATTTTTCTCGATTGATCTTTGCTAGTGTACTAAAAACTATCTTCATTTGGACTAATCTGTTTTGACTATGCGCATTATTACCATCAACGTTAATGGTATCCGTGCTGCTGCACGTAAAGGCTTTTTCGACTGGTTAAAAAAACAAAAGGCAGATGTGGTGTGTGTGCAAGAAACTAAAGCACAAATACACCAACTCGAAGAAGATCCTATATATTTCCCCAAGGGTTATCACTGTTATTATGTGGACGCTGAAAAAAAAGGCTATAGCGGTGTTGCGGTTTATAGCAAGCACGAACCTAAAAAAATTATCCGCAAATACGGTGATGATGAATTTGATAATGAAGGTCGCTACTTGGAACTACAGTTCGCCAAATTAGCCGTTGTGTCTCTATATGCACCTTCAGGTTCTTCTAGCGAGGAGCGTCAACAAGCTAAGTTTCGTTTTATGGATTCATTTATGCAGCATTTAAAAAACCTAAAGCGTCGTCGTAAAGATTATATAATTTGTGGAGACTGGAACATTGCACATAAAGAAATCGATTTAAAAAACTGGCGTGGCAACCAGAAAAACTCCGGTTTCTTACCTGAAGAACGTGCTTGGTTAGATGCTTTGTTTGATGAAGTTGGTTATATTGATGTATTTCGAGAAATTAATCAAAAAGAAGATCAATACACCTGGTGGTCGAATCGTGGGCAAGCCTGGGCAAAAAACGTAGGTTGGCGTATCGACTACCATATTGCATCACCAAAACTTAAAAATGCTGCTAAAAAAGTTAGTATTTATAAAACCCAGCGTTTTTCTGATCATGCGCCTTTAAGCATCGACTATACATTATCAATGTGAATGAACTAGAAACATCTGAAAACCACTCTTGGTTGCAATCTTTTCGTGTTTATTTGCATCCGCGTGTGTTTGCCATGTTGTTTCTTGGTTTCTCCGCCGGCCTTCCATTATCCTTAGTATTTGGCACCTTATCTTTTTGGTTGCGAAAAGAAGGCATTGATCGAACTACAATTGGCTACATTTCTTGGGTTGCTATTCTTTATGGCTTTAAATTTATTTGGGCACCTTTAGTTGATCGCCTACAGCTTCCTTTATTAACAAACTGGCTAGGACAACGACGCAGTTGGATGTTGCTGGCACAAATTGGTGTGTTAGTGGGGCTATGGATGATGGCGAGCAATAGCCCCAGTTCACAACTTCCGATATTAGTTTTGGCAGCATTACTCGTCGCATTTTCCTCTGCCACACAAGACATCAGTATTGATGCATGGCGTATTGAAGCTGTCGATGTGGATCTACAAGGCGCAATGGCAGGTACTTATCAGCTTGGTTATCGACTCGGTTTAATTTTAGCTGGGGGCGGTGCATTTTTAATTGCCGGTAGTTATTCATGGAGTACCGCTTATTTCGTAATGGGTTGTGCAATGTTAATTGGTATGGTTACCACTTTACTGATTGCAGAACCTACCAGACACGTTTCTCAACAAACCTGGCAACAAGAAAAACGTGTTATACAGTTTTTAGAAGGCTCTTCTCATTTACCTAACGGCATTCGTAAATTCATTGCATGGATAATCGGCGCGGTTATCTGCCCGTTTGTTGATTTCTTCTCACGTAATGGTGCTGCTGCGATTTTAATTTTATTGTTTATCGGATTGTTTCGAATTAGTGATATCACAATGGGCGTGATGTCAGGCCCTTTTTATGCAGACATGGGCTACACTGAAACACAAATTGGGTTAGTGTCTAAAACGTTTGGCGTAATTGTAACTATCATTGGCGCACTACTAGGTGGCGTATTCGTCATGCGTTATGGCGTAATGCGTATGCTGATTGTCTCCGCTATTCTGGTTGTTATAACTAATTTAATATTTGCCTGGTTAGCCACTCAAGGACCTGAAATTGTTTTACTTGCTTTGGTGATTACTGCGGACAATTTAAGTGGAGGTATCGCAGGCTCTGCTTTCATCGCGTATTTATCCAGTCTTACGAATCGTGCGTACACTGCTACTCAATATGCTTTGTTTAGTTCATTAATGCTACTTCCAGCCAAATTCATTGGCGGCTTTTCAGGCAAAATTGTCGACGGATATGGTTATATCCACTTTTTCATTTATGCTGGTTTGCTAGGTGTGCCTGCAATTTTGTTAGCGATTTATTTATGGCGTAAAAGCGGTCTTCTATTTGGAACGAATCTAGCGACAGAGAATCAAAATAAAAAATAAGCATTTATTTGGGAGGAATACATGAAATTAAAGTTTATAACTATTACGTTTTTTATATTCTTACTTGCAAGTTCATTACATGCAGGTTGGTTTGATAAAGCCAAAGAATTTTTAGAAGATTCTGGAATTACTTCCTCCACTGCAAGTTCTCTTACAGATGGTGAAATCGCCTCTGGTTTAAAAGAGGCCCTACAAGTTGGTTCAGATCTAGTCATCAATCAGCTAGGGGCTACAGACGGATTCAATGCGGACCCCAATATCCATATCCCTTTACCAAACAGCTTGCAAAAAGTGCAATCTACTCTAGATAAAGTGGGCATGAGCGGCATGCTGGATGATTTAGAAACCAGACTGAACAGAGCGGCTGAAATCGCTACACCGAAAGCCAAAGAATTATTTATTAATGCTATTCAAGCGATGACATTAGACGATGCACGCAACATTCTAGCTGGAGAAAATGATGCCGCAACACGTTACTTTCAATCTAAAATGACGCCTGACTTAGTAAAAGAATTTACCCCAATAGTGAATGACAGCTTAGCGGAAGCTGGTGCGATTAAAAGTTATGACAACGCAATTGGGCAATACAAAAAATTTCCATTAGTGCCCGATGTAAAATCAGACTTGAGCAGTTACGTGGTGGAAAAAGGAATGGATGGGATTTTTCATTACTTGGCTATAGAAGAAGCTAAAATCCGCACTGACCCTGTTGCAAGAACTACAGATTTATTGAAAAAGGTATTTAGCAAATAGTATCCGCTTTCGGCCAAAAGCAGACATTGAAATCTGTCATGAATAACTACTGACTCTGTCCAAGTATTTCAATGCGTTCCGCTGAACATATGCCACGCGGCCGCCCACTGGGCTCGTCAGGATTGTAGGTAATGCCGATAAGACGCACACGATCACGACCTTTTAGTTTGCGAGCATATTCACCTTTTCGGTCTTTGATTCTTATAAATCCATTGCAAATTGTATCCCAGTCGTCACGTCCTTCTACTTGTACTCGAAGTTTTCCTTGCATAGCTTGCATATAGATTCCTTCAACATCGGGCATTGAAGATAGTGTGGACTTTGTTATTTCTGAAGAGGATGTTTTAGATTTCGTTCCAAGAACTTTGTTCTTCGTTCTTAAAAAAATATCTTTACAGCCCTGAACACCTGCATCTGATAACATATCTGGATGCTTTTGTACTGCATGGCCATATCTTTCGCACGCAGCTAAACATCTACTGGCTTGATGACGCATGAGGTCTCCTGCCTCGACCCAACTCCTACACTGTTCCCCTTTTTTACGAAGCTCTGCACCAACATCTGCTTGTACAACTTGAATTATAGGTAAATAAAGAAAATAAACAGTAAGTATTGATGCAGTTAATATGAAAAACCTTTGAATTGATCTAGCCATCTGATTACTCTTTTTCAATTTTTTATTAACATATTTGAATGTCCGTTTTCGGCCAATAGCGGTCATTTAATAAAACTTGATCATATGGTTAATCACATGTCCGAGTATACTTCGCCAAATAGACTCAATATTGTCATTCCACTGAGCATCATATTCACGCGCAGTCTCAATAACCGCATTTAACCAAGCATCATATAATTCTGGTTTAATATTGAGGTGATGACGATCATGGGTTTCTGCGCGATCTCTAAGCTCTTGCAACGCCTCAGGCTCTCCAATGGTCGCTCCAGCAGCAAGTTTAAGAGAGCGAATTAACATTTTATTCTGCTTCTCAAAATCTGTATGCCGAAATTTATCCTTAATTTCATCTGATGTAGATAAAAATCGCTTATAGAATGAAGGAATAAATGACTCGTCTTCTTCACAACGCTCAAGACTCTGTAAGAATTGATCTTTTGCCTTTAAATTATCCATTTAATTGTCTCTAGATTTTACACAGCAGAATGCCCGCTTTGGGTCGTTAGCAGTCAAAATGGTAAGTATCTAAATTTTCCAACCTGTAAATTAATTAAAGCTTGTCTTTAATCAGATGCATCATCCCTGATGGACATCATATTCGCGCACCTATGGGTTCAAGGAATAATCTCTATCGGCGTGCCATCTTCCACAGCATTCCAAATTTCATCCATTTCATGATCTTGCACTGCAATGCAACCTTCTGTCCAATCATCTTGATTGAATAATAGTTTGGTTTTTTCTACCCAGTTACTGGGTTGGCCATGAATCATAATGGCACCACCCGGTGAATCACCTCGTTCGCGTGCATCGCGATTATCAGATTTACTTGGGTAGGAAATATGAATGGAGCGGTAAAACTTACTATTTGGGTTACGCCAATCTAATGTGTAAATACCTTCTGGTGTGCGCGAATCACCTTCACGAATTTTATGCCCATCAGGTTGTTTGCCTAAGGCGATGCGGTAAGTTTTTAAAATTTCCATTCCACGATAAAGATAAAGTTTACGTTCTGCTTTTTTAACCACTACGTAATCGGCTTTATCCTCAACATGCAATTCTGGAGAAGCGGTTGCAGTGCTATTAGTAAATATCGCCATACAAAACACACAACTAATAATGAAACGAATTAGATATGATAGTTTTAAAGAACGACTCACAGACGTACTCTCTAGTTAACTTTTGTAAAGAAAGTGTGGCAAAACAATGTTGCCAACCTATTAAGTTTACGGCTGACTGCGTTTGCTTTTCACCCATTTTATGATGGGCTCCCACATTTCGCGGTCAAGCTCGGTGGCAGCAGGTGCCATCTCAAAAATACCCAAACCGCGTTCAGCGGCTTTGATGTAATTTTGACTATCACGCAACATGGTTAAAAATGGAATGCGTTGTTTGCTTAACAAGTCATCCAGTTCCCAGTAAATATTTGTATAATCACGGGATCGATTTGCGACTAATGCCAATTTAGCTCTTTTACGTTGTACAGGTGCTGATTTCTTAACTTCTGCAATAAAATCGATTACTGCACGCATATCGATGGGTGAAGGCAATACAGGAATAAGAATCGTCTGCGCTTTATTCAACATTTTGCTCAAGTCGCCACCATGCTTTCCTGCCGGTGCATCATGAATCACAAAATCAGTTTTTCGACTAGGACGTTTTGAGCTTTTTTTATAGGCAGCAATTCCTTGAATGGGTGGACGCGCTGAAGAACGAGCCGCTAACCACGCCATGCTACTGCCTTGAGGGTCATAATCCATCATGACGACGCTTTTACCTTGAGAAGCAAAATAGGAGGCCAAATTGGTCGCTACGGTGGACTTACCTGAACCACCTTTAGAGTTAATCACCATAATGTTGCGCATTTTTTTAACACCTCACGTATGTGGATTGGTAGCACGGAGTTTGTCCTAACTCATCATCGATGCCAAGTGTGAATCTTATTGTTATGAAAAGAAGACAGATGGAAGAAGATTGTTAAAAGAAGAGGGGTTGACCATGTTATTTAATTAACCAGAGCGAGTTGTATTTCTCTAGTTCTAACAAGCATTACAGTTTAGTCAACGTTATTCAGCATGATCGCAGCATTTTACTGACTTTTAAAAGAAATTGGACACAAATCGCTACATAAACTCCGCAATTACTGGTGCATGGTCAGAAGGTCTTTCATTGCTTCTAGGGGCTTTATCCACCACGCTGAAAGCGCAACTGCCCTCTAGTGCAGTACTTGCCAAGATCAAATCGATGCGTAAACCAAGATTGCGGCGAAAACCTGCAGCACGGTAATCCCACCAACTAAACGTATTTTCTTCTTGGTCAAATAGTCTAAAGGTATCGACAAAACCGAGATCAGTGATGGCTTGTAATGCTTTACGTTCTTTGTCACTACAAAGAATTTTATCTTTCCAAGCTACAGGGTCGTGCACATCCGCATCTTCTGGTGCAATATTAAAATCTCCTAGCACTACATAGCTTGGATATTTTTTTAAGTCTTTCTCAATAAAAGCGGTTACTTTTTTCAACCAATCGAGTTTGTAGTCATATTTATCCGAACCTACTTCTTTGCCGTTCACCACATAGAGATTCAGCACTCGAACATCGTCTACCGTCACCGCTAAAATTCTGCGCTGCGGATCCTCTAAGTTTGGTACATCCGTCACTACATCACTGGCTTCCTGCTTTGATAGCACTGCTACGCCGTTATAGGTTTTTTGCCCGGAATACTGCACTTGGTAACCGGCTTGTTGAATTTCGTCTACTGGGAAATCTTCATCCACCATTTTAGTTTCTTGCAAAGCCAACACATCCACCGGATTGTCTTGCAGCCATTCCAACACTTGCGGTAAACGAACACGCAAAGAATTTACATTCCAAGAAGCTATTTTCATGAATGAATTACTTATTTAAAACTGAAGCCGTGCAAGCGTTTGCGCATGCGTATTGCAGAAAGTTTAATACCTAATAAAAATCCTAGCAGAGCCAGTGCAAATGGAACCCCAATTAAAAACAATTTGTTAACTTCTTTACTAGATGTTTCGCCAGCTTTTGTATGTAAATTTGTAAGGCTGTTTTCAATTACTACTGGTTGAACACTTCCAGCATCTGCAATTTGCTCTCTTAGCCTTTGATTGACTTCTTGCTGTTTAGCGAGCTCAGCTTGTAGCTCAGCGATTTGATTCAGATCCGCTTCATTACTTGCAGAAGTTACCGCAGACGAATTGTTTTGCAACGCTGCTATTTCAGCTTGTAACTCTTTATTCTGTTCACTTACTGAGTAATAAAGTAATTTTTCGGGTGGATCTTCAACTAAAAAAGCAGATTTCACCCAGCCTTCTATACCATCGTTCGTGATCACCCGACTGAATCCTTCTTGCTTCTCAAAGACTTCAACCGAGTCCCCACTTTCTATTGTTAGTAATACATCGCTGTTGCTGGTGGGTTCAGAATATAAACGTAGTTTAAGAGAATCGGTTACATAAGCAAATTCCTGTGCACAAAGAGGTTCAAAGAAGACTAACAAAAGAAATGTAATGATCTTTTTATTCATGGCCCGGCATTATGCCTGAACTTTATTCTTACAACTTAGTTTTTTATTGCGCTAAAAGGCTCCTGTTAATTTCAAAAAAACGCTGGCGGTAAAAATAATAAACAATGAGGCAAGTCCTGCAGAAAAAATACGGCTATTTCTAGACATATGAGTCTCGGTTTTTGAAGAAAGTAAAAACGGTTGGTATTTTTTTGTTTGTGGTTTTTTTAGTATATGCATACGTTTAGGTAAAGGCTTCGCGAGCTGTTCTTCAATCGCCGCTTGCTTAGCATCCTTACGGGCTTGCTCCCACTCTTCTGCATCAATATTCCCATCATTATTCACGTCATACTTAGCAAGCTCGTCTTTATCACGCTTCAATTCTCGTAATCTCTCTAACGCAGCATCTTTTATATCTTGTCGATAATCGGTGCCTATCGAACAAAATTCGCCTATTGCGTATAGAGATTCATATACATCTAAACGTCTTTCGGAATAACGATATTTTTGCCCACTTTGAAAAAGTGCGCCACTTAAAACATCTAACGGTGAGGTATGCGTCCTTGGACCAAGTCTTTCTTTTCCATACCAAGTACTGTTTGAGCTTGGCGTAACTTCTGCGTCTTCAGGATCGATTACACAAGCTCCGGTATCATCTTCGAGAATAAAAAGCTCATCACTTACACCACTGTTAATGCGACGCCATTTTTGCTTGGAGTGCTCAACGTATTCTTCCACTGTAAAGGAATACCAAACACAAGGTAGCCCACTCAAGGGCGCATGAATTTCAGGCCCTTCCATCCACTTTGCCGTACCAAAAAGTTCAACATAACCTTGTGGACAGGAACGAATTTTTGAAGTCGGCATGTCTTCGATTAAGCGCGCACGATGGAACATGCGCAACGCAGCAAATAAACAAATCAGTGCGCCAACAAATAGAACGGTTAGTAAAAACCAGTCGCCTTGACTAAAGTTTGTCAATGCTTACTCGAGATAAGTTTGCAGTTAAACGCGGTTAACTAAATAACGCTTTAACGTCTACGTCTTGCGTTTCTGATTCAGCAAACTCAAGCAAGTCAAATGCCTTAAACGCCATCATTCTGGCTACGATAATATCTGGGAATTGTTCAATGCGAACATTGTTGCGATTTACACTTTCGTTATAGAACTCTCGACGATCAGCAATCGAATTTTCTAAGCCAGAAATTCTTTCTTGCAAATGTCTAAACGTTTCGTTGGCTTTAAGCTCAGGATAATCTTCTGCAACTGCGAATAAATTACCTAATCCCATGCGTAACATTCCTTCCGCAGAACCTAATGCGTTCATATCACCAGATTGTTGCGCATTGGAAACTCTTGAACGTGCTTCCATGACTTTGGTTAAAGTTTCTTGTTCAAAACCCATGTATTGCTTACACACTTCGACCAGCTTTGGAATTTCGTCATGGCGCTGTTTGAGCAACACGTCGATATTTGACCAAGCCTTACTTACGGCATGTTTTAAATTAACTAGGCTGTTATAAATAACAATGAAGTACCCCGCTAACACTACAACGATGGCTAAAAATATGATGCTGCCGATTCCCATAAATAACTCCCTAGTTGTCTAGATTGAATTTTTCAATTACTAAATCAATATGGGGACATTTTCTTTAAAATCAACAATATACGCTAGCTAAACGTGGACTAAAGCTGATTTAAACCTGACTAACCAAATACTCTCAGGTGCTTTTTTGTTCTTTTCTAAACATCAATATTGGTTGCTGCTAATGCATTTTGCTCAATAAAGTCACGTCGCGGTTCTACTTGGTCACCCATTAAGGTGGTAAAGACCTCATCCGCTGCAATTGCATCTTCAATTTTAACTTGCATCATGCGTCGTACATCAGGGTCCATAGTAGTTTCCCAAAGTTGATCCGGGTTCATTTCTCCCAAGCCTTTGTAACGCTGAATAGTTTGTCCGCGCTTTGCCTCTTCCATCAACCAATCCATCATGGCAATAAAATCTTGGCTCTCAAATTTACGTTCGCCACGTTGAATAAATGCGCCCTTTTCTAATAAACCATCAAGTTGTATCGCGAAGTTGCGTAGTAATTGGTAGTCCGCAGAGGTAAAAAATTCTTCGTAATAAATATCGTCTTTTGCTAAACCATGCACCCACTTCACCATGGTGAGTTGGCCTGGTGTTTTTTCCCAATCTTCTGTAACCGTGTATTTCGTTCCTGCAGTTTGTTGCTGATTTAATTGTTCAGCAATTGCATTGAACCATTTAGTCAGTTCCGTGCGAGACTTTTTATTTTCGATTGAATCTATTTCAGGCGCGGGCGTGCGTAACATTTGTAACAGCACTTCGTTTTCATGTGTTCGACTTAAGCGTTGAATCGCCGACATTGCGACATAATGGTTTTTGCTTAGCTCTTCTAATGCCGTTCCAGAAATTGCAGGGGCTTTCGTATTAACGTGCAAACCTGCACCATCCAAAGCTTGTTGTAATAGATGTGCATTAAGCTCTGCATCATCTTTTATATAGGTTTCCTGCTTACCTTTTTTAACTTTGTAAAGTGGTGGTTGACCAATATAAATATAACCGCGTTCGATTAATTCAGGCATTTGTCTATAAAAGAACGTTAATAACAAAGTGCGAATGTGCGAGCCGTCTACATCCGCATCCGTCATGATAATAATTCTGTGATAACGAAGTTTATCCGGATCAAATTCTTCTTTACCGATACCACAACCCAAAGCGGTAATTAAAGTACCCACTTCAACAGACGATAACATTTTATCGAAGCGCGCTTTTTCTACGTTTAGAATCTTTCCTTTCAAAGGCAAAATGGCTTGCGTATGTCGATCACGCGCCTGTTTCGCTGATCCACCAGCGGAGTCACCCTCTACTAAAAATAATTCGCACAGCGCTGGATCTTTTTCTTGGCAATCCGCTAACTTTCCAGGCAAACCCGCAACGTCGAGTGCACCTTTACGCCGTGTCATTTCACGCGCTTTGCGTGCGGCTTCGCGCGCACGCGCTGCCTCAACGATTTTGTTCACAATAGCTTTAGCTTCAGCAGGACTTTCCATTAAAAAATCTTGCAAAGCTTCAGAAAGCGCAGAATCAACTACACCTTTTACTTCTGAAGAAACGAGTTTGTCTTTAGTTTGTGAAGAAAATTTAGGATCAGGTACTTTTACCGATAACACTGCGGTGAGTCCTTCGCGCGCATCATCACCTGTCATAGAAATTTTGTGTTTTTTTGCTACACCCTGTTTTTCAATGTATTGATTAAGTGAACGAGTCAAGGCGCCGCGCAAACCAGCTAAGTGAGTACCGCCATCACGTTGAGGGATATTATTGGTAAAACAAAAAATGTTTTCTTGGTAAGAATCGTTCCATTGCAGCGCCACTTCTATACCCATTTCTTGGCGTTCGGTATCGACGTAAATTACCGTGTCATGTAGTGGTGTCTTTTTAGTATTTAGGTGTTCGACAAATGCACGAATACCTCCATCATATTGAAATCTATCGCTTTTTTCTGAACGCTCGTCTTTCAGAGTGATACATACACCGGAGTTTAGAAAGGACAATTCACGTAAACGTTTGGCCAAAATGTCATAGTGGAAGGTGGTGTCACTAAATATTTCTGCGCTGGGTGTAAAGCGAATACTGGTGCCGGTTTTATCTGTCTTATCACCCTTCTTTAACGGGTGTTTTGGTTCACCTAAGTGGTATTCTTGTTTGTGGTTAAAACCATTGCGGTTAATCGATAGGATTAGTTGTGATGACAGCGCATTTACAACTGAAACGCCAACACCATGAAGACCGCCAGAAACTTTATAGGAGTTGTCATCAAATTTACCGCCCGCATGTAGGACCGTCATGATGACTTCCGCAGCAGAACGATTTTCTTCTTCATGCATGTCCACCGGTATACCACGACCATCATCCGACACAGATACAGATCCATCGGTGTGAATCGTGACCTGGATATCATTACAGTGGCCCGCTAAGGCTTCATCGATAGAATTGTCTACGACCTCAAACACCATATGGTGCAAGCCTGTTCCATCGTCGGTATCACCGATATACATGCCTGGGCGCTTGCGCACCGCTTCTAGTCCTTTCAGGACTTTGATATTGGTGGAATCGTAGGAAGTTTCTTTAGATTTTTTTGGAGACTTTTTTGAGTCGTCGGCCATAGTGTTTTAGTGTAATCAATTAACCATTTATTATATCAAGCATAGGCTTGAAGAGCTTGTAAATCCTTGCTCAAAGAGCTCATTTTTATTTATCAGTTCATTGGCTTACAGTACCCTTGTTTCACGTGAAACACCTTAGTGTCCTGCCAACCAGTCAGCTCGATTTGTTCCCGTTCAATTGCTGTGATAAACACTTGGCAACCTAGGTCTTGTAACGCAGTGATTAATGCATGCGCATGTTCTTGGTCGAGTTCTGCTCGTACATCATCTAACAACACAACACATTTTTGCGCGCTGAGCTGCTGAACATGCTCAATCTGTGCCAGCAACAAACACGCTGCGATGAGTTTCTGCTGCCCTCTCGAAGCCGTAGCGGCGGCATCTTGCTCATTTAGGAGTAGTTTCAGTTCTGCTCGATGAGCACCAGCACGTGTGGATTTTAGCTTGCGCTCTTGATCAAGTAGCTCGTTTAGCGTTTGCTCTAAATTCTGCTCTTCTGGCCAACCTCTAGCATATTTTACGTTAATTTCGGCCTCTGGCAGTAATCTTCGGCTATATCCTTCGATAATAGGGTTAAGTTGGCCGAAAATCTCCGATCTTTCGCGATCTACGCATTCTGCATGCTCACTTAACTTCTTAGCCCACACGTTTATTTCCTCCGTTGGACGCTGATCTCGCAAGGCTTGGTTACGCTGACGCAGACTTTTATTGTAATTTCGCCAATGCTGTAGGAAAGTTGGTTTCACGTGAAACGCAGACCAGTCCAGATAGTTTCTGCGCTGCTTACTCCCTCCTTGGATCAGTTGGTGCGAATCCGGATGCATGCTGACTACAGGGAGATGACTCGCATGTTCAGAGACTGAGCTTACTTTTTCTTGGTTTACATGCAGCAAGGTTTGTTTAGCGGATTTCTGAATCCCAAGATGAATACTGCCATCAGCCGTATTTAGCTTGCTGCTGACAATGATACTACTGGCCTGTTTCCGTAATAAAGGGTGTGTGCGGCGTTCTCGAAAAGAACGTCCGCGGCTTAGAATATCGATTGCCTCCAGAATACTAGTTTTACCCGCTCCGTTTTCACCAATAAATAAATTGGCATCTGCAGCCAGAGTAATTTCTAGCTGATTAATAATGCGTAAGTTTTGAATCAGGAGTGTTTGCAGCGCCAAGGCTAACTTATGCCTTAGAGTCGCATTGGCATTACAACGTAGCGGCTGGCTTGAGAACCTGGAGACACGATAAGTGCGCTGCTATTAGCATCTTGAATAATGACTTCCAATGCATCGGATTCCAATGCATTAAGTACATCTAAAAGATACACAACATTGAAGCCCACTTCTAAACGGTCACCTTGGTACTCAATTTCAATCTCATCTTCAGCTTCTTCGTGTTCTGGATTGTGCGCCTGAATGACTAATGTGTTGTCATCCAAAATTAAACGAATACCTTTGTACTTCTCATTCGATAAAATTGAAGCTCTTGTAAGTGCTTGTTTGAGTTGAACCTTATCGATTTTTGCTCGGTTGTCACACTCTTCTGGCAAGACACGCTGATACTCCGGGAAACGGCCATCAATCAGCTTAGAAGTAAATTGCAAATTAGCTAAATTCACCCGCATGTGATTTTTACCTAAAGCAATGGTTATCTTGTTGTCTTCGTTGGTCAACAATCGCTGCAACTCCTGCACGCCTTTGCGTGGCAAGATAATTTGTCGTGAACCTTCAATATCAGACTTATGATCTAGCTGTGAGAGAGCTAAACGATGCCCATCCGTTGCAACAGTACGAACTTGCTCAGCATCGACCTCGAGCAACAATCCATTCAAATAATAACGAACATCTTGCTGCGCCATGGCAAAAGCGGTTTTATCAATTAGAGCTTTAAATTCAGCTTCGCTAATTACTACATTTTGATCAAGTTCTAAATCATCAATGGTTGGAAAATCTTCTGCGGGCAATGTGGCTAATGAAAAGCGACTGCGCCCTGAACTCACTTTAACTTTTTCACTACTGGATTGAATCGCAATTTTTGCTTGATCTGGTAAAGAACGACAAATATCTAAAAGTTTTCTTGCTGGAATTGTAGTCGTGCCTTGTTCTTCCAGACCAATTTCCAAATTAGCAACCAATTCTACTTCTAGATCGGTAGCCGTTATGGTCAGATCTTTATCATTACCACGAAGAAGAAGGTTACTTAGCGCAGGCATCGTTTGTCTACGTTCCACTGCACCAATGATCTGTTGAAGAGGTTTTAGGAGATCTTCGCGTGTTATAGATAACTGCATTTTATATATATTTAGTAGTTGTTATAGAGCGACTATTTTTCTGTGGATAACATTAATTAATACTTTAAAGTCAACACCTTATAAAAATATTACTTGAGTGAAAGCAGTTCAACATATGATCTTTTGTGCTGAATACCAGAGGTATAAATCTGTAACAGAAAAGTTGTTCAAACTATATCACTTTTTATGCACAGCCAATCAACATGAAAGTGAATTTGTTATGTATTAACTGCTTAAGCTACGCAATAAATTAATGTAATCATCGCTAATACGCGTATCACTTTCACGCAAGCATGTAATTTTTCTGCATGCATGCAATACGGTCGTATGATCTCTACCACCAAACGCATCGCCAATTTCTGGCAGGCTGTGGTTGGTTAATTCTTTTGCTAGAGACATTGCAATTTGTCGCGGGCGCGTAATGGAGCGACTGCGTCGTGCGGATAACAGATCTGAAACTCGGATTTTGAAATACTCCGCAACAGTTTTTTGAATATTATCAATCGTTACCAACTTATCTTGTAGTGCTAGTAAATCGTGTAGTGCTTCCTTAGCAAAATCTAAAGTGATGGCAGAGCCTGTAAATTGTGCATTTGCGATGACTCTACGTAACGCACCTTCGAGTTCGCGGATGTTAGAACGAATGCGTTTACCGATGAAAAACGCGACCTCACTGGGTAGCTCAATATGTAGTAATTCAGCTTTGCGCTGCATGATAGCAACACGAGTCTCTAGTTCCGGAGGCTCAATAGATTGTGTTAAGCCCCAGCCAAAACGCGACTTTAAACGCTCTTGTAAATCTTCAACTTCTTTTGGATAGCGGTCACAAGTCAAAATTACTTGGCGCTGGCCTTCGAGGAGAGTATTAAATGTGTGGAAAAATTCCTCTTGGGAACGTTCCTTGCCTGCAAAGAACTGGATGTCATCAATAAGCAATGCATCTACAGAGCGATAAAAACGTTTGAATTCACTAATGGCATTATGTTGCAAGGCCTTAACCATGTCGGCTACAAAACGCTCGGAGTGTAGATATAGAATTTTTGCAGCTGGGTTTTGTACCAGCATTTGGTTACCAACAGCATGCAATAAGTGTGTTTTACCAAGACCTACACCACCGTAAATAAGTAGTGGGTTGTAGGCTTCACCAGGGTGATTAGCCACTTGTAGAGCTGCCGCTTTTGGTAGTTGGTTAGATTTACCTTCAACAAAAGTGTCAAAAGTGAAATTCGGATTAAGGTTATGACTGAAGTTTTGTAGTTTGGCAGTGGTTGATTTTACTGCCTGGATTTTCTCAGCCTGTTCATTACTTTGAGAAACTACTTTACGTTCACTGCTACCAATTTCGAGGTTGACCTTATGGCCACTTGTAGCACTATCACTAGCTATGAGCTCATCAATACGAGCAAGAAAATGATCTTGTACCCAATCGAGCACAAAACGATTCGGTGCTAATAGGGTGAGTTCACCTTTTTCCTCGATTGCATGTAGTGGCCGAATCCAAGTATTGAGTTGTTGCTCGGATAATTCAGACTCGAGTTTGTGGACACAGGATTTCCAGAGAATAGTAGACACGCAGCTTACTCCAGTATGCTTATAATTATTGTAAAATCGTTATGGGGTAGATCAGTCTATCCAGTAATAGGATTGTTATCCACTGTTTAATGGCAGACAATAGCCGTTGACAAATGTAAGTAGCGCGACTATTTTTGCGCACCTTATTAAATAATTATTCTAAGTATTTAATTGTAGGGCTAAGTTAAAACTTGGCTTAGGAGTCTAAAATAGAATAATTAAATTAATAAGATTTAAATTAGTTAAAAATTAAATTGGAATATCATGAAACGCACTTATCAACCTAGCAACTTAAAGCGCGCACGCACACACGGCTTTAGAGCTAGAATGAAAACAAAAGGTGGTCGTGCAGTAATCAATGCTCGTCGTGCACGCGGACGCGCACGTTTAGCTCCGTAATTATTTTGCTTTAGATTTTTTGACAAAGAATTCTTGCAAGCAAAAGTTAACGCGTACACACATCGGGATCGGCTACAGAACGCAAGCCAATTTACTCGAGTCTTTGATCAGGCAACAAAATCGAGCAGCGAATTTTTTACAATACTATCTAGAGAAAATGAGATAGGGCAACCGCGCCTAGGAGTCATCGTTGCAAAACGTCACGCTAAACGTGCTGTAGATCGAAACATAATTAAGCGAATTATTCGAGAAAGTTTTCGATTGGCTAAAACGTCATTACCTGCAAACGACTTTATTGTAATTTTAAAGCGGCCCATTAAAGCAATTAACAGACCAAAGTATAAACACAGGCTCAGACTACAAATGGAATCGTTGTGGGAACAATACTAACTAGGCCACTATGAACAGAGTAATTAGCAAAGTTCTTATTGTATTGGTTAAGGTTTATCGGTTGGTATTAAGCCCGTGGTTGGGTCAACAATGCAGGTTCCATCCAACCTGTTCACAGTATGCATTAGAGGCATTGCAAAAACACGGTGCCTATCGCGGCAGTTGGCTTACTTTAAAACGTCTTGCTAGTTGTCATCCATGGCATGCTGGCGGTGTAGACCCGGTTCCGGAAAACCATACACATAATTAAAAACAAAATAGTATGGAAAACCAAAGATTCTTTTTGTATTTAGCGCTCGTTTTTTTGCTATACATTATCTGGCTTACCTGGCAACAAGAACAGACGCCACCATCCGTTGCACAACAAGATGTAAACAGCCAGCAAATAGGCGAAGCTATTGATAGCAATAGTTACAGCGAAAGCTCAGATGATATTCCCGAAGCAGTAAATACCCCACAGTCGCAGGCGTCTACAACGAATAATGTAAACGAAACGAATCAGCCACAAAGTAAAAGCAAAAAGATTCATGTGCGTACAGATGTATTAGATCTGATTATTGATACTCGCGGTGGTGATGTTCGCCAAGTGGAGCTACCTACCTACCCAGTTTCTTTACAGCAAAAAGACCAAGCGTTTCGACTCATGCGTAGTGATGCGCGTATCTATATTGCTCAATCCGGTTTACAGCACGATAAAATCAATGGCCAAGCTATTCGTGGCGCAGCACCAACACATCATGAAATATATCGCGTTGATAAAACCGAGTATCAGTTGGGCGAGGGTGAAGATGAATTGCAGGTAAAGCTTTTGTGGACGGGTGAAAATGGAATAGAGGTTGAAAAAAGCTACACTTTTTATCGCGGGTCCTTTGTTTTTGATGTTAAACATCACGTAATGAATCAAGGCGACACAACTTGGGTGGGTCGACAATATCAACAATTGCGCCATAGTCCGGTTCCAGAAAATCGCAGCTGGTTACGTTTACCAACCTATACGGGCACCGCTTATTTTGATGGCGCGTATCACAAACATGCTTTCGATGATGTGCAAGATGAACCTATCAATATGCCGGTGGATGGTGGTTGGATTGCAGTGTTGCAACACTACTTTGTGTCTGCATGGATACCTGAACAAGATGAGCAAAATCGTTTTTACAGTAAAGAAGTAAAAGCTGCGGGCGAGAAACAGTTATTGATTGGTATGCTTTCAGAAGCAAAAACGATTGCTCCTACTTCAAGTGCTGAATTCAATCGACGTTTGTATGTGGGCCCGAAAATTCAAGATGACATGAAAGACCTTGCCAAAGGTTTAGAGTTAAGCGTCGACTACGGCATGTTTTCCATTTTGTCAAAACCATTGTTTTGGTTGCTACAGTGGTTCCACAAGTTGGTAGGCAACTGGGGTTGGGCGATTATTTTGGTCACCGTAGTGATTAAACTTATTTTTTATAAGTTGTCTGAAACCAGTTACAAGTCAATGGCGCGTATGCGCAAATTGCAACCACGTATTAAAGCCTTGCAAGAACGCTATGTAGACGACAAACAAAAACTTGGTCAAGCCACTTGGGACTTATACCGCAAAGAAAAGGTCAACCCAGCAAAAGGTTGTTTGCCCATTTTGATTCAAATGCCTGTGTTCTTGGCTTTATATTGGGTGTTAATTGAAAGTGTAGAGTTACGACAAGCGCCATTTATGTTTTGGATTCAGGATTTATCCGTGCGCGACCCTATTTTTGTGTTGCCGTTACTAATGGGCATCAGCATGTATGTGCAATTTAAATTGAACCCAGCACCACCTGACCCTATGCAGGCAAAAATATTTGCCATGATGCCAATTATGATGTCTATTTTTATGGCGTTCTTCCCGGCTGGTTTAGTATTGTATTGGTTAGTGAATAATATTTTGTCGATTATTCAACAGTATGTCATCACCAAACGTATCGAAAACGAAGCTTACTAATATAGCTATTTAAAAGGGCGCGCTGATGCCCGACGTAAACAACCCACAAAAAGAATTGATCTGTGCAGTTGCCACCCCTCCAGGGCGCAGCGCACTTGCTATTGTTCGTTTGTCAGGCAAAGGCGCACTTGAAGTTGCTGAAAAACTTACGCATGCAATGCTCCCTGCGCGCCAAGCTAGCTTCACAAATTTTTTTACTCGTGAGGACACACTAATTGATCAAGGTATCGCAATTTATTTTCAAGCACCCGCATCGTTTACGGGCGAAGATGTTGTTGAGTTTCATTGCCATGGCAATCCACTGGTAGCAGAAGCACTGTTAAAAACACTTTGTGATCACGGTGCGCGTTTGGCAACAGCGGGTGAATTTAGTTTGCGCGCGTTTTTAAATAATAAAATCGACTTAACGCAAGCCGAAGCGATAGCCGACTTAATCAACAGTACCACTGAACAAGCTGTACGCACTGCGACAAAATCTATGCAGGGCGCGTTTTCACAACGTGTTTCAGAAGTGCTTACTCGCTTGATTCAAATACGTATGCATATAGAAGCCCATCTAGATTTTCCTGACGAAGAAATAGACCGTCAGCAATTAACACACGTGCAAAAGCAACTAAAAGAATTACATACAAAGCTAAAAGAGTTGTTAGATCAAGCCAAACTTGGAGCACGCATGCAACAAGGCGCTACGATTGCCATTGCGGGAAGACCCAACGCGGGTAAATCAAGTTTGTTAAATGTGTTAGCACAGAGCGATGTTGCGATCGTGACCGAAATACCAGGCACCACGCGTGATCCATTAACCGCAGACATTGAGATTTGTGGTATTCCTGTGCGTTTAATCGATACAGCAGGTCTTCGCGAGACGCAAGATATAGTAGAAAGCAAAGGCATCGAGCGTGCGCAACAAGAATTACAACAAGCTGATCTTATTTTATGGCTTATTGATGCCAGTGAAGGTAAACAAAGCAATGACCAACAATACGATCTCCCAAAAGAATTAGATGTAAATAAAGTTGTAACGGTTTTTAATAAAATTGATTTAGTTACCAAGCAACAAGACAGTGAGCATCTTTGTATCTCCGCAACTACAGAGCAGGGAATAAAGGAGTTAATCCATTTTATTGGGGAACACCTTGGCAAGCAGGAGACTGGTGAAACTCCTTTCTTAGCCAGAAGCCGCCACGTGATCGCTTTACAACAAGCGTTGCAAAATATTCAACTTGCATCACAACGTTTGGTTAATACCGAGACACTTGAGCTAGCCGCTGAAGACTTGCGTTCTGCGCAACAGTATTTAAATGAGATCACGGGTGAATTTACCTCTGATGACCTACTAGGCAAGATCTTCTCAGAGTTTTGTATAGGGAAATAAGCTTGTGATGACACTTTCGGGGTGTCGAGTAATCTCCTGTGCTTCAGTACAATAAGTAACCATGAATAAGAATACTCAACGTTATGAAGTCATTGTCATTGGTGGTGGCCATGCAGGTACCGAGGCGGCCTTAGCCGCAGCCCGTATGGGTGCAAGCACCTTGCTGATTACCCATAACATCGAAACCATTGGCCAAATGAGTTGTAACCCCGCGATTGGCGGTATTGGTAAAAGCCATTTAGTTAAAGAAATTGATGCCATGGGTGGCGCGATGGCCTTGGCAGCAGATATGGGAGGCATTCAATTTCGCGTGCTCAATTCACGTAAAGGACCTGCAGTACGTGCGACACGCGCGCAAGCAGATCGGGTTCTTTATAAAGCCGCAATTCGTGAGCAAGTAGAGAATCAAGCCAACTTACAACTTTTTCAACAAGCGGTTGATGATTTATTAATTGAGAAAGATCGTATTTGTGGCGTAATGACCCAAAGCGGTCTGACCTTCTACGCAGAATCTGTGGTACTGACTACCGGTACATTCTTGGGCGGTAAAATCCATATCGGAAATGATAATTATGCTGCTGGGCGTGCGGGGGATCCTCCAGCGATAACATTGGCACAACGTTTACGCGATTTAGACTTACGTGTTGGACGTTTAAAGACTGGCACACCACCAAGGATTGATGGCCGCACCATCGATTATTTGCAAACAGAAGTTCAGCCGGGCGACACTCCTACACCTGTGTTTTCCTTCATGGGTGCTACTGCGCTACATCCTGATCAAGTGAACTGCTATATCACTTATACGAACACTTCTACTCACGAAATCATTCAGCAAGATTTAGCATTGTCGCCAATGTATAACGGCAACATCGATAGTACGGGGCCACGTTATTGCCCTTCAATTGAAGATAAAATAACGCGCTTTGCGGAACGCGACAAACATCAAATTTTTATCGAGCCTGAAGGTTTACAAACCCATGAAGTTTATCCCAACGGCATTTCCACCAGTCTGCCATATGAAACACAACAAAAATTTGTACGCAGTATAAAAGGTTTTGAAAACGCGCACATCACTCGACCAGGTTATGCAATCGAATATGATTATTTTGATCCTCGTGACTTAAAGCCCAGTTTAGAAATCAAAGCTATTGAAGGTTTGTTTTTCGCCGGACAAATCAATGGCACTACAGGTTATGAAGAAGCGGCTGCGCAAGGTTTGGTCGCAGGCATTAACGCTGTACGACACACACAGCAACAAGAAGCATGGGTGCCGCAACGTGACCAGGCGTATATCGGTGTGATGATTGATGATCTTGTTACACGCGGCACGCTAGAGCCCTATCGCATGTTTACTAGTCGTGCTGAATTTAGATTATTGCTGCGCCAGGACAATGCTGATTTGCGCTTAAGCGAAATTGCACATGAGCTAGGATGTTTGCCGGAAAAACAATGGCAAGTCTTTAGCGAAAAACGCGAAACCTTAGAGCAACAGCAACAACGTTTACAGAGCACTTATGTACAAGCAAGTGATGTCGATGAAGAAGTCGCTCAAGAAATTTTAGGCACGCAGTTAAAACATGAATACAGTATGTATGAACTATTACGCAGGCCAGAAGTTAACTTTGATAATTTGCAAAAGCTTAGCCGACAAGATCTAAGTGATATTCCCGTGGAAATTTGTGAGCAACTGGAAATTCAAGCTAAGTACGCAGGCTACATCGAACGTCAAAATGCACAAGTTGAGCGTTTGGCGCAACAAGAAGAAGTTAAGCTACCTGAAGATTTTAATTATGCGGCTATTTCTGGTTTATCAAATGAAGCCAAGCAAAAGTTAATGGAAATTAAACCGGTAACGATTGGACAGGCGGCGAGAATTTCTGGCATCACACCTTCTGCTATTTCCTTGTTAATGGTGCACCTAAAAGCAAAATCTTCAAGAAAAAGCGCTTAAAGGTTTTTTATTCTATTCATGGATCTCACACAGCGACTTCGCAGCGGTGTGCAGCAGTTAGGGCTAACTGTAAGTGAAGCTCAAATCGATCAGCTACTTCTGTTTGTGCAGTTACTGCAAAAATGGAACAAGGCCTACAACCTAACGGCCATTGCTGAACCACAAGAGATCATCAGCAAACATATTTTGGATAGCCTTTCTGTACTTGAACATCTGCGAGGAGAATACATTCTCGATATAGGCAGTGGCGCTGGTTTACCTGGGATACCGCTGGCAATCATGTGTCCAGAAAAAATTTTCACTCTTTTAGATAGCAACGCTAAGAAAACCCGATTTATCCAACAAGTTAGCATTGAGCTTGGGTTAAAAAATGCCCAAGTCGTGCAACAACGCGTTGAGCAATATTCACCCAATCAAACCATCGATACTCTCGTCAGCCGTGCGTATGCAAGCAGTTCCAAGCTGTTAGCCGCCTGCGAGCGCATGCTTGAGAATCTAGATGAAGAAGGAAGAATAATTTTTATGCTTGGTAAACAAAAGCAACTCGAAGCACTGCCAAAAAGATATAATGTGCGAGGCATATTTAGTGTGAACATTCCACAGCTTGAGGCTCAACGTCACATCGCCATTGTTGAAAAAATATAATTTCAAAACATGACTAAAATTATTTCAGTAACCAATCAAAAAGGTGGAGTAGGTAAAACCACTACTACGGTGAATTTAGCGGCCTCAATGTCGGCAACGAATCGCAGTGTGCTATTGGTTGATTTGGATCCTCAAGGTAATGCCACCATGGGCTCAGGTGTAGATAAGCGCACGATAGAAAAAACCACTGCACATGTATTGCTAGAACAAGCTTCTATCAGCGAATGTATTATTCATGGTAGTAAAGGGGGCTATGACTTATTACCTGCTAATGAACAACTCACGACTGCTGAAGTGCAATTATTAGAAGCGAAGGGACGTGAATTTAAATTGCGCAGAGCATTGGAGCAAGTCCACCAAGATTACGACTACATCTTTATTGATTGTCCACCGTCATTAAATATGCTCACCGTAAATGGCTTGGTCGCAGCAAACAGTGTCATCATTCCTACACAGTGTGAATATTATGCACTAGAAGGTCTTTCGGCTTTAACGCAAACCATCGAGCGCATTCGCATGTCGGCTAATCCAGAATTAAAAATTGAAGGCTTATTACGTACCATGTTCGACCCGCGTAATAATTTAGCTAATGACGTGTCAGCGCAACTAACCTCGCATTTTGGCGATAGTGTGTACCGCACCATTATTCCGCGCAATGTGACGCTTGCTGAAGCCCCCAGCCATGGATTGCCGGTGCTGCTTTATGATAAGCGATCACGAGGAGCTTTGGCCTATTTAGCGCTAGCCGGCGAGATGCTGCGTCGCGATGAAGGCCGAGCGAAGGCATTATCGCCAGCAATGGCAAACTAAATATCAATTAATCAGAGCTTCAGGTGATGAGTATGGTTAAGAAAAAACGTGGTTTAGGCTCACTCGGAGTAGACGTTTTACTGAGTGCAGCGAAAACAGAAAGTGCAATCAGTAATAGTGAAGCGCAAACAAATTCCGACCGATCGCTACAAAATTTACCCATCGAGTTAATTCGTCAAAGCCCTTACCAACCAAGGCAAATCATGGAGCCCGAAGCCCTCGAGGCTTTAGCGCAGTCGATACGCCAACAAGGCGTGGTACAGCCAATTGTGGTGCGAAAAAACGCGGATGAATATGAACTCATCGCAGGCGAACGTCGGTGGCGTGCAGCACAACAAGCAGGCTTACAAGAAATTCCAGCTGTAATAAAAAGTGTTAATGATCAAGAAGCAGCTGCGATCGCGATCATCGAAAATTTACAGCGTGAAGACCTCAATCCATTAGAGGAAGCACAAGCGTTTGCTAATTTGATCGATAAATTTGGCCTTACCCATCAAGAAATTGGCGAAGTCGTGTCGCGTTCGCGTTCAGCGGTGAGTAACAGTCTACGTTTATTAGAACTAGCCGAACCGGTTAAAGATATGCTTAACCAAAGCGAGTTGGAAATGGGTCATGCCCGTGCCTTGCTGGCACTTAAAGAAAATCAACAAATCCAATGTGCGCAAGCTATCGTGCAACGCCAGCTTTCGGTTCGAGGTGCAGAAGCGCTGGTGAAACAATTTCTGCAAGGCGGCAATAAAAAGAAAAGCAGTAGCGTTAGCCATCAAGATCCTGACGTATCACGCATGGAACACAAGTTATCGGATCGTTTAGGTGCAAGCGTATCCATTCAGCATAGTCAGAATGGCACTGGACGTATGCAGATTAGATATACTAACCTCGATGAATTTGAGGGAATCGTCAATAAATTAATGGGTGAATCAAAGTAGTTAATTTTGTACTAAGCCGAAAGGTGTATGCATTAGTTTCTATTGAGATTTCACGGTCTAAAATTTATACTTCGCAGCTCTGTCAAGGCATGATATGGATTGCGTAGCGTCTTGGTTCGATAGTAATTGAGCGTAGTGATTGAACAAGACATTAATTAAGAACCGAACAACAAATAATATATAAAATTGGTTCAAAAACTAACAATACCGACGCAAATAAATCATATCCTGGTTTGGCAATGGTTAATCACTTTTTGCATCGCAGTAATTTTATTTATCGTAAAACCTGAGCTTGCGTTGTCAGCTTTTTTGGGCGGAGTAATTTGTGTATTGCCGAACATGTATTTTGCACGCCAGTTATTTAAATGCAGAATTGCAGAAGCAGGAGCATTACTTCGATCTGTATATGTAGCGGAGTTTATAAAACTGGGTTTAGCTGTCGCACTGTTTGCGATTGTATTGATAAATTATAAGGACGTTCATCCAATTACATTATTTGCAGCGTACTTGATTACACATTCGTGCATGTGGGCTGTGCCTTTAATTACACAATCTTTTAGTAAACCAACACTTAAGCAAATTCATTAAATAATGGCCGGCGATACAATCACTTCATCTGAATATATCCAGCACCACCTGACGAACTGGACTTATGGCAAGCATCCTGATGGTCATTGGGGGTTTGCACACAATGCACAAGAAGCAGCCGATATGGGTTTTTGGGCCATACATGTAGATAGCATGTTTTGGTCAATCTTTTTAGGTGCGGTTTTTATTTTTATTTTCCGTAAAGCCGCAAAGTCGATGACCTCAGGTGTTCCAGGTGGCCTACAAAACTTTGTAGAGTGGGTTGTTGATTTTGTAAATGAAAACGTACGCGGTTCGTTTAATGCAAAAAATGATCTAGTTGCACCAATGGCATTAACGATTTTCTTTTGGGTATTGTTGATGAATTTTATGGACTTAGTGCCTGTTGATTGGATTCCTCATTTAGCAGGAATTGTCGGCCATGCAGTTTTTGGCGTAGACCCACACCATGTGTATTTTAAAGTTGTACCTACTACGGACCCTAACATTACTTTCGGAATGGCATTAGCCGTTTTCGTGCTGATGCTTTACTACGGTATAAAAATTAAAGGTATAGGCGGATTTATGGGTGAACTTACCTTGCAGCCGTTTGGTAAATGGGGCATGCCTGCCAACTTATTATTAGAAGGCATCTCGCTGATTTCTAAACCGGTATCGTTAGCATTGCGTTTATTCGGTAATTTGTATGCTGGTGAGATGATCTTTATTTTGATTGCATTGCTATACAGTGGCGGAATTATCTGGGCTTCTGTTGGAGGTCTGCTGCAAATTGGTTGGGCTATTTTTCATATTTTAATTATATTTTTACAAGCATTTATTTTTATGGTGCTCACCATTGTTTATTTAGACATGGCACACCAAGAACATCACTAATCATTTAATTTACGTTTTTGTAACAGGAGAAAAAAATGGAAGCACAAGCTTTACTCTATATTGCCGGCGCACTCATGCTAGGTATTGGTGCCGCAGGTGCTGCGGTCGGTATCGGTGTATTAGGTGGTCGATTCTTGGAAGGTGCAGCGCGCCAGCCTGAACTTATCCCAATGTTAAGAACCCAGTTCTTTATTGTTATGGGTCTAGTGGATGCGTTACCCGTTATTGCGATCGCGATTGGCCTTTACGTTTTATTTGCGGTTGTTCCAGGTTTTGGAAGCTAAAACGTTAAGTCATTCATATAAAACAGAGATAGTTTAGGCATGAATATTAATCTCACTCTTTTCGGACAGACGATTGCGTTTGTGTTGTTTGTATTCTTTTGCATGAAGTTTGTGTGGCCACCGATAATAGCCATGCTTGATGAACGCAAAAAGAAAATTGCAGATGGCTTAGCAGAAGCTGAGCGTGGCATGAAGCAACAAGAGCTTGCTGAACAAGGTGCGGAAAAGAAATTAGCTGAAGCAAAACAGCAAGCTTCTGACATTTTGGGCCAAGCACAAAAGCGCGCGAATGAAATTGTTGAAGACGCAAAATCCGTAGCGGTTGAAGAAGGTAACCGTATTAAAGAAGCCGCCCAGGCTGAGGTAGAAAAAGAAGTAAACCGTGCAAAAGAAACCTTACGCACACAAGTTTCTAGTATTGCAGTAGCGGGTGCTGAGCGTATTCTAAAGAAAGAGATTAATGCTAGCTCACATCAAGATATCCTCGATGATTTAGCTTCACAAATTTAAACGCACACATATGTCTGAACTCACTACCGCCGCACGACCTTACGCAAGAGCCGCATTTGATATTGCGAACGCTCATGGCGAACAGCAAAAATGGACCGACATGTTGGGATTTATGGCTGCAGTAGCGAATGATCCGACAATGCTTGCGGTGTTAGATAGCCCAAGATTGTCACAAGGCCAATCTGCAGAAATGTTTATTAAAGTGTGTGAAGATAAAATTGACCAGCGAGGCAAGAATTTCATCAAGTTATTAGCCGAGAACGATCGAATTAAATTACTTCCAGAAATTACCGCTTTATATGAGCATTACCGCGCCGAAGCCGAGGGCACTGTGGATGCTGAAGTAATTTCTGCACAAGAAGTTAGCGAAGCCCAACTTGCAAAAATAGCGGCATCATTAAAAACCCGTCTTGGTAAAGAAGTACGCCTGACATCTAAAGTAGATGCTAGCTTAATTGGTGGCGCTATTATTCGAGCTGGTGACATGGTGATTGATGGATCTGTAAGTGGGCGACTAGATAAGCTTTCAACAACACTTGTTAATTAAAAAGATTTAAATATTTACTTAGTACTTGGGTACAAAAGAGGAATAGAAAATGCAACTTAACCCAACAGAAATTAGTGAACTCATAAAAAGCCGCATTGAAAACTTTGATGCGGTTGCAGAAGCTCGCACTGAAGGCACGGTAGTCGGTGTAACCGACGGTATTGTGCGTGTTCATGGTTTAGCCGACGTGATGGCGGGCGAAATGTTGGAGTTTCCACAAAACACATTTGGTATGGCGCTTAACCTTGAGCGTGACTCCGTTGGTGCGGTAGTACTGGGCGATTACAAACACATCGTTGAAGGCGATAAAGTTTCTTGTACCGGGCGTATTCTTGAAGTACCTGTGGGTACTGAAATGTTGGGCCGGGTTGTGAATTCATTGGGTGAGCCCATCGATGGTAAAGGCCCTGTTAATACCTCTCTATCATCACCGATTGAAAAAATTGCACCGGGTGTAATTGAACGTCAATCAGTCGATCAGCCTGTGCAGACTGGTTTGAAGTCGATTGATTCCATGGTACCAATCGGTCGCGGTCAACGCGAATTGATTATTGGTGATCGTCAAACGGGTAAAACTGCGGTTGCGATCGATGCCATCATTAACCAAAAAGGTACCGGCATAAAGTGTATCTACGTTGCGATTGGGCAAAAGAACTCATCGGTTGCCAACGTTGTGCGTAAGTTAGAAGAACACAATGCAATGGAGCACACCATTATCGTATCGGCGAGTGCTTCTGAATCAGCGGCTATGCAATACATCGCACCGTATTCAGGTTGTTCCATGGGTGAGTATTTCCGTGATCGTGGTGAAGACGCACTCATTATTTATGATGACTTAACTAAACAGGCTTGGGCGTATCGCCAAGTTTCTTTGTTATTAAGACGTCCGCCAGGTCGTGAAGCTTATCCGGGTGATGTTTTCTACTTACACTCTCGTTTATTAGAGCGAGCATCACGTGTGAATGCTGATTATGTAGAGCAGTTTACCAACGGTGAAGTCAAGGGCCAAACGGGATCGCTTACTGCACTTCCGATTATTGAAACACAAGCTGGTGACGTATCTGCATTCGTACCGACCAACGTAATTTCAATTACTGACGGACAAATTTTCTTAGAAAGTGATTTGTTCAACTCAGGTTTCCGTCCAGCGATTAACGCGGGCTTGTCCGTTTCACGTGTAGGTGGTGCGGCGCAAACCAAGATTATTAAAAAGTTAGGTGGCGGTGTACGTTTAGCGCTTGCGCAATATCGCGAACTTGCCGCATTCTCACAGTTTGCTTCTGATCTTGATGAGCAAACACGTAAACAATTAGAACGTGGTGAGCGTGTAATGGAATTGATGAAACAGCTGCAGTATTCACCATTAACCATTGCCGAAATGGCGGTGTCGCTATTTGCGGTAGACAAAGGTTATGTCGATGATGTTGAAGTTAACAAAGTGGTAGATTTTGAGCACGCTATGCATGACTTTATGCGTTCACAACATAAAGACTTGCTCGATAACATCAACAATACAGGCGACTTCAATGATGACATTGAAGCCGGTTTAGCCAAAGCGGTTGAAGATTTTAAAGCCAAGGGAACCTGGTAGAACCTGATATATATAAACAAAACATAAATGGCAAACGAGAAAGAAATACGCACGCAGATCGCGAGTATTAAAAATACTCAAAAGATCACCAAAGCAATGGAAATGGTGGCGGCAAGCAAGATGCGTAAAGCGCAAGACCGCATGAGTGCTACGCGACCGTATTCTAGAAAAATGTTAAATGTAATCGGACATTTAGCAAATGCGAATACTGAGTATAGTCATCCATTTTTATTGCCACGCGAAGAAGTGAAACGTGTGGGTTATATCATCGTTTCCAGTGACCGTGGTTTGTGTGGTGGTTTAAACATTAATGCGTTCAAAGCTGCATTAAAAGACATGCAGCAGTGGCAAGAAAAAAATGTAGAAATTGATTTTTGTCTAATTGGTGCGAAAGGCACGCAGTTTTTCAAAAAGTTCGCTACAAATGTGATTTCTCAAGTTTCGCATTTAGGTGATGAGGTGCATTTAAGCGAACTGATTGGAACAGTTAAAACTATGCTGGATGCGTATACAGAAGGCAAAGTAGATCGAGTATTTCTAGTTGAAAATGAATTTGTGAATACCATGACGCAAAAACCAAAAGTTTCAGCATTGCTGCCTTTAGAACCTGAAGACAATGACGAATTAAAGCATCACTGGGATTACATTTACGAACCCGATGCAAAAGAAGTGTTAGACGGTTTGCTAACACGTTATGCAGAATCGATCGTATACCAAGCCGTAGTTGAAAATGTGGCTTGTGAAATGGCAGCTAGAATGATTGCAATGAAAAGTGCATCAGATAATGCAGGCGATCTTATTTCAGAATTGCAGCTTGCTTATAACAAAGCACGCCAAGCTGCGATCACACAAGAAATTTCAGAAATTGTTGGCGGTGCCGCTGCAGTTTAATAGTTTATTTTAAATATTATATAGTTAAGAGGATAAATCATGAGTGCGGGTCAAATAGTTGAAATCATCGGCGCGGTAGTAGACGTCGAATTTGCGCGTGACAATGTACCCAATGTTTATGATGCATTAATCGTAGACGAAAAAAATCTTACCCTCGAAGTTCAGCAACAACTTGGTGACGGTATTGTTCGTACGATTGCGATGGGTGCTTCAGATGGATTACAGCGCGGATTAAAAGTAACCAACACGGATGCTCCAATTTCAGTACCGGTTGGAGAAAAAACTTTAGGCCGTGTCATGAATGTTTTAGGTGAGCCTGTAGATAATGCAGGAGATATTGGTGCAGAAAGCAAAATGCCTATTCACCGCACACCACCATCATTTGAAGAACAAGCCGGTGGCAATGAGTTATTAGAGACGGGTATTAAAGTGATCGACTTACTTTGTCCGTTTGCGAAAGGAGGCAAGATTGGTCTATTCGGTGGTGCTGGCGTAGGTAAGACTGTGACCATGATGGAATTGATCAACAACATTGCGAAGAAACACTCGGGCCTCTCGGTGTTTGCGGGCGTGGGTGAACGTACTCGTGAAGGTAATGACTTCTATTATGAAATGAAAGAAGCCGGCGTACTCGATAAAGTAGGCATGGTGTACGGACAAATGAACGAACCACCAGGCAACCGTCTTCGTGTTGCATTAACAGGTCTTACTATGGCGGAGTATTTCCGTGACGAAGGGTAAAGACATGTTGTTATTTATCGATAATATTTATCGTTATACTTTAGCCGGAACGGAAGTATCCGCGCTTCTAGGACGTATGCCGTCAGCGGTGGGTTACCAGCCCACACTTGCTGAAGAAATGGGTGCACTACAAGAACGTATTACCTCTACAAGTTCAGGTTCCATTACTTCCATTCAAGCCGTATACGTACCTGCGGATGACTTAACGGATCCGTCCCCTGCTACAACTTTCGCACACTTAGATGCAACCGTAGTACTTTCAAGACAAGTTGCCGAGCTAGGTATTTATCCTGCGGTGGATCCATTGGATTCAACCAGTCGTCAATTAGATCCACTCGTAATTGGTCAAGAACATTACGACACTGCACGCGCAGTTCAAAATACCTTGCAACGTTATAAAGAACTAAAAGATATTATTGCGATTTTGGGTATGGATGAATTATCGGAAGAAGATAAACAAGTTGTGGCACGTGCACGTAAGATTCAACGCTTCCTATCACAACCTTTCTCGGTTGCTGAAGTATTTACTGGAACACCAGGTGCATTAGTTTCCTTGCAAGATACGATTTCAAGTTTTAAAGCGATTGTAGATGGTGAGTATGACCACTTACCTGAGCAAGCCTTCTACATGCAAGGCGGCATTGATGACGTGGTGAAGAAAGCTGAGGAGATTAAATAAACATGGCAATGACCATGCATCTCGATGTGGTGAGTGCTGAGAAAGAGCTTTTCTCTGGCACCATTAGTGCTGTGTTTGCACCGGCACAAATGGGTGATGTAGGCATCTACCCACGCCACACTCCACTGGTAACTGGACTACGTCCAGGCGAATTGAAGATCGAAATTGAAGGCAAGGAAGATCAATATCTATATGTTTCTGGAGGCATTTTAGAGGTGCAGCCGCATGTAGTGACGGTACTTTCCGATACAGCGATTCGTGCTGAAGATCTAGATGAAGCCAAAGCACTAGAAGCCAAGCAACGAGCTGAAGAAGCAATGAAAGACAAGGCAAGTGATTTTGATGCTGCGAAAGCGCAAATTGAATTGGTTCGTGCTGCGGAACAATTGCGTATGATTGAACGCATGCGCAAGATACGTAAATAAGTTATCTAATAAAATTTTTAGAAAATTCCCTAGTAAAACAAGCTTTTAAGCCCCCAGCAGTGGTATCTATCTGCTGTTTTCCCCTCCTATTCAAATTATGCTTTTCTTTTATAGGCTACGTTGGCATAAACTGTAATCATATTCTGTATCGTGTAGCTATAAAAAAATAATCGAAGAAAATATTCAACGTAATTATGGGACTTGAGATCATTATCCTTGCAGCAGGCAAAGGTACACGCATGAATAGCGACTTGCCAAAGGTACTGCATAAAGTTGCTGGCAAACCTATGTTGGCGCACGTTGTAGATTGTGCAAATGAGTTATCTCCTGATGCGATTCATGTGGTTATTGGACATGGCGCTGAACTTATTGAAGCTACACTTGCAAATGAAAAAGTAAATTGGTGTATGCAGAGCGAACAACTTGGTACCGGGCATGCCGTACAACAAGCCTTACCTAACATCGATGATACGCAAAACGTTTTGATTTTGTATGGTGATGTACCTTTATTAAAAACAGAAACTTTACAACAGCTAGTTAGCGGCTTATCGAATAAACAGCTAGTACTGTTGTCAGCTATTTTAGAAGACCCTACAGGCTATGGCCGAATTGTTCGTAAAAATTCAAATGAAACCTATTCACAGAGTGAAGCACAAAAAAATTCTAATAGTGAAAAGAGTGCAAACAATGTTCAAGCTATTGTTGAGCAAAAAGATGCAGATTCTGCAACTTTACATATTAAAGAAATTAACTCAGGAATACTTGCAGCTCAAGCAAGTGACCTAAAAGCTTGGTTGGCAAAAGTTAATAACAATAATGCGCAACAAGAATATTATTTAACAGACTGTATAGCTTTGGCAGTACAACAAGGTCAAAAAGTAGAAGCAATCGTTTGTGAAAGTGAAGAAGAGATTCTTGGCGTAAATAACAAACAGCACCTGGCTCAAGTTGAGCGAATTTTTCAAACTCGCATTGCTGAGCAGCTCATGGAAAATGGCGTCACACTCATTGACCCCTCACGTATTGATGTACGTGGAAAGTTGTCTACGGGTAAAGATGTTGAAATTGATATAAACGGTGTGTTTGTCGGTAACAATACTCTAGGCGATGGGGTAAGCATTGGTGCTAATGCCGTGATTATTAACTCGCAGATCAAAGCAGGCACTAAAATTCATGCGAACTGTCATATTGAAAACGCCAATATTGGTTCGCAATGTGAACTTGGTCCATTTGCGCGTATACGACCAGATACAATGTTAGCCGAGAACGTTAAGGTTGGTAATTTTGTCGAAATCAAAAAAGCCAAGGTCAAAACAGGCAGTAAAATTAATCACTTAAGCTATATCGGCGATAGTGAGCTGGGTAAAGACGTAAACATAGGTGCTGGAACTATTACCTGTAATTATGACGGGGCTAACAAACACCGTACTACGATTGGTGATAATGTATTTGTAGGTTCCGATACACAATTTGTTGCTCCTGTAACAGTAGGGGATGGCGCAACAATCGGAGCTGGATCAACCATAACCAAAGATGCCCCTAAAGATAAATTAACTCTGGCGCGCAGCAAACAAATCACTCTGGATGGGTGGCAGCGTCCTCAGAAAAAAATTAACAAGTAAAGAAATAACAAATATATATGTGCGGAATAGTTGGTGCAATCGCAAATAGAGATGTCTCTCCAGTTTTATTAGAGGGCTTACGTCGTCTTGAGTACCGTGGCTATGATTCGGCAGGCATGGCTGTGCTTACCGATGGAGAATTAAAACGCATTCGTAAAACTGGCAAAGTCAACGAGCTTGGTTTGGCATTAGATGAATCTGCTCTTATCGGACAACTTGGTATTGCGCATACTCGCTGGGCCACACATGGCGCACCAGCAGAAAACAATGCACACCCTCATATATGTAATAACAAAGTAGCTATTGTTCACAATGGCATTATTGAAAATTTTGAGGAACTTAAGAAACAACAAATTGAGCATGGCTTTAGTTTTACTTCGGATACAGATACTGAAGTCATCGCGCATCAAATTGTTTTTTATCTTGATAAAGGCTCAAACTTGTTCGAGTCGGTACAAAGAACTTTAAACGATATTAAAGGTGCATATGCATTGGGAGTGATCGATAAAAATGATCCTGAAAAACTAATTGCAGCTAGACACGGTAGCCCGTTAGTGATTGGTATTGGTGAAAAAGAAAACTTTATCGCTTCAGATGTGCAAGCATTATTAAAAGAAACTCAAGATTTTATTTTTTTAGAGAATGGTGACATCGCAGAAATAAGCCGTAATGCAATTACTATATTTGATGATAATGGCGCAAAGGCCGAACGGCCTGTCACTAAAAGTAAATTATCAGCGGATGCCGCGGAGAAAGGCGGTTACCCACATTTCATGCTTAAAGAAATTTATGAGCAACCGCAAGCGGTATCTGACACTTTAGAGGGTAGGCTCATTAATGGCCGCGTGGCGGAACAAATTTTAGGCCCACAAGCAAAAGAAATTTTAGATCAAACGAAAGTCATTCAAATTATTGCATGTGGCACGAGCTACCACGCAGGCTTAATTGCAAAGTTTTGGTTTGAAGAGCTCGCCGGTATTCCTTGTTTTGTAGATGTGGCCAGTGAGTTTCGTTATCGTAAACATGTTGTACAACCGGGAACCTTATTTGTAACGATATCTCAGTCAGGTGAAACCGCTGATACGCTTGCGGCATTACAACAAGCAAAACAAGAAGACTATGTAGGATCACTGGTAATTTGTAATGTGCCAGAAAGTTCATTGGTTAGGGAGTCTGATCTTGTTTTGATGACACACGCCGGCCCTGAAATTGGTGTGGCATCGACTAAAGCGTTTACTACCCAGTTAGTGGCGTTGTTATTACTGGTGATCACAGCAGGCCGTCGTCATGGTATGCATGACGAATTGGAAAAAATTGTAGTTGAACAGTTGTTAAATTTGCCCACACGCATCAATAAAGTATTGGAGCTTGACCCTACTATTAAAAAACTGGCTAAACATTATGGCGATAAAAACCACGCACTGTTCTTAGGGCGCGGTATTCACCATCCAGTTGCTATGGAAGGAGCATTAAAATTAAAAGAAATTTCATACATTCATGCTGAAGCCTATCCTGCAGGCGAGCTCAAGCACGGCCCTATTGCATTAGTGGATGATAAAATTCCAGTCATCACTGTTGCACCTAATGATGAGTTGCTGGAAAAACTAAAATCCAACTTAGAAGAGGTGCGTGCACGTGGCGGTGTGCTACATGTATTTGCAGATGCCAGTTCAGGATTTGTTTCGGAACCCGACACTATCGTAATTGAAGTGGATGCACCGGATAATGCTGTAGCACCGATTATCTTTACCATACCACTACAAATTCTTTCCTATCACGTCGCTATTCTAAAAGGTACCGATGTGGATCAGCCCCGCAATCTAGCTAAATCGGTTACAGTCGAATAATTCACGCTTGTAATAAAACAGTAAGTATTATCAGAACCTTTAGCGTTCTATAATTAATAAATGGCGCTTAAAAATTCTCAATTCGCATATGGCTCGATTGCCAAATGGCTTCACTGGAGCATTGCGGCACTATTTTTGTGTTCTTATGTCACCGTAAAATATCGCCATTGGTTTACAGTAAAAGATACCCCTGAAAACTGGACAGCTTTACAGCTACATCTTTCGGTTGGTATCACTATAGCTGTGCTAGTTTTACTACGTATCATTTGGCGTTTAATGAATCGTGTCCCAGATGAAGAGCCAGGCTCCAGAGTGGCACATCTCGCAGCAAAATTAGGACACTATGCGCTTTATGCGATGATGATAGTGATGCCTTTAACGGGATATATTGGCACAGGTGTGAATACCGAATACTTTTTTCTTTTTGACATTACTAAATTTGAAAACACTCAAGTTTTTTCGACTATAGTCACAAATGGTTTAAACATAAGTTTTAAGGAATTTGAAGAACCGATTGACTACATACATAAGGAGTTAGGCGGAGAACTCATTGTACTTTTATTGATTGCAGGACATATTCTCGCAGCGCTGTATCATCATTTTATAAAAAAAGATCGGACATTACGTAAAATGACTATTGATAAAGCATAACCGTTATCAATTTGAGTAAATGATAGGAACTTTGTTGCTGAAATGAATACTAAGCAAGACACGAATTTCACATCAGGAATAGATATGAAATCTATAAAAATCGTATTTTTCTTTTATATATGTTTTTTACTTTTTTCTCATTCTATATTTGCTGAGAAAATAAATATCGGTCCTAAAGAAGGCAGTAAAATTGGCGAGATTGAAGGCACAACCATAAATGGTGCAGACTTCCATCTTTCAAAACATGTAGAAAAAGGTTCTGTTGTATTGGTGATGTTGCGAGGTTTTCCAGATGCACAATGCCCAGTTTGTTCCACTCAAGTTGCAGGTTATATTGCTAAAGCAGAAGAGTTTGAAAAACAAAGAAATACACCGGTAGTTTTTATTTATCCTGGCAAGGTAAATAATTTGCAAAAACGAGCAAAAGAATTCACTGCTCCACTAGAAAAAGAAGTAGATTTACCCAGCAATTTTATATTTCTTCTTGATCAAGATTTTAAAATCACTAATCAATTAAACCTTCGTTGGGATAATCCAAAAGAAACTGCATATCCAGCTGCTTTTGTTATCGATCATGATGGCTATATTCAGTACGCTAAAGTGAGTGATAACCATGGCGACCGTGCGACTGCGCATGAGATTTTAGAGTTCTTAGATATTATTCATTAAGTCATACTTAGCATTGAAAAAACACTGTCCTGGCTAAGAAGGATAAGAGGGAGTTAGGGGGAGGAGTATCTTCTAAACCTTATTATCATAAGGGCCAGGACAATGAAAATTTATTGATATCTCAATCTTGCATCTTTCTTTCACTAGCCATAATAGGTTTTTCTTGCTATAAGTAAATTTCATTATTTTCATCATAGTAATCGATTTCTCAAATGGTTAATTTACCTACTGTTAAGCAACTTCGCTATTTAATTGCTCTAGAAAAACATCTGCACTTTGGACGAGCTGCAGAAGCAAGTTTCGTTACACAATCTGCATTTAGTGTAGCGATTAAAGATCTTGAAGAGCTATTAAATGTTGTCTTAGTCGATCGCACTAATCGTAGCGTGGTGTTCACTTCTGCAGGAAAGTTGGTCGCACAACAGGCCAGATTAGCCATTTTTGATATCGAGGGAATTGTTGATATCGCCAAGTCTGTTCAGGAGCCATTAAGCGGAGTGCTTAAAATGGGCGTGATCCCTACTATTGCACCATTTTTGTTGCCAAAAATTTTACCTAAGGTCCGTAAGAAATTTCCTAAACTAGAGTTATATCTAAAAGAAGAACAAACTAAAAAGATTCATGAATTGTTGCTTGATGGTGAATTAGATTTACTATTACTTGCACTTCCTATTGATTTAAAAAATACAGAATCAATCTCTATTTTTAATGATCCTTTTAAATTAGCGTTTAAAAAAGGTACAACGTTAATTGATCCAGAAAAGTTTTCTCCCAATAAGTTAAATAAGGAATCAATTTTATTATTAGAGGATGGGCATTGTTTACGCGACCATGCTTTGAGTGCATGCAGTTTAGGCCGGAAAGAAAAAATTAGTAAATTTTCCGCAAGTGGTTTGTATAGCTTGATTCAAATGGTTGATAGTGACCTTGGTGTTACGTTTATTCCACAAATGGCAATTGATGCTGGATTGTTGAAAAACACTAAAGTGCAAACTAAAGATTTAAAAGACAAGTCGTATCGTGAAATTGGCCTTGCTTGGCGTAAGTCAAGTGTCAGAAAGAACGAATTTAAATTGCTCGCTGATGTAATTCGTGAAGCTGCTGGCCATTAGATTCAAAATTTATTTCTCCAGGTCTACTAAGTATGAAAGCAAGTAAACCTAGCAAGCCAAATCCAAGCGTAACCAGAACGTAGGCGTTAGTTACAAAAAGAAGTGTAATTGTATACGATGCTATTATTGAAATAGTGGCAATCCATTTTACTTTTACAGGAATAATTCTATGTTGTTGCCAACTTTGAATAGATTCTGAAAATGGTGATTTGTGTAATAGCCAGCTATGGAATAAGGGCGATGATTTAGAAAAAGCCCAAGTCGCTAGTAAGATAAAACAAGTAGAAGGTAGTAAAGGTAAAAATACACCCAGTACGCCTAAGGTCAGTGAAATTCCTCCAATTAAATTATAAATTAAAATCTTCATTTTGATTATTCAATTACGCGTCGAGTAAATTTATTGAATTTAAACTCGACGCATAATTTTGACTTGCTTACTTAATTAACGTTTAGGTTTTATAAAAGCTTTATGCAGCTTTGATGTCAAAGCGATCTAAGTTCATTACTTTATTCCATGTGTCAACAAAGTCATTTATGAATTTTTGATTTGCATCCTTACATCCATAAAATTCAGCAATTGCACGAAGCTGAGAGTTTGATCCAAAAATCAAATCAAATCGTGTACCTGTCCATTTCACTTTACCAGTTTGACGGTCACGACCTTCTAAAATATCTGCATCTTCTGAAGTAGGTTTCCACTCAGTACTCATGTCTAGCAAATTAACAAAGAAGTCATTTGTCAATGCTTCAGGTTTGTCTGTAAAGACACCATGATCTGAATCACCAAAATTTGTTTTCATCACACGCATACCTGCTACTAACACAGACATTTCTGGAGCACTTAATGTCATGAGTTGTGCGCGATCGACCAATAACTCTTCTGCGGATACTGTGTGCTTTGCTCTAAGATAATTTCGAAAACCATCCGAAGTTGGCTCAAGAACATTAAACGATTCAACATCGGTTTGTTCTTGTGTGGCATCACCACGTCCAGGCGTGAACGGTACATTAATATCATGACCAGCATTTTTCACCGCTTGCTCAACTCCTGAACAACCACCAAGAACAATCATGTCAGCCATTGAAATAGCTTTATTGTTACCGCTATTGTTGTTGAAATTCTCGCGAATTTCATCAAGTTTATCTATAACTTTAGAAAGTTTGGTCGGTTGATTCACTTCCCAATTCTTTTGTGGACTTAAGCAAACTCGTGCACCATTTGCACCACCTCGTTTATCTGAATCACGGTAAGTAGAAGCAGATGCCCACGCAGTGGAAACCAATTCACTTACTGTTAGCCCAGAATTTGAGATATTTTTCTTAAGTTCGGCTACATCTGTTTCATTAACAGTAGTGTGAGTTGCTACAGGTATTGGGTCTTGCCAAATCAACTCTTCATTAGGAACATACTTACCAAGATAACGAGATCGAGGCCCCATGTCGCGATGAGTTAATTTAAACCATGCACGTGCAAATGCATCTGCAAATTCCTCTGGGTTCTCGTGAAAACGGCGTGCAATGGGCTCATAGATTGGATCCATTCTCATTGCCATATCTGCAGTTGTCATCATAGGTTGATGCTTCTTGCTGTCATCATGTGCATCTGGAACGTTTGCTCCCGCACCATCTTTGGGTACCCATTGGTGTGCACCGGCTGGGCTTTTTGTTAATTCCCATTCGTAACCAAACAAAGTATCGAAGTAGCTGTTATCCCATTGTATTGGTGTTGGTGTCCAAGCTCCTTCTATTCCACTTGTAATTGCATCACCCGCTTTGCCACTTCCATGACGACTTAGCCAGCCAAATCCTTGCGCTTCAATCGGCGCTCCTTCAGGTTCAGGTCCAACAAGTGATGCGTCTCCCGCACCATGAGCTTTACCAAATGTATGACCACCTGCAGTTAATGCTACAGTTTCTTCATCGTTCATTGCCATGCGTGCAAAAGTTTCACGAATATCTTTGCCTGAAGCTACTGGATCAGGGTTACCATTTGGGCCTTCAGGGTTGACATAGATTAGCCCCATTTGAACAGCCGCTAATGGACATTCTAAATTGTGTTCGCCTGAGTAACGATTATCACCAAGCCATTCTTTTTCTGTGCCCCAATAAATATCTTCTTCGGGTTGCCAAGTGTCTTCACGACCGCCCGCAAAACCAAATGTTTTAAAACCCATGGATTCAAGTGCGACATTACCAGTTAACACCATTAAGTCAGCCCATGAAATTTGTTTGCCGTATTTTTGTTTAATGGGCCAAAGCAATCTGCGCGCCTTGTCTAAATTACCATTATCTGGCCAACTGTTTATCGGAGCGAATCGTTGATTACCTGAACCAGCACCACCACGACCATCTCCAGTACGATACGTACCTGCTGCGTGCCAGGCCATACGAATAAAAAATGGACCATAGTGACCATAATCTGCTGGCCACCATTCTTGGGAATCGGTCATTAAGTCATTTAAATCCTTTTTTAATGCATCAATATCAAGTTTTTTGAATTCTTCTGCGTAATTATAATTTTGTGAGAAAGGTTTAGATTTATCAGAATGTTGATGCAACATGTTTACATTTAATTGATTCGGCCACCAATCTCGATTAGAGGTGCCAGCGGAGGCAGTATTATTTTCTACTACAACTTTAACTGGGCATTTACTTACTTCTGTCATTAATTTGTCTCCTATGGTCAAAAGCTTTTAGCTAATTAAGTGATGTGTAATAAACTTTTCATGTGTAGGAGAATCATTGCGTAATACAGATCATTAGTAAATTTCATTGTATTCATAGTAATAATCGTATTTATCGATCATAAATTATCCGCATCGAGTACTACGTCATCTATCGGGCATATCACACCGTTAACGGCTGATAGTATTTAAGCTATTGAAAATTAGAGAATTAACTGGTGCTCGAATGAGCGGTATGAAAGAGAAAGTGTGAGTGATCTCAAGTAAATCAGCTGATTAAATTATTACACTGTTCCTGTTAGTTGATTACTGAGGAGTAATACTGCTACTGAAAAGGGCAAACCTAGTGAAAGCTAGGGGCGCAAAATTACCGGTCTAAGGAAGCAAGGATTCTATGACAGCGGAATTACCAGATAGTGAACCTCTCTCTCCAACAACTCTCTCATTCTCTAAGTCTGAACGCTGTTAACCTTGCTTCCTCATTTTAACTTTTAGTTAAGCACTAAGTATCTGTAGATTTTTAAATAAAACTGAATGTAGATATTCAGTCGACTTTACTTGAGTTGCTCCAAATAACAAGAATCGCAACGGCAAGAAAAATAAGATAAATCAAGTCGTACATACACCCTCCTTTTTTGAGTTAATTATAAGAATCACAAAAGGGAATTCAGCAGTTTTGCGCTTGAATTTTTTAATCAAAATAATAAGAAGTGTTTATAATTAGTATAGTCAACACTTTAAGTATAGTGGTTATATGAAGCTGATAATTAAATACCAAGCCAAGCCCCATCACAAAGATGCACTGGAAAAAGCATTACGTTCAATTATTGCAATTACTCGCAAAGCGAATGGTTGTGTTCAATGTGATTTACATCCTTCTTTAGATAACAAGCTGGTATTTTTCTTTGACCAGCTTTGGGAAAGCCAAAAGAGTTGGGAGCAATATAATCAAAGAACACACATGAAAGAGTTCTATTCGCTTACAGAAGGACTAATTGATACTTATGACCAATGTATTTCTGAGCACTGACTCTGAAAGTAATTTCATGATTATCACTATGCTTTACAGTTATTACCTTCTAATTGCCACGATTGGACTAAATGTTCAGTAGAAGTTGCCACAGAAATTTTACAAAATTTTGATTGGGTACCGATCGTGCCATCGATTGGCGTACTTGCTAAACCTTCATTAAACATCCATGAGTACATAACATTACCATTTGGAAGTTTGTTGATATCAGAGGGTGTTCCCCAGTGGTGAACTAATCCGTTTACATCATGACCAATCCATGAGCTTAAATTCCATTCAAGATTAGCTCTTGAAGCACATCCATTTGCGAATAGTAAAAAAAACACTACAAATAATAGTCTTTTCATAACTCCTCCTGAGTGTATGTTTTATAATTATTATCATGAGTATTTTATAGTTAACTATTAAGCTTTGCATAAAGAGAGCTAACGCACTGATTTATTTTAGGTGAGTACATGGATGTACGAATATGAGACGCATCATGGATGATGCGAATTGATTAAAATTAGAGCCAGTTGAACTAAAATGAATGAACGGGTTGGGAATTTCAAATCAGATTTATAAAATGATTGCTTCCACCATCCCTGGTGGTTGAAGCAGTCATTAATTACTGTTGTCTGTCCAGCGCACTCGTATATCTCCATTACTTTGTGGACTAGCTTGAACATTGCTTGTGTTGTTTACCATACTTATTCGATCCTGCTGGTGCCACATCATTCACAATAAACATAGCTATTCTGTTCAATAAAGCGTAGGGTGATCTTAGATTAGATATTCCTATCCCGATATTCTTCCAGAGTTTCATTTCTCAGCCAGTCTTCGGCAATCATTTCTAATACTTGATTCTTCTGACACAGTGTCAGAAGAGCACTTTAAACTTGTGCAAATAGATTGAACACCAGGATTGCGCACACAAAGCTCGAATCATCGAGCAAGGACATAAATTATGAAACTATATGTAGGTAACTTACCTTGGAGCATTACCGATGCTGATTTGAATAAACTGTTTAGTGAAGTGGGTGAAGTCATGCAGGTGCCACAATCATTACCGATAGAGATTCTGGTCGATCTAAAGGCTTCGGGTTTGTTGAAATGACAAAAGATGCGGGACAACAGGCCATCAAGAAATTCAGTGGCCACATGATTGACAATAGAAGTCTTCGCGTCAATGAATCAAATGAAAAGCCTCAACGAAATTCTTCTCGATTTTAATTCTAGGAGTTGGACCAAGGTTACTCGAGCGATCTTGTTATATCGCTCGAGATCATTTATAAGCTGATAGGCAGGATCTTATGACAGAAGAAGAAAATAAGCTCATGGAAAAATATGGGAATTACTTCACAGCAAAAAACAGTATATCTCTACAAAGGTCATAAATATGACAATCTCAAAGATTTTTGTACAATGAACTTTGCCAAAATTGATATTAAGCGCAAATGATTAAAACTCAATTTATACTCATGTATTAGAGAATTATCTTGAGTAATATCAGTAATCTGAAGATAAAAGGGCTTGACCCAAATCGTAAGCCAAATCTTAAGAGCAAAAAATACGTAGATGTAATTTTTGAACTAAATGAAAACGCACCTAAAGATTGGTGTGCAGACCTCAATTTAATATTTTCCAAAAATAAACATAATGCAAAAATAAATGCGGATGAAGGGAAGTATGTTGAGACATGGGTCAGAGATATAAATGATATTCCAAATTTATTAGAGGAATTAAAACAATACATCCTCGTTTGTAATGACAATTACATTGAGCAAAAACGCCAGGAAGCCCTCGCATGGCAAAGGGCTGAAAGTACCAAAGCAGATAGCCAATCTGATGAGTTGGATAGAATTTTAGAGAGCTTGGATTTCGATTAATTATTCCCATCCAAATGAATAACCGCTATTGGCCAACAGAAATTTTAAAATAACCTAACCTTAAGCTGTTCGCGTCATCCAAGACGCGACTCTTATTCGCATATCCCTATGCTCAATCATTCAGCAATTTCTGTTTCTTCTACGGTGTCGTTACAAAAGAATTCTGCAGCTTCTTCGGTAGTGACCCATTTAGGCAGTTCTTCGCCTTCGTATTTACTGCCTTTAGGGCAAACTAAAACGATTTCTATGGGTTCAGCTAAGATGGGTGTTATTTGTTCTTCACTCTCAGAGGCAAAACAAATACTTGTTAAGAATATAAAGATAAGTATAGCGATCGATTTCATATTGAGTCCTTTCAAAGAAAATCTACAAATACTACGAGGTATAAATAGGTAAATAGTTATATGTATTTTCTAAATATAAATATTTCTCCGTTAATAAAGATGCTTCGAGTTAATAATAAATTAGCAAGGGCGTTTAAATAATCTCGCTAATAGTAATAAACCTGTGAATAAATAGAAGCCACCACCGCCTCCTCCGCCACCACTATCTCCACCAACAGTAGCAACACTGGTTGAAGAAGTCGCACTTGGTGTTGTTGCTGCAGCTACTGCACCCATTGCGTTAATTGCAGAGACTCGATAGGTATAAGTAGTCCCTTCAGTAAGCCCACTATCTGTGTAACTTGTGGTGTTTGCAGGAAGGTTATTTTGAATGATGTTATACACAACCGTGTCTTCACTTCGCTCAAGTCTAAATGCAGCTTCATTATTACTGTTGTCTGTCCAGCTCACGCGTATATCACCATTATTTTGTGGACTAGCTTGCACATTGCTTGGCGCCGCAGGTGGGGCCACTGGAGCATTCACGTTAATGGTTTGTGTTAATTCGACAATACTATTTTGCGGTTCAATATCAACTTGCTGTGCTGCAGCGACGTTTCTGTATTCAGTCGTAGTTTTGAAAGGACCGGTACCCGTCGCCGTTATCGTCTCAACTATGGTTTGTACGTCTGCATTATTGGCCCCGATATTCGCGATTGTGCAAGTATAAGATTGGCGATTCGCAGCAATGTTGCAATTGTTCCCTTGCAAGGTAACAGTCGTATATTCTGTATTGGGGTTGTTTGGATCATTCACATTTTCTAAAGAACCAGAAATAGGAATATTTATCAAAATTTCTGTAGACATATTGCTGACGTTAAAGGTGCGTACAGCAGAACCCGTTTGATTGAGCATATTTGCGACAGCAGGTACTGCAGAGGCCAGACTAATTTGCATATCAATTGGCGTTTTATAACAAGTCTGTGTAGCAATATGTGAATCAATATTAGCAATGGAGCATTGTGAAAATTGTGTTGCTGCAGCATTCACAAAAGGCCCCATAATGTATCCACCATTTGCAGCACAACCGACAGAGGAAATTGGACAAATATTATTTGCGGCATCGAGTATGCCGTCACCATCATGACAAGAACCAAAGTTGTGTGCGATTTCATGTGCAGCAATGATGGTTGACTCTGCATCGGTACCCCAACCCTCTTCTACACTTACACCAAAGTTACTACAGGTACTTGTTAGATAAGCGAGTCCAGCAACGCCATCGCCAACAATTGTGTCATCTAAGTCATAGCCGCTAAACATAGCACCAACCGTTCGTGCGTTGCCAAATAGCGCAGTGACATTTAGTCGAATTCTGTCTAGATAAGCCGATGCGTCAATTTCTGGTCGATTGCCGTTCGCAAGATTGGGGTTAGGATCAATTATGTCTGCAACATTAAACGGTAACGCATTAGTGTAGACATTGATATTTACATTATTCAATGCAACACCTAATCCACCTGCACCCATCGCAGGTTTAGATTGCCGATAGAGCATGTCTGCAGTATCAAGAGTTTGTAGGGCTTTGACTACAGCGTTGGTCTCCCCACCATGAACGAGTACATATTCAGGGTCTAAAGCTAAGGCAACATCTGCTACAAGGTTCACTGTACCGACAGCAAAAGCTACGGGTGGTGCACCACCGGTATTTACAGACATAGTTGCTCTAGCAGCCATTTCCATATCATGATGTTCTTTCGTGTGTATGGGACACATTTCACGTGCAGCTTTATCTGCTAGGTCCGCTAGCTCAACTTTTGCACTTTGCATGGCAGTGTTAGATTGATTCTCCATACTGGACATAGAGCCATCAATCTCAAAGTATTCACCGTAGAAAAAGGCCATACCTTTTAAGGAATCTTTAAATTTAGAAAGTGTTACTAAAGAATCAGGGTGCCCAACAATTTTTCCGCGATAAAATTGAATGTCTATTTTATCAGTAACATCACTATCCATGTAATTAATGTCTAGCTCTTTAGCAAAGTAGCTGGTCCAGTATTCTACTTGGTAGCTTTCTCCATTAATTACAACAGGCAGCGTTTGATTTGAAAAAGCTGAACATGTGAAAGTAAATAAAGATATAAAAGTGAAATACAAAAAAATTCTTTTCATACACAAGTCCAACTCAGTTGTATTGTTAATTCGGCCTCATATTGGAGGCAATGATCGAAATCTCGTCGTCAGCAATGTTTTCTTTAAAGTCGATACTTAATTCTTTGATATAACCATATTTTTCATCGTAAGCGATGGATAGGTCGGCCGGATCTTTTTCTATCGCTTTTTCTACAAACGAAAACATTCCTTCAATAGTATTAAAGTCACCATAGTGTTGTGGATCAACATCTTCACCTGTATCTGCATAACGAACTGCAGTGACCTCGTCACCTTCCACCTCAAAAACCATCATACGAACCACTTCCGGTACGCAATAACAGATTTTCTGCATCTCTATTTGGTAACCACTAATTTCATGCGACATCCATTTTTCTCGATTCATTTGAACTTCAGTAGCAATATCATTTGAAGTGGCTTTAGTACTTTCAGGAACGACAGTTTCTGTAACTTCCTTTTTTTCGACTGGCGTTTCTTCTTTATTACCTCCACATGCGTTTAACACTAAGCAGTAAGTAATCGATATTAAGACGTACTTAAATAAATCCTTCAAAAAACAGTATTTGGATGTTGTATGTAAATTAGAGAATGACATTTTGAGCTCCTTAAAGATGTAGGCCTATATCGAAGCCATAAGCGGTAGTTTTCTCGCGACAAAGTGCGCTAGATGTATATATGTGCACGGGTTAAAGATTTATTTAAAAGTCTATCTTATTCAGTTAGTTAAGCACAGTATGCGATAACTTTTTACAGACTACTAGGCAAGGGGTATTAATCATGCCAATCAGCGGCTTAAATAGAGGATATTAATTATCGCGTATGCGAGTTGAGGCCAACGAAAGTGCCACCGTTTTGTTCACATAAGGCACGCATTAAGGTTGCAAATCGTACCCCTGTGCCTTGCTCATCATCAGGACGACTGAACTGAATTGGAAAGCCTACAGCATGGATGCGCACACGACGTTTACCTTTACTGTTTTTTGGATTTAATCGGCTTACTTCACGTAAGACAGACTGAATGGATGGTCCAGTAAATTCATCACCAAACACATATAAACTGATTTTTTTATTTTTTGAGTAGAAGGTGTTAATTGCAGCAGTGATGCCCTCTACTGGACTACTGTTACTGAATGCTTGCCACTTGCGCATACGTTTGATTATTGCCTTACGTCTAGCCGGTGTGTCGGGAATCCACTTACCCGTATATTGGGTAAACATATATTCACCCATATCATTCATTACTTGAATGCCTTTTACTTTAGGGTAGATATCTAGCACTTCTGAAAGTTTTTGTATGACAGAACTCCAGCCATGGTTAAACATACTGCCGGATGTATCAATAATAAAAATAATATATTCACTATCTACAGGAATTCCACCAACGGTATTGTCCAATTCAGTTCTGGGTAATCGTTGTTGTTCTTGTAAACGCCTCATTTCTTCACTTAAATCTTGTTTGGCGGAAGCGAGCTGTTGCTCGATTTTATTTTGCACACTTGAAGTATCTTTTGAAGCAGCAAATTGTCCTAATATGGAAGATAAATCGTTTTGCAGTACTGCGATCTTTTCAATTTCTTCAGAAACCTGTTGCTTCTTACTAACCAATTCGCGATTTAAGATATGCGTTTCACCTCTTATCTCAAATAACTCTTCTTGTAGTTTCGCAACAATGTTTTCTAAACTTTGTGTATATTCTTCGAAGATGACTGGTTCAGCCGTTTTAGAAAGTACGAGTAATAAAATAAGTGCGCCAAACCCACAACACACACAGTCTAAAAATGAGAGACTAAAAATTTCTATATTTCGACGTCGTTTCATTACTTAACAAGCTATATTAAGGCCAATCTCTAGAAGGACTAAAAAAAGCACCATTAGTATTTTGCGCGAGTTTCCAAAATTCGCTTGCAGCCATCGGGTCACCTTCCATATGAAATAGAATAATATTTACCGGTATTCCACCAGGTAATTTTTGTAAGGCTTTGGAATATAGTTTTTTACGTTGTTTGGCACTGACTGTGTTACCAAAACTTGCAGAAGCACCTTTAGTAGGTAAACCATCCGTGAGCAAATAGATATTATCAGGAGGTGGCGAAAGCTGTTCTATACTTTCGAAAGCTTTATAAAGGTTAGTGCCTTTCTCTGGCGCGGTTTGAAACATATTCTGCACAGCAGTGTTTAAGTGCTTAGCATTTCCACCATCTAGCCATGCCGTGCCTTCTACTTTATAGGTAGGAGTAACCCCTTCATTAAATCTGTAGATTTGGAAACTGCTCGAAGTCGGAATACGTGTAGTAATCCAATCTACTGTATAAAGTACTTGTTGCCATTTAGCGGCACGCACCCGTTCATTCGCAGGTAAATTGCGAAAGCGCAGCACGTTTATAATCCTATCCGCTAACATGCTGGCAGAAGTATCTACAAGAATCAGTATTCTTTCGCCTCCCATCTTCAGACCAGTTAAGTACTGGCGTTGACCTTGACCGGCAAATTGTCTCAGTCGATCGCCTTCTAATTCTTTCTGAGCTCCCCCTTCTAATCGTTGATTGGCTTCTTCCAGTGATTTTAGATCAGCTTTTAATTCAGCAATATTTTTGAGTTTTGCGAGTGTTTCTTTGTCTAGCCTGGCAAGCTGTAGTTTGTTTTTCTTGATGCTTTCAATAATTTCATGCGATTTGCCTTGTGTTTCAATCAACTCCGTATCTACTTCTTGCAGGGAGTTTTTCAATTCTACTAATAATTTATTTGCATCAATTACCTCTTCATCCAGCTTACTAACTTCACCAGTGACTTCATAATTAATTCGATCTCTTCTTTCGCTGGTGTTAGCGTTAATAATCATAAAGAATAAAATCACTGCACCAAAACCACAAAACATGACGTCTAAAAACGCAAGATTAAAAGCGTTAACAGATCTACGCTTCATGTTGCACCACTTTTATAAATTCGCACGATGATTCACTAGTTTGGATGCTTAGTATGTCCCCTATTTTTGCGCTAGTCATAACAGAAACCTTATTATGATTGATCATAATCGACTTAGCATTTAATACTTCTATATCTACACTCACGTTATTACTAGAAATTTTGCACAAGCAATCAGATCGATTTTCTAACAAGATGATTGGATCCGTAGAAGAGTCATTGCTTGCGATATAAATTTCTTGTTGTAGAGAATAAGCATGCCCACCAATCAACACATGTGTAGGGATACTCGAAATATTAGATAATTTTCCAGGATTAAAGTTTAAGGATTCTGTAATTGATTTGTCTGACCAAGTTAAGCGTGTAATGTAATGGACTTGACCTTCACGAATAATTTCATTCTTGCTGTGCAAAGCGTGTTGAGCAATATCCATTGCATTCATCTGTATCACAGCGCAACCAGGCAATGCCGACAAAAACTCATGTAAAGCATAAATTTTATTGCAGCTAGCTGAGCAATAGATAGCCAATGTGTCATGATCGTGAAAAAGCACATTGAGGTAGGCTGCGACTTCTTCAAATAGTACTTGATTAGCTTTTTGTAGCTGCTGTTGATTTATTTCTATCGCAAAATGCTTTCCCTCTACAGAAAGACGGCACTCAATTACTTCATTGGTTTTCAATTGCATCAACCAAGAAGGTAGTTGATCAAAAAACTGTTGCTCATCTTGTGCAGTATGCAAAGGGTCAAAGCGAGTTTTATTTACAAATTCGCTTGCAATGGTTTTGGCACAATTCTGTATAAAATTTTGTATACCATAATCAAAAATCCGGCTCGGCTGAATAATCTCTACACCAGAATCGGTATGATTCAATTCAGTAATCACCAGTTGCTGTAGGAGTAAATCCAAATAAATAGCTTTACTGTTTCGAAGTGGATTTCGCAAAACAAGAGCTGCATTACATACGATGCCTGCGACATGGATAGAGAGTTTTTCACAAATACCAAGCAACAAACCTAATTGATGCTTATCAAAATTTGCAGGCGTAATAAAAATAACATCGTGATTTGAACAATTTGCAGATTGCCAGGCATGTTGTAAGTGATATAGGGCGAGCTCAGCATTACTGACAATATGTTTGGTAGTGCTACTAGCAGAGAGGTTGGCCCAGAACTGAGTGCTTACTTCTCGCGGTCGAAGGTGTGCTTGGTGTTCAGCAAGCTCTCCTACAATAATTGTATTATCGGCTTCAATTAACGCATAGCTTGTGCTGTCGGTAAGAATGTTTTCGCCATCACAGATCCGCACGCCACTGCCATAGCACTCAATGATAACAATAGGTCTGGCTTCAGACATGACATTACACGCTAACTGACTTGTAAGTGACGGATCAAATTATTATTACAATAGTTTTGTGTGTCTAAAATAAATCTTTCTTGTAATAGTTGTAACTGATGCACAATGAACATCAATACAATACTGATACACAATGCAATCAATGTAGAATTAAATGCGACACCCAAGCTCTCAGTAACCCCAGCAATATCACCTTCTACAGCCTTGTGTGCTTGACCCAATGCATCCCCGATTCCACGCACTGTGCCTAAAAATCCAATCGAAGGAATTGCCCAAGTAATATAACGAATGATAGAAAGTTCTGAATCTAATCGTTCAGATTCTGACTCACAAACACTAATCGCTGCAGAGGACACGTCTTGAATATTTTTTGTCGAGCTAAAACGGTGTAAAGCAACATTAAGTACTCTTGGTAATAAATAACCTTGCTCTTCATTGGATAAGTTTTGAATTTGTCTCGAAAGTTCGTGGGTATCCTGTGGTAAAAATTTTATACTTTCCTTAGCTTGTAACAGATCTTTGTCTAACAAACTACGTTCACGCAATAAGTTTGAAGCTTTAAATGCCATGATGAATAAGGCCCAAAACATTAAAATGAAGCAGGCTTCTTGCTCATAGTCACGTATCAACACATAGATCGATCTTTTTGGAACATAGTCTTTATCAATATTTATTTGTTCAGCTTGTTGCTCAAGTTCTGCCTCAGCATTTGGGCGAATAACTGCTACATACGCTGCATGTACAATAATGATAATGATCAGCAAGCTGAGTACTTGATAGATAAATTCGAATGAAAAAGTTTTATTCATGTTTTTTAAATATCATTAGGAAAAGCGACTGGTTTATCTGCAGACACTTCTTCGGAAGGCACAAATTCTTCAAGTGTTTTAACTTGTCCACGCTTGCCTATTTTTTGATTCACTGTTTGTTTCGGTTTACTAGAGTTTGTAGCTTGTTCTTGAGAGGGTTGCTTGTTGTTATCTTCTTCAGCAATGCCTACATCAAGACAAAACATGTACAAGATAGTGAAGTAAAAAAGTAATTTTGCTAAATTTTTCATAAATATTAAGTTGTAATACTTAGTCTATGTACTTGGCGATACGAAAGCCAACATCAATACGATTAGTGTTATCTCGATCACGATAACTTAGACGTGTGCTACTTAAATCACCACGCATCCATGAAGCACCGCGTATAACATGTTTATTATCAATAGCTTGATCACTATTTGGACCTAAAGGGTCGGTAAAAATTTCATCACTTAAGCTAGGGTAAATGCTGTGATAGTCATGACACCATTCCGCTACATTGCCGCCCATGTCAAAAATACCAAAATAATTCGCGGCAAAACTACCAACGGGTGAAGCAACGACAAAGCCATCGTTATAATCAGGAAGTAAAGGATCTAAGATTTCGGTGGCAGACTGATCCGCATAATTTCCTGTCACCTTATTAGGAGGAAACTCATTGCCCCATTCGTAGCGGATGATTTGATTATTATTTTGAATACGTGCGACCCATTCCCATTCGCTTTCAGTGGGTAAGCGATAGCCTGAAGGAACGGGGTTCTTGGCAACAAGTACGCCATTTTTTTCATGATAGACTTTTTCCAGCCCATCTTTATCACTTAACCAGTTGCAGTAAAGCGCTGCCTCTTCCCAACTTATATTGCTAACCGGTAAATTGCCGGCGGATAAATCATGACTTTTATATGAACCTGAAGTGTGTATATTTTTAAACGCAGCAAATTGTTGGTTAGTAATCTCATATACACTTATATAGAACGGCTTAACCAGTTCAACGGAATGTAATGTTTCATTGGAACGTCGTCCTTGTTCGCGCCGTGCTGCACCCATTGAAAATTTACCACCGAAGATCAATTTCAGCTCTTGTCCTTCAGAGGTGCGTATTGTACTGGGCTTACTTAAATTTGCAGTACTCGTGATGCGCGATAAGTTCACATCTAAAACTTGTGGAGCACTAGGGTTTGGAGAAATCATTTTTTCATATACTTGATAACCAGATTTTCTGATTTCAAGCCGCTGACTGGCACTCGGTAAAGATAGCTTTACATTACCACTGCCCATAAATTTGCCGTTGATAAAAACTTCAGCATCATGAGGCTCAACATTGAGTATCACGGTTCCAAGGATTGCTTCTAGGTTTGCAGAAATATTTTGTTGTTCTCCAGGTTTTAATACTACAATTTGTTGGTTTGTTCGAAACCCGGGTTTACTCAGCGTAATGGTGTGTTCTATGTTTGGATTCAAACGCAAAGTAAAAGGTGTTATGCCTTGTTCTTCTCCAGCGATTTCGACTTTTGCTTTGGAAGGTGTGCTAGTAATAACCAAATGGCTTGGGCTGGTAAATAATTCTGCGACAGGAAGTTTAAAAACTTGATTAGCATCGACAATAAAGTCCTTTATATAAGGCAAATAATCTTGGTGGCGTAATTCAAGACTATATTGACCACTATCCAGTTCGAATGACGCAGGCGTGACTCCTTTTTTCTCACCATTTAGCCAGATTTCAGCCCCCTTAGGTTGCGAATCAATCAAGATATCTTGCCAGTCAGGTAATAAATTGATGTTTAATTGTTGTTGGACCTCTTTACCTTCTATTACCACTTGAGTCGTGTAGAGCTGATAACGTTCAGCGCTTGCTTCCACGCTATAGCTTCCTGGTTCAAGTTCTATTGTATCAATAGGAGTACTGCCAATTTGTTCTCCATTAATCAGGATTCGTGCCTTTTCAACAGGCTGACTACTAATATTTAAATAGCCGGGTTTTTTTTCTAGGGTAAAAGTTAATGTCTGTGACTGGTGTTTACTTACTTTAATTTTTTGTTGTAATGGGCGGTAGCCTGCTTTATTTGCCTGTAAAGAATAATTACCCGGTTGTAATAAATAACGGTCACGTATCTTAATTGGCCAAATATCTCCATGTAAGGCGATGCGATCAGGAGTGGGTTCAATTTCGATTAGTAATGTTTTAGCTGTAAAAATATATCCTAAAACAATAGCAAGTAAGCCAAATACTAATAGACCTGCAAAAAATAATAATCCTTTAAAGCGTTTTTTTGATTTTTTTTCTATCGTGCGTTCGGGTATTACGATGGGTTCAATTAACTCGCCATCTGAAGCAATCGCTTCGTTTCGACTCACTAGATGAGCATCATCATCATATAAAGAAATAGAAAGAGTGTTACCTATGTGTTCACAATGAAACGCAATTCCTTCAATTTCTAAAATGTCATTGTGTTGAATTTCTTTTTGACCAGTGACACGTTCATTGTTGAGAAGAACTTTGATTTTAGAATTTTCAGTATCAATGTATGCGCGATTTACAATGATGATGAAAAAGGCAGGATCAGAGCCTTCATGTTCTGAAATCTCTAAATCAGCATTAGGGTGGGAACCAATTGATAACGGAAAATCTGCATGGGTATAAAACCTAGGGCCCTTATGGTCAGTAATGCAAACTTGCTCAATCATCGTTATGTATTGCTGAAAATAAAGAGAATAAATTATTAAATTGGCTCATCACAGCGCACATCGATAGTTTTATTTGTCATGTCTGTTAACACTGTTATTACTTTTCTTACGTCACGAAAACCCGAGCGTGAGCCTACTATGGTATATTTTCCAGGCTTGAGTTCAATTTCATGATGCTCGAATTTTCCAATTTTACCAACTTTGTAAATTACGATATCGGTTTGATTATCCGACTGCAAAGTAATCGATATAGGTTGTTTAGCTAAAAATAATAATTCTTTAAGTGTTAATGCAGCTTGTTCGATTTTGCTTCCTGGGTTATTGAGAGCGCTTGCTTCATTGAGCAGTTGTTGGGCATTATCTGAAACGGCTTTTGTGCTTAAACGCAATTTATTATCAATATGCTCATTTAAAAGCGAAAGCAATTTTTTGCGCTGTTGGCTACGTTGCAATCCCTGTTGTGCTGATGCATGGTTTGGTGTGATGTTTAAAATTTGCTGATAGCTTTTTACAGCATTACCCCAGTCTTGGATTTTCTCAAAATGCTGAGCTTCAGCACTTAAGGCTGAGAGCTTCTCATTGTGTTGAGCTTGTTGTATTTTAGCTAAACCTTGTTTAGGCTTTTCGGAGTTGGGTAATAATTTTTGTGCTGCAGTAAATGAGGCTTTAGCGTCACTATACTGACGTAATTTAAGCGAAGTGTAGCCTTGATTAATTAACTGAGTGAACTCTATTTGTGTTAATCGACCAGTCACTCTTTGCAATGCCAATTTTGCTTCGTTAGATAGAGGATCTAGTTCGGTAGCCTGCTTATAAATATTTTGTGCTTCACTAAGGCGGTTCGCAGATTCAACTTTTCCACCTTTATCTAATAAAGCATATAGTTCTTTAATCGTCGCTGCGCGTTTTAAACCATTTATAGCCTGCGTGTTACCTTCGTCTATTGCTTTGGCTAGTTCAAAATGGTGTATAGCGCTTGTTTGTTCTGCTTGATCCAATGCCAATTCACCTTTTTCTAAATGCTTTGCTAGCGTTGGAATAATTTGTTTTTCTAAATCATTTAATATTGTTATAGCATCCTCATAGGATGCAATTGATTGCGTATATTCTTTTTTACGGAAATGCTCATCACCCTCAGAACCTGATGTCTCCGCTATTTTGAATTCATCTGCGGCCCATTTTTTTACTGCTTTGTTTTCCAACAGTTTTTGTCTATCAATAATTTTCAATAAAAGTTCTTCAGCTTCTTGTTTTAGAGCATTAAGTTCTTCTATAGATAATTCTTTGACGGGTTCTTGAACAGCTTCAATTGCAAGTTCTTCTACTGCAGGCGATTCAATCTGTGTAGATGGGTTAGGGGTGCTCGTTGCGCGTTTTTCAGCTACATATTTTGGTAAGAACACGAAAACAAGGATTGCGCATAACAGTAGAAAAATAAAAATAAACCAAAGAATAGGTTTGGTATTTACACTACGACTTGATTCATTGCTCTGCTCGGAGGGTGTTTGCAGTGACTCAAAATCAATTGCTTCGATTGGAGTGGCATCTTTATCATGCATTGCAATTTATAATTATTGGCGTCCTTGCCACCTACATTTGTACGTAAGGCGAGATTAACTTCTAACGATTACAGTTTTGCACTGTCTTTGGTTTCAGCATGATCATCTAAAGCAAAACCTGTTTCATTAATATAGATTTCGCGTAATAATTTGCGCCATTGTTGATACTGCTCTTCTATAGAACCAGTTAACTCAATGGCACGACCTTGAACTTCAACGACTAAGGGATTTACTTCTGCTTGTAAAGAATCTCCAAGTTCACGTATCGCTTCGTTATGAATTTCTGCTTGTTCGCTGATGTCCATGCCGTTCTTATACAGGAGTGCACCTGTAGTAAATAATCCTGGACCACGCATAACTCCTGCGATCATGATTAGGGCTGCAACGAACTTAGTTTGTTTGGCACGCCGTTCAATTTCACGACGTTGTTCAGCCTCAATCATGTAATAGTAACGCCAATTCTCATACGGTTCCCACATCTCACCATAAAAATTCGAGTAGTGCTCGTTGATGGTGTCTATAAACAAAAACTCCCGATCACGCACTTTACGTACGCGCGTCAACATTGGGTCGTCGTTGGCAGGTAAACGCGTGATGCTGCTGTGCCCACTCGGATCATAACTGATGTAATCTGCAAAAGGGTCAGGGGATATTCCTGCTGCATAGCGAAGTTCAGAATTATTACGTATCGCGATCAATTCTTTGTCAGTTAAATTTTTGCGATGTTTGCGAATGTCGTTGGCAATGCGGTTATAAACATATTGATAGACATCTCGGCCTGGTTTTGAATAGCGATAAGCTTCGTCATCAGCAAGAGTTTTGTATGTTTTTTCAAACCAATCTTCACCAGTACTATCACTTACATGAATAGTGACTATCATTTCCTCTCCATTTGAAGCCATGATTTTGCCGGCCACTACTACATCTGCAATATAAGATTTTTCTGGTAAAACGCGTATTGCGCCCCAGCCATTCGAGCGTTGCATGGTTTCTTTTAAGTGATAGGCCATGTAGCGTGCTTCGGCCTGACGAATATCGTCATGCACGCCTTCTTGTTCTTTTTGTTTTTCTGTTATCTCGCCTTTTTCAAACAGCAATATCCCTACATCTAGCAGACTGCTGTCTTGTAGTTGAGCAGTTTCAGCTTCGATTTCTTCTGCATCTGTGACCTTAACGGCAGTAGTTGAACAGCCACTAAACATGAATGCAAATAGAAAAATAAAAAAGGCCGTTATGTACTTATATTTTTTCATGATCTTGTGTTTTTATTATTAAAAGTTACTGTGTTTGATTCACAGCACTGGGCGGTTGAGCGCTTGCACTAGCCTGTTGTTTTTTATATTTTCGATATTCCTCCCAAAGTTTTTCACGTAGCTCAGGGTCTTGTTCGTTTTCTGCAGCTTCGCGTAATTGTCTTGCAACTACATCGTCATCGTTACCACTAGGGATATTTTTTGGTGCGGAACCTTTACTGCCTTTGCCATTGTCTCCTTTGCTTGAGTTGTTTTCATTTTCAGCTTGTTGGGTTTTACTGCCTTGAGGAGTTTGTTGTGAATCTGCTTTAGCCATCTGTTCATCTTCAGAGGCACCTTCTTCATTATTTTCTGCTTCATCCCCTTCTGCAAATTCGTCTTCTTCCTCTATACCTGCTTCAGCAGCTTCTTTTGCTTCACGTTCTCGTGCTTGTGCTTGTTTTTGTGCTTCAGCTTTTTCAAGTTCTTTATGCAATTGCTCATCATACTTTCGAAGTTTTTCTTCAAGCTGCGCATCTAACATAGCAACTTTTTCTTCATCTGTTTGTGCACCTTCTTGGGACGGTTCGCTTTGATCATCTGTTGCTGCATGTTGTTCATTTTCAGTCGAAGATTCTTCAGAAGCTTGACTATTTTTACTTGTTTGTTTTTGTTCGCTAGTGTTTTCGGCAGATGATGAACTGGATTCAGACTCAGATTGGGAACTAGGGGTAGGAATAGAAGGCATACTGCTTGAAGAGGATGAGCTGCATGCGCCGACAAAAGTACATAACAATAGAACAAGCAATAAATTAGCGACAACATTCATATCGATACGCCTATCGCACTAAGCCCCTGTGTAAAATGAATTAACCTAAAATATCTATGAAAACTACAGTGGTTACTATACTGCAATTGAGAAAATCTAGGTGAAAAACACTGTAACTCTATGACATTTACTAGCTTGACTTAGTTCCAAGAGGTATTAGCTGGGGGAGTTGTCTAAATAAGGGCTTAAAACCTTATATTTAGTACGAAATTATTCCGGTATCTAGTAGCGGTAATTGAAAAGTTTTGTAAACAACCATGTGCAACAAATTAGGGTTGTAAGAGCCTAAAATTATCAGCAACTGCATATCGAAAATGTGTCGAAGTTTTTACACGTTACATATGAATAGATAGAACTAATTTGCGTTAGCTGAGTCTTACTATATACATAAGGAAGTCCCCAAGCCATGGAAGGCGCCCCAATAAGCGTAACGGTTATTGTTTGATTTATATCAGCTTATCCAATTTTCTAAATAGCATTGACAGTTAGTTTGGAATACGGTGTTCAGCCTTAAAGAGTGTTGCAATGCTAGATTCTCTATTTCACGATGAAGCTGTTATTCGACTGAGTATTTTTTTAGCTGTATTTGTCGTTTTCGCAATTTGGGAAATCATTGCTCCTCGCCGTGAACAACATTATTCAAAAGGCTTACGCTGGCTAAATAATCTATCGATTAGCACCATCAATGTGCTGGTTACAAGGCTGCTGATTCCGATCACGGCAATATTTGTGGCCGTATATGCACAAAATTCAGGTTTAGGGTTGTTAAATGTAATTGAGCTACCTGAAGTGGCGGCAATTATCATTGCAGTGCTCTTGCTTGATCTTGCAATTTACATACAGCATGTCATTTTTCATAAAGTTGATTTCTTATGGCATTTGCATCGCATGCATCATGCTGATTTAGAATTTGATGTGACAACCGCTATTCGTTTTCATCCAGTGGAAATCGTTTTATCACTAGTGATAAAAATGTTAGTGATCGTGGCCATCGGTGCACCAGCTATGGCTGTGTTAGTGTTTGAGATATTGTTAAATGCAACCTCGGTATTTAATCATGCAAATATACGCATACCAAAATCCATCGATTCGATGTTGAGGTTATTTATAGTGACGCCAGATATGCATCGTGTGCATCATTCAATTATACGCAAAGAAACTGATAGTAATTTTGGTTTCAATCTACCATAGTGGGACTACATGTTTAAAACCTATCGCGCCCAACCTAAAGAAGGGCACTTAGGTATGACAATTGGCATCGAAAGTTTTCGTGAGCAACGTGAGCTTTGGTTGGATCGATTGCTACTACAACCGTTTAGAAAGACGGGTTAATGCTGTTGTTTTTCAAGTTGTGCAACTATTTTATGTGTGAGTAGCATAATTAAAATAGCAGCACCTGCATAAGCGTATAATCCAATATGTTTTTCGACGTTACCAATCGCACCGAGTTTCACCACCACAACTAAAATTGCAACCACAAAAACATCTAACATTGACCATCTTCCAAAACGATGTATCCAACCAAGCAATTTTTCTATATTTGAATTGATGATGGATGCACTTAACACCAGTTTAGTGAGCAAAGCTAATTTTAGAATCGGTAGGAGGACGCTAAACAAGGCAATGACTACAAATAAAAATACCTGACCTTGCTTAAGTAGGTTCCAACAAGCTGTTAAAATTGAAAAAGTATTCTGAATAAAGATAAACTTTTTAAAAGTGATAATTGGTGCGACAAGACCTATAGTGAGCAACAGTCCTGCAACAGCAAGTAGTAGTAACAATAGTATCTTATTTTCACTAAACTGCATGGTAGAAGTACAATAAATAATTTGTATATATTAGAACATCAAAACAACTCGAAATGGAAACCATACAAGAACTCAATGCAGATCATAGTCAACGCGTAGTGGTGGAAACTGCAAATATGCAGTGGGAAACTTCAGAAGCAGATGGAGTGTTGCGTAAGCGCTTAGAGAGAATCGATGCAAATCCTGAACCTGTGACCACAGTTGTACGGTATCAAGCTGGCAGTGCATTTCGGCCTCACTGTCATGTGCATGGTGAAGAAATTTTTGTACTGGAGGGCACATTCTCTGATAATCATGGCAGTTACGAAGCCGGAAGTTATTTGCGCAATCCTGCTGGCACATCTCATTCTCCTTTTAGTGAAGATGGTTGTACGATTTTTGTAAAGCTACAACAGTTTCAAAAAAGTGATGTCAAGCAGTTCTGTTTACAAACGAAACAACAAGCTTGGTTACCTGGTTTAGTGCCAGGATTAAGTGTGATGCCATTGCATGAACATATTCATGAACATACCGCGTTGGTGAGGTGGGAAGCGAATACAATTTTCCAGCCGCACCAACATATTGGTGGAGAAGAAATCTTTGTATTAGAGGGTACTTTTGAAGACGAGTTTGGTCGTTATCCGCAAGGTACCTGGATCAGAAACCCGCCTAATAGTTTTCACACTCCATTTACGAAAGAGGGCTGCGTGATATTTGTGAAAACTGGTCATCTAAATTTAGGCAATTGAATCATTTGGATTTAATTCGGCAAATTTAGCTAATAAATCGTTTACGCGCATAAACTGTAATGTTGTGCGTGGGTCCTCACGGCGATCTTCACCACTGCGACGATCATGCTCTATAAAATTCCCATCGGAATCTAAAATTGGGAAATGTTTTATGGGGGTTGCTTGGCGGCGATCTACATTCGATCGACGCTCTTTTATTTCAGACATGTGCCATCCTTGACTCTCCTCGACCCGCAAAGATTATTGAATATAAAGGCTGTTAAGACTGAGGATAGATTTAAATGGCACTAAAATCAGGACAAAAGGTATAAATAGTTGAATATTTATTCAAATGTAAATAACAACCATCTGATTTATGTGAACTCTGACACATTGAAACAACACTTGCAGATTTAATAAGTATTGTTGCTATAACTATGACGCTAAAGAGACATTCCTAATATGAGGAATAAATTCAAATGCAGGTAGTGCATCGTCGTGAGTACTATCAGTATGAGCCTACGCGCGACTTAGATAATCTTTTTCGGTTTATTCATCTCTAGAGCTCAAGCTGAAGAAAATCTTACTTACAATGGCTGACCTCTTTCCATGCATGCCATTGAAGGCGATATTGATTGAGCTTAGGCCTTACAAGCTAAATTTGAATTTTTAAAAAATACACACAAATAGTACTTCCCTGCCTAAGAGACAATTCTGTGTCGCTTGTTCGACAACTAATTTTTGGGTAATAACGCTCACAAAAGGCCTCCTAAAACCTATAGAGTGTGCTATTAACAAGCATACTTTGCTAGAGTTTAGTGTCAGAGAAGTGATTCAAACGCCTGATCTCTTCGTTATGAATAAGAATATATAAAACTAGACTTTCAATCATAATGATAAAAAATTGAATACTGTGGAAGAAAAGAAGATACCTATCTGTGTAGATCTAGACGGTACGCTTATTAAAACTGATTCGCTGATTGAATCAATATTACTGTTTCTTGGAAAAAATCCATTTAATGTTTTTTCAATTATAGGTTGGGCTTTGAAAGGCAAAGCGTTCTTAAAGTCAAAAATCGCTAATGCTGTAATCCCTAATCCAAAACTATTTCCATATAACCAAGAGTTACTCGACAAATTACGTTTTTATAAAGACAACGGTCAAAATATAGTTCTTGTCACGGCTTCAAACATTAAGATTGCAGCATCTGTATCAAAGCACCTTGATATTTTTACTGATGTATATGCAAGTGATGAAAAAATAAATTTGAAGGGTGCTGCAAAGAGTAAATTCTTGACTGAGCACTATGGTGTTAACGGATATGACTATATTGGTGACTCTCGAGCAGATATCTCTGTTTGGAAAAATGCTCGGCGTGCGCTTACAGTCAATAATTCTAATTCCTTAAAAAAATTATTAAATAAAAATAATCTGGCCCCCGATTTTATTAACGTTGAAAAGCGAAAGTTTGACATATTGGTATTGGCGCGAGTTTTACGACTACCTCAGTGGCTAAAGAACACATTAGTGTTTGTGCCACTTGCTACGTCTTTTTCACTATTAAAAATTGATTCCTTTGTGGTAGGTGTTTTGGCGTTTATAACATTTAGTCTTACAGCCTCTGCTATATATATCATAAATGACCTGGTTGACCTTGAATCTGATAGGCAGCATCCCAAAAAAGTTAAACGACCCTTTGCGTCTGGAGATGCACCAATAATTTTTGGCTTAATCGCTTCACCTTTTCTTATGCTAATTAGTTTAATCGTTGCATGGTTCTTATTGCCTATAACATTCTTAATTACTCTTGTTTTATATATAGTAATTACATTGTTTTATTCGCTGTATTTAAAACAAAAAGTTTTAATTGATGTTATATCACTAGCCGCACTTTATACGCTTCGAATTATTGCGGGTGGTTTTGCTGTAAATGTAGAGCTATCTTTCTGGCTATTATCATTTTCTATGTTCATTTTTTTGAGCTTAGCACTAATAAAACGATATATAGAGCTAAAGGAGACGTTTGCCCTAGGGAATCAGGAGAGCATCGGTAGAGGATATTTGTCATCAGATACAAAGCTGTTAATGAGTTTGGGTACGGCTTCAGGGTATATTGCAATTCTAGTTTTGGCTTTATATATAAATAGCGAAGAAGTAACCCTTATTTATTCCGAACCAAGAGTCTTATGGATGCTCTGTCCTTTGTTATTGTACTGGATTAGTAGAATGTGGATGCAGGCAGAACGAAATAATATACAAGAAGATCCAGTAATTTTTGCTATTAAAGATAAAATTACATTACTAATCGTTTTCTTTTCTATAATTATAATGGGTTTGGCCGCAACACCAATTTGGAGAAGTATATGACTTTACGTATATTTTGTTTAATCATATTCAGTGTTGGTCTTTCTGCTTTAGCGCAAATTTCCTTAAAGCGGGGGATGAGTAGTGATGCAGTTGGTAAGTCTTTTGATGCCACTAATTTTATAGAGATCATCCAAACAATATTTTCTTCACCCTATGTAATCCTTGGACTTAGTTTATATGGGTTTGGTGCCGTATTATGGTTATTTGTGCTCGCTAAATTAGATGTTACTACGGCTTACCCATTTGTTGGTTTAGGTTTTATATTAACAATGATTTTAGGCGCATGGCTTCTTGGTGAAACACTGACAGTATCTAAAATAATAGGAACACTTCTGGTTTCTATTGGTATTGTATTTGTTGCTAGATAAAAAAATACCCTTATATAAGTATTTTTTACTCCATTGTGAAAATCCCTCATTTAAAGAAGCTAGATGCTTTACTTGCATCAATTTTATTTGTCTCGGGAGTGCTCTTCTCTTATTTAGGCAGTGGATTAGTTAGTGAGCATGTAGTTGAAAATAATAATATTTGGTTTCAAGGAGATGTTAATCGAGTATTTGAAAATATGACTGATCGCTACAGTGATCATTATAGAACCAAAGTACATCCAATATTTTCACTCGCGACGAACCCTGCTGTAAAAGTACTTCGAGTCGCTGGATTCTCAAAAATTGAATCTGTGAAGATATTCACTTCTTTCATTGCAGGTCTGTGGCTTGTAGCTATTTTCTTAGTGCTTAGATTAATTCGCCTTAATAGAGAAGATGCAGTTTTGTTCACGCTTCTTGCTGCAGTAAGTTCATCAGCCGTATTTTGGAGTACGGTCCCTGAAACATATTTACTTGGCTCGTTATCTATGCTTTGTGTAATGTGTGTTGTTTCTATTAACTACTATGTAAAGCTACATTCAAATTGGTATATCGGTGCTAGTGCATTTTCACTGAGCATGACGATCACGAATTGGATGGCTGGTATCTATGCAACATTAGTAGACAAGCCATTAAAGAAATTCTTTCGTATAACATTCGATGCTTTACTTGTAGTAATTCTTTTATGGCTAGTGCAATTTTATCTCTATCCAAGTGCTGAGTTCTTTCTTTGGAGTCGAGAAGAAGAAGAATATTTGTTAGCAGAAGCAGCTGGAGGCTATGTAGAAAAAATTATTTCATTTTTTATACACTCCATGATAATGCCGACGTTTCAATTTCTCGAAAATCCGTACGCATTAGAATTTCCAATAGTTAGTGTGCAGTTCGCAAAAATAGGTTCTACGGGTCTATTAGGCTGGAGTGCTACTTTTATGTGGATAATACTCCTACTATACGGTATTTGGTCAGCATTACGTTATTTTGAATTTAAGAACTTTTCAATAGTTCTTAGTTTAATAGTTTTTAGTCAATTAATTTTGCATCTTTTGTACGGCGATGAAACTTTTCTATATTCGTCTCATTGGCTTCCTTTACTCGTGATGTTTGCTGCAATAGGTGCAATTTCACCTTACCGAAAACTAGTATTAGGTATTGTTAGCGTGTTGATTATTTTGGTGGGTGCAAATAATTATAATCAGTTTAATGCTATTACCAATGCTTTGAATAGTGGTAAATACGGCTTAAAAAATAATGAACGTAGTAAGTTGCTTTTTGAGATTGCCAATAGTAGTGCTGACTGGCCAAGAAGCCGTGGGCATGTTCTTCTAGCGAACCCTGGCAGTCTATTAAATCTAAAAGGCTATCACGAACCAGGAGGAAGCTTTTCGCCTGGGTTTGGCAGTTTAGGCATATCTTTTGTATTTTTTAATGAAGATGGAAAACTTGAATTTTCATCAAACAGTATCCCTATAGATGAAATTAAACAAAAACTAAGTTTGAATGAAAATTCAATTTCAACTGAAACAACACAATATTCTTCAACCTGGCAAGTTTCTGGGCATAACAGATGGAGCTTAAAATTTAAGCCTAAAAAGACTAAAGATCTGACGGCAGCATTAAGAGTAACAAGCAGTGGCCCATCGGGTGCGCCAATTAGAAAGTTTGTTCGGAATGAAAATGAATTAATAGTAAATGATAAGTATAAAATTATATTTAAACGAAAGCCTATTAATATTTTATTTAATGATGAACGAAAAGTTCCTAATTTGTTAAACAATCAGAATATTAATTTTTGGGAGCCCCCCGATGGATTTGGTAGTGCTTTAGCTCTTATTGACGAAAGCGTTGAATATTTTGTTGAAGTAGAGGTGCTTGGAGAAGCTAATACATATTATGTTGAAGCTCAATCTGAAAATTTATTGAAAATAAATGTTCCAGACAAGAATTTTATAAATAGCTTGGAGGCTCAGATATTTCATTTAAAGTCAGGATTCATAAATAATGAAACAAGACCTGGAGATCCTGGGCATTACGATGTCAATTGGTTGAGAGATGGTGCTTATGTAATTGCAGCATTGGCTCGTGCAGGGGAATTGGATACTGCAAAACACTTAGCTGAGGATTTTGCGAAAAAAGATTTTTTTGGTGGATTTGGTGCTGAAGCGGATGCACCAGGCTTGGCAATCTGGGCTCTTCATGAGGTTTCTAGTCGATTAAATGATGAGGACTATGATAATTGGATTTGGCCGCATGTGTTGCGTAAGACTAACCTTATTACTGAAATGCTTTATGCAAAAACAAAAATCTATAAAGAATTTTCTGAACCGGTTGTTCCGGACTTGAGAAACAAAAAATACATAGAGTTGATGAGAATAGCGTTTCCAGAAGAAAATGGTTTGATTCAAGGAAAAATGGACAATCAAAAACCTATTTTCTATGTTAATGCAACAGCCTATTTAGGTTTAACAAGAGCTGTAGATATTGCGGAAAGACTGGGTTATTCCGATAAAGCTAAAGAGTTTCAAAAAACTGCGCAATATTTAAAAACAAATTGGGAAAAAGAAATCCAAACTCATAATGACCGTAATAATGTTAGGACAAGAATTGTTGGTCTATGGCCATCACAAATTGCTGTTGATAAGAAAGAATTGTATGAGGGACTTTTAGAAAGTAATTGGAGACAGTTGCGAGACGAAGAAGGTAATTTTATCAAGTTTCCTAAGTGGACATATTTTGATATAGGAGAAGCACACCAATGGTTATTTCTAGAAAAACCTCAACGGGCTTGGGCTACTCTAAATTGGTTTTGGAAGCATCAGGCCTCACCAGGATTATATTCTTGGTGGGAGGGTAAAGGTGAAGAAAATTCTTATCAGCTTTGGGAAAATGTAAGAGGCTGGCATACACCACCGCATATAACGCCTCATTATTGGTCTGCAGCAGAAATGGCTCTTCTTCAATTTAATATGCTTGCCTATGAAGAATTAGATGAGGGCCGTTATACAGTAGTAATAGGGGCTGGAATTCCTAACCAATGGTTAAAAAATTCTCTTTCAGTTCAAGGTCTATCTTTACAAAAAGGTGAACTTGACTGGGCATGGGATGGGGAACGACTGTTTTTAAACTGGAGCGGAAATGATAACGCTAAATTTATTCTTGGCCCAGAATTCCCAGCCTCTGCGACGATAAAAATTTTGAAAGAAGACATTGCAGATAAAAGCACACTGCACTAGAAAAAACGTTAACGATTGTCGAATTTATGGTTTCGGAAATAAGGTTTGAATCTACTACTGGTACCCGTTGCTTAAGCATATAATATGTGTGACTTCGTCACCATATATTTGCGTGTAATACCCACACGCAAAAGATCTCCTAAAGCTTATAGAATAAACTGTTTAGGGATGTATTCTGCTAGAGCTGGTGTCGCATAAGGATTTCGAACACCTGACCTACTCATTATGAATGAGTTGCTCTATCAACTGAGCTACTCCGGCCTGATGCAGGAGTAAATGCTAACGGCTTAAAAAAAGAGCTTTGAAACTATTATTTGCGATGTACGCGGATGATGACATCCACATCTTCGATTTGTAGATCGCTAGGTAAGTTGGGCAGTTTTGAGATTTCGATATTTTCTTTTTCAATATCTTCAAGTTTGCCACTATCAGAATAATATAAATGATGATGTTTGCTTAAGTTTGAGTCGTAAAATACTTTAGAGGGGTCGACAATGACTTCTCTTATCAAACCATGTTGAGCAAATACTCCAAGCGTGTTGTATACCGTCGCTTTTGAAACTTCATCATCATCTTGGTTCACTGCAGCGAGCACTTGTTCAGCTGATAAATGCTGCTTACGGGAAAACAACACTTCGCCGATTTTTATGCGTTGATGGGTGGGCGTAATACCTGAATCACGTAGCAAGGCGACTACGTCAGCACGTGATTTTGGGAATGCATCCAGACTGCTCATATTTGGGATTATAGACATAATTTAGACAAAGTCTATTTACGGTGCTAACACCTTGTTAACTTGAATAAATCGATTGTAAACTCAATTATCTACTAGGCAAAAGCAGCAGTTTGTGACAGGTTCAGCGAATTAGCCACTAGCTCTGTCATGATTCTGGCAGATGCAATGCTCATAATAATGCCATAGCGGTAATGTCCACTGTTTAGGTATAGCCCACTAATTTCAGGGTGTTGGCAAATATAAGGGCTGTCGCGTTTTGTACCTGGGCGCAGCGCAGACCATTGTTTTATCGGTTCATATTCTTCTAAAGTCGGGAGTAATTCGTGTGCAATGTTTTTTAATTTTCGACGTGCCTTTGTAGTGATCTGGTTTTCAAACCCAACACGCTCAAGTGTGCTACCACAGAGTATGTGTCCATCTTGTCTTGGGATCAGATAGGCTTTTTTCTTTAAAATAATATGTGAAAGAAGTTTCTCGTGGGTTTTATATAAAAGTATTTGTCCTCGTATAGGCTCGATATCAATATCTTCAATATTGCTAGTGTGTTTTTGTAATAAATTTCTTGTCCAAGCTCCGCTAGCAAGGATTATTTTGTTTGCGAACAGTTTCCCAAGCGTTGTGCTCACGCCAATTACTTCATTTGCTTGACAAATCAGTTCAGTGACGGTGGTATTTTCATACAGCCGGACGTTTCGTTGCTGTAGCGATTGATGTATTGCTGCAATGAGTTTAGGCGGACGTATTTGTGCAACGTTAGGAAGAAAAAGCGCTTGTTGAATATTTTTTGCTAGATTTGGTTCGCGTTTGTATAAAGCATGTTCTGAAACAAGTTCGATAGTTTGAGTATTTTGTTTGGCCCAAGTTAATGCTTGAGATTTCTCATCAATATCCAGCGCCAACATACCTGATTGAAAGTATTCTGGATCTATTCCAGTTTCATGATTTAAATCCTTTGCAAGTGTTGCAAAGCTGTGTTGACCCTCTTCAATTAAAGATTGTGCTGTTTTATTTTGTTGCCATGGATTAAGTGGTGATAATATTCCACCCGCAGCCCAAGTTGCTGCTCTACCCAACGTACCTTTATCAATGACTGCAACTTTAAGACCCTGGGTTTGTAAGTTACGCGCAGTAAGCATGCCAATGATGCCACCACCAACGACAAGCACATCAAACGTATTATTTAGTTTTTTTGGCATTTATAATTACTATCTTAGCAAGAGAAGTAAAAACGATTAATCATGCAAATTATACTTAACGGTGAATTAAGAATAGTCAGTGAAAAGCTCACTGCGCAACAATTATTACAAGAATTGGGAATCGCTGAGCAAAGACTAGCATTAGAGATCAACCAAGAGATTATACCGAGAAGCACGTTGACTGAGCGGATTATTCAAGCAGGAGACACAGTCGAAATTATCCATGCGATTGGTGGGGGATAAAAACGTTGCTACTTATGAGTTGCGCAAATTCAGTGTTGGGATGATTTGCACCACAGTGAGGAATAAAAATATCGCGGCCCAGCATTCACAGCTTTCTTCGATCGCTCGACCGAAATGAGTTCGATTTAGATCCGATTTATCACATAGCTGCGAAGTCAATAACACTAAAAACCATAGTAATAACGCTACTGCCCAGGGCTGAAAATTACGTAGATTTTGCCACCACATAGAGGCATACCTAAACAATAAGTAGAGTAGGCATATCGCGAGAATTAAAAAAACCATTGCTGCAAAAGCTTTTTGCCAAAACGGTACATTCTCCATGAAATAAAATTTGGGACGGGTTACGTGCTCGATGGTGAATAGCCGATGAACATCAGCTTCACGTAAAAAATAAATAAGAATCGCATAAGCCGCTGCAAATGTGGTTATTTTAGAAGCGGTAAGCTCAGAGCTGAAAAGTATTACGAATAAACTTAACAGTGCACAAGCCAAGAAGGTGAGTGTTATGATAGACATAAAACCCGCATCGGAAATGGCGGTTGCGCTTACTGATCTTGGCAACCAAAAAGCATGTGCCATGATAGAAACGGGTAACAACAATAGAGCAAAAACGTTAACGGTATTCGCAGAGCTTCGAGTTAGCATTTATTAATTTTTTATTTTGTGGAATTTTGCATGAAGAGCGAATGTAACACATAAGCAATATTATGACAGTTAGTCCAATATCCAATAATAATGAAAGTGCTGATCAAGATGTGCTTAAGATTGCAGACGTGCAATATACCTCACGTTTGTTAGTGGGTACGGGCAAATATAAAGATTTGCAAGAAACACGCGCTGCAATACTTGCTAGTGGTGCAGAGATTGTTACGGTCGCAATTCGCAGAACCAACATTGGGCAAGAAAAAGATCAACCAAATTTATTAGATGTCATTCCACCGAATGAATTTACGATTTTGCCAAATACCGCAGGCTGCTATACCGCGAAAGATGCGGTGCGCACTTGTAGGCTCGCACGTGAGCTATTGGACGGTCATGCGTTAGTAAAGCTAGAGGTTTTGGGTGATCAAAAAACACTGTATCCAGATATTGTACAAACGCTGGATGCAGCGAAAACACTCATTGATGAGGATTTTCAGGTGATGGTATACACCAACGATGACCCTATTGTGGCAAAACAGTTAGAAGAAATGGGTTGTGTTGCGGTAATGCCACTTGCTGCACCGATAGGTTCAGGTTTGGGTGTGCGTAATCCGCATAATATTTTTACCATCGTTGAAAATGCATCAGTGCCAATTTTAGTCGACGCAGGAGTGGGTACCGCATCAGATGCTGCCGTAGCGATGGAATTAGGTTGTGATGGTGTGTTGATGAATACTGCAATTGCTGAAGCAAAAAATCCGGTGTTGATGGCTTCAGCCATGAATAAAGCGGTGGCCGCAGGACGTGAAGCATTTCTTGCAGGGCGTATGCCACGGCGCCGCTATGCATCCGCGTCTTCACCTGTTGACGGTTCATTTTTTTAATTACGCACATTGCAGCACCAACCCTCCTCTTTTATTCGTAGTTTTGTTCGACGCGAAGGTCGTTTTACTAAAGCCCAGCGCGTCGCATTACAAGAACATTGGCCTCACTACGGGGTTGATGCCCATCAACAAATACTTGATCTGAACAAACTGTTTGTAAAAAAACAGCCTACAGTTTTAGATATAGGTTTTGGTAATGGTGAGTCGTTACTCACGCTCGCACAACAATATCCAGATATCAATTTTCTCGGTGTGGAAGTGTATCGACCAGGAATAGGCAACTTACTAAGAAATGCGTTTCAAGCTAAGTTGGAAAATATTCGTGTGGTCAATACGGATGTAGTTGAACTACTACGCAATAATATTGCAGCGAATAGTTTCACCGCGGTGCTAATTTGGTTTCCAGACCCTTGGCCAAAGAAACGCCATCATAAACGCCGTTTAATTCAGGTAGAATTTTTGCAACTACTTGCTGAAAAGTTAACGGCAAAAGGTGAACTTAATATTGCTACCGATTGGCAACCTTATGCAGAGTATATTCAAGAAGCTATTCAGCAAAGTAATTTATTTGAAAAAGCCCAAGCGTCCAACTTTATTCAACAAAGGCCACAAACCAAGTTTGAACGACGCGGTGAAAGACTTGGGCACTCAGTATTTGCGCAAGTTTATTTAAAGAAAGCTAACTAGAGGTTTCTTGATTATCTAGCTTAATAGGTTTTAATCGTTGCGCAGGGCATTCATGCTCTTTAGCCAATGGACAAACTTCTTGCTTGCAATTACTAATATTTTGCCAAGCAAACTCTATGGCGCTTTCATCGTGGCGATAAAAATGATCTAACCAGTCTGGTCCTGCAAATCCGGTGCGCACAAAAACATCCATCACTTGGCGTTTGGTTCGTGCAAAGACGAACTCAATATGTAATGCAGCTAAGCGCAATGACAATTGATGCAACATGTCTTCACCGGTGGCATCAATTTCGGTAATCGCTTCAGCATCAACAATAATAAATTTTAAATCTGGTTTGGCGGCAACACGTTCTAATACTTTTTCTTCAAAATACATGGCGCTGGCGAAAAACAATGGCCCTTCAAAACGCATAATGGTGATGTTTGGACAAGTTTGTAAAATATTTGCTTCGGCATCACGTAAATCGCCACTTGGGCTGCGAGATAAAATAGTGATGTGTGGATGCATGGTTCGGTACATAAACAAACCTAATGACAACACAACTCCAACGAAAATACTTTGTTCTAAATGTGGCGCTAAGATTAGCGTTAGTACGAAAGTGAGTATGGCAATAAAGCCATCATGACTGTGCACTCGGAATGCATATTTAATTTGTTTAATGCGAATAAGATTAATTACTGCAGAAATGATCACTGCTGCTAAAGTCGCTTGAGGAAGATGATAAAGGTATTGGCTGAAATACAATAAGACTAGGGATATCGCGACGAGCACACCGGTAAAGATGGCTGCAAATCCAGTTTTAGCACCTGCCGCCATGTTGACAGCAGAACGAGAAAAAGAACCTGCAACGGGGTACGCTCCTGATAGTCCTGAGGCAATGTTTCCTAAACCTTGACCGACTAAGCCTTGGTTTGCATCGATACGCTGACGTGTTTGTACAGCAATTGCTTTGGCAATCGAGATGGCTTCCATGTAACCGACCACACCAATAACGATGGCCTTAGAAATTAAATCTAACGCAATAGACATATCAAACTCAGGCCAACCAATGCTAGGTAAGCCCTCTGGAACATTACCTACCACTTTGCCGCCCATAGATTCAAAACCAATTAGCAAAGAAATTACGCTGGTAATAACTACTGCGGTAAGCACTCCTGGAACTTTTGGCGCGTATTTTTTTAAACCAAAAATGATCGCTAGTGCAGTAATACCCATTGCTAAAGTTGGAAAATGAGTATGTTGACTGGCTTCAACAATCACATTCCAAATGGTTTCATAAAAATGATTTCCGGATTCAGCAGTAACGCCAAAAAGTTTTGATAATTGTGAAGTGCCAATAATGATGGCGGCGGCATTCGTGAATCCAATGACCACTGAGTGGGATAAAAATTCTACTAGTACGCCAAGACGTAATAGACCTAACGACATCTGAAAAATACCTACCAAGATTGCTAGCACTCCGGCATAGACTAAATAACCTTCGGGGTTTGCAGTCGCTAATGGTTCTAATGCTGCAGCAGTCATGAGTGAAACTACTGCAACGGGCCCGGTTTGAAGTTGGCGAGAAGAACCAAACAGTGAAGCGATGATTACCGGTAAAAACGATGCATATAAACCATAGTAAGCAGGTAAGTTCGCGAGTTGTGCATAGGCCATGGATTGAGGAATTAAAACTAATGCAACTGTCAAACCTGCTAGACAGTCTTTTAATACTATTTCAGGATTTTTTAATTCGCCCAGCCAATTGAGATAAGGAATAAATCGACTGATAAATTCACGTGTATATTGTCGTGCTGTGATCAACTGATACTCCTCATCACGTTATAAACCTACTCAGACTTGTGACGGATATGCTTGAAATATGGGTTTTGCACAAATGTCAGATATGGAAGTCTGAAGGGACCACACAAGTATTACATGCAGTTATCAAACTATCTTAACAGGCCCTATTAAGCCATACATCTAATCCACCCTAATATATAGAGTTATAGATATTTTTGCATTGATGTAGCACACACTACGTTTTACTCCTGGAAAACGGTAAAGTGAGCGTTCGATGGGGACCAACCCTTTCTGTAGTATGAGTAAAAACATGAATCCAGAAAAACCGGCCGAACTTCAGAAATAATGTCAATTGCACATCCCATCATTGCGGTAACAGGCTCATCGGGCGCAGGCACTTCAACGGTTCGTGAAGCGTTTGAATACATTTTTACCAACATCGGTGTGACTCCAGCTGTGATTGAAGGTGACAGCTTTCATAAATTCACCCGTGCTGAAATGTACGAACGCGTTAAAGTGCCGGATTTATTTGGACGACGCATGACGCACTTTTCTCCAGATGGCAATCATCTAGACCGACTTGAGGAATTATTTGCTGAGTATGCGCAAGCTGGGACAGGTGAGAAACGCATCTATTTACATAGTGAAGAAGAAGCAGCACCTTACCCGGGGCTGAATAGAGGTGAGTTTACCGAATGGGAAACTATTCCTGCTGGTAGTGATTTATTATTTTATGAAGGGCTACACGGAGGCTTAGTAACTGATGATATTGATATTGCACAACACGTTGATTTGTTGATTGGTGTAGTTCCGACAACGAATTTAGAATGGATACAAAAAATACATCGTGATAGTTCTGAACGTGGTTATTCACATGCTGAAGTTGTGAATACGATTGTTCGGCGTATGCCTGACTATGCTATGTATATTTCCCCCCAATTTTCACGTACCGACGTCAATTTTCAGCGTGTGCCGATTGTTGATACCGCTAACCCATTTGCAGTTCAAGAGATTCCAACTTTTAATGAAAGTTTGGTGATTGTGCACATACGACGGCCTGAAAAATTTACCTTAAGTGTCGATGAGCTTCGCGAACGAATCGATAATTCATTTAATATCAAACCAAATCAACTCGTCATGCCAGCGGAAAAAATGGTGTATGCGATGGAAACATTGCTAACACCAGTGATAAAAATGCTTGTAGAAAAGCATACTGTGGTGAAGTCACAAGTAGGCTGATTTTAATACAAGATAGTATGAGCGAATCCTTTCAGCTTGGCATTGCATCGGGGTCTAATTCACGCACTTTAGTAAATAATTGTTTGCAACAATTAGGAGATGTGCGTGGTAAATATCAACTAGGATTTATCTATGCTAATGATACCTTGAGTGAAGATCTTGAGAATATCGTTGGACGGCTTAAACAAGATACAGGGGTGCAAAGTTGGTTGGGTACACTTGGTATAGGGGTTTGTAGCACAGGCGCAGAACATTATGACCAGCCTACATTGGTTGTAATGTTAACGGATATCGATGTAAAACAATTTTCAATCATTGGCACAAATGATGTTGATGATGAGAAACTTTTAGAAGATGTTTCGAGCTACTGTAAGCAAGATCTGCCGCATGTTGGCATTATTCATGGCGACCCAAGCAATCCTGCCACACCGAATATCATTGAGAAAATTTCTGAAACAATACCTTCAGCTTATTTAGTTGGTGGTTTAACTTCTTCAAACAGTGAAAACTACCAAGTAGCAAATGACATTATTCAAGGCAGTGTTTCAGGAATATTTTTCTCGCCGGAAGTTGAAACAGTAATCGGCCATACGCAAGGATGTACTCCACTGGATCAACAACATGTTATAACCAAAGCAGAACGTAATTTGCTACTTGAACTAGATAATCGCCCTGCTCTTGATGTGTTACGTGACGACATTGGAGAAGTGTTGGCAAAAGATTTAAATAAAATTGCTGGATATATTTTTGCTGGCTTGCCAATTGAATTTTCCGATACAGGAGACTATTTAGTAAGGAACATTGTTGGTTTTGATGAAGAGGAAAAAATAATCGCCGTAGGAGATTATTTATATGAAGGAAGTAAATTTATGTTTTGTCGGCGCGATGGGAATAGTGCACGTGAGGATATGTTGAGAATGTTAACGACAATGAAATCACGAATGCAAGGGAAACCGCGTGGTGGGTTGTATTACACATGTCTTGGTCGGGGACGTTATCAATTTGGTGAAAATTCTGAAGAATTAAAAATGATACAAGATGAATTAGGTGAATTTCCATTGGTTGGGTTTTTTGCAAACGGTGAGATATTTCATAATCGTTTGTATGGCTACACTGGTGTACTCATTCTATTTGTATAACAAGACTTTTAATCAATGCAGTTTGGTGAGTTAGGTAAAACGGGTATCCGCGTCAGCAAAATTTGCTTAGGCACTATGACGTATGGGGAACAAAACACTGAAGCCGAAGCGCATCAACAAATGGAGTATGCGTTTTCAAAAGGGGTAAATTTTTTTGATACTGCAGAAATGTATCCGGTACCGCCGAAACAAGATACACAAGGCAAAACCGAAAAATATATTGGCACTTGGCTAAAAAAAACAGGTAAGCGTTCCGAGATAATTCTCGCCACAAAAGTGGCAGGTCCGGGCATGATGCCTTATTTGCGCGGCGGCGTTGAACTTATTCCCGAACAAATTAATGCAGCATTAGAAGATAGTCTTAAGCGATTGCAGACAGACTACATCGATCTCTATCAAATTCACTGGCCGGCTAGAAACACCAATTATTTTGGGCCACTCGGTTATCAGCATGAAGATGAGGAGAGTGTTGCTACGGTTACGCTAATGGAAGATGCTTATGCATGTTTGGTCAAAGCCATCGATCAAGGAAAGGTACGTCATTTAGGAATTAGTAATGAAACCCCTTGGGGCGCAATGCAGTATCAAATGCTTGCAAACAAGAACAACTGGCCTGCGATGGTGAGTATCCAAAACCCTTACAGTTTACTGAATCGCACCTATGAGGTGGGCTTAGCTGAAGTCTCGCATCGAGAGAATATGGGCTTGTTGGCTTATTCTCCCTTAGGTTTTGGTGTATTAAGTGGTAAATATATCAATGCAAAACCCAAAAATGCGCGTATAACATTGTACGAGCGCTTTACTCGCTATAGTAATGTAGAGGGTAAAAGTGCAACAGAGGCGTATGTAAAATTAGCGCATGACTATGATTATTTACCAAGCCAAATGGCTTTAGCTTTTGTAAATACACGATCTTTTCTAACTGCAAATATTATTGGTGCTACGACGATTCAGCAACTGCAAGAAAATATCGATAGCATAAATATTAAACTTTCAGATGAGATTCTAGAAAAAATTGAACAAATTCATCAACAACAGCCCAACCCCTGCCCATGAGTGAACGTTTTGCTATTCTAGGCATTTATTTGGTTGCATTGATATGTGCATTAACTGGAATTGGCACAATCGTTTATGGCTACATCGCAATTTATTCGCTAAGTGGATTCACTTCAATCTTCATTGGAGTTGCAATAATATTAATTGCTATAGGGCTAATTAAGCAACATGCTGTAGCGCGTATTGGTGCATGTATCGTTTTAATTATTTCCGCTACTGGATGTTTTTGGTGGTTGTTTGTTTATCAACAGATTGAAGTTTCACAAGTAAATCTATTTGGCTTGGTAGAATATTTTTGCCTTATTTATATAGCAGTTTCTATTGTTGCAATAATTTTTTTAACCCTTCCATCTACTAGAAAATATTTTTCGTAACCACAATTGATATCGTAGTTAATTTAATTTGGTTTCAATTGTATCCCGTTGCGTGTTAATCCACTTAGACACTTCTTGCTTTATTTGTTCTGCAGTTTTTCCTTTGCTTGTTATTGCCGGTCCAATCACCATTTGAATGGTGCCAGACTTTTTAGTTAGCTGTTTGCGAGCCCAGAAATTACCGGAATTGTGAGCAACAGGGAGAATAGGTGTTTCCGTTTTTTCTGCTAGCAAAAAACCACCCATTTTAAATTTCCGTTTTGTACCGGGAGGAGTGCGTGTGCCTTCTGGAAAAATTAATATCCAATGACCTTTGTTTATTTTTTTAATTCCTTGTTCAATTAACTGATCGACGGCTTTGCGACCTGCTTTTCTATCTAAAGCGATAGGATGCGTTAATGCCAAACCCCAGCCAAAAATTGGAATGAAAAGCAGCTCTCTTTTAACCACCCAAATTAAAGGCGGGAAATTCGTTCCAAGTGCTAAAGTTTCCCAGGTAGATTGGTGGTTTGACATCACGATACATGGATAATCAGGAATGTTTTCTTTTCCGCTTACCTTATATTTCAACCCACAAGTAATTTTGAGCCACCAGAGATTACACATGCTCCAATAGGTAATAAATCGATAGCGTAATCTGTAAGGGACAAAAATAGTAAGTAAACACAAAACGCCAAAGATAAAAGTAAGTATTGCCATACCTAACAAATACAGCAACGATCTAAAAGTTTGTAGCATTAGATTGAATGGATTGAGAGCTTATTCAGCAAGCAGCGTGTCTACGGCTTGCGCGAGATCATCATAGATTGGAATATTGCGTGGCAGCTGCTCGCTTTGTGAGGTCACAGAGCCATTACCCGTACGCACTAAAATCGGTTGCATGCCATGTGTGATAGCAGCTTGTACATCACGTAATGAATCACCAATAAAAGGTGCTTTATCAAGTGATAGATGTGCACGTTTTTCTATTTCAACCAACATACCCGTTTTAGGTTTTCGGCATTCACCTTCAAGATCAGGACAAATAAAAATACCATCTAAATGACCACCATATTGTGTAAGCTCCGATAACATCTTTTGATGGATTTGATTGAGCATATCGTAGTCGAATAATTCGCGTGCAATTCCAGATTGATTCGAAGCAATAAATACTTTTACTTTAGCCTGGTTCAATTTAGCAATGGCTTGTAGGCTCCCTTCGATTGGAATCCATTCTTCTGGAGTTTTAATAAACTCATCTGAATCTTCATTAATAACGCCATCACGATCGACCACCACAGCTTTCATTTCGCTCATTTAGCTTTAACTCCTATATTGATCATGATTGCAATCTAGAAAAATCCGCAACTTGCATGAAAAGTGAATCAATTTTAGCAAGCAATGCGATGCGATTAGTTTTAAGCGTTTCATCTTCATCCATTACCATCACATCATCGAAGAAATGATCAACAGGTTGGCGCAAATCAGACAATTTATTTAAAGCTTGTTCATACTCATTCTGTGCAAATAGGCTTTCCACGTCCTTAGACATGCTCTCTAAGGCGGTATGCAAAGAACTTTCGGCATCTTCTCTAAACAAGGTACTGTCTACTTGACCAATATCGCTACGGTTAATCTTTTTCAAGATATTACGTATGCGTTTATTTGCAGCGGCTAAGGCTTCAGCATTAGGAAGTTTACGAAAGTTCACTAACGCATTCACTTTGGCAGCGACATCATTTGGATGAGTAGGGTGATTAGCCAGCACAGAATCAATAACATCTACAGGTATATCACGATCTGAAAAATATGCACGATAGCGTTCATTTATATACTCGCTTACATCCTCCACCGCTTTAGTAGCTTGTAAAGCTTTGGGGAAATAACCGGCTGCAGTCTCTAAACACTCGTGTAAATTAATATTTAATGGTGTTTCAATAATAATGCGTAACACAGCTAAAGCTGCGCGACGTAATCCATAAGGATCCTTTAATCCAGTAGGTTTTTTGCCGATAGCAAAAATTCCTACCAAAGTATCGATACGATTTGCAAGTGCAAGTGTGATTCCAACTCGGGTTTTGGGTAATTCACTCCCGGCTTGCTTGGGTAAGTATTGTTCTTCGATTGCTGTACAGATTTGTTCTTCTTCGCCATCTACAGAAGCTAAATTACGTCCAACAATGCCTTGTAGTTTCGGGAATTCGCCAACTGTTTCTGTAACTAGATCACATTTACTTAATTGAGCTGCGCGTTGGCAATGTTTTTTATTTGCATCAGTATATCTAGATAAATATTCAGCAATTTTTATTTCACGCTCGGTTTTATCTTTCAGTGTGCCTAATTGTTTTTCATACACAACGCTCGCTAACTTTTCTAAATTACTTTCTAACTTGGCACTTTTGTCACGCTGCCAGAAAAACATTGCGTCCTCAAAACGTGGAACAATGACTTTTTCATTTCCATGTGTAACTACATCCGGGTTTTTACTGTCGATGTTGCTGATAATAATAAATTTCGAAAGTAACTCGCCATCGGAGTCCAGTAGTGGTATGTATTTTTGATTTTCTTGCATGGTGCTGATCAATAGCTCTTTGTGCACTTGCAGAAATTTGGGGTCGAATTCTCCTAATAAAGCGCATGGCCACTCTACTAAACCTGTTATTTCATCTAGTAATTCTTGTGAATATGAAGGCACACTATTTGTTTGTTTAGCGAGCTGATTTACTTGTTTAATGATTTTATTTTGTCGTTCAGTAAAATCTGCCAGCACACAAGCTTTAGCCAACTGTTCTTGATAATCTGAAGCTTGTGCTATCACGATCTCATTGGTGTGGTGAAAGCGATGCCCATGAGTAACATTACTGGATTCAACCTCAAAAATTTTCGCAGCAACAGTTTCAGTGCCAAGTATGACTAATAACCAGCGGATTGGGCGAATAAATTCTGCATTGCTTAGATTCCAACGCATGCGCTTTGGTACGGTGAGTTTTTTTACTGCTTGTTCGATGATTTCTGGTAATAATTCGCTGGTGTTTTTGCCAATACAATTTTCACTAAAGTGTAATCTAGGGTTATCTGGATCATCATCGAGTCTGAGTTGATCAATCTCAATCCCGCAAGAACGTGCAAATCCTATTGCTGCTTGTGTGGGTTTGCCTTCTGTGTCAAATGCTGCTGAGGCTTTTGGGCCTTTGCGTTCCTTTACTTGGTCTTCTTGTTTAATATCAAGATCGTTTACTAGAAGTGCCAAGCGTCGAGGAGTGCAAAAAAGTGCATGATCTTTGAAAGATAACTGCGCAAACTGTAATTGTTCACAAACTAATTGTCCGAACTGTTTAGATAAATTCAACAGCAAGCGTGCAGGCAAATCTTCAGTGCCAATTTCAATTAGTAAATCTTTTTTATTGCTCATGAGGAAGAGCTTTTATCTTCTAGAGGGAAGCCAAGCTTTTCGCGGCTTTCAAAATAGCTATTAGCAACACTTTGGGCGAGCTTACGAATACGTAAAATGTATTGCTGGCGCTCGGTTACAGAAATTACTTGGCGTGCATCTAATAAATTAAATGCATGTGAACATTTAAGCACATGGTCATAGGCTGCAACAGGCACTTCATGTTCTACTAATTGTTGACATTCTTTCTCGCTAGCATCGAAGTATTTAAACAATGCTTCTGTGTTGGCATGTTCAAAATTATAGGCAGATTGTTCTACTTCATTTTGATGATAAACATCGCGATAAAGTATTTTGTCTTCACCATATTGTGACCAAACTAAATCATAAACACTATCGACATTTTGTAGATACATTGCAATACGTTCTAAACCATAAGTAATTTCACCCGTAACAGGTTTGCAATCTAAACCACCGATTTGCTGAAAATAAGTAAACTGCGAAATCTCCATGCCGTCGAGCCATACCTCCCAACCTAAGCCCCAGGCGCCAAGCGTTGGAGATTCCCAATTGTCTTCAACAAAACGGATGTCGTGCACTAAAGGATCGATATCTAGAGAAGTTAACGACTCTATATATAAGTCTTGAATATTATCCGGAGAAGGTTTCAGTACGACTTGAAATTGAAAGTATCGCTGTAAACGATTGGGGTTATCACCATAACGCCCATCAGTGGGACGCCGACAAGGTTGCGGATAAGCAGAACGCCACCTTTCAGGGCCGATGGCGCGTAGGAACGTACTGGGGTGAAAGGTCGCGGCCCCCATTTCCAGGTCATAGGGTTGCTCAATGACACAACCCTGCGCGGCCCAAAACTGTTCGAGCCTTTGAATGAGCTGTTGAAAGCTGATGAGCTTATTTTTAGTTGGAGTCTCTGACATGATTTTGCTGGCTACGATTGCAGCGTGAGTATAGCGATGCGTCGCAACGGCTACCAGTAAATGGCAGTATTTATGGAGAATTCTTAAATTTTGGTGAGAAATAAAAAAGGCAAGCGAGCTGCTTGCCTTTACTATCGGTGCTGCGAAAAAGACATCCTTGTCACGCAGCCCTCTTCCCTAAGTCGGTTTAGATAAAACTCCCCTGATTAACAATCTTGAGCTATCTAGTTTTGCGTCCTTGCAAGTTGTATCTCGTCCTGAGGTTACAACTTCATTAAATTGAAAAGTGTAGAGGCGACAATCCTTGTCTTAAGTGTTCCCTACTGTGCTAGCCAACGCATCGCACCACTCTACATTTCATTGCACACATTTCCGTGTGTGTAAAAAAGCATCCGTGCTTTATAAATGAATCCTTTCTAAACTTTCACCGGGTTTAACTTTATTACTTGTGCCCACAAAATTTTTCTTTAAGTGCGTTTCGATAAGCCCAAGCTAATGCTGCCAAACTTGCGGCGATCCAAACGATATACACAGTTGTGAATACATCTGTTGATACGCCCATATTGACCTCCGTGTCGTGGTTACTATGCTCATCCCGAGCACATTCAAAAGTTTCTAATATCTATAGAGCAAGGCCTATGCCAGATTGAGTGATGGATTGAGTAAATTCAGTAACCTACTGATGGAGAGTTAGTTACAAGAAAATGATGCTATTTTAAGAATGTGACGTAGTTAGCACTTGGACTAAATTTGTCTACGCAAAAGGGCTTTTGGTGACAAATCTCGGCAAAAGCATATTTTTCTAAAAGCTTCTAATTTATGTATTTAACCACTACTTTTTAATGGAATATTTGTATATCTGTACTTCTGCTTTAATAAAAAGGTTTGGACAAACAATCCAATTGTGGTTTGTAGACTAAATTGTTAAAGCACCAACTTGGTGCTTTGAAGCACTGTAATGGTGCAGAAAAAAACTTTGGTGCGCCTACATCTTCACCAAAAGCTGCGTATAATGCCGCAGTTGCTTGAGTACAGGCCTCAATAGAGTGCAATGGCACGCTATGTGCTTAAGTACACCTAGTATATGAATGTAACTAGCAATTAGTTACAACCATAAGAATTACACTGTAAAAATTACATTATAAAACGTAAGAGTCGTAGCTAAGGAGAATCCAATGTCCGCGAGTGATGTGATGAAAATGATCAATGACAACGATGTGCAATTCGTTGATTTCCGATTTACTGATACCAGAGGCAAAGAGCAACATGTTTCTGTACCTGCCTCAACTGTAGAAGAAGACATTTTTGAAAAAGGTAAAATGTTTGATGGCTCATCTATCGCTGGATGGAAAGGTATTAATGAGTCAGACATGATTTTAATGCCCGATGAGGGGACTGCAGTGGTGGACCCTTTCTTTAGCGATTCTACATTAATCCTACGCTGTGACATTTTAGAGCCTTCAACTATGGAAGGTTATGGGCGTGACCCACGTTCAGTCGCTAAACGCGCAGAGGCCTATTTGAACTCAACAGGTGTTGCGGATACGGCGTACTTTGGGCCTGAACCAGAATTCTTTGTGTTTGATGATGTGAAGTGGAGCAATGAAATGTCTGGCGCATCATTTCAAGTAGATTCCGATGAGTCAGCGTGGAACTCACAAAAACATTTTGAAGATGGCAACATTGGCCACCGTCCAGGTGTTAAAGGCGGTTACTTTCCTGTTCCTCCAGTCGATTCTTTACAAGACTTACGTTCTGCAATGTGTCAAGTATTAGAAGAAATGGGGGTTGCGGTTGAAGTGCATCACCACGAAGTAGGAACCGCAGGACAATGTGAAATTGGAACTAGATTCAACACACTTGTTGAACGTGCAGATTGGAACCAGATTTTAAAATACGTTGTACACAATGTTGCACACAACTATGGTAAGACAGCAACATTCATGCCCAAACCCATTGTAGGTGATAACGGTAGTGGTATGCATGTGCACATGTCACTGTTTAAAGAAGGCAACAATCTGTTTCAAGGTGATCTCTACGGAAACTTATCGCAAACCGCGATGTATTACATTGGAGGCATCATCAAACATGCACGTGCCATTAATGCCTTCTCAAACGCAAGTACAAATAGCTACAAACGGTTAGTACCAGGCTTTGAAGCACCAGTAATGTTGGCCTACTCTGCACGCAATCGTTCTGCGTCGATACGTATTCCTTATGAATCAAACCCTAAAGCACGACGTATCGAAGTGCGTTTCGGTGATCCAACTGGTAACCCATATCTTACTTTTGCAGCGATGATGATGGCTGGACTTGATGGTATTCAAAATCAAATTGATCCAGGTCCTGCAAACGATAAAGATTTATATGACCTGCCGGCTGAAGAAGAAAAGAACATTCCTACGGTTTGTTCATCGCTCGACCAAGCATTAGAGGCTTTGGACAATGACCGAGACTTCCTAAAAGCTGGAGGGGTATTCTCTGATGATTGTATCGATGGCTATATCGAACTGAAGATGGATGAAGTTACTGCTTTACGCCAGGCAACTCACCCAATTGAATTTGAGCTGTACTATAGCTGTTAAGTCACTGTTTAGTTCAATTTACTTTAAAAACGCTCCGGGCCACTTCGGCTTTCGGGGCGTTTTTTATGCAACTTGAGACACTTTTCCTGGGTCTTATTCAATATCAAGAGTAATATTCGTTGTAATAACGAGGGAGCAGTGTGTATGCAACGTAGCGTTATCATCTTTATGTTGATTGTATTCTGTGCGAATGTGCAGGCGGAGATCTATACCTGCAAAGATGCTGATGGTAAAACCATTTATACTGATTCACCTAGTGGGTGTACGAATGCTGAAACAGTTAAAACGGATGAACTTCCCACACTTATACCTACTAAACCCCTAGCAAGCACACCTCGTACTACTTCTACTAATACAGAGTTAGAAGACAAGAATAAGTACACTGCGCTAACGATTACTTCACCTACTAATGATTCTACAGTTCGAAACAATCAAGGAAACATCACTATAAATTTCCAAGCTTCCCCTGCATTGCAAACACGTGTTGGCCACAAATATGTAGTAACAATAGATGGTACGGAAGTATATAGCGGGTCCAGTACCATCACGGCATTGAAAAATGTTGACCGTGGTACACATACAATTGGAGTTAAAGTGGTTGATGCAAATGGCAGCACTAAGATTAGTGCTACTCCAGTTACATTCACCTTGCAACGGTTTTCAGCATTGCAAAACGTACAAGGCGATTCTTCTGATAATGATGGAGGCGACTCAGACACTACTGCAACCAACCAAAAATTCCCTAGTAATACAAAATTTAATAGACCAGCAACGCCACCTCCGCCCCCACCACCTGCAAATTAGCGCTCGGTAATCGTCTATATTTGGGGCAACATCCACTTTCAGCCCTAAAATAGTGCGAATCGCACAATATTAATTCTCAATATGCACTATAATAGTGCATATTTCAGCCTGCTTTTATGCTAAGTCGTTGATTTTATTCAACTACGGTATTGAAATTTGTTGGATCGATTATTGCAGGTAAGTAGTTGAGGACCTGCTATGACTAAAACCGCAACGAATATATTTGGAGAACTCCCTGCTCTTATGCCAGCGAACATACAGGTTTCCGAACATAAAACGCAGCCGCAAAGGATTTTAGATAACCTTGCGATGGCAGTGTTTTTAGTTGATAAAAATTTACACATTAAATATTTGAACCCTGCGGGTGAAGAAATTGTGGGCACGGGTATTCGACATGCTTTGCATCGACCGATTACAGACTTTATTCAAGATACTGATGATCAGTTACTTAAGCATATACAAACTTCTATGCAAACAGGTCACCCTATGACACAGCGCGAAGTCGTCATGAAGCATATTGGTAGAGGCGACATCACGATTGACTGCTCAATCACTCCGATGCTCGCTAAAGATAAACAAGCCATCTGTTTGTTAGAAATCATTCAAGTCGACCGTATGGTGCGTATCAGTCGCGAAGAGCATCTGTTGTCTGAAACTCAAGCAACACAAAATATGCTGCGTGGTTTAGCGCATGAAATTAAAAATCCTCTTGGTGGTTTGCGCGGGGCGGCACAGTTATTGGCAGGAGAGTTAAATGAAAAATCTTTACGTGAATATACCGACGTCATAATCAGTGAAGCAGATCGATTGCGTAAATTAGTCGATCGCATGTTCGGTCCAAACGTCACGCCGACGAAAAAACCACTTAACATTCATGATGTGTTAGAGCATATACGTCACTTAGCGCTTGCGGAAACACCTTTTGGAGTAAAATTTAAAACCGACTACGATCCTAGTATTCCAGAAGTACATGCTGATCATGACTTACTAGTGCAAGCGATTTTAAACATTGTTCGTAACGCAGTATGCGCGGTTGAAAATAAAAAAGATGATTCAATAGGACAGGTTATTTTAAAAACACGAGTTTTGCGGCAATACACGATTGGCGATGTGATGCATCGTTTAGTAGTAGAGGTGAGTGTGATTGATAACGGTGGCGGAATAAATGAAGAGTTAAAGTCGCAAATATTTTTCCCTATGGTTTCAGGAAGTGAAGACGGGACAGGTTTAGGTCTACCTATTTCACAAAATCTAATTAATTTACATGATGGCTTGATAGAATTTGACTCAAGTCTAGGACATACAGAATTTAGAATTTTACTGCCATTAAATGGCAAAAATAATTTTAGCCTAAAACAATAAAGTGAATACTATGAGAGAAAATAAAGTTTGGGTAATTGATGATGATCAAGCCATGCGTTGGGTGTTAGAACGAGCATTTCAAAAAGCAGAAATTCCTGTAATGACATTTGAATCCGCTAACACGGCTATACATGAATTAGAAACTAATGTACCGACAGCCATCCTCACTGATGTACGTATGCCAGGAATGAATGGCTTTGAATTTTTAGATCGCATCAAAGCCGATCACCCTGCACTGCCGATCATCATCATGACAGCACATTCTGATTTACAAAGTGCAGTAGGGGCATATCAAAAAGGAGCATTTGAATATTTGCCTAAACCGTTTGATGTTAAAGAGGCTGTAGAACTTACAAAGCGCGCATGTTTGGCGGTGGATGAAGAAAGTAGTGATGCAACAGAAGAATCCTCTGAAGAGCTGCCTGGTATTATTGGTGAGTCACCTGCCATGCAGGAAGTGTTTCGTGCCATCGGAAGATTATCGCATTCCAATGTCACTGTTTTAATTAACGGCGCTTCTGGAACAGGAAAGGAGTTAGTTTCACATGCACTGCATGACAATAGCCCGCGTGTGCATGGGCCATTTATTGCGCTTAATATGGCTGCAATTCCTCGCGAACTTTTGGAGTCAGAATTATTTGGTCATGAGAAAGGTGCTTTCACGGGTGCGCAAGCTCAACGCAAAGGAAGGTTTGAACAAGCGAATGGTGGCACTTTATTCTTAGATGAAATTGGTGACATGCCTGCAGATTTGCAAACACGTTTATTACGTGTGTTATCGGATGGACACTTTTATCGTGTCGGTGGGCATGAGCCTATTAAGGCAGATGTACGCATCATTGCAGCCACGCACCAAAACTTAGAAGTGCGCGTACGCAATGGCGAGTTTCGTGAAGATTTATTTCACCGTTTAAATGTCATTCGTATTCAGTTACCACCTTTACGGGACCGTAAAGAAGACATTCCTGCTCTTATGCAGCACTTTATGAAAGTGTCGGCCAAAGAATTAGAAACTGAGACTAAAAAGATTTCTGACGAAGTTGTTGAATATCTTAGTGCACTCACTTGGCCAGGAAATATTCGCCAACTAGAAAATGTTTGCCGTTGGTTAACGGTTATGGCCTCTAGTAATGAAATCCGTATGCAAGACTTACCTGCTGAGATGTTAAAAGATGAAATGTCTGTAACGGATGTTGCGAGTTGGCAAGCTTTATTAAACGAATGGGCGAATCGTGAATTATCAAAAGGCAGTGATGCGATTTTAGAGCGAGCATTACCGGAATTTGAAACGGTGATGATTAAAGCTGCGATGCGTAAAACCGGTGGTAAACGCCAAGAAGCTGCAAAGCTTTTGGGTTGGGGTAGGAATACACTAACGAGGAAGATTCAGGAGTTAGGGCTATTTCAGTCATAATGTGAGCATAGGGATATGCGAATAAGAGTTGCAACAGGGATGTTGCCTCAGATTAAAGTTAGGTGAATTGAAACTAATCTCGGAATTTAATTATTGTCTCAGAATTAAAAATTTTGTGGTCAGCTTAGTCATTGCGAGGAGTGCAGTGACGAGGCAATCTAGTATTTGCAAAATAACAACATTTAAACGGCAGTAATAAATCATTAAGGTGAAGTAACAATATGGGGAAAGTGTATGAAAAAATCGATTCAGATATTTCTAAATGGATTAAGAAACAAAATATCTTCTTTGTTGCAACTGCTCCATTGTCAGAAAACGGGCATGTAAATTGTTCACCTAAAGGAGGGGATACATTTCATATAATTGACCAACATACTGTCGCGTATTTAGATTACATAGGAAGCGGAATAGAGACGATTTCCCATATCAAAGAGAATAAACGTATATTGATAATGTTTTGTGCTTTTGAAGGTGCACCGAAAATCATACGCTTACATGGAAAAGGACAAATCATTCTGCCATCTGACAAAGAATATAATAGCTTGATTGGCAATTTCTCATCTCACAATGGTTCTAGATCAATTATTAAAATCAATGTTGAACGTATAAGCGACTCATGTGGAATGGGAGTGCCACTTATGAATTTCAAATCCCATAGAGATGATTTGAAGCGTTGGGCAGATACTAGAAGTCTAGAAGAGCTTGCTGAATATCGTTCAGATAAAAATACAAAAAGTGTGGATGGTCTTCCCGGCCTGGATAACTAAAGTTTTAATGTCCGCTATTGGCTGAATGCGGACATTTTTAAAATGATCTTTAAACACAACTTGTGGCGTCCGTATAAGTTTGTAATGCACCGATTATTTCATTCACATGCTTGAGACTGTTCTGTTCTAAGTATTCAACGATTCCGTCGTTAATTTTTGTACAACACAAAGGGTCATAGAAAAGTCCTGTACCCAGACCAACAGTGGTTGCACCGGCTAATAAAAATTCAATCGCATCCTTTGCATCCACTACACCGCCTTGCCCAATAATAGGGATGTTGTGTGGTTTGCAGACTTGATACACCTCATGCACTTTTAATAATGCAATCGGTTTAATTGCTGGGCCGGATAAACCGCCTTGGTTGTTATGAATAACAGGCTGTCTTTTGTGTATATCTATGGCCATACCCATAACCGTATTAATCACAGCAAATGCATTACTTCCTGCCTCAATGCACAATTTAGCGTTGTGTCTGATATCAGTTTGGTTAGGTGAAAGTTTTGTAATCAGTGGTTTTTGAGTTACTGCGCGACAGGCTTCGACAACACGCGCGGACATCTCAGGGTCATTCCCAAATGCCACACCTCCCTCTTTTACATTTGGACAGGAGATATTAATTTCGATTGCATCTATCGGTGAATCATCAAATTTCCGAGTAACTTCAACATACTCTTCAATTGTGGAGCCGGAGACATTAGCGATAAAACGCGTTTCCGTAAAATCCAATTTAGGCAAAATATCATTTACGACAGCGTCCACACCAGGATTTTGTAAACCAATTGCATTAAGCATGCCATCTGGTGTTTCAGTAATTCGATGTGGTGCATTTCCAAATCGTGGTTCAGCGGTTGTGCCTTTCAAACATATTGCACCAACATCTGTATTGGAGAATCCCTCAATACGTGTATATTCTTCACCAAAACCCACACACCCTGAAAGCAAAACGATCGGTGAATTTAGTTGCAGGCCGCAAAATTCGAGTTTTAGTTTTTCTGAATGAGTCATTTATATGTTTAATGTCGTTTTGTACGAACCCGAGATTCCACCTAATACCGGCAATATTATACGTCTATGCGCCAATATGGGCTGTGCTTTGCATTTAATTCATCCATTGGGTTTTCATTTAGATGAAAAAAAGCTACGCAGAGCGGGCTTAGATTATCATGAATTTGCCAGTGTTATAGAACACCAGAGTTATCATGCAATGCTAGAAACATTGAAACCAAAGCGGATTTTTGCATGCTCGACTAAAGGCTGTACAAACTATGATGTACCAAATTTTCGAGAAGGAGACACTTTTATTTTTGGTCCTGAAACAAGAGGTCTTCCAAATTCAATTCTCGAGCAATATGATGCTGAACAAGTGCTGCGAATTCCAATGCATGAGTCTTCCCGCAGTTTAAATTTAGCGAATTCGGTCGGGATAATTCTATATGAGGCTTGGAGGCAAAATGATTTTAAATAGAATTATTAAAACTCTTCTTTCATATCTCTGCCAAGCAAATCAGAAATTGCAGCCTTAAGTTCTGAATGACCGTTTAATACCTTCCAGACATTTTCACAGATGGGCATATCAACATTATGGTCTTGGGCAATATCATGCACGACTTGTGCTGCATGATAGCCTTCTACTGCCTGCCCTACTTCATCCATGTATTGTTGAGCTGTTTGGCCTTTGGCTAAAGCGAGCCCTAACCTGCGGTTGCGTGATTGATTATCTGTGCAAGTTAATACTAGGTCGCCCATGCCGGCTAAACCCATTAATGTTTTTGGGTTCGCATTCAATGCAGTTCCTAAACGCATCATCTCGGCAAGTCCCCTTGTTATTAATGCGGCTCTTGCATTCGCCCCAAAACCTAAGCCATCTACAATTCCCGCAGCGATTGCCAAAACGTTTTTAACTGTACCTCCCAGCTCTACACCTACGACATCATCACTCACATATACTCTAAAGTGATCGCTATGAAAATAAGCGGCTAATTCTTTAGCGTATTCAATATTACTAGACGCAAGTGTCACGGCTGTGGGCAAACTACTCGCAACTTCCTTGGCGAAAGATGGGCCAGAAATTACAGCAGATTCGACATCAGTACCTAAAACATCTTCTACAACCTGATGCATCATCATTTTGCTTTGTTTTTCAAAACCTTTCGTCGCCCAAATAAATTTTTTCGAATGCTTTAGGGAAGCAAGTTGTTCACATACCGTGCGCATTGCATAACTAGGTACTGCGGATAAAATAAATTCGACATTTTGTATTGCAGTGGCGAGATCGTGTTCAGCAGAGAGCTTTTCAGGAAATTTGTTACCTGGGAGGTAGCGCTTATTTTCATGATCATTTTGTAGTGCAGAAATTAATTCTGCATCATGATCCCAAGCACATACTTGGTGACCGTTACTTGCAAGTTGAATTGCAAGTGCGGTACCCCAGGAGCCAGCACCTAATACTGCAACATTTGCCATAAATTAATGTTTAATTTGTTAGTGTTTTACTTGTTCTGGGTTTTCTTCTTGTTCTTTAACAGCATTTAAGTGTTGCTGGTAAAGCGCATCGAAATTTACCGGGTTAAGTAGCAACTGAGGAAAACCACCTTTAGTCACTAATTCAGAGATTGTTTCACGTGCAAAAGGGAAAAGTATATTTGGGCAATAACTGCCTAATAATTGCTTGTGTTGCTCTTCGGCAAAATGTTCGATGAAAAATATTCCTGCTTGTTTTACCTCTACTAAAAATGCAGTGGTATCGTCTTGAGTTGCGGTAACTGTAACGACTATAACTACTTCAAAGATTTTATCATCGAGCTTGGTGTTCTCGGTTTGAATATGGACATCTGTTTTAGGATTCCATTTCTCGGTGAAAATCTTAGGGGAATTCGGTGTTTCAAATGAAAGATCTTTTACATAGATCTTTTGAATTTCAAATTTTTGTGCGGGTTTGTCAGCCATAGATTTTTATGAGTAATTAATCGACCTATTTGCTAGTGCCTATAATTATGACTGAAATATATTATGGATTCTCGCCTATTCTTCCCCACTGAGTAATTTATCTAGCTTCCCTTCGCTGTTGAGTTCAGCCATATCATCAAAACCACCAACATGGTAATCACCGATGAATATCTGCGGTACCGTTTGGCGTTTTGTACGCTCAACCATTTCTTCAGCTTTAGAAGCATCTTCATGAATATTAATTTCGGTATAGCTTACGTTTTTGCTGTCCAGCATACGTTTTGCTGCATTACAGTATGCGCAGCGATGGCCGGTGTAAATTGTAATTTCAGGTGTACTCATATTCTTATCTAGAATTACTTTTTAATAACGGGTAATTGATCATTTATCCAAGCAGTTATACCGCCTTTCAAACCAAACACATTGGTATAACTATTTTTCAACAGTAATTTGCATGCTTGTGCAGACCGGTTACCTATCTTACAAAAAACTACAATAGGTTTATCTTTATCTGTGCTAAGAGTAGAAATCTTTTCTGGCAGTATACTCAAGGCCACATGCTTTGCATCAATAATGCTACCCTGTGTGAGTTCATTGGCTTCACGTATATCAAGAACGAGAGCGTTTTCTTTATTGATCAACCGCACTGCTTCGGCAGGCAACACTTCTTTGTAACCTTTGGTGGCGCGCTTTAATTCTGACATGATAATTAAAGCAATGATTGCCGCAAGTGCAATAAATAGCAGCATATGCCGGCTGGCAAACTCTAGATATTCGTGCATAAATTTAATTAAGTGCTAATGGGCAGAGCAAAATACTTGTTGCATCATATTGATCAAGCTAAGCGTTCGTTCGTCGCCAACACGATAATAGACGCGGTTAGCATCTTTACGTGAGGCTAAAATGCCTTTATCACGTAAAATTGCTAAATGCTGAGAGATGTTACTTTGAGACGTACCAACATTGTCTACGATATCTTGCACACTGACTTCTCGATCACCTAACACGCAAAGGATTTTTAGTCGTAGTGGATGCGACATGGCTTTGAGGGATCGAGAGGCTTGCTCGATATCCTCTTCTTTAGAGATGAGTTCATCAGCAGTAATACTCATAATAGATTCCTAGTTGTTGTAGGTTTACGCTTCCGTGCACACTTATACTCATATAGTATAGGCTAATATTATAAATGTCTAATACGTTAATAAAGCATATAAATCAATAAGTTACTCTTATTTTCAGCAAGTTTATTAGCTATAATTTAGATCATTATGTCGCAATTCACCACCCTACCATTTAAGAGAATGCTCCTTGCGATCATGCTTGTATTGCTAGCAGTCTTTGTGGTTTCCCCTGTTTTTTCTGAGTCCAGTCAACAGGAGGTCGAAAAGAAGCTTGCAAAAGTGCAGGAACAAATTCGTAAGTCACAGCAGAAACTAGAACGGCAGCGCGGTGAACTAGGTAGCTTAGAAAAGCAATTGCGTAAATCAGAACAGAATATTGGGCAACTTAATAAACAGTTACATTCCACAGAGACTAAACTTAAAAACAGTCAGGACAAAATAGCTGTACTGCAAAATGAAGAAAAGCAATTACAGAAACAGTTGTCTAAACATCAGCGAATTCTGTACGCACAAATACGTTCAGAATATCAATATGGTGGTCAGCAAAAATTAAAGCTGCTACTCAATCAAGAGCAACCTGAAAAACTAGGGCGGGATTTAGTTTATTACGATTACTTACATCGTGCGCGGCTGAGTGAAATAGATAAAGCAACACAAGTTTTACAATCCGTCACACAAGTTCATGAAGAAATCAAACATCAAGAGCAGCTTATCTTACAGACAAAGCAGAATTTATTGGGTGAAAAGACTTCGCTGGAGCGGGCTCAGCGTGAACGTAAAACCACTATTAGCGCGTTAAATACTAGTGTTACGAGTGAAAAACAAAAAATTTCAGATTTAGAGAGTAATGAAAAACAACTTAAGAGCGTAATCGAAAAACTACGCGCTGCCTTAATGGATATTCCTGTGATCGATCAAGGCAAAGGTTTTAGTAAATCAAAAGGCGAGTTGTATTGGCCAGTAGTGGGTAAGCCAAGTAATAAATTTGGCCAAAAGCGAAATGCTGCGCATAGCAAGTTAAATTGGCAGGGAGTGTTTATCCCCAGTAATGAAGGAAACAATGTACGTAGTATCTACCATGGCAGGGTGGCGTTCGCTGAATGGATGCGAGGTTTGGGCTTGTTGATCATCGTAGATCATGGTGATGGCTATATGAGTCTTTACGGGCATAACCAAAGCTTGTTTAGGCAAGTAGGTGAGTGGGTGAATGCTGGCGAGCGAGTAGCAACAGTAGGTAGTAGTGGTGGGTATAGTCAGTCGGGTCTTTACTTTGAGATTCGCAAGCAAGGAGATCCTGTCAATCCAGCAAAATGGTGTTCCAAACCAGCGTCTTCACGCAGACTTTCTTCCAATTAGGATGGATCGACTGTTAACCAATGATCGGCTCACTGGGTCAGTGCGAGCTTGAAAACACACATATTATAAGTATATATGCGTAAATATGCGGGTGAAATACTAATATGTATGCTGATTCGTGAACGTTTGCACACCTGCTGCGATCTAATATGTTGCGAATCTATTTTTTCCTTTCATAATGGAGTCATATTTACGTGACAGAAGAGAATTCGAGGAGAGTGGTAATGAAATTTAAGCACCCCCTAAACATCGGCATTATATGGGGAGTGGTAATTGGGTTAAGCCTATCTTTGGCCCACAATGTGTGGGCGGATAAAAATATGGCTTCAGCTTTGCCGCTTGAAGATTTGCGTACTTTTACTGACGTTTACGCACGTATTAAGCAAGATTACGTAACGGATGTTGATGACAGCGATTTATTAAAAAACGCTATTCGCGGCATGCTTTCTGGTTTAGATCCGCATTCATCATATTTAGATGAAGAACAATTTCGTGAACTTCAAATTGGAACCTCTGGCGAGTTTGGTGGTTTGGGAATTGAAGTCGGCATGGAGAATGGATTCGTAAAAGTTATCGCACCGATTGATGACACTCCTGCAGATCGTGCTGGCGTAAAAGCCGGTGACTTAATTATTAAATTAGATGATAAGTCTGTAAAAGGTTTAACTTTAGAAGAAGCAGTCAAATTAATGCGCGGTAAAAAAGGTTCTGACATTAACTTAACCATTGTGCGCGAAGGCGAAGATGCACCGTTAGTGATTAAACTTACACGTGATGTGATACGTGTGCGTAGTGTACGAAATCGTGTATTAGAACCAGGCTATGGTTATGTGCGGATCTCAAATTTTCAATCTAAAACAACACGTAGTTTGTTAGACGCTTTAGAGAGTTTAGAAAAGAAAAATGAAGGTGAGCTTAAAGGACTGGTATTAGACTTGCGTAATAACCCAGGAGGCGTGTTAACGGGTGCAGTGGGTGTTTCAGATGTATTCCTGAAAGATAATAAGTTAATTGTTTATACTGAAGGGCGCGTGGATGATTCGGAATTAAAATATAATGCCAGCACGGGTGATTCATTAAAAGGTGCACCATTAGTTATTTTAATCAATCAAGGTTCAGCTTCAGCATCTGAAATTGTGGCGGGCGCAATGCAAGATCATGAGCGCGCGACTATTTTAGGCACTACATCTTTTGGCAAAGGCTCAGTGCAAACTATTTTGCCTCTCAATGACAATACAGCATTAAAACTAACCACTGCGCGTTACTACACACCTGCGGGTCGTTCGATTCAAAGCCAAGGGATTGTTCCTGATATTCTTTTAAAAGAAGAGGGTGCATCTGAAGAAGAAAGCTCAGCGTTAAGCATTATTTCTGAAGCCGATTTAGACGGGCATTTAGAGAATGATAGCGAAGCAGGCACGCCGAAGAGAGAGCCTAAGTCAGTTGTAGTCATTCCTAAACAAAAAAGAGATGATGCAAAAGATTATGCTTTGGATGAAGCACTAAAAGTTTTGAAAGATAAAGTAGGTACACAACAAGCAAGCATTTAGTAATACGTGCTGAATTCTTATAAAAAAATATTAAAAATTTTTCTAGTGGGGCTGCTTTCTGCAGCCCCTTTTAATATTGTATTTGCGGAACCTGCTGCGATTGCCATCATTATTGATGATATTGGCAATAATCTAGAATCGGGCAAACGCGTAATCAATTCTACCTTGCCGATCACATGTTCAATTTTACCGGCGCGACCCTATTCCATTGAATTAGCACGTTTAGCACATAAACAGGGTAAAGAAGTGATGCTGCATTTGCCGATGCAAGCTTCCAAGTCACATCCACTTGGGCATGGTGCACTAACGTCAGGTATGTCTAGGCATGAATTTATGCGCACAGTGGATATTAGTATTGACGCTGTTCCTTATACAAAGGGGATTAATAACCATATGGGAAGTTTGTTAACTAGTAATACTGATTATATGGAATGGTTAATGCAGACTATTGCTAATCGAGATGAAAATCTTTTTTTCATTGATAGTAAAACCACGGCTCGTACAGTCGCAGCGAACACTGCGCAAAGTTATTACATTCCAAGCATGCAGCGTGACATTTTTTTAGATTCAACTGCGAATGATAAAGAATTTGTCAGGCAACAAGTAAAGCAGTTGATTAAAATTTCCAAACAACAGGGCTATGCTTTAGCAATTGGTCACCCTCATCGAACTACCTTAGCCGTACTTGAACAGGAGCTTTCTAGTTCAAACGATCAAGAGGTACAATTAGTGACGGTTAGCAAGCTTATAGACATTGCTAACACACAACAATTGGCAAAGGTATCTAAATCATCATGGCAAATACACACATTCCTCAGGTATTAATCCCCCTTGCTCAAGGTTGCGAAGAACTAGAAGCAGTTACGATTATAGATTTATTGCGACGCGCTGAAGTGCAAGTTACTACTGCAAGTCTTGATGACAAACCCATTACCGCATCTCGTGGCACGAAATTGATAGCAGACACTACACTTGATCAGGTCATGGATAAAAAGTTCGACATGGTGGTTTTACCTGGGGGATTGCCTGGGGCGGATCATTTAAATGCTGATCAGCGAATACATAAAATTTTGCAACAAACAGTTACAGATAAAAATTTTGTTGCTGCAATTTGTGCTGCACCAAAAGTTTTGGCCAGTGCAGGGTTATTAGATAATAAAAAAGCAACGGCTTATCCAGGCGTATTGGAAGCTTTGGAAAATAATAATTTTGAAATAACAGGTGCGGCAGTGCAGCAAGATGGTCAAGTGCTCACATCGCGTGGTCCTGGTACAGCAATGGATTTTGCATTAGAAATCATTGCGTGTTTGCTTGGAGATACAAAACGCCAGGAAGTAGAAGCTGCATTGCAACGCGCGGCATAATTTTCTCAATTTCTTGTATTCGTGATGGCCGGTATAGGGCAGTCGATGTGTGGTGTTTGCCTTATTGTATAGCGTGAACCGGGTCACTAATTGATCGATGAGGCGTGAGTAATATAGGTCTGCATTAGCCTACAGGGAAGCAGGCTTCTTAAACCCACGGTATCACCGCCGTGGGTTTTTTATTTCAACTACTGAAAAATCCTCATTACTACTTAGACCTTATGTTCTATAAGGGCAAAAAACTCTCGCTACAGCAACAACATAGCAGCTTGTAAAATTCTTTCCCATAGAACAAGAATTTACTCATAGAACCTAATACAATATATACATACTAATTTATAAACACTGGATGTGTTTAGAATTGGTTGTGAAAACTATATGAGATCGCGAAATATCGCGGCGGGTAAGTCAGGAAGGAATGTGCGCAGTTAACTTGAATTCACGGGCGCCACTGAGAATGTAAAACATGGAATAAGCCTGCTAGATGAGTTGGCTTGTTGTCTTCACGTCGTGTGTTCGCATGCTAAAAGTATTGGGCGATGCAAAAACACGAATCTGCTTTTACCTTAATAGAATTGATGATTGCAATAGCAGTTGCTGCGGTTGTATTAACACTTGGCGTACCGAGTTTCAGCAATGTGATGGAACGCAATCAGCTTTCGGCGTCAATAAATAATGTAGTTGCGTCACTTAATTTTGCTAGAAGCGAAGCCGTAAAGAGAAATAGGCGTGTCTCTGTATGTCATAGTAATGACTTAAATAGCTGTAGTGGCCTAAATTATGGTGATGGATGGATTATATTTGTAGATGATGATGAAGATGGTATTCGTGATGATCCACAAGATGAAATATTAATAGTTAATGAGTCTTTGGATACAACATTATCATTGGGAACAAATTTTTCTGGTGTTGGGGAAAACTTTTCTTTTAGATCTAACGGTCGTACAAATAAACAAGGTAGATTTGTTTTATGTAAAGCCGGAAATTTAAATAAATCTAAAGCTGTATTTATAACCTTTAGCGGTAGAGTACGCCTCGCGCCACATGACAGTACTGGCATACCGTTGGATAATGATAACAACCCAATAACAGCCTGTTTATAAAATGAAGTATAAATTTCAAGGTTTCACATTAATGGAAGTGCTAGTAGCCCTTGCGGTGTTATCAATTGGGCTGCTGGGGATGGCTGGTATGCAATTATTTAGCATGAAGAGTAGTCACAATGCATATTTACAATCACAAGCGAGTTATTTTGCTTATGATTTGATTGATAAGATGCGTGCTAATCCTGCAGGTTTAAATAATGGGACATACGACACCACTTTTACAAACATACCTGGTGGATTCACTAACTGTCAAAGTACTACTGCAACATGTTCGCCTGATCAGTTGGCAACATTCGAATTAACGCAATGGAAATGCTCTTTAGGAAGTTTCTCTGCTAATGCGCCATGCACGAACGCACCACTTAATATGACTTCAGTTTTGCCTAATGGTGATGGCGAAGTTGCAAGAAATGGTAATGATGTAACGGTTACGGTTCAGTGGCAGGAAGGAACTAATCCAGTTGAATCAATTATGATTATGGCAGAGTTATGAAATTTCTAAATAAACAAAATGGTTTTTCTGTGGTTGAACTCATGGTCGCGCTGTTGCTCGGTTTGTTTTTGGTAGGCGGCGTAACGGGCATGTACATCAGTAGCAAAGAAACCTATCGAATGACAGATAATCTCTCTCGTTTGCAAGAAAGTCTTCGTTTTAGCTTAGAGTTTATATCACAAGATGTTCGCATGGCTGGGTATCTTCCTTGTCGGTTTCCTCCAACGGTTACTAATGCAATAAGCGGAAGCGGCTCTTCTTGGTTTTTAGATTATTTTAATTTTGGTATTCGTGGTTATGAAGGAGGTGCAAGTACATTTCCAACAGAAGTTGCAAGTAATGTTGTTGCAGGAAGCGATGCAATCGCTATTCTCAAAGCATCTAATTTTACTTCTACCTTAGATTTTGGCGGTCCTACGCTCGGCCATGATCCGGCTGGAGAATTCTTTACATTAAACAGTAATTTTATAGATCAAGACTTTGAAAGAGGCAGAATTGCCATAGCCTGTGATCCAAGACAAGCTTCAATATTTCAAATTTCTGATGTTAATGCAGGTTCAAGAACGGTTAGCTATGGGGACAACACAAATATTGTTCCAGGAAATGCAACAACTACTATTGGCACCTATGGGCAAGATGCCATTATTGCATCCTATAAACCAGTAATTTATTACGTAAGGCAAAGTTCACAAAACCCAAACGTAAATTCTCTTTGGCGTAGTAATTTAGTTGCTTTTGGTCCTTCATCTGGAACAAATACTGCTCAAATGGATGCAGAAGAATTGCTTGAGGGTGTCGAAACTTTGCAAATTCTTTATGGTTTAGATGTGAATAACGATCAAATTCCAGATCGTTTTGATACTGCTAACAGTATTACTGCTGCTGCTCAGTGGCCAAATGTGATTACAGTGAGGTTAGGTTTATTGATGGCGACGGGGGAAGAAGTTACAACTCAAGTGGATACCAACACTTACAATGTTGCTGGCACACTTATTTCAGATACGTCAGCAGTTTCGCATCCTGCAGATAACAAATTACGTTATGCGGTAAATACTACAATCAATATCCGTAACCGCATTCAATAAGGGGTGTTATATGTACATGATTAAACAAAAAGGCGCAGTGTTATTTGTTGGATTAATCATGTTGTTGATTATGTCTCTGATTGCCATTACGAGCATGCAAGGTGCAACGCTTGAAATGCGCATGGCGAGTAACACCAAAGACAGTTTAGTGGCTTTGCAAACTGCGGAAGCAGCATTGCGTTCAGGAGAAAATTTATTAGCATCTGGCGCAGTAAACCTTGCTGATTTTGATACGAATGGAGCCGATGGTTTGTATAACAATGCAAATGATGAGTTGTGGTCTACGTTAAATTGGGATGGCTCCGATTCGCGTGAGTACACAAACTATAACTTACCTGGAAATGTAGCTGCGCGACCACGTTTTATCATTCAACGTATCGCATCAACACAAGTTGCACCAGACTTGCTTGTACAGGGTTATGGCGAAGGTCAAGCGCAACAGACAGTCGAACTATTTCGTGTAACTGCACGTGGTACCGGTAGCAGTAATAATACAGAGGCTGTGTTGCAATCTATATTTGGTGCAGATTTTTAATTATTTTAGGTTAAAGGTTTCAAAGCTAGCTACATGCGTATTTATTTTTTCATTTTTATTTCTTTTGCATTAAGTTGTGTTGTAAATGCTGCATCGCTAAATATTTCTAATGTTCCATTAGAGCTTACACCTTCTGTTCCACCGAATGTTTTTATCTTGACGGATGATTCAGGCAGCATGGATTGGGAAATCTTGACACAAAACTCAGATAATAGCGGTGCTTTTTGTTCTTCAAATGTTGGAGGAAGTTGTGCAATCGCTACAATTACGCATCGTGTTCCAGAAGCGGGTGGTCCTGCTTCTTGTCAGCCGTATATTGACACAACGATTGCAAGTGGAAGTGGTGAGTATGTGTCGGGATATTTATATATTGTTGCATTTAATAGTAATAATCTTAATCCAATGGATCCAATTAATGCATTAAATGATCCATTTATTCGAAATTGTTTTGTGGCGCGTGACGATGAATTTAGGGTGCGTAACTCAAGATTCAATCCATTGTATTTCGATCCAAATAAAACCTATGTTCCGTGGGCGGGAGTTGATGTAAATGGCAATGTTTTCCCAGATGTAGACATCACAAATGCACCTGATAATCCATTCGATCCAACAAATACCGAGCGCATCAATCTTACAAACCAACAATCTGGGATGGACATAAGTGGAAATCGAATAAGTGGAAGTGGATTTGCTTATTATGAATGGAATGATGTAAATGCTAACAACATATTTGAATCTGGAGAAGAAACACAAAGATTAATTAAAGATCAAGATGTAACCACTCAACAAAATTTTGCTAATTGGTTTGCATATTATCGAAAGCGTGAATACGTAGCAAAAGCGTTATCCTCACATGCAATAGCCAGTAGCACTGCATCAAGAGTGGGTTTTTCAACAACTAACCAAAATACAGGTGTAGGATTGCCTGTTGCATTGCAAAATCTTTCGACAGCTAGTGGAAATAAACGTTCGCTTTTAAACGAAGTTTTTAGTGTCAATTCAACGGGTAATACACCTTTACGTTCAGCGTTTGAAACAGTTGGCATCTATTTCGAATGTGAAGAAGATGATATTTTTAATTCTGATGATGATAGTTCTCCGGGTGATTCAGAATGCCCAGCGTTACCCGCACCTGGTGGGACATGTCAGACAAACACTGCATTTATATTTTCCGATGGTTTTTACAATGGGTCTGATCCCTCCGTGGGTAATGAAGACCAAGACGACTTAGTAAGTGACTTTGACGGGGGAGCTTTTGCAGATAGCTTCTCTAATACATTAGCTGATGTTGCAATTTTTTATCATGAAAATGATTTACAAACTTCTCTAGCTGATAATGTTCCTGCTACAAGTATCGATTTCATTCGTGATCCAAATACGCCGGCAGCACTCTTAGCCGGAGATACTTTGCATCAACATTTAAATACAAATGTTGTAGGCATATTTAATAATTTAAATTTGATAATTAACACGTCATTTCCTGGAGATGCTACAAGTAGTTTTAGTTGGATAAATCCTGCAACTTTTCCAGGGACGATTGATGATTTACGCCATGCTGCATATAACGGCAGAGGAAACTTTATTCCAGCGCTTGATGAAAGAGATTTCCCAATGATAATTAATGAAGTGGAGTCTTCTTTTTCGCGCGCGGGGACAAATTTTGGTTCAACTACGGCTTTGGCATTTAATTCACAAAATATTCGTGAAAATACATTGGTGTTTAGAACCTTTTCCAACTTAGCTAATAATACGGGCGAACTCGTTGCACAGCGCGTTAACTTTGATGGCAGCTTTAATGAAGACAGTAATGGTAACCCCATTTTTGAATGGAGCGCAGCGACTCAAGTGAATGCACAATCTCTCAGTTCGAGAAATATATTTAGTTTTGATCCTGCAACAGACCAAGGTACCGAATTTGTATTTACTAGCTTAACTCCAGCACAAGTGAATGCGTTGGAAAATCCACAAGCACCACCACCACCAGCAACGATATTAAGTACACTTGTTGAGACTCGAGTAGATTATCTACGCGGCGATACTTCAGATGAAGGTACAGACTTTGATAATGGAGAAATGCGTGAGCGTGCACCACTTTCAACAGTTAATGGAATTACAACAGGTGGCAAGTTAGGTGATATTGTTCATTCATCACCAGTATTTGTGGGCGGGCCGCCTTTTGTAAATCGAATTGGTGGTGCGTTTCCAAGTGGAGTAGGGAATACTTATGCAGAATTTCGGGTAGCGACTCAAAATCGCGAACAGCTTGTTTATGTGGGCGCAAATGATGGCATGCTGCATTCATTCTATGTAAATGACACCGCTTCTGCTGACCCAGGAGATGAGCGTTTTGCGTATATTCCAGATGTGTTACTCGATAAAGTAGGTAATTACACCAACCCAAATTACACACATGAGTTTTTCGTTGATTTAACACCAAGTGTTAATGATGTGTTTATTGATCCTGTGAGGGGTGGATCACAAGAGTGGCGCACGGTACTGGTGAATGGTTTAGGTGCTGGCGGACAAGGTTATTTTGCCCTGGATATTACTGAACCGAATATCTTTGATGAACAAGATGTGATGTGGGAATTTACCGATAGTAATGATGCGGATTTAGGCTTTTCATACAGTCGCCCTGTAATCGCCATGAGCAATGCGCCCTCGTCAGGAAATAAAGATTGGGTCGCCATATTTGGTAATGGCTTTAACAATACTGTAGCTGATAGCAATAGCAGTGCAACAGGAAATGCAGTGATCTATATTTTGTTTTTGGATAATGGCTATAACGGTTGGAGTTTAGGTAGTGATTACATCAAACTTGATACCGGTGAAGGCCCATTAGCCGATGGTTCACCAAATGGTATTGGAGGAATTACGGCAATAGATACAAATGGTGATGGTACGGCAGATCGTGCCTACGCTGGGGACCGCAAAGGTAATGTTTATATTATCAATCTATCTAGCTCTAACCCATCGGGTTGGACTATAGAAAGAATATTATTTACCGCAACCTATGAAGATTCATTAGGAAACGAGATTTCGCAACCGATCACAACACGTCCCACAGTAATGTAGCCAACCCAGCATGGTGGATTATATAGTAATAGTCGGGACTGGAAGCTACTTTCACAAAAGAAGATGCAACAAGCACATGCAATTCAGTCTATTTATGGTCTTTGGGATAACCCAGCGGGCAATACTTCAAACAATAGCACTAAATGTAGCATTCTAATTTGACTACAGAACTTGATTGAGCAAAACTTTACTAACTTCCATGTAGACTAGCTGTGAATGGTAATGATATTGAGTTGTGCGCACGGTTTCGATCAAATCCATGTTAACTATATACGATAATCCATCGGATTCGGATCCTGATGTGCGCGGTTGGTACATTGACTTTCGATGTGCCGCCACCAAGTGGAACTAGTGGCATACAATTTCCAGGTGAGCGACCAATACGTAACTTTACAACTACGTAATAATCAATTATTTTTTAATACTGTGATTCCACAAGATGGCACAAGTTGTGAACCACTCTGCGGGTGGATTTGGTTTAAGTGTAAATCGCATTGAGATGGTGGCGTAGACATCGAAGTCATAATTTTCGATATTAATATAGATGGTGTTATTTGATGCTGAACGATAATATATTAATCAGTACTGTACAGGCTTATCGAGTACTATTGCTGGAACACAATTTCAAGAGTGGGATTCCAAGTGATTCTAGCACTTTTATTGGCGACTATCGCGTATCACGCAACTCTCAGCATACGGAGTATGTGGATAGAATACTTGTTAATCCAGACTTAAATGGTGGTGGTGGGTTATGGCGCATTGCTAGGTAGACATTCATGGAAAGAATTACGACAGTAACTTATTCCATGAATACAACTTAAGTTTTTCAATAGTTTTAAGTCAAATTGTCTGAAACAAAACTCAGGTATCACCCTCATCGAATTAATGATGGTACTGATTGCAGCATTATCTATTCTTGTCGTACTTGCGTACCCAAACTATGAGTCTCAAATAGCTTGAAAACCGTCGTTCGGACGGACAAAGAATGTTGTTAGAGATTATGCATGAACGAGCAACAGAAGTTCTACTGCTAGAAATAGTAGCTTATACTATAGACAATCTAGTAGCTGGCGGAGACGGTAGGCTTAAACTATCCTGACTCCTAATGGAGATGGAACGGTGCCTTCTGAAAAAGGATTTTATTTAATAACAGCAGCAGTGTGTGATGCGCCTACACCCATATCTAGATTGTGTATTACTTGACTGCAACCGCACAGGCAGGTCAAACAAGTGATGGCAATCTCACCTATAATTCACGTAATGTGAAAACACCAGCTTCAAAGTGGTAGCTGGAATAGCACATTCAAGGAATCTCTATTTACTAGTATATTTACAGCTCGATCGGTATTTGAGCCTCCGCTCTATTTATCTGTTTTTTTTATGCGTTTGATTTAAATTCTAATGAAAATAAATAGTTTGTATGCGCAATCAAATTTTTGCAGGGATTGTAATCAGCATAAAATTACACTGAAATATTTTTAAGAAGATTGTAAACAAAATTTATCATATTTACCACTCATCGGTAAAAATTGTTGCGCTATTTTGCAGGCAATAAACCTATTTCACATTTTAAAATCAAGCACTTCCGCTCATCAGAGAATCCAAGCGAGTTACAACGCACTCGTGAAAAATCCTTGCATATCAATGTAAAGTAATTTGCATTGTTGGACGAGAGAGGTGCTCCCTCTCTTTCAAAGATTAGATTTTAGGATTATGAAAACAAAACTACATCGTGGTTTCACAATTTTTGAACTTATGATTGCTGTTGCCTTAATATCAGTTATGTTGACTATGGGTTTGCCGAGTTTTTCAAATACTATAGAGCAAAACCAGTTATCAACAAAAATTAATGAGCTTATCTCAACACTTCAATATGCTCGAAGTGAATCTGTGAAAACCGGTAAAAGAGTTACTGTATGCATGAGTGATGATGGGGTTAATTGTGGTGCGAGCGGTTATGAAGACGGTTGGTTAGTATTTGTTGATGATGCACCTGCTGATGGCAACTATGATGCGGGGGAACAACTATTAAAAATTCACGAAGCCTTAGACGCTAACATTACTCTACGAGGCAACAATCGATTCGCTAATTTTATTTCATATTTACCTACTGGTGGTATTGCAAATGCGGACCCTGATGCGGCACAGGATCATTTTGTCCTGTGTAAAAGTGCTGACACTACAAAATCACGTGCTGTGTTTGTAATTACCTCTGGTCGAGCGCGTGTCGCAAAAGATACAAATAATGACAAAGTTCCTGAAGACGATGCAGGAAATAATATTACTTCATGTACACCAGCTTAAAGTTAGTAAGTAGCTCCTTATGCATAATTTAAAAACGCAAATTGGTACAACTTTAATCGAAGTGCTTATTGCAGTTGTTGTGTTATCTATTGGTTTAGTGGGTTTAGCAGCTTTGCAAACCTTAAGTATGAAAAATAACCATAGTGCATACTTACGTACACAAGCTTCTTTCTTAGCTTATGACATGGTCGATAAAATGCGCGCCAATCTTGGTGCAGCTCAAGGCGGTTCATACGTAACAGCTCTAGGAACAGCTCCTTCAGGAACCACGGAGTGTCAGTCTGGTGCATGCACCACTGCAGAGTTAGCTGCATACGACATTAATGAATGGAAATGTTCTTTAGGTAATTGGGATGCAATTAATACTTGTTCTACTACTTTATCAATTTCTGGGCTACTACCTGGAGGTGACGGTGCTGTTACACGCAATGGAACTATCCATACCGTAAGTGTGCGCTGGAATGATCGAGATGGGGTGCAAAGAACTTTTCAGGTGAGCACAGAATTATGAGCTTAAAAAATAAAACATTTTCAACAAAAAAGAAAAATAAAGGTTTAACTATAATCGAGCTAATGGTGGCATTAGTACTTGGTTTGCTTTTGACTACTGGAATTACAAAAGTTTATTTAACTACGAAAGAAACCTACAACTTATCTGAAAATCTATCTCGACTTCAAGAAAGTGCACGCTTTGCAATGGAATATCTACGGCAAGATATTCGAATGGCTGGATTTATGCCGTGTCGCCTTACGGGCGAACATCGCTAATTCAATTAAATCAAGGTACTGAGATCTTATTTATGACTTTTTTCGGATCGTTCGCTTTAATAGGATATGAAGGCGGCATAAGTGTGTTTCCCATCAGGCTTTCCAGCTGTAGGTACAAGTCCTGGTGATCGTGTAGCAGGCACAGATGCCATTGTTATTTTACGTGGGGACGACGAGATTTATAAAGTCACTCAACATAATCCAGTATCTGCACAGTTTAAATTAAATGACCTACACACTTTAGATGATGGTGATATAGCGTTGATTTGTGATGGAACTGCTGCTGCAATATTCCAAGTTTCAAACGTAAATTCCTCTAACGTAACTGTTGTACACAATACTGGTACATGCAGTATCACCAGGAAATTGCTCAACGTTGCGTTAGGGGGGAATTGGTGATTGCTCAGATGATTCGACTGCGGTTAGAACCACATACATATGGACCTGGTTCACAGTTGGTTAAATTTCAAAGCTGTTGGATATTACATTGGTGTGAGTGCATCAGGAAATAGTCGATCATTGTATAGACGTACGATCTCAGAGGTTGATACCGCAGGAACAAGTATTGCATTTGCATCTGAGGAGCTACTAGACGGTATTGAAAATATGCAAATTTTATACGGTGAAGACACGGATAGTGACACGCAACCCGAGCGCTATTTTACTGCAAATAATGTTACTACATGGAATGATGTAGTTTCTGTAAGGGTAGGGTTTTTGTCACATTCGCCGGATCAAATAAACAAAATAAATGATACCAATTCCTACAATGTGGCTGGTACTGCTATTGCAGATACGAGTACAACTATTACTCATGACGGCGATCGACGATTAAGAAATGTTTTTAACTCAACGATTAAAGTACGAAATCGTGGCCTAAATTAATTCGGAATAAATCTTATGCAGATAATCAATTTACAAAAGAGACAAAAAGGTGTTGTGCTTGTAATAGGCATGCTGATGTTGATCGTTCTCACCTTAATTGGTTTAACGGGCATGCGAATGTCGACATTTGAAGAAAAAATGTCAGGTAACTCAAAAGATAAGCATGTTGCATTTGAAGCAGCAGAAGCAGCGTTATTAGTTGGCGAGCGTTTTATTGAAAACAATGTTATCACAGTAGGTAATTTTGATACGGATGGTACAGATGGTCTATATGATGATTCGATAGAAAAAATTTGGAATGTGGTTGATTGGAATGGAACGGATTCAGGAAATGATAACGAAGTAATATCACATAGTACTTTTGATAACACTTACAAAGTTAATCAATCACCAAGATATATTATTGAATACTATGCTTCAAATGTTGAAGAAGTTGACAATTTAAATTTAGATAATTATGGCGCAGGTACAGGTGCTGGACAAACAGAAATGTTTCGTGTCACAGCGAGAGGCACAGGAAGTAATGACAATGCCGTCGTAATTTTACAATCTACATATGGAAAGCGTTTGTAGAGATTATATGAAGAAAAGGAATTCGGAGTAGGATCAATGAGTATTCAAACAAACAAGTTTAAGCAGCTTTATATACGAATATTGTATTTCACAGTTGTATCAACCTTGGTAATGGTTAGTAACGTAGGATATACCGGGCCACTCGATCTTTCGAACACGGTATTGGAAGTTTCAACAGGTGTAGAGCCCAATATAATAGTACTTAATGATGATTCAGGTAGTATGGACTGGGGTTTAATGACGCCTGAAAGAGAAGGAAGGATGCATTTACCTAATGGAGGTACAACTGGAGGTAATTTTGTTTATTATTATGCACATCCTGATAATGGTGTAACAACAGGGGCTACACCTCCTGCTTCAAATGCCAGTTTCTTTGTTATGCCATCTGAGGATTTTTTAAATGCACAAGGTGTTGCTGCCCCTTATTTGGGTGTGTGGCGTGCTAGGAATGTGGATTACAATAAAGTTTACTATAACCCTGAGACTACATATAAACCCTGGGCGGGTGTTGATAATTCTGGCACTACTTACGCAGATGCATCAGCGACGAACGCACTTTATAACCCATATGACGCTGCTCAAGGCGGCTTAGACTTAACAACAACACATACGTATTCTGCATCTTGTGTTTCTACAGAGTGCACCGCGGCAGGATTGCCAGGATGGTCTGATGAAGCTATGGGCATTGTTTTTGTGTTTAATAACACCGACTACTACCCGGCTCGTTACTACACCTGGACCGATACCGATACTGATGGTGATGTGGATGACAATGACTCTCACCAGTTAATTGAAATTAGAACGGGAGGGTGTACTACAGGTGCAAGTTGTCCAGCTACCTTTACGCGATCTATTTATAATAGCACAAACGAAACCGGCCGCAGCGACTGTAGTATTGATAATGGAAACGGAACCGTAACCTGCAGTTATGCTGAAGAAATGCAAAACTTTGCTAACTGGTTTCAGTATTATCGTAAGCGTGATCTTGTTGCGAAAGCAGCTTTAAGTAATGTAATCGATGAGACAACGTTAGCGCGCATTGGTTACGCCACGCTGCATGATAATAATAGTGTTGCAACACAAGTAAGCTCAATGAATTTATCGCCAGGTAGTGGAAACAAGAAGTCATTACTAGATAATATTTTTTCAACACGCCCTAGCGGTGGAACACCTCTAAGAGAGAACTTTGAACAAGTTGGGCGTTACTTTGAGTGCGAAGACGGTGATATTTTTGGGTCAACAAGTGATTCCACACCAGGTAGTTCAGGTTGTCCTATCGAGGCAGCGCCAAACGGTACTTGTCAACAAAATTTTGCAATTTTAATGACGGATGGTTTTTACAATGGTTCCGATCCTGGTGTTAGTGATGAAGACGGCGATGATGATACAAATTTTGATAATGGTGCATTTGCTGATGATTATTCAGATACATTAGCAGACATTGCTATGGAATATTATGAGAATGATTTACATAGCTCTTTAGCAAATGATGTGCCTACAACAAACAAAGATGTGTCACGCTATCCTGACACTGCTACGACACTGACGTTAGAAGACACCATGCACCAGCATATGGCTACCTACTCGGTTGGTTTTGGTGTGGAGGGCACGCTAAGTACTATGCCTTCGGATCCTACCGTTGTGAACAAGTCATATTGGCCAGACCCAGATGATGGAGATCCTGAAAAGATCGATGATCTACGACATGCTGCCTACAACGGTCGTGGAAGTTTTACCAGTGCGAATAATCCTGAAGTCCTTGCGAATACATTGGAAGAGATCTTTGATGAAATAGGTACGGGTGAAGGTGCTGCATCTTCTGTAGCTTTCAATAGTCAAACCATTGAAGCTGATTCTGTTGTATTCCGTGCATTTTTTAATACACAAGACAACACAGGTTCTTTGGTAGCGCAACGAATTAATTTTAATGGAACATTAAATGTGGATACAAACGGCGATCCTATTTTTGAATGGAATGCTGCAGAAGAGTTAGATAATAAAACAGGTGCTAGTAGCGATAGCCGTGTCATTATCACCTATGATGATAATGGTGCTTCAAGTCAAGGTGTTGCATTTAAATGGGCTGGTTCGAGCAAGATTACAGGACCTCGCAATAATACCAGTACACAAATGTATGCACTAGATCAGCCTGTTCCTGCAAATGTTTCAGACGTGGGTGACGAGCGTTTAAATTATCTTAGAGGTCACTCTGTTGATGAAGGGCCAACTTTTGATGATGGTGAGTTCCGCATTCGACCGTTATTTGCTGGAAAATTGGGTGATATTGTTCATTCAACCCCCGTCTATGTAGGACAACCCTCATTTACTGGGCGCATTTCAGGCGCCTTTCCTGGAGAGTTTCCTTCTAATGTGGATGATCTATATACAACTTTTAAAAGTGATAATGCTAATCGAACCTCGGTAGTGTACGTAGGCGCAAATGATGGAATGTTACATGCATTTAAGGCTACAGATGGTGAAGAGCTGTTTGCGTATGTCCCAAATATTCTATTTGATGAATTATCTGAATTAACTGATCCTGATTACGATCACCGTTTTTATGTTGATCTCACTCCAAGTATCAATGATGTATTTATGAAAAAATCAGGTAGCACTGATGCCTCATGGAATACTGTTTTAGTTGGTGGATTGGGTGCGGGTGGTAAGGGCTACTATGCTTTAAATATCACAGACCCTTCTGCATTTACAACAGAGACAAATGCTGCACAAAATGTAATGTGGGAGTTCACAGAAGCAGATGACGGTATTATTGGTAATAGTGACTTAGGTTATAGTTTTAGTGCGCCATTATTGGCGATGAGTAATGCCGATATAAATAGTGATGGTGAAAAAGATTGGGTAGCTATTTTTGGTAATGGCTTTAACAGTACCAGTACAGATGGTGATGCTGCTATTTATATGGCCTTTTTAGAAGCTGGTCAAGATGGCGTTTGGACGTCAGGATCAGACTATATAAAAATTAGCACAGGTTATGGAAAAGCAGAGAGCAGTGATGGCACCACACCAAATGGAATTGGCGGGGTTCGAGGCATCGACATAGATGGAGATGGAACTGTGGATCAACTGTATGCGGGCGATTTACAAGGCAACTTATATCGAGTTGATGTAAGCAGCACCAACCCAAGTCAATGGGATGATTCGTCGAATCGCGATGTTCTTTTTAAAGCGCGTTATGGCACAAGTTATCCAAGAACAGCCGTTCAACCTATTATTAATCGACCGATTGTAGTTAAAAACAAAGATGAAGGTGGATACATCGTAATTGTTGCGACAGGAAGTTGGATGACTTCAGATGATTCAACTAGCACCGATATTCAATCTATTTACGGTATCTGGGATAACGGCACGGGCAATGAAGTGCTAATGGTTGATTCTGATAATCAACTAGTTGAACAAATTTTTACAAATCACACCAGCAAAGAGCACGGCTTCACGGTTCGATCCTTGACCAATAATGCAATTAATTGGAAAGACACTGGCAGTACAAATAACAAAGTGATGGGTTGGTATATTGATCTTGACATGCCAGCTGCTGGATTATCCTCAGGAGTTGAATATCCTGGAGAGCGTGCCGTGCGTAATCTTCAGTTACGTGGGGACTTCCTATTCGTAAATACGATCATTCCTAAAAGCTCTAACCCGTGTAACACAGGAGCTGGTGGATTTGAATTAGCATTTAATCCATTAACGGGCGGCTCTGGATCTGATTTTATATTTGATATCAATGCAGACGGTACATTTGATTTAGACGACAATATTAACGACACAGCTGGAGATGCATACATTGTTGCGGGGATACGATTTGATGACACGACACCAACCGATGCTGCATTTATTGGTAAATATCGTGTAACGCAACAAAGTGATAAAACTGTACGAAGTATCGGAACTAATACAGAGGCTACTGCAACTACCGGCAGAAACTCGTGGCGTGAGTTAATTGTACAATAGATTCATGAAAGGAACATTATGAAAGTCACAGCTAAAATTTTGATTGTTTTTTTTCTAAGTTTTATCTTAGGGAGTATTGCATGGAGTGAGACCAATGAGCATGATCTTGCGATTAAGGCAGTAACTTTAGGAAAATATCAAGTCGCGCGAAACCAAGGCGTTGTACAAGAATTAGATCGATCAAAGAATACGATAATGATTAACGCAACTAAATATTATTTAGGTCAAAATGTAAAAGTCCATTCGAAAAAGAATGAGTTTGGTTCGATAAACAATTTAAGCAAAGGGTCTAATATCACATTCATGACTTCAAATAATGATGAAACAATTACTGAAATATGGATCGTGCCTAAAGGCAGTGTCAAGTTAAATTAATTTTGCATTAATTAGGAAAAGTTCATGCACAATAAACAAAAAGGTATTACGTTAATCGAATTAATGATTGTTGTAGCGATCGTAGGAGTTTTAGCGAGTATTGCGTACCCTTCATACCGTGATCAGATGATCAAAACCAGAAGATCTGATGGACAAGCCATGTTGATGGAGGTGATGAATGCTCAAGAAAGATTTTTTACAAACTATGGGTCATACACGACAAACTTGACAGGAGCAGAACCAGCAGGACTAGGTCTTACTGATACAAATTCTGATGAAGGATTTTACACAGTTTCCGCGGCTGCATGCGGCGGAGGAATTTCTCAGTGTGTAGTTCTAACAGCAACAGCAGGAACTGCTCAAAATAGTGATGGGAACTTAACCTATAATTCACAAGGAGTAAAAGTGCCTGCTGCTAAATGGTGAGCTAAATTATTTCCGTTAATCACTAAATTTGTGTATTTAATCGCTTTTTGAAATCTTATAATGCTATAACCTATTAAACAATAATTTAATAGTAAGCAATACACATATGAAGCAACCTACATTACAAAAAATACGCGGAATTACGTTAATTGAATTAATGATTGTCGTTGTAATTGTTGCAATAATTACCTCTATCGCTTATCCCTCCTACCAAGAGCAAATGCAAAAAACTCGACGAGCAGATGCTAAAGCTGCATTAATGGATGCTGCAGCAAAAATGGAAAGGCACTACACTCAGTTTGGTCGTTATAGTGGAACGATAGCCAACTCAGGAATTGCCACTACGAGTCCAGAAAATTTTTACCAAATATCTATTGCTACTGTAGCCGCACCATTTCAAACTTTTACACTTCGTGCAACACCAGCTGTTGGAACAGCCCAAGCAAATGATCGTTGTGGGAATTTAACCATTAATCAAGCACAACAAAAAGGCGCTGAAAATGGTAATGGTTTAGGTGAAGCAGAGTGCTGGTAGATATTAATCAATGTTTTCTAAAAATTTTTGGTAGTGGGAAAACAACGTTTTCAGTTTTCCCAATGTCTTCAGTAATTATTGCTTTGTTTTTTTCCTTTAAAAACTGAATTACGCGTTGTACTAAAACTTCGGGGGCGGATGCACCTGCTGTGACACCCACTTTATTTTTATTTTCTAGCCAGTCATTTTGAATATATTCAGGGCCATCGATAAGATGAGCTTCGATGCCATTTTTATCTGCGATTTCTCGTAAGCGATTAGAGTTTGAGCTGGAATTTGAACCTATCACTAATAAAAGATCGCAGTTTGCTACTAATTTTTTAACCGCATCTTGCCGGTTTTGTGTGGCATAACATATATCATCTTTTTTTGGACCAATAATATTCGGGAAGCGATCTCGTAGTGCATCAATTACATCACTAGTGTCATCGACAGATAAAGTAGTTTGCGTAACAAATGCAGTTTTATTGGTGTCAGAGACTTTTAAATACTCAACATCTTGAACATTTTCAACTAAATGGATTTTTCCACCATTTGAATCATCATATTGCCCCATGGTGCCTGCAACTTCTGGATGTCCTTTGTGACCGATTAATATGGTATCCAAACCATATTTGCTATAACGAGCGACTTCTAAATGCACTTTAGTCACTAAAGGGCAAGTTGCATCAAACACTTTTACATCTCTATTTTTAGCTTCATTCTGTACAGCTTTTGATACACCATGTGCACTAAAAATAACGGTAGAACCGTCTGGCACTTCGCGTAATTCGTCTACAAAAATAGCACCTTTTTCTTTTAAGTTATCTACTACAAATTTGTTGTGTACAACTTCATGTCTCACATAGATGGGTGCGCCAAACATTTGTAACGCACGCTCTACAATCTCAATTGCACGGTCGACACCAGCACAAAAGCCACGAGGATTGGCGAGCAATACTTCCATAAAGCTTAGCTTTCCTTGCTAAATATGGCTTGAGTGATCATTAATACTGCGCCAAGAAAAATAGCCGAATCAGCTAAGTTGAAAGTCGGCCAATGACAGCTTGTTTGATTAATCGAAAAGAAAAAAGGTAAACATTCAGTAGCAGGATAAAACCAGTCTATAAAATCGATCACATATCCATAAAGGCTGCGATCAATTACATTACCTATTGCACCTCCCAAAATTAATGACAAGCTGACAGCGAGTAGTTTTTCTTTAGCAGATAATTTTTTTAGCCAAAGAAAAATGAAAATACTTATCCCAATTGCTAATAAAGTGAAAAACCAACGCTGCCAACCTCCCGCTGTACTTAAAAAACTAAACGCAGCACCTTTATTGTAGGTTAAGGTGAAGTTAAAAAAAGGTAAAAAAGTTTGAGGATCATGTAAAGCGAGTAAATTTATCGCGGCTTGTTTGCTAATCTGATCTAGTAAAACCACGAGTGCTGTGAGCCATAACCATTTAAGCATAATTGCGAGATTCTCCCAGCCCATCAGGCAGATTGCTAACACAACGGCTACATAATTCTGGGTGTTGAGAAACTGTGCCCACCTCTTCACGATGATGCCAACATCTCACACATTTTTGATGCTGTGATTTTTTTACTTCTACAAAATATTCAATGCCATCACCGTTTTTCATCTTTTTTGCAGTGTTAGAAATGTCTTGGGTCGCTAAATCAGCATAAGAGGTGATAAATATAAATCGCAATTCATCGTTTTTGATTTTTTCTAAATAATTAGGCGCATTCCAAACTATCACCTCAGCATCAAGTGAAGAACCAATTTCTTTTTGGTTTCTTAATCCTTCTAATTCCTTACTAATTTTTTCTTTTGTTTCAAGAATACCTTCCCAATCTGTATCAGTAATATCACCAGATGTCTCAAACTCATTTAAGTCATACCACAATTGTGTAAATATCGTTTTATTGCGATCGCCGGGTATGTGTTCCCAAGCTTCGTTAGCAGTGAAACTTAAAATAGGTGTGATCCAACGGACTAATGCTTCTGCAATATGAAACATAGCAGTCTGAGCAGATTTGCGCGCATGACTATTAGATTTAGAAGTGTATTGGCGATCTTTAATGATATCTAAGTAATCGCTACCCAGTTCTAAAACACAAAAATTATGAATAAGATGGTATATGTTATGAAATTGATAGTTTTCGTAATGCTGTTTAATTAAGTTTTGCAATGAATTTGTTTTCCATACAATCCAATAATCTAATGCTACCATTTCATTGGCTGGAATTTCATCGCTATCAGGATTAAAGCCATCGAGATTAGATAATAGGTAGCGCAGAGTGTTTCTTATACGTCGATAAGCATCTGATGTGCGCTTAAGAATTTCGTCTGATACATTAAGTTCGCCACTATAGTCAGTTGCTGCGACCCAAAGACGTAATACATCTGCACCTAGTGAATTACATATCTTTTGTGGGGCAACAACATTCCCTAAAGACTTCGACATTTTTTTGCCATCAGCATCCACAGTAAAACCATGCGTGAGTACTTCTTGATAAGGAGCATGACCATACATAGCCACAGCGGTTTTTAGTGACGATTGAAACCACCCGCGATGCTGGTCGGATCCCTCTAAATAAAGGTCGACCATCTTGCCACTTTCAAGATCCACATCCAATCGCTTTTGTGCGACTGCAAAATGGGTTACCCCAGAATCAAACCATACATCTAATGTGTCCGTGACTTTTTTATATTGATCTGCTTCGTCACCAAGAATTTCTTTTACATCGAGTTCATACCAAGCATCCATGCCTTTTTGTTCAATTTTTTGGGCTATTTGTTCGATCAACACTGCAGTTTTTGGATGTAGTTGCTCGGTGTTTTTATCAATAAAAAATGTGATTGGTACACCCCAGGTGCGTTGTCGAGAAATACACCAATCAGGACTACTTGCTAACATACCTTCTATGCGTGCTTGTCCCCATTCGGGTATCCACTTTACTTTTGAAACTTGATCGTTAACCTCATGCAATAAATTTTTAGCACTCATGCTGATAAACCACTGCGGTGTGGCTCTGTATATAAGAGGTGTTTTCGTGCGCCAGCAATGGGGAAAGCTGTGTTGGAACTTTTCTTGATGAAGTAGCTTGTTCTGGTAGGTTAAAGCCTCAATGACTTTTTCATCTACTTTGTAAACATGCTCTCCAGCAAAGATTTCTGTTTCTTCTTTGAATATTCCATTATCGTCTACTAAATTTAAAGTGCCGATGTTATATTTTTTTCCAACATTGAAATCATCAATGCCATGGTCAGGGGCAGTATGTACAGCACCTGTGCCGGTCTCTGTCGTAACATGTTCGCCAAGAATTATGGGTACCTTTTTGTTATAAAAAGGATGTTGAAGCTGTAGTTTTTCTAGATCTTTACCTTTACATTTACCAACTATTTTATAGTTCTCTATTGCGTATCTTTGCAAGCATGATTCATACAAAGCTTCGGCGAATAACAACCGTAGTTTAGTATTTTCGTGCTCGCATTCTACAAATACATAATCTAACTCAGGATGTAATGAAACGGCTTGATTTGAAGGCAAGGTCCATGGCGTAGTAGTCCAGATTGCAACAGCAATTACGCCTTCTCCTTCAATGCCACTGACTTTTTTTGCTACAGCATCTTCATCATCAAAATTAAATTGTACATCGATCGCAAAAGAAGTTTTATCTTTATACTCCACTTCAGCTTCAGCTAAGGCAGAAGCACCGACTACACTCCAATAAACTGGTTTATAACCTCTTACGATATGGCCTTTGGAATAAATTTTTCCAATTGCCCTGACAATGTCGGCTTCAAAGCTAAAGTCCATTGTTCGGTAAGGATTATCCCAATCGCCAAATATACCTAAGCGTTTAAAATCAGTTCGTTGTTTGTCTATTTGTTTTTCAGCATATACACGGCACGCATCACGAAACTCTTTATGTGTTTTTTTAGTACCCGCTTTACCAATTTTCTTTTCTACTTGATGTTCAATAGGTAAGCCATGACAGTCCCATCCAGGGATATAAGGAACATCAAATCCTGAAAGTGTTTTACTTTTTATGATGATGTCTTTAAGAATTTTGTTTACCGCATGGCCGATATGAATCTCACCGTTCGCGTAAGGAGGGCCATCATGCAAAATAAATCTTGGTGCACCATTGCGAGCTTCACGAATTTGCTGGTAAATATTTTCGTTTCCCCATTTTTTCAACATTTCTGGTTCACGTTGAGCGAGATTAGCTTTCATCGCAAATGAAGTTTTGGGTAGATTTAATGTGTCTTTATAATCAGCCATGGAAATATTTATGCAGCAATACCAAAAAATCTTTGCGCAGATTGTGAGTCAAGCTGGATTTGTTGTTTTAAGTCTTCAAATGAATTAAATTTCTTTTCGTCCCGAAGTTTTTTTTGAAACATCACAGTGATGTGTTTTCCATAAATTTCCTTAGAAAACTGAAATAAGTGCACCTCTAACTGTGTACGTGTACCACTGACGGTAGGGCGGTGCCCAATATTTGCTACTCCTTGAACGAGCTCATCGTTTTCTACTAATACATCTACAGCAAATACACCATTGACTGCAGATTTTTTACGTTTAATAGGAACGTTAGCAGTTGGGAAGCCAATAGTACGGCCTTTCTTGTCACCATGGACTACGCACCCAGACATTGAGTAATCGCGACCTAACAGTGATGCAGCAGACTCTAAATCGCCAGAATGTAAGAATTCTCTAACCATGGTACTACTTATACGCTTATCGCCACTCATAATACTTTCAGTATCATTCACTTCGTAGCTAAGACTATTTGCGTATTCTTGTAATAATGCAAAGTTACCTTTGCGGTCTTTGCCAAAACGAAAGTTATCGCCAACGGTTAAATATTTTATACCCAATGAGTCAACTAATATTTTCTTTATAAAATCTTCAGCCGACATGCTGGCAAGCTCACGATTAAATTTAAGGCAGACAAATTTATCAATACCTAGCTCTCTAATTAGTGAAAATTTTTCACGAAAATTAGTTAAACGCGGCGGTGCATTTTCTTTGAGAAAAAACTCTTTAGCAGATGGTTCAAAAGCAATTACCATAGAAGGCAACCCCAGGGTTTTGCTTTCATGAATGAGTTTATTAATTACTTTTTGATGACCTAGGTGTACGCCATCAAAATTGCCGATCGTAGCGATGCAGCCTCGAGCGTCTTTTTTATAGTTCGATAGATGACGTATAAGCTGCATGTTTATAGGCTTGTTATTGAAGTATAAAATCTTTTTTACGAATGCCAAATAAGGTCAGCGCGCCAATATACAGCAATGACCCTAGTAGCATAAAGCCCAAAAGGGCAGTGATGCGCCAAATACCACTCCAAGCAAACCATTGGGAAGCCTCAGGTAATACCTGCAAGAGTATTAATAGCATCACTAGTGAGGCTCCGGTAATTTTAGCTAGATATCTAAACCAATGAGTTTGAAATGAGACGGCCACAGAATTTTTCAGTATTCTGAATAATAAGAGTGCATTGATATAAGCTGAAATTGAAGTGGCCAGCGCGAGGGCCGCATGAGGTCCGGGTAAATTATATTTTATCCAAACCCATAAAAAAGCTAGGTTTAGAACAATGTTACAGAACATCGCAATGATTCCAATTTTAACAGGGGTTTTCGTGTCCTGACGAGAATAAAACCCAGGTGCTAGTACCTTTATTAATATGAATGCGGGTAAACCTAATGCATAAGTCATTAAACTAAGAGAAGCCATGTTGGTATCGTGTGAAGTGAACTCACGGTACTGAATAAGAGAGGTTAAAATTGGTTTCGCCAATAAAATTAATCCCACTGCACTTGGTAAAGCAATAAAGATCGAAAGTTTCAGTGCCCATTCGAGTGTTTGATTAAAATCTTCTGCAGATTGATTCACATACTGTCTGGAAAGGCGCGGCAAAATTACAGTTGCGGTAGCTACGCCAAAAATGGCTAAAGGGAGTTCCACAAAACGATCGGATATATATAACCAACTAATACTTCCTGCGATTAAGAATGATGCAATCATCGTATTAATAATGATATTGATTTGAACAACGGATGAGCCAAATATGGCGGGTAGCATGAGTCGCCCAATTTTTTTAACTCCATCTGATGCACCGTGTAATGAAAATTTAGGCAGTAAGCCCAAACGATATAAAAATGGAATTTGAAACAATAACTGAGCTACACCAGCGATGAATACTCCCCACGCCAGCGCGATAACTGGTTGATCAAATCTTGGCGCTAACCATAAAGTAACTGCAATTAAGGAAAGGTTTAGGAAAGTTGGGGTAAATGCCGGGACTGCAAATTGATTAAATGTATTTAAAATCCCTGCAGATAATGCAGTTAAAGATATAAATAATATATATGGAAAAGTAATGCGTAGCATTTGGCCTGCCAAGTCAAAGCGTTGAGGCTCATCTGCAAATCCAGGGGCAAATATATATATAAGTAGTGGTGCGGTTAAAACACCCAATATTGTAATGAGCAATAAGATTAGACTTAGAACACCTGAAACGTGGTTAACTAGACTTTTGAGCTCTTGCTGAGAGTGCTTTTCTTTATATTCAGACAATACTGGCACGAAGGCCTGTGAAAATGCCCCTTCAGCAAATAATCTACGTAAAAAATTTGGGATACGAAATGCTACAAAAAAGGCATCCGTACTCCCCGTAGCACCCAAGAAGATGAAAATTACAGCATCGCGGATATAGCCAAAAATCCGGGAGATAAAGGTCATCGCACTGATGACGGCGGTAGACTTGAAAAGAGCGCGATGTTCTGCCATTGGGGGTAATTATAGGGGGTAAATAAGGCTAAATTAGGGGGTAAATAAGGCCCTAGGCTAGATTTACTGGGGTTGACATTTTTTTATCTTACTACCATAGTACGCGACCCGAACGGAACAACTATATCTCAAATATATATAAGAATTAGGATTTACTTTGGCCAATATTCAATCAGCAAAAAAACGTGCCCGCCAGGCGATTAAAAACCGCTTACACAATGCAGGACAGCGTTCTCACTTGAGAACTAAAATTAAGGCTGTAGTGAAGTTGATTGATGCGGGTGATAAGGATGCCGCAACGCAAGCTTATAAAGCAGCGGTTCCTGTGATCGATTCCTCAGTCAGCAAAAAACTTATTCATGCGAATAAAGCTGCACGTCATAAGAGTCGATTGAATGCCCGTATTAAAGCAATGTAAATTCCTTTAAGTTTCTATAAAACCACTAGATTGTCACGGTGGATCAATTCGGGTTCCTCTACATAGCCTAAAACATTCTCAATATCTTTACTCGCTTTCCCAGTAAGCTGCTTGGCTTCATGCGAATTGTAATTTACTAATCCACGCGCAATTTCTACACCCTCATTATTCACACAACTCACTACTTCACCACGACCAAAATTGCCTTTAACGCTCTGAACACCAATAGGTAATAAACTTTTGCCATCTTTGCTGATGACTTTGCAAGCACCATCATCCAAAGTCAGTTCACCTTGGGTATAGAGTTGATTGGCAATCCATTGTTTACGTGCTACCAGAGGCTCATTTTCGGGGAAAAGTAAAGAACCATGTTGTTTTCCATTTGCTATCTCTAACAAAACATTATCAGTTCTACCTGATGCAATGATTGTGGTAGCACCTGCACGTGCAGCAAGTCGTGCAGCAGAAACTTTAGTTAGCATACCGCCACGGCCAAGCTCGCCCACACTAGGACCAGCGATTTGATCAAGCAATTTATCATTTGCAGAAATTTCGTCAACCAGTTCATTGTCTGTATTTTTTTGATTTGGTGGTGTTTTGTATACGCCTTGTTGATCTGTCAAAATGATAAGTGCATCTGCTTCAACAAGATTACTGACTAAAGCTGCGAGCGTATCGTTGTCACCAAACTTAATTTCATCTGTAGAAACCGTATCATTTTCATTTACTACTGGAATCACTTTTAAACGTAGTAACTTGCGCAGCGTAGTACGCGCATTTAGATAACGTTTACGGTCTTGTAAATCTTCATGTGTGAGTAATACTTGTGCGCTATGTAAAGAGTGCTTTTGTAAACAAGACTCATAAGCTTGAATTAAACCCATTTGTCCCACAGCTGCAGCGGCTTGTAATTCATATACGGCATGTGGACGTTTCGTCCAGGCTAAACGGTTCATGCCTTCAGCAATTGCGCCAGAAGAGACTAAGATCACTTCTTTGCCAGCATCAACAAGATTAACAAGCTGCGCGGTAAGTTTTTCAATTGCATCCAGGTTCAAACCACGGCCGTTTTTAGTAACGAGCGAACTACCTACTTTAATGACCCAGCGCTTGGCTTGACTAACTTGTTGTCGTCTCTTATTCACTTTCTTCTATGTCGTTCTTTTTGGTTAAAAAGTTATAAATGCTTTGACTCAGTTCTTTAGTGCCTGATTGATTTATAGATGAAACAGTAAAAACGGGCCCATTCCAGTTTAATTCTTTGATGAGGTTATCAACGGTTTGTTTGCATTTATCTTCAGGCAAAAGATCTGATTTAGTAAATACTAACCAGCGTTCTTTATTACCAAGCTCATCACTGTATTTTTTTAACTCATTCAAGATAGAGTGATAAGCTTTGCTAATATCCTGATCATAGTCTACAGGTGCTAACTCAATCATATGCAATAACAAACGTGTACGCGATAAATGTTTAAGAAATTGTATGCCTAAACCTGCACCTTCCGCTGCGCCTTCTATCAAGCCAGGAATATCTGCAATTACAAAACTTTTATGCGGTGCAATAAACACCACACCTAAGCTTGGATACAACGTAGTAAATGGGTAGTTCGCTACTTTTGGTGTTGCTGAAGACAGTGTGCGTATTAATGATGACTTGCCAACATTGGGCAAGCCAAGTAAACCTACATCCGCGAGTAATTTAAGCTCCATATAAAGATCGCGTACATCACCTTGCTCACCGGGTGTTGTTTTACGAGGAGCTCGATTGGTAGAACTTTTAAATCGTGCATTGCCTAAACCATGTTCTCCACCTCTTGCAACTAAAAGTTTTTCATTGTGCTTGGTTAAGTCACCAATAATTTCTTTAGTCTGTGCATCTTTTACAATAGTGCCGACTGGAACTTTAATAAGTTTATCTTCACCTTTTTTACCGGTACGGTCTTTGCCCATTCCATCTTGGCCGCGTTGAGCTTTAAAAGAACGTGCATGTCTAAAATCTGCAAGCGTATTCAAATTTTCATCAGCGACTAAATACACGCTTCCACCATCTCCACCATCTCCACCATCAGGTCCACCGAGTGCAATGTAACGTTCGCGTCTAAAACTTAAGCCTCCATTACCTCCATTGCCGGCTTGGACGTGGATTACAACTTCATCTACAAACTTCATTACTATGAAAACTCTGATTTAATTTTATATTTCGTTAAATACAATCCATAAAATGCTCATTTTCAAAAAAGCAAACTCCGCTTTTATGGATTGTATTTGCCTTGTCAAAATCACTCATACTTTATATATAAGAACAGTTAGTAAATCGGAGCAAAAAAAAGCCCCGACGATGCGGGGCTTTAACTTAAATAATGTAATAAGTATTTATTGCACCGCTTCAATGCGAACATATTTTCGGTTTTTCGGGCCTTTAGTTTCAAAAACTACTTTACCATCTGCTTTAGCATATAAGGTATGGTCTTTACCGCAGCCTACATTTACACCGGGGTGAAACTGTGTGCCTCGTTGGCGAACAATAATATTTCCTGCAAGGACTTCTTCACCACCATAACGTTTTACACCAAGTCGTTTAGACTCTGAATCGCGACCGTTACGAGTACTACCACCTGCTTTTTTATGTGCCATAACCTATCCTTTAATTACAAATATCGATTCTACTTAGAAATTCCGGTTATCTTTACTTGAGTAAAAAATTGACGATGCCCCATACGCTTCATGTGATGCTTGCGACGTTTGAATTTGATGATTTCAATTTTCTTAGCACGCGCTTGTTCTTCAACTTCACCCATTACTTTGCTACCTTCAACGTAAGGTGCTCCAATGGTTACATCTTCGCCATCTGATAGTAAAAGTACTTGATTAAATTCAACTTTCTCGCCAGGATCACCCGCAAGTTTTTCAACCCTGATATGGTCTCCTTCCTGGACACGGTATTGTTTGCCGCCAGTGGCGATAATTGCGTACACCTTGGTTTTCTCCGTAATGGGGTCTAAAAAAGAGGCGCAATTCTAGCGATACACCTCTGATGGGTCAATCAAATATGCCTCGAATTCACATGTATAGTAATGATATACCTAAAAAAACAGTCTAAATAACTATTCCGAGTACATAAAACTAAGCCTAACCTAGCCAATATGGATTTTAAAAGTGTTCAAGCCCTCGTTGAAGAGGATATGCAAGGGGTCAATGCAGCTATTCGCCAGTATTTACATTCGGATGTTGCGTTGATTAATGAGATGGCAAATTACATTATAAATAGTGGGGGTAAACGTTTGCGTCCCATGTTAGCGATTTTGTGTGCTAAGGCTTGTGGTTACGAAGGTGATAAACATTATTTAGTCGCAGCGATCATTGAGTTTATTCATACCGCAACACTTTTACATGATGATGTTGTAGATGAATCCAGTATGCGTCGTGGCAATGAAACTGCAAATTCTATTTGGGGAAACGAGACAACCGTTTTAGTGGGAGACTTTGTATTTTCTCGTTCATTTGAAATGATGGTTGATGTAGGAGAAATGCGTGTGATGGAAATTCTTGCACGTGCATCGAATACGATTGCGGAAGGTGAGGTGATGCAGTTATTAAACTGCAATGACCCTGAGACAACAGAAGAGCGTTATATGATGGTCATCCAATCTAAAACAGCCAAACTATTTGAAGCGGCTTGCCAACTAGGTGCGATTTTGGCAAGACAAAGTAAAGAAATCGAACAAGCTTGCGCAAACTATGGCATGCACATTGGTACCGCTTTTCAACTCAAAGATGATTTGCTTGATTACCAAGCATCATCAGAAGAAATGGGTAAAAACATCGGTGATGATTTAGCAGAAGGTAAACCAACATTACCGTTAATACATGCGTTAAAAAATAGTAATGGCTCAACAGCTGAGATGGTTCGAAATGCCATCATTAATGGTGGCAAGCAGCACTTGCAAGAAATCATGCAAGTCATCGAAGCAACGGATGCAGTTGCATACACTGAAGCTTCAGCGAATCAGCAAGCGCAAAACGCGAAACAACAAATTGAAAAATTACCAAGTAACCGATATAGAGATGCGTTAGCTGAGTTGACAAACTTTGCTATTGCTCGTAGCGCATAAAAAGATTATTCGCAAATTTTCAATTATATTTTTCTGAATAAGTATCTGATGAAATAAAATAAAAAAAATGAAGAGATAAAAAAAGCCGGCTCACGAGCCGGCTTTTTTGATTTAATAGTTCGACTAAAACTGAATAATCAGTCCAGATGCTTAAGCACTTCATCCATACTGTCTTTCGCATCACCAAATAACATATCAGTGTTGTCTTTTAAGAATAATGGATTGTCTACACCTGCATAACCTGAGGCCATACTGCGTTTGAGTACCACACAGGTTTTGGCTTTCCAAACTTCTAGTACCGGCATACCTGCAATAGGACTGTTTGGATCCGTTTGTGCAGATGGGTTCACGATATCATTTGCACCGATGATGAGTGATACATCAGTGTCAGGAAAGTCATCGTTAAGTTCATCCATTTCTAACACAATGTCGTAAGGCACTTTAGCTTCTGCAAGAAGTACATTCATATGACCAGGTAAGCGACCTGCTACTGGGTGAATACCGAAACGAACATTCACGCCTTTATCACGTAACTTCTTAGTGATCTCGCTAACAGTTCCCTGTGCTTGAGCAACCGCCATTCCATATCCTGGAACGATGATGACTTCGCTTGCATTTTTAAGTTCTTCGGCAAGTTCTGCAGCAGAAGTAGATGTCACTTCACCGCCTTCATCAGCAGCAACAGTGGCACCGCCGCCGGTACCAAATCCACCTAGAATTACATTTAAGAACTTACGATTCATGGCACGACACATGATGTAACTCAAAATTGCACCACTAGAACCCACTAGAGAGCCGACAACGATGAGTGCAGTGTTGCCTAACATGAAACCAGTTGCAGCCGCAGCCCAACCAGAATAACTATTTAACATTGAAACCACTACTGGCATATCCGCACCACCAATGGCCATAACTAAATGTATGCCGATAACTCCGGCAATTACAGTCATGATGATTAATGGTGTGAGTCCTGCATCATGAGAAGTGGCTTGAAGAAATAGATAACCAAGGAAAAGACAACCGCCTAACATGATTAAGTTAAGTAGATGACGTCCAGGTAACATTAAAGGTTTACCACTGATAATGCCTTTAAGTTTTCCAAACGCGATGATGGAGCCGGTAAAGGTAATCACACCAATAAAGACTCCTAAATACACTTCAACTTCATGAATGATTTTTTCAGCGCCTTCAAAATGTGAATTAGGATCCATATAACTTGAGAAGCCTACTAACACTGCAGCAAGACCCACTAAGCTATGAAAACCTGCAACCAGTTCTGGCATGGAAGTCATTTCAACTTTCATAGCAACGACGGCGCCAAGAATTCCGCCAAGAATCATTGCTGGGAAAAGCATTTTAAAGTTGCCAACTTCACCACTTAAAATGGTTGCACCTACGGCAATGATCATTCCAAGAATGCCGCACAAGTTTCCTCTACGTGCAGATTCCTGGTTACTTAAGCCATTTAAGCTAAGAATAAAGAGAGCACCGGCAGCTAAGTACGCTGCACCTAACATTTGTGGATTCATTATCATTGTTCTACTCCCTTAATCTTTACGAAACATCTGCAACATGCGCTGCGTGACTGTAAATCCGCCGCCAATGTTGATCGATGCTATGAAGACTGAAAATGTAGCGAGTCCAACGATTAATCCCACACTGCTACCTATTTGCAATAAAGCGCCCACAATAATCACACTACTGATTGCATTGGTGACACTCATTAGAGGTGTATGTAACGCGGGAGTTACGTTCCAAACTACCCAGTAACCGATGAAGCATGACAGTACAAACACGGTGAAATGCTGCATAAACTCGGCAGGTGCTGATTGACCAATCCACCATAACAGTCCCGCTGCAACGAGCAGCGTTATTGCAAAGCCCATTCCACTGCTTTTCTTTTCTTCTTGCACAATGGGTGCAGCGGCTGCTGGTTTTGCAGGTGCAGCAGATACAGCAATTGGAGGTGGTGGCCAGGTAATTTCACCTTTGTTAACTACAGTAGTGCCACGAACGACATCGTCTTCCATATCGACGACTAAATTGCCATCTTTTTCAGGTGTCATGTCATTTAATAAATGACATAAGTTTGAACCATACAGTTGACTGGACTGAGTAGGCAAGCGGCTTGGTAAATCCATATAACCAATTAATGTCACGCCGTGCTTCACTGCTACTTCACCTGGAACAGTGAGTTCACAGTTTCCTCCTTGTTCGGCAGCCAAATCAACAATCACACTACCTTCCTTCATGGATTCCACCATGTCGGCCAAGATAAGTTTTGGTGCAGGTTTTCCAGGTATTAAAGCCGTGGTGATAATGATATCGACTTCTTTTGCTTGTTCGCGGAACAAAGCCATTTCTGCATCGATAAATTCTTTACTCATCACTTTGGCATAACCACCTGCAGTGCCGCCTTCTTCGTCTTCTTCGAAATCAAGTTCTAAAAACTGTGCACCCATACTTTCAACTTGTTCTTTTACTTCTGGACGAGTATCAAATGCGCGTACAATTGCACCAAGACCGTTTGCTGTACCGATGGCTGCAAGTCCTGCAACACCTGCTCCAATCACCATGACTTTTGCAGGTGGAACTTTACCGGCAGCAGTGACTTGACCGGTGAAGAATCTACCAAAATGATTTGAAGCTTCGATGACAGCACGGTAACCCGCGATATTTGCCATAGAAGAAAGTGCATCGAGTTTTTGTGCTCGAGAAATACGTGGTACGGAATCCATTGCTAACACGGTTGCGTTACGTGCTTTAAGTTGATCCAGCAAGTTTTCGTTTTGTGCAGGCCATATAAAGCTTGCTAGTGTAGCGCCGTCTTTTAATAAATCAGCTTCATGTACCCCGAGTGCATCGTTTTGCTCAGGAGCACGTACTTTTAAAATAATGTCTGAATTGGCCCAAAGTTGCTTGGTATCTGAAACAACTTCGACACCTGCATCTTTGTAAGCTTGATCCGTAAAGTTTGCACTTGCACCTGCACCAGCTTCAATTGCACATTCGTATCCTAATTTTTGGAGACGTGCAGCAGTATCAGGTGTCATTGCGACACGACATTCATTTTCATGAATTTCGTTTGGTACACCAATCTTCATAGCGGTTAGTTCCTCTGTAGACATACCAAATGCGTTAAACTGCATTTTTCACTTACCGACAAAGCTCCTAGCCAAATTCAAACTTGGCTTTAGATGCATATTGGTTTTTTGGAATATTTAGAAGAGCTGCAGTTAACGAATTTAGTTTTAGTAAAATTGTTATTCTTTTTTATTATGAGGGTAATAGTATATAACTAAGGAATTATTTGCTATTAGAAGCTGTTTTCCCTGCGAGAAAAATTAATTATCAATGACGAAAGCTCTCCATAGATTCTGACTAATATTTAACCATCATTCATCCTTCTTTTCCTGCAGTTCGGCTACGCGCTGCTCCCAGCGTTTCAATGCCTTTGCATAATAGTCATACACACAAGGGTCACAGCCGCGTTCACAGCACTCATAGGGATCAGGAGGCTTGGGTTTAGGAGGTAATTTGGCAGATTCGCTCATCTTCAATATTGAAGCATTAAAGTGATGTCGATAAAACCTAGTTAAATATTACACCAGTTTATACATGGTATTTATTTGTTCTATAACCCGTATATTAATGCGGCTAAGGATTGGCATTTTTGGCAAAATGAGTTTTTCTATAAATGCTAGATGAACGGTTATTCAGCATGAGCTATCGAACATGTATTTAGAATTCTTTGGCATCTCAGATAAGCCCTTCCAGATCACTCCGGATACGCGTTTTTTATATTTAACGCCACGGCATCGAGATGGTTTAGCACATTTGTTATATGGGGCGGATGAAGCAGGTGGGTTTATTCTGTTAACTGGTGAAGTCGGTACCGGTAAAACCATGTTGTGTCGCAGCGTGCTGGAACAAATGCCAGATCATGTGAACGTAGCGCTGATTTTAAACCCGCGTCAAAGTTCACGCGAATTAATCGCTTCCATCTGCGATGAACTCAATATTCCATACCGTAGATCAACGACCAGTCTTAAGTATTTAGTCGATCGTTTAAATTTATATTTATTGAAACAACACGCGCAGGGAAAGCGAACCGTTTTAGTGATTGATGAAGCACAAAATTTACGTGCAGAAGTACTGGAACAAATTCGTTTATTAACCAATTTAGAAGTTGCTACGCAAAAACTTTTACAAATTATTTTAATCGGTCAACCTGAGCTACAAGCGATATTGGCACGACCCGAGTTACGCCAACTTACACAAAGAATTACAGCGCGTTTTCATTTAACACCTTTATCAAAAGAAGAAACCGCAGCTTATATAAGGCACCGTTTACAAATTGTAGGTTTCAGAGGTGAGTTATTTACTAGTGGTGCAGTTAATGTGGTGCACCAACTTTCAGATGGCGTGCCTCGTTTAATAAATAATATTTGTGAACGCTCAATGATGGGTGCTTACGGAGAAAATGTGCATCGTATTGATAAGAGACTGGTACGCAAAGCGGCAGGTGAAGTGTTGCAACCTGCTGAGCGATTTCAACCTATGCAATGGGTGGCAGGAGGTGCAATTGCAGCCGGGGCAGCAGCATTGTTGTTGTCGATTTGGGGTTTTTTACCACGTACTTCACCTGAAAGTTATGCAAATACCAACACCGAGATTGTTGTTAAGCAATCTGAAAATGAAGTGGTTAGAGAATCTTTAGCTTCTCAGGCTATCGTTGAAAGTAGGCCGCTTATTCTAGAACCTGAAACGGTAGCATTACCTGAAACACAAGTAGTAACCAAGCCTGAAGTCATAAAGCAAAATAAAGCTAGCTTTTCGAGCTTAATTAGTGATGAAAATGTACGTGCTGATAATAGCAAGGCATTTGCTACCTTGTTTAGTTATTGGGATCTTTCATACGCGGATTTAAAAGGAGACACAGCTTGCGAGCGCGCTACTGCTGCCAATTTACGCTGTATCTTTGGTAAAGCGGGCTGGGAAGAAATTCGACAGCACAACCGGCCTGCAGTGATAGAAGTGATTAATCCTGTAGGTAAAAGAAAGCAAATTGTTGTGTTAGCGTTGCAAGGCAATCAAGTGAGTTTAAATATTGGCGGTAAAGTAACCACTACATCAACAGATACAGTAGATCCATATTGGTACGGTAATTATTTGTTACTTTGGAGACCACCACCTGCGGGCTCGAATGTTTTGAAAGAAGGTTTAATAGGTAGAGACGTTGCTTGGTTGCGAGACCAACTGGACCGTATTGAAGGTAAGCCAATATCCACAGATGAGAAGAAAAATTTATCTTTTGATCCCACTCTAAAATGGCGAGTGATGGAGTTTCAACGCGTTCGTGGACTCAATGTAGATGGTGTTGCTGGTCGCGAAACAATGATTGAAATCAATTCAGCAGTAAATGATCGCTCAACACCTTTGCTATTACGGCAATCAAGTTAATTCAATAGGTACGAAAACATGTCGATGATTCTTGATGCCTTGACGCGTGCCGAACATGAGCGTCAACTCGAGAAACAGCCGGATTTAAAATTTGTTAATCCGGTTAAGTCTAAGAAAAATAATCCCAAGAGAATCTGGTTATGGATAGGACTAGGCTTATTAGTGAATGTTCTAATTATATTTTTAATTGTTCGTTCAATCACTGGTGATGGAGAACCTGAAGTTGAAATAGCCGCTGCTGAAAAGCAAATAGCCACACAAGAAATTGTTTCACCAAGCAATGTTGTGTCTCCACAAAAACAATTTCAACAAGCTAATTCAATCTCCAGTAATAAAGATATCAATCAACAGGTAATTCATTCGGAAATAGCAGAGCCTATACAACCACTAGAATCCATAGAATCGCGTCCTTTAGCGATGGAAGTGGGCAGTGCGCAAAGTCCAGAAGTGGATCGACCATTAATTTATGAGTCTAAGCAAACGAATACCAAGCCAATGGCATCTGCAACTCAAAATATTGTGACAGCACCTTCCACTAGCGTTAAAAAAGGTAAAGTTTCGTTTTCATCTACTGAATTAAGTGCTGATGACGCAGTTCCAATTACTGAAAAACCAAAACTACTCATTGACCAAGGTGAGTCTGTAACGCCTAATCTACAAACTAGATCAAGTAGTGTGCCAAATTTACGCGATTTGCCCGAGAGTGCACGTAATAGTTTGAATCAGTATGAAGTTAATGTGCATGTGTTTGATACGGATCCAATACGTCGGTTTGTATTAATTAATATGGATAAATATAAAGAGGGTGATCGTATTGTAAATAATGGCCCCTTGGTTGAAGAAATTACTCCTAAAGGTGTTGTAGTGGATTATGGTAGCGGACGTGCATTATTACCGCCTAAATAAGTCATCAAACCTTTAATAATCGCTTTTATCGGACAACAGTATTTAGTACGCTAAACTGCGTATATGGAAGTCCCATCTCCCATTTCTTATCCTGGCGAGTTGTCGTCAAAAGCTTCTTCAGTTATTGCTGCGGTAGATCTCGGTTCAAATAGTTTTCATATGGTAGTGGCTCAAGATCAGCATGGGCAGCTCAAAATCATCGACCGTATGCGCGAAATGGTGCGTCTAGGTGCAGGGCTAAATTCTTCTGGCAAACTCTCAAAAGAATCACAAGCACGTGGAATTGAGTGTTTGCAAAAGTTTGGTCAGCGCTTACAAGAAATGCATGCGGATTCGGTACGTGTAGTGGGCACGAATACATTACGCGTTGCAAAAAATGGTACTGAGTTCATTCAACGTGGGGAAGAGGCCTTAGGTCACCCAATACAAATTATCTCTGGTGTTGAGGAAGCACGCTTAATTTATCAAGGCACCATCCATGCTATTACGGGCCCTGATGAAAAATGGTTGGTGGTAGATATTGGCGGCGGAAGTACCGAAGTGATTGTGGGAGAGAAAGGTGAACCATTGTTAATGGAAAGCGTGCAAATGGGTTGTGTCATGCTGAGTGAAAAATATTTTTCGGATGGGAAATTGGATAAAAAGAAATTTAAAAAAGCACTCGTTACTGCAAAACTCCAAATGCAACCTATTGAAGCAAATGTAAAAGAGCTGGGCTGGAAATATGTTGTGGGCACTGCAGGAACGATACGCACTATTGCTGAATTGATGCGTGAATTTGAATTAAGTGATAATGGGATTACCTATAAGGGTATCAAAACATTGATTACTAAACTCCAAGTTGCTGAGCATATAGATAATATAAATTTTGCCTCGTTAGCCAAAGAGCGCAAACCTGTTTTTGCTGGTGGCTTAGTTGCATTGAAAGCAATCTTTGAAGAGTTAGGAATCAAAAAAATGTTAGCGTCTGATGGTGGTTTGCGCGAAGGCTTGTTGTTTGATTTAGCCGGAAGAATCCATCATCAAGACACTCGTGACCGCACAGTGTATTCACTGATGCGTCGTTACCATGTTGACTTTAATCATGCAGGACAAATTAAAACGACTGCACTGCATTTATTAGATAAAATTTCTAAAGTCTGGAAAGTTGATAATGAACTTGCCTATCAATTTCTAATTTGGGCGGCAGACTTGCATGAAATTGGTTTAGATATCTCTCACTCTAAGTACCATCGCCACGGTGCTTATCTTGTTAGAAAATAGTGACCTGATGGGTTTTTCTTGGAATGAGCAGCGATTACTTGCCTGCTTAGTAGGAAGTCACAGGCGCAAGATTAACATCGAGCTGATTAATCAGCTGCCTTCACGTTGGCAACAACAGGCGATGTTTATGGTTGTGATATTACGCATAGCAGTTTTGATTCACCGCGACCGTGTACCCAAAAAACTTCCAGAAATAAAAATACGCGATAACGATGAAGTTTTAGCAATCCAGTTTGATCAAAACTGGTTAGATAACCATCCTCTTACTGGTGCAGAGCTGGAACAAGAACAAAATTACCTTAAAGTCTTAAGCGTAAAAGTTAACTTTTAAAAGGTATTACTAATATTTAGATCGTGCATGTTTATTTAGCAATGTTTGCTGTGCATTACACGTGTTTTGTCCATAGGTGATGGGCTGCTGATAACTTCCGTCTGTTTGCAAGATCCAGGCTTGTTGATTATCACTTAAATAGATTTCTAGTTCCTCGATGATGCGTTTACGAATTAAAGGGTCTTTAATTGGCCAACTTACTTCTACGCGCCTGAAAAAATTGCGATCCATCCAATCTGCACTGGCACAAAATACTTTTGGATCCCCATCATTATGGAAATAGCAAACACGAGTATGTTCAAGAAAGCGTCCAACAATAGAGCGTACTTCAATATTTTCAGAGATACCGAGTATTCCTGGACGTAAACAGCATGTGCCACGCACGATAAGTTGTATTTTTACGCCCTCAGCAGACGCACGGTATAGAGCTTTAATGATTTGTGGCTCAACTAATGCATTCACTTTTGCAATAATACGTGCCGGCTTGTTCTGGCGTGCAAATGCTATTTCTTGCTCGATAAGCTCAATGAACGTGTTATAAAGAGTGAAAGGCGCCTGCAAGGTTTGTTTTAAAACTGGTGCTTTAGTGAAACTTGTAAGTGACATAAATATTTCATGCGCATCTGAGGTTAGCACTGGGTCGCAAGTGAACATCCCATAGTCTGTATATAGTTTTGCAGTTTTTTCATGATAGTTGCCGGTACCGAAATGCGCATATCGGCATAGGTGATTTTCTTCACGGCGTACGATTAAAATCATTTTGCCATGGGTTTTTTTGCCCACAATGCCATACACTACATGTGCTCCGGCTTTTTGTAATCGGTTGGCAAGAGAAATATTCGCGGCCTCATCAAAGCGCGCCATCAACTCAATTACTACTGTCACTTCTTTGCCTGCTTTTGCCGCTTCTACTAAATGATCGACAATCGGTGAGTTTGGCCCGGTACGATAAAGTGTTTGTTTAATCGCAAGCACTTTAGGATCTGCAGCTGCTTGACGTACGAAATCAATTACAGGTGCAAAGGATTGATAGGGGTGATGCAATAAAATATCACCCTGTTTAATCAAATTAAAAATATTTGTGTTGTGACTAAAGTTTTCAGGTAGGCCGGCGCTAAAAGGCGGATATTTTAAATCGGGCCGATCAACATGATCATACGCTTGGCTTAAGCGATTTAAATTTACGGGCCCATTTACACGATATAAATCTACTGCAGACAATTTAAATTGTTGAAGTAAATACGACACTAGTTCTTCGGGGCAATTATCGGCAACTTCTAGTCGTACAGAATCACCATATCGACGTGAGGCTAGCTCACCTTCAAGTGCGCGCATTAAGTCATCAATTTCTTCATCATCTAAAAATAAATCACTGTTACGAGTGAGTCTAAATTGATAACAACCGCGTACAGTAAGGCCTTCAAATAATTCATTTACATAAGCGTGCAGCACTGAAGACAAAAACACATAGCTTTCACCATCTTGTTCTGTTATTTCATCCGGAAGACGAATCAAACGTGGTAATGATCTAGGTGCTTGCACGATGGCATGTTGTCCATGACGCCCAAACGCATCTTCACCCTCAAGTTGCACAATAAAATTAAGTGCCTTATTAATAATTCGAGGAAAGGGGTGCGCAGGGTCTAAACCAAGCGGGCTTAATACAGGTTCTACCTCATCGATAAAATATTGTCGCAACCATGCACCTTGTTCATGGCTCCATTGCTCGCGTGCAATGAAATGTATATTTTGTTCTTCAAGTTCAGGCTGAATCTCTTCGTTAAATACACGATATTGCTCAGCAACTAAAGTAGAGGCGTCAGTATGAATCTGTTTGAGTAATTCTCTAGGACCGAGTTGGTCTGCAGTAATGTGAGCAATATTCAGCTCAATATGCTGTTTAATTCCGCCAACCCGTATTTCAAAAAATTCATCTAAGTTGGTGCATGAGATACATAAGAATTTCAGCCTTTCAAGTAAAGGTGTGGATTTATCCCGAGCTTGTTCGAGCACGCGTGAATTAAACTTTAATAAGCTCAGCTCACGGTTGATGTAGTATTCAGCAAGGCTGAAATTACGCTCATCCATTTTTTATATTAATAGCGTTACAGGTGGCTCCATTATATTTGAAATAATGCCTATAAACATACCTTTTAGTCAGCTGATAGATCTAATTGGTGACGTTTATAAAAGATTAAAACGATATAAAATAAATAAACCCCAAATTACTACGAATAATAGCAAGCTAACAAATACTGCCGCTGAAGCTATGTCTTTAGCTTGCTTTGATAACGTATGTTGTTCATCGCTAATTCGATCAATAGTTGTTTCTATGGCTGAATTTAATAACTCTACAATTAGCACAATAAAGATGGACAAAATTAATAGCCCAATTTGAGTTGCATTTTGGCCAAGCCAAAATGAAATTGGTAAGAGCATAATGGCTACGAGACATTCTTGTCTAAATGCAGCTTCATTTTTCCATGCCGACGCCAAGCCTGCCATAGAATAGAAAAATGCATAGTAGATACGTGTTAAGCCTTTGTTATGATTGGATGTCATGCGTAGGTGTAACAAATATGTAATATTTTTGTAATAAAGTACTACGGCTAACAAAGTGTATCATGTAATAACTAATGATAAATAAAGCCAAAACAAGTTATATGAAAAAAATAAACTACATAGTAATACTGATGTTATTTCTTTCCTGTAGTGTAACTGCAAATGAAAAAAGAACTATCTATGATTTTGAATATGGAATCTTCTCACATGGTGCTGAAAACTATGAAGAAGGAGATAAAACAGTTTCGAGCGGTGGAGAATTAGAAAAGACAACTCATATTAAGGCTAAGTTAGGTGCAAAATTTGGTGTTCGTTATTGGTTATCTCGCGCAGGATTCATCGGTGAGCCTACTTTGCACCTTATTTATCATGTTCCCACCATGATTAATCCTTCCACTGGTGAGCATATTGATAAGATAGAAATTTTACAGGAAGAATCTAAATTAGATTATCAACATACGATGGCTTTTGAGTTCGCCCAGCACTATGAGTTGGTGCCAGGCGAATATCGTTTTTATATATTTTTTGAAAACCAAAAATTATTAGAGCAAGTTTTTCAAGTTGAATTGCAATAGCGATCTAGTTAGCTGCTATATGCTCTTTGTCTAAGTTAATTTCCATTACTGTCATCGTGCTACTTTTTTCATTAGCGCTATAAATATAGTGTTTTCCATTAAATTCATAATGCGCTAATCCCTCAGGAGCGTACTGACCTTCTTTACCCGCCTTAGGGTCAACTCCTTCAATGTTTATGACTTTTGGTTGGAAAGGGTTTTCAAGCGACACGAGTGCAAGTGCATTGGCACGTTCTAAACCAACCACGGCATAGAGAATGCTTTCGATTACAAAACTGATAACATTTTCGGGTTCAGAGCCTTTATTATCACTGCGATCATCTGGGTACAAACCTTCAGCATGCGCCATTTCGTCAAGCTGATTTCCCGTATCTGCAATAAGTTTCCCGCTATACGCATCAAATACACTTAATGTACGTCCACCACCCTTAGGTTTTTTGCCCAGAGTTTTAGAAGCTTTAGGAACCGTATCGCCTTCGTCAGCGGTCAACAAGTATTTCCCATTAGGAGAGATATCAATACCATCCGGTTCGCGTAGAGCAGTTATTTTTTTACTAAACTTTACTTTTGCATTGTCGTCAATATCAGCTAAATGTGTGGTTGTCCCTAAACCAAATACGTTTTCAATTTTTGCGCTTGCGGTATCAATTACAAGAACCCCATTATTTTCTTGTAAAGAAACATAAGCTTTGGTGCTGTCAGGTGAAAAGGTTACGAATTCCGGCTCAGTATTTGCGGGGGTGTTGTCTTTAATAGAAATCTTAATTTCGTCGTCATTGTTTCCACCTGTTACGACTCTTTCAAATTTCCGTGCATGTCTTTTGTTCAGCATGCCTTTAATTTCACTATAATCAGATAGATTTAATTGCGTTGCTTTAGCGTGAGTTGTGCTACTAAACTCAATAAATGTGACACTACCTTCAGGTGATTCATATTCATTACCGTTGTAGTGATATGCTTCACCTTCGTTCGCGACGACTAAATATTTTCCATTTGGACTAAAGGCTATTCCATCTGGATGAACACCAGCTGCAAAAGTGTTTGTAATTTCGCCGGTACTTGCATTATGTATTTGCACACTGCCTGCAGCAAAAGGATCATTATTGATTACAGCTGTTGCAAATAGGTTTTCAGTTGGGTGAAAAGTGACCGCGCTTATTTCTTCATCACTCGAAACTTTAAATTGATTTAAAGGTATGGGTAGAGATGGATCTTCAATTGATATGAGCTCTACGATTCCTTCGCTACTACATGACAACACCAACCGTTTAGTGCTTTGCTGAATGCTTATGATTTCGGTTGATTTGCATTTGCTATCAGGTTGATAAACCAAAATCCTGTCTAAAAATGGTTCAGCCTGAACATTTGATATTACTAGTGAAAAACTCAAACTTAGTAATAAAGAATATAAAACTGATTTTTTGTTATACATAAGTAAATATTTTTAAAGATTAATGAAACATAAAAAAGGCCATCTGCTTTTCAGTAGACGGCCTTTAAAACTCAGAGGAGTAACTAAGAGTTTTTAGAATGCGTATTGAGCGCGAAGTGAAATAGCATTGCCGTCTTCTTCACCTACCACATCTAAGCTATCCCCATTTATAGAGGTAAAGTTATCTGTATCAGCATCGAGGTAATTCAGCATAAACTTGAGGTTATTGTTTGCATACCAATTCACACCAAGTGTAAGTAATTCGTACTCTGCATCACTAGGTGTTGCGTCAGCATCGACTTCACCATCTTCGTATTTAGCAACAAGTTCCCAAGCTCCACGTGGACCTTTAGGTTTCACTTTGTCAAATTTTCCGTCTTTACCTTTGTAACCGCGTGACTCACCAGTTAAGAAATAACTGGCTTGTAGATAATAACCATCTACGTCTACATCAGAAACGGTGCGCCCATTATTGTTGACACCAGAACCTGGTGCTGATTCATCGCCCTCATCGAATTCAGCCATTCTGTATTCGCCTTGTAGAGAAAATGGGCCAAATACGCCTGCAGCTTCTAAACCATATTGCTCTGCATCATCAACACCAAAACGCCCTGCTGTTACACGACCGGTTGTATGCACACCTAAACGAGTGCGGAATCGATTTTCGCCGTCATCGCCAAAATCTCGCATCGCATATGAACCTGCTAAGTGAACAAATCCATTTTCGCCAACCGCAAAATGACCACCAAGGCGACCCGCTAAGCTATATGAATCTTTGCCATCACTATCTTCATTATCCTCATCAATGATGCTTGTACCCCAAAATAGGTTCTCTGTATGGCCTTTAAGTCCTAATTGGAATGAAGGTTTACCGTTTAAGAATCCAATTTCAGATGTTGGAGAACGTTCTATGGTTGAAATCCACTTGGAACTTGTGAGTTCTTCTAACCCAAAAGGCGCTTTAAAACGTCCAAGCACTACATCTGCAAAACTAAAGCCCTTATAAGTTATGTAACCAGTGTCAATTTCGGCCTCACCTTCATCAACATCGACAACAAACTTATAGCCCCAAGTTTTAGCAACAGAGCCTTTCATTTCTAGACGTGTGCGACGAAATTCGGCTTCTGAGGAATCATTACCTAATTCGTCTGCACCAGGCGCAAAACCTGAGTTATATAATCCATCAAAAAAATCCATGTCATACATGATGCGGCCACCCAATTGGAACGAGTTGCCGTTATCGGATTTTATTTTGATACCACCACCAGTAGTGCTAATAGCAATTTCTTCTTTAGAAGTGACTGCACCTGCAAATGCTGCAGTGCTAAAACTGAATAATGTGATTGCGCTTGTTGCCGCAATCATGAAATGTTTAAGTCTCACGAAGAGCCTCCCTGTTACTTGATAATTATTAATTTACAGGTTGAGAATCTTGCGCAATGTCTGTGAAACCAATATGAATAAAATATTACAATTTTGTTACACGTTTGAAGCTTGAAGTTGTACCTAAATTAATCTGGCCTTCACATCCTATTGATTTAAAGGTAATTAATAGTTCTGTAACAAATGCAGAAAATAATGCGCCATCATTATCATTGCAGGTTACAATCATGCAAAATCAATATGTTGCAGAAGTACATCAGTCGCAGAATTACATTAAGGCTCAAAATATGAGCAGTAAACGTATTTTATTGGTAGAAGATGAGCATTCCATACGTGAAATGGTGTCTTTTGCATTAGGGCAAGAAGGTTATGCTATTGATGAAGCGGAAGATGGTGCTTCAGCAGAACTTCAAATTGCAAATAACTTACCTGACTTAATTCTTCTTGATTGGATGTTGCCAGATACCAGTGGGCTAGAGTTGTTACGTCGGTGGAAACGCAAAGATGCAATGCAAGAAATCCCAGTAATTATGTTAACCGCACGTGTGGAAGAGCGCGATAAGATTGACGGACTTGATTCTGGCGCAGATGATTACATAACAAAACCATTTTCGGTTAAGGAACTGACAGCACGAATACGTGCTGTGTTGAGAAGAGGTTCGGGTAGTATTGATAATGAAGTACAGATTGAGCCCATTAAATTAGATTTAAACGCACACCGTGCTTATGTGAATGATACCTCGCTTGATATGGGGCCTACAGAGTTTCGTTTGCTAGAGTTTTTTATGACCCATCCAGATCGAGTTTATTCTCGTAACCAGTTGTTAGATTATGTGTGGGGCCGTAACATGTATGTTGAAGAGCGCACCGTGGATGTCCATATTGTGCGTTTAAGAAAACTACTCAAGCCATTTAGTTGTGATCACATGATTCAAACCGTACGCGGTTACGGTTATCGATTTTCCGAAAAGAAATAATGTCAATTAGCGCGTGGTTATCTGAACTAAATAGAATTCTATTAGTTTTTGTACCATGCGTTCTGATTGGTTTTTTTACAGGACACTTACCACTCTTTTTTATACTTGGTTTAGTTGTCTATGGATTGTGGACCGCTAGGCAGCTAGTCACACTCAAACAGTGGTTGGATGGTGGGGCAAAGGTCGATGATGCTCCAGAGTACTTAGGCATTGCGGATCAGCATGTCTCTAATATTGTCGATCTACAAAAGTCACATCAGGTTAAAAAAGCTGAGCTTCAGGATTTAATTAATCAATATAAGCAAATGATTTCTGCATTGCCCGATGCTGTGGTGGTGATGGGTGCCAATGGAGAAATTTTATCTGCCAATCAGGCCGCGCATGATTTATTACAAATAGATCCTGAAGGTGATAAAAATACTCGGATTACGCAACTGGTGCGCAATCCATCTTTTACAGATTACTTTAATGCAAGGAAATTTGATCAGCCTTTAGAAGTTAGGGGCTCTTCAGTACATGAGCCTGAACTGAGTGTTCGCATTATTCCTTTTGGTGAAAGCAAGTTGGTTTTAATTGGCCAGGACATGTCGCAATCCGCGCGTATCTATGAAATGCGCCGTAGTTTTATTTCCAACGCTTCACACGAATTGCGTACACCTCTCACAGTAATTTTAGGCTACTTAGAATCGCTCTCGATGCACCAAGGTTTACCCGATGAATGCAATACCGCAATTCATGCTGCGGAAATACAGGCGCATCGTATGAAGCAACTGGTTGAAGACTTGCTTACTTTGTCGCGCCTAGAATCAACAGGCTCGGTTGCGGAAGACGTAGAAGCAATTCCTATTGAGTCTTTAATTTCTGAAGTGGTTGAAGACGCAAAGCTTTCAACTTGGTTTACCAACCATAATATTTCTACACAAATAAAAACTAAAGCAATGATTAAAGGTGATCTACAAGAAATTCATAGTGTAGTTTCTAATTTAATCAACAATGCGGTGAAGCATACTGATCCAGGTGCAAGTATTATGGTTACTTGGGATTTGATAGACGATGGTTCCGCACAACTGATCGTTGAAGATCGTGGTCAAGGTATTGCAAAAGAGCATATCGAAAGATTGACTGAACGCTTTTACCGTGTGGATGCAGGGCGTTCTCGCGAGAAAGGCGGTACTGGTTTAGGTTTATCAATCGTAAAGCATATTCTGGGGCGTCATGAAGGCAATCTTGAAATCGAGAGCGAGTTGGGTAGAGGCAGCCGGTTTATCTGTAGTTTTCCTGCAAATCGAATCACCATAAACGGAAATAATCATTGAAAAAACAATGGGTTATGTTTTAACAAAACTGTAATATTCATAGCATATGCTTGTAACACATGAATCCTAAGCTTGATTTCGAAAATTAGAAATATCCATAAATTCAGGAGTTATTTAATGTACGCATTGATTAAGAAATTTTACGTGATTACTACAGTATTGCTTTTTACTTCGGCAGCAACGGTTTCAGCTGAAGTAAGTGTAGATGCTGATCTAGGTGAGTATGCAGCTACCAGTGGCGTATCGGGCAATCTATCTAGTGTCGGTTCGGATACCTTGGCAAATTTAATGACACTTTGGGCAGAAGAATATAAACGTTTTTACCCAAACGTTAATATCCAAATTCAAGCAGCGGGCTCATCAACTGCGCCACCTGCATTGACTGAAGGTACATCGAACCTTGGTCCGATGAGTCGCAAAATGAAAGATAAAGAACTTGCATCGTTTGAGAAAAAATTTGGCTATAAGCCTACTGCAATTCCAGTAGCGATTGATGCTTTAGCGGTTTACGTTCATAAAGATAATCCAATTCAAGGCATGAGTATTGAGCAAGTAGATGCCGTGTTCTCAAGTACACGTACTTGTGGCGGTGCATCAGATATTTCAACCTGGGGTGATCTTGGTCTAGAAGGTGATTGGGCGAAGCGAGACATTCAATTGTTTGGTCGCAACTCAGTATCAGGTACCTACGGTTACTTTAAGAAAAAAGCACTTTGCAAAGGTGACTACAAATCTAATGTGAATGAGCAACCAGGTTCAGCCTCTGTAGTGCAATCCGTATCTTCTTCTTTAAATGGAATTGGTTATTCAGGCATTGGTTACAAAACCTCTGGCGTGAAAGCGGTTGCATTATCCAAGGGTGGTTCTACACATGTAGATGCGACTCCAGATAATGCGATTACTGGAGATTATCCCCTTGCACGTTTCTTATACGTTTATGTAAACAAAGCACCAGGTAAGCCACTTTCTCCACTTGAGAGCGAATTCATTAGAATGGTGTTATCCACTCAAGGTCAGAAAGTAGTTGTTAAAGATGGGTATATTCCTCTACCTTCAAAAGTTGCTGACAAAGCATTGGCTTCTATTGATGTAGAAAAAAGTGCTATGAAGGTTAGTGCTGCAGAATAAAAAAATAACCATTTTATAGTTTTTAGATTAGGTTTAAATGGCATTTGCCAAGTAACTGAAAGGCCCTGTAATACAGGGCCTTTTTTTCGAGTATACTCATACATTCCTGTATTCAATAAGAATAATTATAAGCATGTCAGAAGAATCAGGCGTTTCAGAACCTCCTGTTCCAAAGCCACTGGAATTTGATCACGTCTTATGGAGACGAAGATCAATTCGAGATGTGCTGGCTCGTTATCTAGTTGGCGCAGGTGGGATTGCGGTTATAGGCTCCATCATCTTAATTTTTTTATTTTTGTTTGCGGTAGTCTTTCCACTATTTAAAGGGGCTTCTTTACATGAAGTTGCAAGCTTTTCTCTTGCTAATAATGATGGTCGAAAGACATTACTATTTTCCATTGAGGAACAAGCAGAAATCGGGATGCGACTTGATGATGCGGGTGTTGTAAGTTTTTTCTATGTTGATAGTGGTAAGAATATTGCGACGAGCAATCTTCTTGAGGATGATCAAGTAGAAATTAGTAGCTGGGGGCACATCGATAAAGAAAGAAATGTTGTGGGTTTGGGACTGAGTAATGGCAAGGTGCTTATTTTTAGACATCAATATTCAGCAAATTACGGTCAAGGTACGCGCACAATTATTCCAAGTATTACCTATCCTTATGGTAAAGACCCGTTAAATTTAGAAATTGGTTCACAAACCCTTTCAAGTATTGCGGTAAGCGATAATGAAGACGGTATTACAGTATTCGCACATACAGACAGTGGCCCAAGGCTCATAAATTTTGAAAAGCAGTCTTCTTTTTTAGATGAGGATGAAATTTCTTTAGAGCTTACCAGTCTAGTACAACTTTCTTATCCGGATGTACCGATCAAAGCGCTTATTTCTCCTGAACGACAGTGGTTATATTTGCTAAATCAAAAAGGTGCAATTGCTTATTACGATATCCGTAAAAAAGATGAGCCAATTCATATAGAAGATGTTTTGGTATTAGGTGAAGAAAGTAATCCCACGGTGCTAGAGTTTTTAATTGGTGGGATATCTTTATTGCTTGCTGATGATCACGGCAATATTCACCAACTATTTTTAGTGCGTGATGAATTTGGTGCGTATCGCCTAACTCCAATTAGGCAATTTAAGAGTGGTGATGCAAAAATTTCTAGTATTACTGCAGAGCAATTACGCAAAGGGTTTGTGGTAACAGATGAAGATGGAAATATTTCCATCTTTCATACCACAGCGTCTCGACATGTCATTACTGAAAACATAGTAGATCAACCATTACGTCATCTTGGTATTGCCCCAAGAAGTAATAAAATCATTTCTGAAGACCAAACCGGCAAGCTTCATGTTTGGGAGTTGGATAGTGAACATCCAGAAGCATCTTTAAGCTCTATCTGGGGTAAAGTGTGGTACGAAAGTTACCCTGAGCCAGATTATATTTGGCAATCTTCTTCAGCATCGAGTGACTTTGAACCAAAGTTTAGTCTTACACCTTTAACTTTCGGAACATTCAAAGCGGCTTTTTATGCCATGTTAGTGGCAATGCCTTTGGCTATATGCGGTGCAATCTTCACTGCATATTTTATGGCACCAAAAATGCGTGGGGTTGTAAAGCCTTCCATCGAGATTATGGAAGCACTGCCCACTGTAATTTTAGGTTTTCTTGCAGGGCTTTGGTTAGCACCCTTTGTTGAAGCACATTTGCCTGGAGTATTTGCATCTTTGCTTGCGTTACCTTTAGGTATTCTATTAGCAAGTGTGGTTTGGTGGTATGTACCTGAAAAAATTAAAAATGGTATACCTGATGGATGGCAAGCCGCGCTTTTGGTTCCAATCGTTCTTATATGTGGATGGATTGCACTCGGTATAAGTCCATGGATGGAGCGCGTGTTATTTGACGGCGACATGCGATTATGGTTAACCGACAGCATGGGGGTTGGTTATGATCAAAGAAATTCAATCATTATCGGAATTGCAATGGGTTTTGCAGTGATTCCGACAATTTTTTCGATTGCGGAAGACGCTATCTTTAGTGTGCCTAAACATTTGTCTTCGGGATCTTTGGCGTTAGGTGCAACACCCTGGCAAACATTGGTGCGAGTCGTACTTCCTTCGGCAAGTCCAGGTATATTTTCTGCCACCATGATTGGTTTAGGTCGTGCAGTGGGTGAAACCATGATTGTGCTCATGGCAACAGGTAATACTCCAGTGATGGACTTTAGTATCTTTGAAGGGATGCGCACACTATCCGCAAATGTGGCGGTTGAGCTGCCTGAGTCGGAAGTAGATAGCACACACTTTAGGATCTTATTTCTTGCTGCACTGGTTTTATTTTTGTTTACGTTTTTCTTTAACACTATCGCAGAAATCGTACGTCAACGGCTACGCGAAAAATACAGCACGTTATAAGTATGAAGAATAAGAACAATAACTTTAAAACATTTATGTCATCGGGTACTCCGTGGGTGTGGCTGAATGCGGGTGCTGTAGCAATCAGCATGATTATGGTATTTGGTTTATTGCTTTTAATAGCATCACGTGGTCTTGGTCATTTTTGGCCAAAAACGGTTTATGAAATTGAATACGACAATGGAACCCAGCATGCAACGATAATTGGTGAGAGAGTTGAGACAGAAGTAGTTGCTCGACAGAGAATAATAGAGTCAGGCATTAAAGTGCGCTCTGAGGATGAACAGATTGAGCGTAGTTTAATTAAGGTGGGCAACCGTGAAATATTAGGTGTTGATTTCATGCTCACTGTTGCGCCTAATGAATTAAATATTGAAACCCCTAAAGATGTTTTAGTTTTAGAGCGTACACAATGGGGTAATTTTTACGGTTTTTTAAAAGAGATCAAATCAAAAGGTAAAGTTCTAAACCTATATGATGAAATTAAGTGGCAAGATCTAGAGCAACGTCTTGATAATGTTTTTCAACTTAGAAAAAGAATAGAACATATTGAAAAAGATGAAATAGGTGCGATTAATTTCAAACTAGAAAAAATACGTTTAAAGAAACGAGGCTTAGAATTAGATAAGGTTGATGATCCTAATGCATTTAAAAAACTTGAAGATGAAAAAATTAAATACACAGCAGATTATGAAGTCTTAAAAGAAGAGTTGGATAATCTCTATGTAGAAATTTCTCAAGACAGTATCGTATTGCGCGAGATGACGGGTGGCGAAAAAGAGATCAAGCTCGCAAATGTAGTTAAAGCATATCGCCCCAATGCCATGAATTTGGGTGAAAAAATATTGTTTTATATTAAAACCTTCTGGGGCTTTATTACGGATGATCCGCGTGAGGCCAATACTGAGGGTGGAATCTTTCCAGCCATTTTTGGCACAGTAGTGATGGTTTTGCTGATGTCCATAATCGTTACGCCATTTGGTGTGATTGCAGCGATTTATTTACGAGAATACGCACATCAAGGGTTTGTTACGCGCTTAGTACGAATTTCTGTAAATAACTTGGCAGGCGTGCCATCCATTGTTTATGGCGTATTTGGTTTAGGGTTTTTTGTTTATGTGGTCGGTGGCACGATAGACGAACTATTTTTCAGAGAGGCATTGCCAGCACCTACCTTTGGGTCTGGCGGAATACTTTGGGCATCATTGACACTAGCTCTGCTTACTGTACCCGTGGTGATTGTTGCAACAGAAGAAGGTCTTTCACGTATTCCGAGGGCAGTTAGAGAAGGATCACTTGCTTTAGGCGCAACCAAAGCAGAAACGTTATGGCGCACCGTTTTACCGATGACCAGTCCTGCGATGATGACGGGACTGATTTTAGCGGTTGCACGTGCGGCAGGTGAGGTAGCTCCATTAATGCTTGTCGGTGCAGTAAAATTAGCACCTTCGTTGCCATTGGATATGAATGCACCCTTTGTGCATTTAGAAAGAAAGTTTATGCATTTAGGTTTTCATATTTATGATGTGGGTTTTCAAAGCCCCAATGTAGAGGCCGCGAGACCATTGGTTTATGCAACTGCACTAATATTGGTTGTGGTCATCATAATTTTAAATTTATCTGCGATATATATTCGCAATCATTTGAGAGAAAAATATAGGAGCCTAGAACAACACTAAAATCCATATATTAGATAAGGATTAGGAGTATAGGAAAATGACCATGGCCGCCCCACACGTATCACATGAAGTGCTTCTTAATAAAGAAAGCTTGCAATTGGAAAATGAAAAAACTTGTTTCGAATGCAAGGATTTTGGTCTTTATTATGGCGCTGCTCAAGCACTTAAAGACATCAATTTAGTTATTCCTGAAAAACGAGTTACTGCATTTATTGGTCCTAGTGGCTGTGGAAAATCTACTTTGTTGCGTTGCATGAATCGTATGAACGATCTAATCGATATTGTGCGCCTTGAAGGCCAAATGTTGTTGCATGGTGAAGACATTAATACTAAGTCGGTTAACGTCGCTGAACTGCGACGTAAAGTAGGCATGGTGTTTCAAAAACCTAACCCGTTCCCTAAAACTATTTATGAAAATGTTGCCTATGGTCTTCGTCTGCAAGGTGTTAATAAGAAAAGAGTATTAGATGAACGTGTTGAGTGGGCATTAAAAGGCGCAGCGTTGTGGGAAGAGGTTAAAGATCGCTTGCAAGATAATGCACTAGGGCTTTCTGGCGGTCAGCAACAACGCTTAGTGATTGCAAGAGCGATTGCGATTCAACCAGAAGTTATTTTGTTGGATGAGCCGGCTTCTGCGTTAGATCCTATTTCAACACTAAAAATTGAAGAATTGATTATTCAACTTAAAGAGCAATATACGGTGGTTATCGTTACCCATAATATGCAGCAAGCTGCACGGGTTTCAGACTACACTGCTTTTTTATATTTAGGCGAGTTAATTGAATTTGGCGCAACAGACCAACTGTTTACCAATCCAAATGAAAAGAAAACCGAAGACTACATTACTGGCCGTTACGGTTAATTATTACTGAGAGGTATTCATGGTTTATCAAGAAATTGGGCATCATATATCACATCAATTTGATGAGGATTTAGAATCACTGCGTAGCAAGGTGTTAAACATGGGCGGCTTGGTTGAAAAACAAGTCGAGAATGCATTGATTGCTTTGACCCGATCCGATAGTAGTTTGGCAGAAGATGTTGCAACCAGTGATTATAAAATTAACTCTATGGAAGTGGCGATTGATGAAGAATGCACGCAAATAATTGCCAAAAGGCAACCCGCAGCAAGTGACTTGCGTTTAGTCGTAACTATGATTAAAACCATAACGGATTTAGAAAGAATTGGTGATGAAGCAGAAAAAATTGGTCGCCATGCAGTAAAACTCGCAACTGTTGAACGTACACCAACGTACTTCATGGAAATTAAACACCTAGGTGAACAAGTGCGAAAAATGTTACACGATAGCCTGGATGCATTTGCACGTATGGATACTGAAAATGCTTTAGCCATTGCTCAAGGTGATCGCGAAATTAATGATGAATACGATTCACTAATACGACAGCTGATTACGCATATGATGGAGGATCCTAGAGCGATTAAGCGTGCATTAAGAGTAATGTGGTGTGCCCGTTCATTAGAACGCATTGGGGATCATGCTAAAAATATTTGTGAGTATGTAATTTACACTGTTGCAGGTACAGATGTGCGGCACACAAGTTTTGAGCAAGTAAAAAATGAACTTTCTGACGTTGATAATAAGTAACAATTATCTACATTTTGTAATTACTGTTAAATCAACCTCTTGTATTTTGCCTTAGGCAATAAGCACCATAGATTTACAATTCCAAAGCAGTTTCTGCTTGCTATAATGACCCACAAGAGCACATTTAATGTGGCTCTAATAAAATAATAATAACCATAATAAAATTATAGGTATGTGCTAATCATGCCTATATGCTGGGAGTTCTTTGAAATGGCAAATCATAAAATTGAAGCTGTCGAAGGCATTGGCCCAAAGTATGCGGAAATGTTAGCTAAAGCAGGCATTACGGATACAGATGGTTTACTTGAAGCAGCTTGTTCTAAAGCGGGTCGTAAAGATTGTGCAGAAAAATCCGGTTGCAGTGAAAGTCAAATTCTTAAATGGGTAAACATGTGTGACTTGTTTAGAATTAAAGGTGTGGGCGAAGAATATTCTGAGCTACTAGAGGTATCGGGTGTTGATACGGTTAAAGAATTGCGTAATCGAGTTCCTGGAAACCTTACCGCTAAAATGGAAGAGGTTAATGCAGAAAAGAATTTAGTTAGGAGAGTGCCTACACTAAAAGAAGTTACTGCTTGGATTGAGCATGCCAAAGAGCTGCCACCAAAAGTAACACACTAAATACAATAATTATAAATAATCAAAAAATTATAAAACCAATAGGAGTGAGTTCGAGATGTATAAATTAATTTTAATGCTACTAGTTGCTGCTTTAATGTTTGGATGCAGTAAAGACGATGCTGAACACGCAGGTGATGAGGCTAACGAAGCAGCTGAGCATGCTGGTGAAGAAGCTAAAGAACACGCTGGCGAAGAGGCCAAAGAGCATGCGGGTGATGCGGCTGAATCAGTGGATGGGCCAAAGCTTGAGCCATTACCTGATTGGGATTCACTTCCACCAATTGAAGAGGTTGCTGAAGAAGGTGGTGAAACCATGATGGAAAAAGCTGAAGAAGCAACCGAAGAAGTTGTTGAGAAAGTAAAAGAGCATGCAGGCGATGCGGCAGAGAAAGGTTAAAGAGCATGCAGGCGATGCGGCTGAATCAACTAATTAATTTTTAATATAGTTTTTTTAAAATAATAATAATTAAGGAGAAACCATGGGCATTCTAACTTGGGTAATATTGGGCGGAATCGTAGGAGCTATAGCAAAATTGATTATGCCGGGTAAGGATCCTGGTGGAATTATCGTAACAATACTGCTTGGTATTGCCGGTGCTTTTGTGGGCGGTTATATCAGTACGTTATTAGGATTTGGAACTGTAACCGGTTTTAATATAGTTAGTTTAGTGATTGCAGTAATTGGTGCACTCATTTTACTTTTACTCTATCGCATGATTAAAAAATAATTAATATTTTTTAATCAAAATTTAAAAAGTACTAGAACGCCTAGATTCGCACTAGGCGTTTTTTTACTTATCCCGTTTTCTTTTCTGGGAGAATATTTAAGTTTTCGATATATTGTGGGGATACGCCTACTTTTTCAGCGGCCATATTTCGGATAGCAACCATGTCATAGCCAGGGAACTGCTCGGTAAGCGCATTAATGGCTTCTTGACATTGTTCTGGAATTGATAACTTTGCTCCTGGATTTTGTGTTGAACTTGAGGCCAATTTCATGATAATTGTGTTTGAGCCAGGTTCCTGTCTTTTGTGTTCACGAGCTTTTAAAATTTTGTGAACTTTCACTCCTGATTCGTTTGCCTCCGTGAATATTTCCGAGCGTGCTTTTATTATAGAATCATCAATACTTTCAGAAAATCCAGGGTTTACCATGATAGATGATCTGTTTGGGTCATCTAATAAGTCTTCATCATGTATATTTTTTTGTACTTGAGTCGGTACTTCTTGTGACTTGTTTTTTCTTCTTAGAGGTAGCTTTGTTTTAACACGTGATAGCATGCCATTAGATTTTTTCTTTGATGTTTTTTTGCCTTTCTTGTTTTTTGAAAGTGCAGATAACTTTCTTTTTTTATTTTTTTCTACTTCTTCGGCCCACGCATCTACTTTTTTATTTTTGACTGAACTGTCTTTTATGTTCGTCTGAGATTTTTCAGTTTTTTCAGGTTTAAGTACTGGTGCTTTTTCTTGAATCTGCGATTCACGTTGTAATTGTTCACCTTTCTTAATTAAGCTAGTAAGAATTTTTTCACGTGTATCATCATAGTCATCAATCGCAGAGTTACTTGCCGCAGGTGCTATGGCGGAATCCATAGGTTGCAATCCGTGTAGTTCCACTTTAGCTTGCCACATATGGTTTACCATATGCATCGCCATGATAGCTGCTGCAGTTGCATCATTTTTGTCAATTGAATCTTTTAAGCTTCTTTCAAACAGCAAAGCAGATAATAGATATTTACGTCGATCAGAGATCTTTGCTTGTTTGAGCTCATCTTTAATCAGAGCGGGATCTACATAATCCGTGACGATAGGTAGCTCTGCCTTAATCCATTCTTGTGCATTACTTAAAGTAGCATCGCATTCACGTTTAAAGTCATTTTTAAAACGCTGAAACTTATCAACACGTTTACTTGTAACTATCGACTCTAGTGAAGCACTGAATAAATCGTCGTTTTGGGTAGAATTGCTCATTTTAATTATTGATTATGGGAAAGTATTTGTTCAGGTTTATTGTGGTGTGATGTTGAGATCATCAAGTTCTTGTTTGCTGACGTTTAAACGTGTAGCGGCTAACAGTCGCAAGGCGTTTACGTTGCAGTGCGGATACTTGTCTTTTAAATCATTAATAGTGTTTTGATATAAGTTGATATTGTCACCTTTGGAGGCTTGAACAGCAGAATCACGAGGTGTAGCCGTGGCGCCACTTTTAGCTGCTTCTTTCCGACTATTTCTTTCCGCGTTTCTAAATAGTGAGCTATGCCATACCACCTCTAATAATTTCATACTCGCAAGTGCTGCAGTAGATGCATCTTGAATAGCAACAGACTTGTTCAAAGAATCTAATTCAACCACTATGCGTAATGCACAGCCTTCGTTAGTATCTAAACTATACTTAGTGGTTAATGCGTTGGCTTCATTAGCGGTAGTTGGAAGTTTTGCTTTTTCTAATATGGCATGAGACCAGTTTTGAATGTTCTCGGTAAAATGATCTAAATGTTTTGCATGTATTTGTTCATTTTTATCAGTATCAAAGTTTAGTTCATTAACGTTAATTTCTGGCAAATACTCACGTATTTTTGTTGTTATATTTTGCTGCATGTCTAAATGATTATTTGAAAGTTCAAAATATTTATCATTATGGTTTTATTGGATATTTATATATACGAGTGTCTTAGGTAAAAATGACACTCTATATTCAAAAAACTTCTTTAAATTAAATTCCTTAGCCAATTTTGACTTCATTTGCAGCTATGTGAAATAGTCGAAAAACGGCACTAGATACATGGCATGTATACACCGATGTATGGATCCATAAGTGGCCAATTTCAACGACCAACTGCGCGATAATTACAAATTAATTTCTGAACTACAGAATTGACCTAATGTCATAAAATTTAGTATTTAACTAAGTGTCAGTCTATAGACTGATCTTGATGGGGAAATATTTTAAAAATAATTGCTTGCAAAAGGAGGCGGCAATGAAAATGTTATCTAAGTTAAAAATTGTGGGGTTTGTATTTATTTCTATAGTGCTTTCAGCATGTACAACTATTAATCCATATACAGGCGAAAAGCAAACCAGCAAAGTCGTTATTGGAGCAGGAGCGGGTGCAGCTACAGGGGCCGTAGTCGGTTTGATAACAGGTGACGACAGCCGCGAACGACGCAAGCATGCTTTAATTGGCGCCGGTGTTGGTGCACTTGCGGGCGGTGCAGTTGGTTATTACATGGATGTGCAAGAAGCAAAGTTGAGACAAAAACTTGCAGGCACTGGCGTGAGTGTTACGCGTGATGGTGAAAATATTATTTTGAATATGCCTGGTAATGTAACCTTTGCTACAGATAGTGCAGATATTAATGGCGACTTTTTCGCAGTATTAGATTCTGTTACGTTAGTCATTGATGAATTTGATAAAACCTTGGTTGAGGTAATGGGGCATACGGATAGCACAGGTACAGAAGAATATAATCAAAGACTGTCTGAAAAACGTGCGAATGCAGTTTCACAATATTTCCAAAGTAGAGATATTCAACCACTTCGTTTAGCAACCTATGGCTATGGTGAAAATTATCCAGTTGCAAGCAATGACGATGTGAATGGGCGCAGTTTAAATCGAAGAGTCGAGATTGCTTTGGTGCCACTAACAAAAAGTTAATTTAAAATTTTTCTTATTAAAAGGCTCCGCAATGCGGAGCCTTTTTCTTTTGTGTATGATCAAACTATGAGCAAAGGAAATCTTTTTATCATTAGTGCTACTGGGTTAGGTGTTGTATGAGTAAAAGTAGACTATTCATCATAAGTGGCCCAAGAGTCTGTATTTATGTCTGATAAAGGAAGTCTTTTTATTATAAGTGCTCCGTCAGGAGCCGGTAAAACGAGTTTGGTAAAAGCACTCGTTGATTCTGTATCAGATGTTGTAGTTTCAATCTCGCATACCACTAGGCAACAACGATTTGGTGAAATAAACGGCAAAGATTATTTTTTTACAGATGTTGATGAATTTAAGCGGATGATTAAAAAAGATGCATTCATTGAATATGCAAAAGTGTTTGATAATTATTATGGCACTACACAGGAATCTGTAGAGAGACAACTTTCTGATGGGCTGAAGGTTATACTCGAAATTGATTGGCAAGGTGCAGCGCAGGTGCGAGAACGTATTGTTGATACACAGTCTATTTTTATTTTGCCGCCTTCAAAAGCAGAATTAGAGAATCGTCTGCGTGGTCGCGGGCAAGATAGCGAGGAGATCATTGCGCGACGCATGCGCGATGCTGAAAATGAAATCAGTCATTATGATGAGTTCGATTACATTGTATTAAATGATGATTTTGATCAAGCCCTCCAGCAGCTTACTTCTTTAGTAGTAGACGGCAAGCCATTTCAGCCTATCAGTGAGGATAATCTACGATCATTGACAGCAGATTTATTGTCGAAACGCTAGATGCTATACAGCAAATTCGCTACACTCACTCGGCTAAACTAGTATTTATTTATATTTAGGAGTACCCCCATGGCCCGCGTAACGGTAGAAGATTGCCTCGATCATGTAGAAAATCGCTTTAAGTTGGTATTACTTGCCAGCAAACGTGCGCGTCAACTTTCGCTTGGTACCGAGCCTTTAGTTGAGTGGGAAAATGACAAGCCAACCGTTGTGGCATTACGTGAAATTGAACTAGGTTTAGTCAATGAAGAAATGATGCAAGCAGCCTTAGCGGAACCAGTGGAAGAGGAACTTCCATTTGATGAAGACGATCTTGCTGCGGCACTACATGCAGAGATCAGTCGTGAGCTTAATCAACCAGCCCCTGAAGGTCAGGTTGCAGGTCAGCAAGAGTCAGATCAACCAGCTGAGTCTCCACTCTCTAGCCCATTTAGTAGCGCACCCGCTACTCCTGATGCGGGTCAAACAGATACACCAGCAGCTGAGGAACCCCCATCAATGGAAACTTTGCTAGCAAGAGAGCTTGCTGCAAGTTCTAACGATGGCGCTGTAGAACAGACTCCATCAACGGACACACCATCCAATGACTCATCGAATGACTTTGGTATTCCCATGCCAAACTCAGACACGTCTACGGATGGAGATCAATAAACCCAGGTAAGGACGTACCTAACAGCGGCAAACAACCATGGCCTCTGTCGCTGAGTCAACTAGCGCAACTTCTTCCAAAAATCAGCCGTCGCGATTTTTGATTAGTGACTTGTGCGCGCTACTAGAAAGCTACTTACATCCAGACCAAGTAAAAAGAATCTATCGCGCCTATCTGTTTAGCGCAGATGCACATGAAGGCCAAACGCGCTTAACGGGCGAGCCTTATATTTATCACCCTCTCTCTGTAGCAAAAGTGCTAGCTGAAATGCATATGGATGCACAAACCATTCAAGCTGCGATTCTGCATGACGTTATTGAAGATACTGAAACCGCTAAAGAACATGTTAAACAAGAGTTTGGCGAAGACGTAGCAGAATTGGTTGACGGGGTCAGCAAGCTTACACATCTTGAATTTGAATCACGCCAAGAAGCACAGGCAGAAAACTTTCGCAAAATGATGCTTGCGATGGTTAAAGACGTACGTGTGATCATTATCAAACTAGCGGATCGTCTACATAATATGCGCACCATTGATGTGATGCCTGAAAAAAAACGCAAACGCATTGCACGTGAGACTTTAGATATTTATGCACCAATTGCATTGCGTTTAGGTATGCATGATTTACGCGTTGAGCTTGAAGAACTTTCATTTAAATATTTATGGCCCTTTCGTTACAAAGTTTTAAAAGATGTGATTCGCCGTACCAATATTAATCGTGATGCGCTATTGCAAGAGGTTGAAAAAAATATTTGTGAACGATTAGAGCAGGCGAATATCGCTAGCAGAATTATTGGGCGCGAAAAAAATATCTACAGTATTTATCGCAAAATGCAAGAAAAGCACCTGCAGTTTTCTGAAGTATTTGATGTGTTTGCTTTTCGTATCATAGTGGATAGTGTAGACACTTGTTATCGTGTCATTGGATTGATTCATAATTTATATAAACCCGTTCCAGGTAAGTTTAAAGATTACATCGCGATACCTAAAAAGAATGCCTATCAATCTTTACACACCATTTTGTTTGGGCCAAAAGGCATGCCAATTGAAGTTCAAGTGCGTTCGGAAGAAATGGACCAAGTTGCACAGTCAGGTATTGCGGCACATTGGATGTATAAAGGTGCTGGAGATGATCATAATGCACCACACATACGTACTCGGGAGTGGTTGAATACGGTTTCGGAAATGCAAAATCGATCGGGAAGTTCTTTGGAATTTCTTGAAAGTGTCAAAGTTGATTTGTATCGAGACGAAATCTACGTATTTACACCTGCTGGCGATATCATGGAATTACCGATTAACTCTACTGCGATTGATTTTGCCTATGCGGTACACACTGATATTGGCAACCATTGTGTGGCAGCAAAAATTAATCGTCGTATAGAGCCGTTGGGTACCGTATTGCAGAATGGCCAAACAGTTGAAATTGTTACTTCTCCTAGTGGTCGACCCAATCCAGCGTGGTTGAATTTTATTGTGACTGCAAAAGCGCGTTCGAATATACGTAGCTTCCTTAAACATCTTCAAAGGAGTGAAGCAGCAGAGTTAGGTCAGCGTTTGTTAAATCGAGCATTAAGAAACTATGACAAAACTTGGCAAGATATTAGTCAACGAGAACAAGCGAATTTGTTAAAAGATTTACAATTAGAAAGTGAAGAACAAATGTTTGCGGAGATTGGTTTAGGTGATCGTATGGCACCGTTCGTAGCTAAGCACATCGAGTCATTGCGCGGTAGTTGGATCAAGTTACGGCGACGTAAGAATGAGAATAAACACCCATTAGCCATCCGCGGTACAGAAGGGATGGTTGTGGATTTTGGTAAATGTTGTTACCCCATTCCTGGAGATCCAATTATTGGCATTATGACAGCAGGAAGAGGTTTGGTGGTGCATCACACGAAGTGTAAGAACACTAAACGTAAAACCACAAGTCGTGATAAATGGATTAATGTGTACTGGGCAAACGATATCGATAATGAATTCACAGCGGAGATTACGGTGCGTACTGCAAATGAGCCGGGTGTGTTAGCGCTAGTTGCTACAACTATTTCCGAAGAAAGTTCGAATATAGAGAATATCGTTTTTGATGAAAAATTCGGTTCAACAACAATGCTAACAGTTTTGCTTACCGTTAAAGACCGTGTCCATCTGGCACGTATCATGCGCACAATAAAAAATGTTCCACAGGTTTATAAAGTTAAACGAAACTAACAATTAGGAATTCTTGAGTTACTTTAATACGTCGTTAAAAAATGATCTCACTGCGCTAATGTATAAAAAATACACATCGTTTGTTGCGATATTTTTGTGACTCATCTTAAAATAAATCAATGCTTCCTAAATAAATAAGGAGAATAATAAATGAGTAGGGAAATAATCAGTACTGATCAAGCACCACAAGCAATTGGCACTTATTCACAGGCGGTGAAAGTGGATTCCACGGTGTATTTGTCGGGACAAATACCTCTTGATCCTGCCACTATGGAAGTTATTGAAGGCGATATGCGCGCACAGATCAGTCGTGTGTTTGAAAACCTACAAGCGGTTGCTCAAGCTGCAGGAGGTTCTTTAAGTGATATTGTAAAACTAAATATATTTCTTACTGACCTTAGTCATTTCCCTTTAGTGAATGAAATTATGGCTGAATATTTTTCAGAACCCTATCCAGCACGCGCAGCAATCGGTGTTGCTTCATTGCCAAAAGAGGTTGGGGTGGAGATGGATGCCATAATGGTACTGGGATAAGATAATTAGACTAATCAACGTTTTCTGTTAATTCCTGAAATAATTCTAATCTAACGCTTGAGTAAAGAATCTTTTCCAGAGGTTACTGCACTAAAAGGTGTAGGTTCCAAAGTTGCAGAGCGCTTGCAACGTATACAGATCTACACAGTGCAAGATCTACTCTTCCACCTGCCTATTCGTTACCAAGATCGAACGCGTATCCGTCCCGTTGCAGCACTGCGTGCAGGAGAAGAGTGTGTAGTGATCGGTAATATTGAACACAGTGAAGTGGTGTTTCGTAAACGACGTATGCTACTAGTGAGCGTTGATGATGGCACGGGCAGAGTGTTACTGCGTTTTTTTTATTTCAACAAGGCACAACGAGAGAACCTTTCTCGAGGCAGTAAAATTAGATGTTTTGGTGAAATTAGGCAGGGAATTAAAGGCCCAGAAATGGTGCACCCTGAATATGAATTGTTGCACCAAGATGAACCCGCTAAAGTTGAAGATCATCTCACTCCAATTTATGCCACCACTGAAGGATTACATCAGCTTAGTTTGCGGCGACTCACGTCTCAAGCTTTGCAGTGGATTGGTCAAAATGAAGCACCTCAACTAGATTTATTGCCTACGCCGCCACTGATTGATGGTCAAACTGTTTGTATTATTGAAGCGCTGAAATTTGTACATCGTCCACCACCTGAAGCCGATGTAGAAGCACTTGCCTCAGGCAAACATGCAATGCAACGACGTTTGTCTTTTGAAGAATTATTAGCGCAACAACTAAGTTTGTCTAAACTTAGGCTGCAAATGCAAAAGCAGCCGGCCATTGCTATTCAGGCTAACAAACAACTGTATAAAAAACTCTTAGCTGGGCTGGAATTTGAACTGACGAATGCTCAGCAACGTGTAATCGACACTGTATTTTCAGATTTAACAAATGATTCCCCTATGCTGCGTTTAGTGCAAGGGGATGTAGGCAGCGGAAAAACTCTAATTGCAATTGCAGCATGTTTGCAGGTGATCGAAGCGGGCTATCAAGCCGTAGTGATGGCGCCTACCGAAATTTTAGCTGAACAACATTTACGTAATTTTTCACATTGGTTGGAACCGCTAGGTATTCGGCTAGCTTGGCTGTCAGGAAAACTCACTACAAGTAAAGCCAATGAAATGAAAGAACTCATTGCTACCGGTACTGCAAATGCCATCGTAGGTACGCATGCTTTATTTCAACAAGGTGTTGAATTTAAAAATTTAGCTTTAGTGGTTATCGATGAACAACACCGCTTTGGCGTGCACCAACGTTTAGCGTTGCGCGAAAAAGGTATACAGGACGGAAATCATCCGCATCAACTGATTATGACTGCAACGCCGATCCCAAGAACCTTAGCAATGACTGCCTATGCGGATTTAGATTACTCTGTTATTGACGAATTGCCTCCAGGAAGAAAGCCCATTAGTACAATCGCAATTCCAATGGAGCGGCGCCAAGAAGTGGTAGATCGTGTAGCCAATGCCTGTCGCAATGGCCAACAAGCGTATTGGGTGTGTACTTTGGTAGAGGAATCTGAAGCCTTGCAGTGTCAGGCAGCAGAAGATGTATACCGTGAACTCAGCCAATTATTGCGTGGCGTAAAAGTGGGTTTAGTGCATGGACGCATGAAAGGTAAAGAAAAAGATGCCGTGATGCAAAATTTTTCAGCTAAGAAAATTGACTTATTGGTTGCGACCACAGTAATCGAAGTAGGTGTCGATGTGCCCAATGCCAGTTTGATGATTATCGAAAATGCTGAACGTTTAGGTTTAGCACAACTGCATCAATTACGCGGACGTGTAGGCCGTGGTACAGAAGAAAGCAGTTGTGTATTGGTATTTAATCCACCATTAACTGAAAATGCTAAAACACGCATCGACACTATGCGCAACACCAACGATGGTTTTAAGATTGCGCAAGTCGATTTAGAAATACGCGGTCCTGGTGAAGTACTAGGTACACGTCAAACCGGCATGCTGCAATTACGTATTGCCAATATTATGCGTGACCAAGATTTAATTCCTTTAGTACAAGAAACAGCAAAACAGCTCATAGAAGAATACCCACATAATGTTGATGCAGTGATCCAACGTTGGTTAGGAAAGTCAATTGAATTTGGGCAGGTGTGAGCACAGGGAAGTGCGAATATGATGTCCATCAGGGACGAAGTAACAAGTTAAAGATAATCGATCTTAAAACGTCCGCTTCGACCGCCATGGAGGGTGGAAGTGCAGAAATTGCACGACTACATGGATGTAGGAGGTAGAGCAATGCATGGAGCAATTGGCGAGGAGCAAATTTCTGTCGGCCAGTAGCAGACATTAAAGAAATAATCAAACTACATTTATTTTTCGAAATATTTTAGCAGTGCATTTGCGTTATCACCACGTAGTTGCCAAGACATACATCGCACCCCTCCACCCATTGAACATACTTGATATGATGAGACTGGCACTACTTCACGTGTCGTTGCAGCGCGTACTTGATCGATAGCAATCTTATCTTCGGGAATTCCAAATTGAGGAAGATAGACCCTATGCGGGGTTACTAAAGTATTGGTATAAAGCCCACAAGCAGACCCAAAACGTTGATCATAGATTTTACTGTCATCATATGGTGTAATAATTTCGTGAATAATTACACCTGGTAGACCAAATTCAAGATCAGCTCTTAGCTCTTTTGCATACTCAGGGTCATCTTCGTAAGTATTAATAATGAGTGTATTGGTATCTACAAAGGCAACCACCCCATCTGCATGCTCTAACCCTCCTTGCTCATCAGACTCGATGAAGGCAATATTCTTAACATCTGTTAATTCACGCAGCTTTTCGCGCGCTTGCTCTTCGCTTAACTTATTATCACGCAGGAATTTTCTGCTGATTACTACGTTACCGGCATAATCATCAACAAAATTACCCCCATCATTCAATAAATCTGTTTCAAGATATGTAATATCCGACTCTTCGAGAATTATGGCTAATTGTTTTTGTACAGCATCTGCAGCACGCTGACCTTTTTCACCGCGCCCTTGACCTTCTGCGGTATATCGAAACATGACCGGGTTATTTGCATTTGATAATCCAAAATCACGCATCCAAATATCGGACATTGGTGCAATAACAACTTTATCTTCACCAATCTCATCCACATATCGATCGTAGGCCCCCTCATCCACAAAGATCAAAACATTGTCATGGCTTACAATTTGTTGAACATACTGAATATGAAAATCTAAGATAGTATCTGCCACATCCATGTAATAAGGATCATCTGTAATTGGTGCTGAAAGTACGATCAATTCCTTTTGAGCATTACGATCTTTAGTTGATTCATTAGCCATTGAATTATTATAAATTAGAGTAAAAATGGCTAATATTATTAGAACAATGTTTTTCATTATTATTGTTGAAGCAGAAGGGGTCTAAATGTCTGCTTTGGGTTGTTAGCGAATATTCTATTAAAAGGAATATTGAATCTGATGCAACATCCTTGTTGCACATCTTATTCGCCCATCCATGGGCTCACACTTTGGATCGAAAGCGGACATATGAATGCTTGATTTGAACTTCCCAACCTGCACAAACAAACCACTGATTTTTGTATTTGTTGCAACTCGCTAGAAATTGAATCTTGCGTTTCTAGTACTTCCGTCATCCATGACAGTTGTTCTAGTTGTAGCTCTTATTCAGAAATGTGAACTATTAACAAAGATCTTCTACTTTCGCTTTAGGCGCGTTGGTTTTCACACTCTTAACCCCGTTATTGCAAGCTGCTTCAGTTTTGTACATTTGTGATGTGCCAATGACCTGAGAATTTCCTGCCTTTAAATTAAACATATGCTTTCCGCTTTTTGATTTCTTAACTTCAAAGCGTTTTGCATCTTTAGCATTCTTTTTGACAGACTCAATGCCATTTTTTGCACTAGTCTTGGCTTTATATCCCTCGCTTGCAAGAATATTTTCGCCATTGCTGGATTTTAGTCTAAATCTAAATTCGCCTTTTTTGTCTTTATATAATTCGAATTTTGCAGCCATCAGTCACTCCCGTTTTAATTAATAAATTGAATATACACTTATGTGTAAGAATAAAGAGATCTATAATTTTATATGTAAATTTAACTACGAAGTGTTAAATCTTTTTTACATTAAAGAATATTAAAATTTCCAATCAAGATTGTCGTGATATAAATTCCTGCTAAACCCACTAAAGCTAAAAGTGAAAGCGTTTTGAGTAAGTTTGATTTGCCAACAGAAATTCCTCCAACACTAAAAACTAAGCCTACCAAGGCGATTGCAAAAGAAACCCAAAACACGGTCTGCACACACGAAGTTTGACATGTACGTCCGTCAAAGGTGCCAGATAGTAATTGTATTCCTAAAAAGATCGCTAATGCCCAACTAATGAGCGCACTTAATACAGAAATCGATGTGTTTAATGACATATTTTCAAGCCTATTTCTTATTGTTTAGATTTTGACCACATTGTAGCAAGGATCGACCCGGATAGATTATGCCAGATTGAAAAAACTGCACCAGGTAGTGCAGCGATGGGTTGAAAATATTGGCTGGCTAATGCCACTGCCAGACCAGAATTTTGCATTCCCACCTCAATAGCAAGTGTTTTTGAGATTTTATGATCATAGCCAAGTAATTTACTCAGTGTATAGCCTGCAATGAGTCCAACTAGGTTATGCAGCACAACGGCAGTGATCACAATGATGGCTAAATTTTGAAGTTTACTTTGATTGCTCGCGATGATAATCGCAATGATTAAGCAAATACTAAGTATTGAAATACTCGGAAATATTTTCAGTACAGCATTAATTTTTGTGCGTAAGGAATGATTAATCAGTACACCAACTGCAACGGGGATGATGATCACTTTTAGCATAGTAATCATCATGTTGCTCACAGGCACTTCCACGCTTTCTCCTAGATATAGCCATGTGAGCAAAGGTGTAGCAATGACCGCTAATAAAGTTGAGCAACTGGTTAATGCTAAAGAAAGTGCAACGTTGCCTTTAGCCAAATAGCAAATCACATTCGAGGCTGTACCGCTGGGACAAGTTCCCACAAGAAGCATTCCAGTCAGCAAAGGAAGAGAGAGGCCCAGGCTTAAACTGATTAACCATGCGCTGAAAGGCATAACGCTGAATTGTAAAATCAGGCCTACAACCACAACGGTCTTAAGTGAAAGTATTTTTTTAAAGTCATCTACATTTAAGGTAATACCCATGCCTAGCATAACGATGGCGAGTAAATAAATAATGCTGGGTTTTAGGGGAATAAAATATGTAGGTAGAAAATAAGCAATGATGCTTAACAAAATTGCCCAAACAGGAAATAAAAGGTTAAATCGATATAGCATTCAGTGTAGTGACTAAGCTAGACGCGCAAATAAATAATATTGTTCTTTATAGTGAAGGGTAATGCTTCAAGACTTTGCTTTTTACACGGCCCATATACGCATAAACCAGAATTGATTTCGAATAACGCCCCATGATTTGCACACATAATGTAATCATTCTCGAGGTTTAAAAATTGATCAGGGCTCCAATCGAGAGGTCCTTGAGTATGTGGGCACGAATTTTTATAGACTGAGATTTGAGAATCTTTTTTGATGATGAACAGCTCAAGTTTTGTATCTTTGTGGTCAAGACTGATACCTTTGCTACCTGGATCACTGATTTCATCTAAACAAGCTAACTTTTTTTCTTGAGACATATTGGTTTATGTGGTTTGCTAATTGAAACTATTAATAATCAATCTTCTTACTACTATGCAAGAAAAAAATACCTTTTCTACATCAGATGAAGCTGAAAAAGCATTTTATGCAGCTTTTCAACAGGCTGATTTAGAGCTGATGATGACGGTTTGGGCTAAAGACCAAGATATTACCTGTATTCATCCTGGTGGCACACGTTTAGAAGGACAGCTGAACGTGCGCGAAAGCTGGGAGCAAATATTTAGCCATGAAAATGGAATTAAATTTGAGATCAATCAAAAAAGAGTACTGCTAGAAAAGGATTTTGCAATTCACCATGTCATTGAGTCGATTTATATGGGCGGCGAACTGCAATCAGAGATCATTGCCACGAATATCTATCGTCTAAAAAATGATAGTTGGCATATGATTCTGCACCATGCATCGCCTGAACTCAGACCTGCTTTGGTACCTGCAGATGAAGAAAAAATAGAATTACAAGAAGACGAGAAAAAAACGTTTCACTAATAAATATAATAAAAAATCAAATAAGCGCCTAATAAGAAGGCTACCCACATTACCATGCTACCCGTAGGCCATGTACGAGAAAGAATACCTTGTGGTCCATGATGTCGATGCAATCGGTTACCAGTAATAAATAGAATTTTTTTCAATCCAGACAAGATGCCTTTTTCCCCATGCGCAATTAGGTTAGCAAAACCTCTTGCTAAATAAGCTCCCGGTTTTCGGTAGAACCAGTCAAAGTCTAAATTAGTCGCACGGATTTCAGGCGGATATAAATTATTACGATATAGCACTGTGAATGCTAAGGCTGAAAACAATAGCAATTGTAGTTGCGTAATCACATGTGAAGCGGTGTAAGGAATAAAATCAACTGTGTGTGGAAGTAGGTTGTATAACAAACTTGGGTAAACACCAATAACAATACATAGACCTGCTGCAATACCCATTGCAAGCAACATGTTAGTAGGTGCTTCTGCACAACGTTTACCGCTATCGTGTGCGAAAAAGCTAAAGAACGGTACTTTGATACCTGAGTGATCCAATACACCTGCTGAAGCAAACAATAACACTAACCAAATTAACCAGTGACCTTCATCGGCAGCTGCAGTGAGGATCATGGCTTTGGAGACAAAGCCACTTAGTAATGGGAAAGCTGAGATGGACATGGCACCGATAATGCAAAAGCCTGCGGTCCATGGCATGGATTTATATAAACCGCCTAGTTCAGATGCTTTAGTTGTGCCGATACGATAAAGCACGGCACCCATACTCATGAATAACAACGCCTTATACAAGATGTGCGCAAATGCATGTGCAGCAGTTCCATTCAAAGCCATCTCTGTGCCCACGCCGATGCCGACTACCATGAAGCCGAGTTGATTGTTTAAGCTATACGAAAGTACGCGGCGTAAATCATTTTCAATCACTGCAAAAAAGATTGGGAATGCGGTCATCAAGGCTCCAATCCAGATCAACATTTCGGTTCCCGCATATCCACGCGCTAAAGCGTAGATTGCAAGCTTTGTGGTGTAGACGGATAAAGCAACCGTACCGACGACACTGGCTTCGGGGTAAGAGTCTTGTAACCAATTGTGTAGAAAAGGGAAAGCACATTTGATCGCAAAAGCGATTAAGATCAACCATCCTGAAAGTGTATCGATACCGATGTGATCAAATGTCAATGAACCCGTAGTGTGATGATGGAGAATTGCTCCGGCTAATAAAAACAAACCTGAAGCAACATGGATAATGAAGTAGCGTTGGCCTGCCCGCATCGCACCTTTGGTTTTATTCGCCCAAATTAGTAGTGCAGATGAGACTGCAGTCAGTTCCCAAAAAATAAATAAGGTGAGTAAGTCACCGGCTAACACTGCGCCAATTGCAGCCCCTGCATACACAAACATACTTGCAAGCTGTAATACATCTTTTTCCTTCCATGCATAAAGGGCAACAATAAAGAGCGCGATATGAAAGATGAGCGCAAAGACAAAACTTAGCTTGTCTAAACGTAACAGGGTTAATTCATAGTTAAATAATTGTAGCTTACCGTATAAGCCTGCATCTAAATTAAGCAATACTGTTACACCTAACACAGGGAGTGCTAGTAAAAATATTTTGCGTAGTTGTGTGGGAAAGGCGACTTGGATTAATCCTCCGAGGATTAAAATAAACGCAGGATGTAAAAGAAGATTAGTCATAATAATCTTCCTTGCGTTTAATCAGCTTACGTAAAAATTTTGCACTCATGACAATGCTAATGTAGGCAATAAAACCAAACCAAGCATAAAAACCGAACCAATTTTCAAAGTTAAAATGAGTATGTTTATGGTAAAAGAATTCTATGACTAACAAAGCCGCACAAATTGCATAAAGAACATAAACAATCTTGTTGATGTTTTTGGGCTGGTCTAGCCAGTATTTTTTATTGTTATCCATTGCTTTGTATAAATACCGGTGCTAAAAAATCATAGAGGGGTTGTATATAAAAGAACATCACTAAAGTAGCAAGTGCGGTAAAGAATAAAGGTGCAACGCAGGCAAAAGGTGCCTCTTTGAAGCTAGCAATTTTGTCTTTCATGTCGTCATTTGGTGCTTTAAAGAATGCACGTAACGCTACAGGTAATAAGTAAGCACAGTTAAGTAGTGTGCTAAGACCAAACGCAAGCAATACAATATAATTTTCTGCACTTAAACTGCCTTCAATTAAAAACCATTTACTCCAACTACCTACTAATGGCGGCAACCCGATGATGCTGATGCTTGCAATAAGATAAGCGGAAAAGGTGAAAGGCATTTTTCTACCCAAACCATTTAGCTGACTGACTTGGGTACACTTAGTTGCGGTATACACAGAGCCTGCGCAAAAGAATAAGGTAATTTTTCCAAATGCATGCGTAACAATGTGCATGGCGCCACCCAATGCTGCGATTGGGTTGGCTAAAGTAGCGCCTATCACAATGTAAGACAATTGACTTATCGTTGAGTATGCAAGTCGTGCTTTAAAGTTATCTTTGCTTAAAGCAATTATGGATGCGATTAGCATAGTTGCTACGGCAACCCATAAAATCCACTGCGATGCATTTTGATCCGCTAATAAATCTATACCAAAAATATATACACTAATTTTTAATACCGAGAATACACCTGCTTTTACTACTGCAACTGCATGCAGTAACGCGCTTACAGGAGTAGGGGCCACCATGGCAGCAGGTAACCAACGATGAAAAGGCATTAGTGCAGCCTTACCAATGCCAAACATAAATAGGGTAAATAAAATTACTGCACCTGTTTTTCCTATATTGCCTTGTAGAAGTCCGCCTGGGATAAAATCTAAACTGTTTGCTTGTAACCAAGTAATTACAATTGCAGTAAGGAAAAATACGATGGAAGTTCCAAGTAAAATGCCTAAATAGGTGCGCCCACCTGATTGGGCATCCGCATTTTGTTTATGCGTGACGAGAGGAAAAGTACAAAGCGTTAGCGCTTCGTAAAAAATAAATAAGGTAGCCAAATTGGCTGCGAAAGCAATGCCCATGGTAGCAGCAATAGAGAATGCGAAAAACAAATAAAACCGAGTTTGATTTTTTTCTTTGTTACCTCGCATGTAGCCGATTGAGTAAATAGTGGTAACAATCCATAAACCAGATGCGAGTAAAGCAAACATCAAACCTAGGGGCTCAATGTGGAATGCAAGAGAAAGCCCGGGAGTGATGGTAAATAAAGTATGCGTTACACCATAGTGTGCAGTTCCTATAAATTGTGCAGTAAAAATAAATAAGCCTATAGCCACTAATAAAGATGAAGCTTCTCGAAGTTGTTCATGATTTCGAAACAACAGAATTAACAAACTTGCGACCAATGGAATCACAACAGCAAATTCAAAATGTTGTAAAAATTGGTTCATCTATTAGTTAGTATTTATATAAATAAAGTATTAATAGCTGTGCTGGCGAAACCATAACTAAAGGAGGTTTTTAAGCCAAAATAAAAATTAGCTGCAACCAATAACCAAAGTGGAATGAGCATTTGTAGTGGTGCTTCTATACGTTCTGTAGAATTTTTGTCAGCTTCATTGCTTGGCGTCCTTAAATACGCATATTCGATGATTTTCCAGATATAAATGATCGCTAACAATGAACCACCGACAATGACTGCAGCGACAAACCAATTGTTTTGTTCTAAAGCTGCGATTAATAGATACCACTTGCTAATAAAGCCAGCTGTGAAAGGCACACCAATCAGTCCAAGACTCAATAATAATATGGCTGCCATCGTCCAAGGCATGCGTTTACCTAAACCAGCAAAGTTAGTTAATTGAACGGAGCTAGTGCGTAACACGATGCAGGCCATAGCTAGAAAAATCCCGCCTTTAATAATTGCGTGGTTAAACATATGTAGCATTCCCGCAATGCTGCCACTTTTTGTGGCTAAGCCAATGCCAAGCGTCATGTAACCTATTTGCGCAACACTAGAATAGGCAAACATTCTCTTTATGTTGTCTTGAAAAATTGCAACCGATGATGCAATGAGAATGGCAAGTATTGATAAAGGGATTAGAATTTTATCTAAATGAAAATGTTCAAAAGTGATTTCGTTTGAAAACAAGCCAAAGAAAAATCTAAATAATACATATAAAGAAACTTTGGTCGCGGTCGCAGACAAAAATACCGTGATCATAGAGGGTGCGTAGGCATAAGCATTAGGCAGCCAAAGATGCAGAGGTAAAAGTGCTAACTTGAGTGAGATGCCTACAGTGAAAAAGGCAAATGCTGCATGCAGTGCTCTTGACGAAAGTAATTCAGGAATTTTTTGCTGCAAATCAACAATATTTAATGTTCCGGTCAACATATACAGCAACCCGACACCGATTAAGATGAAGGTTGCACCAATGGTGCCCATGATTAAATATTGATATGAGGCAGTTAGCGCTTTGCGGTTGCTGCCTAACGCTATCAGTACATAAGAAGACAGTGAACTTATTTCTAAAAATACAAATATATTAAACGCATCACCCGTTGCTACAATGCCTAATAAACCGGTTAGACAAAGTAAAAATGCGGAATAGAATAAACTGATTTTTTCATGCGCAATTTCTTTCTCTACACTTTTTCGTGCAGCAAGCATGGTAATACTTGCAATGGCTGAAACGATAAGAAGTACATAAGCACTTAGATGATCAATGCGATATTCAATCCCCCAAGGTGGTGCCCAACCCCCTAGCGCATAGCTTATAACCCCGTTTCTTGAGACTTCATTTACAAGTAGTAATGAAATGATAAAAGTCGCAAGGCTCGCCAAGGTTGTAAAGAGCCAGGCCATTTTGCTTCCTAACTTGCTTGAGGGCAGGAATGCACATAATGGTGCTGAGATTAATGGCACTACAACCTGTAAAACTGCAAGATGTTGAGATAGCACTATAAAGCAGCCTCATCATTATCTTCATAGTGTTCTTCATCTTTCTCATGAATAATATTTTCATCGATGGTGCCATATTCACGATATATGCGTGCAATGATGGCAAGACCCAGAGCCGTTGTGGCTACGCCAACAACAATAGCAGTCAGTATTAACACATGTGGTAGAGGATTTGAGTAAAGGGTTATGCCTTCTGCAAGTATAGGAGCTGTCCCACCTTCTACTTTGCTCATTGAAATGAATAAGATAAATACTGAAGTTTGGAAGATGCTCAGCCCAATTATCTTTTTAATTAGGTTTGCATCAGAAATGACGATATAAAACCCAATCATCATTAAGATGATAGCGACCCAATAATTATAAAAATCAGCAATCATGATTTTTCAGCATATTCATCTAGCATATAAAAAATCATGATCATCACTGCGGCAACAGTAATACCCACGCCCAGTTCTATAAGAAATATTCCAAGATGTTGACCATGGAGTGGATCATGTGAAAGAACATCGTAATCAAGATAGTTTCCACCCATGAATATTGAAACAATACCAACTCCTGCATAAAGCAGTAATCCAATGGAAATAAAATAACGTACTACGCTTGAGGGAAAAATTTTTTGAGCTTTTTTTCTTCCATGTACCAGTGCATATAGAATAACACCTGCAGCAAAAATAACACCGGCTTGAAAACCGCCTCCAGGTCCATAGTCGCCATGGAATTGAACGTATAATGCAAACAATAAAACTGCAGGGATGAGTAAATTGCATGCTTCGCGAAGAATTAAGCTTCTTTTATTATTCATTTTTATCCGGCTTAATTTTTTGTTTTCTTATACCGCTCAGTAATAACATCACACCAATTGCAGCAGTGAATACTACGGTTACCTCCCCTAGAGTATCGTAACCGCGATAGCTTGCGAGTACCGAAGTAACAATATTTGGTATACCAATCTCTTCACCGCTCATATTGATATAGCGTGGTGCTACATGTGTATGTATTGGTGCTTCCGGGTCACCAAATTTTGGCATATCAAGTGTTCCATAGATTAGCGCTGCTGCAGTGACCACTGTTACCGCGATTGGTAAAACTCTACTATGACGTTTTACTGATTGATCTCTGCCAGTAATAGCAACTGCACCTAGCAATAAAACAGTAGTTAACCCAGCACCAACAGCTGCCTCAGTAAAAGCGACGTCAACAGCATCTAAGCTTACGAACAAACCCGCTGATAAAAGACTGTATATTCCACTTAGAAGTATAGCGGCGAGCAAATTATGTAAACGCAATAAGATAATTGCAGTAACTGCTAGTAGTGTTAATAATGAAATATCAACAATTGTTTGAATATCCATAGAATTAAATAAACACCAAAAAATTATTCATTCTGTTTTAATTTCTTTGTCCCTTAAGTTTGCTGCACGAGCAAGAGCATGCACAGCAGTTGGGCCCGTTAACATCATAAACAAGAGAATAAATAACAGCTTTACGATAACAAAGAAGTCTTGGGTTTGAGTTATTAAACCAATTAAGATGAGGATAGCGCCTAGACTATCCACAACCCCCGCTGCATGGACTCTGGAATAAAAATCGGGTAAGCGTATTAAACCAATTGAGCCAACTAGACAAAAAAAACAGCCAAGTGATAGAAAAAGCCAGCCTAATGATGTAATCAACATAAGCTACTCGTCAAAACTTTCACCTAAATGACCATAACGGAAAAGCTTTAATACCGCTATGGTTGCAATAAAATTAATCAGTGCATAAGTAAGTGCGATATCCATAAAATCTGGACGCTCAGTCAAAAAACCAAATATTGCAATTAATAATACTGTGGCAGTGCCAAAAGTATTAATCGCCAAGATACGATCAAAAACAGTAGGTCCAAGAGAGGCACGCAAGAGGACTAAAAGCATGACTATAATCATTGCAATAGTTGCCGCAATAAACATTTATTGTTACTTATTTATTAAGGGGGGTCGATTCTAACGCGGAGATGCGTTTGCCCATTTTGCCTGATTGCAAATCTTGTGCAATTTGATTGGTCAATGCGTGAGCTTCAATAATATTATCGTCAACATCAAAACTATATGTCCCAGGGGTAAGCGTGATGCAATTTGCATATACTGCAGTTGCAAGGTCGCTGTGTTTCGATGCGTCAATAGTTATAAAATTAGGTTCAATAGGAAGTTTTGGGTGCAAAATTCTCCAGCTAACATCAATGTTTGATTTAACGATTTCTACAAAGAACCACGGCAAAAAGGTAGGAAGCTTAAGATTCAATTTTAATGTCGAAAAGTCACTGCTGAATAAACCAAATTTATCCGACACCCACGCAATAAATAAACAACTTACTGCACCTAATGATAATAGCAAAGGCCCATAGTGCCCTGATAAAAGTAGCCACAAACAAAACAATACGATGAATGCTGATAGAATGCGTAATGACATGATTGGCGTGAAAATTTTTTACTATTTTACTAGAGGTAAATTTTTAATTGATAAGCTCAAAATACTTAAGCTTAGCGAATTATTCAAGTAAATCTAGACAAATAATAACAATCACACAGCGACAATTTCTGGTCACTGCATTTAAATAGGAAAGAGAATGCTAAGAAAACTAAACGCGGTGTGTGGCGATTTTTAGCCCTTTTTTTGTGCAACGATGAGCATCTTCTATTTCATCAAGTTGTTCATGTAAAGCGGCAAGTTCAGCATATGTTTCTGCAAGGGGTTTACGGCTCAAGCTAGACTCAAAATAAGCCTTAGCTTTACCCCAAAGTTGGGCTTTTTTACAAATACGCCCTAAACTTAGATAGAGATTTGCATCATCAGTATGTTTTTCAGCCCATTTTTCGGCTTTAGTTAAGGCAGCAGCTGGGTCTTTAAATTCAATCAATCCATATTCATGCACCAATTCTGAACACCAGTTTTCATTTAAACTATTGGCAGCTACGCTTTCGGCTAGTTCGTGTTTAGCTTGTCGACGTAATGCAGAAACATAATCTACAGTTAATTGCTTATCGGCAAGAATTGAATCTTTAAATTTCATTCCGAGCTCTTCAGCGCTATTTTGATCATTTCTAAGCAAGCCCTTGAGTGCTTGTTTTTCAATATGGCTGTAGCTTTGTCGATCTAAGTTTTTGCTATTTTTTAATTCCGGGATAATTCCAGCTAACTTATCCCAGTCTTTAAGTTGTTCATAAGCATTAGCAAACAAAGCTGCAATTTTAGAATTGGAGCGAATCGCATTACTGTGTTTACTTAAACTCGCCAAAGCTTGTTCAGGCATTTGTTGCTCTAAAGAAAATTCGGCTTGTAAAACTTCTAGTGCTGAAGTTTCATCAGGATTAATTTTTTTCGCGGCTGCGAGGTGCATATCACGTTCGGAAAAATCACCGCGTTTGTGTGCTGCCCGTGCAGCCCAAATGTAATTAACCATTGCAGATTCAGAATTTTCTGCACTACGTAACAATAGTTTTTCAGATTGTTCCCAATCACCTTGTATATATTTTGTTAAACCCTGTTGAGTATCATGTAGAGCTTTTGCTTGGCGCCGTTTATCCACTTTGTTATGAATAAATTTTGGAGCATTAAATAAAAGACTAATTAGCTTGTAGAAAATATATAAAATTGGAATAAGAATGAATAAACCAATTACAAAATCAACTAAACGAATTGTGTACTCCGAATCACCATAGCTAAAACTTGCAAACCCAGGTTCCTTCATTGCAAGGAAAACAGCGAGCGTAAATACTACAAGGAAAAAAATAAAAACTAATAAAGTGCGTATCATTTTTGTATCTCTACTTAACTATTACCAATACTTGTTGAAATTTCTTGTAACAATGTATTGGCTTCGGTGATGTTAGGTAATTCTGGCTCTAAATTAATGTCATTTAGCTCAGTAATATCATCTATTATTTCTTTTTTACCTCTTAGAGTATCGTCAGACTCCAACCATGAGAGTGCAGCTTCTAACTCGCGGTGGAAGGATTCGTCATCACGACTAGCAACAGCATATTTAGCACTGAGCAATTTACCTCGCAAAAACTCATAGGCGTGCTCACTTTCTTGTTGGCTAATAAACAATTTTAATTTCTGTTCTTCTTTAGTAACTTTAATTGAGTCATTGATTGTGTTTTTAACGCCTTCTACTAGCTTTCCCCAGCCGCTAATATCTTTAGCACTGGTTTTTTCAGTATCTTTTTCAGACATGCTATCTTGTGACTGCTTCGCTTTTTTGATGACATTTTGTTTGAGTCCAGCAAGCATGTTGTCGAGCTGTAAGCTAATTCCCACCCAGTCTGGATAAGGAAAGTTTTTTAATTTACCAATTTGTTTAGAGATGGATTCTCTCACTGGAAGTAAGCGAGGATCTTTTAACTCATGTAAACGTTTATCAGCAGCATTCAATGCTGTAATACTACCGGCAACGTCTCTTTCAATGCGTAAACGGTGATTGGCCATACGCAATATATGTTCAACTTCTTTTAATCCCCAGCCAAGTTGGCTGCGGTTAACAATTGCTAGTGTTTCTTGAGAAGTTAAGCTGATGTCTTGTTGTGCATCTGCTTGCTGTTGAATTTTTTCCTCTAAACTACTAACTTGCTGTTTGATTTCGCTAACGTTACTTTCAACTTGTTGTTTAAAATTTTGTAATTTGATGCTTTCATCTATTGTTGCGACTTCATGAGCAATCGATTGGCGATCAACTCCAGCTTGATCGATACGCTTATTCATATCTAACCAAGCTTTATAACCTAGTGCGATTCCAGCTCCTGAAAGTAGAAATGCGAGTAAGGCAAGCAGGGCAATAAAAAAACGACCAAACCCTCCAGAACTTTTTTGTGAAGTGCTTTTTGCTGTAGATTCCGTGTTTTGTTGTTTGTTTGACATAGTCGATTTCTCAAATTACTTATAATTGTTGCATCCCCTGAGAGACGTACTGGAATGTTTACTGGCTTATAGACCAGTTCATCAGTGCACCCAGCATTGCTTGATCACTTGGGTTTTCCGCTATTATAGGATTATTTGTATACCCAGCCCTAGTACAAGCTTCAGCAATACGTTCACTCGCGATAATAAATGTAACGTTTTGCAACCATTGTTGTTCGTCTTGTGTGCAAAGTGACCATAAATTTTGTGCAGACTCTATACTATATAAAAGAACTGCACATTCGCGAGCAGCTAATTGGCTTAAATCCATTGGATTACGGTTTTCAGGTAACTGGCGCTGATAGACCTCTGCATACTCCACATAAGCATCACGTGATTCTAGGGTTTGACGTAAATGTTCGCGCCCACCTTGTCCTCGTACAATAAGAATATTTCGTGCGGAGATTTTTTCTAGACTGGAATCTGCTAATAATGCTTCGCTGCTAAATCCTGTTTCTGGAACGATACCCACCTGGTAGCCGTAACTTTCTAGTGCCAGTTTCGTTGCGGGTCCTACCGCAGCCAAATTACAGTTTTCAAGCTTCACATCTGATTCTTTTATTAAAGGAACCGCATAGTGGACTGCATTCGCACTAATAAAAATAATGGTTTGAAATTTGGATAAGTTTTTAAACTGGTGCTTGGCTGAATCCATGTCTTCAGCCTCACAAATCCTAATGACAGGGAAGTGGATAGTTTTTGCTAGCTGTGCTTCTAATGTTTCCATGAGTTGCTGTGCTTGAGCCAATGGTCTTGTAACGACAATTGTTTTGCCAGCAAGAGTAGGATTTGAGGACATGAAAGAAAGGATACCTCGGCAGAATCAATACAGCTGACTAATCTTACCGAAAAAATAGTTAAATAGATTTATTATGAGAATATTAAGAACAGGCTGCTAGGATTGTGTCCGCGCCTAACTTCTTCAACTCCGTTGCAACACGCTGACCTAGTTCTAAGGGTTGAGATGCAGGACCTTTTGACTCACTACGTACTAGTTTACTACCATCAGGCATACCTACTAGAGAGCGTAAATACAGTTCATCATTATTAAATTGTGCAAAACCTGCAATAGGGAGCTGGCAGCCCCCTTCTAAGCTTGTGCTAATAGCACGTTCAGCAGTTACACAAGTATTCGTTTCAACGTGATTCAGCGGTGCAATTAACTTTTCTATTTCTGCATCATTCTCACGACATTCAATACCAATTGCACCTTGACCTATAGCCGGTAGCGAGATCTCCGTAGGAATTTGCTTGCGAATTCGTTCATTAAATCCAAGTCGTTGCAAACCTGCTACGGCAAGAATTATGGCATCGTACTGCCCCTCATCTAATTTTGCTAAACGTGTGTTGACATTACCGCGTAAAAGTTTGATTTCTAAATGTGGGTGTGAAGCCATAATTTGGCATGCACGCCGTGAGCTAGAAGTGCCGACAATAGCTTTATCAGGTAAAGCATCTAAATCATCATAAGTGTTAGAAACAAAAGCATCACATGGGTTCGCGCGCTCCAAAATGACAGGCAAATGTAATGAATCAGGAAGTTCAATCGGCACATCTTTCATAGAGTGCACCGCAATATCCGCACTATGTTCTAGTAAGCCACGTTCTAATTCTTTTACAAATAATCCTTTTCCTCCTTGAGTTGCGAGTGACTCTTGTAACAATTGATCGCCAGTGGTGGTCATTTTGATCAGCTCAATTTCAAGACCACTACCGTGTGCTTCACGTAATAAACGTGATACTTCTTCAGCCTGCCAGAGTGCAAGAGCACTTTTGCGAGTTGCGATTCTTAATTTCATTGGAAATGCTAAAGAAGCCTTAAAAAGATAAGGAAATTGTGCACTAAACAGATATTAAAGAAGTTTTGATTTGATTAGCGTCAGTGTCTGAAACGAGGCAAAGGAATTTTTTAAATGAGGAGTTTACAAGCTCGTAAGTGAGCGCTTTAAAAAAATTCTTTAACGACCATTTAAATTGTTATGGCAGATCAAATCAGAGCTTCCAGCTACCTAGACTTTAGGAATTTACGTACTTCCGCAACGTGTCTACGACTAATTTCAAGTCGGTCATCAATTTCACGGAAAGTGACTACAAAACGGCCATCCTGGTTTTTCTCCATGCCACTAATGTAGTGCGTGCTCACCAAGGCATTACGGTGAATTCGAATCAGTTTGCCTTCAAACTCATTTTCAAGATTCTTCAGTGCATCTTCAATGAGTACTTCACCACCAAGGTGACGTACCGTGATGTATTTTTGATCCGCTTGGAAATAAAGAATTTCATCGACAGGAATGAGTTCAAGGTTGCCACGAATACGTGCACATATGTGACTACGACCTTGGCTATCTGTTTCGGTATTCAGCGTTGCAATTTGTGCTTTAGTGAGTTTCTTCGCACGTGCAATCGAAGTTTCTAGTTTTTCTTGTCGTACTGGTTTAACCAGATAGCCCACAGCTGAGGTGTCGAAGGCTTCTAGGGCATGCTCACTGTAAGCAGTGGTGAAAATAATCGCAGGAGGCTCATCCATTTCAGTTAGATGCCTTGCGGCTTCTAAACCATCCATGCCGGGCATACGAATATCCATTAACACCACATCTGGGCGAGTAGACTGCACCATCTCAACAGCTTCAATGCCATTGGTAGCCTCCCCAGTACTTTGTACATCATCAATACTGCCTAGCATGTGTGCTAGACGATCACGTGCGGGAGCTTCGTCATCTACGATCAAAATTTTCATACATCTGCCTCGATAGGAATGTTAAATGAAACCTTATAAAAGCCTTGCTCATGGCGGATATCCATTCTACTGAAATCACCATAGGCCAATTGTAGCCTCTGTCTGATGTTTTCTTGCGCCATTTTATTGCCAGGACGTTTTTGGTCAATATTTATATCTCCAACTGGGTTGCTAATTGTAAAGTGTAAATCGTGCTGAGTGGAAGTAATGTCGATATTAACTGTGCCACCTTTAGTGAGGGGTTCCACTCCATGGTATATAGCATTTTCTACTATAGGTTGAAGAATTAGGGCTGGTACCTGTGTCTTTAAGCTTATACCTTCTTCTATTTTTAATTCAATAGTAAGGCGGTCTCCTAGCCGTAGTTTTTCCATATTTATGTAGCGACGCGTGAAATTAAGTTCTTCTTGAAGTGTCACCTTGTCCTGATGGCCTAATGAAGCACGAAATAAATCGGCTAAATCTTCCACCGCTTTTTCAGCCATTTCAGGGTTTGAGTGCGTTAAGCTGGCAATGGTGTTCATACTATTAAATAAGAAATGTGGTCGAATCCGTGCTTGCAGAGCTTGAATCCTTGAGCGTGCTTCTACTTGTATATTTGCCTTCCACTGGTGGAGCACATAAAAATAGCGTAGTGCCACAGCTGAAACGATGGCGCTGATCGCCATATTACGGATCAAAATGTCGCTGCTGAGAATATGCAGTAGGCTCAGGCTTTGTACATTTTCAGGCGAAGCGGCCCACAGCGCTTCAGAAGGAGTGACTAATATGCCTACTACCGATACCACTAGAGTGATGCTTAAGCTCAGTGCGTAATAGCTAATCGCAGCCACTGCAGGGTGTAGATTTTGTAAAAACCGCCGGCTGACACATAAAACCAAGATATTGCCGATGGCGATGAAAGTTATGAATAATGAAACTAGAGAAAGATAGACCCAAAAGTCTGGTCTTGAGATTCCACCTGCGAGGGTTAAAACGAATGATAATAACTGCGCAATTAATATCGCTAGAAAAATAATTCGCGCATTACAAAAGTCTGGTAGAAAAGTGCGTTCACCAGCATTACTTTCGCTTTTGGAATTCTTGTTTGAATCTGTTTGTGATTTATCCACCATGACTATTCTATAACAACTGTATTCATCTAGCTTCGCTGTAGAGCGCTAAGCTAGTGCTATACTTCGGGCCTGATTTATTAGCTATAGCAATGAACCAAAAAGATGAGTGATAAGGATACAAAGCTTTGGGGAGGTCGTTTTACCGAAGCCACAGATGAATTTGTTGAACAATTTAACGCATCTGTGCGGTTTGATAAACGACTTTTTAAACAAGATATTCTTGGTTCGCGAGCACATGCTCAAATGCTTGCACATATTGGTGTGCTGAGTAATAAAGATTGTGATGAATTGCTGAAAGCGCTGGATAAGATAGAGATCGAAATCGAAGCGGGTGAATTTGAATGGAAAACCAATCTAGAAGATGTGCATATGAACATCGAAGCACGCCTTACAGAATTGGTCGGCGAAGCTGGCAAGAGAATTCACACCGGGCGATCGCGTAACGATCAAGTTGCAACGGATGTGCGTTTATATCTACGCGATGCAATTGATGACATTGACGCGCGTCTTGAAGCATTGCAACTAGCGATTCTTAGTATTGCTGAACAGGAGAGCGATACCATCATGCCTGGGTTTACGCATTTGCAAGTTGCGCAAGTAATTACCTTTGGACATCATATGTTGGCATGGTTTGAAATGATTCAGCGTGACCGAATGCGTCTGCAACAATGTAGAGTGAGTACAAATGTCATGCCCTTAGGCTCTGCCGCACTTGCTGGTAGCAGTTTTGCACTGGATCGAGAATTCGTTGTGGAAAAATTAAATTTTGCATCCGCAAGTCATAACAGTCTAGATGCAGTAAGCGACCGCGACTTCGCCATTGAGTTTTGTGCTTTTGGTGCAATTTTGTTTGCGCATTTGTCACGCTTTGCAGAAGAATTAGTATTGTGGACTTCCACACAGTTTAATTTTATTGAATTACCCGATCGCTTTTGTACGGGTTCATCAATCATGCCGCAGAAAAAAAATCCCGATGTCCCTGAATTGGTGCGTGGTAAGTCAGCACGCGTGTATGCAAATTTGTTTGCTTTATTAACACTGATGAAAAGTCAGCCATTAGCCTATAACAAAGACAATCAAGAAGATAAGGAGCCTTTGTTTGATAGTGTGGATACTGTGCATGATTGTGTGGTGGCGTTTGCCAATATGGTGCCGCACATAAAAGTAAATCGAGAGGTACTATTGCAAGCTGCACAACAAGGTTATGCCACCGCAACCGATCTAGCGGATTACTTAGTGCAAAAGAAAGTGCCATTCCGAGACGCACATGAAGTGGTAGGTAAAACGGTCAAGTATGCGATTGAGCAAAATAAAAAACTGGATGAGCTTAGCTTGGATGAATTGCAAAAATTCAGCCCTTCAATTTCGAATGATGTGTTTAATGTTCTATCTGTGGAAGGATCTGTCGCCTCGAAAAATACTTATGGTGGAACTGCTCCCGTTAGAGTGAGAGAGCAAATTGAACTCGCCAAGCAACGCATGAATGAGTTTGCTTGATTTTATTGCCAGCAAGCTAATAAAAATTTTCGTATATCCTGAATCTCTTCCGCGCAAACAGTGTGTGCGCAAGAGTATTCATGCCATTGAATGCGAAAACCTTGATCTTCTAAAATTTGTTTTGCAAGTTGCGCGTAAGCCATAGATACCACATCATCATAACGCCCATGCGCGAAAAAATCGGCAATTCTCGTGATGCATGTTTAGCATCGTCGTCAATTTGTTCTTTCAATGGCAAGTAACAGGACAATGCCATCAATCCAGCTAGGTTCTGTGAGTATGTAAAGACGGTACGTAAACTCAATGCGCCCCCTTGGGAAAAACCAGCTAAAACAATTTTGTCTGCCGCGATACCTGCTTTGATTTGTTGGTCTATTAAGGCGTGGATTTCAGTGGTCATTTTTTTGATTCCTGCCTCATCTTCTTTGCTATTCATCTCCAAGCTGTAAATGTCATACCAAGCAGGCATCTGCATTCCATTGTTTAAGCTTACGGCTTGCACTGGAGCGTGGGGGAAGATAAAGCGTGCGCGAATTGAGTCAGGTAAATTTAATTCTGGGACAATGGGCTCAAAATCATGACCATTTGCGCCTAAGCCGTGTAACCAAATCACAGCACAATCAGGATCATTCTGAGTATCGATTTGTATCCTTTCAAGAGACATGCTTTTAACCTCCTGTGACTATTTTTCAGCTATGGTTTCTTGTGGCTTCAATGGCCTATACAATAGCGGCCAATTTTAAAGAGTAAAGCCATGATGTGTTTCAGACCCTATCTCCTGATATTTTTTATCTTTGCCACAGTCTATCTTGCAGCTTGTGGGCAAACGGGCGATTTGTACCTGCCAGAAAACGAAACTCAAGAAGCCGAATCAAAAAAAGAAAAATCAAAAAATTAATTCCATAGGTTAAGCCAAGAAATAGGGATTTTTGAAACTTTTTTCGCCAACTCATATCCATAGTCGATTAAATTTTATTGCTATACGCAGCCATGAGTGTATTTGAATATCGAAATAATGTATTGCATGCTGAAGAGGTCAATTTGCAAGAACTTGCAAATGCTTACGGCACTCCATGCTATGTGTATTCTAGGACAGCAATCGAAAATAATTATCGAGCTTTTGAAACGGCTTTAAGCAAATGGCCGTCGCGAATTTGTTATGCAGTGAAAGCCAATTCGAATCTTGCAATTTTAAACTTGTTAGCAAAGTTAGGCTCAGGCTTTGATATCGTTTCCATTGGTGAGTTAGAGCGCGTACTACGTGCTGGTGGTGATGCTAGCAAAGTGGTTTTTTCAGGTGTGGCCAAGCGATCTGATGAAATTCGTCGTGCACTTATCATGGATATTGATTGCTTCAATATAGAATCGACTGCCGAGCTTGTACGACTTGATGCAATTACTCGTGAGATGGATCTCCAGGCAAAAGTTTCCTTACGCGTGAATCCTGATGTCGATGCGGCAACGCATCCTTATATTTCGACCGGTTTAAAAGAAAATAAGTTTGGCGTCGATATTAATTTAGCTTTGGACATCTATAAGCAAATTAAGGCATGTAGTCATTTACAAGCCGTAGGTGTGGATTGCCATATTGGTTCGCAACTCTTGAGTTTGAGTCCATTTCAATCCAGTTTTGAAAAAGTTTTTCAGCTAGTGGATCAGCTTGCAGAGGCAGGAATTAACTTAACGCATGTGGATGTGGGAGGTGGCTTAGGTATCCGATATGAAGATGATGATCAACCACCAAGTCCTACAGATTATGCCGAAGTGCTTACGCCTTTTATGCAAGGTAGAAACATCGAAATATTTATTGAACCAGGTCGCTCTATTGTGGGCGACGCAGGGTTACTATTAACGCGCGTTGAGCATATTAAAAATACTCGTGATAAGAGTTTTGCTCTAGTAGATGCAGCAATGAATGATTTTATGCGTCCTGCTTTGTATTCGGCCTGGCATGGCATATCACCTGTAGAATACACGACAGATCATGCTGTAGTTTATGATGTTGTAGGACCTGTATGTGAAACTGGAGACTTTCTAGGTAAGCAACGCGCGCTCTCAATTCAAGAAGGTAGTTTTCTCGCTGTTTATGCAGCAGGCGCATACGGAGCGGTGATGTCGAGTAATTACAATTCACGTTTACGTGCTGCAGAAGTTTTAGTAGATGGAGATCAAGCGCATCTAATTCGAATGCGTGAAACATTCGATCAGTTGTTAGCGAACGAAATTATTCCAGATGAGTAGGTTCAATGGAACGCGTTGTTGAGCCAGAATTAATGAATGACCCTGAACAAGTACTGGCGTATTCCAATGCTGACTTTGAAGAAGCGCATCAATCTGTAATTGAAAATTTTTCTCAAATATTTCCTAACATCGGTCCACTACAGCAGGTACTTGATCTGGGTTGTGGCTCAGGAGATGTTACCGTGCGTTTTGCACAACGTTATACAGACTGTCACATCGATGCGGTTGATGGGGCAGAAGAAATGCTTAAGCAAGCAGAACGTTTGATTAAAGAGCATTCACTCACACAACGTATTACTTTGCATCTACAACAATTACCAAATTGCACTTTTGAAAATACAATATTCGATGCAATTATTTCCAACAGCTTGTTACATCATTTACATGAGCCGCAACATTTGTGGTCAATGATTAATCAGTTCGCCACATCGGATACCGTAATCTACATATGTGATTTGTACCGACCCGACTCGACAGAGATTGCGCAACAATTAGTTGATCAATATGCAGGCAATGAACCTGAAGTTTTGCGTAAAGATTTTTATAACTCCTTATTAGCGGCCTTCACGCCTGATGAGGTGCACGCACAGATTAATATCGCAAAATTAGATAGTTTGCTTATAGATAAAGTAAGCGACCGGCACATGCTTATCTATGGATACGTACAGTGAGCTAGCGATGCAAGATACTTATGCACTTCCCAGTGATGCAGCATTAATTGATTTATTTAAGCGTGTTAAAAGCATTGCAGTGATTGGATTATCACCAAAAGAAAATCGTCCCAGCCATCGAGTGGCAAAACATATGCAAGCGTTTGGATTTGAGATCATTCCAGTGCGACCTGCAATAACAGAAGTTTTAGGCGCTAAGGCCTATACTTCGTTGCTAGACATTCCTTTTGAAATTGATTTAGTGGATGTATTTCGTGCGTCTAAGTATGTAGCAGAAATAACTGAGCAATGTATAGACAAAAAAATCAGTGCATTATGGTTACAAGAAGGTGTTGTCGATATGGAGAGCGCAAATCGTGCCTACCAAGAAAACATTTTTACAGTAATGGATAAGTGTATTTACAAAGAGTATGTTCGTTTAATGAAGTAGAGTTTGTAATACTCTAAAGAATATTCTTAATGAATCGGTTTAATTAATATTTTTTTACTACCATAGATAATTAGTAGTTATGCAAGTTCGATTTGCAAAAATGCACGGATTAGGTAATGATTTCGTCGTCTTCGATGCTGTGAATCAAGATGTGCAACTTTCTAGCGAAAAAATTCGTTGGATTGCAGATCGAAAATTAGGTGTAGGCTGCGATCAAGTTTTAGTCATTCGTCCTGCAACAGATGCGGAAATTGATTTCAACTATCAAATCTACAACAGCAATGGAGAGGAAGTTGAGCAATGTGGAAATGGTGCACGGTGCATTGGAAAGTTTCTAGCATTGAATGGATTAACGAACCAAACTTCTATAAACATCAAAACAATTAGTGGTGTATATCAAATTTACCTGCGTGAAGACGATATGGTTACTGTAAACATGGGTGCAGCCATATTTGAACCTGAAAAAATTCCATTTTCAGCAGACGCACAAGCAACAAGCTATCAGCTTGATGTGGATGGCGAACAAGTGAAAATTGGAGCAGTTTCAATGGGCAACCCACATGCAGTACTACAGGTAGATGATATTGATAAAGCACCCGTTGAAAATTTAGGCCCCAAACTAGAGAAGCACTCGATGTTTCCAAATAAAGCCAATGTAGGGTTTATGCAAATCATCAGCCCGGAGCATATCGCTTTGCGTGTTTTTGAAAGACATGTTGGCGAAACCAGTGCATGTGGTACTGGAGCATGCGCTGCAGTTGCGGTCGGACAGGCACAAGGTCTGTTAGATAAGCATGTAACCGTAGATCTACTTGGCGGAAGTTTACATATTGAGTGTGAAAACCAAGCAGCACCAGTAATGATGACTGGACCTGCGCAATTTAGTTTTGAGGGGAGCCTTAACTTATGACGACTCAGACCAAGCCCAAACTATCGGCTAAGGTAGCAAGCAGTGAATCTGCAAATGTACCAAAGGCGAAAATCACACGTGAACATGTTGCGCGTTATTTGCGTACGCATAGTGATTTTTTTATGCACCATGGTGAGTTGATCGAAACACTCGCTATTCCACATGAAACAGGTGAGGCAATATCATTGGTTGAACGCCAAGTAGAGCTTCTACGCAATAAAAATAAAGAGCTTGATCAGAAGTTGCACCAACTGATAACGGTTGCAAAAGATAATGAAAAAGTCAGTCGTCGTCTGCACGCACTCACACTAGGTTTGGTGTCCATCAGAGGATTTGATGAAACTCTTGCAGGCATAAGCGATCTCCTGCATACAGATTTCCCAGGTACTAAAGTCAATCTACGTCTATTCGAAATTCTTCCTGAGACAACTGTTAAAGACTGCACAGAGATTGAAAAGTCTTTGCAAAAATCCAAGCTGGTACAGGACTTATTTTCTAGCCGTCGTCGTGGAGTTGCTTTTCTTACCAAGCGTCAAATTGACAATGTATTTGATAATGCAAATACGAAAAAGCCAATTCGTTCCGCAGCCGCAGTAGCATTAAAGAAAAAACATCAATTAGGTGTGTTGTTCTTGGGTAGTACCGATGCCAATCGTTTTCAAAGTGGCATGGGTACACTGTTTTTAGGCAACTTGGGTGAAATAGTAGGTGCTAAGTTACAGCAATTTGTTCCTACAGCAGTTTAAAACAATTAAGGTAGTGCTTTTATTATATTTTTTTAAAAAGAAATACCGATAACCTCTTAATACATTAACTTTATCCGTTAAATAAAGGTTAAAGTTATGCAAATACAGTGAATTAATGCTAAGTTAGCAACCAATTCTGTAACCTTAGGTTAGCCTATGGCAGTAGTAACTAGTCCAGAAGCAGGACAACAAGCTACACAACAACTTTTTCAGCGTTACTTGCGCTATCTCAAAGATGAGCGCTGGTACTCTCCCGCTACTTTAGATAGCTACCAAAGAGACCTCCAACAATTTTTTGAATTTATTAATGCCGTTAACGTGCATGATTGCTGTTATGTAGATAGTTTGCATGTGCGCAATTTTGCAGGTTCACGTCGACGTCGTGGAGTATCTGCAAGAAGCTTGCATCGTTCCCTGAGTGCGATTCGTGGTTTTTATACTTATCTACAACGTGAACAATTAGTTGAAAACAATCCGGTAGCGGATGTAAGTGGGCCTAGCATTGAAAAGAAATTACCAAATTTATTAGATGTCGATGAAATTAATCGCCTACTTAATGAAGGCCCACAAAACCCACTTAAGCTGCGTGATGTTGCCATGACAGAGTTAATGTACTCATCCGGATTGCGATTAGCTGAGTTAGTGAATTTGAATCTTGACGCAATCGATCTTCATCAGGCACAAGTTCAAGTGTTAGGTAAAGGCAATAAGATGCGTTATTTACCTATTGGCACCAATGCATGCAAAGCGCTCAAGAGATGGCTGGAAGCGCGCCCCAATATTGCAACGGAAGATGAATTAGCCGTGTTTGTAAACAACCGTGGTAAGCGCTTGTCTCCACGTGCGGTACAACAACGTATGGCGCAGCTTGGAAGAGAGCAAGGTATCGACAAACACGTGCATCCACATATGTTGAGGCATTCCTTTGCCAGCCATTTACTGGAATCTAGTGGTGATTTGCGTGCGGTACAAGAAATGTTAGGTCATGCAGATATTAGTACCACGCAAGTGTATACCCACCTTGATTTTCAACATCTCGCACAAGTCTATGATCAAGCTCATCCTCGAGCGAAAAAAACCCAACCGTCAGAACCACAAACAGACTTTATTGATTCCAGTTTCACCAAAGACGAATAAACCGCACATTCGTTCCTGTTTTGCTTAGATTGAGTCTCTGCCCTTGAAAAAGGGTTATAGCGTCCTAATGTTAAATACATGAAAATATCTCTCCTCTAATTCATCAAATTTAATCTATGGAACAATTCAAAGGCACTACGATTGTCTCGATGCGTCGCAATGGCAATGTAGCACTCGGTGGCGATGGCCAAGTTTCACTTGGTAACACCATCATGAAGGGCAACGCACGTAAAATTCGACGACTTTATAACGACAAAGTCATCGCAGGTTTTGCGGGCGGTACTGCGGATGCATTCACATTGTTTGAACGCTTTGAAACTAAACTCGAACAACACAATGGACAACTGACCCGTGCCGCAGTGGAGCTCGCTAAAGATTGGCGCACCGACCGTATGTTACGCCGTTTAGAAGCTTTACTTGCAGTGGCTGATAAAGAAACTTCGCTGATTATTTCCGGTAATGGAGATGTTATCGAACCAGAAGATTCACTGGTTGCAATTGGCTCTGGTGGGCCCTTTGCGCAAGCAGCCGCAAGAGCCCTGTTTGAAAATACAGAACTTAGTGCCAAAGAAATTGTAGAGAAGTCATTAAATATTGCTGCGAATATTTGTATTTATACTAATTCAAATATCAGTATCGAAGAGTTATAAATTATCCAGAAGTATAAAAACATTTAGGAAGTAGTTTTTTATATGTCAAACATGACACCGCGAGAAATCGTTCAAGAGTTAGATAAACATATTGTTGGGCAAGACGAAGCTAAACGTGCAGTGGCGATTGCATTGCGTAATCGTTGGCGTCGTCAGCAGTTGCCAGAAGAATTACGCGTTGAAGTAACCCCAAAAAATATTCTCATGATAGGGCCAACCGGTGTAGGTAAAACGGAAATTGCACGGCGATTAGCTAAACTTGCTAATGCTCCTTTTATTAAAGTTGAAGCGACTAAATTCACTGAAGTGGGTTATGTGGGCAAAGAAGTTGATTCCATTATTCGAGACTTAGTGGATACTGCTGTAAAAATGACACGTGAAACAGAAATGGAAAAAGTTCGCTTTCGCGCAGAAGAAGCGGCCGAAGAACGAATTTTAGATATTCTTGTACCTTCCCGCGTAGATCCATCAGAGGATAGACCAGATTACAATCAAGAAACTCGCCAAAAATTCCGTAAAAAATTACGTGAAGGTGATTTAGACGATACCGAAATCGAAATTGATTTAGCGGCCACACCGGTAGGTGTAGAAATTATGACACCGCCAGGAATGGAAGAAATGGCTAGTCAGTTAACGGGAATGTTTCAAAACCTAAACACCGGTAAAAAGAAAACTCGCAAAATGCGCATTGCAGATGCCATAAAAGCGCTGACCGATGAAGAAGCGCATAAATTGGTGAATGAAGAAGAGCTAAAAGCGAATGCGCTCGAAAATGTAGAGCAAAACGGCATCGTATTTTTAGACGAAATCGATAAAGTGGCCAAAAGCGGGCAAACCAGTGGGGCTGATGTGTCACGTGAAGGCGTGCAACGCGATTTACTCCCACTTGTGGAAGGTTGTACGGTAAATACAAAATACGGCATCGTTAAAACCGATCATATTTTGTTTATCGCTTCTGGTGCGTTTCATGTTTCCAAACCATCCGATCTCATTCCCGAGCTTCAGGGCCGTTTACCGATTCGTGTTGAGCTTAAAGCACTTTCAACCGATGATTTTGTGCGCATTCTTACTGAACCCGATGCATCCTTAACGGAACAATACACCGCATTGTTAGATACTGAAGGAGTAAACCTCACTTTTGCTGAAGATGGTGTACGTAAAATTGCTCAAGTTGCACACGATGTAAATGAATCGACCGAAAATATTGGTGCACGTCGTTTACATACAGTAATGGAGAGATTGTTAGAAAATATTTCTTACACTGCGCCGGATGAAAGTGGAAAAACCTTCACCGTTGATGCGGACTATGTGGAAAAGAATATTGGTGAACTTGTGAAAGATGAAGACCTTAGTAAATATATACTCTAAAAGGTAATTATTTTGGCTGAACACATACCAAGAGAAATAAATCTCAACCAAAAAACGCGTATTCTTGAACTTACCTATGAAAATGGTAAGCACTTCAAGTTATCTTGTGAATATTTGCGTACTCATTCACCTTCTGCTGAAGTGCAAGGCCACGGCCCAGGCCAAGAAGTGCTGCAAGTGGGTAAAGAAGATGTGAATATTAATGCGATCAATCCGGTTGGGAATTATGCGGTGCAGTTAGTGTTTGACGATAATCATGATTCTGGAATTTTTTCTTGGGATTATTTATATGAGTTGGGAAGCGAACAAGAAGAAAAGTGGCAGAGGTATTTAGAGCGCTTAAAAGAAGCAGGGCATGAGCGCAAGAATGTGTAAAAGTCACTTACGCAAATATCAATATGATAAGTTTTCCAAATTACCTCTAATTCCTATAGCAACCAATTTAATATAACTAGGGTTGCAACTAATATTATTGTCATAAGTAATACATTGCGCCAGTGCATTTTATTTATCCTTCTAACTTATTCAGTAAGTTAATTCATTATTTCTTTTTTGTTTCCGTAGCACTCCAATCGCACCAAAGATTGATGCGAAGATGATTGCAATTGCGCCTACAAGCAAAGCTAATACCAGAGTAATGTCGCTTAATTGATTTAAAACAACAGACCAACTGCTAGGAAGTTGGTTAATCAAATTTAAGCTTGAAAGATAATCAGGGATAACTAATAGTCTGCTAACTAAGACAATTAACATGATGCTAGCCATCACTTTTTTAACAAAGCTTTCCTGTACATAGGTCGTAGCAATCACACCCACTTGAACGCCAAAAGAGAACCAGCGAGAATCAACATTGAAAGTCGTATGTCTACATACCCTTCCCACGCGTACAACATACTCCCACCTAACCCCATCACGAACGCTACAACTAATTCTGTGGCAGTCGCTATTATTGCTGGAACACCTAATACAAACATCATTGCGGGGACCCCTATGAATCCTCCTACTGCAATAAAAGCTGCTAATAAACCTGTTGCAAACCCTAAGGGCGCAATAATCAGAACGGAAACTTTTGCGTCTATTGATCGCAGGTAGATCATGGTGCCAGGTATGTGTATGGATTGAATCCATTTCGCTAATGTTTGTTTATCAGTAGCTTCATGTTCAGTACAAGAACTATCTGTCGTGCGTCTTGCATCTCGAAGTATCATTCCACCAATAATCGCAAGCGTAATTACAAAGATGATGGAAACATAAAAATCCGTACCAATATCTCCATATTGCTCACGAATATGTGTCATTATTTCTTTACCTACATAAACCCCAATTTCAGCAAAAGCTCCCATTATTAATCCAAGCTTGACATCGACTTGACCAAGCTTGGCACGCTTAATGGAAGCGACAAGAGCCTTAGGAAACTTATGAGCCATGTTGCTGGCAACGGCGACAATACCTGGGGCACCTAAGGTCATCATTGCGGGAGTTAATACAAATGCACCACCTGAGCCAATGAAACCACTTACCAAGCCGCCTACAAAACCAATCAATAAAAGTGTAAAGCTGCTCGTAGCGGTGAGGTCTATGAAATGTATGGCGTCCATGCTTGCTCCTTACCTAAATCATTTTTCGCTTTAATTCCGAGTGATTGCCATAAGTAGGTCGCGAATCCTCCGTGTACAAAAGAAAATATAAACGCAATACCAATTGGGATTAAAAAATCTATCTTTACTCCTTCACGAGTGAGTTCTGCAAAATGAATAATCTCAGCTTGGAATTTAAATAAAAGTAAGTACAGTGCCGCACTGAATATCCCAAAAAAGATCATTTTAATATTTTCAGGTTTTAGGCGATCTTTCTCAGGTGTAGGAACATTTGAAAATGCTAATGCAAGACCATAGTAGGGTGATGAAGATATCCCACGTAAAAACTGGAAATAGTCAATATCGTGTTGATGTTTTTCTGATTTATTTGTTTCCATATGCTTTCTCCATTATTCCAAATGCCATAACAGCATTTAGTTTGGGTAATTACCCAAGTAATAAAAAACCAAGTTTGGCCAGAGGTGACCAGAAGTTTTAGAGATAGAGGTAAGGAGGTGCTCTAATGGAAAAAGCTGTATTTATAACTAAATACGTAATGATTTGAACGGTGCTGTTTTGATGAGCATGGACACGTGCGCTGACAGTTGCAAGTATCGAAGATTGTAAAGATTCAGAGTCATCAGTATCACTATTAGCATCTGCTAGACTGATATACTCACATAGGGAATTGGATTCTGTTTCAGCAAATGCAGTCGTTTGGCTTGCCGTAATACCTACTAGCAAGATTATTAAACTGACTATTTTTGTGAAGGACTGAATCATACTTCTCCCGTAAAGCATAAAAAACTGTACTCTTGATTTTGATCCGCATCAAGATCCCATGCTAGATACCTTATAATTAATTAGTAGAGCCAACGCCTCGTTTTTGGGCTAAGGTAACAACCGACATTATGTAGTCTATTAAGGCAAGTAAGTTGTCCATGTGATGTAGTAACCAATCAGTGCAACTATAATTGCTGGAATCCAAATCGAAGCAAAAGTTAGAATTGTTTGATTTCTACTTATTGTTTTAACCATTCTTCATATTCAGCTCTATCGGTATCTCTTAATTGTTGTTTTTTTTGGCCTCTCTGATATTGACCATTTTTTCTATTGCCGCGAATATTCGGCCCACAACAATACATCACGAAAATCTTGTTTGGCATAATTGGTATTGATCTTAACTTGTTCAAGATCATCTCCAGCAAGTTTTAGAATGGCGAGGCGAACTCGAATAGGTTCTTGTTCGTATTTTTCAACACCATAAGTATTAAGTGTTTGGATAACTTCTTGTTGAATAGTGATGTCCGGGAAAAGAGAATTAATCTTGCGGTTTAATATCGCTTCAAAGTCCATTATTCATATCCCAGTATCCAGCAAGAAGAAACGCAGCAAAAAAAATCAGCGTTAAAAGAAAATATTTCGGTTTTCTTTGTTTTTGCCGAATGGGATCAAGTGCGATCCAGATGGACATCACAATGCCGATGAAACATATCAACATCAGTAGAGCAGGAATTTTCGATAGGTCAAACATATTTATTGATTTACTCAAAAACCAACCAGATATTTTTTAACGAAATATCAGGATAAATCAGAGCTTCTTTAACCTAACTCTAGCAAATTCAATCTAATACCAGCAGCATCAAATCTTATCCCCATAGGCCACTTATTTTGTTTAAACTGGCACTTAGAAGAAAATTAGAAAATACCCATAAGAATTAAGCGCATATGCCCAATAAATCTACACATTTTGGCTATCAAGATGTAAGCCCTGAGGAAAAGACGGAAAAGGTTACTGCGGTCTTTGAATCGGTCGCCAGCAACTATGATGTGATGAATGATGTGATGTCATTTGGGTTACATCGTTTATGGAAGCACCAGTTTGTACATTTGGCGAATATTCGACCTCATTTCCAAATTCTTGATTTGGCCGCAGGTACAGGAGATATCTCAGCTTTGTTTGTACCCAAGTTAGGTGAGAAGGGTTCGGTGACCTTATGTGACCCAAACGGTGTGATGTTAGAAGAAGGACGCCAACGGATGGTGGATAAAGGCTTGTTGAAAAACGTTCATTATGTGCAAGCAATGGGTGAGGACCTGCCATTTCCAGAAAATCATTTTGATCGTGTCACTATTGCTTTTGGATTACGCAACTTTACTGATAAAGATAAAGCGCTGCGTACCATCTTTAATTTGCTAAAACCAGGTGGGCAGTTATTGGTGTTGGAGTTTTCCAAACCACAGAAATGGATGCAAAGTGCCTATGATGCCTACTCATTTAAATTTTTGCCCAAAATAGGTGAGATCATTGCTAAAGATGCAGACAGTTATCAGTACTTAGCAGAATCAATACGCAAACACCCTGACCAAGAAACTTTAAAGTCGATGTTTGAGGCAGCAGGTTTTGAAAAGAGTGACTATTTAAATTTAAGCGGTGGCATCGTTAGTATTCATCGCGGCCATAAGTTATCTATTTAAAATTATTCAAACATGTTACTTAAGCTCATCAATAATGCAGTGCAAAAATATTTGGATAGTGATCCGGAGATTGCAGCAAAATTGGATCAATATGAGGGTCAATGTTTATTAGTACACTTAGCTGATATTGATAAAGAGTTTGTGGTGACGCCTGGGCCATCTAGCATTGTGGTGAGTGAACATGAAGTGGATGAAGATGAGACTACACAAACATTCACTACAACAATACAATCCAGCATCATCAGCTTAGTAAGAATGGGCTTAGGTACAGATTACCAAACGATGTTAAATAATGGCTCTTTAAAAATTGAAGGTGATGTAGAGTTTGCCAATCAGCTACGTCGTATTTTTAAAGAAGTGGATATTGATTGGGAAGAAGTCGCATCAAAATATGTTGGAGACTCGGTCGCTTATCAGTTAGGTGTGTTTGCAAAACGTTTTGGAAGCTATAGAAAACGTTCGGTAGATAATTTTCGCATGGATGTGAGTGAATACTTACAAGAAGAATCCCGCATTTTGCCGACTAAAGTTGAAATCAATCGCTTTATGAGTGATGTCGATGATTTTGATGCGCATGTGCAACGCTTAGAAGCACGTATTCAACGCTTAGAAAATAGCTCAAAACCTTAAATGCGTTATATACGTTTATTATTTCGTATCTTGCATATTAATGTCGTGCTGTTTCGGCATGGATTGGAAGAGGTATTACTTGCAGTCCCGTTTTTCCGTCCGATTCGTTTCTTATTGTATTTATTACCCTGGCACTGGTTTAGAAAGCTTGAAACTAGCCACGGAGCGCGCATTCGTCGCGCACTTGAAGACTTAGGCCCCATCTTTGTAAAGTTTGGGCAGGCACTTTCTACACGGCGTGATTTATTACCTGAGGATATCGCCAATGAATTAGCCTTGTTACAAGATCGTGTTCCACCTTTCTCTGGTGAAGTTGCACGCGAGATCATCGAAAAAGCATTTAAAGAGCCGGTAAGCGAAACCTTTGCTGAATTTAGTGTGGAGCCATTGGCTTCGGCCTCTATTGCTCAAGTACACACTGCCAAATTACATGACGGTACCGATGTGGTGGTGAAAGTCTTGCGACCAGGTGTGCAAAAGCAAGTACGTAAAGACTTAGAGCTCATGCATGCTTTGGCATCCATTGCGCATCGTTATTGGGAAGACGGTCGACGTTTGCGTCCTAAAGAAGTCGTAGATGAGTACGAACAAATCATCATGGATGAATTGGATTTGATGCGTGAAGCTTCTAACGCGAGCCAGCTGCGCAGGAATTTTGAAAACTCTACTGACTTGTATGTGCCGGAAGTGTATTTTGATTTATGCACACGCAATGTCATGGTGCAAGAACGTATTTATGGTATTCCGGTCAATGATATTGATGCATTGCGTAAACATGGCGTGAATTTAAAGAAACTGTCAGATCGTGGCAGTCATATCTTTTTCACTCAAGTGTTTAGCCATAATTTTTTTCATGCAGACATGCATCCGGGAAATATATTTGTGTCTTTTGAAAACCCGGAAGATCCTAAATATGTGGGTGTTGATTTTGGCATCATGGGCACTTTATCGCCTTCAGACCAACGCTACCTTGCAGAGAATCTTTTAGCGTTTCTGAATCGTGATTATCGCCGTGTTGCAGAATTGCACTTAGAGTCAGGTTGGGTGCCATCCTATACAAGGGTGGATCAATTTGAATCTGCGATTCGAACCGTTTGTGAACCTATTTTCCAACGACCATTAAGTGAAATTTCATTTGGTAGTTTATTGTTGCGTTTATTCCAAACCGCGCGACGCTTTGATATGGAAGTGCAACCGCAACTTGTATTACTACAAAAAACACTGTTGAACATCGAAGGCTTAGGCCGAACCTTAGACCCTGATTTAGATCTTTGGAAAACGGCTAAGCCATTTTTAGATCGATGGATGAGTGAGCAGGTAGGTGTTCGCGCACTTGCTTCTGGAATTCGTAAACAACTTCCTCGTTTAGCAGAACGCTTACCAGAAATTCCGGATCTAGTGTATTCCACTATGAAAACTTTCGAAAAGGGACAAACTAAACTTGAAATGCATAGCCAAGAGCTTATTGAACTGCGGAAAGAAATTAAAAAATCTAACCGAAACTTGTTGTATGCACTGGCACTAGGGTTTGCTGGTGTGGTTGCTGCCTTGTGGTTTTTTTAGGTATGGATGTAACACCTATTTTGGATCCTCTAAACGAGGCACAACGCGAGGCGGTTAGTGCTCCTCCAGCACCTTCATTAGTCATTGCTGGGGCTGGCAGTGGGAAAACACGCGTATTAGTACACCGTATTGCCTGGCTATGCGAAGTGGAAGGCGTTTCGCCCTTCAGTATTCTAGCAGTAACGTTTACTAATAAAGCTGCAGCAGAAATGCGTGCTAGAGTGGAAGAATTGCTCAATCATCATCTAGCTGGCATGTGGATGGGCACCTTTCATGGCATTTCACATCGAATGTTACGTGCGCATTGGCAAGAAGCCAATCTCAAACAAAGTTTTCAAATATTAGACAGTGGCGATCAACTGCGTTTAGTAAAGCGTGTAATCCAAGGTTTAGGTTTAGATGATGACAAATGGCCACATAAACACGCATGTTGGTTTATCAACTCTCAAAAAGAAGAAGGTCATAGGCCTAAAGATTTACATGACAATGGTGATATCACACAGCGCCAACTGATTCGAATTTACACCGCCTACCAAGAGGCCTGTGAGCAAACCGGCCTGGTGGATTTTGCTGAATTGTTGCTGCGTAGCTTGGAATTGTTAAAACAAAATCCAGAGTTGCTGGCTCATTATCAAACCAAGTTTCGTCATATTTTGGTAGATGAATTTCAAGATACGAATTCCATTCAATATTTTTGGCTGAGGTTATTAGCAGGGGATCAAAATCCAATTTTTGCGGTAGGCGATGATGATCAATCTATATATGGTTGGCGAGGGGCACGTATTGAAAATATTCAAAGTTTTGAAAAAGACTTTACCGGCTCGCAATTATTTCGTTTAGAACAAAACTATCGTTCAACCAACACTATTTTATCTGCGGCAAATTCCTTGATCGATAATAATCAAGGTCGTATGGGTAAAAAATTATGGACTGAAGGAGATGATGGCGATCCGATTTATTTATATGCCTCTTTTAATGAGCAAGATGAAGCGCGTTTTGTCGCGGATAAAATTAAACACTGGATCGATACCTGTAATGGCAGGCGCGAAGAAGTAGCCATTTTATATCGCTCTAATGCGCAATCACGCATGTTTGAAGAAGTTTTTATCTCACAAAGTATTCCGTACCGTGTATATGGCGGTTTACGTTTCTTTGAACGTGCAGAAATTAAAGACGCACTGGCTTATTTACGTTTAGCAAAAAATACAGATGATGATCCATCTTTTGAGCGCATTATCAATGTACCTACTCGTGGCATTGGGCAACGCACCGTTGCATTGATTCGTGATTTTGCTAAACAACATCAATTAACTATGTGGCAAGCTGCAGAGAAAGTTTTGCAATCTAGTTTGTTAGCTGCGCGTGCCTCGAATGTCGTGGCACAATTTATGAATTTAATGGCGAAACTATCTCAAGATATTGCTGAGTTAGAACTTAGTGAGCAAGTGGATCATGTTGTGCAGATGTCAGGCTTGATGGTGCATCATGGGAAAGATGGCAGCGAGAAAGCCAAGTCACGTGTAGAGAACTTGGAAGAGCTAGTGGTTGCGGCGCGCGGTTTTCATATGGATAACGAACTGTATGAGGGCATGACCCCGTTAGATGCATTTTTAACGCATGCTGCTTTAGAGGCTGGCGAAGGTCAAGGTGCGCAGTGGGATGATTGTGTGCAGTTAATGACTTTGCATGCAGCGAAAGGGTTAGAATTTCCATTGGTGTTTTTAGTAGGTATGGAAGATGGTTTGTTTCCATCCAATATGTCGATGGAGGAGCACGGCAAGTTAGAAGAAGAGCGTAGGCTTTGTTATGTAGGTATTACGCGAGCTCGAAAGCAATTAGTTATGACCTATGCTGAGTCAAGACGTCAATATGGCTCTGATAACTACAACCCTCCATCACGATTCATTAGTGAAATTCCGTCGGATTTAATTGCAGAAGTACGCCCGCGTGCCATGGTGACGCAACCGATGCGTAAGCCTTCAACCATGGTTAATGGTATGAGTACTAAAGCGGATGCACTTGCAGACACAGGAATTAAAATTGGTGGGCGTGTATCGCATGCAAAATTTGGTGAAGGTGTAGTGTTAGACTGTGAAGGCAAAGGCAGTAGTGCAAGAGTGCAAGTTCATTTTGAAGATGCGGGGAGCAAATGGCTAGTGCTTGCGTACGCGAATTTAAATGTAATTGCCTAATTATTTTAATTTAATCAACTTTTAAAAATAATCATTATGCAAAGAAGAAAATTTTTACAGTACGCAGGAGTGAGTGCATTTACAGGTGCTGGATTAGCCGGTTGCAAAGGTGAGGAGAAAAGTGATGCGAGTGCACAGCAAGCAAGTACATCTCCAGCTAAAACTTGGCAATGGAAAATGGTGACTACCTGGCCGAAAAATTTTCCAGGTTTAGGAACTGGTGCAGAGTTTTTGGCTAAACAAATTAATGAAATGTCGAATGGACGCATTCACGTAACCGTTTATGGTGCAGGTGAGTTGGTACCTGCATTTGAAATATTTGATGCCGTATCGAATGGCTCGGCACAAATGGGCCATGGTTCTGCGTATTACTGGAAAGGTAAAAATTCTGCATTACAGTTTTTCTCTACAACTCCTTTTGGTATGACAGCGATGGAGATGAATGCTTGGTTGTACCATGGGGGTGGCATGGAACTTTGGCAAGAAGCGTATAAACAATTTGGTTTAGTGCCTGCTGCTGCGGGTAATACAAATGTGCAAATGGCAGGTTGGTTTAATAAAGAAATAAATACGCTTGAAGACTTGAAAGGTTTAAAAATGCGCATTCCTGGTCTAGGGGGTGAAGTACTAAAACGTGCTGGAGGCACACCGGTGAATTTGCCTGGAGGTGAATTGTTTACTTCATTGCAATCCGGAAATATAGATGCCACAGAGTGGGTGGGACCCTACAATGATCTTGCCTTTGGGTTTCATAAAATTGCGAAATATTATTATTACCCTGGTTGGCATGAGCCTGGTACAACGCTTGAGTGCTTTATTAACCAAGAAGCCTTTGCAGAGCTGCCTGCTGACTTACAAGCTATCGTAATGAATGCATGTCGAGTGGCAAATCAGGATATGGCTTTGGAATATATCGCGCGTAATAACGATGCACTGGATACCTTAGTGAATGAACACAATGTTGATGTACGTAAATTGCCAGATGATGTGATTAGTAAGCTTGCTGCGCTATCAAAAGAGGTGACAGCTGAATTGGGCTATACTGACCCATTGGCGCGCGAGATCTATGATTCTTATACAAATTTCTTCAATAAATCTCGTGCCTGGCTAGATATTTCAGAACGTGCCTACTTGAACTTACGCACTGGATAGACTACAACACACCATTGAATTTAATCACAACATAATAACCATAATAAAAATACAGGAAAGGAGGCAATATTGTGGAAGACCTTTTTGTCAAATGGCGCACCATGTGGGATGCCAAGGAATACACCACACAATTATTTTTCTTAGCTAACTTACTTATAGCGCTTTATATTGCATCCTTGCCGATACGTTCTACGGGGAAAGAAATAACAGCCACAAATAAAGCTATTATGTTGGTATTTGGAATTAGTTATGCAATTTTAATTATTTTTGCCTATTTCCAATTAGTACCTACTTTCTCACCATACGGTTAAAGAAACTTTTTCGATAAATTTTCCCATAAATTATCTTAGAACAACGGCTCCAGATAATATTTTATTGGCGCCGTTTTTTATGCCTGAATAGTTTTTTTAAAACTTCTAGTAAACTTTTTGCGGCAACCAAGTTGCGAGCTCGGGAAAGTATGCGATCAACATCAATGCAAACACTTGAATGGCAATAAAAGGTGCAACACCTTTGTAAATTTGTTTGGTTTGAATCTCTTTCGGCGCAACACCGCGCAAATAAAACAATGCAAAGCCAAATGGCGGGGTTAAAAAAGAAGTTTGTAAATTAATCGCAATCATCACACCTAACCAAACCGGATCTACTCCCAAGGTGAGCAATACGGGCCCAACAATGGGCACCACTACAAAAGTAATTTCAATGAAGTCTAAAATAAAACCAAGCAAGAACATTAATAACATGACAATAAAAACTGCTGAAAAAACACCGCCTGGTAATTGAGTAAGCAATTCATGTACTGCAACATCGCCCCCATAGCCACGAAACACCAAAGAGAAAATAGAAGCACCTATAAAAATCATAAATACCATACAAGTAACACGTGCCGAACGTTGCATGACATCTTTTAAACATTGTATATCTAAACGACGATTAAACAGTGCTAATAAAATTGCGCCGACTGCACCTACAGATGCTGCTTCTGTAGGTGTGGCAATGCCTTTAAATATAGAGCCTAGTACAGCAACAATTAAAATGATTGGTGGTAAAAGTGCACGCAAAATACGTTTTAACCAAGTTGTAAAATCGATATCATTTTGTTGTGGAATGGCAGGCATCGCATCAGGTTTTGTCCAGGCGATGAAAATTAGATAAAAGAGATACAAAGCAACGAGTAGTAAACCTGGAAAGACAGCGCCTAAAAATAAATCACCTACGGATACTGTTTCTGGAGAGAATATGCCTTGTTTAAGTTGCGCCTGTTGATAAGCAGAAGAAAGAATATCTCCGAGCAGAACTAGAATAATCGAAGGTGGAATGATTTGTCCTAAGGTGCCTGATGCGCAAATTAAACCAGTAGAAACATCGCTTCGATAACCTCGATTTAACATAGTAGGTAAGGATAATAGTCCCAAGGTCACTACCGTAGCACCAACGATGCCTGTACTTGCAGCTAATAACATACCCACTAACACCACTGAGATTCCCAACCCTCCTCGCAAAGCGCCAAAAAGTGATGCCATCGAATCGAGTAGTTCTTCGGCGATATTAGAGCGTTCTAGCATTACGCCCATGAAGACAAAAAGTGGAACAGCAATTAATGTTTCATTTGTCATGATGCCGAACAAACGACTTGGGAAAGCATGCAATAGCGCGAGATCAAAGTGACCTGTAAGTATTCCCACAAAAGCAAACATCAGCGAGACCCCTGCGAGTGTAAAAGCCACTGGGAAGCCAAATAGCAATACACCAATAACAGCTAGGAATAATATAAAAGCAATAATTTCCATTTATGTATGCTGTTATTGTTTTCTCAGCGTTATCCAAGCCCGTCCTGCTAAAGAAACGGCTTGCAGAAATAACAAAATCGCCATTAATGGGATTAGCGTTTTTAAAAGATAAACTAAAGGTAAGCCCCCAGCTTCACGTGAACCTTCCAGTAATTTCCATGAGTTGCTCACATAATTAAAACTAACCCAAACAATGAAACATGTGAAAGGTAGCAACAAAAATAGAGTACCAAAAAAATCTACTTTGGCTTTATTATGCGGCGACATGTCTTGATAAAAAATATCAACACGCACATGTTCGTTGTGTTTTAAGGTATATGCACCTGCGAGCATGAAGACTAATGCATGCATGTAGGTTATTGATTCTTGCATTGCAATGCGACCAAAGTTAAAGCCATAACGCATTACAACAACTAAAAAGGTTACACAAACCATAGCAAGAACAAACCATGCAATGTATTGACCGACACGTTCGTTAAACGCATCAATTTTGTTACACAGGCTTTCCATCAACTAAACTTATTTAAACTAGGCTGGGTACGTAGCCAATACGCGCTAATAAAATATTTTTAAATACATCGGGGTTTTTGATATGGGTAATTTCACCATCTTTGGGAAAGATCTTGTCTTGTAAGCGTGATAGCCAAAAACGTAATGCTGCAGCACGTAACATATACTGCCAAGTTTCTACTTCTTGAGGATGAAGTTTACGCTCTGCTTGGTATGCATGAATTAACGCCTGGTAGCAATCCATATTTAATTCACCATTTTCATTGCTACACCAGTCGTTTACGGTAATAGCTAAGTCATATAGCAGGAAATCATTACATGCATAATAGAAATCGATAATACCAGTGAGGGCTCGACCCATAAACATAACGTTGTCGCGAAATAAATCTGCATGAATTACACCCTTAGGCAAATCATCAGGTAAAGTTTGTTTCCGAAAATTTATTTCTTGTTCGAGAATAGTTTTCTCTTCGTTTGAAAGCTTGTTGAACACACGCACAGCAGTTTTTTCTACCCAAGTAATACCGCGTGGATTTTCATGCACACCTTCGAATGATTTTCCTACGGTATGCATTTGTGCAAGAGCATGACCCACAGCGGCACAATGTGAACTGCCAGGTTGAAGTTCGTTTTTACCTTCTAAGCGTCGCACGATTGCAGCAGGTTTACCTTTTAATGTACGAACATAGTCGTTGTCTAAATCTGCGATGGGATGCGCCGTGGGCATACCGTGATCAGATAAATGTGCCATTAGATTTAGGTAATAAGGTAAAACATCAAAGCCAATTTCTTCAAAAATAGTGAGCACAAATTCGCCATTCTCTGTAGTAACAAAATAATTTGTATTCTCGATGCCTGCATTAATGCCCTGGTAACCGATAAGTGCACCTAAAGAATAATTACTTAGAAAAACTTCGAGTTCGTTGTGCTCGATGTTTGTATAGACAGACATATTTGGAGATTTATTCTTATTTTTACTATTAGAAAATCAGAGCTCTCATATGAGGAGTATAAATTTGCTCAACTTTTAAACTAAGATCCCAGACTCAAGATGTGGAATATATTTAGTCGCTTACATGCTTCAATTTTAGCGACATGATAACGTTCAACTTGATTGATCACTAGCGATAAGTTCTTTTACATGCCTAAAAAAACAAAAAACAAAGCGACATCTAAGGCTAAAACAGACTCTACGCCACCTATTGTACTTGTCGATGGTTCTTCATATTTGTACCGCGCATATCACATACGTAATTTACAAGAATTACATAACAGCGAAGGTATGCCTACAGGTGTTATTCGTGGAGTAGTTAGTATGCTGAAAAGACTTCAGGCAGAGGTTGAGCCAAGCCATATTGGAGTTGTGTTCGATGCCAAAGGTAAAACGTTTCGGCATGATATGTATGAAGACTATAAAGCGACGCGTCCACCGATGCCTGAAGATATGCAAATCCAGATTGAACCACTTTACGAAATGGTGCGCACTTTGGGATTACCGCTAATTTCTGAATCTGGTGTAGAAGCTGATGATGTGATCGGCACGCTGGCAAGGCAAGCGGCTGAACAGGGTCATGAAGTACTAATATCAACTGGTGACAAAGATATGGCTCAACTAGTGAATGAAAAAGTTACGCTTAGTGAATACGATGACGGATACTAAAATGGATGCAGATGGTGTGATGGAAAAATTTGGTGTAGCACCACATCAAATTATTGAATATCTCGCACTGACGGGTGACAAGTCTGACAATATTCCTGGTGTACCCAGTGTAGGGCCTAAGACGGCTGCTAAGTGGTTAAATGAATATGAAACTCTGGATGAGTTAATTAAAAACGCCGATGCTATTAAAGGCAAAGTGGGTGAAAAATTTCGTGCACATTTAGACCAAATACCTCTATCAAAAGAATTAACCACGATTCGTTGTGACTTGGAATTGTCAATCAAGATTGATGATTTAGCTCATTCAAGCAAGAGGAAACGCTCTACACTACGAAAGCTTGTATACACAGAATTAGAGTTTAAATCTTGGTTGAAGGCCATGGGTAAATGAAGAAGAAGGTGACTGATTGATTCTAAATGAAGGTGATGAATCGGAAGAACTACAAGATACTATAGATGCTGAAGGCTACCTAGTTAAGAAGCTAATTACCAACTCAGTCCTACGACAAAAAAAGATTTCAATGCTTGGGTAAAAAAACTCAAAGCTGCCAGATTTAGTTGCCTTTGATACCGAGACGGATAGCTTGGATTACATGCAAGCCAATGTGGTGGGATTATCTTTTTCAGTTAAAGCTGGAGAGGCGGCCTATGTGCCTCTCGCACATACTTATTCCGGTGTGTCTAAACAGTTGAATAGAGAAGAAGTACTCAAACTGCTTGAACCGATTCTAAATGATAAGCATGCAAAGATTATTGGTCATAACCTGAAATATGATCGAAGTGTATTGTTAAATCATGGTGTTGAATTAAATGGCATACAACACGATACGATGTTGGAGTCGTATGTGTGTAACTCGGTAGCTAGCCGACATGATTTAGATACTTTGTGTGAAAAATATTTAGATCACACAAATATTCATTTTGAAGAGGTTGCCGGCAAGGGGGCAAAACAAATCACTTTTGATCAAGTAGAGCTTGATACAGCTTTGGATTATGCAGCTGAGGATGCCGATATGGTATTGCGGTTACATCAAGTTTTTTGGAAAGAATTGCAGCAAAAGAAAAAAGTTAAGCAAAAAGAACTTTATGAAACCATTGAATTACCTATGCTTAAAGGTGCTTTCAAATATAGAACGCAATGGTGTGCTGCTTGATGATAAACAATTAGAGAAACAAGGCAAACAACTTAGTAAGCGAATTGTAGAAGTTGAAAAAGAGGCCTTTGAGCTTGCAGGAGAAAAATTTAATTTAAGTTCACCTAAACAGATTCAAGAAATTTTATTTGAAAAACAAGGTATTCCTGTAATTCGTAAAACACCTAAAGGGCAACCTTCTACTGCAGAAGATGTGCTGCAAGAACTTGCGATCGATTACCCATTGCCAAAGTTACTGCTTGAACATCGTACACTAAGTAAACTTAAATCTACCTATGTCGATAAATTACCATCCTTAATTAATTCTAAAACTAATCGTATTCATACTTCGTATCATCAGGCTGTAGCAATTACAGGCAGGTTATCTTCCTCTGACCCAAATTTACAAAACATTCCGATTCGCACAGAAGAAGGAAGACGAGTGCGCCAAGCGTTTGTAGCGCCAAAAGGATTTCAAGTTTTAGCAGCAGACTATTCCCAGATTGAGTTACGTATCATGGCACATTTATCAAGCGATGAAAGGCTAACGGATGCTTTTGCTAAAGGTGAAGATATTCACCGTGCGACGGCAGCAGAAGTTTTTGGTTTGAGCCTTGATAAAGTTGAAGCGGAACAGCGTCGTGCGGCTAAAGCGATTAACTTTGGTTTAATTTATGGTATGTCAGCATTTGGTTTAGCCAAGCAACTTGGAATTACTCGTACAGAAGCACAGCAATATGTGAGTTTGTATTTTGAACGCTATCCTGGTGTAAAAAAATATATGGACAATATACGTGAGCAAGCGCGTGAACAGGGATATGTGGAAACATTATTTGGTAGAAGACTTTATTTGCCCGATATTAATAATAAAAATGTGCAACGACGCCAGTATGCTGAACGCACTGCAATTAATGCACCGATGCAAGGTACTGCGGCCGATATTATTAAACGCGCGATGATTAAAATTGACGACTACCTTTGTGATAAGCAAGCTGAATGCAAAATGATTATGCAAGTACACGATGAATTGGTATTTGAAGTTAAAAATAAGGCCATCGAATCGACAAAGCAAAATGTGATTGAACAGATGGAAGCGGCAGCAGAGCTTTCAGTGCCTTTGGTGGTAGATGCGGCTGTGGGCGATAATTGGGATGAAGCCCATTAGAAACATTTCGATTTTGATGTGAAATAATAAATCAGTTAGTTACAACCGAGATGATTGGATTTTGTAGTTAAGTGAATCCATTTATCATTTTGGTTTCACCACTTATCTTGCTATGTAAACAGTCGTTATAAGCAGAAATATAATCATTCCTAATTCACTTGGAGTTGGAACGCTTTATAAGTGAAGACCCTTTTTACTTATAGGACTGATAATGATAAGGAACATCATTACTACTGCTATTTTACTTGCCACTTTGGTATCTATGGTATCAGTCGCTCAAGTTGCGAATGCAGTTGAGCCAGAACTGAGTAAAGAAAGTTCAGCTTTTGAAAATAACTTAGCCAATTCTAATCATCCTTTTGCGTGGTCCCCTGATGTTGAACAGCAAAAGAAAGTGATTGACCTACATGAACGTATAATTTTGCCTAATTCAATTGGTAGCACAGACCTAACTGAGCCAACTAATTCTGAGCAGCGTTTATTATCTTTTGAGATTTATCAAGGTGATGGCTTAGATGATCTTCGTCAGCAATCCAAGCACCATAATAATATTACCCTCCCAGATGAAGACACGAGTGCGTATGGGATTTCAGTAAAGCAGCGCTTTTAGTCTGGTTTACGGTTTTTAAAGTAGATTTGTCAATAAACGAGCTGTTTATTTTTTAGCCATTTCTGGCGAACTTTTATTGCTAATCATCCTCTAATTTAGTGACGCAAATAGCGTCACCCGCTTCCCTCCCTTAGCGGGATTAAAAAGGCTCGGGCTCCCCAACCGAGTCATTCTTGGCCCCGGTTAAAAAAACCGGGGCGCTTTTTTCTAACATAGGCCTGATCTTTTACTTTCATACAGCGTTAAAAATGTGCTCGGTCGGTCATTTACAACTAGTAAACTTCCCCATGCCTGTGTGCATTTTTGCCTCAGCTGAAAGCAAAATCTCAGCGTATAGGAGATATGAGGGCTAATTTTCGTTAGTCAGCGCTGAGTTTAGCCAATCAACAATCTTGTTCTGAGCCTGGCTGAGGCCAATTTGTTTAGTGGCTGAGAAAGTCTGAACTCCACAATCAAACCCTTTCTGTTCAAGCTTTGAAGTCACTAATGTCATGGTTTTGACTGTATGGTTGCGATTTACCTTATCTGCTTTAGTGAGCAAGATGTACATCGGAAGTTGGTAATAATCGCTCCAGCGAATCATGGTCCAGTCAATTTCTGTAAGTGGATGACGGATGTCCATAAGTAAGACTAAGCCACATAGCGCTTGCCGGTGAGTGAGGTAGGTTTCCATTAGTCGTTGCCATTTTTGCTGAACTTTAGCGGGTGCTTTGGCATAGCCATAGCCGGGAAGATCGACCAAGCAAGAATCTCCATCTAATTTGAAAAAATTGATTAACTGGGTTCGGCCTGGAGTTTTGCTGGTACGTGCAAGATTGTTTTGTCTGCACAAGGCATTGATGGCACTGGATTTACCCGCATTGGAGCGTCCGCAAAACGCTATTTCAGCTCTGATGTCATTTGGAAAGTCTTTTTCTGCAGAAGCACTGCGTAGAAATTGGGCTTTGGAAAGAGATGTGCTCATGATGCTTCTGTTGAATAGAGGATTTGAATGGTAGATTTTTGCTTGGGTATTCAGTAAGTAAGATAGATTTTAACGTGATTGAGCTGAACAATTATGCCCACTAAAGGGAGTAGCTATTTTGCGGCCTTTAGGGCTTTATGCTATACCATGTTTCGCTTCGATTAAGCTTTAACATCTAGATTATCGATGTAGAAGAAGAGCTGTAGAAATGGACAGTATAATCAGGCCAAATTGTGGATAAAGAACAAAGCTTAATTCACCAAAATTATTAATATCTGTAGTAAGGATTCTATACATGAAGAGATTCTATTGTTTGCATATTGTGGCACTAATTTATGTCGCAGGAGTTTTCGCAACGGCCCATGCTGCGGGCGATCCAGAAGCAGGTAAACAAAAATCAGCACCCTGTGCTGCATGTCATGGCGTAGCTGGAGTTAGTGTGAATCCAGCTTGGCCTAATTTGGCTGCTCAAGGCGAGAAGTACCTAATCGACCAACTGCAATTATTCAAAGAGAAAATTCGTATTAACACATTAATGAATCCTCAAGCTGAAAATTTATCAGAACAAGATATGCATGATTTAGCCGCTTATTATTCTAGTCAGCAGGCAAACGTAGGCAGTGCAGATCCAGATAAAGAATTCCAGGGTGAAAAGTTGTATGCCATTGGCGAAAGAATTTATCGTGGCGGCAATCTTGAAACCGGTGTACCTGCATGTATGTCATGTCATGCGCCCGATGGTACCGGTAACGGCCCAGCAAAATTTCCACAGCTTGCAGGTCAGCACGCTGTATATACCGCAGCACAACTAAGGGCTTATCGTAGTGGTGCTCGTTATCAACCTGATGATAATTTGAACATGATGAAAGAAATTGCAACTTATCTCAGCGATACTGAAATTGATGCCGTTGCAGAATATATTGCTGGACTGCATTAATTTAGATTTTTAAGGGATAAACGGTAAATAAGCTTTGTACATGCCTTTAATTTGAACTAGATCTGATAGAACTCGTGTTCATATAGGGTGTCAAACTAGGTAACCAATACTCTACATAACAAGAATATGAATATGCTTAAATCACTTGGTATTTTTTTGACCCTGATTTTTTTGTCGTCATTGTTGCTGTCGTTATTCACCGTCAATGCAAAAGATGGCCATAACCATGCTCCAGTAACGAATCTTCTAGAAGGTAAGCATTACCACAGAATTACTCCTGCGGTACCGACTAATGTTGAAGAAGGCAAAGTCGAAGTATTGGAAATCTTTTGGTACGGATGTCCTCACTGTTTTGATTTTGAGCCACATATAGTTAGCTGGAAAGAAACCATGTCTGAAGATGTTAGCTTTATGCGTGTGCCCGCAGTGTTAAATCGAGGATGGGTTACACACGCTAGAGCATTTTATGCGCTTGAAACCATGGGCGAGCTAGAAAGGATTCATCCTGTATTTTTCGAAGCAATTCATACACAAGGAAGACGCCTTCGAGATGTTGAATCTATGGCAAGATTTTTATCTCAGCATGAAGTCGATGTAGAAAAATTTAAAAGTGCTTACAATTCTATGTATGTAGAAACTAAGATTAAGCGTGCAGATCAAGTAGTGCGACAGTATGGGGTGAGTTCCGTGCCGCAAGTCATCATCAATGGAAAGTATCGTACCTCAGCAAGTGATGCCGGTAGTTACGAAAATTTGTTACGCGTGGTAGATATGTTGGTCGAGCAAGAATCGAGTTCTGCTGCGCAAGCCTCTACAGCAGAAGCCGCTGCTGAATAGAATTGAGAATTTTTTAGTCTGATCGGTTTTCGCGCTCGCGATGATCTTTAAGCATTTGGTCAACATTAATACGGTCGCTTTCGCGTGGCCGCATTTTTGGTTGTTGCTTTCTTAAATGTTCGAAAATTTTACGAACAGTATGTCTTACTTCCGTGTCCAAGTTATTTTACCTTGTTACATCCATGAAAAAGGTTCAAATAGTGTATCGGCCAAATTAGCTAGAAATTTCGTCGATTGAGATAGGAGGAACTGCTAAAAGGATAGGTGGGGTAACTATTGTAAATTTCTACTAATAGAAGCGTCCCCCGCTAACAATGCGTGGTCGCCAATAGTCATCGTTTAAATGATTAATTGCGACACGTTTCCCACTTTTGGGTGCGTGAACAAAACGGCCATTACCTACGTAAATTCCTACATGAGAAACATTATTTCTACTTAACTTAAAAAACACCACATCACCTGAGTCTAATTCGCTTAGCCTAATACTTCTCGCGTGCTTAAATTGCTGTAATGAAGTGCGTGGTGTGTGAATACCAAATTTCCTATGTGTGTAATGCACCAAGCCACTGCAATCAAATCCATTTGGTGTTGTGCCACCATATTTATATGGACTGCCTAATAAAGATTGTGCTAAATCAGCAATTTGTTGTCCCTGACTTATTGGTTTTGAAGTTTGGGTAGCTTTTTCGACAGATCTTTCATGATGTTTAGAGGAATGCGCACAGGCAAGTAGTAAGTATGAACAGAGTAGAATTAAAATAATTGTGCGTAGCAGCGAAAACATATGGGTAATTCCTTGTAGCCATATTAATCAAAATTCAATTTTATTCCAGCAGACTGCTGATAGGCATATTTAAAGGTATAAGAGATTTATTAAACTGGATGAGTGACACGGTGAATGATAAACAGAGTGAGTTACAACTCATAAATCCATGGTAATAACCATGAATAACTCAGCCACATAATAATCGTGAGTGGCGTGCCCACTTTTACAAAGTCCATAAATTTATATCCCCCTGCATTCATAACTAACAGATTGGTTTTATATGCCATGGGCGTGATGTAACTCATATTGGCGCCAAATAGCACAGCTAAAATAAAAGGCGCTGCAGGTTGATCAAGTTGTTGCGCAATACTGACGGCCACCGGCGTACCGATTACCGCGGCTGCGTTGTTCGATACAATGTTGGTAAGTAATGCCATGAGTAACATTAGACCACTTAATACTATAGGGGCACTTGCGCCGGCAGTAAGGTAAAGGAAAACACTTGCTAAGTATTCAGTACCTCCGGTGATTAATAATGCAGAACCCATCGCTAAACTTGCCACTACAATGAGAACAATAGGCGGGCTTAACGCTTGTGTAGATTCGCGCCAATTTAAACAACCCGTAGCAACGAGTAATAACACTCCACATACTGCACTAATTGCGATGGGTAGAATACCAAGCGCAGCTGTAACAACGATGCCAATCATGATGAGTAAAGCCAGAGGAGCTTTTTCTGAGTGAGGAAGATTTTCAGTTGAATCTAATACTAATAGTTCACCACTTTGTTTGAGTTTTTTTAAAGCGTCCGCTTTGCCTTGCACCAAAATAATATCGCCAGTATGTAACCATACTTCGCGCAAGCCAGAATGCAGTGTGTCGATAGTTTTGCCCGCATGATGAATCGCTAAGGGTATAAGTTGATAGCGATCATTAAAGCGTAAACGTGACAGCGTTGTACCTTCTAAAGGTGTTCCTTGTGAAACAACAATTTCTGCGAGTTGTTGTTGTGAGGTAGAAGCAAGATTTTCACCATCGATGGGTTCATTGTCGGAATACAAAGTTGCATCAAGCACTTCTTCATACTCTTTGAGTTCTTTCGGTGTATCACTAACGAATAAACGATCACCGGCTTTAATTTCTACATCTGGCAATAAAGAAAGATAAGTATCTTCACCACGTTGTATTTTTTCGATTTTCATTACTCCGTTGGTTTTTTTGATCAATTGTGCAAGTGTTTTTCCAACTGAGCGGCTGTCTTCGGAAATGTGTAGTTGTGCAAGAAAGACACGAGGGGAACTATCGTCTAATGGTGTTTCTCGTTCAGAAACCAATAGTGGTGCGATCAACCATAAGTAGGTAATGCCGATTACAGAAGCGATGCTTGCAGGAAGTAAGAAATCAAACATGGAAAATTTTTCCACACCCATGTCTGCTGCAACCGAAACCACTAATAAATTAGTTGAAGTGCCAATCGTGGTGCACATACCGCCAACGAGTGTGGCAAATCCCATTGGCATTAATACACTCGAAGGTGAGCGATTGGTACGCAAAGAAACGCTAATTAAAATCGGTAGTAATAACACTACAACCGGTGTGTTGTTGACGAATGCACTTAGCACGGCACCTATCAGTAGTGTAATCAACAAAGAAATCATTGGGCTAATTCGCCAAAGCTTGGCGAGTGATCTTCCGATTGGTTCCAGTGCTCCAGTACGCACCAAAGCTTGACCTGCAATCATCAATGCACAGACTGCGATCAGGGCTTCGTGGCCAAAGCCAGAGAATAGATCAATGGAGTGAAGTTCACGCCCATCATACTGATAGGGGAACAACTCAAATCCTACCGCCAAAATTGCGATCACTAATAAGCTAGAGGTTTCTAGGGGTATGTTCTCCCGTGTAAATAAGACTAGAGCGATTATGGTTAATACCAAAATACCAATAGCATGGGGATCAGGGTTGGCTGGGAAAGGCATATTCTGTCCGGATTGATTGAATTGTTAGGGTTTATGGCAAAGGTATCGGCCCTTCTATCTAGAAATTGACCTAAATATAACTGCTATAGGTAATTGGTTTCGTATCACTCATTCACTATAATCCGCAGCGTTTAAGACAGGAACCAACAACATATTAGGAGTTTGTGTGAAGGACAATCAGTTTGCAACGACAATGATGATGATACTGGGAGTGCTAGTCGCGTTTACAGTAGTTATTATGGTAGTCGCTAATGTTCTTTTGCCAAGTGCAGATTATTCTGATGATAATTTAGTACAAGGCAATATTAAGGATCGAGTCAAACCTATTGGTACTTTAGCGATCAATGGCGTTACACCGGTTAACGCAAGTGAAGACGGAGATACCGACACGGTAGCAGCGAATGATGTCGGTGCGGCTAAGAGCGCTGAGGAACTTTATACTGCGTGTGCTGCGTGCCATGACGCAGGTGTACTCAATGCTCCTAAAGTTGGCGATAAAGCGAGTTGGGGAGCGAGATTATCAAAAGATGCAGATGCACTTTATGCAAGTGCGATAAATGGTATTGGCGCAATGCCAGCTAAAGGTGGTCGAGCGGACTATTCTGATGACGACATCAAGAAGGTCGTTGATTATATGCTGGAGTCTGTTAAGTAATATTATCGCTGACCTATTTGTTTAATAGCCGATCATACTGCCGATAACCAATCGCCTCACTGAGGTGATTGGTTTGAATATTTTCTACCTGTTCTAAATCTGCAATCGTGCGTGCAAGTTTCAGTGTGCGGTGATAACCACGTGCAGATAGACCTAACTGCTCAAACGCTTTATCCATAAGTTTCTCGCAGTCCTCTGTAAGCAAACAAAATTTTTCAATTTCTTTGTTTGTCATATATGCATTAGGTTTTTGCTGACGTTGCAATTGCAACTCACGTGCTGCACACACTCTTTGTTGTACTTCTGCGCTGGATTCACTGTTGTTAGATGTTTTTTGTCGTAACTGTTCTTTAGCCACACGTGGCACATCGATATGAATATCAATGCGATCGAGTAAGGGAGCAGAAATGCGTCCACGATAACGGCGAATCTGTTCTGGGGTACATGCACAGTTGCCATTAATGTCAATGTCACATCCTTGTGGGCAGGGATTCATTGCAGCAATCATTTGGAATCGTGCTGGGAATTGTACTTGTCTTGCAGCACGTGAAATTGCAATGTTTCCCGTTTCTAATGGTTCGCGAAGCACTTCTAATACACGTCGATCAAACTCCGTTAATTCATCTAAAAACAATACACCATAATGTGCTAAAGAAATTTCACCAGGCATAGGAAAAGAACCTCCACCCACCAGTGCTACACCCGAGGCGGTATGATGTGGTGCACGAAAGGGTCTTGTGCCCCATTGCTCATGGCTGAAGCCCGCATGACTGATAGAATAAATGGTTGCGGACTCGATGGCTTCTTCTTCAGTGAGAGGCGGCAAAATACCCGGTAAGCGACTGGCTAGCATAGTTTTACCGCTACCCGGAGAACCTACCATTAACATATTATGAAATCCCGCTGCAGCAACTTCTAAGGCACGCTTAGCATGATGCTGTCCTCTTACATCACGAAGATCTAACACCTCAGTTCTATTTTTAGTTTCGATGCCGTTTGCGTAAGGAGATATTAATTCTTGTGTAGAAAGATGTGCACAGAGCTCTAGTAAATTTTTTGTAGCGAACACGGTAGTCTGTTTTGCTAAAAGTGCTTCACTACCATTTTCAATTGGAACGACAATAGAACGTTTTTGCTTATGACTGGCGACTGCAGCAGGTAACACACCGTGCACAGCACGTAACTTGCCACTTAAACTTAGTTCGCCAATAAATTCATTAGATGCTAAAGCGTCTTGTGGTAGTTGTTTAGATGCTGCAAGAACGCCTAAAGCAATCGGTAAATCGAATCGGCCGCCTTCTTTGGGTAAGTCGGCTGGTGCAAGATTTACTGTAATTCGTCGACTTGGAAATTCAAATCCAGAATTTAGTAATGCTGCACGTACGCGATCTTTACTTTCTTTAACTGCGGCTTCGGGTAAACCAACGATAGACAAACCTGGTAAACCATTGGAAAGGTCTACTTCCACTGTAACTAAAGGTGCTTCCATGCCCGTTTGTGCACGGGAATAGACAGTAGCAAGACTCATTTGTCGTTATTTTTCTATGATGTGTTTTTAATTTTTTCTTCTAGTTGACTGAGACGTTGTTCTAGTTCTTTTACTCGTTGTTGGCTTTTTGATAACAACATCACTTGCACATCAAATTCTTCACGAGTAACAAGATCTAACCGTTGGAATGCCCCCTCAACCGTTGCGCGTGCATTTTTTTCCAGTCCCTGTTTTGCACTTTTCAAATCTTCAGGAATTGCAGCACTTATTTTACTCACAATTTCAGTTACTGCTTGATCCAAAGCTTCAGTATTTATTTTCATCCTATAACTCCTTAAATACAGCTTCCTAGTGTAACGGAATCCTGCGTAAATTCAGTGCACCATTAAAGCGCATGATAGTGATATCTCGGTGCAATATTTTAGTACATCTTTTATTTAAATTTATAAGTCATTGTTTTGCATGAAATAAAAAATTGGCACGGCACATGCAATAACAACGCTGACGTAAAACAACGCCTTTTTATAAGGGAGGAAAATTAAATGAATAAGAAATTACAGACACTGTCTCTAGCAGCTGTTTTAGCTACAAGCACCGCAGTGTTTGCAACTACTGCTTCTGCAGAAACCACTCTTTCGGGTAATGCAGGGATCCTGTCTGACTATATTTATCGTGGTATTCCACAAAATGACTCATCCGGCAATGGCGGTGTGGATTTAGAAGTTGGTGGATTTTATTTAGGTACCTGGATCGCCGATGTTGATTCAGGGGTTGAATATGACGTTTATGGTGGCTATGTGCATGAGTTTGCCAATGGCATGTATTTAGGCGCGGGTTATACCACATATCAGTATTCAGACAATTTTGATGCGGAATACAACGAGGTAAATGTGTATGCAGGTTGGTCGAATGATGTTTGGTCTGTTGACTTTGAATTTTCACCAGGGGAATACAACGGTGAGTTTTCAGATGGAGACAACTATGACTTCTATGCAGCAACAGTCGGCTGGAATGGTGTTTATCTCACCTATGGTCGATTCGACGATGATGCTGAGGATGATCTAGGTAGTTATTTCGAATTTGGTTATGGGTTTGAGGTAGCTGGTTTCGATATGACGGCTGCAGTTGTGTATACCGATGCGGATATTCTTGATGGTGCTGCAACTAGCGGTGGTGATGAAGATGAAACTCAAGCTTATGTTGGTATTCACCGAAGTTTTGACATCATGAAGTGGGGCAGTGGCAGTTAAACAACTTGAGCATAGCCGTGTTATTTGGTTTAGCACGGTTATGAACATAGAAAATTATTAAAAATTATATAAGGAGAATTATTTATGAAGCTTGTTACAGCAATTATTAAGCCTTTTAAGCTTGATGATGTACGAGAAGCTTTGTCTGAAATCGGTGTAACAGGTGTTACGGCAACGGAAGTTAAAGGGTTTGGAAGACAAAAAGGTCATACTGAGTTGTACCGTGGAGCAGAGTATGTTGTGGATTTTTTACCGAAAGTAAAACTTGAAGTTGCTATTGATAGTGGACTTTTGGATTCAGTTATTGAAGCAATAAGTAAAGCAGCTAATACAGGAAAAATTGGCGACGGCAAAATATTTGTTTCATCACTCGAACAGGCGATCCGTATACGTACGGGTGAAACAGGGGCAGAAGCTCTATAAAAACTTTGGAAATAAAAAATTAAATTCCTGAGGAGGGAATTGTGGAAAACAATATATTTGAATTGCAATATGCATTAGACACTTTTTATTTTTTAGTGTGTGGTGCATTAGTTATGTGGATGGCTGCAGGCTTCGCGATGTTAGAAGCAGGTTTAGTTCGTTCCAAAAACACAACAGAAATTTTAACCAAGAACATTGCTCTTTATGCAGTTGCTTGCACCATGTATATGGTATGTGGTTATTCCATCATGTATGGGGGTGGCGACTTCACGATGTTTTTAAGTGGCATAGTAGGTGATGGTGTTGCAGGTGCAGAAGAACCTGCAACCTATGCACCATCAGCGGACTTCTTTTTCCAAGTTGTATTTGTGGCTACGGCAATGTCGATTGTTTCGGGCGCAGTAGCTGAGCGTATGAAGCTTTGGGCATTTCTATTTTTTGCTGTTGTGATGACAGGATTTATATATCCAATGGAAGGAGCATGGACTTGGGGCGGCTCAGCAGTATTTGGAATGTACACACTTGGTGACCTCGGATTTTCAGATTTTGCAGGTTCGGGAATTGTGCATATGGCGGGTGCAGCAGCAGCATTAGCAGGTGTTATTTTGCTCGGCGCACGTAAAGGTAAATATGACAGTGAAGGTAAAGTTGTTGCTATTCCAGGTGCGAACTTACCGTTAGCAACTTTGGGAACCTTTATTCTTTGGCTGGGCTGGTTTGGTTTTAATGGTGGTTCGGTTTTAGCCACAGCAAGTGTTGAAAGTGCGAATTCTGTCGCAGTGGTGTTTATGAACACCAATGCCGCTGCAGCAGGTGGATTGATCGCGGCACTGATAATTGCGCGAATTATGTTTGGTAAAGCAGATTTAACCATGGCATTAAATGGAGCATTAGCAGGTCTAGTTGCAATCACGGCTGAGCCTTCTACTCCAACACCACTCATGGCAACTATATTTGGTGGTCTAGGCGGACTATTGGTTGTGTTTAGTATCATCAGTTTAGACAAAATGAAAATTGATGATCCGGTCGGTGCTATATCCGTTCACGGTGTTGTAGGTTTGTTTGGGTTATTACTTGTACCTGTAACGAATGATGGTTCTTCATTCTCTGGTCAATTAATAGGTGCGGCGACCATCTTTATATGGGTATTCGTTGTAAGTTTCATCGTATGGATGATTATAAAAATGATTATCGGTATCCGTGTAAGTGATGAGGACGAATATGATGGGGTGGATCTTTCTGAGTGTGGGATGGAAGCTTATCCAGAGTTTGTAATTAAGTAGATACTCCTCCTAAATACTTGAGGGACAATAGTTAAGCGCCTCATAACGAGGCGCTTAATTTGTTCCTAATAAACTCTGGCGCTGCAAAGCAAGCATGATGTATAGCGTGATTGTAATACTGAGTTGAGAATTGTAGCTCACGTACTTCCGCTTCACGCGTAAAGTTAATGATGGGTTCTTTACTTGCGAGAGTTGCAGTCCACCAACCTGTGGGATAGGTGGCGATAGGGAAATGCATTAATTGCACTTGATTAAAACCGGCCGTACGCATGCATTGATGCATCGGTTGAATAATACTCTCAAGATGAACTAAGGGTGATTCACTTTGTTGAACGATCAAGCCGTTATCTTTTAGTACACGTACACAATCTTTGTAAAATGGGGTAGAAAATAAGCCTTTTGCAGGGCCAATAGGGTCAGTGCTATCTACAATAATCAAATCGAGTGAATTAGCAGCTGCATTTTTTACCCATTGAATAGCATCATCGAATACTAATTGCACACGAGGATCATAGTTTGTATCACAAAGCTGGGAAAAATATTGTTTAGAAAGCTCAGTCACACGCCGATCAATTTCGACTTGAGTGATATTTTTTACGCACTGATGTTTAGCCACTTCGCGAAGTGTGCCACAGTCACCACCACCAACGATGAGCACATCTGCTGGTTGAGGGTGACTGAATAAGGCGGGGTGAGACAGCATCTCGTGGTATATAAAATTGTCACGTTCCGTTAACATAACAAAACCGTCTATTACCATAAGATTGCCAAAATTTTTGGTTGCGTAAATTTCTATTTTTTGAAATGCAGATTGTTCCTCGTGCAGTTTTTTCTCGATCTCTAGTGAAAATGCTGTGCCACATTCACTACATTCTTCAGTAAACCAGTTATTATTCTGCATTTTATAGCCCTAGAAATTTCAGAGTTGTTTGTCAGTCGCGTACTGTAAATAAAAATATACAAAAAAGTCTAATCTTAATGAGTAGTCAAAAATTGTGGGATATTGAAGCTGCAAAGAAGCACTATCGTGTTGATAGCTGGGGGATGGAGTACTTTGATATCAATGACCAAGGTAATGTGATCGTAAAAATCCCGAGTGCTGGGTTGGATCTGTATGCTTTAAGTAAGGCGCTTAAACAGCAAGGTATATCTTTACCAACACTGGTGCGTTTTCCACAGGTTTTGCAACAATCTTTGCATGATTTAAGTTCAGCTTTTGAACAGGCATTTCAAGCAAACTGTTACATTGGGAAATATATTGCTGCATATCCGATTAAGGTTAACCAGCAAGCCACTGTTATCCAACATTTTCAGCAACAGACTCAATGGCCAATAGCCTTTGAGGTGGGTAGTAAAGCTGAATTAATGGCTTGTTATGGAACAGCACAAAAATCACAAACCATTATCTGTAATGGCTATAAAGACGAATCATATATTCGCTTGGCGTTGTTAGGTGGTTTGTTAGGGCATGAAGTTATTATTGTATTGGAAAGTCTGACTGAATATAAATATGTAGTAGAGCATTGCGCACAACTAGAAGTGCAAGCACGTTTAGGCATGCGAGTACGTTTATCATCGATCGCGAAAGGGAATTGGCAAAATACGGGCGGTGAACATTCAAAATTTGGTTTGACCTCAAATGAAGTGCTGGAATTAGTAAGTGCATTACGAGAAAAAAACATGCTTAGTTGGATGAAAATGTTGCATTTTCATATGGGTTCGCAAATTCCATGTTTGAGCGATATTCAATCCGGCATGACAGAGGCAATGCATTATTTTCAACAGTTATTGCAACATGGAGTTGAGTTTCAACAGCTTAATATTGGTGGTGGTTTAGCTGTGGATTATGAAGGTAGTAAATCTGATCGATATTTTTCCATGGACTACTCAATACAAGAGTATGCTGATGTAATTGTAAATACTGTTAAAGAGTGTTGTGAAAAGCATTCCTTAAAAATGCCAGATATCTTCAGTGAAAATGGTCGCGCGATGACTGCATATCATGCGGTGTTATTAACAGATGTAATCGATGTTGAGGGCCAACATGTAAATTCAGAGAGTGAATATGAAACGTTGTTAGGCTCAGAAACTTCTAATGCCAACTTAAATGCGCTAATTAATACAGTTGAAGAACTTAAAGTACGCTTGCAGAACTGTGAAAATCCGAAACAGTTTGGTGAGCACTATCTTAATTTAGAAAAGTTGATAGAAAATATCGAGTTGGAGTTTTCTTTTGGTAAGTTAACGTTGACAGATAAAGCTATAGCAGAAAAGCTTACTGTTTATAGCTATCTAATATTTCTAAATAGTGATGGAGGGTTGGGCGAAGAGCAGAGACTTGTTATAGAAGATAAATTAGTTGCTAAATATTTTTGTAATTTTTCATTGTTTCAATCCACACCTGATGTTTGGGGTTTACAGCAAATATTCCCAATCATGCCTTTGCATAGGCTTGACGAACGACCAACAATTAAATCACGTATCTATGATTTAACCTGTGATTCAGATGGGCGCATTGATCACTATGCACAGGATGGTGGAATTCAACCCTATTTATCATTGCATGAATGTTCGCCTGGGCAAGACTATATATTAGGTATATTTCTGGTAGGTGCCTATCAGGAAATTCTTGGAGATATGCATAATTTGTTTGGTGATACAAACGCGGTAAATATAGCGATAAACGAGGATGGGTCTTATCAAATATGTGACAAAGAGCCTGGAGATACCGTAGCGGAAATACTATCTTATTTGCATATAAATACGCATAGTATGCGTAAGCTTTGGCAGGATAAGCTCTCACATAACAATATGTCTGAAAAGATTAAACAATGTGTTTTGAAAGAACTTGAGTCCTCATTACAAGCAAATAGCTATCTGGTTTAAAATAGTCGCCGATCAATTTAGGGAAATGTACATACGATGTTAGCTCAAATTGTTTTAATTCTTGCGTTACTGCTTCTTTTAGTGGGTATGATCATGGTACTGCTAGATGCTTTCAAAGAAAGTGTTGTGTGGGGCTTATTAGTAATGATTGTGCCACCGCTTTTTGTGCCTGTTTACAGTTTTGTGAAATGGGCAAACAGCCAAGCTCGTAATGGTTTTGCAATGTCCTTGGTTGGTCTTGTGATGGCAGGAATAGGTGTTTATGGTGGAGCATTGCAAACGATCCCTATGCTGAGTGACAATGAAATCGTAAGTAATATCCCTACGGCTACACCTGCCGATGAGCCGTTACCAAATGAAGAAGCTGCAGCTCAAGTCGAGTTAGAAGACGAGGATGATTATGATCCGGTATTGAGTACAGATAAAGATCGATTTACTTCTAAGGAAATTGAGCCATTAGCGCCCAAAGAAGATGAGACCGTTAAAGTTAGTCAAGCGAAGCCGCGGGCTGTGCATGTACCAATAGAAAATGTAAGTGCATCAATCGGCGCGAATATAGAAGTCACGTTTAACGATGGCACTAAGCAAGCAGGGACTTTGGTAAAAACGTCTGAGGATTCAATCACCGTTGAACAGCAAGCAGGTGGTGGAACGATTTCATACGAGTATACATTCGAACAAATACAATCGGTGGTTCGATACACAAAACCTAAGAAAATTCTTGAGGCTCCAATAGTTACACCAACCGTAGAGAGCACAGAGTAACTGATAACTCTAACTTTAATTTGTCCGCGCTATCCAAGCACCTCATATTCGCATGGTCTCTCTCGATATCGAGCATTTGAAGAATTAAGTGCTATTAGAGCAATGCTTTTGGGGGAAGAAATTAGAGTTTATATGCATCATCCATGATGCATTCTCTTACTCATACATCCTGTACTCGTTATTGGCTAAACAAAAAAGTACCTTGCTCTCTAAGGAATTAAATCAAAAAAAGAATAAATACTTAACAGAGAGAGCAAAAAACAACATTGTATCTTATGAATACTGGATTGCATCGCAACCTAATGGCTGCTCGCAATGACTTCATTTGTTGCATCATCCCTGATGGATACCATATTCGCATATCCCTATGCTTGCTTAAGTTATCAAAACTTTTTCTGCAATAAATATGTCAATTATGACCTGGATGTTCAGTATCTAGGTAATGGCCTATATTGACTTTGTTAGCCACCTAAGTTTTTATATATAAATGAAATGTTATGTATATAAAAGCACTAAAAAGCCGGATAGCTATCTTTATTTAGATCGTAAAGGCGACTTTGAAAAACTTCCACAACAATTATTGTTATTATTTGGCATACCTGAGTTTACACTCGAATTTGAGTTAACTGAAAGCCGAAAACTTGCCTTAGCAGATGCCAAACAAGTAATACATAGCATTAGCGAACAAGGCTATTATTTGCAAATGCCAGCTAAAAATAATCTACCTATTTAACCTCAAAATACCATGCCAGCACGTTTTATATTGCACGTTGTTATCACGATTGTTCTGCTAACCATTGGTTGGTGGTTATACATGCGGCTAGATGACAGTGGCTATAATGTTGACTCCATTACGGTTGCAACCTATTGGTTCACTATCTTAGTTTTTATTCTTTTTAGCTGGTTGTTTTATTGGTTTGTGCATAAGTTGAAAACCAAAGCTTGGGTAATCGCGCAAGTTCTCGCTGTTGCTATTGCAGCGGTATCCATAATTTCCTTGTTATACATTTCGCAAGAGCATCAGAAATTACTCGAAGAAGAAGCTATTAAAAAAGAGCAAATACCTGAAGCTGATGCTCAGACTGAACAAAGTTCTGAGTCTTCAAATGAAATTGAAACGCTGAGTCTTTCTGAAGAGGGTGATGAGTTACCTGAGTGACCTCAATGCACACCATATAAAGTAAAAATAAAATTATCGTTATAGGTTAATATGTCCGAAATAATTTTCTGAATTCGGCATCAGAAAGGATACTTAATTGTTTGCAATAATTAATTTGGGACTATTATGTATTGAGTTAATATTAGTAGTTGCTTGGTTTTTAGATCCAAGAGATAGCTATATTCCTGTGATAGTTATATTAGGAGTGTTATTAGCCTTGCTGGAATCATATAGAAGATTCCTAGCAAAGGAGCATAAGTAATTAGGTCTACTACTGGCTAAATGTGTTCGCTTTATAAAATAAGGAACTTAAACCGTATTAGTTTGATTTGAGTAAGTTTAAATCAAAGCTTAAACATTGTCTTACTAGCTCTTCTTAGCTCAGTAAGAATATCTTTTTGTAATTGGTCGAGTTCTGCGATCTTATTTTCAGCGGCACCGCTTAACCAAGCAGTAGCGGTATTTTTCTTTTTAGTGAAGTAATTCAAAATGAATTGCTCAGACATTAATACAAATTTAATCGCTTTTTCAGGGTCGACTTGAATGAAAGGGTTTTTAGCAATCTGAATTGCCGAAGCTTCTTGCGAAGCACAGAATTTATTCAGTAAGTAGAATAAAGAAATTCTCGCTTGACGTAATGATTTAGTGACTCGCTGTTTAGAATCTTCGTTCAAACTAGCTTCCACAATTGCGTCTAACCATAAAATCAAATCACTTTCAGCAATAACTACTTCGCTGGATTTAATTTCGTTAACTAAATCATAAATACGTTGTTGAACCTCTTTGGTCTCATCTTTGGTTTTTTTGCGCTTCATGGTGCGCTTCCATAAAGTTTGCGCTTCACGAAGATCGGCTTGTAGTTGTTCAAGCTCTTGTTGTTTAAGCTGGGTGGTTTCTTCACGAGTTTCGATCAGTTTGCGTTTTTGATGAATAGCACGTGCTAAAACTTTCAAACGCAGGATGTAATACTCGGAAAGAATTTTTCCAACAGAAAGCGTTTCTTTTTTCAGTGTGCGAATCGAAGTATCAAATCTTTTCTTATCTTCATCATTGACAGGCTTTGCCTTGCTTAAAACATTTAAACTGTCATGTAAATCTATCGTTTCACTACGTACATCGATTAATAAGTTGTTAATCGCAGTAATGTGTTTCACAAAGGTGTCATTGCCTATTTTCTTAGTGCCACGTTGTGCAGATTGCAGCATTTCAACTAATAATAAAATTTTGTTTTTAAATACACGTAAATTGGCAGATCCTGTTGCGGTTTTAGCTTTATCTAAAGCGGATACCACATGATTGCCATAAGATTCTTGATCACGCATACGACGCTTAAGATGAAAAGAATTCGCTGTCATGATCAGATCATCCACAGCACTTCTTGATGCCATCGGGATCTTTTCACTAATATCCGCAGGAATATTATTGGGTAGTTTTTCTATGGGTAACTCGGCAATGCGCGCAGGCGGAAGCTTCTGCAACAATTTAATAAATTGCTGAAGGGATAAAGGGTTTTGAATATCTACAGTTGCTTGAGCAGTCATTAATTTTATATTGAGCACACAAGGCTCTAAATAGCGATTAGTGCCTGATATTGCGTGAATTTTGGCTAAATGTTTAGGGTCTAGTGCACAAAAGGTACGAACGGGCGACGAACTCAATTATTCGTGGGTATATAAGGTATAGAGGGTAGTTTTAAGGTAATTAATGAGCGACAAAATCTAGCATACGGCTCGTTGATCTAAAGGCTTTCTGGCGAATGTCTTCATCGACAAATATTTCGTTTTCACCAGATTCCAGCACCGCTTCCAGATTATGTAAACCATTCATGGCCATCCAAGGACAATGTGCACAACTTTTACAGGTTGCTCCTTCTCCTGCGGTGGGGGCTTCGATGAATGTTTTGTCTGGTGCTTCTTGTTTCATCTTATAGAAAATACGGTTATCGGTAGCTACGATAAATTCTTTATGTGGAAGTTCTTTTGCTGCTTTGATTAATGCAGTGGTAGAACCGACAACATCTGCAACTTCAATTACGGCTGCGGGTGATTCTGGATGCACAAGAATTCCGGCATCAGGATGTTTTTCAATCAGCTCGCCTAAGCCTCGCGCTTTAAATTCTTCGTGCACAACGCAAGCGCCTTGCCACAACACCATATCAGCACCGGTTACTTTTTCTATGTAATGACCAAGATGTTTGTCTGGTGCCCATAAGATTTTTTTACCTTGATCCATTAAGTGTGAAACAACTTTCAATGCAATACTTGAAGTGACTACCCAATCTGCACGTGCTTTAACTTCAGCACTGGTATTTGCGTAAACCACTACTTCGTGATCGGGATACTGATCGCAAAATTCTCCAAACTCTTTTGCAGGGCAACCTAAATCAAGTGAACAAGTTGCTTCTAGGGTTGGCATCAATACGCGTTTTTCAGGATTTAAAATTTTTGCGGTTTCTCCCATAAAACGCACACCCGCAACAATTAAAGTTGTTGCAGGATGACGATTACCAAAGCGTGCCATTTCGAGTGAATCAGAAACATAACCACCTGTTTCTTCAGCAATCATTTGTAAATCTTCGTTGGTGTAATAATGAGCAACTAATACTGCATTTTCACGTTTCAATAATCGCTTTATGTTGGCAATTTTTTCTTCACGTTCTTTTGCAGAATAAACGGGTAAATTAGATTGAATGACAGCTGTTTCGGGTATGCCATGTAACGGCACAGCGAACTCAGTAGATTTTTCTAGGGAGTTTTCAGGCATGTTGTAAAACCACAATTATGGGTATTATTTAGTATATATGGGCGATAGGGTGTGAATTCAACCTACAACCATAAGGGTAATTAGGTATTAATCATAGTAATTGTTGCTTAATTAACCCAAATTATTAGCGGTATGCGATGACAAACGACCAAAATGGCTAAAACAGATTACATATCCCCCGAACTTGCTAACACTTTACCGGGCTTGCTGCTGCAACGCGTTTCTCGTTCTTCTACTGCAATAGCTTATGGTTATCATGATGAGTCGCAAGGATGGTGTGATCTAAGTTGGCGGGATGTTGCAGATCAAGTTGCACGTATTCAACAAGCTATAAAATGCGAGCAACTGAAAAAGGGTGATCGTGTAGCGATCATGCTGCGTAATTGCCCCGAGTGGATTATGTTCGATCTTGCCGCTATGGCATGTGGTTTAGTCACAGTACCTCTGTATACCAATGATCGTGCTGAAAATGTAGCCTATGTTGTTCAAGATGCTGGGGTAAAAATTTTACTTTTACAAAACCAACATCAATGGCGAGAGTTATCTAATGCGCACAGTATTTCTGATTCATTGCAACGCGTGATTCATGTTGATGTAAATGAGAGCTATGATAAAAATAATGAAAAAATAATAAATTTTCGACAATGGTTGGGTGCTAACGAAAGTCCTACAAATTTTACAATTGAGGATATCGATAGTAATGATCTGGCAACCATTGTGTATACCTCAGGTACAACTGGAAAACCCAAAGGTGTAATGCTCAGCCATAAAAATATTCTGTCTAATGCTTACGCTGCACTGCAATGTGGTGAGTTTTTCATAGAAGATGTGTTTTTGTCTTTTTTGCCTTTGTCGCACACCCTGGAACGCACGGGAGGTTGTTACTTGCCCATGATGGCGGGTTCAAAAGTATGCTTTGCTCGCTCTATACAAACCCTTGCAGACGATATTCAAGCAGTAAAGCCGACAAGCTTTATTTCTGTCCCGCGTATCTATGAAATGATTTATGCAAAAGTGCAGGCATCATTAGAAAAAGAATCACCTATTAAGAAAAAAATATTTGAATTAGCACAAAAGATTGGTTGGAGGCGGTTTCAATACCAGACTAAAGCTGCTACTTGGCATTGGAGTTTATTATTTTGGCCTGTGCTTGATTACTTAGTTGCTGGGAAAATCAAACAACGTTTAGGCGGAAGGCTTCGTTACGCCATTGCAGGAGGTGCCGCACTAAATAAATCGATTGCACAATTCTTTATCAGTTTAGGCATACCTGTTTATCAAGGATATGGCATGACAGAAAGTAGCCCGACAATTAGTGTTGGACGGCAAGAAGATAATGATCCATTCAGTATTGGTAAACCGCTACCAGGCATTGAAATTAAAATTACTGATCAAGGTGAGTTATGTACTAAAAGCGACTGCGTAATGTTAGGTTACTTTAATAATCAACGAGCTACTAATGAAGTAATCGATGCAGAGGGTTGGTTACACACAGGTGATCTTGTATCTATTAGTGATGAAGGCTATTTATATATTACGGGTCGTATTAAAGACATCATTGTACTGGCTAACGCTGAAAAAGTATCTCCGCAAGATATGGAAACCGCTATTTGTGCGGACCCTTTGTTTGATCAAGCTATGATTGTGGGTGAGGCTAAACCTTTTTTATCTGCTCTATTAGTGTTGAGTGAAGTTGAGTGGAAGAACTTAGCAAAAAAGCTTGAGTTAGATAGGAATAACAGCGAAGGTTTGAAAGAGTCTGCCGTACATAAGTACATCATCAAGCGTATATCTAAATGCCTAAACGAATTTCCAGGATATGCACAAGTACGTCGTGTGAGTTTATACTTAGAACCATGGAGCATAGAAAATGGACTGCTTACTCCAACGCTTAAAACTAAACGCCCACAACTGCTAAAGACTTTTGCAGAGGATATCGAGTCTATGTATGAGTCACTGACATAAAAGTATAACCAGAACAGTAAAATGCTAAAAAATTATCAACCTTATTTCATAGGGCCGTTCATTCTAATACTTATAATATTTTTATTTGCATGTGTAGGCACAAATAATCCAACGTATGGTCCTGTGCGAGATGAAAACTTTCAAAATACTTTTTTGGAAAGCATCACAGATAATCAACAAGAGGTTATTTTTTACAGTAGAGCAATCTGGTATCCAAATAAAAATGGCTTTAAATTTTTACCAGCAGGAAAGAAATCACGTAAGGGTGTTTTTATCTGCACAGATAAAACAATATATTTTTCTGAGTGGAGAGTTAAAAAATATCAGCCAGTATTCAGTGTTGAGTACGATAAAATCAATGAACTACGCTTAGCTGCGAACGAGTTGTTAGCTCGTATAGTAGTTCAGGCCGAAAACTACAATAGTTTTGAAATCTTAGGCGTATCGGGACCAGAGTTGCCTGATAAAGAAGAAACAAATGTTGCGTATCAAATTATTGAACAACAAAAAGAGCAATAGGCGTTTACTTCTTCGCTTGTAATAAAATAGTATCGATCTGACTTGCTTTTAAGCGTTTACGTAATGCTTCTAGTGAAGTGCGATCATTAGAGGGCCCAATTTGCACGCGATGCCATTTAGTCTTGTTAACTTCTACTGACTGAATATTAGCTTCTACTCCAATCAAGGCTAAACGAGCTTTTAAACTATCCGCTTCATTGAATTGTTGGAACGAACCCGCTTGCAGTAAATATCCACCTTTGTACTCTGACTGTTGTTGAGCAGTGATGGTGTTGGGTTTTTGTTTTGGCGGCTGAGTTTCTTCTTGCGGGATGACTATCTCAAGTTCGGGTAACAAGGTATAGAAATCAAACTTTTGTTTAGTAGTAGGTTCAGTTGTGACTGAAGATTGGTTTGGTGAGGTCGCATGCGGATCTATAGCATGTCGCCCATTTGATCGGGTAAACATTGCAATACCTAGACCAATTAAAATACCCAGTGTTAACCATATCCAAGCTGGAATAATGCTGGATGATTTTGCTGAAGAGCGTTTTTTTCTACGAGCCATTCGTTATTACTATATCTACTTATTTACATTTTCTGTGGTGCGCTAACATCAAGCAGCTTTAGTCCATTATAGAGCACTATCTTAGTAGCATAGATTAATTTTAATCTAGCATTACGTAAGGAAACGTCGTCGACCAACACTTGATTCTCTTTCTCATTATAAAAACTATGAAATGCGTTTGCCACATCACGTAAATAATTTACCAAAATATGTGGAGAAAGTTTTTCTGCAGAGGATAAAATGTTTTCAGTAAATTGGCTTAATAGTTTCAAAATATTTTTTTCGTATTCATTTGATAACAGCGAATTGTCAGCATCTAAAATGGACTGGTCTGACATATCAATACCTGCTTGCTCAAAAATACTGCATATTCTTGCATGCGCGTATTGCACATAATAAACAGGATTGTCTTTCGATTGCGAAGTAGCCAAATCTAAATCAAAGTCCAAGTGCTGTTCGTGTTTGCGCATTACGTAGAAAAAGCGGGCCGCATCTTTGCCTACTTGCTTGCGCAGTTCACGCAAGGTGATAAATTCACCTGAACGTGTAGACATAGCAAGTTTTTCACCACCTTTATATAAATTGGCAAATTGTACTAGCGGTATATCTAAACACCTTGCATCTTTACCAAGCGCTTCAACTGCGGCTTTAATGCGTTTGATATAGCCATGATGGTCAGCACCCCAAATATTAATGAGTCGATCAAAACCACGATTATATTTATCCAAGTGATAGGCGATGTCTGACGCAAAGTAAGTGTGGGTGCCATTTTCTCGTACTAACACTCTATCTTTTTCATCACCAAATTCTGTGCTACGAAACCAAAGCGCACCATCTTTATGATAGGTGTGCCTGTTTTTATCTAGCATATTGAGTGCTTCATGCACCTTGTTGTTACTGACTAATGATTTTTCTGAGTACCAATTGTCATAGTGCACACCAAATAGTTCTAGATCATCTTTAATGTCATTAGTGATGGTGTCTAATGCACATCTAGAAAACACATCGTAGCCATCATCCCCAAGTAAAGATTTTGCTTTGCTGATAATGGCATCAATATAGATTTCTTTATCGCCACCTTGTGGTTCGTCGGCAGGCAAGTCATTCATCCATTTTTGAGTAGCATGAAGAAATTTATCCGCATGTTGACGATGTAATGTGGCTGCAATATCCCAAATATAATCACCTTGATAAGCGTTAACAGGGAAACTAAATTTTTCGTCACAAAGTTCTAAATAGCGTAACCAAACAGATGTGGTCAAGATATCAATTTGACGGCCTGCATCGTTTACATAGTATTCACGTTGCACTTCATAGCCCACCGCGGCCAGTAAGTTAGCAATGGTTGCACCATACGCAGCGCCACGACCATGCCCGACATGTAAAGGCCCCGTTGGGTTGGCTGATACAAATTCAATTTGAACTTTTTCATTTTTATATTTCTGTGACAGTCCATAGTTTTGATCTTGTTGCAGAATGCTATCTAAAACTTCGGCATGTACGTTTTCATTGACATAAAAGTTGAGGAATCCAGGGCCTGCTATTTCGACTTTGGTGATGATTGCATCTTCAGGAAGATTAGCGACCAGCATCTCGGCTAACTGCCTAGGTAGTAAATTTGCTGGTTTAGCTAATTGCATCGCAATGTTACAAGCAAAATCCCCATGCGCTTTATCTTTGCTGCGTGCTATACGAACGTCAACATTCAAGTCTTGAGGAATTTCTCCAGATCCCTGCAAGTTATTAATTGCAGCACTTACCAAATTTGCTATTTGTTCTTGCATTTAGATATGTATGAGGCCTAAAAGGCGTAGCATTGTACTGAAATTTTTTCTTTTTTACCTGGTCTGAAATGAAATAGATTTCCTTGTTTCATTCCCTTCTAGTTCATTTCTAGGGGATCGACTTCAATATCCCATCGCACTCGTTTTGCGGAAGGTTGAAGACTGATTTTTTCAGTCCAGTTATTCAAGTTCTGTTGCAGGGTTTTTCTATGTTTAGCAAATAAAATCAATTGACTTTGGTACATTCCGGCTTTGCGTTCCATCATTGCAGGGATAGGTCCATATACGGTTAAATTTTGGATACTTTCTTTCGTAATTATAGTTTTCACTTTTTGTAAAAAATTATCTGTTAGATTTTGCTTATTCGCGCGTGCGCGAACCATCAGCATGGAGGTATAAGGGGGGAGTGCACATTCCTGGCGGATTTTCAAAGCCTCTTTGCTAAATGCTGTATAGCCCTGTGATAACAGACAATTTAGTAAGGGGTGTTCGGGTAAATAGGTCTGCAACAAGACTCTACCTTTTTTACTACTTCGTCCGGCTCGACCCGCTACTTGAACTAATAATTGTGCTAAACGTTCCGTGGCACGAAAATCTGTACTAAATAAGCCATGATCAACATTTAAGATCCCAACTAAAGTTACGTTGGGAAAATCATGTCCTTTTGAAAGCATTTGAGTACCAATAATAATCTGATACTTGCCTTCGTGGACTTCAGTCAATCTTTCGGTCAAGGCATCTTTTTTGCGTGTGCTATCACGATCAATGCGTGTAATCGCAACATCTGGAAAAATTTCCTGTAATTTATTCTCAATACGTTGTGTGCCTTCACCTAACCATAACAAGTTGCTCGCACTACATTGAGGACATTGCTCTGGTAGTTTTTGTTCTTTTAGGCAATGATGACATTTAAGGATATTTCTCTGCTTATAAAAAGTCATTCGCGCATCGCAGCGTGAACATTCTGCTACCCATGCGCAGTCTTGACAAAGTATTGTTGGTGCATAACCTCGTCGGTTTAAAAATAATAATATTTGATGGTTGTTACCAAGCTCTGTTTGCATGGCTTGAATCAATTCATTCGAGAGTCCATCGACAGATGCCTTGGAGCGCATATCAATTAATTTTATATCTGGAACATTTGATTCTGTAGCACGTTCTGTCAGCACTAGTTTTTGATAGCGATTTTTTTCAACATTTAGTTGAGTTTCAAATGAAGGGGTTGCAGAACCTAGAATAATAGGAATGGAGAGTTGTTTAGCACGATAAATTGCAATATCGCGTGCATTGTAAAGAAATCCTTCATGTTGTTTGAAGGATAAATCATGTTCTTCATCAATAATGATTAAACCTAATTCAGTGAAAGGTAAAAATATTGCGGAGCGTGTTCCTACAATAATTTTTGCTTTTGTAGTTTTTGTGGCTAGCCAGGTTTGTGCACGTTGCGTATCATTTAACCCTGAATGCATTAAATACACTTTACTGCCTAAGCGTGTTTCAATTCGTTGCACGAGCTGTGGAGTAAGACCAATTTCAGGAACTAAAAATAGGATTTGTTTGTTATTTTCTAAAACCTCTTTTGCCAGTGATACATAGACTTCGGTCTTTCCACTTCCAGTAACACCATCTAAAAGACAACAATTAAATATATTTAACTTGTTTTTTAAATCATCAAAAGCTTGTTGTTGCTCTGTGTTTAGTTTTAGGGTCTTTATCGGCTTGTGATTAACTTCCTCAATATTCTCTTGTTGCACTTTTTGCACTAAGTTTTTATTGATAAGCGCTTTCATTGCACTGTGCCAAGCTGTTATAGACTTATCAATATCATCTGCTGTAAGGCCGTGTTGAGTCGATATTAATAACTCAACAATTTGACGTTGCTTAGGCGCACGATTTAATTGTTCATCAATGTTTTGATCTGCAATTAATCGATATAGTGTATTCGTTACAGGTGTGATGTATTTACCTTTGCGCAAAACTGAGGGCAGTGCGGTGAATAAAACCTCACCTATGGGCTGCTGATAATACTCAGCGGCCCAAAACAATAAATCTAATAATTGGGAATCAAATACGGGCTGATCATCTAAGACTTCAATAATGTGTTTTAGCTTGCTTCTAGGTATAGCACTTTTGGCTGATTTTCCAACGATCAAGCCGATCAGCTTGCGTTGACCGAATTGAACTCGCACACGAGTGCCGACTTTGTAATCAGTCCTAACTTGGGTTTTTACCGGGAGATAATCAAATTGTTGATATAGCGGTACTGGCAGAGCGACCACGATAATGTGAGAAGGACTCATGAATGTGGATAACTCTGTGGATAAAACTGCATGAAAACGGGAAAATTGATGATTTAATAGGCTACTTGAGGAACATTTCTCAGGTAATCTTTATTTAAGTTACTGATAAATATGGTTAAATTTTGTACTTATTTGGATATAGCCATCTCTTGCTGAGAAGTTTTCAAATTAACGGATAATGTGAATAAATTACATTAACATTGTTAACTATCTGGTGTTTATTGCGGTATAGGCAGTGTCAACCAAATAGGTACTTTTACGTTATTAGTATTGTAAGGGCATTATGCCAAGGGGTTAATGAAAAGTTGCTGAACAAGTGAGGGAAGTTTGAATTCGACACAGCCACAGCAGCTTGAAGAGTTCCTCATTAAGGTGGAACGCCGTGCTTTTCGCATGGCGGAACTATCTACGAGAAATAGAGAGGATGCTTTAGACATAGTGCAGGATGCAATGATGCAATTAGCTAGCAAATATGCAAAAAAATCTGCGGACCAATGGGCGCCGTTGTTTTATCGTATTTTGAATAATCGCATTATGGATTTTCATCGTAAAAACACCACGCAAAGCCGATGGCGAGTTTGGTTTACTAACAAAGGCGATGAAGAAGAACCTTATGATCCAATACAACATGCAGCCAGTGATGGGCTAAGTCCGAGTGCTGTAGCAGATTTACAAGATTCTGTTGAAAAAACCGACCATTTTATTCAGCAGTTATCACCACGACAAAGGCAGGCTTTTTTATTGCGTGCTTGGGAAGGTATGGATGTAGCGGAAACCGCGAAGGTCATGAACTGTTCGCAAGGTAGCGTGAAAACACATTATTCAAGAGCAGTGCATTTTTTACGTGAACAATTACAGGAAAGCTTATGAGTACAGATGAACAAAATGTGAAAGATGAGGAACTGGTTTCAAAAGTTTGTGAAGCTTTAGATGATTCTGTGAAACGGATCGATGCTGAAACCAGTCAGCGCATTATTGCTGCTCGACAGCAAGCACTTGCAAAAGCACCTAAAAAATTCGCATTTCCTAAATTCATAGTTGCAGCAGCAACTGCTTTTTCGATATTGCTTGCGGTCATTATAGTTAATACACAACTTAACCAACCGTTAGAAAGTGAAAGTGTTGAGGCGATGGAGCTGATTGCTGTACAAGACACCTTAGAGTTATATGAAGAACTAGAATTCTACACTTGGTTAGTAGAAGAAGATGTCACTGGCTAAATGTGCGAGCAGTTTGTGTTTAATATTGATGTTGCAGCATGTCTATGCTGAAACGGATGAGACATCTGAGAGTATTGATGATGACGTTGATGAAGAGTTTTTAGAAGTTTTAGGTTCTATAGAAGCTGATGAAGATGAATGGTTTGATATTTTTCTTTCTACAATTGATGAAGCTGATGAAAAATATGTAACTGATACAGAATATGAATAAATATTTCACTTTCTTATTTTTACTTTTGCTTTGTGTGTCTGTGCAAGCACAAGAAGGTATTGAGTGGGAGAATTTGAATTCAGAACAACAACGAGTATTAAAGAAATATGAGAATCGTTGGCAGGAATTATCTCCACAACAACAAAAGAAGCTTTCACGTGGTGCTGAACGTTGGCAAAACATGACGCCTTCGCAACGGGAAAAAGCTAAGCACCGTATGGAGAGATGGAAATCTCTTGATGAAAGCGAAAAACAAAAAGTTCGCGAACGTTTCCACAAATTTGAACAGTTGCCACCGGAAAAGCAAAAAAAAATTCGTGAGCGCTATAAATGGTTTAAAGATTTACCTCCTGAAAAGCGTCAAAAATTACGCGAAAAATGGCAAAGCATGTCCCCGGAAGAACGTAAAGAATTTCGTAAAAAGAATAAGGATAAATTCAAGCATAAGCGGAAAAAGAAAAATAATAACTGGCACAAGGACCAATAAACCCATAACTGTTTAATTCATTGTTAAACCGATGATCTGTCAGTTGAGAGCCAGGTTTCGATATCAAATTGAGACTCAATGTAAATTTGAGTTTTATATTTCATGACATTGGGATAAAGTATATTTTTGACCTGCGCAATTTGCTTTATGACGATAGCACCTGGCGATACACGTCAATTATCAACCCTTTCACGCCTTGGTTTGTTTGGCTCTGTGGACCTAGAGCAATGTTCTGGCCTGTTGGTTCAATGCACAAGTAAAACCTTAAACCCTGGTGAGATGCTTCTCTATAAGGACCAGGACAACCATTCCATGTATGTCATTGTTGATGGGCACTTAGGCATGCATTTGCAAGAAGATGTCTCTGCGGTAGTAACCCTAAATCCTGGTGACACGGTTGGTGAGATGTCTGTCATTAGTGGTCAGCCCACCAGCGCTTTTGTGATTGCACAATCAAAATGCAAAGTATTAGAGATTCCCGAAGAGCTCTTGTGGGAGTTTGTCTCTAGCGATGTAAATTTTGCAAAAAATTTAATGAATCTTTTTGTTAAACGCATGTTGGATTTAAACCGTATGCTTTACCAACGTTTGCATGAAGAAGCTCGTAGCAAAATTAAGGCTGAGAAAGATCAAGCCACAGGTTTGTATAACCAGCAATGGATGAAAGAAACGCTTCCATATGAAATGACACGTTGCGCAATGCGCAATCGTGCTTTATCCATTATGATTTTAAAGATCGATCGCTATGATAATTTCGTTCAATCGTATGGTGACTACTCGGCAGAGAAAATATATCAAGCGGTTGCCAATGCAGTGCAAATTGGGCTGCGTGGTATGGATATGGCGGTAAAGTTCAATGAAAATTGTATTGCTCTAATCCTGATCGGCACAGATGAAACACAGGCTGAAATTGTTGCAAAACGCTTGCATGAAGCAGTAAGTAAATTAGTGCTTGGGGATCAAAAATTGAATGAAACGTTTACGATTTCCATAGGTATTGCTGAAATGGCAGAAGAGGATTATGCAGATTTATTAATTGCTCGCACTCAAGCAGCACTCGATCGAGCTATCAGCGAAGGTGGTAATCAAACTTCACATTAAGCAACCACTTCCCTAATTGCACAGTATTCCAAGGGTTTTAAGAATTTTGTAGCATTGCTATGGTCAAATCTCTAATTGCAATGTCTTGGGGTTTACCTATAAAGTCAGCAACCTAGGATTATCGTTGGAATAAACGTAGTGATTGATCTCGGTCTACAAGTACTACGCACGGATGTGTCCGGTATGCCAATGGAATGGATCAACTACCAAGATGCTGCGCGTCTGTATCATGGCGAGCAAGTGGCGTATACCTGTGGTGAACATTTATATGTGATTCATGGCGGAGTCAATGCGCGTAGCGGCATTCGCAGTCAAATTGAAGTGCACTCAATCATTGCTACATACGGCAACAATAAATCCCTACATGAGAGTTATGTTCCGCCTTTGAACAATCGTACTCTATTTAAGCGCGATGCAAATTTATGTTTGTATTGTGGTGAACGATTCGATCGTAGAGATTTATCTCGTGATCATGTTCGTCCGATTAGCCAAGGTGGAGAAGATGAATGGAACAACGTTGTTACCGCATGCAAGCGTTGTAATAACCACAAAGCAGGACAAACTCCTGAACAAGCGAATATGCAATTATTAGCGATTCCTTTTATCCCCACTCATGCAGAATATATTTATCTACAAGGTCGCAGAGTGCTTGCTGACCAAATGAAATTTTTACTTGCACATTTTCCTAGAACGAGTCCTCTGCATAAGCGTCTTAGCATGCAGGCATAGGTTGCACATGCTTTGGAAGGTTTCATACCTTCGTTTTATACACTGATCCATAGTGAGTTGCTTATAGGCCACCTTTTTCAGTAGGCTTTGCCCTGCATTACAAATTAAGAGTAAATAAAGAATACATTCATGCCAAAATTTAAGGGCACACAAGACTATATTCACGGTAGTGATACTTGTTTAGGCGTACTCATTACCAACTTAGGTACGCCAGAAGCACCTACCCCAAAAGCGATTCGAAAATATCTTGCAGAGTTTCTTTGGGATCCGCGTGTAGTAGAGATTCCACGACCTCTATGGTGGCTTATCTTACATGGCATTATTTTGAACACGCGCCCAAGAGCTAAATCCGAAGATTATAAAAAAATCTGGACAGATGAAGGTTCACCACTATTGGTGATCAGTCAACAGCAGCGTGACGCACTGCAAGAAAAACTCGAGCAAAAATTTACTGGTCCTGTAAAAGTAGTATTGGCCATGCGCTATGGGCAGCCTTCTATACAGGCTGGGCTTGAAGAATTAAAACAACACAATGCAAAAAGAGTTTTAGTGTTGCCTTTGTATCCTCAATATTCAGCCAGCACCACGGCTTCCACGTTCGATGCAATTGCAAAAGAGTTTATGCAACAGCGTTGGATGCCTGAACTTCGAATGGTAAATAACTATGGTGCGAATAAAGATTATATTCATGCCTGTGTAACGCAGATTCAAAATTACTGGAATGAGCACTCGCAAAGTCAGAAATTAATCTTTTCTTTTCACGGTTTACCTAAACGTAATTTAGATCTGGGCGACCCTTATCATTGTGAATGTCATGAGACAGCACGTCTCATTGCTGAAAAATTAAATTTAAGCGAATCACAATGGCAATTGACTTTTCAATCGCGTTTTGGAAAAGCAGAATGGTTACAACCCTACACGATTAAAACCATGGAAGAGTTGCCTAAACAAGGTATTAAAACTATCGATGTTTTTTGTCCAGGCTTCTCAGCTGATTGTATTGAGACACTAGAAGAAATCAGTATTGAAAACCAAGGTGTGTTTTTAGATGCTGGTGGTGAAGCATTTAATTATATTCCAGCCTTAAATGCAGAGGCCGTTCACATCGAAGCCTTAACGAATATAGTCATACAGCATGCTCAAGGTTGGCCTGAGTGTTCAAGTAACTATCAAGTCCCAGACAAGGATGCTATTAATGAACGTGCGAAAAAACTAGGTGCTCAATCTTGAGTTAATTACAAGATTGTATTTTTGATTTGATTGAAACGACATCATTAATGTGACACGCCTAGCCGCCCTAATTCTAGCTTATTTCTTTTTAGCGCTTGCACTCATTGGAATAATACTGCCTGGCTTACCTACAGTACCATTTTTGCTATTAACAGCCTGGTTTTCTGCTAAAGGCTCTGATCGCTTACATCATTGGCTCTATGCTCATCCTAAGCTTGGAAAACTCTTGATTGACTGGGAACAACAGGGGGCGATCTCACGGACAAGTAAAGTAGTAGCGTTTCTACTGCTTACATTGAGTTGGGTGATCATGTATCAACGTATAGATAATGTTTGGCTTATAACTGGAATGACAGTGTTGTTTATTTCAATCATGGCGTTTCTTATTAGCAGGCCTGAGCCACATTGAGGCAAGTTATTTGTATCGTATTTTGTATAGACTATTTTACATTCCTAGAGGCGCGTAAAAAGTTTGTTGCCCCAGATCTTGACTCAATACTGAAGCACGAAGATTAATTTTAGCTCTAAACGTTAACCGCTTCTTTAGTGCTTGAAAGTGATTTAAAAATTCGATCTCGCACTTCTGTCACACTACCACTGCCATCTACTCGGATAAAACTTGGTGATTTCGCATCTCCACTGGCTGCCCATTTTGAGTAATATTCAATTAATGGTTGGGTTTGGGTGTGATACACATTCAAACGTGCGCGTACTGTTTCTTCTTTATCGTCCTGACGTTGGATAAGTGTATCGTCGGTAATGTCGTCGTGATTTTCATGTTTGGGTGGGTTGAATTCAATGTGATAAGTGCGTCCTGAGGCGGGATGGTAACGTCGGCCACTAATACGTTTAATGATTTCATCATCATCTACATAAATTTCTACAACATAGTCTATTTTTAAGCCCTGTTGTTTTAAATTTTCAGCTTGGATAATAGTGCGAGGAAAACCATCAAATAAATAACCATTTTTGCAATCATCCTGAGCAATTCGTTCTTGAACTAAACCCAATATAATCTCATCTGAGACGAGGCCGCCCGACTCCATGACTTCTTTGGCTTGCAGCCCCAATGGCGCTTCTTCCGCAATCGCTGCGCGTAGCATGTTTCCAGTGGAGATTTGCGGAATATTAAATTTTTCCGCTATGAAATTTGCTTGGGTGCCTTTTCCAGCTCCGGGGCCGCCGAGTAAGATAATTCGCAAGTTCAAGCTCCTTAGATCAAGCTCTTTAACTTTTTAATCCTAAGAGAATTGTAATTAAGATCGCAAAATAAGAAAACAACAATTTGATTTAGTTTAAATGGTGTTTCTTAACGGATAAATGTGTTTCTTTAGGAGCAAAGATGTTTCTTTAAGAATAAAGTTAAATTTGTTTCTTATTTAATTTGTAAATCCTTATTGGATAAAACTAACAACAGATTTAAATGTTTTATGAACTGAGATTATCGGTACTAATGCTTTTAAATTGACCTTGTCTAAGTGTGCCTAACTTAATTGGGCCAATACGGTGACGAACGAGCCTGAGTGTAGGATGGTTAATTGCAGCAGTCATGCGGCGCACTTGGCGATTACGACCTTCTCTAATTACAATATTCAACCATTGGGTAGGCACTGTTTTGCGAAAGCGTATTGGAGGTTCGCGCTCCCATAGCTTGCTCGGTTCCTCGATACGACTTACTTCAGCAGGAAGGGTCAACCCATCTTTCAGTTGCACCCCTTTTTGCAGTGTATGTAGCGCTTCATCACTGACTTCTCCTTCCACCTGAGCCCAATAGTATTTAGCCCATTTAAATCTCGGGTCAGCAATGCGCTGTTGTAATTTTCCATCATCCGTCAGCAGCAATAGACCTTCACTATCCTTATCTAAGCGCCCAGCCGCATAGACATTCGGAATATCGATATAGTCTTTTAGAGTTTGTTGAGACTTGTTTTTATTACTTGGGTCCTCAGTAAACTGGCTGAGCACACCGTAGGGTTTGTTGAAAAGGATGAGTTTTGCCATTTAGGCAGCTTTTAAGAATTTCATCCATTTTTCTTTGCGAAACTCACCAAAATCTAATTGCTCAAATAAATCATTTAGCATTGTGAAATCAGGTGTTTTCCTTTTGAGTTTTACAGGTTCGGCCAATTTGGCTTCACATTCTATGCTGGTTAGCTTTCTATATAGGAGTAGCTCTTCTTGGTGATCATCAATTAATCCTTGAATGCGCTTCGCGCCACGAATTTTCATGTCACTAATTTTCGGTATGTTTTGTAATAGCTCATCTAAACTGGAGAACTTATTCAACAATTTTGCTGCGGTCGCCATGCCTATTCCAGGCACACCTGGGATGTTATCGACCGTATCGCCGGCAATCGCCAATTGATCTGCGATTTGCTTAGGATAAACACCAAATTGTTTTTTAATTTGTGGAATAGAATTTCGTTGTCCTTTCGCAAAGTTCCAAAATATATCGTTTTCTGTGATGAGCTGGGCCAGGTCTTTATCAGATGAAAGAATCGTAATTTTATGACCTTTGTCGCGCATACGTTTTGCTAAAGTGCCAATCAGATCATCGGCTTCATAATGTGGACTTCCTACCTGGCAAATGCCCAAGGCATCAATAAATTCACGGCAATAAGCAAACTGGCGTTTTAGTTCTTCTGGGGCAGGCTCACGATTGGCTTTGTATTCTGGATAGAGATCATTTCTAAAAGAAGTTTGTAAGCTTTCGTCAAAGGCAAAGCTTACGTAATTTGGTTTGGCTTGTTGTAAAAACTGAAATACAAAGTCGGCGAAACCATAGACGGCATTGACGGGTTCATTGTTTTTATTCACGACATGATCAGGAACCGTAAACCAGGCGCGGAAAACATAAATACTTGAATCTACAAGATAGACGTTATCTGTCATGGACTTATCTTATGAGCATAAAAAAAGCGACTCTACTAGAGAGTCGCTTTGCTGTCATGCAACTGGCCAATAAAAAATCTAAACTATTGAACAATCTTAATCAGTTGTCCGGCTTTAGGTTCTCCATCTGGATACATACCATTTAATAAACGCAGTTGTTCTTCAGCATGATTAGCAATGTCTGAGCGTTTAGCTAACGCTGCAAAAGTATCACCTTTTTTAGCACGGATTAGTTTTAAGTGTTTTGGTTTGGCTAATTTTCTCTCGCTGCTTTTTAATTGGCGCATACTTCGAATAGTACTTAAGCCTGCAGCATCATTTTTACTCAATGCAGCTGAAGTTTTCCCTGCGATCAACACTTGATAAATGCGTTTGCCTTGGAAAACGGCGGCTACTCGACTTGGGATTTTCCCACCTTTAGTGTTAAGAGTAGTCAACCCTGTATAACCTTTAAAGTTTGCAGTTTGAACGGGCTGGCCTTTACTAATCTGTCCTTTGAATTGTTCGTCTAAATATTCTTTTGGAGTTTGGTTCTTATTCAAATCATCTACGGTAATTTGCAATTGTGCATCTCCGGTTTTGGGTTGTGCAATTAAACGGTCCGGTAAGTTATCTACTTTCCAACCTACTGGGAATTCAATAAATAAGTTTAAATCGCTGTGATAAAACTTGTTTTTACGCAATATGCCGTCTTTTTCCGAACTGCCTAGCGTAGCGCCATCCATATACTTTAAAAACTTCTCACGGCCTGCTTCTCGTGTAGCTGCGGTTTTGATTTTATCCGCAGCGCCTATAACTTCTTGTAGTCTCTTATCATTAGCTGGGTGAGTTGAAAACGTGCCGTGGTATGCACGTGGTTCACGTCCTTCTTCTTTTGCGAGTTGTTTATCAAAGTCTTCTTGATCTTTAAGAATTTCCACAACTTTAAGCATTTCTTGTGGGTCATAACCGACGTTGGCTAAATATTCTGCGCCTAGACGATCCGCTTCTAATTCATGATTACGACCATAACCTCGGATCAAAGCTGTGCTACCGATGTTTGCAGCCTGTGCAACTTGACTACTGCCGGTAAGGATTCCAACGCCGGCACCTAATATTCCCGCCACGGTGCCTGCACTTTGTTGACGTACGCCGTGGCGTGCTGTGATGTGACCAAGCTCATGTCCTAACACGCCAGCTAATTCAGCTTCTGAGTTCATGTAAGCCATGATGCCACGGGTGATATAGAGATAGCCGCCTGGAAGTGCAAAGGCATTTATTTGTGGGCTATCTAAAACCGTTACATGATAGACAAGGTTGGAGCGATGACTTTTCTTACCAAGTTCATCAACTAAGCCTTCTACATAGCTTTGCAATGCAGGGTCGTTATAAGGACGGTATTGTTTCATTATCTGTTGATGTGCTTGTTTACCCAAATTAATTTCTTGGGATTCTGACATCAACACGAAATCTTGTTTGCCAGTCACTGGGTTGGTGGCACAGCCACCAAAAATAAAGCTTGCGACAAGCAGTGAACCGAGTACGAAAAGGTTTAATTGTTTGCCCATTATAGTGTCCTCAATATTCTGGCAAATGTTATTGTGTATTTGACGTGAATGTGTGGCGTAAAGTTTCCACAGTTTTTCTTAAGATTATGCATAATCCTAGCCCCGTTCAGCTCAGATGCCAAATACATCTGGCGATAAAACCCTACACAAGTGGTTGTTAAGAAATGCTCAGTTAAGAACCGAAATTAATCTCGGCCCATACTTCCTGAAAGAATTTTAGAAACTAGCTTTTATTGCCGTAGCGTTTGCGGAATTTATCCACCTGACCTGCGGTGTCTACAATCTTTTGTTTACCGGTGAAAAATGGATGGCATTGGGAGCAGACATCGATGCTCATTGCATCATTACCGTAGGTAGAACGTGTAGTAAAAGTGTTGCCGCAGCTGCAGGTCACATTCACTTCTTGGTAATTTGGATGAATATCTGGTTTCATGATGCTTAAATTTTAGATGTTTCTCCTTAGAGCCCGCGGATCATACGCAACCCGGCAAGCCAACTCAAGCCTGGCTATTTGGGCTATAGTTTGCGCCATTCCTTTATAAGATTCCTGATAATGTACGCTTAAGTGATTGTCCACATAGGGGTTTATCACTTATCCACAAAATCTGTGGATAAAACTGTGCATATATTTAAAGTCTATCGACAAAACTCGAGAAATTTTACACTTTTATTAAATCGCCTAAAAAACATACAAGAATTTAACTGATTGTTTTTATTAGACTTATGCTAATAATGCTCGAATTGACGATTTATTGATCAAACAAAGCCATGAATAGCGTCATTTTAATTACGCTTGTGTATAACATTGCTACGAAATACAAAATATATGGTCCCTGTGAGGTATTTTGCTAGTCACAATCTCGTTTACTAAGCACCTCGATAACCTCACCGTTAACGTTCACACGCACAGTAACTTCGATGGGTGCGCAGCAGACTTGACAATCTTCTACATAGTGGTGGCTGCCAGTGCTGGCATCCAGCAGAAGCTCTAATTGTTCACCACAATAAGGGCATTGGATCAGTGAGCTGCTTAAGTGATTACTCATCAGGAGGATCAGCTTTCGGGCTGATCTTCAACCGGTAGACGGTCATACAGTTGCTGTGCTCGCTGAGGGTCGTTATAAGCAATTTGATCCGCAATTTGGCGAATTAAGTCATTACGCTCTTGCTTCGTAGGCATGTTCTGAGCCAATTCCAAGGCATAGTCGACATCAGTATTTGCCGCTGTGCTGGCAACGGAGCGAAGTAGTGCGCCATACACTTTTTCACCACGGAAGTTTTCAATCCAACTAGCCGCTTCGGATACATCATAGGAAGAATAATAATAAGTAATATTTTGTGCCCAACTCTCGCGTACTGGTCCATTCAATTGCGGTAAATAACTAGCAGCTAAGTCTGGATCAGTACTCGCAAGCTGATTTCCGAGACTGATTAAGCCGTCATCACGTAGTTGCCCTGTTTTACCATTAACCCAAATCATAGCTGCTTCTGGGTCACTATTCGCCCAACCGTACATCACAGAATTAATCAATTCACTATCGACATCAACAATCGGCAATTGATCAATGAGTTCAGCTGCACGTACGGGGTCTGAATAAGATAAGTTGTTGATCACAGTAAGACTGAGCTGCTTTCGTAGAGTAGTTTGTTGTGCGGTTTGAGCAATTTGAAATGCACGCTCCGGATCTTTCGCTGCGATTTGTCCTACTACAGTATCTTGTAAGTATTGTTGACCCGTTGGATCCATTTCTTTGGCCCAAACCAAAGCTTCTTCAGGAGATTGTTCACTTAAATATTGCACAATGGTAGAAGATAATTGTAGTTGTAATTGTTTATTATCCAATTGTGCTACATAACTTGCTGCAGCTCGTGCATCCTTAGCCGCCCAAGTTGTAATGGTTGCGCTATACGCATCACTACGATGTCGAGAAGAAGGAATATTTTCAATAATGTCTAACGCTTCTCTAGGATCTTGATTAGCTAAATTCGTGAAAACTGTGTAACTAATGTTTGTGATGTTACTTTTCGGTAGCGTCGCCATGATTTCATAGGCGGCTTGTGGATCGATTTCGGCCCAACGGTATAACACAGACTCTTGTAAACGTTGGCGCGCGATTCTGTCGTTAATTTTTTGTGTAAATGCAAAAGCTTGTTCTGGATCTTGTGCCGCCCAAGCATCAATAGCACCGATCATAGCGTTTTCACGTTCATAGCCTTTGGGCATAAGCATGGCTTCTTGCATTGCTGCTTCTGGGTTTTGTGCAGCTTTTTCGATTAAGGCAACACTTAGATATTGTTCTTGATTGGGCTCTAAGCCTAAACGTTCTGAAACTTCTAGTATGAGTGAAATATTATCGACATCAATCGCAGCAATAATTCCTTGTGCTGCGGTGTCATGTTGATATCGATCTTTAATGTTATTCGCACTTTTTATTGCAGCATCGGTATCGAGCTTGGCCCAATTTTGATATACCTCAGACAATAATGAATAGTTTCTGTTTTTATAATCTTCTATTGCAATTTTTGCAGCGCTTTGCGGATCGATTTCAGTAAGGCGCGATACTAATACTTGCATCAAGTTGTGGCGTTGTTGAGTATTGCTTACACCTGCAGATTCTTTTAGTAACTTTAATAGCAACAATTTATTTGCGCGTCCCGCTATCGCATGTAGTGCTTCTTTCTGAGCAAATAAAGAAGGTAAGGACAGTATTTCTGAAATACTGTTAATGTTTTGATAGTGTTCTTCTCGCTGTAATTGTGCCGCTTCAATACTCATTGTGGTTGCTGCTACCGTTGGTGAAGCAAGGTTTTGTGTGAAGACATCGCTAGTCATATTCGTGGCAAAGTGATGCCCTAAGCCATAACCTATAAACAGGGCTGCGATGATGGATAAAGCAAGCAATAGCAGTGATTTTGTTTGCATAATGTAATCCTATCGAAAATCTAAAATTAGATTGCAATAAAAATCTTTTTTAAATATGACAGCACCCAGGCAGACAATGTCTATGCAGCATGGTGTTGCGTGTCTGGAAGCCACTTTTGTAATAGCTCATCCAAGAAACGGTAGCCACGTTCACTACAGTGAACGGTATTATTCTCCATTACTAACAAACCTTCATCGATATGCGTTTGTAGATTTTCATCAATAGTTTGAAAAGCTAACCCTGTGTGTGCCTCGAATTGTGCTTGGCTAAATCCATGTTTTAAACGCAAGGCATTCAGCATAAATTCAAAAATAATATCTTGTTTATTTAGAGAATACGTTTCGGTTATAGGTTTTTTGTCTCTTATCGAGCGCATATATTGCTGTGGGTGTTTAGGTTTTTCACAACGTACGATCGAATTGGTAGAACTAAAACTTAATTTCTGGTGGGCACCTGCACCGATACCGAGATAGTCTCCAAACCGCCAATAATTTTGGTTGTGTTTACATGTATAGTCATCTTTTGCGTAGGCGGAGACTTCATATTGCGAGTAACTATGATCAGCAAGTAGTTGCATTCCCGCTTGTTGAATTTTCCAACTCGTTTGAGTGTCCGGAAGTACAGGAGGTTGACGATAAAACGCTGTGTTGGGCTCTAAGGTAAGTTGATAATAAGAAATATGAGTTGGGTTTAGCGCAATAGCTTGCTCAACATCGTTTAACGCAGTTTTAAGATCTTGTTGTGGCAAAGCATACATTAAGTCTAGGTTGATGTTTTCAAAACCCGCTTGTTTCGCCGCGTGCACACTGTCTATGGCAGCTTGTGCATCATGAATGCGACCAAGCTTTAGCAATTGTTGATCAGAAAAACTTTGTACACCTATCGAAATGCGATTTACACCAGCTTCGCGAAACCCAGAAAAATTTTCTTGGTCCATGGTGCCTGGATTGGCTTCAATAGTGATTTCAATGTGTTTACTCAGAATAAGTAATTCATCAATTGTGCCAAGCAAGCGCTTAATACTGCTTGCTGAAAATATACTGGGTGTGCCACCGCCGATAAAAATACTTATTAATTCCCGACCATGAACATCGTTTGCATGAAAGGTTAAATCAGCAATCAGTGCATCGATATATTGTTCTTCAGGAACCGTTTGTTGAATTTCGTGCGAGTTAAAATCGCAGTAAGGACACTTTTTAATGCACCATGGGAGATGGATGTATAAAGAGAGCGGTATATGTTTTGTATTTAGATGCAATTAAACCAAGCCAAGGTTAGTTAAGTGCCTTAATAAGTTTTTTCAATGCATGCGCACGGTGGCTAATTTTATTTTTTTCCGCAGGGCCTAACTCAGCAGAAGAACATCTATGTGTAGGCACATAGAATAAAGGATCGTAGCCAAAGCCATTGGGTCCTTTAAGTTCATGTAATATTTTACCTTCCCAAGTACCTTCACAAATTAGTGGCATAGGGTCTTGTGCATGACGCATATATACGATGACACACTGGAAACGTGCACTGCGCTGTTCGTCTGGAACACCTTTTAATTCTTCTAATAATTTTGCGTTGTTAGCATCATCATCACCATGTGTTCCAGCATAACGTGCACTATACACTCCAGGTGCGCCTTGCAAAGCATCGACTTCGATTCCAGAATCATCTGCTAAAGCAGGTAAGCCAGTTTGATCAGCAGCGTGACGGGCTTTGATGATGGCATTCTCAACGAATGTGGTGCCCGTTTCTGCAGCATCCGATACATTGAATTCAGATTGTTTAACAAGTTGAAAACGTTGTTGATCTAAAACTGCTTGGATCTCTCTTAGTTTTCCAGAGTTGCCGCTGGCTAAGACAATTTTTTCAGATGAAACGCTATTTCTTGGCATCGTTATGTTTGCATACAAGCTTTTTGTTGTTGAATAATTTCTTGAATACCTTTGTTCCCAAGTGCTAATAAACTTGAGAGCTCATCTTGTGAGAACGCTTCTTGCTCTGCAGTACCTTGAATTTCAATAAAAGCTTGTTGGTCATTCATGACAATATTCATATCCGTTTCTGCGCTACAGTCTTCAGCATAATCTAAATCCAATACCGGAGTGTTTTGGTAAATGCCTACGGAAATGGCTGCAACATTGTGTGTAATCGGATTGGTTTTAAGATCGCCATTGCCAAGCATTTTTTGGATCGCATCACTGAGTGCAACAAAGCCACCGGAAATAGAGGTAGTGCGTGTACCACCGTCTGCCTGAATGACATCGCAATCAACTGTAATGGAATATTCGCCCAGTTGTTTAAGGTCCATGGCTGCACGCAGCGAACGTCCAATTAAACGCTGGATTTCTAGCGTGCGGCCTCCTTGTTTGCCACGTGCCGCCTCTCTAGACATACGGCTATTGGTGGATCGAGGCAACATTCCATATTCTGCGGTAACCCAGCCTTGGTTTTTACCCTTAAGAAACTTTGGTACTTGATCCGTTACACTAGCGGTACACAATACTTTAGTGTCGCCGAATTCAGCTAATACTGAACCTTCGGCATGCTTGGTATAGTTACGGATAAACCGGACATCACGCAGTTGATCTGCATTACGACCACTGGGTCTACTAAAAGAACTCATAAAAACTACCTGGTGGAATGATTGAGAGTCGCGCATTATACGCAAAAAATTCCATTACATTTCTCAAGAAAATGTAGGGTTGGATGGTTTAGAAATAGAATTTGATTGGATCAAAGAGAAATAAGGATTAATGCCATGCTTTGCAGTATGACGGGATTTGCAAGAGTTGAAGATGTGTGTGAGCAAGGGAATGTGAGCTGGGAGCTGCGCTCCGTCAATCATCGCTATTTAGAGATCAATTTTCGTCTTCCAGAAGAAGTACGTCGGCTCGAGCCTCAGCTGCGTCAACATTTACAAAAACATTTGGCGCGTGGCAAGGTGGATTGTGTGTTTCGTTATCAACTTGCAGAAGCCCAAACTGCGGCACTTGAGCTGAACGAACCTTTGTTAGAAAGTCTTCTTAAACAAATCCATCATGTAAACGAGAAACTTCCTCAAGCTACGCCTGCTGAAGCGGTCGATCTTCTTTCTTGGCCAGGTGTTGTGCGCACCGCAGAAGTAGATATGCAAAGTTTTCATGCAACTTGTTTAGACTTGTTTCAAAAGGCTACGGAGCAATTGGTCGATATGCGCAGTACGGAAGGGGAACGTTTAAAAGACATGTTAGAAGAACGCTGTGAAGAAATTAATAGCATTGTGAAACAAGTGCGTGTTCGTTACCCGCAAGTGCTAGAGGCACTTAAACAAAAACAACAACAACGTATCGATGAATTAAATTTAGAATTTGATCAACAACGTTTTGAGCAAGAGCTTGTATATACTTCGCAAAAGCTAGATATAGCAGAAGAACTGGATCGTTTAGATAGTCATCTGAGTGAAATGCAAAGTATTTTCCAACGCAAAGATCCTATTGGTAGGCGCTTAGATTTTTTAATGCAAGAATTTAATCGTGAAGCGAATACATTGGCTTCTAAATCTGCTGATATCGAGACGACCCAAGCCGCAGTAGATTTGAAAGTTCTAATCGAACAGATGCGTGAGCAAGTACAAAACATTGAATAAAGGAAGCTCTGATTTATCCTGCTACATTGTTAAAAAATAATCTCGAAGTCGCTCATGTATAAACGTATACACATCACTCTTCTCGATATTTTTTGCCTCGTATCAGAAAAAAATCAGAACTTCTATGAAAGACTTAGAAGTTAATAGAGAGTAGAAATAAATTATGTCCAGTGAAGATCATGTAAAAAAACATCAAGTCAAAATATTTTGTACGGGGGGTACTATTGACAAAGTGTATTTTGATGCCTTAAGCGAATATCAAATCGGTGATCCTGTTGTAAAAAATATATTAAAAGAAGCACTGGCAAAATTTTCATTTGAAGTGGCTTCAATACTGAAAAAAGACAGCTTAGAAATCACAGATGAAGATCGTGAATTAATTTTTAAGCAAGTTGCGGCTGAACCCTGTGAGCACATCCTTATCACGCATGGCACAGATACTATGATCAACACGGCGCAACGTTTAGAAGAAATTAAGAACAAAACCATCGTACTTACCGGTGCGATGCAACCGGCGCGGTTTCGAAATACCGATGCCATCTTCAATATTGGTTATGCCATTGCGGCCGCTCAGCATTTGCCCCATGGCGTATATCTAGCCATGAATGGTCAGATTTTCACCCCAGATGCGGTACAAAAAAACCGTGCAGCAGCACAATTTGAGGCCACCTAATAAAGCTGTACCGGTAACCGTATCCTCGACTCTGGCTTCTTGCGTCGCTCTACCTCCTGCATCCATGCAGTCGTGAGTTACCGGCATACATTACGTCCCTGCAAATAAATTTCTTAAAAATAGCCCTTGAAATAGCAAAAATAGCCCATATTCAATAGACATCGAATTTAATTGTTTATTTCTATGGAGGCGAATGATGCTTACAAGAGTTTATAGAGACCCAATGGATTCTTTTCGTGAGTTTCGCGGAGAGTTAGATCGAATTTTTAATACAAATGCCGCTGCTTATGTGGATACGGCTACAGACTGGGTGCCTAGTGTCGATATTAAAGAAGGCAAAGACGCTTATGAGGTCGCTGCAGATGTTCCCGGTGTGGGGCCTAAAGACATTGATATTTCATTTGAAGACGGAGTACTTACTATTAAAGGTGAACGTAAGGCAGAAACTAAAGATGAAGGTGAAGGTTATTCACGCACTGAGCGTAGTTATGGAAGTTTTTACCGCCGCTTTACACTACCTGATACTGCAGACGCAGAAAATATCTCTGCAAAAACTGAACATGGTGTGTTAAAGCTACATATTCCTAAAAAGGAAAAGGCGTTACCCAAAAAGATATCAGTAGAAGGGTAAACGGCCAGTTATGGAAGTTTACAAATAAGGAAGTTGTACAAGGATAGTCATGAGCGCCGCGTTTATTCGCGGCGCTTTAGTGTTGACTAATCGAGATGAACAGCAATATAACTTAAGTGTAAGAGATTCATTATTGAGATGGAATATAAAGATTATTACAAAATACTCGGCGTTGAGAGGGATGCTAAAGAAGCTGAAATTAAAACAGCTTATCGTCGTCTTGCGCGTAAGTATCATCCCGACGTAAGTAAAGAATCCAACGCTGAAGAAAAATTTAAAGAAGTAGGCGAAGCGTATGAAGTGTTAAAAGACTCTGAAAAACGTCAAGCCTATGATCAATTAGGTGCGAACTGGAAAGCAGGACAGGATTTTAATCCGCCTCCAGGTTGGGAAGATATTTTTGCAAATGCAGGTTTTGCAGGACAAACCGCTTCAAGTGGTGGTTTTGGTGCGAGTGGTTTTAGTGATTTTTTTGAATCCATGTTTGGTGGCGGTTTTGCGCAACATGGTGGTGCACAGGGTTTTCAGCAACGTGGATTTCAATCGAAAGGTGCCGATCAGCACGCAAGTATTTCAGTAAGCCTAGAAGATGCATTCAATGGTGCCAAGAAAAATATTCGTTTAGGCAGTGGGCGTAACTTGGATGTAAAAATTCCCAAAGGCATCACTTCTGGTAAACGTATTCGTCTCGCGGGTCAAGGAGGCGCAGGAACAGGTGGTGGACCGAATGGTGACTTATATTTAGAAGTGACCATTTCGCCGAACCGATTATTTAAAGTGGAGGGTAAAAACGTTTTGTTAGATCTTCCTATTAGTCCATGGGAAGCGGCGATGGGCGCACGTGTTCAAGTGCCTACTTTAGGTGGGCGCGTGGAAACGAAAATCCCTGCTGGTTCACAGTCCGGTAAAAAATTGCGTTTAAAGAAACGTGGTTTGAGTGGTACACCTGCGGGTGATCAAATTGTCACACTACAAATCATGATGCCCCCAATTAAAGATGACGAAGATAAGCGTTATTTCGAGGAGATGGAAAAACGCTTTGAATTTAATCCCCGGCAAAAACTGTAAATCGGTTGAGTTAAATTAGCATTACTCAAGCCAAGCGTTTTAATCGTATAATTCAGTTTCTTTAAAAAGCATAGTCATTTTCTATAATTCTTTATGAAATTAAAAATGCAACATCGTTTGGTTTTAGTTACTCTACTTGTGTTCAGTGTTGGTGCAACAAACGTGTTTGCAGGTTTGCCAAATAGTGTAGAAGGTGAGCCTCTGCCTTCTCTGGCGCCTATGTTGGAACGCACGACTCCTGCTGTGGTGAATATTTCGACTACTGGAAAAGTTGTAGTACGCGATCCGTTCTTTGATGATCCTTTTTTTCGTCGTTTTTTTGATATTCCACAACGACAGCGTGAGCGTCGTACGACGGGTTTGGGGTCAGGAGTCATTATTGATGCTGCAAATGGCTACGTAATTACAAACTCACATGTAATCGATAAGGCACACGATATTGTGGTGACATTGGAAGATGGTCAACGCTTTGATGCCAAAGTAATAGGTAAAGACCCGGGCGCGGATATCGCTGTGATTCAAATTGATGCGACGAATCTGAGTGAAATTTCATTTGGTAATTCTGATACCTTGCGACAAGGTGATTTTGTTGTGGCGATTGGTAATCCGTTTGGTTTGGGTCAAACGGTAACATCAGGCATCGTAAGTGCCTTAGGCCGAAGTGGACTAGGTATTGAGTCCTATGAAGATTTTATTCAAACCGATGCTTCAATTAACCCCGGTAATTCAGGAGGTGCCTTAGTCAATTTGCGTGGTGAATTGATTGGCATTAACACTGCGATTTATGGGCCCAGTGGTGGCAATGTCGGTATCGGATTTGCCATACCAATTAACATGGCGCAACAAATTACCGCACAATTAATTGAGCATGGTGAAGTAAAACGGGGTCGCTTGGGCTTTAGCGCACAAGACTTAACACCAGAACTTGCACAAGCTTTTGGCATTTCACGTAATAAAGGCGTTGTGGTAGCACGCGTAGAAGCCGATTCACCGGCAGAAAAAGCAGATATGCAAGTAGGCGATGTGATTATTGCCGTCAATGGAAAGGATGCGACCAGTTCTGCGCAAGTACGTAATGAAATCGGATTATTACGTATCGGCGAACAAGTAACCGTTAAAGTTTTGCGCAATGGCAAAGCGCGTACGCTTAAAGCCATGGTTGAAGATAAAATTATGAAAACCGTGCAAGGTAAGAAACTCAATCAACGCTTAGAGGGTGCGGTATTTAGTGAAGTGAGTGAAGATACCGCTCGCGGATCGATATCGGGAATTGAGGTAGTCGATGTAGAAGGTAGAGCTGCGACTTCGGGTTTGCGAAAGGGAGATCTTATCTTAAGTGTGAACAAGCAACGCGTAAAAACCATCCGCGATATGAAAGCAGCACTAAAGAAAAATCGGGATGCAGTATTGTTAAATATTCAACGCGATTCACGCGGTTTGTTTTTGTTGATTCAATAATTTCTAATCGATTAGATTATAACCTTTGCGTTGTAATAAGTTTTCTCTCCACACGTTACCTTTGTAACCAATGTATAGATGAATCACCAATAGAACCAAATTCGGTACTAGCAAGAAAGCATGCGAAATGCTCATTGAATTTTCTGAAATCAAAGTAAGTGATTCGGAACTTGCAATGGCATAAAAGTACAGAGGAATTTGAATTATCATGAAAATAAAGCCATACAACCAAAGTCCTTTTGCAAGTAACCAGCCCCAAGAAAAAACAAATGCCAAAAAGTTAAATCCTTTGCCAACATAAATGACATGATCATTTTTAATATAATTCATGTTTTGAAGTGGTAACCGAATTTAAACGATTAATTGGATAAGGCTATCCACCTGTTACGGGAGGGAAAAACGCTACTTCATCTCCGTCGTTCACCGGATGATCAAATTGTGCATATTCTTGGTTCACTGCAACCAATATGTTTTCTGGACGTTGAGAACTTTCGGTTACTTGATTCCAAATTTCTTCCACAGTGACGGTGTTCGAAATGGATAGCTCATCACTGTTGCGCCCAAGGGTTTCGCGCAAGCTGGCAAAATATTTAATGTGTACAGTCATGTCATTAATATAAACGCTGAATTCATTGCCTACAATTGAGTACGAAATGGTACCATCTGTTTACTATGAGTAAGTTGACGCACTTTAATCCGCAAGGGGAAGCCCACATGGTCAATGTAGGCGAAAAGCCCATGAGTCACCGCATTGCTGTGGCAGATGGGCGTATTCGTATGCAGACGGAAACCTTACAATTGATTCAAAGTGGCGGTCATAAAAAAGGAGATGTGTTGGGAATTGCACGCATTGCAGGCATCATGGGGGCAAAGAAAACCTCAGAATTAGTACCGTTATGCCACCCCTTGGTGCTGACCGCTGTAGAGGTAGAATTTAGTATTGAAGAAGCACCGACTGCAGTGTATTGCAAAGCCACGGTCGAAACGCGCGGGCAAACGGGCGTGGAGATGGAAGCCATTACTGCAGTGCAAATTGCATTATTAACAATTTATGACATGTGTAAAGCGGCTGATCGTGGCATGGTGCTGCAAGATATCGCACTGTTGAGTAAACAAGGCGGAAAGTCAGGCACCTGGACACGTGAGGGCTAAACTTACTGTTTGAAGTAAGGTCTAAAAAAAACAAGCCATCGAAAAAATAATAAGGCTAGGAGTTTTCATGAAAGCACTTAAATATCTCATCATTGGAATCGTTTTATTGGTCTTAATTGTGGTGGGAGTTGCGGGATTCTTTTTATCTACTTTAGATCTGAATAATTACAAAGAACAAATCATGGCGGTTGCAAAAGAAAAAACTGGCCGCGACCTTGTGATTACAGGCGATATAAAAAATAGCTGGATGCCTCGCTTAGGGATTAGTTTAGGCAGCACCTCTTTCGGAAATGCTGCAGGGTTTGGTGATCAACCCATGGTAAGTGTAGAAGAAGTAGATGTTCATGTTGAATTGTTACCACTGTTAAAAAAGCAAGTGCATGCTTCTAAAATTAAATTGCATGGCTTAAAAGCTAATTTACAAAAAAATGCACAAGGTGTTTCCAATTGGGATGACTTAATTCCTGAAGAAAAAACAGAAGCAGCCCCGAAAGAAGAAAGTTCAACTTCACCTGATATAGAAGTGGTGGTAAATGGTATTGAAATTACAGATGCTGAATTGTCGTGGCATGATGCGCAAGCAGGCACCAAAGTTCAAATTGCTCCTTTTAATTTAATCACTGGCGAATTAGGAGATGGAAAAGAAACCGATGTAAAAATGGATTTAAACTTAAAAAATGCTGCTCCTGTAATGGATGCAAGTTTAGTCATTGCATCAAAAGCATTGTTTGATTCTAAAGCCCAAACGTTAAAGTTAAACGGTCTAAATGTAGATTTACATTCAACGGGCGATTCTTTTCCTAATGGCGCCATGGATTTAGCTCTAACTTCAAATGTAAGTGGCAACTTTGCAACGCAAAAGTATGCCATGCAAGACACAAAGATAAAGATTGCAGGCACCGGCGATGCGTTTCCAGAAGGCAAGTTAGAGGTAGACATGCAAACCAATATTGATGCAGATATTGCCAATGAAGCCTTAAGTCTTTCTTCACTGGTGTTGTCGATGGTGGATTCTCAGCTCACTGGTAATGCATCGGTACAATCGTTTAGTAAACCCAATGTTAAGTTTTCATTAGCTTCAGAGTTATTAGATCTGGATAAATTATTACCCACCTCGAGTGCAGAAGAGAAAGCCGAGAGTACCCCGGCAGATGAAAATGAGCCGATTGAATTACCTACGAAAACGCTTCGTGATATGCGGGTGAATGGAGATGTTGCAGTGGGGAAATTGATTGTTTCTGGTATGACCATGACTAATGTGAAAGCTACTGTAACGGCAAAGGGAGGCTTGTTGCAAATTACACCTATGTCCATGAATCTTTATGATGGTTCGATGAAGGGCAAGGCCAGTGTGGATGTGCGTGGCGATACGCCTAAATATGCACTCGCAACCGATATTGCAAATGTCGCAATCGATAAGCTCAGTATTGATTTCTTAGGGGAAGAGCAGGCTTATATTCGTGGCCTGAGTAATCTCTCATTAAATGTGAATACCACAGGAAATTCTGTTGCCGACCTCAAACGCGCATTAGATGGACAAGTGAAGTTAAACGCAGCCAATGGCGCTTTGCGTGATGCAAAATTGGCGGCCAATGTAGAAAAAGCCGCTGCATTGTTGAAAGGCCGCGACCCTAAACCCACAGGAGAAGAATTAGTATTTGATAAATTATTTGGTACATTTAATGTTACCAATGGGTTATCAGACAATAAAGATTTCACACTCAACACACCTTTGATTCATGCAAAAGGGAAAGGACAAGTGGACATTGCAAAATCCGAAACCGACTACGATATTGAGATTGGCTTGTCTGAAGAGCCTGATAAATGCGGAGTGCCGGTTTCCATAAAGGGACCGTTTGAAAAGTTAAGTTACGGTGTAGATGTCACAGCTGCGTTAAAGTGTGCACAAGCTGAAAAAATTGCCGAAAAGAAAGAAGAACTACAAGAAAAAATCGATGAAAAAATTGACGAAGAAATCACTGAAAAGTTAGGAGAAGGTTTAGGGAAGTCCATTAAAGACAAACTAAAACTATTCTAATGAAAGCCCTCGTTTGGGGACTTTTTCTTTGGCTGAATATTTGCACCTATGCGAACGCGACGGAAGTCAGTGTCCGTTATGAAAATAAAACCTACTATTTGAACGCTACATTTGACGTTAAGGCGTCACCCGAAAGTGTCATGGCGGTGTTAACAGATTTTGAGAATATTGCAGACCTCAACCCCGCGATTATCGAAAGCGTGCAACTTAGCTCTCCTGTCGAAAACAGTCTAAGAGTAAAAACCGTTATCAAAGATTGTATTTTGTTTTTTTGCAAAAACCTTACGCGTGTAGAAGATATTAGCCAAGACGAGAATACAAAGTTAGAGGCATATATTGTTCCTATGTTAAGTGATTTAAAATCAGGCTATGCAAGCTGGGTGCTAACCTCGCATTCTGAGAGTACAAGAGTAGATTATGAAGCACGTATGCAGCCTAAATTTTGGATACCCCCTTTAATCCGTTCCTATGTGTTGAAGAAAAAATTTAAAAAACGCGTGTTACAAAGCGTTACGCTACTACAGCATCAAGCCCAACAATAAAAAATGAAGCCCTCTTTTAGTCAACATGTTTTAACTTGGTATGCTGAATATGGTCGTAAAAATTTACCATGGCAAATTGTTAAAGACCCCTATCGTATTTGGGTGTCTGAAATCATGCTGCAACAAACGCGGGTAGAAACGGTTATTCCCTATTATGAAAAGTTTATGCAACGGTTTCCCACTGTGAAAAAATTAGCAGAAGCGGATATTGATGAAGTGTTGCATCACTGGACGGGGTTAGGGTATTACGCACGTGCGCGTAACATACATAAAGCGGCGCAACAGATTGTTGAGCAACATAGTGGCCAGTTTCCAAATAGCATTGATGAGGTCATTGCATTACCAGGAATTGGTCGTTCTACTGCTGGGGCCATACTAGCGTTAAGTTTTGATCAAGTGCATGCCATTTTAGATGGCAACGTAAAACGAGTGCTAACGCGTTATTTTGGATTAGAAGGTTGGCCAGGCAAGCGTGAAGTCGAACAGCAACTTTGGAAACAGGCAGAGACATTACTGCCTCAACAACAACCCAAACAAGTCATTGCGCAGTACACACAAGCCATGATGGATTTAGGTGCAACATTGTGTATGCGTAGCAACCCAATGTGTGAGGTATGCCCTGTGCAATCAGACTGTGTTGCGTATCTTCAAAAGCGTCAACACGAATTGCCTACACCCAAATCAGCAAAGAAAATTCCACAACGAGAGGTGGTTATGGCGATCTTTCAGCATGAAAAAGATCATTCTATTTGGCTGGAAAAGCGTCCACCTACGGGCATTTGGGGTGGCTTATACAGCTTTCCTGAATTTAAAGATCTGTCTTCTCTAAAGCGTCGGCTACATCAATTAAATCCAAGCGTTGAAATTGCTCAAACCTTGCCAAGTTTTTCCCACACTTTTTCTCATTTTCGCCTATTGATGCACCCTAAATTGATTAAAGTGGATCAAAAACCCAATGGTGTGATGGAAGACGATCTCGGGGTTTGGTATAAATTGACTGATCAAAAAATAGGCTTAGCCGCACCGGTGAAAAAAGTGCTGGAACAAGTCTTACAACAAAATAAGGAATCGTCCCATGACGCGCATGGTGCAATGTGTGAAGCTTAATAAAGAAGCTGAAGGTCTAGAATATATGCCTTACCCCGGCGAGCTCGGGCAGAAAATTTATGACAATGTCTCTCAAGAAGGCTGGCAAATGTGGGTGGGACATCAAACCATGTTGATGAATGAATATCGCCTTACACCAGTTGATCCTAAGGCACGCAAGTTTCTGGAAGAAGAAATGGAAAAATTCTTTTTTGGAGAAGGCTCAGAAGTGCCTAAAGAATTTGTAGATCCTGACGCAAAATAAGCGTTAATAATCGAAAAATCTATTGACTCATTATATATAGCCCCGTTTAATAGCCCGCTTCAATTAAACCCTCGATCTTGGCCAGGTAGCTCAGTTGGTAGAGCAGTGGACTGAAAATCCTCGTGTCGGCAGTTCGATTCTGCCCCTGGCCACCACACATGCGAGTGGGTATTACTCGCAAATTTAATTGCAGATTACCGCCACTAATGAAATAAAAATCTGTTTTAAATTTTCCCCCATTCTTCCACCATTTAATCAACGTGTGATTTTATGTGAAAGGTAAAGACCAATCATTTGAATATAAAAACTCGGATACCTTTTTTCTTTGTCGAGGTGTTTGATCACGTTCTGCTAATTCTTTCAAACCTTGATTACTTAAATCTGAATATCCAATTGCGAATGCAGTAACCACTTCAAAGTTTTCAGGTATGTTGTACACTTTTTTTGCTTTAGCGGGTTCAATTCCAATCATTTGATGTACAGATATTCCTCTTGTGGTTGCTTCAAACGTTAAATGAGAAACTGCTGCTCCTAAATCATAAATGGCAGCTTTATTTTCTTTCCCATTTCGATCAAAAACTAAGTGCGACACACCAAGTGCAAGTGCACTAGCATTCTTTGCCCACTCTTGATTTGCAGGTACCAAGCAAGATAATAATTTTTCAAATTCTTTGGACTGTTTCTGAGTGGCTACAATAAAACGCCAGGGTTGTTCGTTATATGAAGAAGGAGCCCAACGTGCTGCCTCAAATAATGAAAGCAAATCTTCTTTTGACACAGTACGATCAGCAAATTGATATGGGCTCCAGCGATTAACAATTAGCTCATGGATTGGGTAGTCTGTATTGGCTTGTTTAGTCATTGTGTGCTCCAAAGTTAGTCAACAAATGTGCCATGTTGATAAATAGGTTCGTTATGAGGTACCCCGCTAACCAACATAAGATGTGTATTTTCATTACCTTTTACTTCTAATTTTTCTATTTTTTCAAATAAATATGCATTGCTTGAATAAATTTCCATTCCATCAACTATCACAGCCCCATCAACTACATAAACAAACCCACGATGATTGTGTAAAATGTCAAATGTGTGCTGTGTATCTTTTTCATAAATAACATTTAAAAATTGCACAGATGTGTGTAACGATATTCCTTTATCATCATCAACAATAGTTTTTATACGAACACCTTCATCATTTTTTTCAGTCATATTCTCTGAATCTACTTGTTGATAGGATGGATTAATTTGTTTTAATTTTTGTGGCAAATTAATCCACAGTTGTATTCCTGTACTTGTAACATTTTCAATTGGCATTTCAGAATGAACAATCCCTCTGCCTGCGGTGAATCGCTGTGCGCCACCTGCATATACTGTTGATTGATTATTGAGGTTATCTTTGTGTTCAACTCCACCGCTAAATAAATATGTAATCGCCTCAAAGCCACGATGCGGATGCTCAGGAAAACCCATTCCAGGCGCAATCTCAAAATGATCCCAAAGAACAAATGGATCATAATTCATAAGACTAGATCGAATAGGAAATAATCGTTTTACCTTTGCGTCTTTACCTTCCATGGTTTCTCTAGCAGATAATATTTTTGAGCTTGTATTCATCGTTGTAAACCTCGATTAGTTTTTAGCTCTTTGAATTGAATGCGCACCCGTGCCAATTAGACTTTGAACTAATAATGTTATAGCGAGAAACATCGGGTACTCCCAACCGCCGCCTTGATTGGAAAATACCCACCCAAATCCAAAGTGTGCCCATGTAGCGCCTAGTGCTATAGGGATTAAAGCGATAGCAACATACCGTGTATAGAAACCTAAAATTAAAGCTAATCCTCCAAGCGTTTCTACAGTGAAGACCAAATATGCTAATGGCCCTGGCAATCCTATTGAGGTAAAAAATTGTGCAGTGCCAGGTAAACTAAATACAATTAATTTCAAATATGCACTATGCGCAAGCATAATCACTCCCAAGCTGACTCGCAGAATTAACGCTCCATATTCATTCATTGTGTATTGATTCATAGCGTGGCCTCCGTATAAGCATCAGATGTATTAGAAGATTGTTTTACATATTTGGGATCTACATTTGTGGTTCCGGCTGGTACATATTGATTTCGCTCTTCATCGTTATCACTTAAATACTGCATAAACTCAAACTCGAATCCAGCAGGATCAATAAAATAATATGTTTTGCGAAAAGGATGTTCTGTGTCTTTAACTCGAACTGAAAATCCTTTGGCTTCTAAGCGTGCAACGATTGCATCTGCATCATCAACCGCGAATCCTAAATGAGCAAGTCCTGGTGTATGTCCAGTCAAGTCTCGAATCTCACCTTCGGCACCATCGTTCAACGTTATGTAGTAGTTGTCATCTCCTACGTGCAACCAGCGTCTTGCTTTACCATTCCAAGAATTTTCACCTTGGCCTCGTACACGCCAATCTGGAAATGCCGTTTGGAGAAATTCCAATGTCGCTTTGATGTCTTTAACCACTAAATTCGCATGTTCCAATCGGTTCATAATGTTTCTCCGTTGTGAGTAGTGGAACTGGTGCTAGAATAGTTCTTGCATATACGCAAGTAAATTAGCAAAATATGCAAAATTAACTTGCATAAATGCAAATGATTGATTGGAATGATATTCCATATTTTCTGGCGGTAGCTGATAGTGGGACTCTTACGGGCGCTGCTTCTAAGCTTTCTGTAAATCATTCGACGGTATTTCGCCGTATTAATACGCTTGAAGAAAAGCTAGGTCTTCGTTTATTTGACCGTTTACCTGATGGGTATTCACTGACTGAGGCAGGAGCATCAGTTATAGAGCATGCACGTTTGGCAGAAAGCTCAATACACAGTTTTGAACGCACAGTTGCGGGAAAAGATTATCAATTATCTGGTGAAATTCGTATCACGACACCTGCAACACTCGCCATAAAGTATTTAGTGCCATGTGTAGCAAAGTTCAGAGAAAAACATTGTGGAATCAAGATTGATGTAATTGTTAGTGATGCAGAACATGATTTATCTCGAAGGGAGGCAGACTTGGCTTTACGTGCTACTACCTCACCACCTGAATATTTAATCGGGCGTAAGGTATGTAATTTAGACTGGCATGTTTATGCAAGTAAGCAGTACATCACTAAGCATGGTCGGCCAAAAAAAATGAAAGATTTAGCTCATCACAAATTAGTTGGGGCTGATGAATTTTTACAACGAGTCGATGCATATAAATGGTTTTCAAAAACTTATGATTCTGAAAATTTTGTAAGTACAGCAAGTGATATGAGCACCATCTCAGCATTATGCGCACAAGGTTTAGGAATTGCATTGCTACCTTCAGATTACACAGATCATAATTTACAGCGGCTTTTTAAAACCGATCCTGAATTTCATGCTGAATTATGGATACTTAATCATCCAGATTTACGCCATGTGGTACGTATCAAGACATTTAGCAACTTTTTATTTGATTATTTGAGTAAACAAAAATTCTAAAATATAAATAGTCACTTACTTATATATAAAAGATATTGCGGGGAAGATTTTTAGTAATTTTAAAGCTGAAGTCTTGCTAAATAAATTAACGATTTGGCATTAGTGTCACACTTAAGTGTAGGAAGCATCGTAAGTAACTGGTTTTATAAGGTGAAGATATTCACCAATGACTCTGAAAATTCTCGTGTCGTGACCTATTAACTTGATTGCACATATCCATTGTCACAAATGATTAACCACTCGTCTAAATCTACTTAAATTCTTTGAAACCCGTATTGACTTAGCATTATGTAAATGTAGAATTCGCGCCATGATTATTTCAACTACAAAACTAAAAGTGACTTGGAATCTGGTAGTTCGCCCAGATATTTCCTTGCCTGTGTGTTTATGTTGAGCTAAATCAAAGAATTAGTTTCGAAAGGCCGCAGGTAATACTAGCGGCCTTTTTTTTGTCTTGTGAAAAGTAAACGTATGGTTAAAACATCTTATCTTTCAGTCATTGTGATTTGGAGTACAACACCGCTCGCAATCCAATGGAGCATCCAATCAGGAATGCTATTTGGGCTGATGTCTCGTATGAGCCTCGGTTTGCTTGTGTTGTGCGTATTATTTGCCGTTACAAAGCAAAAGCTAAATCTCAATATGGATGCGTGTGTTGCCTATTTAACGGCTGGTTTAGGAATCTATTTTTCGATGTCGCTTGTTTATTGGAGTGCTCAATACATTCCTTCGGGCTGGATATCTGTGATATTTGGTTTTTCTCCAATTTTCGCTGGGGTGGCTTCAATTTATTTCTTAAATGAAAACCATTTCACCAAAAACAAAACATTTGGAATGGTTGTTGGAACGATAGGACTATTTGTAGTTTTTCATACCAGTGCCGCAATGGGTGTTCATTCGTTACTAGGTGTGTTTGCGATGTTAATGAGCACAATTGCCCATGCCACTAGTGCTGTATTGCTGAAGAAAATTAATGCATCTATTACAGGCACACAGGCTACCTTGGGAGGCTTGCTTGTGGCCGTGCCTTTAATCGTTGTGACTTTTTTATTTTCGGGTGAGAGCGTTGGTGGTTTTAGCGTTCAATCAACGCTCTCCATTTTGTATTTAGGTGCCATTGCAACGGCGGTAGGATTTTCAATGTATTACTACATTTTGAATAGATTAAATGCCGTGAAAGTTTCGCTCATCGCGTTAATCACCCCAGTGTGCGCTTTATTATTAGGTGCCTATTTAAATAATGAACCGCTATCGATGTCAATTTTAATAGGTGGTGGATTAATTTTGTTTGGTTTAGCCCTTTTTGAGCTACCTAGTAAGAAGTCGTATTCCAGTTTATATGCGCGTAATGAATTTAAAAGTAAAAGTTGTAAAGTATCATGAACACGCTTGATCAAATGAATTGGTGGGGGCTTATTAAGTCATCATTGCAAGGGGATGATTACGATTATACGCGTATTCCTTTGAATAAAGCGGTAGTGCTGCTTGCGATTCCGATGATGCTGGAAACCTCTATAGAAGCGCTATTTGCGATTACAGATATTTTCTTTGTTGCAAAACTGGGCACTGAAGCGGTTGCTACGGTTGGAATAACTGAAGCAGTGATTACGTTGTTATATGCCATTGGGATTGGATTGAGTATTTCTGTAACGGCATTAGTTGCAAGAAGAATTGGTGAAAAGGAAATACAACGCGCAAAAGTATTAGCCGGACAATCCATATTGCTAGGTATTGTGCTTTCTATTGTGATTGGCATTTGTGGCGTCGTTTTCGCACAAGATATTTTGTCATTCGTGGGCGCTTCTAAAACAATCATCAATGAACATTATGGTTATACCGCTATTATGCTTGGCGGGTCTGCAACCATTCTTTTATTTTTTATTTTAAATGGAATATGTAGAGGTGCTGGTAATCCAGTTATTGCTATGAAAGCAATTTGGATTGCAAGCATTATCAATATTTTTTTAGATCCGTGCTTAATATTTGGATTAGGCCCATTTCCAAGAATGGGTGTGGAAGGTGCCGCCATTGCCACGACATTTGGGCGGGGTATCGGAATTGTATATGTTGCGTATAGTTTGTATAACGGTTCTTCGAGAATTCAATTAGCGTTTAAAGATCTAACGCTCGTTTTCGATGAGTTAGCGCTACTAGTGAAAGTCTCATTGGGTGGAATTTTGCAATTTTTCATTGCCACATCAAGTTGGATATTTTTAATGAAAATTATTGCAGAGTTTGGCAGTACGGCTCTTGCGGGGTACACCATAGCGATACGCGTGATTGATTTTATTATTATGCCCGTATGGGGCTTGAGTAATTCGGTATCAACATTAGTGGGTCAAAATTTGGGCGCAAAAAATATTGGACGAGCAAAGCAAGCGGTTTATCAAGTTACAAAATACAATGTCGCTTTAATGATTTTGATATCTTTTATTTTCATAGTATTTCCAGAGTTGATCATTGGGTTATTTACTCATGAAAAAGAAGTCGTTGATATTGGGGCTAAATGTTTACGAATTTTAAGTTATGGGTTTGGCTTGTATGGATTGGGATTAGCCATGATTCAAGCCTTTAATGGTGCGGGTGACACGTATACGCCAACGTGGATAAATATAATATGTTTTTGGTTGATTCAAATTCCATTTGCATATTGGTTTTCGTTGGAATTTCTTGAGCATCCAGACGGTGTATTCTGGGCTATCTTTTTTGCAGAAAGCTTAATGGCCGTTATTGCATTGCTTATTTTTCGTCAAAATAAATGGATAAAGGTGCATGTGTAAAAGCTTTAGGGTGTCGGTACCTCAAAGTCATCATTTCTATTCATTATTGAGTGCGTTTTTTTTTCGATTATCATAAGGTATAATCGCGCGCCTTAGCCAAATACAACATTTTTCACACCTCGCAGACGACCTGTTCGATGCAGGTCTTTTTCTGGAAGTCATCAATCTTGTCTGAATCTCTTCGAAATATTGCAATCATTGCGCACGTTGATCATGGAAAAACGACTCTAGTAGATAAATTGCTAGAGCAGTCTGGAACCTTGGATCGCAAAACGGTTGGAACAGAGCGAATTATGGATTCCAATGATCAAGAACGTGAGCGAGGCATTACCATCTTGGCAAAAAACACTGCACTACACTGGAAAGGCCATCGTATTAACATTGTAGATACACCGGGGCATGCTGATTTTGGTGGTGAAGTAGAACGTGTGTTGTCGATGGTGGATAGTGTTTTGTTATTAGTGGATGCGGTTGATGGGCCTATGCCGCAAACTCGATTCGTTACTCAAAAGGCCTTTGAGCAAGGCTTACATCCCATTGTTGTGGTGAATAAAGTAGACCGTGATGGATCACGTCCTGACTGGGTGGTCGATCAAGTGTTTGATTTATTTGATCGTTTAGGCGCAACGGATGAGCAACTTGATTTTCCAGTCATCTATGCATCAGCGCTTGAGGGCATTGCCGGTACGGATGCGCATAATTTGCAAAAGGACATGACGCCATTGCTGGATTTAATTCTTGAACAAGTCCATGCGCCAAAAGTAAATGCTGAAGGTCCACTGCAAATGCAAATCAGCGCATTGGATTACAGCAGTTACGTTGGTGTGATTGGTGTTGGGCGTATTACACGTGGAGTGCTTGGTCGTAACACGCAAGTTATGATTGTGGATCGTGAAGGCAATACTCGAAACGGTAAAGTGTTATCGGTGATGACGCACCATGGATTAGAACGTGTAGAAACTGAAGTAGCTGAAGCGGGTGATATTGTTTGTATCACAGGAATTGATGGGTTAAATATTTCCGATACTTTGTGTGCAACCGATTGCGTTGAAGCACTGCCTGCACTTTCTGTAGATGAACCCACGGTAAGCATGACGTTTCAAGTTAATGATTCTCCATTTGCAGGGCAAGATGGTAAATATATTACAAGCCGCACAATCAAAGAGCGTTTAGATAAAGAACTCATCCATAACGTTGCGCTGCGTGTGGAGCAAGGTGAAACAGCAGATAAGTTCATTGTTTCTGGGCGTGGTGAACTGCATTTAAGTGTATTAATTGAAAGCATGCGTAGAGAAGGATACGAATTAGGAGTTTCTCGCCCTGAGGTAATTCAAAAAGAAGTGAATGGTGAACTACACGAACCTTATGAACAGCTAGTGATTGATTGTGATGTGGAACACCAAGGTTCGATGCTAGAAGAGTTAGGTGAGAGGCGTGCAGAAATAAAAAATATGCAACCAGATGGTAAGGGTCGAGTGCGTTTGGAGTTTATTGTGCCTGCACGTGGATTAATTGGTTTCCGTTCATTATTTATGACGATTACTTCCGGTTCTGGAATTATGACGCATGTATTCGATCATTATGGTGCCGTGAAGGCTGGTCCGGTAGCAGATAGAGTGAATGGTGTTTTAGTTTCTATGGTGTCAGGTAAATCATTGGGATATGCCTTATTTGCCTTGCAAGAAAGGGGGCGTTTATTTATACACCCTGCTACTGAAGTTTATGAAGGTATGATTGTGGGATTACACAGTCGAGACAATGACCTAGTCGTCAATCCTACAAAAGCTAAACAACTTACCAATATTCGAGCAGCAGGAAGTGATGAGAATATTAATTTAACACCGCCTATAGAACACAGTTTAGAACAAGCACTTGAATTTATTGATGAAGATGAATTGGTGGAAGTAACTCCAAACCATATTCGCTTACGTAAGAAATTTTTAAAAGAGCATGAAAGAAAACGTGCGAGTCGTAAAACAGCTGCATAGCTAGATCTGAATTAGTCTACAGTTAAGCCTGGAAGCAAAGCAATCAATAATCTTAGTCTACTAAATTTTGACTATTAATAGATGGGCGAGTGTAATAACTATCTAGCTTTCGCTTTTAATAGGCTTCTCTACGATATTTACCATTTCTAACAATCCCTTGTTACTTAAAACAAACTTTTATTTACTAAGAAATGAACCCATATACTTGCCGCATAGCCAAGTGCAATGGCCCAAGACCATTTCAAATGTGAGAAGAAAGTATAAATGCCACGCGCTTGACCCATTACTGCCACTCCTGCTGCAGATCCTATAGATAGCATAGATCCACCTACTCCTGCTGTAAGAGTCACCAGCAACCATTGCCCATGACTCATCGCAGGTTCCATGGCGAGCACAGCGAACATCACTGGAATGTTGTCGAATAATGCCGAGAGAAAGCCAACCAGGATATTTGCATTTGTAGCGCCCAAACCGTCATACATTAGTTCAGACCCAAGCGCCATATAACCTAATGCTCCTAGCCCTCCCACACTTAGAATCACGCCGTAGAAAAACATGAGGGTGTCCCATTCGGCGCGTTCAATCGATTTGAAAATATCAAATTTTTCATTATTTCTTTTATGCCCATGATTTTCTGGCGTTGCATCATCTTCGATATCTAATGCCTCGTCTTCAAGCTCATCAATACCTTCACCTTCAAATGAATCTTTGTCTGTCATTTTTAAGTAGTATCCGAAAAACTTGAGTATTCCTAAACCTGTCATCATGCCGAGAACAGGAGGAAGATGTAAGAAATTGTGGGCGCTAACGGCCATGACAATTGTTAGTAAGAATAATATCACTACAATCCATGCACCTTGCCGAACTACAACTTTTTTATGAACACCTTCTGGTTTTAAGTTTGATATGAAAAAACTTAAAATTACTGCAGGGATTATCCAATTCACCACTGATGGGATGAATAAAACAAAGAACTCTTGAAACTCAACAATCCCTTTTTGCCAAACCATTAATGTAGTGATATCTCCAAACGGGCTGAATGCACCCCCAGCATTTGCAGCTACAACTATGTTTACGCAAGCAATACTAATGAATTTGATGTTAGTGCCTCCAACAGCCATGGCCACGGTTGCCATAAGTAAAGCTGTGGTGAGATTATCTGCGATAGGTGAAAGGAAAAAAGAAACAATACCTGTTGCCCAAAATACTCCCCGTAAGCTGAATCCTTTTTTCAACATCCAAGCACGTAACCAGTCAAATATGCCACGTTCATACATGGTATTGATGAAAGTCATGGCCGCTAATAAAAATAGGAAAAGCTCGGCAAACTCTAAAATATTATGTCGAACGAGTATTTCAGCGGTGTGTTTGTCGTCATGTGCTATATAAACTAAGGCTACGATCAGCCATATGACTCCTGCAGACACTAAAACGGGTTTAGATTTCCTTAAGTGTAGCTGTTCTTCTAAAATCACCAGTGAATAAGAAGCTCCAAAAATGACCAAGGCTAAAATTGCAGCCCAATGAGAGGTAAAGTTTTGAATGCTGTGTGAATCATCCGCTGCATATGCGCTTACTGGGATTAGAATAAATAGAAAGCTAAGTGCAACTGTAATTGCTTTATTCATATTCATTGACATGTTGTTAATTGATAGACTGAATTAATAACTTATCGGCAGAGTTGTATAAATATTAATTTCCCTATAGCTATGGAAAAATTGTTTTTTGAGTAATCATTTACTGAGTGGTTTTAGAAATAAACGGCTATTTTTTGGCGATGAATATACTTCAAGGAAAGTTATTTACCCATAGGTAATTTTTAAATTTTTCTAAATTCTTTACTGTATAATCTCGCGCCTTTATACCTATAAGAAAACAGCATCCATAAGATTTAATTAAGGAGTTAAATTCATGTCAGAGAGAATAGTTATGAGGGTAGGCGAATCACTCGTTGCAGGTGGACCTCCAGGAACGGCAGCAGAACCAGAAGTGGTGATCGGTGAGCTGGATGGTCCAGTTGGCACTGCGTTTGCAACTTTGCTGGGTGATCAAGTAAAAGGTCATTCACGTGTTCTTGCCATTATGAATACAGATATTCAAGTGCGTCCTGCTACGTTAATGGTTAGCAAAGTAACGGTTAAAGATGAACGCTATACCAATATTTTAATGGGTACGGTACAAGGTGCGATCGCTAATGGTGTATTAGACGCTGTGCGTGCGGGTGATATTCCAAAAGATAAGGTTAATGATATTGGTATTATCGTTTCAGTTTGGTTAAATCCTATGGTTTCTAAAGCAGATGATTTAGATCATAAAGTTCTGTTTGATATTCACCGTAAGGCAATGGCCAGCGCGGTTCATAAAGCGATGAATAACGAACCTAATATAGATTGGTTACTAGAAAACCAAGAAGAGATTACACATAAGTATTATCAGATGGGATTAGACGGAAAAATCTAAGTGATTATTTAGATATTACACAAGGATGTGTAATATCGATTAGATTACATTTCGAAAAGTAATGTTCAATCGAGGTTTAGAACATTTATGTTGTTTGGGTACGCAATGTCTCCAAAAATGTTGGGTGTCACCTTGCATTATTAAATAGCTGCCAGTAGATAACTCTACATTAATCTTTAGCTGTTTATCTTTTATATGCTGCATGCAAAAAGTTCTTGTAGCACCGAGGCTTATGGAGCCAATCACTGGTTTTGGGCCGAGTTCCTTTTCATTGTCGCGATGCCAGCCCATACTATCTTGTCCGTTTCGATAGTAATTTAATAGGCCGCTATTAAATTCTGCATCTGTCTTAGTTTGAATTTTACTTTTAATATTTAGTAGTGTTGTGTTCCATGGTTTTGCTTTAAGTGTAATTCCTGAATACGTATATTGTTTTCCCCTTTCTCCATACCAAGCGCTTAGTCTCGGTTGTCTATGCCACTTGCCAAACAATTTGATTTTTTCTTGTTTCCATTCAACCGATTTATATAAAGAACCTAGTAAGCGATCACTTTCAGAAACAGAATAAACGTTTTTAAATAAAAAAACTTCGCCATCTTTCGGTAATAAATTATTTTTGAGTGTTGATTTCATCAAACTATTATTAACAACAGATTAAATTTATATAGAAAATTTTTTGCTTAATTTATAGTTGAATACGTGTTCGAAATAATGGGTGTTTAATATATTTGTCAAGCGCAACCATTAAGGCCCCCAATATTGCAAAATATCGGTAAACCTCTAAGGTTTTTTGCGGCCTTATGTATAGTGCAAGTCTACATAAGGCGACACGTCTGTATGAATTTAATTCTAGTTACTATAAAAAAATCAAAAAAGGTTGGTATATAAGTGTCTGAGAATTCTATGGAAATTGAAACATTAGATGGTGAAGATACAGATATTTTAAACCGTAAGGGTTGGCATTTGGTCACGCATTTTCGTGCCCGTAAAGACTCTGATGGGTCATCCGCATATAATCATGCTGTAGAGCGTTGTAAAAATCATAATCGGCAAGCAGGGATTCGTACAATTTTTAAAAATGACCACACCTATTATGAGGTTTGGGATTTTTGGAAATAGTGATGAAGCTTGTGTGAATGATTTAAGATCTCAATTACTCGACTATTAATTAATCTGAATATTCAATTTCATAGCAGGGTAGATAATCACTGCTAGAAATTTTCATGCGATGCATTTTTTCAAATGACTGTAGTAAGTGAGAGAGAGGTTGCATGATATCGCGTTGACCTCGAATTTTTAGAGGCCCTTGCTTTTCAACTTCCTTAATGCCTTCTTCTTTAACATTACCTGCAACAATACCTGATAATGCACTACGGATATTACTCGCAAGTTGATACTTTTCTTGATCTGGATGAAAGTTTAATCCCAACATATTTTCGTGTGTAGGTTTGAAAGGCGTTTGAAATATTGGATCGACATTTAATGTCCAATTGAAGTAATAGGCATCATTTTTATCTTCACGGTATTTACTTACTGAGCGAATACCGTTTTGTATTTCAACTGCAACTGCATTTGGATCATTAATGATAATTTTGTAAAAATTTTGTGCAGCAGGGCCTAGAGCATTGCAAATAAAGTTATCGATTTCAGTAAAGTAATCTTTTGAACTTTCAGGTCCCGTAAATATCAGTGGGAAAGGAAGCTTTTCATTGCTGTGGTGTAATAATACTCCCAAGGTATAAAAAATTTCTTCAGCGGTACCAACTCCACCAGGAAAAACAATCATTGCATGACCAAGCCGTATAAAAGCTTCAAGACGCTTTTCAATATCTGGCATGATAACTAAATCATTCACAATAGGATTTGGTGGTTCCGCTGCAATAATTCCAGGTTCAGTCAATCCAAGATACTGAGAAGCTTTGATACGTTGTTTGGCATGCCCAATGGTTGCGCCTTTCATGGGGCCTTTCATGGCACCAGGTCCGCAACCGGTACAAATGTTAAGTCCACGCAAACCTAGTTGGTAGCCAACTTCTTTAGAATAGTCGTATTCTTTTCTACCTATGGAGTGCCCGCCCCAGCAAACTACCATTCTAGGTTCAGTATTGGGTTGTAGTACATCGGCATTGCGCAGGATATGAAACACTGCATCCGTGATGCCTTCTGAGGTGTTTAAATCCAGTTTTGGATTTGCATTGATTTCGTCATTGGCATAAATCACATCGCGTAAAACAGCGAATAAATGTTCACCTATTCCTTTAATAATAGAGCCATCTACAAAGGCGCTAGCTGGCGCATTTTTTAATTTTAGACTGATGCCTTTTTCTTCTTGAATGAGTGAAATATCAAAAGATTCATAGCGTTGTAAAAGTTCTCGTCCATCATCGAGTGGGTTGCCACAATTAAGCACGGCCAATGAGGAATTTCGAAACAGGGTAAATAACCCTCCCTGACTGGTATCTAGTAGTCTGCTGACTTCAATTCTAGATAGAACATCTAGTTGGCCATCAGGGTATACGTGGGCATCTATAACTTCGTACTGCATGGAGGGCTTATTATCAAGAAAATATTATTCAGTTTAGTAAACTATATCTATAGTAATTAGATAATAAGGAGTTAAGCATGGCAAATGAAGGTTATCATGAACCAATTGATGAATTAACAGATGAAACGCGTGATATGCACCGCGCCATTACTTCTCTTATGGAGGAGTTAGAAGCAGTAGATTGGTATAATCAGCGTGTAGATGCTTGCAAAGATTCAGAATTAAAAGCCATTCTTGCGCATAACCGAGATGAAGAAAAAGAACATGCTGCTATGGTATTAGAATGGATTCGTCGAAAAGATCCTAGTTTAGATAAAGAATTAAAAGACTACTTATTTACGGAAAAACCCATTGCACATAATTAGTGTTGTATAAGAAAAGGTAAAAATAGAACTAATGATTTTTCGCCAGCTTTTTGAACCGAGCTCATCTACTTTTACGTATTTAATTGCATGTCCTAAGCAAGGTGAAGTGGCATTAATTGACCCAGTACTGGAAACCGTTGACCGAGATCTTGAGGCTATTCAAGAGCTGGGATTAAAACTCACGTATACGATTGATACGCATATTCACGCAGATCATCTCACTAGTGCTACTAAACTTAAGAAACTTGCTGAAAGTAAAATTGTTTATCCTAAACAAGCAGAGTTGCCCTGTGCTGATATGTATATTGAGGAAGGAAAAATATTTCGTGTGGGTTCTATAGAAATTCATCCTTTATTTACTCCCGGGCATACTGATCATCACTATGCATATTTAATTGCGAATGATGTACAGCAAATGGTGTTTACGGGTGATGCGTTGTTGATTGATGCATGTGGAAGAACCGATTTTCAATCCGGTGATGCTGGAATGCTATTCGACAGTATTCATAAAAAATTATTTAGTTTGGCAGGTGAGACATTAGTCTATCCGGGGCATGACTATGAAGGTCGTCATGTGAGTAGCATTGCACAGGAAAAAGCCCGTAATCCTAGGTTAGGCAATGAAATGCCAAAAGATGAGTTCGTTAAAATTATGAATAACCTTGATTTGCCTTATCCTAGAAAAATAGATTTTGCCGTACCAGGAAATGAAGCTTGCGGTATTTGCCCGCCAGATGTACCGGAGGAATTGCGCAGCCCTTGTGAACTATATGATCAAGGCTGATCATTAATAATTAAATGTATTAGTTGTAGTCACAGGTTCCATAGAACTGACTTGGGACAAGCTCGCTATCTAATATCGTATTTCGACTGTGTGCAGATTTCCCATGGATATCTACGGTAGTAGTCAGTACGTTGCCACGCTCATTAATTTCAATAAATGTAAAGCCACCACCTGTAGGGTATAGGTCTACAGCTGTTGTCCCCTTTTTACGAATAATTTGAGCTTCGCTGGTTTCCATGTTAACGGTAAAAGTTAACTGCATAATCTCAGTAGTTCGATCAACTTTTTGCACCGAAGCGAAGATGTCGTAATTACAAGTAATCGTGGTTATTGCAGAATATGCATTTTGAGTGCTTAGGAGAATTAAGCTGATTAAACATATATATGTTTTCATAATAGTGATGGCTTAAACAAGAGATACCAATACGGATATCGGCCATTTAGAAAAAAACTATAATTGTTTAAAAGGCGCCTAGATTAAGTGCTTGTGCGGTATGTGAACCTAAGAATCAGGCTCACTTATTCGAGAGAGTAAGTTAATAGATCACAGAGTTGAGCCACATTGACAATCAGCAAATATAAATACAAACAGGCCGCATAAATAAATGATTGAGTAACCAAATAAGCGTTTAGTGCTTTGATGAGTAATGGGTTTGCGTGCAAAATCAATCGTGATGACTAAATAAATCACACCGAGCACTAATGCGGCAACTAAATAAACTGGACCAGCTAAGTTAAACCAATACATGGTTGTGCTTATTGGAATGAGTGCAATGGTATACAGCAACATTCTAAACTTAGTTACTTCCATTCCGCTTACAACAGGTAACATCGGCAAGTTAGCACGACGGTATTCGTCTGCACGTAATAATGCTAAAGCCCAAAAATGCGGTGGCTGCCATATAAACATGATTAAAAACATCACAAGAGCTTGCCAACTAATTTCATTAGTGACTGCTGCCCAGCCAATTACTGGGGGTAGTGCACCTGCTACGCCACCAATTTCTGTGCACAGTGGTGAGCTACGCTTCAGCCAGATGGTGTAAATTACGACATAGAAAAAAGTAGTACCAAGTGCTAAGTAAGCTGTTAACGGATTGACTAAATAAAATAAAATTGCAAAAGATAAGATGCTTAACAAACCGCCTAGCCATAATGCTTGCTGTGGGTAGAGTCTTGATGAAGGTAAGGCACGTGTTCGCGTGCGGGCCATGAGCTTGTCCACTTCACGGTCTACATAGTTATTCAGTGCACCACTTGCGGCTGAAGCAAGGCCAGTGCCGATCAATGTATAAATGACTAAATCAATTGACACATAACCACCCGCGGCTAACCACATACCTGTAAAGGTAGTAAGCAAGACTAATAAAGCAATTCGTGGTTTACACAGTTCAAATAAATCACTTGCTTGAGTACGAACTGCAGTAATGGTGGCGTTCAATGTAAGAGCTCCAAAAGAAGAGATGCTGTTGTTATAGAGGCAATTATAGCGGGTTTAATATTAATTAATCTGGTGAATTAGTTATATCCTTAACAGGATAGATTGCTTTGCGTGCATCACTATTGCTTTAGAAATAGCTTGCCTGGGCTTGCTCATTTTTATGTGGGTTTTTTAGCCATTTAGGGTCCGTGGCAAGTGGACTAGAGAGGCTAAATAAAAATGACTTGAGTTGCTTTTTTTCTCTATTACTTAATTCAAGAGGTTTGATTTCATTGTGTCCAATCATGGCCAATGGCGCACTATTATAATGTTCAATTACTTGTTCAAGTGTATCGTGTTGACCTGCATGCATATAAGGTGCGGTTTCAACGGTATTTCTGAGTGTAGGTACTTTATGCGCGCCAATGAGTTCATCCCCTAATTTGGCAAAACGTAAATCACTACATTGTTCTTTCTCTGCATCACTGTATTCACCTAAACAATTAAACGGATCCTGTAAAGATTTACGTACGCCTTCTGCTCTTCCTATACTTGGAAGCTGCCGTATAGGTGAGAGTATGCCAGTATTATGAAATTCGTTATTTGTAAAAAGTGGCCCATTGTGACAATTAATGCATTGTGCTTTTCCAATAAATAATTTAAGGCCCAGTGCTTCATCTTTGTTTAAAGCATTCAGTTTTTCAGCGTCATTTTCGATAACACCTTGTACATATTCATCAAACCTACTAGGACTAGGTATGAGCAATCGTTGGTAGGCTTCAAGCGCTTTTGCTAGATTGACAAAAAGTTGAGTAACTAAATCTCTATCTGCATCTGTCATAGCTTTCCAAGCTTGATTATATGCTTGGTTGTCTTCTACTGGTCCTGCTGCGTTTGGGAAACGATCGGTATCTGTAAAATCCGGTATAGGACCAAATATGTTTTCATATTGCTTTTTATAATTTTCATCTTTGGAAATGATATGAGCAAACTGTGTACGAGTGCCTGCATGTTCTAACTTATTTTCCAGCGGTGCTAATGCTTGTGACCAAACACTGTCTTTACGACCATCCCAAAATTGCCAAGGACTGTAAGCTACACCTACCACTGTGTTCGTGTTACGTAATCCTGATTGCGCACCTGCAGCAGTTTTTAAACCATCTGTAAAATACAGCTCAGGTATATGACAAGTAGTGCAGGAAATTTTTCCGTTATGACTGAGACGTTCATCAAAGAATAATTGCCAACCAAATTTTGCAGCGTCTGGATTATCAGCTACTGCATTACTTTGGCTTTTAGGTAATGTTTCTAGATGATCAAGCGATAAAGAAGTTAAAATTTTGATCTCTTCAGGAGACCAATCGAGCTTTGTAGATTGATTCGATAACAACCAGTATCCAGCGAATATAATGCTTAAAGCAATAATGATGTATTGAAAATTGCGTGGATTTAAAAAACTCATGAATAGAGTTTAAAAATTTAATTCGAAAGTTACTTCATCACTTACATCGCCGTAGGAAATAGATAAAGTTATCGTCCAATATCCCAACATATGGAATTTCATACCTTCGAGTAGATAACTTCCGTCACCTAGATTTTTTGTGATTTGAGGTTGTGTGGGAAGACCATGATTATGTTCAGGCATGCCTCCATCTACTGTAATCTTAGCATTATCAATACTGTTACCATTTTTATCTTTAATACAAATGATCCATGCATGTATTTTATTAATTTTGATAGGTGCAGCTTTACTTAGATAGCTTACTGTAAAATGCTGATTGTCAGACTTTTTTATTGCTCCGATGTTGGTTCCTGCTGAGCCTATAGCTATTGAGCCTATAAAATATATAACTAAAAAAATGATGCTGTATAAAAATTTCATGACCTAAACATTTTGCGTAAGCGTGCAAAGCCTCCATTCATCAGCCAATAATTAAGTTGTAAAAAGATGGCTAAAGCGATTATTACGGGTATATAACCCCAAGCACTACCCCCAACTTTAAAGGGAAATACCGCTGTATAAGTCATACCATCTTCTGGTTGTAGGGCTGAGACAATACCAATGTAGTATCCCTCCTCATCAAATTCGTATCTAGCCATATATATGCCATCCGGACCTTCCTGAGGTGCTTGGTAATACACTGTTTGTGAATGGATATCCTTTATTTTTTTTATATCTTCCAATTTTGCGAAGCGTCCAAGTTTTTGAGTATCTTTGATGATTCGAAAATCTACAGGCATTTGACGCAAACCATCATGTAGATACTCCATGACAAAAATAGTTTCGCCAATTGTTGGAATGTCTTCACATAGTTCTTCGTGTTGGCTGATTTGCGGTTGGTAAATAGTAAAGTGAGCTTGAAAAAAGTCGATTTGTATCACGCACACATCTTCTTCGATGAATACACCACCGTGTGAAAATGATTCTGCACATAGAAACAAGTAAAGCGTGCAGCAAAAGAGAAGTTTATAAAGAAAGCGAATTATGGTGTATTAATCAAGATATTTTAATCTTAATAGGATACACGGTAAATATATGGGGTTGTAGAAGAAATTATATATTTAATGCTTTTTACTACCATGGTGTTCAACAACAGGTGCTTCCTCAATCCCAAAAAATGTTGCTCTTTGTGAATAGGTATACTGTCCTTCAATTGACATCAATATGATGAGCACCAGTAAACAGAGTGGCGGAACTAAGATGGCAGAAATTAATGCGAGTCGTTCCCAAGTCATATGCATGAAGATGGCTACTATGAAGCCTGCCTTTAACATCATAAAGATGATGATGAGGTTCCAACGCAAGGCGCCTTGAAATTGAAAATAATCGACCATATAGGAGAATGTGCTGAGAACAAACAACAATATCCAAATCCAAAGATAAATACTAAGTGGATGCTCTTGATGTCCTGATTCTGAAGCTGACATGGTTATACCTCACCAAAGATAAAAGAATGCAAAAATAAATACCCAAACTAAATCCACGAAGTGCCAATACAGGCCACATATTTCGACAATGTCATAGCCCTTTCTTCTCATAGCGGCCATTGAGCACTCCAATTGCGACGTAAGTTAAGTAGATAACACCTCCCGAAACATGGGCTCCATGAAAACCCGTAATCATGAAGAAACATGCTCCAAACTGTGGTGCACCAAATGGATTACCCCAAGGTCGAATTCCTTCATCAACAATTAGCTTGGTCCATTCAAAAGCTTGCATGCCAACGAAAAGTAATCCAAACCCTGCAGTGATAAATAGTAATAGTGCTGTTTTCGATCGATCGCGTCGATAACCATAATTTACTGCTAAGGCCATAGTGCCACTGCTGGTAATTAAGACGAACGTCATAATCGCGATTAAAATGAGTGGAATTGGTTCGCCACCAAAACTTAAGGCAAAAATTTCAGAGGAATTTGGCCATGGCAATGTCGCACTTGCGCGTACTTTCATGTAACCCGTTAAGAAGGAAGTGAAAATAAAGGTATCACTTAGTAGGAAAATCCACATCATGGCTTTACCCCAGTGGACTTTGAATACTTCTTTATCTTCTTGCCAATCTGTTACCAGATCTTTGACTGCGTCTTTAGTAATTTGCCCTGTGCTTTGTGACATGAGGTTAATTCCTGTTTTGATTAGCTTAAGTTGATAGCAATAGTGCAAATAGCGCTAGCCATACTAATAATAAAAAGTGCCAATAAATTGCACATAGTTCTACCGCTACACGAACTTTACGAACTTCAATATTGTTTTGTAATTTGAATAAGGTTTTGCTCCATACCCATAGCCCCCCAAGAATGTGTAGCGCATGTGCAGCAGTGAGCACGTAGAAAAAAGAATTTGCGGGATTGCCTGAAAGTACATACCCATCACTGTGGAAGACTTGCCATGCCCATAATTGTCCTGCAATAAATGCAAAGGTAAACACTCCAGCAATCAATAAATTAGATTTAACAATGCTTGATTGATCTCTAATGACAGCATTTCTAGCGCGTTGGTAAAAAATACTCGCAAAAATTAATAAACCAGTACTTAGCCATAACACCATAGGTTCAGGTGCAACTTTCCAGTCTCCAAAGTCCATGCGTTGGAAATAGGCACTAACAAAGAGTGAAAATAAGGAACTCGCAACTGCAAGAAAGGTAATTAAACCAATTTTTGCAGGCGTGCTCGATAATGGTCCACCTGCATGATCTTGACCGATTAGACCTTCTTCTGCCCAGGGTTGAACATTAAAGGTTTGTTTTAGTAACCAAAATACCACCGCACCCATGATGATGGCTAAAACGATAAGGGTGGTTGCCATGTTTAAGTTTCCGCTTCGTGTTTAGAGTTTTCACCTGGCTCTTCAGTCTGTGGAATGAAGTCTTCTCTTGCGCCAGGAACACTATAAGAATAAGCCCAACGGTACACCACAGGCAGCTCGGGGCCCCAGTTACCATGTTTGGGAGGTGTGTCAGGTGTTTGCCATTCTAATGTAGTGGCTCGCCATGGATTGCTACTGGCTTTCTTGCCGTAGAATAAGCTCCAAATCAGATTAACGATAAATAATAGCTGCACAACACCTACCGTAAGGGCTGCAATCGTGATACTGGCATTGATAACTTGGACAGAATCAGGGAAGGTCTCTGTTGTGCCATACGCAAAGTAACGTCTTGGCACGCCAAGAATGCCGATATAGTGCATAGGTAAATAAATTGCATAAGTACCTAGGAAGGTGACCCAAAAATGAATTTTACCCATGGTGTCATTCAGCATGCGACCAGTGAATTTTGGGTACCAGTGATAGATACCACCGAAAACAATTAAGAAGGGTGAAACACCCATGACCATGTGAAAGTGCCCGATTACAAAGTATGTATCAGAAAGAGGCACGTCTACCGCAACATTACCTAAAAATAATCCTGTAATGCCACCATGTATAAAGGTAAAAATAAATCCAATTGCAAATAGCATGGGAACATTTAAGTGAATGTTTCCTTGCCATAGAGTCAGTACCCAGTTGTAGACTTTGATGGCGGTAGGCACTGCAATGATTAATGTAGTTGTGGCAAAGAAAAATCCAAAGTAAGGATTCATACCACTTACATACATATGGTGTGCCCAAACAATAAAGCTTAAACCACCAATTGCAATTAAGGCCCAAACCATCATTCGATAACCAAAAATATTTTTACGTGCATGAGTACTAATTAAATCCGAAGCGATTCCAAACATGGGTAATGCAACGATATACACCTCAGGATGACCAAAAAACCAAAACAGATGTTGGAATAAAATAGGTGTGCCACCAGTTGTACTACTGGTTTCCCCCAACGATGAAATTGCAGGCATGAAAAAGCTTGTGCCTAAGTTGGCGTCGATGAGCATCATGATCGCTGCAACTAAGAGTGCAGGGAAGGCAAGCAAACCTAAAATAGTTGCCATGATGATTCCCCAAACCGATAACGGCATGCGCATTAACGTCATACCACGTGTGCGTGCTTGGAAAGCAGTGGTAATATAATTTAAACCACCCATGGTGAAGGCCACAATAAATAGGGCTAATGCAATGAGCATCAAATTAATGCCCATGCCGTATCCGGCAGAACCTTCAGTTATGGCTTGAGGTGGGTAAAGCGTCCAGCCTGCTCCAGTGGCTCCCCCAGGTACAAAGAAACTCGCACAAAGTACAAGAACTGATGCGAGATATACCCAGAAACTGAGCATGTTCATATATGGAAATGCCATGTCTCTAGCGCCACACATCAGTGGAATTAATAAGTTTCCAAATCCGCCTAGGAAAAAAGCGGTGAGCATGAATACCACCATGATCATGCCGTGCATGGTGACAGCAGCGTAGTATTCATTCGGTTGAATAAAATCAAATACACCGGGGAAGCCCAGTTGCAAACGCATCATCGCAGATAATGCTAGGGCCACTAGCCCAACTAAGGTTGCAACGATGATGTATTGAATACCAATTACTTTATGGTCCTGGCTCCAGACATAAGCGCCTATCCAGGTTTTAGGATGTGCAAGATCTTGGCCTTTGTCAGCGAGTGCTACGTGTGCCATATGTTTACCTCATTTCTTGAACGATTACTGTTAAATAAAAAATTTATAAAGAATTAATGTAAGCAATGATGTCTTTCATTTTTTCTTCATTTAAACTGAGTACCATAGTTTCCATTTGTCTTCCGGTTATATCTCCAGGATGTGCGCCACGTAAACCATGTCTAAAGTTCTTTAATTGAGTGAGTAAATACCAATCACTCATGCCTGCCATACGAGGAGCATTTACAGCCCATCTACCTTGAGCTTGTTTACCGTGACACTTGCCACAGGTTATATAAAGATCTTTGCCGTTTTCGATATCACCTTTAATAGTGTGTGGTGCGGGCGTATCAGGTAGTGATTCAATATAAGCAGCAATATTTTTTATTGCAGCTTCATCTACCAAGGTTGCCGCCATGGGTGCCATTTGTGCACCAAATGTATCTTCAGGATTTGAACCTCGAATGCCATGTTTAAAATAGCCGAGTTGACGTTCAACGTACCAACTTTCTTGTCCGCTAATTTTGGGTGAATTCAGTGCGGGATTCCCTTCGCCTTCAAGTCCATGACAAGAAGCGCATACTTGATAAAGGGCTTTCCCAGCATGAGGGTCACCTTTCTTTTCGGCTTTAAATTCAGCATAGGTTTTTTGTGCCGCCAACCATTTTTGATAATCTTCTTCTTCCTCAACAACGACTTTGCCACGCATACTATGATGAGCAATTCCGCATAGCTCTTCACAAAGGATTTCATAGCTGCCTAATTTAGTTGGTGTAAGCCATTGCCAAGTTATCATTCCTGGCACAAGATCCATTTTTGTGCGGAATTGGGGTACTGTGAAATTGTGTAATACATCTTTCGAGCGAAGATTAAATTTAACCGCTTGACCAATAGGAAGATGTAATTCGTTACCCGGAATCAGTACATCATCTTGTCCATAAGGGTCTTCCTCATTAATGCCAAATGGATTGTCAATAGTTATTTTTGTTGTATCGACAGTGCCTAAGCGATTGTCTTCACCTGGTAAACGAAAGCTCCATTGCCACTGTTGACCGACGGCTTCAACAATATTGGCATCTACGGGTGGCGAAACGAACTTGGCCCAAACGACTAAGCCAGGTGCAAGCATGGCGACAACCCCAATTGAAGTGATTGCCGTTAACCACACTTCAAGTTTTTTATTTTCAGGCTCATAGGCAGCACGTTGATCTTTGCTTTTATTACGGAACTTAATGATGCAATAGGCCATAAATAAATTAGCCAAAACAAAAACCACACCACATACAATAAAAGTGATGGTTACTGTAGTATCCATGCTGCCCCAATTTGAGGCTAGATCGGTGAAATACCACGGGCTGGCAAAATGGAAAATAACGGAACCAATCACTAAAAGAATAATAACTATGGCAATTACCATGCTCTATGCTCCCTAAATATAAGGTGTGTTCATGCGGCAATACTGTCGCATCGGCAGTCAATAAAAATTAGTGTAAATAAACCTAGTAAATACAAAATTGAAAACCCAAATAACTTTCTTGTGCTTTGATGTGTAATAGGTTTGCGCGCAAAATCTATTGTCAGTAATAAGTATGCAATCCCTAATGCAAGAGCTAAGATTAAATACACTAAGCCTACAAGTTCTAAGTAGTACATCGCTAAACTCGCAGGAATAAGCGCAACGGTATAAAACAACATGCGAACTTTAGTTGCGCGATCTCCTGCAACTACAGGCAGCATGGGTAGCTTTGCTTTTCGATATTCATCTTTTCGTAATAATGCTAAAGCCCAAAAATGTGGAGGCTGCCAGATAAACATAATTAAAAACATTACTAGAGCAGGCCAAGCAATCTCATTGGTTACTGCAGCCCAGCCAATAACAGGAGGCATGGCTCCCGCAACTCCTCCTATCTCAGTGCAAAGTGGTGAGCTGCGTTTTAACCACATGGTGTAAATCACGACATAGAAAAATGTGGTTGTTTGAACTAAAAGTGCTGTTAATGGGTTGACTAAATAAAAAAGGATTGCAAACGACCATAAGCTCAGCATCACGCCGAGCCACAAAGCTTGTTGAGGATGTAAGCGCGAACAAGGTAGGGCGCGTGTACGTGTGCGCGCCATGAGCTTATCTACTTCGCGATCTATATAATTATTAAATGCACCACTTGCTGCAGAGGCTAGGCCTGTACCTAGTAAAGTTAAAATGACTAAGTCGATTGCTAAATTAGCACCACTTGCAAGCCACATGCCTGCAAATGTAGTGACGAGAACTAGTAATGCAATCCGGGGTTTGCAGATCTCGATAAAGTCACTTAGTACATTTCTTGTTGCTGTTAAGGTTGCGCTCACTGGTTTTTCTTTTTATTAGTGTGAGTTAATGAGTGTTGATCTAGTTTTCTAACCTTTTTAATGGACAGAAAGGATTAAAGTATTGAATATCTGTTGCGACTAATTGAGCTTCAGGATGTTTTTCTTTCATTACTTTTTTGACTGCTTCCTCTTGACTCTTCCACGTATAGATTAAGATTAAATATTTCCCATCTTCTAAATCATCGTGAAATTTAGCCAGCTTTTTATTTTCGCAAGCAACACCTGTTAAGCCGCCTTCCCAAGTCCCAAACAGTGTGAAAACGGCGATTACGATGAGGTATACATATTCAGGCATGTTGGGCCCAAAAGGTTTGAAAAACATCAATGCACCCGCTGCAAATACACCAACAATGAAACCAATTAAACCACCAATACCACCATTACGAACTAAGTCTAAGGTTTCGAGATAGTTGCTTGAATGTACATGCTCTTTGTGAAGTCCTGCTTCATCTTTGCTGATTACGTGTATGAACCAATCATTCACACCAACTGCATGCAAATCATCAGAGATCTCTTGAGTACTATTTAAAGTAGGAGAAAGATAGTAATTAGTTTTCATCATTAACCCCTTATCTTAATTTTATGGCGATTAAGCGATCATGCTTAACAAGTTTTTATTGTTATTTTTTGTAATCAATGATGCAGCTTAATCTGCACTTCTAATCTATCGAGTTTTTTAGTGTGTTTAAACCGCTAATATATTTATATCTTGAGTTTAAAAAACTTATCAGTTATGCAGTTTCTTGAATAAATTTAATTTAAGAAAGGCATAGACTGATAACACAGATTTATTATGCATGATAAGTAGATGCCCTTTGATAATAGTTTTAAATGTTCTTCATAAACGACTACGATTTTATTTATGAGGCAAAAAACATTTTTTAATGATAAGTGTGATAAATAAATGCTTGCATAAGTTACTTCATCTTCTTGTTTAAGTAGGTAGTTTTTCCTGTAATAGCAGCATTATTTATTTGTTAAGTAAAGTTTTTGACGGTGCATTTTATAACCCACTTTTTAATGTGAAAATTGCTCGGTACTTTCGTTGCTATATTTTATTTATAGTTAATATCAGCAATATTTATTAAAGCAGATATAAAAAAGCCTCCGGTTAAGGAGGCTTTTTAGTTTGGATATGCAAAAGTATTAAATCGCTTTTTCGCTCATTTGTTTTGCGATGTAATCCGCTTGTCGAATCGCCAACGTTACAATTGTTAATGTTGGATTTTCTGCTGCACCGGTGGTGAATTGGCTGCCATCTGAAATAAATAAATTAGAGATGTCGTGCGTTTGACCGTGTGCATTGCACACACCATCTTTTGCTTCTGCACTCATACGACAAGTACCTAGGTTATGTGTAGAAGGATACGGCGGTACTAAATAATTTTCTTTTGCACCAGCCGCCTCATAAACCGCTGAGCCTTGCTTGTAGGCATGCTCACGCATTGCAATGTCATTTGGATGATCATCAAAGTGCACATTAGGAGTAGGCATGCCATATTGATCTTTGTTTTCTGCATGTAAAGTCACTGCGTTAGACTCTTGTGGCATGTCTTCACCTACTAACCACATACCTGCCATATGACTATAAGTATCCATCTTACGCGTGAAGTCTGCCCCCCAAGCACCTGGGTCTAAAAATGCCGCCATGAACGGTAAACCTAACGCAAGCGTTTCCATCTCATAACCACCGACGAAACCACGTTTCGGATCATTAATAGATTCATCGGTAATAATTCCTGCCATCGTAGTACCGCGCCACATATGCACAGGTTTTTCGAATGCGGCATAAACAGATCCTGTCATATGACGCATATAGTTTTTACCTACCTGTCCAGAAGAGTTTGCGAGTCCATCAGGACTGTGACTATTTTCTGAATTTAAAAGTAGACGCGGTGTTTCAATTGAATTGCCGGCAACACAAACAGCACGTGCTTTTTGCATATGATGATTGCCATCTGCATCGGCATATACCACACCGGTGACTTTTCCAGATTTGTCTTGTTCAATTTTAAGAACATGAGACTTAGGGCGTAGATCTAGTTTGCCAGTAGCTTCGGCTTTTGGAATTTCAGATACTAAAGTTGACCATTTCGCACCCGTTTTACAACCTTGGAAACAGAAGCCAAGTTGTAAACAAGAAGCACGTCCATCACGTGGTTTACTGTTAATCGCCATGCGCCCGGTATGACAATGTTTGTAACCCAACTTTTTCGCACCGGCATACATCACCTTAAAATTATTGTTGCCAGGTAAGCCAGGAATGCCGTTAGTACGAGTGACGCCCATTTTATCTTCGGCTTTATCGTAATACGGTTCTAGATCTTTTAACGTAATTGGCCAATCCAACATGTTGGCCCCATCAATGTCTCCATATTCGGATTTAATGCGGAACTCATGTTCTTGAAAACGTAAACTTGCTCCAGCCCAGTGCGTAGTCGAACCTCCAACGGTTTTACAAATCCAAGCAGGTAGTCCATTAAAGTCTTTGCCTACTCGCCAAGTACCTGATGAGCTACGTGAATCTAACCATGAGATTTGTCCAAACGAAGACCACTCATCGTTTACGAAACTATCGTTCGATTCGTGTCCACCCGCTTCAAGTAGAACCACTTCGATTCCTTTTTGACAGAGTTCATTTGCAAGTGTGCCGCCCCCAGCGCCTGAACCAATGACTACAACCACACCATCATCATTTAACTTATATTTTGCCATGGTGTTCTCCTTAGGATTCTGTTGCGAATGCTGCAGGGCTCGCATCTGCAGGTGGATCGGGTAGCCAATTTAAATCATTAAAGCCACGTGTAAGGTAACCGCCTTCTGACCATGCTTCGCCTTCGTAACCAAAATGTGCCCAGGCCATATCATTGTTATAAAGAGAAACCACAGCTGTTCCACGAATTTTTTCAAAGAAATCATTTCCTGCCATTTTTTCAATTGCCGAAAATTGTTTATCACTGTCTGCAGCGAGCCAATCGCCACCTGCGCCTGCATTGAGTTCAGCAGCGCCATCAGTTAGAAGTTTTGCAACCGCATCATCCCCTGCCGCTGCAGCATCAAGGTCTTTCACAACCAGTGCATACACTGCATCATCCAATGTTGCGTGTGGAAATATGTGGCGAGTGGCTTGTAACAATGTTTGACCCGTTGCTTTATCAAGCTTAGTCAATTCCAATGCCCAAGTTTGGCTAGGTGCCAACATACCAAGAATGCCTGTGCTAGTAGCTAATGTTCCCATTAGCACTGTGCCGCTGGTTTTTAAGAAATCGCGACGGGTTAGATCAAGGTCTAACATGGGTTACCTCCTCCGGTAAGCCTCTAGTGATTTTTTATTTTTTTAAGAGGCGGATAGTTTTAATTATTTACGTATAGGCTCCGTGCCGTTGTAATACTTCGATCTCATATCCATCTGGATCTTTAATAAAGAAAAACTTTGCTAATAACTCACCACCTGGACTGAATTCCACAACATCTTGCGGTTCATATCCAAGTGATTTAATTCGCGCGTGTTCCGAATCTAAATCATCAACACATACCGCAATGTGCCCATAGCCATTGCCATGTGTATAAGCATCTTTTTGGCCTTTGTTTAGAGTTAGTTCGATTTCAAAATCATTCTCATCATTGCCCAAATACACTAAGGCAAAATCATCGAAATCTAGATAGCGCTTTTCTTTTAGGCCAAACGCTTTTTCATAGAATGCTTTAGAACGATCTACATCGAGTACACGTATCATTGAATGAATTACTTTTGCCATGTCTTTCCTTTTGCTTAGTGAATAAGTATAAAAACCTAATAAATCTTCAGGTAGTAAGGGAATACTACTTGTGCATATAGAACAGTTGCACTATAAATAAGTAAGACAGTAAAGAGTTCATAGAACCACAATTAAACCATTATTTTTATAAGGTTCTTTGCCTATGTGTAATATTTATACAGGAACACAACCAGATCGTTACGACAGTGAATGCAGGTCTATTCGCATTCAAGGTTGCGTTACAAGTATTCGGCTAGAAAATGAGTTTTGGGAAATACTTGATCAAATGGCTGAAGAAGAAAATCAAACTGTGCCGCAATTTATTAACGTACTTTATGATGAAATCTTAGATACACATAAAGATGTGCAAAACTTTACTTCTTTTCTTCGCGTCGCATGTGCAATTTTTTTGCATAGGAAAGGCCAAATCGTTGAGATGCCTGAATATGAAGTGCAGCATGGATGAAGTAACAGATTAAAGTTTGGTGGTTTGACTAAGTTCAAGTTGGGGATTTCAAATTTAAGAATATTCAATAAAGACTGCTATTCACAGAAAGCGGCGGACGTTTTTAAAATTCCCTAACTCTAACCTGATACAACATCCCTGTTGTAACTCATATTCGCATGTCCCTATGCTCACCATTTTCCTTGTGGTTTTAAGTCCATATGTTGGATTATTGTAGTTGCAATTTCCTCAATAGAAACAGCTGAGGTGTTAATAAAATCTAATCCTGAATTATTAAACATCGTTTCTGCTTTTTCTATTTCAAAAACACACTGTTCGTAGGATGCATATTGACTATCAGGTTTTCGCTCTTCTCTAATTTTATTTAATTGTTGTGGGGATATGGTTAAACCAAATACTCGTTCCTGTACCTTGCTTAATATTTCAGGTAAAAAAGGATTATCAAAATCTGAGTCGGTAAGAGGGTAGTTGGCTGCTTTTAAGTTGTAGTGCATAGCGAGGTATAGGCAAGTAGGGGTTTTCCCACTGCGAGATACACCCGTTAAAATAATATCAGCATGTTCGATATCATTAATCTTCATACCATCGTCGTGGCTTAATGCAAAATTTAGTGCATCAATACGTTGTAGATAACCGGATGTACTACCCACGCCATGTGTTTCGCCTATAGCATGAGATGCATGGGTGCCTAAGTGTGACTCGATGTCGGGGATAAATGTTGAAAAAATATCGAATACGGTTATGCCATTAGATATGAATAAACTTTTCAGTTTTTCGTCAGCTAAACTAGTAAATACGATAGGTTTGCTTTGAGAATTCGATGCTACTTTTTTTATGCGTGAGATCACTTTTTCAGCATCTTCTTTATCGGTGACAAATGGGAAAACTTCTTTTTCAAATGTAAACTTAGGAAACTGTGTGAATAAAGAATGCCCTAGTGATTCAATGGTAATCCCTGTGCTATCTGAAATAAAAAACACATTTTGAATATTTTTGGTTTTCACAATATAAAAATTACTATCTATGAATGCTTACGTTATAAATTTAGCTGAACTTAATTCAAATGATCTAGAAAAAGTAGGGGGTAAAAACGCCTCACTTGGTGAGATGATACAGAATCTTAGCTCGGTTGGAGTAATGGTTCCAGGCGGTTTTGCAACGACTTCAGAAGCGTTTCAGTTGTTCCTTGCTGAAAATAATCTCAAAGATGAAATCGATCAACGTCTTAATTCACTTAATGTTGATGATATAAGCGCTCTAACTAAATGCGGGAAAGAAATTCGAGATTCAGTGCTGAATGCTGAACTACCTCAGCAACTCGATCAACATATTCGACAAGCTTACGAAGCGTTAGAACAACAAGTTCATCTGAATGTGGCAGTCGCAGTGCGTTCATCAGCTACAGCAGAAGATTTACCTGATGCTTCCTTTGCTGGGCAACAAGAGACTTATTTAAATGTTTGCGGGATTGAAGAAGTATTGATTGCAGTTAAAAAAGTGTTTGCATCTTTATATAACGATAGAGCCATTGCTTATCGTGTGCATAAAGGTTTTGAACATGCGGATGTTTCACTTTCAGCTGGAATTCAGCAAATGATCCGTAGTGATCTTGCGGCAAGCGGAGTCATGTTTACCTTAGATACCGAATCGGGTTTTCGTGATGTAGTGTTCATTACTTCTAGTTATGGTTTAGGTGAAACTATTGTGCAAGGACAAGTTAATCCAGACGAGTTTTATGTTTCTAAAACGGCATTACAGCGTGGGCAATTAGCTGTAATAAGTCGCACCTGTGGTAGCAAGCTAGAAAAAATGATTTTTAAGCAAAATCAAAGTGGTGTAGAAACGCTGAATGTTAATGATGCAGAGCAAATAAAATTTAGCATTAGCAATGAAGAAATAGAAATACTTGCCAAAATGGCAGTAACTATCGAAGACCATTATCAATGTCCAATGGATATCGAATGGGCAAAAGATGGTGAAGATGGAAAACTTTATATTGTCCAAGCTCGCCCAGAAACAGTGCAGAGTCAATCTAAAAAAGTAATTGAAAAATATTCATTACGCGAAAAATCAACAGTGCTCACTACAGGTCGTAGTATTGGAACCCGTATTGGCAAAGGTAAAGCACGTGTGATTCAGTCTTTAAAGGAAATTGAACAGCTTCAAGAAGGTGAAGTGTTGGTTACGGATATGACGGATCCTGATTGGGAACCCGTGATGAAGCGTGCAGCCGCAATAGTTACTAATAGAGGAGGACGTACTTGTCATGCAGCAATCATCGCACGTGAACTAGGTGTGCCAGCAGTGGTGGGATGTAGTGATGCTACGTCAAGCATTAAAACGGAGCAAGACATTACCGTTTCTTGTGCAGAGGGTGACACGGGTAATGTGTATGCAGGTTTGCTCAAGTTTGATGTGGATCAAATACGCTTAGAGAAAATGCCCGAAATTCCATGCAAGATCATGTTAAATGTTGGTAACCCTGAGCGCGCATTTTCGTTTGCGCAAATCCCTAACACAGGCGTTGGTTTAGCGCGATTAGAGTTTATTATTAACAATATGGTAGGGATTCATCCACGTGCTTTGTTGGAATTTGATTCTCTGCCAAATGAGACGCAAACCATTATTGCATCAAGAGTTGCTGCTTATGATAGCCCAACCGATTTTTATGTAAGCAAAATAACAGAAGGTATTGCAACTTTAGCTGCAGCATTTGAAGGAAAACCTGTCATCGTGCGTTTGTCTGATTTTAAATCCAATGAATATGCGAATTTAATTGGCGGTAATTTGTTTGAGCCAACAGAAGAAAATCCAATGATCGGTTTTCGTGGTGCATCACGTTATATATCTGAAATGTTTGCGCCGTGTTTTGAAATGGAATGCCAAGCAGTGCGTATAGTGCGTGATGAAATGGGTTTTACTAACGTTCAAGTCATGATTCCGTTTGTACGAACCTTAGAAGAGGCAAAACAAGTAACGGAAATTTTAGCCAGTAATAGTTTGGTGCGTGGCGCAAATGATCTCAAGGTTATTATGATGTGTGAAATTCCATCAAACGCATTATTAGCAGAACAATTTTTAGAATATTTTGATGGATTTTCGATAGGCTCAAATGATTTAACGCAAATGACGCTTGGTTTGGATCGAGATTCAGAAATTCTTGCGAGTAAATTTGATGAAAGAAACGATGCAGTAAAGTTTTTAATCAGTCGCGCAATCCAATCTTGTAAACAAGTAAATAAATACATTGGAATTTGTGGGCAAGCACCTTCGGATTATCCAGATTTTGCTAATTGGTTAGTGGAGCAAAACATAGATAGTCTTTCACTGAATCCAGATTCTGTGTTAAGCACATGGATGTACTTAGCAAATCATTTATGATCGAAAATGGAATTTCGAGTTTCTTCTTTTAATCTCCTTAATTTAGTGCGGCCGCAGGTTGGCTACTACGAGTTACCTCCCTTTACAGAACAGGAGTATGAGCGAAAACTTAAATGGACTGCACATATGCTGGATCAAGCGCAGCCTGATATTGTCGGTTTTCAAGAAGTGTTTAGTAGTGAAAGTCTTGAGGCTGCAATAAGAAAAGCGAAAAATTTTCCGGAACACACTCAAGTTTTATCCCCAGGTGCAGAGCGTGAAAATAATGAAGAAGATGGTAAAGCATTACGTCCAAAAGTAGGTTTGGCCACACGCTTTCAAATTTTGCGTCATGAATCCATCGAAAAATTTCCATCTACTGCAGATTTTCAAATACCTAGCAAAGCTCCGGATGGAACAGAGCAACTGATCGATGTGCCTATCGAAAAATTTGAACGTCCTCCGCTACGTGCAGAAGTGTTAATTCCTGAGGAAGATATCAAGATTGTCGTTTATGTCGCACATTTAAAATCAAAACGTCCGATTTATAAAGAAAGTGAAGATCGAGAAAACCCCATACACCGTGCACTGGGCTCTTTACGTGCACAACTCATTCGTAGCTTAGAAGCGACAGCATTACGTGCTAAAGTTGTTGAAGATATAAAAGATAACCAACAACCACTCATTGTCCTTGGAGACTTGAATGACATTGTCGAAAGCACAAGTACTCAAATAATTGCTGGCCAAGCGCCTCATTTTCGTTGGCCAACTAAAATAAAACGGATGTATTGGGATGTGCTGTTGTATAGCACGAATACCATTCAAACACGTCAAGATTTAAAAGACTTTGGTTATACACATATACATCGAGGAAATCGTGATGTGTTGGACCATATTCTAGTATCGCAAGAGTTTTATCATCGCAACTCCAAACGTATTGGAAAAGTAACCTACCAACATATATTTAATGATCATTTGTTTGATTGGTCGTTAACAGCGAGAGAAGCCGATCGCACTATGTCTGATCATGGAATACCTGTTGCGGAGATTGAATTAGATAAGTTGTGAGCGTATGGATGTACGAATATGAGGACCATCAGAGACGATGCAACTGACTAAAGTTAGTTATAATTAAAAAATGTGCAGGTTGGGAGCTTCATATCAGATCTTTAAAATGACTGCTACGACTACCATGGAGGGTGGAAGTGCAGAAATTGCACGACTACATGGATGTAGGAGGTAGGGCAATGCATGGAACAAATGCCGAGGAGTAAATTCCTGTCGGCCCAAAGCAGACATTTCATAAACAATTACTTTAATAGAGGAATAATATGAACTATTACTTTAGTACCAAAATGAAAATTCCATTCGACGAAGCTGTAGAAAAGGTTACGGAGGAGTTGAAAAAAGAAGGATTTGGTGTGTTAACAGACATTGATGTAAAAGCAACTTTGAAAAAGAAGTTGGACGTTGACTATAAAAACTATCGTATCTTAGGTGCATGCAACCCACCGTTTGCATATCAAGCACTGCAAGCAGAAAATAAAATAGGAACTATGTTGCCATGCAACGTAGTTGTTCAAGAAACGAATGATGGCGAGATAGAAGTTTCAGCTGTAGACCCAATTGCCTCTATGCGCGCGATTGAGAATGCTAAATTAGGGGATATTGCGAATCAAGTGCAAGAAAAACTAAAGAAAGTGATAGAGCAATTATAAGAGCTAAATAATAACATTACGTATCTACATTAGTTCTCTGTTATAAGCTTCGCATGACTGCTTACAACTCAAAGTGTAAGCGTATGGATGCGCGAATATGAGTTTCATCAAGGACGATGCAACAGATTAAAGTTAGATAGACTTGAATAATGAGCAGGTTGGGTAATACAAATCAGATCATTAAAATGACCGCTAACGACCCAAAGCGGACATTCACACCGTAATACATTTATGTCCAACTATCTCATTATATTAATTTATATCTTTGCAGCAGTTCTACTAGCTTCTTGTTCAGATGACAAAAAAAGTGAATCACAAATATTTTATGAAACTCACATAAGTGAATTATTATGTGGAAATAATGACCTGCTTGCTTGTTGGGAAGTGTCTAAAAATAGCTGTGAGGAAACATTTATGCTGGCGATTAACCATTGCATTACAGTTGAATCTAAATTTGTTTTAGATCAAAGAGAAAAAGGGAAAGAGGTTATTGATCCAGTTTGTCTTACAAATAAATTAATTGATAATTTAGAGGTTGATGAAAACACTGCTGAAAAATGTGATAGGGAGAATTATTCTAAGAATGAAGCTTGGAATAAAATGGATGATTTATTAAGTAATTAAATGTCCGCTATTGGCCGAAAGCGGACAAAATTAAGATCAATTTAGGGGAAGTCAGGTTGGAAACTTCAAAACAAACGTTCAAAATGTCTGCTAACAACCCAAAGCGGACATAATATTTTACAGGCGCTATGGAAAAATGAACTTTAAAGATTTGTTTTTATTTACCAAAAAAGGCCAAAAAATATCTGAACTTGTAGATACAAATTTTTATAAAAGCATAAGTTATTCTATCCCTCTTTGGATTTACATTATTGTATCAAGTAACAGAACTGTTTTTAGTCTAGTGATTATCACAGTCATGTCCTTGGCGTTGATATTATGTATACACTATTTTAGTGATATAAATGAAGATAGGTCTAAATGGAAAATTCTTAACTATGCGCCAATTTGGTCTATAGCCAGTTGCATATTGGTGCTGCTCATATTTATTTCAGAGTTTATTAGTTTTGGTCAAATATTTTCACGAAGTTTTGCAGCAATCGTAATATTTCTTTTATTTATTAGGACAATGGGTGTCTCGGAAGAGATTGTTGAGAATGAAGAATGACCGCTATTGGCCAAAAGCGGTCATTTTTGAGACCAGGTTAGGACTTTTAAAATTGTTCATTTTTTGAGTATATTTAACTTTACTCTGTTGCATCATCCCTGATGGACCTTATATTCGCGCATCCCTGCGCTCACTATAATATTAATTTAATGGTTAAAAAGTATTCTGTCAGCACGATAGACGCGATTTATATGGAATAATACGGATCTGCCGTAAACACACTTACATAAATAACCTGGAGACCAATCTTGAAAGCAGTTGGCTTATATAAATACCTTCCTATTGATGCACCGGATTCTTTGGTTGATGTTGAGATCGACCAACCCAGCCCACAAGGGCAAGAGTTATTGGTTGCTGTGCGCGCCGTTGCGGTGAATCCGGTCGATACAAAAATGCGGGCACCACAGGATAAGGTTGAGGAAAGTCCAAGAATTTTGGGCTGGGATGCTGCGGGGGTGGTTGAAGCAGTTGGGCCTGATGTCACTCTGTTTAAAGCAGGTGATGAGGTTTTTTATGCGGGTAGTTTTATACAGCCTGGATGCAATAGCGAATTTCATATTGTGGATGAGCGCATTGTAGGTAATAAACCGAAGTCCTTAGATTTTGCGCAAGCTGCTGCCATGCCGCTGACCAGTATTACGGCATGGGAGTCAATGTTTGATCGTTTGGAAATTAGCCAAGGTAATGAAGATGCAGGCAAGGAATTACTCATTATAGGTGGTGCAGGAGGGGTGGGCTCTGTAGCTACTCAATTTGCCAAACAACTGACAAAACTTTCTATCACAGTTACCGCTTCACGTCCCGAGTCGAAAAAATGGTGTAAAGATTTAGGTGTGGATCATATCATCAATCATTATCTTGATATTCCCGAGCAGGTTCAGGAACTAAGTATAGAAGGATACGATTATGTTTTATGTTTCAATGATACGGATGAGCATTGGCAATCGATCGCTACCGTGATTAAGCCACAAGGTAAAATTTGTTCCATCGTAGAAACTGCGGGTGATGTAGATTTAGGTGCATTGAAGAGTAAGAGTGCTACATTCTCATGGGAGTTCATGTTCACACGTTCTATGTATGAAACTGATGATATGATTGAACAACATAATATATTAAATCGTGTAGCTGAACTTGTAGATGCCGGCACGATTAAAACGACAACAAATAAAGTACTAGAACCAATTAATGCTGCAAATTTAAAAGCTGCACATGCTGAAATTGAAGGGCGACATACGATTGGTAAAATCGTTTTACAAAACTGGAGTGTTTAACTAATTATTATGAAAGCTAAAGTAGTTTTTATTATTGTCGGCTTTTTACTATGTTCAGCTTTATCTATACAAGGCTGTGCTTCAACACAGAAAAATAAAACTCTCAACACTTTTGATGAACGCTCTCGACTTTATGGCCGCTTGTTACGTTGGCGGGAGTATGAAGGTGCGGTAAATATGATTCGCCATCAAGATGAATCTACTGTTGAGGTTGATCTTGAGGAATATAAAGACGTGCGTGTGACGGATTATGAAATCAAGAAAGTGGCAATGGGCGAGGATTTAAAAACGGCTGTTGTGCATGCAGAGATTTCATACTATTTTGAAACAACTAATGCAGTAAAAAGCATACGTGACACCCAAAACTGGTGGTACTTGGAAGAAGCGGAAACTTGGTTTCTCGATGGAGAACTACCCGCTTTTTAATCAGTTTAACTGCTATAGATTACTGCTAAGAAAGTCTCGCCACTGTTGATTCATATCACCAATTGCAAGAAACGAGGGGTTTAGCAGCGAATCTTTGGTGTTGTAGCGTAGTGTTTTCAGTTCAGTGTCTACAATTTTCCCTCCTGATTCGTTGACAATGCAATGTGCAGCAGCAGTGTCCCATTCTGATGTGGGCCCAAAGCGCGGATAAATATCTGCAACCCCTTCTGCTACCAAGCACATTTTTATTGAGCTGCCCATACTAATTAATTCAAAATCACCAATTTTGTCTTGTAGAGCTTGTAGCGATTTTCCGGCATGTGAACGACTGCCACATATAGTAGGTTTATTATCAGGGGTAGAAGTTCGAGCTGTTATTTTTTCGGGCGTTTGATTCTCAGTTTGTTTGTATGCCCCATAATTTCGAGAAGCGAAATACGTAACATCTTGTACTGGGGCGTATACTACTCCTAGGTTTGAACTGTGTTCCATTATTAATGCGATGTTAACAGTGAATTCGCCATTGCGTTTAATAAATTCGCGTGTGCCATCAAGAGGATCAATTAGCCAATAGTTTTTCCAACTTGATCGTTCGTTAAAAGAAATTGAAGTAGATTCTTCAGACAAAAGTGGAATATCTGGAGTGAGCATTTTTAACTCACTAGTAATAATTTCATGTGAGGCAATATCAGCCGTCGTAAGAGGTGAGTGGTCATTTTTTTCCTGAATCTCAAATCCTTCTGAATAAATTTTCTTGATTTCAGCACCTGCTTGTTTTGCTATTTCGCAAACAGGATTGACCAGCTTCTTTAGCCGTATATCATTCATTTCCATGTTGAGTAATTATCAAGGATCTACTATTTAATGCAAACACTGATGGACTGGAAAACGATTACCACTGTCTTTTTAGATATGGATGGCACGTTGTTGGATTTGTATTTTGATAATTATTTCTGGCATGAGCATGTGCCATTGCGATTTAGCGAAAAGCACGCGATTCAATTCAAGGATGCCAAGCAAGAATTACTTGCACGTTATAAGAGTAAGTCAGGTTCATTAGATTGGTATTGTATTGATTATTGGAGTGATGAATTAGAATTAGATATTGCTGCATTAAAACGTGAGGTCTCTAAACATATTCAGATCTTCCCAAACGTTGAAAAGTTCTTGGGTAAACTCAATCATCTTGGTAAAAATATTGCCTTAGTGACTAATGCACACCGTAAAAGTATTGCTGTGAAAATGGATCATCTGAACCTTGAAAGTCATTTTGAAAAAATCATCTCTTCACACGATTATGGGCATGCTAAAGAAGAAGCAGAATTTTGGCATAAACTCATGCAGGCTGAACCTTTTGATCCCAGGTCAACACTTTTTATAGATGACAACCTTGCAGTGCTGGCAGCGGCAGAAGAATATGGAGTGAAGCATTTAGTCACTATAAAACAGCCGGATAGTTCAAAGCCTACTCAAGACACTTTGCATTACCCTGCTATAGCAAATTTTGAAGAAATTATGCCCTAAATAACAGGCTTATCCTCGCTTCCAGCGCTTGAAGCGTTTTTTGCAATACTTCAGTAAGGTTGCATAGTCAGGGAAGTAGAGATCGAAATCATCTTCTGCAGGTGAATCAAACTCACAATAATCGTTAGTATGATCACGGCAGATTTGTGGGCGTACTTCATAGATGCCGCAGCCTCCATCGGGTTGTAAGTGATCACACTTAGCAGCAAATGAGACCCACCAACCTTCATCATCTTTATAAACGGAAACATTTTTATGTGAGACTTGCCATAACATATGCTCGAAGTCAGTTTTTGTTTTTGGAGTTTCAAGCTCCTCGGTAACATAGCTGCAACAATATGAATTAGTACAAAATCCACATTTATTTTCTGCAGTGATTTCTACTCCAGGTTCAAGCTTAACTTTGATATCGGCTAGCAGTTCCATTTATATAGGCTGAATAGTTGACAAGTATTCATATTATAAACGTGCATGTTTATATATGAAACAAACATTGCAAATGACAGGATTAAATTATTTATAGTGGTTAGTCGATTCGTCCCAAGAGAATGCGCAATCCAATTCTGAACGTACCATACGAAGGCCATTTAATCCCTGTTCTGATAATACGCTCAAAGGTGTTTGATTTTTAAAACGACGGTGTGGCGTCTGCATCCACACGATTCCCATGTGAGCATTGCGAGGAAAACTTGTACGTAATGCATCAGCAATGCCTGCAATATGAGTTACACGTTCCATCAGTTCGTTTGATTCCGGAAAGGTTTGACCATCGCGGAATCGATCTAAATGACGCAAACGTATATTTTTGGGTAAGGCTAGAAGTTGGATGATATCTTTACCAGAAACTCCCCACTCGTCTAATATGCGCATAGTATGGCGCGTAACATTAATTTGCTGCTGTGTGGAAAGTGACGACATTTGTTATTATGACTAGGCGTTGAATTAACGCGGTCAATCGTCATCAGTTAATTTGTTATCAGAAGAATGTTTATGCGGTTTTTTAAATTCGACTACGGTAGAAGTTTTGGGTTCATCAATGTAGCGTGGACGGTCTTTATTCTCGATGCCTGCCTGTTCGGCAAGTTCTCGTTCTCTTGCTGAAATTAAACCAAAGCAGTCACGAATATCCTTGATGGTTTGTTCACTTAAGGGATGACGCATGCCGGGCCCTGGCGTTGTATCTTTTACGATTTGAGCCAATAGTTTTCGCATGACGACTAATATTCGCTGCTCTTTGCTTCGGGTGGTCATTGATTGCCAATATATAAAAAGAGAGTTTTCTCAATATAACTGTAAAAATTATAATGACTATAGCCTAGCAGATTATTTTGTTTATACCATGTATCTTTTGCCCCGAAGTAATATAGATAGCGTAAAATCACCTTAGTTTTAATCATTATTTGCTACTTCAGGAGTCAGTCATATGCATCAAGCACAATTCTCAATTGGTCAGCTGATCGTGCATAAAAAATTTAATTACCGTGGTGTCATCTATGATGTAGATGCTGAATATACGGGCACAGAAGAATGGTATGAAAAAGTGGCTAAGTCTAAACCGCCAAAGGATAAGCCATGGTATCACGTATTAGTTGATGGGCAGCTCATGACAACTTATGTTGCAGAACGACATTTAGAAACAGATACTAGTGCTGAACCCATCACTCATCCACTTACTGAAGATTTTTTTGATTGCTTTGAAAATGGCGCTTATCAAAATTACCGCGCGAATAATTAAAATTAACTCCTAAAAAACCTATATTACAAAATCAAAAATGTTCAAAGCGATTAGTGAGTTTGTACAAGAAAAAATTAGTAAAGGAAACGAAGAAGAAATAGATGAGCAACAAATATTGCATCTGGCTTCTACGGCATTATTACTAGAAGTAAGTCGTGCGGATTTTGATATACAAGGTGAAGAATTAACTTCAATTGCTAAATCCTTGTCAGAAAGATTCAACTTTTCTGATGAGGCAGCAAATAATTTAATTAATTTAGCACGAACCGAGCAAGATACTCATGTATCGATACATCCATTCATTAAAATAATTAACGACAGCTGTTCTGCGGAAGAAAAAAAGGTATTGCTGGAAGATTTGTGGCGTGTTGCTTACGCGGATGACAAGCTAGATAAGTATGAGGAATATCAAATTCGTAAAATTGCAGATTTACTTTATATTCCACACAGTGTTTTTATTCAAACCAAACTAAATGTAACCGATGTTTAGTAGGTTACTAAACTAAAAAAGGGTGCGCTAAATAAATGAGCGCACCCTTTTGTGTTATACCATGCTTTTTAAACCTTTAAGCGGTAGAACTTTAACCCCTTTACTTGCAGGCTTTGCTTTAAACATCATTTCTTCGCCAGTGAATGGGTTGATGCCTTTACGTGCTTTGCGGGCAGGTTTTTTGACAACTTTAATCTTTAGTAGACCAGGAAGATTAAAGTAACCAGCGCCACGTGGTTTCAATTCTTTAGCGATCAATCCTTCTAGAGACTCAAGAACCGATGCAACCTCTTTGCGAGAAAGATCAGTATCGTCAGCGATGCGATTCAAGATTTCTGATTTTGTAGGTGGTTTCTTAACAGATGAGCTTTTTGTAGCGGCCATGCATAATTCCTCTAAATCGATAATGAACAGTAATTAAGTGCGGCAGTATGATCAAACACTATGAAAAAAATTACAATAGTAATGTTGGAAAAAATGCGAGGAACATAGCACTTTTTCCACTATTTTGAATGCTAAACGAAACTTATCTAACTAAATCTACGATTAGACTTGTTCCAAAATGAGTTTAGGCTGAATTTTTACTAAAACGATAGAGTGCAATTTCGCCAAGCAAATTGGGAAATAATTTGGAACGCACGCTATAGCGATGGGCATGATCAACCATCGCTCTTTGTATAATATTTATACTATTTTCCTGGCATAGCTGCTCAAAATCCAGTAACGAACATAAATGAATGTTCGGTGTGTCATACCATGAACTTGGCAAAGTTCGTGTGACGGGCATGTGTCCTCCCAACGCTAATTGCAAGCGATTTTTCCAGTACGCCATGTTTGGGAAAGTGACAATACCTTCTTTACCAATTCGCATCATTTCACTTAATAGTTTTTCTGGATGTTGAATCGCTTGCAAGGTTTGTGTCATTACTACATAGTCAAAAGAATTCTCATCAAAAAATTCTGTGATACCTTCGTCTAAGTTGGTTTGAATTACATCCACATCTTTTGAAACACATTGCACGATGTTTGTTGGATCAATTTCTAGTCCATAACCAGAAACATTGCGTGTTTTGTGTAAGTGGTTTAGCAACGCACCGTCACCACAACCTAAATCTAGAATACGTGTGTTGGGTTTAATCCATTCACATATCAGTTCTAAATCGGGCCTTAAATGTTCTGTTGAAGATGTTTTCATGCTTGTATCTTTTAGATATTAATTTTGTCCATATAAGCACGTAACACGCTATGGTATTCGGGGATAGAGGTAAGAAAAGCATCGTGTCCTAGTTCTGCTCCAATTTCTGCATAGCTTACCTTTTTGTTTGCAGCAATGAGTGCGCGCACAATTTCACGCGAACGTGCAGGTGTAAACCTCCAGTCACCTGTAAAGGAAATGACTAAAAAATTTGCATCTGTATTTATAAATGCTTGTGATAAATCGTGATCAAATTGTAATGCAGGATCAAAATAATCAAGCACTTTTGTCATGAGTAAATAAGTATTGGCATCAAAACGATTAACAAAAGATTTACCTTGATAACGTAAGTAACTCTCGACTTGAAATTCAACATCAAAACCGAAGTTCAGTTTACCTTCGCGCAAATCACGACCAAATTTTTCTCGCATTGCATCATCAGATAAATAAGTAATGTGCCCAAGCATACGTGCAAGCATTAAGCCTTGGCGAGGAATGGTATCGTGCTCATAAAAACGACCCTCATGAAAATCCGGATCAGAAAAAATTGCCTGACGAGCGACTTCGTTAAAGGCAATATTTTGTGCGGTTAGCTTTGGTGTAGCAGCAATTACTAAGGCATGACGTAATCTTTCAGGGTAATCAATAGCCCACTGCATGACTTGCATGCCACCAAGACTGCCACCAATTACTGCGGCCCATTGTTGTATACCTAGTGAGTCAGCGAGGCGTCCTTGGCTAACCACCCAATCATGTACAGTGACTAATGGAAAGTCTGGGCCATAAGGCTTACCTGTTTTTGGATTGATCGTGTTAGGGCCACTGCTGCCTTTGCAACCGCCCAGATTATTTGGGCAGACAATAAAAAAACGATTAGTATCGAAAGGCTTGCCAGGGCCAATGCAATTATCCCACCAGCCTGGCTTACGATCTTCCATGCTATTGTAGCCAGCTACATGTTGGTCTCCTGAAAGCGCATGGCAAATTAAAAGTGCGTTACTTTTGTCTGCATTTAGTGTTCCATAGGATTCATAGGCGAGTGTAAATTCAGGTAATGCGCGCCCGCAATCAAGTTCTAAAGGTTGCTTGAAAGTTAAAAATTGGGTCTCTACGAGACCAACAGAATCTGCAGGAAGTGTGTCTGGCACGTATTAAGTTATTAGTTATATCTACTAGTCTTGCAGTGTAATGATCGCTTGCACTACAAGCAATCTTTTATAAAGAGTGTAAAAATATTTTAATACAATACAGACCCAGCAATACCACAAAAGTAGAAAGATCAAAAATTCCTACAGGTGGAATTAGTTTGCGCGCTGGTCGTATTAAGGGCTCGCTGATAGAGCGCAAAATAGGTGTGATAGGATTACTTTGTCCATGCATATGAGGGGCAACCCAACTAATAATGACTAAAAGAATAATTGCAAAAATAAATATATTCAGTACTTGGTGGAGTACAGCGATAATCGCAGGAACAATAAGAGAGCCTAAAAATATTTGTTTACCTATTAATAAATTGCGCAGTACTAACTCAACAAATTTAAGCACTAAAATTAAAAGTATTGCTGAAGTATCAATTCCACCTATGCTGGGAATGAATTTTCGTAGTGGAGTCAGAACAGGATTAGTAACCGTTAAGATAAATTGTGAAAAAGGGTTATAAAAATCAGCACGTGTGAGGCCTAGCAGCATCCGAACTATGACTGCGTAGATATACATGGTAAATAAAACGTGTATTAAAAAATCTAGAACATTATTGACTGGATTCATGTTGAATTAACTCTGAATAAATATTTTTATTGTATGTTTACTCGCAATTGGCTAAAAGTTGCGATTTTTCAGCTGCTTTTTTTATCGCAGTTTGAATAATTTTTTTCATATTCTCTTGCTGTAAAGAGTTTATTGCCGCTTCAGTAGTACCTCCTTTTGAAGTCACGGCTAGACGTAGGTCTTGAGGTGTTTTACTACTTTTAGCAATTAATTTTGCAGCACCAGCTGCGGTTGCGACAGTCAGCTCACGTGCTTGAGATTCGCTCAGACCTAAACTTTGTCCAGCTTCCATCATCGCTTCTATCAAATAGAAAAAATATGCAGGGCCGCTGCCAGACACCGCGGTTACAGCATCTAGCAAAGATTCATTTTCAAGCCAACATACCGCGCCAACACTGCTTAGAATTTGATTGGCGATTTCTTTTTGCTCAGCAGATACTTCGGTGCTGGCATATATACCTGTCACTCCGGCTTGCACCAGCGCAGGGGTGTTGGGCATGCAGCGAATAATAGGTAGTTGTCCACCTAACCAGGTATCAATATTCTTAATCAGCATGCCTGCTGCAATAGAAATAATGAGTGGGCGTTTAATTTGGCAAACTGCAGCAATTTGTTCACAAGCAGTTTGCATCACTTGAGGTTTAATTGCTAAAACAACAACATCCGCAAGATTCAGTGCCGCTTCGAATTGTGAATAAACATGACAATGAGGAAATTTTTTGTTTAGTTTTGCAAGCATTGCCTGATCGTTATCCACAATTGCAATATTGTCAGCAGGCCAGGCACTATCAAGCAAGCCTGTTACCAATGCTTGACCCATGTTGCCACCACCGATAAATACGATATTTAGGATTTGCTGTGCTTGACTCATATGTAAACTCAATTAGCCTCGTTTTCCAAATATAGCGGTACCCACCCGCACTATGGTTGCACCTTCAGCAATGGCTGCTTCAAGATCCCTGCTCATTCCCATCGACAGCGTATCCAGTTCGAAGTCATTTTGATTTAGTAATTCTAGCTGTTTGCGCAGTTTTGCAAATGATTTTCGTTGTTGCTTAGTATCGCTGCTTGCTAAAGGAATTGCCATTAATCCACGCAATTTGATGTGTTTTAAACTCCTTATCATTTCAGCCATAGTCAGAATGTCATCGATATTGACTCCTGACTTTGTATCTTCATTATCTATATTTACTTGTATACAAGCTTGCAACGGCGGTAATGAGTCGGGTCGTTGATTACTTAATCGTTGTGCGATAACAGGGCGATCAATACTATGTACCCAGTCAAAATGTTCTGCAATCAAACGAGTTTTATTTTTCTGGATTGGTCCAATGAAATGCCAGTGTAAATGTTTGTCAGCAAGTGCATGAATTTTTTCAATAGCTTCTTGCAAATAGTTTTCACCGAAATGCATTTGCCCAAATTGATGAGCCTCTAGGATGCTTTTAACTGGTTTGGTTTTGCTTACTGCAAGTAACTGTACACTATTTATTGGGCGCTGATACTTTATTTCAAGCTCACGTATAGCTTTTAGCGTGTATTCTAAATTAGCCCCGATTTGTGAAGTTTCAATCATATTTTTTATTGCTAAATTGCTGCATTGAGCAGGCCTATTAGTTGTGACTTTGGTCTCATTTTTTGGTGCTCTAACACGCTTCAGACGAGAAGTGATATGCCGATAAGTAACTCAATATTGCTCAGTTTTTTTGAATCTATGGGTCTCACGGGCCATTTAGTCGCATGAATCTAGCGGCTTGTCGAGAATCAAACTCTGTCTCCTCTTATTCGATCAAAACTAGCAATATTAGATGCGTAACTCAGGTTCTATTCAAGGAACATTCTGCCTCTAACTGACTGAGATGGATTGGGTTAATGATAGGTCGTTATACAGGGAGTTTCTATAACGCCACGCGTGTTCAACCGAGCTAGATAAAGGAGTATTCGTGGACATTTCGCAATTACTTGCATTCAGCGTTAAAAATGGCGCTTCAGACTTACACCTTTCCGCAGGTGTGCCGCCGATGATACGTGTCGATGGTGATGTAAGACGTATCAATGTTCCTGCAATGGAACATCGCCAAGTTCATGAAATGGTATATGACATCATGAACGACAAACAACGAAAAGATTACGAAGAATTTCTAGAAACAGATTTTTCATTTGAGATTCCTGGTTTAGCACGTTTTAGGGTTAATGCGTTTATTCAAAACCGTGGCGCAGGTGCAGTGTTTCGTACCATACCTAGCAAAATTCTCACGCTTGAAGATTTAGCTTGCCCAAATATTTTTGCAGAAATTGCAAGTTATCCACGTGGGTTAGTACTTGTTACTGGGCCTACGGGTTCAGGTAAATCAACTACGCTTGCTGCAATGCTAGACCACAAAAATGATAATGAATATAGCCATATTCTAACCATTGAAGACCCAATTGAATTCGTTCACGAAAGTAAAAAGAGTTTAATTAACCAACGTGAAGTACACCGTGACACATTAGGGTTTAATGAAGCATTACGTTCTGCGTTGCGTGAAGATCCCGACACGATTCTTGTTGGTGAGTTACGTGATTTAGAAACCATTCGACTTGCACTCACCGCTGCAGAAACTGGCCACTTAGTTTTAGGCACTTTACATACAAGCTCCGCAGCAAAAACTATTGATCGTATTATCGATGTATTCCCGGGCGCAGAAAAAGACATGGTGCGTTCGATGCTAGCGGCTTCAATACGCGCGGTTATATCGCAGACACTGTGCCGAAAAATAGGTGGAGGTCGTGTAGCAGCGCATGAAATATTAATTGGAACGCCTGCAATTCGTAACTTAATTAACGAAGATAAGGTTGCACAAATGTATTCAGCGATTCAAACCGGTAACAATGTAGGTATGCAGACATTGGACCAAAACCTACAAGAGATTTTGGCGAAAGGATTAATTGCGCGCGAGGAAGCACGTCGTAAGGCTGAAAATAAGGCAGACTTTTAAAAACTAATTGATTAGCAAAGAGTGTAGTTAAAGGAAGAAACTATGGATAGAGATAAGGCCATCAGCTTTATGCATGATCTATTACGCAACCTTCTTACCAAAGGTGGGTCGGATTTATTCGTTACAGTGGGTGCGCCACCATCGATGAAAATTGATGGCAAGATGGTGCCAGTAACTAATCAACCATTAACTGCTAGCCATGCTCAGGTTTTGGTACGTTCAATTATGAACGACAAACAATCTCGCGAATTTGAAGAAACCCAAGAATGTAACTTCGCAATTAGTCTACCAAATGTGTCGCGCTTCCGTGTCAATGCTTTTGCGCAACGTGGCAGTCCTGGCATGGTATTGCGTGTAATTAATTCTGAAATACCAAAGTTTGAATCGTTAAGGTTGCCGCCTGTATTGCGCGATATCTCAATGACTAAACGAGGTTTAGTTATTTTTGTCGGAGGTACCGGCAGTGGTAAATCTACGTCATTGGCAGCGATGGTGGGTTATCGTAATGAAAATAGTTTTGGTCATATTGTGACAATTGAAGATCCAATCGAATTTGTACATAAACATAAAAATTGCATTATCACACAGCGTGAAGTGGGTGTAGATACTGAGGATTATGATATTGCTTTGAAGAATACTCTGCGACAGGCTCCTGATGTGATTTTGATTGGTGAGATCCGTGATCGTCAAACTATGGAACATGCAATCGCTTTTGCAGAAACCGGCCACTTATGTTTGTCCACTCTGCATGCTAACAGTACTAACCAAGCCTTAGATCGTATTATTAACTTTTTCCCGGATGATCGTCGTGATCAATTGTTAATGGATCTTTCCCTAAATTTGAAATCGGTTATTTCGCAGCGATTATTGCCCATTAAAGGTGAAGAAGGGCGCGTACCTGCAGTAGAAGTGATGTTAAACACTCCTTTGATGGCTGACCTTATATTCAAAGGACAAGTGCATGAAATGAAGGCGCTGATTGCAAAATCAAATGAGCTTGGTATGCAAACCTTTGATCAACATCTATTCCAATTAATTGAAGCAGGTTTAATTACAATGGAGGATGGTTTACGTAATGCAGATTCGGTTAACGATCTACGTTTACGTTTGAAGCTCGACAGCAAAGAATCTAAAGATCAAGACTTATTAGATGGCACCGATGGTCTAATGGTTGAAGAGACTGACGAAGATGCAGGATTAATTGCACCAGCTAAACGCGCGAACCTTGGTTAAATTATAAAATAGACTAAATGAACATAGATCCATATCTAAAACTGATGGTGGAGCAAAATGCTTCTGACCTGTTTTTTACAACAGGTGCACCCGTTTGCACGAAAGTTGAGGGTGTTACGCGCCGTGTAAGTCGTAATATTCTAGAACCAGGTGTTGTGAAGAAAATCGCTTACAGCATCATGGATGAGCAACAAGTTCGAGAATTTGAAATGACTAAGGAAATGAACCTTGGTATTTCAGTTGCTGGCGCGGGTCGTTTCCGTGTCAACGTATATTATCAACGTGGCGAAATTTCTATGGTAATTCGTTACATCAAAGGTGATGTTCCTGAATTAGAAGATTTGGGTTTACCACCCATTCTTAAAAAATTGGTGATGCAAAAAAATGGTTTGGTGCTTGTTGTTGGTTCAACAGGTTCAGGTAAATCGACTTCATTGGCTTCAATGATCGAGCATCGCAACATTGAACAAACTGGACATATACTTACTATTGAAGATCCTATCGAATACGCCTTCAGTCATAAGAAATCTATTATTGGTCAACGCGAAGTAGGTTTAGACACACTCTCGTATGAAAATGCTCTTCGTGAAGCCATGCGTGAAGCACCCGACTTGATCATGATTGGTGAGGTGCGTGATAAGCAAACCATGGAAGCGGCGATTACCTATGCGGATACTGGTCATCTTTGTTTAACCACTTTGCACGCGGTGAACTCTAACCAAGCATTAGATCGTATCATTAATTTTTTCCCGCCTGAAGGTAAATCACAAATCTTAATGGATTTATCTTTGAACTTGCGCGGCATTATTTCACAACGTTTGATTCCTAGCGTTGATGGCGGCCGAGTCCCTGCGGTAGAAGTAATGATTAACACGCCTTATATTTCTGAGTTAATTAAACGTGGCGATGTGGGTGAAATAAAAGCGATTATGGAAAAAGGTGCAGCGGCGGGAATGCAAACCTTTGACCAATCATTGTATGATTTATATAAGAGTGAAAGAATTTCTCTTGATGATGCGTTAAGTAATGCTGATTCTCGCGGTAATCTTGAATGGCAAATCAATTTTGGTGGTGGTGTTAAAAGTGTTAGTGAAACCAGTGATCAGCTAGTCTTCCCATCCGAAGAGCCAGTTAAAGAGAAAGCAAATGGCAGTGGAGTACAACCTACTTTGTCTAAGGCCATAGAGGACGATGAAGCCACACTGGATAGCCACTTTGGATTAGAAGATGCTGATGTTTTAGATACAGATATGTCAGGTGAAAATGCCTCCGTTGAACCAGAGCAATCTATTCTTGATGAAGAAGAAGGCAAGGATGATGGGTATCTAGATCGTTTGAAATCAGTGTTTGGGGATCAATGATTCTTTTTTATATTCGCAAGTCTGCGAATGTTTTTTCAAATTTTTTCTTGTATTAGAATGTCTGCTACCGATCCAAAGTGTGAGCACAGGATATGCGAATACGAGTTGCAACATGGAAGTTGCTTCTGATTTAACATCTTGTTTACTAAAATGATCGTTAACGACCCAAAGCGGACATTATGTTAGTTCTGCATCGTAGTTGAATAAAGTTCTTGCCATGCATTACGTAGTACATGAACTGCTGAACGTGAAAACAAAATCAAGAGGCTGATTGCAATCACTAAATCTGGCCAACCAGATTCAAACATCCATACCGCAATTGCCGCGACAATAACAGCTAGTCCTTCACTTACATCATTACGTGAACACTCCCATGCAGAGGCCATGTTTACATCACCATTACGATAAGGAGTTAGTAGCCACAAACATAGTAAATTAGCCGCTAAATTTAGAAATGCAGCAATACCCATTGATTCAAATATAGGTGTATCAGGATGCAGCAATCGTGAGACAATCGCAAAGGCAACAGCTAGAGCAGCCCCTAGGATCAATAAACCTTTAAACAAAGCTACTCGGGCTTTGGCTGCGACACTTGCCCCAACAACAAACAAACTAATTAGATACGTCATTGCATCACCGAAATTGTCTAATGCACCAGACAGCAAAGATGAAGAACCACTTATTCTTGCAGCAGTTATCATCATCAGAAATGTTATTACATTGATAACAAGTACAATAACTAAAATACGTCGTTGTTTCTTGTTCAAAGCTGCAACATTAATATCGCCTTGGCAACAATTGTCACTCATATATTTAGATCCTATATCTGAAAATATCATTTATCATCCAACAAAAACATGCAAACATCCGCTTATGGCTGAAAAGACATAAAATCGGACTCAGTTGATTGGATTCAAAGTTTTACAAACTTAAAATAACTGCTTACGAATCTAAGCGGACATTCATATACATATCAAAATAGGAGTAAGAATTATGTATACAAAACATAGAATCATTATCTTTATTGGTGTCCTGAGTCTTCTCACATTAAGTTTAGTGAATGCTGAAAAACCATCAGATGCTGATGCATTAGGTGAAATCAATGAAGGCAAAGTGATTTGGGATGTTACTGTCGGTAATCCTAAAAAGCTTTTATTGATGTTAAAAGTAATCGAAGAAACATATGATGACCTCGAGCGTCAGAACGTTAAACCAGATATGGTTTTTGCCTTTCACGGCCCTGTTATGAAACTCATTACCACAGAGTCACCTGATTTAGCACTGGATGAAGAAGAGGCGCATGAGGAAGTTTTAGAGTTATTGGTAAAATTTAGTAAAAAACCAGGAATAAAAATGGAATCGTGTTCAATAGCAGCAAGACTGCTCAATATTGACAATGACACAATTATTTCTGAGGTCAAACCTGTGGGTAATACCTTTGTGTCGTTAATTGGGTATCAAAAACAAGGCTATGCGCTTATCCCCATTTACTAAGTATTACGTTGTTGGCTCATTATATTGAATGACCGCTATTGGCCGAAAGCAGACATAATCAAGCTCACCTAACTTTAATCTGTAACAACATCCCTGTTGTTACTCATATTCGCGCATCCATGCGCTCACCCATAAATTATTTTGAATTTACTCCCTTGAGCATAGTTATGAGACAGGAGCTTTGCTTGTGAATAGAATAAACCGATGCAAATTGCACCTATTCCGAAAGATGAATTCCTGCGTTTACAAGTATTGTATTCGCTGAATATTCTCGATACTCAGCCAGATGAACGTTTTGATTGCATAACGCGTTTTGCTTGTCAGCATTTAAGTATTCCCATTTGTTTAGTGAGCTTAGTCGATGCAAAGCGACAGTGGTTTAAATCTGTACAAGGTTTAGAAATCTCAGAAACTCCTCGCGCTTCATCTTTTTGCGCGCATGCCATTCTTAATGCTGGCGTTCGTATTAAAAGTTCACGTATTTTTGAAATTCCAGACACGTATCAAGATCTTCGTTTCTCAGACAATCCGCTCGTGATTGGTGAGCCTTGGGTTCGGTTTTATATCGGTTACGTTTTGTGTTCCACAGGAAAAAATATTGGCACACTTTGTTTAATAGATACTGAGCCGAGGAGATTTACGTATAGTGAAAAGGATTTGTTGATAACCTTAGGTAGTATGGTTGAGAATATAATTAGTGGGCGGCCGCACACGATCGGGGTGGAAGATAAGCTTAATTAAAGAGGTGTCTAATAAAGCATACAATTTAAAATAGAGAAATCTTTGATATAAAGCAACTTCCTTGTTGCAACTCTTATTCGGACTCACTGTAAATCTTCCATCCTGAATTTCCAGTGCTAGTACATCTATGTACTCACTAATAAATATTTTCTGCATTAAAAATGGGTCCATCAACACAGACGCGTTTCATAGCAGTAACTTTATCATTTTCTTTATAAGGTACTACACATCCTGCGCATCCGCCGACTGCGCAAGCCATGTGTTCCTCTAAAGAAAGCTGGCAAGGTAGTGAATATTTTTTGGCAAAGACTGCAACTGCTTGTAGCATTGGAGTAGGGCCGCAGGAAAACACTTCTACACCCTTTTTAGTTTGTTCATCTAATCCTTGTACCCATTGTTCGGCAAGTTCATGTACAAAACCTTGGTAACAGCCTTGGTAGCCTTGTTGACTGGTTAAGCGTGATGCGATGCCCCAATCATCAAGCAATGGCATTGCAGCAATGACATCGCTTGCAATATTTTGCACGACTATCTTTGAAGGCTTTGCTGTAAATGGGAAAGGGATTTCAGAACCCATGATCACGAACGGATGAATATCTGTTTGTGTTTTTAGCTCATTTGCAAAAAATATCATCGGTGGTATCCCTACACCACCACCCAACAATAATGGATGCGTTGTATTTTCACTTAAAATGAATTGATTACCAATAGGGCCTAAACATTGAATCATGTCGCCAGGTTTTCGCGTAGCTAAGTAGGAACTGCCTGTGCCAACGACTTTGTAAAGAATATCAATTTGCCCAGTATTTTCATCAGCACGCATAATAGAGTAGGGTCGACGCATACCAAGTTGAACATCGCATTGTAGATGCACAAAATTTCCAGCACGTGCGTGTTGTGCGCACTTGGGCGCATATAGCGTTAGAAAATATTGTTCTGCAGCGAGTGCTTCTTGATGGATGACGTTGGCAGTTTCTTCAAAAATTGTTCCGCGATGAGAATTCAGAGTACTTCCTTTTTATTTTAAAACGTTTTCGTAAATTATTTTTCCATTGAGGATGGTATGAGTCACTCGACCATTGAGTTGGTCACCCAGTAGAGGTGTATTTTTACCCTGGCTGTACATATTCTCACTATTTAAGATCCAACTATGTTTTAAATCAACAATACATGCATCTGCATTTTCTCCAATACATAGATTGCCAGCTGGGATACCAAGAATATCTGCTGGTTGTTGCGTGATAAGGTTAACGGCATCGCTTAATGTGAGCACGTCTTCTTTTACTAGCTCTAAGGTTAACGGTAATAACGTTTCTAATGTAGAACTGCCAGGTTCAGTAGATTGAAAAGGCGCAAGTTTGGCTTCAATTTCATGTGGTTGGTGATCTGCACAAATTGCGGAAAGCGTGGCTTCTTTAATGCCTGTACGTAAGCCTTCGCGGTCATCAAGGGTTCTAAATGGAGGTTGATTATGGCACAAACCATCAAAACCTTGGATTTCTTGATCGGTTAAATATAAATGCAGAATACTGGTGTCTGCAGTAATAGGAAGTTTGTCATAACGTGCGCGTGCAATCATATTTACAGAACGATGTGTTGAGATGCGACAAAAATGTGTGCGTACATTGAGTTCTTCAATTAATGCAATTTGAAATGCAACAGCTGCTGTTTCAGCAGCGGCCGGAATTCCTGGTAAGCCTAAACGTGAAGAGGTAACACCCTCATGTACACAACCATTGTTCGCTAATGCATGTACTAATGGATATGAAAATACAGTTAAGTCTTGGCTGCTTGCATATTCCATTGCACGACGTAAGACTAAGGAACTTTTCATTGGGTGAAAAACGTTACTTACTCCTACGCAACCTGCTGTCTTAAGCGCAGCCATTTCACTTAAGTTCTCGCCTTGTAAGCCGGTGGTTAAAGCACCGATCACATACACGTTGCATTTTCCACTTTCGTTTGAAAGTTGCTCGATGAGTTCTACTTGTGCAGGAGTGTCTACAACGGGGTTGGTTGTTGGCATACAGGCAAGACTGGTAATGCCTGCTGCCGCGGCTGCTGCAGTTTCTGATTGTACCGTTGCTTTATGTTCATGCCCGGGTTCACGAAGGCTCGCAGATAGCTCAACTAAACCAGGAAGCACTAATTTGTTTGTTGCATCAATGCTTTGATCAGCTTTCCAGTCAGTAGGTTGCTTGCCTACTGCTACCACTTTGCCGTCCGCAAAATAGATATTCGCTAGTTGATCAATTTCATTTTTAGGATCAACTAGGTGGCCATTTATGATTTCGAGTTTCATGCTTTGTCTCCCTGTTCCTTAAGGGAGTTATCTTGATCAGATGAGCTCATAGCAATGGATAAAATTGCCATGCGCACCGCTATGCCATATTCAACTTGTTGCAAAATCACAGATTGTGGGCCATCAGCTACTTCGGAACTTATTTCCACGCCACGATTAATGGGCCCAGGATGCATTACGATCGCGTTCGGCTTTGCAATGGCCAACCGTTCAGGCGTTAAACCATAAAGTTGAAAATATTCATGTTCACTGGGTAGAAAGCCACCCTGCATACGTTCTTTTTGTAGTCTTAACATGATGACTACATCGACATCATGCAAACCTTCTTTACAATTTTGAAATACTTCTACACCAAGCTGAGCAATGTTTGCAGGTAATAAAGTTCTTGGAGCAATAACGCGTACTTCACGCGTACCTAATAAATTTAACGCTTCAATTTGTGAGCGTGCGACACGCGAATGCAAGATATCCCCAACAATAGCAACTTTGATTTTAGAAAAATCGTCTGCATGTTTACGTATAGTAAACATGTCTAACATAGCTTGAGTGGGATGTGCATGTCTTCCATCTCCAGCGTTGATAACACTGACGTGTGGCGCAACATAATTACTCATAAATTCAGCAGCACCACTTTCAGGATGCCTGACAATGAACATGTCTGTATTCATCGCCTCAAGGTTAAATAGAGTGTCGAGTAAACTTTCGCCTTTAGTGGTTGCAGAGGTTGCAATATTAATGTTGAGCACATCTGCGGAAAGACGCTTTGCGGCTAATTCAAAAGTAGTGCGTGTGCGTGTGCTAGGTTCAAAGAATAAATTTACAATCGTTTTACCACGCAATAGAGGCACTTTTTTTACTGCACGATCATCTACGCTAGTAAATGATTCCGCAGTATCTAAAATATGATACAAATCTTCAGTGCTGTGCCCGTCTATTTGTAAAAAATGTCGCATTATTGATTACTTTTGATCGATAATTTCTAATTCTAAGGGTTCAGGGCCACGTAATTTAATATGTTGCGTTGCGTCTAAATTAACTGTACTCGCGACTACGTCTGGTTGAATAGGTAACTCTTTACCATTGCGCTGCACTAAAACAACAAGCGTGACCGACGCGGGTCGCCCATAATCAAATATTTCATTTAAGGCTGCTCGAATCGTTCGACCTGTATGTAAAACATCGTCAATTAAAACAATGTCTCGGTTATCGACACTTAAAGGTAATTTGGAAGGCTTGACTGTGGGTTGAATACCAACACGACTAAAATCATCACGATAGAAAGTGATGTCTAAAACGCCAAGTTTGTTCGTATGGTTTAATAAAGACTGTAATTTTTTAGCTACCCATACCCCACCAGTTTGAATGCCAATAAAAATAGGGTCAGAGATGTTATGTTGAGCCAAATAATCTTTTAGGTCTTTGCCAAGGTCCTCTAGTAACTGTTGTGTATTAAAATTTGTCATAGTTTTCTGTCACCGGCACTTTTATATGAAAACCATGAATCTAAAATAATGGCTGCAGAGGCTTTATCTATATCGGTCTTATTTATTTTTTTTCGCCCTTGGCTACGCAGATCTTTAAGAATTTCATATGCCTTGACTGAGGTGTAAGACTCATCAATGGTTTCTACTGGCAAATGGTAACGTGTATTGAGGCTTTTGCAAAAGTTTTGTACTTTCTTTTGAATCGCATTGTTATTTTGCGTTGCATGCTCGACACAGCCGACCACTAGCGTAGTAGGTTTCCATTCTTCTATGATTGCAGTGATTTTATCCCAAGGCGTGCCGGCTGCAGGAACAATTAAGGTGGTGAGAGGGTTAGCCGTTTTTACATCTAAAATACCAATTGCAACTCCTATTCTTCGTTCTCCATAATCAAAACCAATCACGTTAGACATTATGTTTGTGTGTAAATGTGACGATTATGAAAAAACTATGCATGGCCCGTCTGGCTAGAGATTAAATGTAGGTCTACACCAATTTTAGTTGCTGCAGATTGCCAACGTTGTTCAACAGGGGTGTTGAAAATGATATCGGCTTCGTAAGGCACAGTGAGCCAAGAATTTTCTGATATCTCTTGTTCGAGTTGGCCAGCTCCCCAACCCGCATAACCCAGCGCAACAATTGCATTTTCAGGCCCTTTGCCTTGTGCAATATCAACAAGAATATCTTCAGAAGTGGTGAGCTTTAAATCGTTATCGATGATGTGTGTAGAAGGCCATTGTCGATCTGAATCGTGCAAGATAAAGCCTCGATCAATATGTACGGGTCCACCAGCATAAACAGGTCCATGTTGGCTTTCGCTGATAGCAGGGTTTTCCCTTGTGGTTTCGCTAACATCGTCAGAAGTAAAATTGATTAGTAACTCGTCCACCGACATAGAAGTTGGTTGGTTGATGATGATGCCCATTGCGCCATTTTGATTGTGTTCGCAAATGATGGTGACAGTACGAGAAAAATTGGGGTCTTCCATGCTAGGCATGGCGATGAGTAGTTGCTTGGTCAGATTTTCTGACATCCTAATTTACTACACCATTGATTGGCTCACTCACTGTGTGAGTAATGTGTTGTCTTTACCGAACAACCAGGTTCGGGTAATCATTAGTTGATCGTAATTATCTCGCATTTCGGCAGGGAACGGTTGGAATGGAGAAGCAAAATTAACAATTCTTTTTGCCGACTCGTCTAGCAACGATTTACCAGCCGAAGAGCGGATTTCCATCAACTCAACAGTGCCATCATGATTTAAAAGCACACTGAGGATCAATGTCCCAGATAGGCCTAAATTTCTAACCTCATCGGGATAATTTAGATTGCCTATACGTTCAACTTTTTCTACCCACTCACGTACATAAGTTGCTTCTGTAGCAGTTTTAGCACTTAAGGTGTCGATGTAGTTGACACGTGGGCGTTTTGCATAATCATTTTCTTCTTGGCGCAATTCAGCAACCAGTTTGGCCAGTTCAAGCTGCTGTTCTGAAACTTTATCTTGTGTATTTTGGCTGAGCTGCTCAGGTGTTTCTTGCGCATCATTCACAAATACACGTGTGGAGGCTTCTTGCAGTGCAATAAGCGGTTCATGTTGTTCATCCGCCTTTGTTAAAGGAGTGGAACTTTGTGTGGTTTGTTTTTGTGCGATACCAATGTTTTGATTAAAACTACTACCACTAAATGGAGCGGAAGGTTGGTTTTCTTGATCTGTGCTGCCGCTGGCTAACTGGTTTTCACTGGCAATATGTTTGGCATCGATAGGTTCTTGATGCGTTTTAGTGAGCACCATAGTCACTTCAAGCATGGATGCTGAGTTAAAATCACGTGCAAAAGGCAAGCCAAAGCCTAAACCTAAAATTAGAATGGCGTGCAAGATCGCCGCAATAAATAAACTAAAGCCAAGTCGATCGGACGCAGTAATTTGTACGGTATTGACTACTGCTGACATGGTATTAATACGTTTGGCATCAAGTTTGGTTTGAATTTATCTATTGTATGGGTTTGTGAGCATGAAATAACTTGGTTCGAACTTCGTTTATCTCGTGAGACAAGCCGCATGGTAGGAAATTAGACGAGTAAGATTAATTATTCAGCTTTAAGTTGTATTTCGATATGGTCAAATAAATTTACACTGATATTCAAGTCATACATCTTATCTAACTCACGGATGCCTGTCGGGCTAGTCACGTTAATTTCTGTTAGGTAATCACCGATTACGTCAATACCAACAAAGCTGAGCCCCATATTTTGTAAAATGGGTTTGATTTGTTGGCAAATGAAGTGATCACGTGTGCTTAATTCGATTCCTTGCGCGCTGCCACCCTTGGCTAAATTTGCGCGTAGCTCACCTTTAGCGGGGATTCTTAATAAAGCATAAGGAATCGCTTCGCCATTGATTAGCAATATACGCTTATCGCCTTGAGTGTATTCAGGAATAAACTTTTGTGCCATTACAGTGCGCTGCTGTTGATGTGTGATGGTTTCCAAAATAACATTGCGGTTTGCATCGTCTTCTTTGATTTGAAATATAGAATCCCCTGCCATGCTATCTAAGGGTTTCACCACGATTTGTTTATATTCGTCGATAAATTCATTTAGTGTCGATTGTTTTTGCGTAACTACATAAGGAGCAATGCAGTTATTAAATTGTGTGGCAAATAATTTTTCATTGGCATTCCGCAAGCTTGTAGGATCATTAACCACTAAAGTTCCATTTTGCTGAATACGATCGAGTAGATAGGTTGTGTAGATATACTCCATATCAAACGGTGGATCTTTGCGCATCAGTACCACGTCTAGATCGGACATATTTATTAGTCTAGGGGCTTGCTTGGAAAAGTAGTTTTTTGCTTGATCCTGTACCTCGAGCAAGCAGGTTTGAGCCAGGACCTTGCTATCTTTAAGGATCAAATCACTTGCTTGTAGGTAATGGATTTCATAGCCTCGGTGCTGAGCTTCTAGGAGCATGGCAAAGGTGCTGTCTTTGCTTATATTTATACCCTCTATCGGGTCCATGATTACGGCTAGTTTTGTGCTTGTCACTGCATACCTCGTCCGGGATTAGACTACTTATATCGGAAGCTTGTTGTCCTATATTTCATAGCTGGCATGGTTAGATTTCCACATAACGCTATGAGTTTTTAGGCTTATTGTCTCGGTAGGTAATTATGCTTGTGTGGGTTACAGAATAACAATCTGATATTCAAATATTATAAATTATATTTGGGTGATGTCAGTTCAAAATGCGATCTTAGGAAGTAATTATGCAAGAAAGTGGTTTGGCATTGGATGATTCAGCACAGGCTGGTGGGGAACCTTCTGGTGCATTAAAGGTAATGGTGATTGACGATAGCAAAACAATTCGTAAATCAGCAGAATCTTTGTTAACAAAAGAAGGTTGTGAAGTTCTTACGGCAAATGATGGTTTCGAAGCCTTAGCCATGATTGCAGAGCATCGTCCTAATCTCATATTTATTGACATTATGATGCCGCGTTTAGATGGTTATCAAACTTGTGCACTGATTAAAAATAACCGTATGTTTAAGTCTACACCGGTAATTATGTTATCTAGTAAAGACAGTATTTTTGATAAAGCGCGTGGCAAAATTGTAGGTTCAGAACAATATCTAACTAAACCCTTTACACGCGACGATTTACTCGGGGCCATTGCTGAGTACAGTGGCAAGTAAACATCACCTGAACAATACTGACATGGCTCATATCCTTGTTGTTGATGACTCCCCCACAGAGCGTCATTTTATTTCTAAACTTCTAGAGCAAACCGGACACAAAGTGTCTACTGCAAATTGTGGCGAACAAGGAGTGGAGGCAGCAAAGGATAAGCATCCTGATTTAATTCTTATGGATATCGTAATGCCAGGTATGAATGGATTTCAGGCAACTCGACAGATTACTACTAGTCCTGAAACCGCAGAGATTCCTGTCGTGATGGTATCTACAAAAAGCCAACAAACCGATAAGGTTTGGGCAACTCGCCAAGGCGCAAAAGGTTATTTGGTTAAGCCTGTTGATTCTGAAATGTTGGTCAATTCGATCAAATCATTTCTAGCCGCATAAATTGTTATGGCGGTTTCTGAAGAAACAACCCCGTTTGAGTATTTATTATCGATAGATCGTAAGTGTGTTGCACAACAAGGTGGCTTGGTACAACAAGAATCAGGGGTTAGTTTTTCACATGGTTTAGCTTTTCAGCTGGGTGCACATAAGTACATTATTCCAATTGTAGATGTGAGTGAAGTATTAAGCGTAAAAGACTATACACATATCCCTCGATCACCCGCTTGGTTGGTAGGTATAGCGAACGTAAGAGGTAATTTAGTTACTTTGTTAGATATTCATGAATTTATATTTTCAAAACCTATTGAAGGTAAATATTCAGCTAAACGTATGTTGCTGATTAAACAAGAGTCTTATCACTACGGTTTAATTATAGATTCAATTATTGGAATGAAGTCTTTTCATGAAGATCAAGGTGTTGATGAAGTTCCTGAAGGATTTGACTACGAGCATATTGATCATATTGGGGCATTTTACAGCTCTGGTGAAGAGTGGTTCGCAGCACTATCCATTCAAAGTTTATTAGCGGATGAGCGCTTTAACGAGCTGCGCAACCTCGGTTAAAGCTAAGTTTTCAGGTGTAATTCCATTTGTTTGCTAGCTGCTTGCTGATCATAGGCAAGCTGTTTAATGGTTATTCGAAGCCCGTCTTTTTAACCGATAAAAGTGAGTATTTTCACGACACAGCAATGCCTTTAGGGATGCCATTCACACGTATCATTAGTGTCTGGAAATTATTGATTTCTGGTGGGTATTTACTGATTTGAAAATTTTTATGCCCGTTATCAATACACAGAATTTAATAAAAGATATTTGTATATCAAAACCATCACTTGTATCGAATTTAGTTAGAAATTAGGAATACTTGAATTATGGCCTTAACAAAATCAATTGCTCGTGCAGACAAGGAAAGTCAATCTAGCAAATCCGCTCTGACCATAATGGCGCTGTTAGCATTTTTAGTTATGGGTGCAATGGCAATTCTAGCGTTTGATTTAGGAAAGTTAGCAGGCTTTAGTACAAGCAATAGTATCTTCTCTGCAGCGGTTTTTATTTCCGGTATGGCATGTCTAATTGTATTGCTCGTATTCGTAAATAAATGGGGAGGTAAAGTTAAACACCAGCTCGCAGCAGTAGACGAACAAAATCGTCGTAACCAGCAAGCGATTTTGTTATTGCTTGACGAAATGACAAATCTTGCAGAAGGTGACTTAACCGTGCACACCACGGTTACGGAAGATATTACCGGCGCGATAGCAGATTCCGTAAATTACTCTATTGATGCATTACGTAATCTTGTAAACACGATTAACAATACGTCTAAACAAGTTGCTTCGGCTGCAGACGTAACGCACGACTCAACTCAAAAACTTACTACGTCCAGTGAAAAACAAGCACGTGAAATTGCCAATGTAACTTCTGCTGTTTCCGAAATGGCTAAATCAATCGAACAAGTTTCAGATCATGCTAAAAGTTCTGCTGATGTAGCGCAGCAATCTGTAAACATTGCGCATAAAGGTGCACAAGCAGTAAGTCGTACCATTGATGGTATGGATACTATTCGTGAACAAATTCAAGAAACTTCGAAACGAATTAAAAGACTGGGTGAAAGCTCACAGGAAATTGGTGACATCGTTGGTTTGATTGATGAGATTGCTGATCAAACTAATATTCTTGCATTGAATGCAGCGATTCAAGCCTCCACTGCAGGTGAAGCAGGTAGAGGTTTTGCTGTGGTTGCAGATGAAGTGCAACGACTCGCGGAACGTGCGGGTACGGCAACCAAGCAAATTGAGGCATTGGTCAAAACCATTCAAAGTGATACGAATGAAGCTGTTATTTCTATGGAGCAAAGTACTTCTAACGTGGTAAGTGGTGCGAGGCTTGCAGAGAATGCTGGCGAAGCATTGGTAGAGATCGAATCTGTATCGGATAACTTAGCAGCACTGATTCAAAATATTACCGATGCAGCTGAAAAGCAAACCATCGCTGCGGGAAATGTTTCGAAAACGATGAATGTGATTCAAGAAATCACCATGCAAACTTCGGATAGCGCAAGTAATACCGCAAGTTGGGTGGGCAAGTTGAAAAATCTTGGCCAAGAACTTAAGCGTTCGGTGGCGGGCTTCAAGCTACCTCAATCGATTGAGGATACCGTGATAGAAAACCGAGAAGCGTCATAATACGCATAGGTTTATAACATGAATATGGAAATGCGAAACAGCGCGCTTGAGAAAGTTGCGGTAAAAAAAGTTAAGCATGAAGTCGATAGCATTATCGAAGAGGCGCGTACTAAATTAGAGCAATATGTTGAAGAGGAATCTGATCTGTCGTTATTAGCCGAGGCTTCTAATTCTCTTGCGCAAGTTGAACGAACTCTGCAACTTGTACAAATTAATGGTGCAGCTGTTTTAGCACGTGAAATGTGTGACGTGGTTGAAGGCTTGATGAGTGAAACCATCACACAAAAAGAAAAAGCACAAGAATGCTTGTCGCGAGGTATTCTACAGATGTCTGATTATCTTGAGTATGTGCAAGCGGGTCATAAAGATCTTCCGGTAGTACTGCTTCCACTTTTAAATGATCTGCGCGGTGTTCGCGAAGCACCATTGCTTTCAGAACATATTTTATTTTTTCCAGATTTAGATGATATCGATGTTCCTAAAGTACACGTGAAAATAGAGATTCCTGCTCAGGAATATGCAAAGAAAATTCGTTATGGATTCCAAATTGGTTTAGTTAACTTAATCCAAAATAAAGAAGTCGATGTCGCAGCGACAAAAATATGTAAAGTTGCAATTCGTCTTCATCAATGTTCAAACGAAATTGCCGCACGTAGATTGTGGTGGGTTTCAAGTGCAATTGCACAAGCTTTAGCGATAGAGGCATTGCCTACTAGTACAGGACTTGCATCATTATTGGGGCAGGTAGACCGACAAATTAAACGATTTATTGAACTTGATGAAGCAAACTTTGCAAAAGAAATCCCAGCTGGTTTGATTAAGAACTTACTTTATTATGTAGGTATTGCAGAAGATCGTGGTCGTATTGTTGATAAAGTAAAACAAGCTTATGGACTTAATGATCTTATTCCTTCCGAAATGGACATCGATAAAATGCGCGAAGGTTTGTCGGGCCCAAATTCTGATGTATTGCAAGCCGTTTCAAAAGCGCTGCATGAAGATATTGAGACTGTAAAAGATGCTATTGAGTTATATGTGCATAGTAAAAATAGATCTCCAGAAAGCGTAAAAGAGGTAGGTAAAGAATTACAAAAAATTGCTGATACTTTAAGTATGCTTGGTTTAGATGAACCAAGAGAAGAAGTTTTGCGTGAAGTAACTGCACTAAATGGTTTGTCGGTTGAAGAATTAGAGCATGCGGATAGCAATTTTATTGCCATCGCAGAGACTTTAATTAAAGCAGAAAATATTGTTGATAATTTTGTTAACTACAGAATTTTGAATAAGCCTGCTGTGCAGCTAATTGATTCTACTGAAGATCATTCTGAATCATCTGATGATGCAAATCAGTTTAGAAAGATACAAGTGCAAACAATTACTGAAGCATTGAGTGAAATCGAAGAAGCAAAAAATACTTTTTCTCAAGTTCTTACTGCACCTGAAGATGAAGAAAAATTTGTAAAAGTACAAGATCACTTCCGCAAAGTGATGGGTGCTCTATCAATGCTTAACCTAGATGATGCGGCTAAGATACTAGAATGTATTCAAGCTTATTTGCTTGATGAGAATGCTGTGCAAGAGTTGAGTTCAAAAGCAGATAAATTAGATGCATTTGCTGATTCGATTACCAGTGTAGAGTGCTACCTTGAAGCTTTGATTGTTGACGAAGGCAATCAAAAAGATATTCTCGAATATGGGATAAATAATGTCTCTTTATTGGTGGGTGGTGAGGTTGCTTTATCAAAAAAGACTCAACCATTGGAAACAGTAGAAGTAGAAGAGTTTGCTGCTGAAGAAGATGATGCACTTGCTTTGCTAAGTTCTTCTGATTTGGAACTAAAAAAAAAATCTAAAATAAGTGGGCCAGATATAAAAACTAAGGCGCACGATTTGACCAATTCTGATCAACCGGCCTCAGGGAGTATAGGGGCTGATCATGCTGATCAAGGAAGTGACGAGCATGTTAATTCTAGCCCAGCTAGCATGGGGCAAACAGAATCCAGTAATAAACGAACTAAAGCCAGTTTGGATGATGAGATTGATCTGGAAGATCTAAGTGCTACCTCATTAGACCTCTCATTAGATTTTGACCTGCTTGATGAAGATTCCAGCAACGTTGAGCAAGAGCCGCTTAGTGAAAATATAGTAGATCCTGAACCACTAAACCCAGAGTTAATAAACCCCGCGTCAATAGATGAAGAATCTGTAAGTTCAGATGCTATACACCAAGATGCATTGGATGAAACGGAATTATTAGATTTATCTGAAGCTGATGAAGAGTTATCTGCTGATCTTATTGAGCTTGAATCTACAAGTATCGAAGAAGCAGCTACAGAGCTAAATAGTATTGCAAATGAAGAATTCAGAAATGATCTCGCCTTGGATGTGGGTGACGAAGATGAAGCGGTGGGCGTCGTCGAAGTAGATCTTGATGCTACCAATTTACTTGAACTTGACGAAATTGAAGAAGAATTAAGTACAAATGCTCAAGCTTATGACTTAGATAATCTTGAAGAATCCCAAGTTACTAATGAGAGTGATGAACTCGATATTCTTAGTCAAGACTCTGCTAATGACGAAGAGTCTTTACCTGAATTGGTGTCAGGAATTAGCGAAAAGGATTCAGATGGATCACAGCAAGATCCACAATCATACAGCATTACTATCAAAGACGACGGTTTAGAGCAGGTTTTGTATGCTAATCGTGATGATGCTGATGAAGATGTTGTAGAGATCTTTATTGAAGAGGCAGAGGAAGAAGTAGAAAAAATAAACCTTAATCGAAAAATTTGGCAAGAAGATCAAGGCAATGAGGATGCACTTATTATCATACGTCGATCTTTCCATACTTTAAAAGGTAGTGGCCGTTTGGTTGGGGCCGAAATTATTGGTGAATACTCGTGGCAAATTGAAAACATCTTAAATAAAGTAATTGATAAGTCTTTGAAGGTGACAAGCGATATTCATGAGTTGCTTGAAAGATCAGTAGCGTTGCTTAATGAGCTAGTGTTGCAAATAAAAACAGAGCGTGAACCTGTCGCTGATGTGACTAAGTTATATGTCGAAGCACAAGAATTTATTGACCAGCAAAACAATCCTCAACAGGAGAGCTTAGAAGAAGATTTCATTGATCAACCTGAAGATTCAGCAATTCAATCGAATATTGAAGTTGTCAACTTAGACATCGATGAGTTAGAAAAAATTGAACAACAGGATTCACTTCATGATGAGCTTTATAGCTTGTTCCTAGATGAAGCAAGTCAGCATATCAACACAATTGAAGAAATTATCGAGCAGAAAAAAGAACATAAAATTCTGCCTATTGATGAAACCTTGCTACATGCATTGCACACCTTATTTGGTTGTTCACGTACAGCTCAGGTGGATGCAGTCGCTAAACTTATTGGTCCGCTTGATAAGTTTTGTCAAGAATGTGGTCAACATAATCAAAAAATTAAGGCTGAACAATTCGATGTGTTTGTTGAATGCATCGAATATGTAAAAAAAGGTGTTACAAACAATTCTTCCGCCTTCAAAGAGGAAGAAGTCAATCTCGATTTATTAGGCAAGGTTAATAATTTAAAACTTGTTGAAATTCCTGTTTTAGAAAATGTTGTTGTGGAAGAACAAGTCTTTGTCGAGAAAGATAGTGATAAATTAGAAGAGCCACAAAGCGCTACACTTTCAGAGCCCAATGCTGAAGTAACTGGGTTGACTGAAAATGTTGATGCGTCTAATGATAGTGATGTTTATGAGGGCAAAGATGAAGATTTAGTAGAAATTTTTCTTGAAGAGGCAGCAGACATACTTGAGACGTGTAATGAGTGTTTAGATAAGTGGAGAACAAATCATAAAGATGAAAGTGCTGTTTCAGAGTTTCGTCGGCAATTGCACACTCTCAAAGGTAGTGCACGTATGGCAACCTATAGCAACATCGGAAATTTAAGCCATACTTTTGAAAATCTTGTGATTTCAATCGTCGATAATCGTGTAAATGCAGATGAAGATATTTTTAATATTGTTCAACGTTGTTTAGATCAATTAAATGAAATGGTTGACTTGGCTGTAGCAAAACACCCTGTTCCACCGGCAACTGAATTAATACAGAATATTGATGCATTATTAAGTGTAGATGATAGTGTTGTTGGCGTTCCTCCAGTTGCTGAGCCGGATGTATTTAAAAAAGAGGAAAATTCTGCCTTTGAAGAAGCGCCGGTATTTAAATCTAGTGAAAGTGTTGAGGAATCCAATAAAGTAGTAAAAATTCCTGTATTGCGCAATCCTGTTGAAACAAATCCCTCACAAAATATTCAACCACTCATTTCAGGTCAGCAAGCGGTACGATTACAGTCTAGTGTGTTGGATAACCTTGTAAATAACGCAGGCGAGGTGAATATCTTTCAAGCGCGATTAGAGCAGGTTAGCAATAACTACACCGCTAATATTTATGAATTAGACCAGGTTGTAAACCGATTGCGCGATCAATTGCGTAATCTTGAAATTGAGACAGAAACTCAGATTTTATCTCGACATGCACATGAGGCACCTGAACAAGAAGATTTTGATCCTCTTGAATTAGATCGTTATTCAAATATACAACAACTGTCAAGATCATTAGCAGAAAGCGTTAATGATTTGTTAAGTATAAAAGAAATTTTATCTGATCAAGTGCGTGAATCAGAAATGCTGCTAATGCAGCAGCGCCGTATTAGTGGTGATCTACAGGAAGGCTTAATGCGCACACGTATGGTGCAGTTTAATCAACTTGTACCACGTTTGCAGCGCATCGTGCGTCAAACTTCACGTGAGCTTGAAAAACAAGCTGATTTAAAAGTGGTGGGTCAAAATACAGAAATTGATAGTTCCATTTTGAATCGCATTGTTGCGCCGCTTGAACACTTGGTTAGAAATGCAATTTCACATGGAATCGAAGCTCCCGAGCAACGCTCATCGGTGCAAAAATCTGAGCGTGGAGAAATTAAAATAGAAGTAGCTCGTGAAGGTGCAGAAATTGTAATTGTGGTTACGGATGATGGTGCAGGTCTTGATGTTGAAAAGATAAAAAATAAAGCGCAAGAACTTGGTTTAATTGATGATGACAATATACCTGATCGTGAAGCATTAAATTTAATCTTAACACCAGGGTTTAGTACTGCAGGTCAAGTTTCACAAGTCTCTGGGCGTGGTGTAGGTATGGATGTTGTTGCGAGTGAGATCAAGCAACTAGGCGGTGCTTTGCAAATTGATACTGAATTTGGGCAAGGAGCAACCTTTACGATTCATATTCCGTTTACTTTAGCGATTACCCAGTCGTTACTTGTTAAATGTGCTAATGATATTTATGCCGTGCCATTGGCAAGTGTAGAAGGTGTGGTGCGAATGTCAGCACATGAGCTCAAGCAGAAATATGCAGAAGACTCTGCTGTTTATAATTATGCAGACAGAAGCTATCGACTCAGTCATTTAGCGAGCTTATTAGGTTTAAGTCACCCTCAGCTAGATGGTGCCGACAAAATGTTTCCAGTATTGCTAGTACGTTCCGGTAAATCTCGTATGGCAATACATGTAGAAGCAACACTAGGAAATCATGAAATCGTCGTCAAGCCTCTTGCGACACAGCTAAGCCGTTTACCTGCTATTTCAGGTGCCACGATTTTAGGTGATGGCAATGTTGTGTTAATACTGGATGTACAAGGACTAGTTCGCATGGATTCGATTGAAGAGCTGGGACAAGTGTCGCCTAGTCGTGAAGAAGCAATTATTGATGCGCAGCCAACTATTATGGTGGTAGACGATTCAATTACGATTCGTAAAGTAACTACGCGTTTCCTTGAACGTAATAACTATAAAGTCACTACTGCAAAAGATGGTGTGGATGCAGTACAAAAACTACAAGACTTTACGCCTGCACTGATTCTATTAGACATAGAAATGCCTCGCATGGATGGTTTTGAGCTAGCCACTCATGTAAGAAATAATGAACGCTTGAAAAATGTACCCATTATTATGATTACTTCGCGTACAGGCGATAAACATCGTCAGCGTGCTTTAGATATTGGTGTACAGGAATATTTAGGTAAACCTTACAATGAAAGTCAGTTGTTGGACTGTGTTCGTGAAGTAGTCAAATAATAGTATGTCGTTATCAGAAGTTTCAACTTATCCAACACTTAGTTGCCTATTGTTACCACTAGGTAGCAACGATGTGTTATTGCCTAAATCGATTGTAAAAGAAGTAGTTTATAAACCTGCAATTAATACTTATGAAGATGATGAAGATTGGTTAATTGGTGATATTGAGTGGCAAGATTATGTTGTACCTGTGGTTTCATTTGAAAGACTTTGCAATCAACCTAGGGTTTCTAAAACCAAACATATTCGTGCGGTTATCTGTTATGTCATCGAAAATACTGAAGCGTTCCCTTTATATGCCATTGAAGTACAGTCAATGCCTAGGCCTCTAATTCTAGATAGCCGAGCTCTGTATAATCACGATGGTATGATGAGTAAACACTCTGAGCTTATTTCGCATTACGTGAAGATCGGTAGTAAAGAATTGGCAATTCCTAATTTTCAAAAGCTTGAAGAAATTCTTTTAACACGTGCAAATTAAATACAATTAATTATTCTGGTAATAGAGTGTCTTAGGCCAAAGTTAATAACTTGACAATTTTATTGTGCTAGCAACAGAGCTGTGTAGGTCTATAAATTTTCACTTACTTCAATTACCCTGCTAGGTCTCCCCATTCCTGTTGGGCTAGTAACACTGCAGTAAGTGCAGCTGTTTCAGTGCGTAGAACCCGCGGACCGCAATTCACCGCATGAAAACCTTTTTGCAAGGCAAATTCTATCTCGTTGCTAGATAATCCACCCTCTGGTCCGATCAATAGTTTAATTGATGCGGGCTTTTTGATTTCTAAACTTTGCATATTTTGCTTTGAATGTATATCAAAAAGCAATCCATATTCATTTTCTAAACATGGTGCGATCGCAGTTAATTCACTCACTTCGGATAAGTTAGGAATAACTGCTCTACCGCTTTGTTCACATGCGCTTCGAATAATGCGTTGCCAGTGTTGGTGTTTATTTTCTAATGATTTGCTGCTTGCTTTGCTAACCGTGCGTTCCATTAAAATAGGATAAATACTTGAGACACCTGCCTCTACCGTTTTCTGGATGGCGTAATCCATATGTGAACTCTTTGAAACACCTAAATATAAATGAGTTTTTAATGGCGACTCATTATTCAATTTAAGTTGTTGTAAGATGTTTACGCGTAAGATTGATTTTTTACAATCTAGAATTTCACATGTGTAATCGAAACCATCACCATTAAAAAGTGTGAGCCTGGAATGCTTATTGAGCCTTAACACATTTGTGGCATAGTGGCGTGTTTCATCATCTAGCTCTAGATCTAAATCCGGAGCTAGATGTTGGCAGGTATATAGACGGATGACTCGCATCGAAACTCAAGGCGAGTGAAAAGGCATACTAATTTAACTTAATAACGATAGTAGTCAGGTTTGTACGGACCATCTACATCAACGCTGATATAGTCTGCTTGTTCTTGAGTAAGTCTAGTTAGCTTTACGCCAATTTTTTCAAGGTGTAATCGCGCAACTTCCTCATCAAGTGTTTTTGGTAACACATAAACTTTGTTGTCATACTTTTCAGAGTTCTTCCAAAGTTCCATTTGAGCAAGCACTTGGTTAGTAAATGAATTAGACATTACAAAACTTGGGTGTCCAGTTGCGCAGCCTAAGTTCACAAGACGACCTTCAGCTAATAATATGATGCGTTTTTCATCAGGGAAAATAATATGATCCACTTGAGGTTTGATGTTTTCCCATTGGTATTGTTTTAAGCTTGCTACATCAATTTCATTATCAAAGTGACCAATATTGCAGATAATAGCTTGGTCTTTCATAGCTTGCATATGCTCATGGTTGATGACGTTAAAATTACCTGTAGTAGTAACAAAAATATCTGCAGTGTCTACAACGTCTTCTAACTGAACAACACCATAACCTTCCATAGCTGCTTGTAGTGCACAGATCGGATCGATTTCAGTGATCAAAACCGTTGCACCAAGACCACGAAGAGATTGCGCACTGCCTTTGCCTACATCGCCGTAACCACAAACCACTGCGGTTTTACCTGCAACCATGACATCGGTAGCACGTTTGATACCATCGACTAAAGATTCGCGACAACCATACAAATTATCGAACTTAGATTTGGTAACTGAATCGTTAACATTGAATGCTGGGACTTTTAATTCGCCAGTTTTTTCCATTTCATGTAAACGATGTACACCCGTTGTAGTTTCCTCGGAAAGACCTTTTACTTCTTTGAGTAATTCAGGATATTTTTCGTGCATCACTTTGGTTAAGTCACCACCATCATCCAGAATCATGTTAGGTGTCCAACCATTTGGGCCTGTTATGGTTTGTTCGATACACCATTCGTATTCTTCTTCAGTTTCACCTTTCCAGGCGAAGACGGGTACGCCTTCTGCAGCGATTGCTGCGGCCGCATGATCTTGAGTAGAAAAGATATTGCAAGATGACCAGCGAATCTCTGCACCAAGTTTAGCTAATGTTTCGATCAGCACCGCAGTTTGAATGGTCATATGTAAGCAGCCTACGATACGTGCGCCTGATAGCGGCTTTTCATTACCATATTTTTCTCGCAATGCCATCAAACCTGGCATTTCGGTTTCTGCAATGGCAATTTCTTTGCGGCCCCAATCGGCTAATGCAATATCAGCCACTTTAAAATCTGGCTCAAGTTTTTCTGCAGTTTGCGTAGTCATATTTAAGTATGCTCCTTAAGCATTCAATAATTAGAAATAAACTTTTTAAGATGCGCGATCTTTTAATTCAGCAGCTTTATCTGTGCGTTCCCAATGGAAGCTAGATTCATCACGGCCAAAATGTCCATAAGCCGCAGTAGCCTGATAAATTGGATGTAATAAATCAAGCATCGTAACAATTCCATAAGGACGTAAATCAAATACATCTTGTACAATATCTTCGATTTTATTATCGGCAATTTTTCCTGTTCCAAATGTATCGATAGATACAGAGGTAGGCTGAGCTACACCGATGGCATAAGAAATCTGAATCTCGCAACGTTCCGCCAAACCCGCGGCTACAACATTTTTTGCTACATAACGCCCTGCATAAGCTGCAGAACGATCTACTTTAGAAGGATCTTTACCTGAGAAAGCTCCACCGCCATGTCTTGCCATGCCGCCATAGGTGTCTACAATAATCTTGCGTCCTGTTAATCCACAATCACCGACTGGCCCACCAATTTCAAACTTACCTGTAGGATTGATGTGATATTTTGTATCTTTAGATAACCACTTCTCTGGCAAAGTAGGTTTAATAATATGTTCCATCACCGCTTCATGTAAATCACTTTGACTTATGTCAGGATCATGCTGTGTAGATAACACTACTGCGTTAATGCTAGTGGGTTTGCCATCTTCATAGACAAAAGTAATTTGGCTTTTTGCATCAGGGCGCAACCATCTTAATGTACCTGCTTTTCTAACTTCAGATTGTTTTTGAACTAAGCGATGTGAGTAAGTAATGGGTGCGGGCATCAGCACATCTGTTTCATTGCTTGCATAACCAAACATCATGCCTTGGTCGCCGGCTCCTTGCTCTTCTTTTGACTTGCGATCTACACCTTGAGCAATATCCGGAGATTGTTTGCCAAGTGCATTAAGCACGGCACAGTTATGGCCATCGAAACCTACATCAGAATTATCGTAGCCAATGCCATTCACTGTATCGCGCACAATTTTTTCATATTCAATTTGTGCTGAGGTGGTGATTTCACCGGCAAGTACCACCATGCCCGTTTTAACCATTGTCTCACAGGCTACACGGGCATTCGTGTCTTGTTCTAAAATTGCATCAAGAATGGCGTCTGATACTTGATCCGCCATTTTATCTGGGTGACCTTCAGAAACAGATTCCGAAGTAAAAACACGTGTCGTCGACATTGATAAATTCCTTTGCAGGCTGGTATTTCAGCTATAGTTTATTACAGGGATAGTATTATTATTTAACCCATTAGTTATATGATTAATATCGGGTACAGTATTTTACGCATACGAATTCACATAGAAAGTAAGTAGCTCACGTTATGGTACAAACAGCTTCAAATATGATGCCTTTAGGCACGATTGCCCCTAGTTTTAGTCTTACTGATACGGTTTCAGGTGAGCGTAGGACATTACAAGAGATTAAAGGTACACATGCGACGCTTATTATGTTTATTTGTAACCATTGTCCATTTGTAAAGCATGTGCAAGATGAGTTCGTAAAACTTGGACAGGATTACTTAAGCAAGGGTATTGGCATTGTAGCCATAAGTGCGAATGACGTTGAGAATTATCCAGAAGACTCGCCAGATAAGATGAAAGTTCTTGCGCAATCATTAGGTTATAACTTTCCATATTTATATGACGAAACCCAAGAAGTAGCTAAAAAATATGATGCTACATGTACGCCAGATTTTTTTGTTTTTGACCATGAATTAAAATGCGTTTATCGAGGTCAACTCGATGATTCTCGTCCGGGTAATAATATACCTGTTAGTGGTTCAGATTTACGAAGCGCCTTGGATTCGATTCTTGCTGGTGAGCAAGTAACTACAGAACAAAAACCAAGTGTGGGTTGTAATATCAAGTGGAAAAACTAGATTAAGTTTAAAAACTTAATTTTAGTTATAGATCATAACTAGTTATATAAACAAGTATATCAATTGCGATTATTTCAAGTTAAAATTTCTTAACCTATTGATTTCTATAGCATTATCAGTTCGTTTATAGGATCTTAATCGGTCTTAAAAAAGTTGTCCATTTATCCTTGAAAAACAACAACTTATCACCTTTAGTATTAAATTTTTTCTTAACACCTTCAATCGTCAAATCATGTCACTGAGTCGGGTTTTGTCTAATTATCCCGTATTTTGAGACTTTGACCGTCTAAAATTTGACGCTGTAGTCGTATTATTGGCAACGACAAAGAAATTAAAAATTTCTTTTAGAAGTCAATGATTTATCAACTTCGTTCTGAAATTTTAGAACGGTTTTAAAGCCTCAACTCGACTTCAAAATGCTCAATTATTTTGAGCAGCGATTTGGATTTATTCCATCTCGTTGACGGGCGGGTTTGGCTCATAAGAGCGTTAAAGGATTAACGAGTGTCCAAACTCTACAAATGGAATTCATCGAATAAGGAATCGTATATACGAGCACTTAACTGTGCCCTCCGATTTTTTATTTTATGGTTTTCAGCTACTGCGGTATTTCCATCCTTCGCAGCTTTTCCTGATCCGTTAACTAACACCGCTACTATTACTGTACCAGCAGGTGTAACGGATCCAACTTCAAGTGGTGGAGTAAACTCTGCATCCGACAATAACTCCTTGTCATTACCAAGTGTCGCGATTGCCAAAGCGGTGACGGCGAATGCGGATGAAGATGGTTCCGGTGACATCAGCGAAGGTGACACCTTAACGTACACCGTGACCGCGACCAACGATGGCACCAGCACCTTGAACAACGTGGTGGTGAGCGACAACTTAATTACCCCAACCGGCGGCACCACACCATGTGCGACGGTGGCCGCGGGTGCGACGTGTACCTTAATCGGCACTTATGTGGTGAGCAACGCGGATGCGATTGCGGGCAACATTGCCAACACCGCGAGCGTGGTCAGTAATGAAATCACCACACCGGTACAAACCATCTTGAACACACCGGTGGTACAAAACGATAGTGTCGCGATTGCCAAAGCGGTGACGGCGAATGCGGATGAAGATGGTTCCGGTGACATCAGCGAAGGTGACACCTTAACGTACACCGTGACCGCGACCAACGATGGCACCAGCACCTTGAACAACGTGGTGGTGAGCGACAACTTAATTACCCCAACCGGCGGCACCACACCATGTGCGACGGTGGCCGCGGGTGCGACGTGTACCTTAATCGGCACTTATGTGGTGAGCAACGCGGATGCGATTGCGGGCAACATTGCCAACACCGCGAGCGTGGTCAGTAATGAAATCACCACACCGGTACAAACCATCTTGAACACACCGGTGGTACAAAACGATAGTGTCGCGATTGCCAAAGCGGTGACGGCGAATGCGGATGAAGATGGTTCCGGTGACATCAGCGAAGGTGACACCTTAACGTACACCGTGACCGCGACCAACGATGGCACCAGCACCTTGAACAACGTGGTGGTGAGCGACAACTTAATTACCCCAACCGGCGGCACCACACCATGTGCGACGGTGGCCGCGGGTGCGACGTGTACCTTAATCGGCACTTATGTGGTGAGCAACGCGGATGCGATTGCGGGCAACATTGCCAACACCGCGAGCGTGGTCAGTAATGAAATCACCACACCGGTACAAACCATCTTGAACACACCGGTGGTACAAAACGATAGTGTCGCGATTGCCAAAGCGGTGACGGCGAATGCGGATGAAGATGGTTCCGGTGACATCAGCGAAGGTGACACCTTAACGTACACCGTGACCGCGACCAACGATGGCACCAGCACCTTGAACAACGTGGTGGTGAGCGACAACTTAATTACCCCAACCGGCGGCACCACACCATGTGCGACGGTGGCCGCGGGTGCGACGTGTACCTTAATCGGCACTTATGTGGTGAGCAACGCGGATGCGATTGCGGGCAACATTGCCAACACCGCGAGCGTGGTCAGTAATGAAATCACCACACCGGTACAAACCATCTTGAACACACCGGTGGTACAAAACGATAGTGTCGCGATTGCCAAAGCGGTGACGGCGAATGCGGATGAAGATGGTTCCGGTGACATCAGCGAAGGTGACACCTTAACGTACACCGTGACCGCGACCAACGATGGCACCAGCACCTTGAACAACGTGGTGGTGAGCGACAACTTAATTACCCCAACCGGCGGCACCACACCATGTGCGACGGTGGCCGCGGGTGCGACGTGTACCTTAATCGGCACTTATGTGGTGAGCAACGCGGATGCGATTGCGGGCAACATTGCCAACACCGCGAGCGTGGTCAGTAATGAAATCACCACACCGGTACAAACCATCTTGAACACACCGGTGGTACAAAACGATAGTGTCGCGATTGCCAAAGCGGTGACGGCGAATGCGGATGAAGATGGTTCCGGTGACATCAGCGAAGGTGACACCTTAACGTACACCGTGACCGCGACCAACGATGGCACCAGCACCTTGAACAACGTGGTGGTGAGCGACAACTTAATTACCCCAACCGGCGGCACCACACCATGTGCGACGGTGGCCGCGGGTGCGACGTGTACCTTAATCGGCACTTATGTGGTGAGC